>NZ_CP045144.1:0-1200000 GCF_009223885.1 Ancylobacter sp. TS-1
GTAATTCCGGGGAAAGCGCCGGAGCGGAAAGCCCCGGCACGGAAAACGCGGAGGTGGAGAGCGCCGGCTCGCGGCGCCCGTCCTCAATCGTCGTTGACCAGCCGCTTGAGCGTCTCGACTTCCTCGGCCAGCGCCCGGTCGGAACCCACCAGCCCGTCGATCTTGCGCACCGCATGGAGGACGGTGGTGTGGTCGCGTCCGCCGAAGCGCCGGCCGATTTCCGGCAGCGAACGCAGGGTGAGCATCTTGGCGAGATACATCGCGATCTGGCGGGGCTTCACCACATTGGCGGTGCGGCGCTGCGAGAGGATGTCGGCGCGGCTGACATTGTAGTGCTTGGCGACGATGCGCAGGATGTCGTCGACCCGCACGCGCTTGGGCTCGCTGGAGCGCACGAGGTCGCGAACGGCGGTCTCGGCCATTTCCAGCGTGATCGCGCGCGAGGTGAGCTGGTTGTGCGCCAGCAGCCGGTTGAGCGCGCCGTCGAGGTCGCGCCCGTTCTGGCCGCAGTTACGGGCGATGAAGCCGAGCACGTCGGCCGGCACGTTGAAGCCGGGGTGCTGCTGGGCGAGGGTGGAAACGCGGGCCGCCAGGATCTCGAGCTTGAGCTCCTCGTCGAGCGGGGCGATCTCGACCACGAGGCCGCCGGCGAGGCGCGAGCGCACCCGCTCCTCAAGAGCGTCGAGCTCGGCCGGCGGACGGTCGGCGGCGATCACCACCTGACGGCCGGAATCCATCAGCGCGTTGAGCGTGTGACAGAACTCCTGCTGCACGCTCTTGCCCTGCAGGAACTGCAGGTCGTCGATCACCAGCGTGTCGATGCCGCGCAGCTGTTCCTTGAAGGCGAGCGAGGACTGGCTCTTCAGGGCGGCGACGAAGCCATACATGAAGCGTTCGGCGGTGAGGTAGACGACGCGCCGCCCGCTGGTGGCGCCGGAGGCGGCGATCGCCTGCAGCAGATGCGTCTTGCCGAGGCCGACGGCGGCATGGAGATAAAGCGGGTTGAACACCGGGCCGCTGCCGGCCGGCGCGTCGGCGACCTTGAGCGCCGCCGCATGGGCGAGCCGGTTGGAATCGCCGAGGCGATAGGTCGCGAAGTTCAGGCGCGGATCGAGCGGCGACCCGCTGGAGGCATCGTTCGCGTTCACATGCGCGGCGGCGGCCGATCCCGCCGGGCTGCCGGCCTCGGCGGAGGCGCGCTGGGCGGCCTGCGTCAGAGTACGCACCGGCGCGGGCGCCGCGCCTGGCGCGCGCATCACGGCGGTACGCACCACCAGCTCCACCCGGTCGGCCGAGGCTTCTTCCTGCCAGAGAGCCGTCAGGCGGTCGATATAATGCTGCTGGATCCAGGTCTTCAGGAACCGGGTCGGGACGGACAGGCGCGCCGTTCCGCCGTTAATCCCGTCGAGTTCGAGGCGCGGAAACCAGCTCGTATAGACTTCCTCGCCGATCTCGGCACGCAGGCGCCGGCGGATCCGGTCCCAGGTCTGGCGTGCATCGGTCTCGCCGGTCGCGACCTCGCGCGCTTCAGTGTCCAAACCCGCACGTGCGGCGGCACGCGCGGCTGCGCTCGAATACGCGCCTTGGCCTGAGGGGTCGAGGTCGTTGGATTTGAACATGTCCGCTCCGCGGTTCTTGTGCGGTTCTTGGGAAGCACGAAGGGAATGCCGCCACAGCGACGCCGCGTGTGCGGCGGTCGGGGCTGGTTCCCTTCGGCGCGAATGAAATCGTGTCCGACGGCGTGGCACGGGCCATCCGTCGATTGCCGGGCGGCGTCCCTAGAGGACCCGCACCGAAGCCTCAACCGGGCCGTTCGAACTTGGCGGGGAACGCGTAACGGGGGCTCGGCGGCTGAGGGGCCGGGATCGCCCGGCAGCAGATCGAGATATCCGCCGACGATCCGGCGATACAATCTGAACACGCACCCCAGAGTGCGCCCGTTTGCGTAATCATAGCAGCCCCTTCGCGGCAAGGTCGTTGCCGCCCTAACTAGTCTTCGTTGTTATGAGTGCAACTAATTATGCTTACGCGGCCACACAGTACGTTGGCACGTACCCCTCAAATGACAGAGGAGTCATGTCATTTCACAATAAGCCCAGCATAATTCCAAGTGAGGACAGTGATGATTGCAGAACACAACTCCCCCCTCACGTTGAAATGAGAAGCTTCAAAACTCAACTTTTCGCTGAGGTGCCCGGCGGAACCGGATGAAGACAACATACACAGCGCCCCCCTTTGGTGCAACGCCGTTGGCGTGCGCGGGGGTCGCAGGGGGTGCCCTCGGGCGGTGATTCGGCCGCCCAAAAAAGAACCATCAGTCGGCAAATCTCTGAGTCGCTTGCAAGATTCTGTGACGCCAGATGACGGGTCTTTCCTCAGCTAATTTTCATGCCCCAAGCGCCCGCCGGGCGGCGCTCGCCGCGATTCGCGAAGCCCCCCGGCGGGTGGGCTATAAGGCGTTGGTTTGTATACTATATTTCTGCGCGACCGAGCCTGCTTTTTGAGCCTGCCGGCCACCCCCGCCGGCTGCTTCGTCGGGGCGGGTGAGTCAAGGGCGGGTGGCGGCGATAAAGCGGAACATTTCGAGTCGTTGGCGCGATGTGACAGTTCTGCAACTGCCCTTGCCGGCGTCGTCCAAGCCCGGTCGTCGGCGCGCGTCGGCACAGGCCCAAATGCAAAGAGCCCGGCGCGAGGGCCGGGCTCTTGCAAACTTTTGGTTGTAGGCGGCGCAGGGCCGATCAGGCGCTGAGCTTGGCCACGCGCTGGGCCAGACGCGACACTTTGCGGGAAGCGGTGTTCTTGTGGAGCACACCCTTCTGCGCAGCGCGCTGGATCTCCGGCTCGGCCGCCTTGAAGGCGGTCGTGGCGGCGGCGGCATCGCCGGAAGCGAGCGCGTCCTCGACCTTGCGCACGAAGGTGCGCAGGCGCGAACGGCGGTTCTTGTTGACCGCGGTACGGCGCTCGATCTTGCGAGTCGCCTTTTTGGCGGAGGGCGTATTGGCCATCGGCCGTCCTCTTCGTCGTCGCAGGAACGGCGGGGCCGCTCTTGCCGGAAATCGGTTGCAAAGGAAACAGCGGAGCCAACCCGGAGGAGCCCCGTGCGAGTGGCGGGCTTATAGTCGGGGGGCGCCCTCGCGTCAATATGAAAGGCGCGCGCGGCAGCTTTGCACGCGCCCCGGAGCCGCCCCGCCGGCGCTCAGGCGTTGCGGAAGGCGGCGCCGCGCTTCTCGGCGAAGGCGGACATGCCTTCCTTCTGGTCGGCGGTGGCGAACAGCGCCTGGAACATGCGGCGCTCGAATCGGATTCCCTCGGCCAGCGTCGTCTCGAAGGCGCGGTTGACGCTTTCCTTGGTCATCATGACGGAGGCGAGGGAGAGGTCGGCGATGGTGCCGGCCACCTTGAGCGCCTCGGCACGCAGATCTGCCAGCGGCACGACCCGCGAGACAAGTCCGTAGCGGTCGGCCTCCTCGGCGGTGAGCGTGCGCCCGGTCAGGCACATCTCCATCGCCTTCGCCTTGCCGACGGCGCGGGTGAGGCGCTGGGAGCCGCCGGCGCCCGGCATGATGCCGAGCTGGATCTCCGGCTGGCCGAAGCGGGCATTGTCGGCGGCGAGGATGATGTCGCACATCATGGCGAGCTCGCAGCCGCCGCCCAGCGCGTAGCCTGCCACGGCCGCGATCACCGGCTTGCGGCAGCGCGACAGGCGCTCCCAGCTGGTGATGAAGTCCTCGGTATAGGTGGCGGGGAACAGGAGCGGCTGCATCTCCTTGATGTCGGCGCCGGCGGCGAAGGCGCGGTCCGAGCCGGTGAGTACGATGGCGCCGATGCCGGCATCCGCCTCGAAGGCATCGAGCGCCCGGCCGAGCTCGTCGATCAGCGCCGCGTTCAGGGCGTTGAGCGCCTTCGGCCGGTTGAGGGTGATGACGCCGACGCGTCCTGTGGTCTCGACGAGGATGTTGTCGTACGCCATGGCGCGTCTCCCGATCTCTGGTGGCTTCCGTCCCGCCATCTAGCGCTGGCAGGCGATACAGTAAAAGGTCGAGCGCCCGCTCTGGACAAGGCGGGCGATGGTGCCGCGGCAGCCCGGGGCGAGGCAGGGCTCGCCCTCGCGGTCATAGGCGCGGAAGGTGTGCTGGAAATAGCCGAGCGTGCCGTCGACCTGCGCATGGTCGCGCAGCGTCGAGCCGCCGGCGGCGATGGCCTCCTCCAGTACCAGCCGGATCGTCTCGACCAGTCGCCGCGCGGCGGCGGTGGGCCGGCCCGCCGCCGTGACGAGGGTGCCGGCCGGCCGCTCGGGCGAGAGGCCGGCGCGGTGCAGCGCCTCGCAGACATAGATGTTGCCGAGCCCGGCGACGATCTTCTGGTCGAGCAGCGCCGCCTTCAGCGGGGTGCGCCGCCCGGCCAAGGCGCGGGCCAGCGCTTCGGGGGTGAAGTCCGCTCCCAGCGGCTCGGGCCCGAGGTCGCGAAAAAGCGGGTGCGCCGCCAGCCCGTCGCGGGGCACCAGCAGCATGGCGCCGAAGCGGCGCGGGTCGTTATAGACCACCTCCACCCCGCCGCCTGCGCCGCCCTCCATGCGCAACACCACGTGGTCGTGCGCCGCGAGGCGCGAGTGCGGCATGTGGAAGTCGCCCGGTATTTCCGGCGGGCCGCTGTCGGGCTCGATGCGGAATGAGCCGGACATGCCCAGATGCATGACTAGCACCTCGTCGACGCCACTCGCGTCGGGACCTACATCCGCCATCAGATATTTCGCCCGCCGGTCGAGCCGGCGCAGCGTCCGTCCCGTCAGCCGTTCGGCGAAGCGCTCGGGCAGCGGCCAGCGCAGGTCTGGGCGGCGGGCGAGGGCGGCAAGGATGCGCCGGCCTTCCATCACCGGCGCCAGCCCGCGCCGGACGGTCTCCACTTCGGGCAATTCGGGCATGGTGAGGCCTTGTCCGTCTCTGGGGCCGTATCCGTCTCTTAAGGCGCGACCAGCCCGAGTTCCCGGAGGAAGGCCGCGAGCCCCTCCGCGTCCTGGAAATGGTGCGCGCGCAGGCCAGCCGCCACGGCCCCCGCGACATTGGCCGGCTTGTCGTCGATCATCACGGCCTGCGCCGGCTCGACGCCATGAAGCGCCGCCACGCTTTTATATATGGAAGGGTCCGGCTTCTTGGTGCCGAAATCGGCGGCGACGTGCATGGCCGGCCCGAACAGCGTCCGCAGTTCCGGTACCAGCGCGTCGAAGTGCTCCTTCATGATGTGGCCGTTGTTCGTCAACAGGGCAACGCGCGTGGATTCGCGCACCATGCCGGCAAGGGCCACCGCCTGCGGGTCGAGCGTCATGGCGCCCGCGCGCGTGCGCAGCCACTCGTCCCGGCCGAACGGCACGCCGAGCGCGGCCGCGATGGCGGCGAGATAGGCGTCGGGCGTCAGCCGGCCGATATCGGAATCGTCCTCGATGCCGCTGGTCCACACCAGCCGCTCGACATCGTCGCCGGAGAGCCCGGCAAGCGCGCCCATGGCGACGCGACGCGCCTCCACGTCGTAGCGCAGCAGGACGTCGTCCATGTCGAAGATGACGAGGCGGACCGGCGGGCAGGGTGCCGCAGGCCCGGGGGGCGTCATCGGGGGCGTCGCAGGAGAAAGGGGAGCGGGCGGGCGCGTCACCGGCGCCTCCTCACGGAAGCGCGTCGAAGCCTTCGCCGAAGCCCTTCAGGCTGAGCGGAATGCCGATGCCTTCCTCCGGCGTCTGGAAGACGATGAAGGTGGCATTCTGGCCGTTGCGGAGCTGGCTGATGAGCTTGTCGTCCATCACCACCTCGGCGACGCACCCATTGGGCACGCAGCGCACGAAGCCGGCGCGGCCGACATCGGCATTGTCGATCTTCAGGCCGAGACCGGAGGGCAACAGCACGCCGAGCGGGGCGAGCACGCGCAGCAGCCGGCTCTTCTGGTCGATGGTCTTCAGCACGATGACGGTCAGGCCGACATTCGGCCGGTCGTCGGCCTGCACGCTCTGCAGCAGCACGCACTGCTCGGACTGCGCGCCCGGCGGGGTGTCGCAGCGAATCTGCCACTCGCCATGGACCGAGCGCACAACGCCCTGCGCGGCTGCGCCGTCGGCGCCGGCGATCAGGGCGGCGACGGCGATCACCGCGAGAATGGCAGAACGGAACGCCGCGAACCCGGGCATGGGTCTCTCCAGAAATGTGTCGTCCGGTATGTCTTCTAAAGAATCGCCGGCCGGGGACAAGGCGAATCGTGCAGCGCACCCAGGCGAGTCGTTCAGGCGGGCGGCAAGAAGGCACCGGCGCATGTCAACAATGGGGCGCACCCTCCCCAGCGGATAGAACGGTTCCAGCCACCGACGTCATGTCGCAGGAGGAGAGGGGGGGTGGCGCGTTGCTCAGGGGGGCATTTTGTGTTTGATGAAGATCAAATGCTACGGGTCCGGGAAGCGATCATCATCGCCAATATCGGGCCCCGAGGGAGCTGATGGGAGTGACGATCGCGATGAAATCGTGGATCCGCAGCGCTGCGTATACCGCAGCCGGCCTTATCGCGGGGGTCTTCGGTGTGCTGCTGCTGGCCGGCACGGGTGTGGCTCTGGCCGGGACGGGGCAGCCTTCCCCCTGGCAGATCAATCTGCAGGGGGCGGCCTCTCCGGTGATGGAGAGCATCCACTCCTTCCACTTCTTCCTGCTCGTCATCATCATCGCCGTGGTGCTACTGGTTCTGGCGCTGCTGATCGTGGTGGCGCTGAAGTTCAACGAGAAGGCCAATCCGGTGCCCTCGCGCACCACGCATCACACTCTGATCGAGGTGGTGTGGACGGTCGTCCCGGTGCTGATCCTAGTCGCCATCGCCATTCCGTCCTTCCGGCTGCTCTTCCTCCAGCTGGACCTGCCGAAGGCGGACATCACCGTGAAGGTGACGGGCCACCAGTGGTACTGGTCCTACGAGTATCCCGACAACGGCGCCTTCAGCTTCGACAGCCTGATGGTCGCGGAAGCCGACCTCAAGCCCGGCCAGCCGCGCCTGCTGGCGGTCGACAACGACGTGGTGGTCCCGGTCAACAAGATCGTGCGGATCCAGGTCACGGCGGCCGACGTCATCCACTCCTTCGCCCTGCCGTCCTTCGGCGTGAAGATCGACGCCCTGCCGGGCCGCCTGAACGAGAGCTGGTTCCAGGCGACGAAGGAAGGCATCTATTACGGCCAGTGCTCCGAGCTGTGCGGCAAGGACCACGCGTTCATGCCCATCGCCATCCGCGTCGTCAGCGAGGCGGAGTTCGCGAGCTGGGTCGAAGAGGCCAAGCAGAAGTTCGCATCGGTCCCGGCCGCCACGCAGGTGGCCCAGACCGAGCCGGCCGCCACGGCGGTTTCGTCGACGCGCTGAGGCGTCGGTTCGTCGATCTAGCTATTCGAAGCGCGTGCGAACGCGCGAATGAGGGACGGTTCCATGGCATACGCAGCCGGTCACGCGGGCGATCCGACGGGTTGGAAGCGCTGGGTCTATTCGACCAATAACAAGGACATCGGTGTGATGTACCTGATCTTCGCGATCGTCGCGGGGATCGTGGGCGGCATCCTCTCCATCGGCATCCGCGCCGAGCTGCAGGAGCCGGGGTTGCAGATCTTCTCCGATCCGCAGACCTTCAACGTGTTCACCACCGGCCACGGCCTCATCATGATCTTCTTCATGGTGATGCCGGCCATGATCGGCGGCTACGGCAACTACTTCATCCCGCTGATGATCGGCGCGCCGGACACCGCCTTCCCGCGCATCAACAACGTGGCCTTCTGGCTGCTGCCGCCTTCCTTCGCGCTGGCGATCCTCTCGCTGTTCGTCGAGGGCGCGGCCGGCTCCAACGGCTTCGGCGGCGGCTGGACGATCTACCCGCCGCTCTCCTCGAAGCTCGGCCACCCCGGCCCGGCGATGGACCTGCTGATCCTGTCGCTGCATCTGGCGGGCGCCTCCTCGATCCTCGGCGCCATCAACCTGATCACGACGATCCTGAACATGCGCGCCCCCGGCATGACGCTGCACAAGATGCCGCTGTTCGCCTGGTCGCAGCTCGTCACCGCCTTCCTGCTGCTGCTGTCGCTCCCGGTTCTGGCGGGCGCCATCACCATGCTGCTGACGGACCGCAATTTCGGCACGACCTTCTTCGATCCGGCCGGCGGCGGCGATCCGATCCTGTTCCAGCACCTGTTCTGGTTCTTCGGTCACCCCGAGGTGTACATCCTCATCCTGCCGGGCTTCGGCATCGTCTCGCACATCGTGTCGACCTTCTCGAAGAAGCCGATCTTCGGCTATCTCGGCATGGCCTACGCGATGGTGGCGATCGGCGTGGTGGGCTTCGTCGTGTGGGCGCACCACATGTACACGGTCGGCCTGTCCTCCTCGACCCAGGCCTATTTCGTGGCCGCGACCATGATCATCGCGGTGCCGACGGGCGTGAAGATCTTCTCGTGGATCGCCACGATGTGGGGCGGATCGATCTCGTTCCGCGTGCCCATGCTGTGGGCGATCGGCTTCATCTTCCTGTTCACCGTCGGCGGCGTCACCGGCGTCGTGCTCTCGAATGCGGGCGTCGACCGCTCGCTGCACGACACCTATTACGTGGTGGCGCATTTCCACTACGTGCTGTCGCTCGGCGCCGTGTTCGCGATCTTCGCCGGCTGGTACTACTGGGCCCCGAAGATGTTCGGCTACATGTACAGCGAGGGTATCGCCAAGCTGCACTTCTGGCTGACCTTCATCGGCGTCAACCTGGTGTTCTTCCCGCAGCACTTCCTCGGCCTCGCCGGCATGCCGCGCCGCTACGCGGACTACCCGGACGCCTTCGCGGGCTGGAACTTCGTTTCCTCGATCGGCTCCTACATCTCGGGCTTCGCGGTGCTGGTGTTCCTGTTCGGCATCTGGCGCATGTTCGCCGCCAAGGTGCCGGCCGGCGCCAATCCGTGGGGCGAGGGTGCGACCACGCTGGAATGGACGCTGAGCTCGCCGCCGCCCTTCCATCACTTCGACGTCCTGCCGAAGATCAAGTGAGCGGCCGGACCGTCTGACACCAAGACCCGGCGCGACCGCCTCGCGCCGGGGACATTCAGGGGACAGGCACGCCGCCACCGGCGCGCTTCCCGCAGCATCGGCGAACCGGGCCCGCGCGGCCCGTTCGCTGCAAGGAACGCACCGCCCGACGGCGATGCCGGAGTGAAGTGATGAGCGACGTCGCCTCGCGCGAATACGACCTGAGCCAGAGCGAGACGCGTCCGCTCGACGCGCCTTCCTATGCCTCGGTGTCGGACTACGTCGCCCTGCTGAAGCCGCGCGTCATGTCGCTGGTGATCTTCACCGCGCTGGTCGGTCTCGTGCGCGCCCCGGCCGAGGTCCACCCGGTCATCGCCTTCACCGCGCTGCTGTGCATTGCCATCGGCGCCGGCGCCTCGGGCGCGCTCAACATGTGGTGGGACGCGGACATCGACGCCGTGATGCGCCGCACCAGCCGCCGCCCGATCCCGGCCGGCCATGTCACCCCCGGCGAGGCGCTCGCCTTCGGCGTCACGCTCTCGGTCGGCTCGGTGCTGGTGCTCGGCCTGCTGGTCAACGAACTCGCCGCCGCGCTGCTCGCCTTCACCATCCTGTTCTACGTCGTCGTCTACACGATGTGGCTCAAGCGCTGGACGCCGCAGAACATCGTCATCGGCGGCGCCGCCGGCGCCTTCCCGCCCATGGTGGGCTGGGCGGCCGCCTCGGGCGGCATCGGGCTCGAAAGCCTGCTGCTCTTCCTCATCATCTTCTTCTGGACGCCGCCGCATTTCTGGGCGCTGGCGCTCTACAAGTCCGACGACTACGCCCGCGCCGGCGTGCCCATGCTGCCCGTCGTCGCCGGCCCCGACGAGACGCGCCGCCAGATCCTGCTCTACACGCTGGTGCTGGTGCCGCTCGCCATGTCGCCCTTCTTCATGGGCATGGCCGGCATTGCCTACGGGCTGGTGTCGGGTGTGGCCGGGGCGCTGATGCTGCTGCTGGCGGTGCAGGTCTATCGCCGCCGCGAGGGCGCTCCCGCCGAACTCGCCGCGCGGCGCCTGTTCGGCTTCTCGATCCTGTACCTGTTCCTGCTTTTCGCGGTCCTCCTCGTCGAGGCGGTCGCTCCGGCCTGGTTCGGGCTGTGAGCACATGATGGCGAGGGTGAAGATGGTGGACGCGAACAAGGGGCCGGAAGTGGAAGGCGTGGTGCTGACGCCGGAGCAGAAGCGCCGCCAGCGCGCCCGTTCCGTCGCCATCGCGACGGTGCTCGGCGCGCTGTGCGTGCTGTTCTACATCGTGACCGTGGTGAAGCTCGGCCCCGCCGTGCTGATCCGACCGCTGTGAGGCCGTGATGGCGGACGAAGCCGACAAGGGGCCCGCGCCCCTCGCTCACGAGGCCGATCGGGCAGCCGATCCGGCGGGTGCGCCGCGTCGTGCCCGCGGGCATCGCGTCGTCGCGCTCAGCTGCGCGGCCTTCGTGGCCACCATGGTCGGCGCCTCCTACGCCGCCGTGCCGCTCTACCAGATGTTCTGCCAGGTCACGGGCTTCGGCGGCGCCACGCGCGTCGCCACCGCCGCTCCTGCCGTCCCGCTGGAGCGCACGGTGGAGGTCCGCTTCGACGCCAATGTCGCGCCCGGCCTCGACTGGGCCTTCGAGCCGGAGCAGCGCTCGGTGACGGTGCGGGTGGGCGAGACCAAGCTCGCCTTCTACAAGGCGCGCAACCGCAGCGACAAACCCGTCACCGCCAGTGCCACCTACAATGTGACGCCGGCCCAGTCGGGCTACCATTTCGCGAAGATGCAGTGCTTCTGTTTCACGGACCAGACGCTGCAGCCCGGTGAATCCCTCGACATGCCCGTCATCTTCTTCGTCGATCCCGCTTTCGCGGAGGATCCGGAGATGAATGGCGTGAAGACCATAACCCTTTCCTACACCTTCTTCGCCAAGGCGGCGCCGCTCGCCGCCGGCGCGCCGAAGGACGGAAAGGCACCGCTCTGAACGGGCGGAACGTAACAGTGCGGCCGCTTTGACGGATCGCTAGGGAATTGGACGGAACGGAGAGCGCAAGCCATGGCCGAGGCACACGCCAAGCAGCACGACTACCACCTCGTCGAACCGAGCCCGTGGCCGTTCGTCATTTCGGTTTTCGCCTTCGTCATGGCCGTGGGCGCGGTGTTCTGGATGCACGGCCAGCTGACGTCGCTGGTGTTCATCGCCGGCTTCCTCGGCGTCCTGTACACGATGATCGTGTGGTGGCGGGACATCATCCGCGAGGCTGAGCACGAGCACCTGCATACCCCGGTGGTGCAGCTTCACCTGCGCTACGGCATGATCCTGTTCATCGCCTCCGAGGTGATGTTCTTCGTCGCCTGGTTCTGGGCCTTCTTCGACGCCGCGCTGTTCACCGGCGAGGAGATCAACTACACCCGCGCCCAGGTGACGGGCGGGCACTGGCCGCCGAACGGGATCGAGACGTTCAATCCCTGGCACCTGCCGCTGCTCAACACGCTGATCCTGCTGACCTCGGGCACCACGCTCACCTGGGCGCACCATGCGCTGGTGCATGGCGACCGCGAAAGCGCCAAGTGGGGCCTGTGGCTCACCGTCGGCCTCGGCTTCATCTTCTCGCTGCTGCAGGGCTTCGAGTATAGCCACGCTGAGTTCGCCTTCTCGGGCAACATCTACGGCGCGACCTTCTTCATGGCGACCGGCTTCCACGGCTTCCATGTGATCGTCGGCACCATCTTCCTCGCAGTGTGCCTGGGCCGTCTCTATGCCGGCCACTTCACCGCGACCCATCATTTCGGCTTCGAGGCTGCCGCCTGGTACTGGCACTTCGTCGACGTGGTGTGGCTGTTCCTGTTCACCTTCATCTATGTCTGGGGCAGCTCCGGCGCCCCGCATTGAAGGCGGCACGACATCGGCTCGAGGGGCGGCATTCAGCCGCCCCTTTTTCGTTGGCGGGGACAGGATCGCGCATTTTTGCGGATTTCCGGCCGCGCCGGATTGGTAGTAGAGAGACGGCATGGACCTTCAGCCCTTCCACACCGGGGTTTCGCCCTACGCGGCCGGCCTCTCCTGCTCCTGCCCGCGCTGCGGCCGGGGTCGGCTCTTCAGCGGCTTCCTCACCGTCGCGCCGTCCTGCACCAGTTGCGGGCTCGACTACAGCTTCGACGATTCCGGCGACGGCCCGGTGGTGTTCATCATCCTGGCGGCCGGCTCGCTGGTGGTGGGGCTCGCGCTGTGGGTCGAGCTGACCTGGGCGCCGCCCTTCTGGCTGCACGCGCTGCTGTGGACGCCGCTGGTGCTCATCTCGACGCTGGGCCTGTTGCGCCCGCTCAAGGCGACCATGATCGCCCTGCAATACGCCAAGCGCGCCCAGGAGGGGCGGCTCGACAAGGGTGATGCGTGAGCGAGCCCTCCCGTTCGGCCCGGCGTCGTCTGCTGCCTGTCGCGCTGGCCGCGCTCGCCGCCTTCGGCGTGCTGGTGGGGCTCGGCATCTGGCAGCTGGAAAGGCTGGCCTGGAAGGAGTCCCTCATCGCGCAGGTCGAGGCTCGCATCCATGAGGCACCCGCCAACCTCCCCGACGAGGCCGAGTGGCCGCGGGTGAGCTTCGCCGAGGACGAGTACCGGCGCGTGACCGCGCAGGGGCGCTTCCGTCACGACCTCGAAGTGCAGGTCTATGCGCTGATCGACGCCGCCCCCGACGGCTCGGGCGGCCCCGGCTACTGGGTCGTTACCCCGCTCGCGCTCGCCGACGGCGCCTATGTCCTCGTCAATCGCGGCTTCGTGCCGGTCGACAGGCGCGCGCCGTCGACGCGCCCCGAGGGGCAGGTCGACGGTGTCGTCACCGTCACCGGCCTGCTGCGGATGCCGGAGGAGGCGGCGATGTTCACGCCTCCCAACGATGCCGCCAAGGACAGCTGGTTCGTGCGCGACCCCGAGGCCGTCGCCGCGGCGAAGGGCATCCTGCGGGTCGCGCCCTTCCTGATCGACGCGGATGCGACGCCCAATCCGGGCGGGCTACCGCGCGGCGGGCTGACGCGCATCTCCTTCCCCAACCGCCATCTTGAATATGCGCTGACCTGGTTCGGGCTGGCGGGCTCGCTGCTGGCGGTGTTCGCCGCCCTCATATGGAGCCGGCGGCGCCGGTAAGCGGGACGGTGCCGCATGCCTTGCTTGCCTCCGGGCGGCGGCGCCTCTAGTTTGCCGGCGATTTCTGAGCGGAGGCGCGCGTGCGCTACATCTCGACCCGGGGCGAAGCGCCTGTGCTCGCCTTTTCCGATGCCCTGCTCGCCGGCCTTGCGCGCGACGGCGGCCTCTATGTGCCGGAAGCCTTCCCGGCGCTGGCGCCGCCGGAGATCGCCTGCCTTGCCGGCCATTCCTATGCCGAGGTCGCCGGCCGGGTGATCGCGCCCTTCGTGGACTCGGTGTTCACCCCCGCCGTGCTGAAGCCGATGCTGGAGGAGGCCTACGCCTCCTTCCGCCATCCCGCGACGACGCCGCTGGTGCAGATCGCGCCCAACCGCTTCGTGCTGGAGCTGTTCCACGGCCCCACGCTCGCCTTCAAGGACGTGGCCATGCAGCTTCTCGGCCGCATGATGGACCATGTGCTGGTCGAGCGGGACCAGCGCGCCACCATTGTCGGCGCCACCTCCGGCGACACCGGCAGCGCCGCCATCGAGGCGTTTCGTGGCCGCGCGCGGACTGACGTGTTCATCCTCTACCCGGCCGGGCGCGTCTCCGAGGTGCAGCGCCGGCAGATGACCACGGTGGCGGACGCCAATGTGCACGCCATTGCGATCGAGGGCACATTCGACGACTGCCAGGCGCATGTGAAGGCGCTGTTCAACAATCACGGCTTCCGCGACCGGCTCCAGCTCGCCGGCGTCAATTCGATCAACTGGGCGCGCATCGTCGCGCAGGTCGTCTACTATTTCGTGGCGGGCGTGGCGCTCGGCGCCCCACACCGCCCGGTGTCCTTCGTGGTGCCGACGGGCAATTTCGGCGACGTGCTGGCGGGCTATGTCGCCAAGCGCATGGGGCTGCCGGTCGACCGCCTTGTCATCGCCACCAACGTCAACGACATCCTCGCTCGCACCCTCGCCACCGGGCGCTACGAGGTGACGGGCGTCGAACCGTCCTCCTCGCCCTCGATGGACATTCAGGTCTCGTCGAATTTCGAGCGCGTGCTGTTCGAGGCGCTGGAGCGCGACGCCGGCGCGCTGCGCGGGCTGATGGCCTCGCTCGGCCAGTCCGGCGCCTTCTCGCCGCCCAACAGCGCCCTTGAGGCGATCCGCGCCGATTTCGACGCCGGCCGCACCGATGAGGCGCAGACGGCGCAGACCATCGCGCGGGTGCGGGCCGAGACGGGCTATCTGCTCGATCCGCACACGGCGGTCGCGGTCTCGGTGGCCGAGCGCGTCAAGCACGATCCGCGCGTGCCGCAGGTGGTGCTGGCCACCGCGCATCCTGCCAAGTTCCCCGATGCGGTGGAGCGCGCCTGCGGCGAGCGTCCGGCCCTGCCGCCGCATCTGGCGGACCTGCTGGAGCGGCCCGAGCGCACGCCCACCCTGCCGAACGACATCGCCGCCATCGAGGCGTACATCGCCCGCCATGCCCGCGCGGCGGAGATGGTGGCATGAACGAGGACCGGACGAGCGGCCCGCGCATCACCCGGCTGGAAAACGGCGTCACCGTCGTCACCGATTCCATGCCCCACCTCGCCACCGCCTCGCTCGGTATATGGGCCGGGGCCGGCGCGCGCGACGAGGAGGCGGACGAGCACGGCATCTCCCATCTGCTGGAGCATATGGCGTTCAAGGGCACGCGCCGCCGCTCGGCCCGCGCCATCGCCGAGGAGATCGAGGCGGTCGGCGGCGACATCAACGCGGCGACCAGCGTCGAGCACACCACCTACAATGCCCGCGTGCTGGGCGAGGACGTGCCGCTCGCCCTCGACGTGCTGTCCGACATCTTCACCGAGCCGGCCTTCGACCCCGAGGAACTGACGCGCGAACACAATGTGATCGTGCAGGAAATCGGCGCTGCGCTCGACACGCCGGACGATCTCGTCTTCGACCTGTTCCAGGAGCGGGCCTTCCCCGGGCAGGCCATCGGCCGTTCCATCCTCGGTACGCCGTCGAGCGTGCGCTCCTTCGGGCCGGATCGGCTGCGCACCTATCTCGCGCGCAACTATCGGGCGCGCAGGACCATCGTCGCGGCGGCCGGGGCGGTCGATCACGAGCGCATCGTCGAGGAAGCCTCGAAGCGCCTGGGCGGCGTCGGGGCCGAGGACAAGCCCGTTCCCCAGCCGAGCCGCTATGAGGGCGGGGTCGAGATCGGCGGCGGGCGCGATCTCGAACAGGCGCATCTGCTGGTCGGCCTGCCGGGCCTGTCCTATCGCGACCCCGGCTTCCATGCCTTGCAGATCTTCACCAACGTGCTCGGCGGGGGCATGTCCTCGCGGCTGTTCCAGGAAGTCCGCGAGGCGCGAGGCCTGTGCTACGCGGTCTATTCCTTCCACTGGGCCTATTCCGACACGGGGCTGTTCGGCATCTATGCCGGCACCGATGGCGGTGACGTCAACGAACTGGTGTCGGTCGTGGTCGATCAGGTGGGGGAGACCATCGAAACGATGAGCGAGGCCGAGCTTTCCCGCTCCAAGGCGCAGGCCAAGGTCGGGCTGCTGGCCGCGCTGGAGAGTTCCGGCGCGCGCGCCGACCAGCTCGCCCGCCAGATGCTGGCCTTCGGCCGGCCGATCCCGCTGGAGGAGATCGTCGGCAAGGTCGAGGCGGTGACGCTCGACGACGCCAAGGCGGCGGGCCGGGCGCTGATCGCGCGCGGGCGGCCGACATTCACCGCGCTGGGCCCCGGAAAATCGCTTGAATCGGCGGCGCGCATCGCGGAACGTCTGTCACCAGCGTAACCTGCCGTCGCGGCACCGACATGGCCCTTTTCCGCTCCGTTTCCTGGCATGAGCCGCCGATGCTCATCGAGGGCGAAGCGGTATTGCTGCGCATGCCGCAAATGTCGGACTTTGCGGCCTGGGCGGCGCTGCGCGAGCGCAGCCGGACCTTCCTGACGCCGTGGGAGCCGATCTGGCCGGCCTATGACCTGACCCGCGGCTCGTTCCGCCGGCGCATGCGCCGCTACACGCGCGACGTCCGCGAGGATCTCGCCTATCCCTTCCTCGTCTTCCGCCGCTCGGACAGGGCGCTGCTGGGCGGCCTCTCGCTGTCCAATGTCCGGCGGGGCGTGACCCAGACCGCGAACCTCGGCTACTGGATGGGTGAGCCCTATGCCGGCCGGGGCTATATGAGCGCGGCGGTGCGCGCGCTGCTGCCCTTCGCCCATGGCACGCTGGGTCTGCGCCGCATCGAGGCGGCGTGCCTTCCGCACAACGCCCCTTCGATCCGCCTGCTGGAAGGCTCCGGCTTCCAGCGCGAGGGCTATGGCCGGGAATATCTGTGCATCAACGGCGTCTGGCAGGACCACCTGCTGTTCGCCCGCCTCGGCACCGATGCGATCGCCCCGGCGCGGCGGCTCGAAGCTCCCAGTTTGGTACCGTTCGAAAGTGGAAAAGAGTAAGTCGAGCGGCGCTAATCTAGAACTTATAAAAATAGGCGCAGCGAAAACTAGCTGGATCGGATCACACGATCGGTAGATTGCTTTTTGCCGATTGACGGCGGTTCTGAATAGCGCGAAAAAGAAGACGAAGGCCAAATTTAGAATAATTCTAAATGGTCGATCACTTCGGTCCCGCCTCTCGATGATCGTCTGTTCCTGCAATGTGCTTTCCGACCGTCAGATCCGCGACGCGATGACGGAAACGCAGGCGCCTGTGCGCTCGGTCGGGCAGGTCTACCGTTGCCTGGGCTGCAGCGCCCAGTGCGGCCGCTGCGCGCGCACCATCCGCAAGCTGATCGACGATGTGAACGCGGCCTCCTGCGGCGGCTGCGCCCGCGATTGCCCGGTCGCCGCCCATGCCCATTCGGACCACGCGCATACGCATACGCACGCCGCGCCGGTGCACGCCATCGCCGCAGAATGAAGGCATCCTCCACCACAGCGTGGTGTGAGCACATTGCCTAGTGATTAGAAGTCTTCTAAAAAGATGGCAGTCCCAGAACGAGAGGCGCTGCCATGAAGGGCGACACCAAGGTCATCGAGTATCTCAATCGCGGCGTCCGGTCGGAGCTGACCGCGATCAACCAGTACTGGCTGCATTACCGCATGCTGGACAACTGGGGTTACAAGAAACTCGCCGCCAAGTGGCGCGAGGAGTCCATCGAGGAAATGCAGCACGCGGATCGCTTCATCGACCGCATCCTCTTCCTCGAAGGTCTGCCGAACCTGCAGGTGCTCGATCCGCTGCGCATCGGCCAGGACATCAAGGAAGTGATCGAGTGCGACCTCGCCGCCGAGATCGAGGCGCGCGCGCTCTATCAGGAAGCCGCGACCTATTGCGAGAGCGTTCAGGACTATCCGAGCCGCGACCTGTTCAAGGCGCTGATGGCGGATGAGGAAGGCCATATCGACTTTCTCGAGACCCAGCTCGACCTGATCGCCAATCTCGGCCTTCAGCTCTACGCCCAGCATCATATCGGTGGGCTGGACTGAACCGGGCCTGAGCTGCACGGCAACGGGGCCGGTCCTGCGACCGGCCCTTTTTCGTGGGCATCGCTCATGAGCCTGCGCCATCGCGCTGATGGCACTCGACAACTTGCCCGCGTCTCGATGCACTTTTGCATTAGACTTATTCTAAGATATTGAAATAACGTATCTTTTCATTGACCGCCCTAGGGCGGTCCATTACCGCCTCCTGCGAACCTTACGTCAGGCCCGTTCCGGGAATGCCCCGGCCGCCCGGCCCCGCGCGCAGGAGACAGACATGACGCACGCCGCACTTGCTCGCCGCCTCGTCCTCGCCGGCCTTGCCGCCACGAGCCTCGGCCTCGCGCCGCTCGGGGCCTCGGCGGAAGAAGTCGTCAACATCTACACGACCCGCGAGCCCGGCCTCGCCAAGCCGCTCTTCGACGGCTTCACCGAGAAGACCGGCATCAAGGTCAACAGCGTGTTCGTGAAGGACGGCCTCGTCGAGCGCGTGAAGGCGGAAGGCGCGGGCTCCCCGGCGGACGTCCTGATGACCGTCGATGTCGGCGCGCTGCTCGATCTCGTCGACCAGGGCGTAACCCAGCCAGTCAAGTCCGACGTGCTGGACAAGTCCATTCCCGCCAATCTGCGTGGCGCCAACGGCGACTGGTTCGCCCTCTCCGCGCGCGCCCGCGTCGCCTATGTCTCCAAGGACCGCGTAAAGGCGACGGCGCTGACCTATGAGGATTTCGCCGATCCGAAGTGGAAGGGCGAGGTCTGCATCCGTTCTGGCAAGCACCCCTACAACACGGCTCTGATCGCGGCCTACATCGTCCATCACGGCGAGGCGAAGGCCGAGGAGTGGCTGAAGGGGATCAAGGCCAACCTCGCCCGCAAGGCGGCCGGCGGCGACCGTGAGGTGGCGCGCGATATTCTCGGCGACATCTGCGATCTCGGCCTCGCCAATTCCTACTATGTGGGCCTCATGCGCTCCGGCAAGGGCGGCCCCGAGCAGGAGGAATGGGGCAAGGCGATCAACGTGATCCTGCCGACCTTCGAGGGCGGCGGCACGCATGTGAACATCTCCGGCGCCAGCGTCGCCAAGAACGCGCCCAACAAGGCCAACGCGGTCAAGCTGCTCGAATATCTCGTCTCTCCCGAGGCGCAGGCGCTCTACGCCAAGGGCAATTTCGAGTATCCCGTCGTGCCGGGTGCCCCGGTCGACCCGATCATCGCCGCCTTCGGCCCGCTCAAGGTCGACAATGTCGATCTCGTCGCGGTCGCCAAGGCCCGCAAGGCCGCCGCCGACCTCGCCGACAAGGTGGGCTTCGACAACTAGATCTGGTAGGCGCGGTGTTGGCCATGATGGACACCGCGCCGCCCCGCCCTGATGCCTCCCTGAAACCCGGAGCGGTCGCCGCTCCGGGATGTCGTGCGACATGACCCTGGCTGTTTCCGACACGCACCCGACGGCCTCCGCCTCCGGCTCGCCCCTGCTCAGGGCGGCAGCGGGGGCGGTTGTGCTTCTGGTGCTGCTGCCGCTGCTGGCGCTCGGCTGGGCGGCATTGCAGGGGTCGGGCGATCTCTGGCCGCACCTCGTCCGCAACGTCATTCCGCACGCCTTGCTGGAGACGGCGATACTGGTGGCGGGCGTCGGCGTCTTCGCCGGCGTCATCGGCACCGGCACCGCCTGGCTGGTGGCGGTCTGCCGCTTTCCCGGGCGCGGCGTGTTCGAATGGGCGCTGCTGCTGCCGCTCGCCATCCCCACCTATATTCAGGCCTTCGTCTATGTCGACGCGGTGCATCCGCTCGGGCCGATCCCGACCCTGATAAGGGGCGTGTTCGGGCTGAGGCCGCGCGATCTGTGGCTGCCGGAAGTGCGCTCGCTGCCCGGCTGCATCGTGCTGCTGGGGCTGGTGCTCTACCCCTATGTCTATCTCGCCGCGCGTTCGGCCTTCCTCGTGCAGACCGCCTCGGTGCTCGACGCGGCGCGCACGCTGGGCGTGGGCGCGACCGAGGCGTTCTTCCGCATCGCGCTGCCGCTCGCCCGCCCGGCCATCGTCGTCGGCGTGACGCTGGCGCTGATGGAGACGGTGAACGACATCGGCGCCAGCGAGTTCCTCGGCGTGCAGACGCTGACGCTCTCGATCTATTCGACCTGGCTCAACCGCTCCAGCCTGCCCGGCGCGGCGCAGATCGCGCTGATGATGCTGGCGCTGATGTTCGCGCTGGTGCTGCTGGAGCGCTGGGGTCGCCGGCACCAGAGGGTCGGCAATATCGGCGACCGCGCCCGCGCGCCGGTGCGCCGGCCGCTGTCGCCGGGACACGCCGCGCTGGCCTTCCTCGCCTGCCTGCTGCCGGTGACGCTCGGCTTCCTGGTGCCAGCGGGCCATCTGGCGCTGTCGGCCTGGAAGCGTCTCCAGTTCCACGGCCTGCCGGAGACCATCGTCACCGAGACGGTCAACACCGCGCTGTTCGCGGCCCTCGGCACCGGCTGCGCGCTGCTGCTGGGCTTCGCCGTGGTGGTGGCGCTGCGGACCGGCGCGCTGCGCTCGGCGCTGGCGCTGAGGCTGGCCGGGCTCGGCTACGCGGTGCCGGGAACCGTGTTGGCGGTCGGCCTGCTGGTGCCGCTCGCCGGCTTCGACAATCTCGTCTCCGGCCTGAGCCAGCGCTTCTTCGGCCTCTCGACCGGCCTGCTCATCTCGGGTTCGGGCGCGGCGCTCATCATCGCCTATGTGATCCGTTTCCTCGCCATCCCGGTCGGCGGGCTGGAGGCCGGCTACGGCAAGATCGGCACCACGCTCGACATGGCGGCGCGCAGCCTCGGCGAGAAGCCGGGCGGGGTGGTGCGGCGCATCCACCTGCCGCTGCTGCGCCCCGCGCTGGGCGCCGCCGCGCTGCTGGTCTTCGTCGACTGCATGAAGGAACTGCCGGCGACGCTGATGCTGCGCCCGCTGAACTTCGAGACGCTGGCGAGCCACGTCTACGCCGAGGCCGCGCGGGGAACTTACGAGGACGGCGCGCTCGCCGCCCTGCTGATCGTGCTGGTGGGCCTCGCCCCAGTCATCCTGCTGGCGCGGCTGAGCCGGCCGCAGCACGATTGAGCGCGGCGGCGGGCGGCAGCATCACCGCACCGCCGTCATCCCGGACGGCCGGAGGCCGATCCGGGATCGCGCGGGATCGGCGAGCGATCCCGGCTCTACGGCTTCGCCTTCGGCCGGGATGACAGTGTGATGAACGTCACACCGCCAGTTCCGGCAGGTCTCGGTAGAGGTCCAGCGATTCCGGGTTGGCCAGCGCGTCGGTGTTCTTCACCGGGCGGCCATGCACCACGTCGCGCACGGCAAGCTCAGTGATCTTGCCCGAGCGGGTGCGCGGGATGTCGGCGACGGCGATGATCTTGGCCGGCACGTGGCGCGGGCTTGCCCCGGTGCGGATCTGCGTGCGGATGCGCTTCTCCAGCTCGGCGTCGAGCGCGGCACCCGCCTTCAGCCGGACGAAGAGCACGACGCGCACGTCATTGTCCCAGTCCTGGCCGATGGCGATGGCCTCGATGATCTCGGGCACCTGCTCGGCCTGGGCGTAGATTTCGGCGGTGCCGATGCGCACGCCCTGCGGGTTCAGCGTGGCGTCCGAGCGGCCGTGGATGACGATGCCGCCATGCCCGGTCCATTCGGCGAAGTCGCCATGGCACCACACATTGTCGAAGCGCTCGAAATAGGCGGCGTGGTACTTGGCGCCTTCCGGGTCGTTCCAGAAGCCCACCGGCATGCAGGGGAAGGGGCGGGTGCAGACCAGTTCGCCGCGCTCGCCGGTGACGGGCCTGCCCTCGTCCGACCACACCTCCATCGCCATGCCGAGGCCGGGCGCCTGGATCTCGCCTTTGTAGACCGGCGCGGTCGGGTCGCCGAGCACGAAGCAGGAGATGATGTCGGTGCCGCCGGAGATCGAGGCGAGGTGCAGGTCCGCCTTGATGGCCTCGTACACGTAGGCGAAGCTCTCCGGTGCCAGCGGCGAGCCGGTGGAGGTGAGCGCCTTCAGGGCAGAGAGATCGTGCGTCTCGCCCGGGCGCACGCCTTCCTTGCGCAGGGAGTCGATGTATTTGGCCGAGGTGCCGAACAGCGCGAAGCGCTCCTTCTCGGCATAGTCGAACAGCACTTCCGGCGCCGGGGCGAAGGGCGAGCCGTCGAACAGGCACAGGGTGAGGCCGCTGGCGAGGCCGGTGACGAGCCAGTTCCACATCATCCAGCCGCAGGTGGTGAAGTAGAACAGCCGGTCGCCGGGCACGAGATCGCAGTGCAGCCGGTGTTCCTTGATGTGCTGGAGCAGCGTTCCGCCGGCCCCGTGCACGATGCATTTCGGCACGCCCGTGGTGCCGGAGGAGAACAGGATGAAGGCCGGGTGGTTGAAGGGCAGCCGCTCGAAGGTGAGCGGGGCCGGCGCGAAGGGGGCGACGAAGGCGTCGAGCGAGGCGCCGTCCGGCAGCTTTGAGGCCACGTCTTCTGCCTCGTCGAGATAGGGAACGATCACCGCCTGCGCGAGGCCGGGAAGCTGTGGCACGACCTGGGCCAGCTTGTCGCCGATGCCGACGCGCTTGCCGTTGTACCAGTAGCCGTCGCAGGCGAAATAGACCTTCGGCGCGATCTGGCCGAAGCGGTCGAGAATGCCGCGCTCGCCGAAATCGGGCGAGCAGGAGGAGAAGATCGCGCCCAGCGAGGCCGTCGCCAGCATGATGGCGATGGTCTCGGGCATGTTCGGCATCGTCGCCGCCACCCGGTCGCCGACGCTCACGCCCGCCGCGCGCAGCGCCTGCTGGAGCCGCGAGACGAGATCGGTCAGCTCGCCGAAGGTCACGTGCCGCTCGACCTTGTCCTCGCCGCGGAACACCAGCGCCACGCTGGCCGGGTCGCGCGGGCGCAGCAGGTTCTCGGCGTAGTTCAGGCGCGCCTGCGGGAAGAAATGCGCGCCGGGCATGCGGTCGCCGTCGACCAGCGTCGGGCCTTCCCGCTCGCCGATCACCGCGCCGAGTTCCCAGATGTCTTCCCAGAAGGCGGCGGGGTTCTCGACCGACCAGCGGTGCAGCGCGCGATAGTCGGCCAGCGCGGTGCCGTGACGGCCGTTCACCGCGCCGATGAAGGCGGAAACCTGCGAGCCGGCGACCCTCGCCGGGCTCGGCTTCCAAAGCGGTTCCTGGCCCGTCGCGCTCATGCTCGCATCCCTTTCGTGTGGCCCGATGGCGGCCCTTCCGAGGGAGGAGTCATAGCGTCCGGCCGGGCTTCTGTCAGGCCATCAAACAGACACAGACGCACAACATGTTGCGGGCGCTTTCAACCGGATCCATGACAGCAGTGCGACCCTTGCTTGCGCGGGCTCGCCCCTATGCTGTAGCGAGGGTTCAGAGGCGCTCGACCTGATGAAGAAATACGTCCCGTTCCTGATCGTGCCCGTCGCGGCGGTGCTTGCCGCCGGCGTTCTCGCGCCCAAGCTCGCCTCCGAGGAGCGGCTGCGGGGCGAGATCGAGTCGATGGTGGAGGCGAAGGCGGGACGCAAGCCGGTCATCGAGGGGCCTGTCACGTTCACCGTGCTGCCCTGGCCCGCCATCGACGTGCAGGGCGTGTCGGTCGAGGAGCCGCGCGGGCGGATCGCAATCGGCGCCGCGCGGGTGGTGCTCGACCTGCTGCCGCTGCTCGCCGGCACGCTGAGCGCCGACCATATCGAACTGACCGACGCCGACGTCACCCTGAACGATCCCGGCGACGGGATCGACGCCATAAGCGCGCTGGTCGCCGGGCTCGGCGTGGCGACCTCCGAGGCGGAGATCTACGTCCGTGACGGCAGCCTGAGCATTGCGCGCCCGGCCGGCGACGAGGTGGTGATCCCGCAGGCGGATGTGCGCATCGCCTGGCGCGGCGGGCGCGACGCGACGATCGCCGGTCGCACGGTCTGGCGCGACGAGCCGCTCGACGTGGATATCGGCGTGTCGGGGCTGGTGGCGCTCGCCGCTGGCGGCGCCGGCGGGCTGCGGGTGTCGGTGTCCGGCGCGCCGATCGAACTCGGCTTCGAGGGCGGCATGCGGCTGGCGGGCGGCCCGGTGGTCAACGGCGCGCTGTCGGTTTCCGCGCGCCAGCTGCGCGACACGCTGGAATGGCTGAATCTCGACGCCCCCACCGAGCGCGGCTTCGGCCCGTTCCGGCTGCGTGGCGCCGCGCTCGTCTCGGCGCAGGGCGTCGTCCTCAACGAGGCCCGCATCGATCTCGACGGCAATTCGGGCGTCGGCGGCTTCAACCTGCGTGTCGACGGCAGCCGCTCCATCCTTCAGGGCTCTCTCGCCGCCGAGCAGCTCGACCTGTCGCCCTACGGGCAGCTCGCGCTTTCCGGCGCGCAGGGCGGGGCGTGGAGTCGCGAGGCGATCGACCTCAACCGCACCCGGACGATGGATGTCGACCTCCGGCTTTCCGCCAGCCAGGTCCGCGTCGGCGATGCCGCCTTCCAGGGCATGGCCGCCAGCGCGACGCTGAAGGGCGGCAAGCTCTCCGTCGCCATCGGCGAGGCCGAGGCGTGGGGCGGCCTGTTCCGCGCCGTGCTGCATCTGGCGCCGCTCGACAACGGCCCGGGCGCCGATATGCGCCTCGACATCTCCGCCGACGACGTGGCGCTGGCGCAGGCGTTGGGCGAGCTGTTCCGCCTGCAGCGGCTGGAGGGGACCGGCTCGTTCCGCCTCTCCGCCGGCGGCTCCGGCGCCAGCATCATGGGCATCGTGCAGAATCTCAGCGGCGCCTTCACCCTGTCCGGCGAGAAGGGCGCGCTGGTCGGCATCGATGTGGGGCGCATCCTCGCCCGGCTGGAGAAGCGCCCGCTTTCCGGCGGCGGCGACCTGCGCGGCGGGCGCACGCCCTTCGACGCCATCGTCGTCGACGCCAGCATCAGCGACGGCATCGCCAAGCTCGACCGCATCGAGATGTCGAGTTCGACGCTGCGTATCGGCCTTGCCGGCGAGAGTTCGATCGCCCAGCGCGATCTCGATTTCGCCGGCACCGCGCAGCTTGTGGGCACGGCCCCGGCGGCCGCCAAGGCGGCGCCGTCCACCACCGCCACGGGGGCGCCGGTCGCGGCGGCGGCCGCGCCGGGAGAGGCCGAGGCGGTGGCTGCGCCGGTGGCGTTCGAACTGCCCTTCATCGTGCGCGGCGACTGGGACCGGCCGATCGTGCTGCCGGACCCGCAGGCGCTGATCCGCCGCTCCGGCGCGGCGCGCCCGCTCTTCGGCACCCCCGACAAGATGGGCGTCGCCGGCCCGCTGCCCTGAGGGTTCTCACGCCACGGCGAGCGTCAGCCAGGCGAGGACGAGGTAGCGCCCGACCTTCGCCACCGTCACCAGCAGCAGGAACACCCCCAGCGGCTCGCGCAGGATGCCGGCGACCACGGTGAGCGGATCGCCGATGAGGGGCATCCAGCTCAGCAGCAGCGACCATTTCCCATAGCGGCGATACCAGCCCTGCGCGCGCTCCAGCGCCGCCTCGTTGGCGGGAAACCAGCGATGGTGCCGCAGCCGCACAATGGCGCGCCCCAGCCCCCAGTTGATCGCCGAGCCGAGCACGTTGCCCAGGCTGGCCACCGCGATGAGCGCCCAGGGCGGATAGGCGCCGGTGAGCAGCAGCCCCACCAGCGCGGCTTCGGACTGCATGGGCAGAAGGGTCGCGGCGGCCAGTGCCGCGGCGAACAGCCCGGCATAGGCGGCCACGTCCACATAGGTCGGGTCGATCATCGCGCGCGGCCGCCCTCTAGCCGGCGGCCCATGGCAGCGCCGAGCCGCTCACTCCGCCAGCACGCGCGTCGAGGGGAAGGTGATCTCGACGATGGTGCCGACATCGACCGCGCTGCGGATGTTGAAGGCGGCGCGATTGGCTTCGGCCAGTGCCTTGGTCAGCGGCAGGCCCAGGCCGGTGCCGCCCGAGCCGGCGCGGCCGGAGGTGGCGATCTGGCGGAACGGCTCCATGGCGATGGCGATGTCGGATTCGGTCATGCCGACGCCGGTGTCGCGCACCCGCATCACCACCTCGCCCTCTTCGGTGAGCGTGGTCGAGACGATGACCTGCCCGCCCGGATGGGTGAACTTGATCGAGTTGGACACGAGGTTCAGCACGATCTGCCGGATCGAGCGCGCATCCGCCACCACGGGCGGCAGGTCGGTGGCCAGCGAGGAGCGGATGATGATGCGCTCGCGATTGGCCTGCGGCTGCATGATGCCCATGCACTGCTGCACGATCTCGTTGAGCGGCACGCTGGTGAAGGCGAGGTCGAGTTTGCCGGCCTCGATCTTCGACAGGTCGAGCAGGTCGTTGATCAGCGAGATGAGGTGCTCGCCCGAGGCGTGGATGTCGCGCAGATAGTCGCGGTAGCGCTGGTTCTCGATGGCGCCGAAACGCTCCTCCATCATCACCTCGGAGAAGCCGATGATGGCGTTGAGCGGCGTGCGGATCTCGTGGCTGATCTTGGCGAGGAAGTCGGACTTGGCGAGGTTGGCGCGCTCGGCGAGCCGCTTGGCCTCGATCAGCTCCTCCTCGGCACGCTTCCACTGGGTGATGTCGCGCAGCACGGCGCAGAATTTGGTGGGGTCGTCGCCGACCCGGCCCATGGTCATGAAGAGCGGGATCAGCCCACCCTCGCGCACACGCCCGATCACCTCGCGCCCGTCATTGAGCACGCTCGCCACGCCGTTGGAGGCGAGGCCGTCGAGATAGTCGACGGCGGGGCGGTGGCTCTCGGGAGCCAGCAGCAGGGTGAAGGCCTCGCCCTGCACGTCGGAGGCGTTGAAGCCGAACAGCGCCTCGGCCGGGTGGTTCATGCCGAGGATGGTGCCGGCGGCATCGAGCAGCACCACGCCGTCGGTCGCGGTGTCGAGAATGGCGCGCAGCTCACGCCCGGAGCTTTCCGCCTCGCGCAAAGCCAGCTCGGCGGCGCGCAGGCTTTCGCGCTGGCGCGCCTCGGCGGCGCCGGAGGTGCGGTGCAGGACGTAGAGCATCGCCGTGCCGCCGTCCCACGGCGCCGACATCAGCCGGGCCTCGACGGCGATCGGCGCACCGGCGGCGTCGAAAATGGTGAGCGTGCGCCCGTCCGCGTCGTCGTCGGTGCCGGAGTCGAACAGGGCGGCGAGGCCGCCCGCGCTCTCCATCACCGACAGGTCGGCATAGCCGGTCCAGTCCAGCAGGGCGCGGTTGGCATAGAGCAGCCGGTCGCCCCGGAACGCAACCAGGCCGAGCGGCAGGCGGTCGAGCACCGGGCGCTCGCCCTCGGCCAGAACGCGGTGCAGCCCTTCCGGCCCGGCGGCTGGAGCGGGAGCGACGGGCGCGGCGGGGGGCGGGGTCTCCGCTGCCGGCTCGGGCGCAGAAGGCTGGGGCGCGGAAGGTTCGGGTGCGAAAGACTCAGCTGCGAAAGACTCGGGCTCGGCCGGCGCGGCTTCGGGCGGCGCGGGGAAGTCATCCACGCCTTCGAGCCGGGCACCGAGGGCGCGGGCGATCTCGCGGAAGGCGTTGCGCTCGCCGGTCGACAGTCCTTCCCAGGAGGCGCGCACGCCGTCGGCGCGCGGGGCCTCGCCGGCGCCCGTGCCGTTTCCGGCGCCGTGGCCGGCGCGCAGCGGAACGACATTCGGCGACGAGGGCACGATGCTCAGCGTCACCCGCACGGGCGAGGAGTCCGGCGCCGGGGTCGCCGGCTGTGCCTCGGCGTATGGGGCGCGGGGTGGGGCGGGCGGCGCGGCGGGCTCGGGCGACGAACCGGCGGGGAGCGCGCGCCGGCCCTTCACGATGCCGAAGCCGCGCAGGCCCTCGCCACGGATGGGAGCGCCGCCCAGTTCGACATCCAGCAGGTCGCCCTGCGCGGTGGGCAGCAGGGCGGGAAGATGATTGAAGCTCAGCCCTTCCAGCACCGCGCGGTGGACGCCATGGGCGCCGAGGGCGCGCCAGTCGAGCCCGGCGATCTCCTCCGGCGCGCGGCCGAGCGCGGCGGCGAGGCGCGGGTCGATGGCGGAGAGCCGGGCGTCGAGTCCGGTGCGCCAGGTGAAGCGGAGGCTGGCCGGCGCCGCAGCGGACGCGGCTTCCGCCGTTGCGGGTGCGGTTGGCGCGGCATCGGCGGCGGTTACAGGGGCGATGTCGAGGGCGACCAGCAGCACCGCGCGGGCCGGGCCTGAGACGAGAAGCGAGCAGGCAAAGGTTGCCGGTGTCAGGCGGCCGGGCAGGCGCACCCGCTCCAGCCGGGCCGGGCGGCCCGGGCGCAGCCCCGGCGCCAGACGCGCGCCAAGGCTCGC
Organism: Ancylobacter sp. TS-1; assembly: GCF_009223885.1. Classification (NCBI taxonomy): domain Bacteria; kingdom Pseudomonadati; phylum Pseudomonadota; class Alphaproteobacteria; order Hyphomicrobiales; family Xanthobacteraceae; genus Ancylobacter; species Ancylobacter sp. TS-1. The sequence goes on from NZ_CP045144.1 coordinate 27,909, forward strand.
GGCGAGGCGCTCGTCGAGCGCGGCGCGGCCGGCGGGGTTGGCGGCAAGGAGGGTTCCGTCGGCATGGACGAGCACAGCCGGCGCCGCCGCTGCCAGGGCGGAAGCCGCCTGGGCCCGCAGCGCGTCGATCGCTGAGCTGCCGAAACCGTCCGTCGGAGTGTTCATGACCCGCCAGAAATGAGACCGCCGGCACTGCGCCGGAGAGGGCGGCCCGCCAGGAGAGGCATGCCGCCGAAAGCTAACAATAATGCCGGCCGGCCCCGCGTGCCATGCGAACCGGGCCCTGTCGTGGCAGCTTCATCTTTTCCGGTTAACCGGATGCCACCGATCCCGGTTAATCACTTGCAACCGCCGATGGCCCGGGCGGGACATTTTCGGGTTGCGTTTTGCAGCGCACCTACTACTTTCGTTGTAGGCATGTGCCCCGATTTACCCTTGGCGAGCGGCGGCTAGGATCGACATTCACCCGAGGACGGAGTCTGCGACCATGGCTAATGATCCCAAGCTCGATATTCCGCCGGAACTGCGCACCATCGCCGAGCAGGGCGTCGATCAGGCCCGCGCGGCTATCGACGGCTTCATCGACGCCGCGCACAAGGCGCTGGACGATGCCGGCCGGCAGTTCGATGCCGCGCACGAGAACGCGCGCGACCTCGGCCGCACCACGCTGGACTTCGCGGAAGCCAACATCGCCGCCGGTTTCGATTTCGCCTCCCGGCTCGCCAAGGCGAGCACGGTGGACGAATGGGCCCATCTTCACGCCGAATATGTGAAGGAACAGGCCGCCCGCCTCACCGAGCAGACCAAGGCGCTCGGCGAGCATGCCGGCGCGGCCGCCGGCTTCCCGAAAAGCACCTAGCCGCACGCTGCGGGCGAGCCTCGCCCGACGCCGGGCGGGTTTGCGGCGGACCGGCAAAAAAAGCGCACAGGCGGGTTGATTGTGCATTGCAATATGATATTGCAATGCACAATTATGGCAGATGAGACAGGGCAGACCTCCGGCTTCCCGTTCGGAGCCGGCCTGCCGGTCATGGCACGATCGCCAGCGCGGAAGCGGTCGGTGCCTTTCCGTATCCGCCGCGAGTGCGAGGAGAAAACCCATGGTTGAGGCCACCCCGGTTACTGCGTCCACCAAGAAAGTCGCCAAGGCTGCGACCTCCGCTTTCGAGGCGGCGATGCCGAAGCTCGACATTCCGACCAATCTGGAAGTCCCCGCCGTCGTGCGGGAAATGGCCGAGAAGGGCGTGCAGAACGCCCGCGAAGCCTATGAGAAGATGAAAGCCAGCGCCGAGGAGACGACCGATCTCCTCGAGGACACCTATTCCACCGCCTCCAAGGGCGTGGCGGAATACAACGCGGTGGCGCTCGAGTCGCTGCGCACCAATGTGAACTCCGCCTTCGACTATTTCGGCCTGCTGCTCGGTACCAAGAGCGTCTCGGAAGCGGTCGAACTGTCGACCGGCCATCTGCGCAAGCAGTTCGACGTTCTCTCGGCCCAGGCGAAGGAACTGTCGACGCTGGCCCAGAAGGTCGCCACCGACACCGCCGAGCCGATCAAGGCGTCGGTGGAGAAGACCATGAAGAAGGCGTCCTGAACGCTTCTTCGACGTGAATGACCAAGACCCGGACCGCCTTGCGGGCCGGGTCTTTTCATGTCGGGCGGCAAGCGGCGCGACATGTTTGCGGCGGCGCTCGCTTCCTAAGCGCCGCACGCGCTTGACACCCTTCCCCGGCCATCCCATTTCGGCGGCATTGGCACTCGCTTTCGAAGAGTGCTAGTAACCTGCCCAGCGCATAGCTGCTCACCCCGCGCCACGCCGGCGCGAGACAGGAAGACCGAGGATCTACCGATGGCCAAGCTGAAGTTCCGCCCCCTGCACGACCGCATCGTGGTGAAGCGCCTCGATGCCGAGGAAAAGACCGCAGGCGGCATCATCATCCCGGACAGCGCCAAGGAAAAGCCCTCGCAGGGCGAAGTCGTGGCCGTGGGCCCGGGCGCGCGCGACGAGGCCGGCAAGCTGGTGCCGCTCGACGTGAAGGCCGGCGACAAGGTGCTGTTCGGCAAGTGGTCGGGCACCGAGGTCAAGATCGACGGTCAGGACGTCCTGATCATGAAGGAATCGGACGTCCTCGGCATCGTCGGCTGACATCGGCCGAAGCGACCCGGACACAACAGAATTCAGGAGTAGGCCAGATGGCTGCCAAGGACGTAAAATTCGGTGGTGATGCGCGCGACAGGATGCTGCGCGGCGTCGACATCCTCGCCAACGCGGTGAAGGTCACGCTCGGCCCCAAGGGTCGTAACGTCGTGATCGACAAGAGCTTCGGCGCCCCGCGCATCACCAAGGACGGCGTCACCGTCGCCAAGGAGATCGAGCTCGAGGACAAGTTCGAGAACATGGGCGCCCAGATGGTGCGCGAAGTGGCCTCGAAGACCAACGACCTCGCCGGCGACGGCACCACCACCGCCACCGTGCTCGCCCAGTCGATCGTCCGCGAGGGCGCCAAGTTCGTCGCCGCCGGCATGAACCCGATGGACCTCAAGCGCGGCGTCGATCTGGCCGTGATCGAGGCGATCAAGGACATCGAGAAGCGCGCCAAGAAGGTGAAGAACTCCGACGAAGTCGCGCAGGTCGGCACCATCTCGGCCAATGGCGACGTGTCCATCGGCGAGATGATCGCCGGCGCCATGCAGCGCGTGGGCAATGAGGGCGTGATCACCGTCGAGGAAGCCAAGACCGCCGAGACCGAGCTCGACGTGGTTGAGGGCATGCAGTTCGACCGTGGCTACCTCTCCCCCTATTTCGTCACCAACCCCGAGAAGATGACGGTGGATCTCGAAGATCCGTACCTGCTCATTTTCGACAAGAAGCTCTCCGGCCTGCAGGCGATCCTGCCGGTTCTCGAGCAGGTCGTGCAGTCGGGCAAGCCGCTGCTGATCGTCGCCGAGGACGTCGAGGGCGAGGCTCTGGCCACGCTGGTCGTCAACAAGCTGCGCGGCGGCCTGAAGGTCGCGGCCGTGAAGGCCCCCGGCTTCGGCGACCGCCGCAAGGCCATGCTTGAGGATATCGCCATCCTCACCGGCGGCCAGGTGATCTCCGAAGAGCTCGGCATCAAGCTGGAGAGCGTCTCGCTCGCCATGCTCGGCCGCGCCAAGAAGGTGATCATCGAGAAGGAAAAGACCACGATTGTCGACGGCGTCGGCAAGAAGAAGGACATCGAGGGCCGCGTGGCGCAGATCAAGTCGCAGATCGAGGAGACTTCCTCGGACTACGACCGCGAGAAGCTCCAGGAGCGTCTGGCCAAGCTGGCCGGCGGCGTCGCGGTGATCCGCGTCGGCGGCGCGACGGAAGTCGAGGTCAAGGAGAAGAAGGACCGCATCGACGACGCTCTGAACGCGACCCGCGCGGCCGTTCAGGAAGGCATCGTCCCCGGCGGCGGCATCGCCCTGCTGCGCGCCAAGAAGGCGGTCGAGAAGCTCACCTCCGACAACCCGGACATCCAGGCCGGCATCAAGATCGTGCTGCGCGCGCTTGAGGCTCCGATCCGTCAGATCGCCGAGAACTCCGGCGTTGAGGGCTCGATCGTGGTCGGCAAGGTGCTCGAGTCGAAGGACCAGAACTTCGGCTTCAACGCCCAGACCGAGCAGTTCGTCGACATGATCGCCACCGGCATCGTCGATCCGGCCAAGGTCGTGCGCACCGCGCTGCAGGACGCCGCCTCGATCGCCGGCCTGCTGATCACCACCGAGGCGATGATCGCCGACATGCCGAAGCGTGACGGCGGCGCCCCGGCCATGCCGGGCGGCGGCGGCATGGGCGGCATGGACTTCTGAGGAAGTCCTTCCGCCCCTGCGATGGGTTAAGTGCACAAGCCGGCGAGGCCGGCTTGTGTGGCGGCATGGACTTCTGAGGACGTCCATCCGCCCCTGCGGTTGGCTGAGTGCACAAATATGCGAGGGCGCGGCGCGAGCCGCGCCCTTTGCTTTTGAGCCCAGCGGCGTCATCCCCGGGCTTGACCCGGGGATCCACGACTTGGGGCTACCTCTTGGGCTGCCGCTTGGGGCTGCCGCGTGAAGGCATGGATGGCCACGCCGCGCGCCATCTACTGCCCTGCCAAGCGCGGTTGCGTCCGGGCGTCCGGGGCGGCATTTTCCGGCCGGCGCCGGGGATCGGCGCCGCGAGTCGATTCCGGGAACCGCTGCCATGGCCGTCAGACGCACCAAGCCGGATTTCGCGCTGGAACGCGCCGCCTGGAAGGCCGGCGACGTGCCGGTGGCCGGTGTCGACGAGGTGGGGCGCGGGCCGTGGGCGGGCCCCGTGGTCGCCTGCGCGGTGGTGCTGGATCCGGCGCGCGTGCCGGACGGGCTCGACGATTCCAAGCGCCTGTCGGCCGCGCAGCGCGAGCGGCTGTTCGAGGCCATCTGCGCCACGGCGGAGGTCTCGCTGGCCTTCGCGCCGCCGGCGCGTATCGACGGGCACAATATCCGGCAGGCGACGCTGTGGGCGCTCTCGCGCGCCGTCGCCGGGCTGCCGAAGGCGCCGCGCCTCGTGCTGGTGGACGGAAACGACGTGCCGCCGGTGCCGTGCGCGGCACGCACCATCGTCGGCGGCGACGGCCTCGTCGCGTCCATCGCGGCGGCCTCGATCGTCGCCAAGGTGACGCGCGACCGCCTGATGGCCTCGCTCGGCGCCGCCCATCCCGGCTACGGCTTCGAGCGTCACATGGGCTATGGCACGCCCGAGCATCAGGCGGCGCTGGCGCAGCTCGGCGTCTGTCGCCACCACCGCACCTCCTTCGCGCCCATCCGCGCCCGGCTGGCGGCGGCGGAATAGGACGCGGCCCTCCTTTGAGGGCTAGTGGTAGCCCTCGCCCTCGCGGACCTTGCCGCGAAACAGCCAGTACACGAAGACGATGTAGCCGAGGATGATCGGCAGCAGGAACACCGTGCCGATCAGCATGAAGATCTGGCTGGCCGGCGCCGCCGCGGTCTCCCAGACGGTGAGCGTGGGCGGGATCAGATAGGGGAAGATCGAGATTCCGATGCCGAGATAGCCGAGCAGGAACAGCCCGATGACGCCGAAGAAGGGCAGGTGCTCATAGCCCTTCTCGAGCCAGCGCCAGACGCCATAGGCGAGCGCCAGCGTGATGAGCGGCACCGGCGCCAGATAGAACAGGTTGGGCGTGGTGAACCAGCGTTCCGCGATACGCGGGAAGGCGATCGGCGTCCACAGGCTGACGATCGCCATGAACACCAGCACCGCCGGCAACAGCACCTTGGCGCGGGCGCGGGCGCGCTCGGCCGCCGCGCCCTCGGTCTTCATCACCAGCCACACGCTGCCGATCAGCGCATAGCCCGCCACCACGGCCACGCCGCAGACCAGCGCGAAGGGGGTCGCCCAGTCGAGCGGGCCGCCGGCAAAGGCGTTGTTCTCGACCTTGATCCCCTGCACGAAGCCGCCCAGCAGCACGCCCTGGAAGAAGGCCGCCAGCGTCGAGCCGCCGGCAAACGAGATGCTCCAGAGATAGCGGCTGGTGTCGGCGACGTGGCGGAACTCGAAGGCGACGCCGCGAAACACCAGCGCCAGCAGCATGAAGATGACCGGCAGATAGAGCGCCGGCATCACGATGGAGTAGGCGAGGGGGAAGGCGACCAGCAGGCCGCCGCCGCCCAGCACCAGCCAGGTCTCGTTGCCGTCCCAGAAGGGGGCGACCGAGTTCATCATCTGGTCGCGCTCGCGGTCGTTCGCCGCGAAGGGGAACAGGATGCCCATGCCGAGGTCGAAGCCGTCCAGCACCACATACATGGCGATGGCGACGGCGAGCAGCAGCGACCAGATGACGGGCAGGTACCATTCCATGCCGACGGTGATGGCCATGGCTCATTCCTCCCGGGCGTTGATGGCGGCGCGCGTCGCCTTGTGGGCGGAGGCGAGCGGGCGGTTGGGAACGCCCTCGGGCGGGTCCAGCGCGGCGCCCTCCGGTCCCTTCGCGATCAGGCGGTTGATGTAGTAGATGCCGCCCGAGAACACGACGGCGTAGACCAGCACGAACAGCGCCAGCGAGGTCGCCAGCGCCCAGCCGGCGACGGGGGAGATGGCGTCCTCGGTGCGCAGCACGCCATAGATCACATAGGGCTGCCGGCCCACCTCGGTGACGAACCAGCCCGCCAGGATGGTGACGAAGCCGATCGGCCAGATGTGCTGGAGCGGGGCGAGATACCAGTCGGTCTCGAACAGCCGGCGCCGCCACAGCAGGAAGGCGCCGAGCCAGCCGACCGCGATCATCAGGAGGCCGAGCCCGACCATGATGCGGAAGGCGAAGAAGGGAATCGCGACCGGCGGCCGGTCCTCGCGCGCGAACTCCTTCAGCCCCTTGATCTTGCCGTCGAGGCTGTGGGTGAGGATGAGGCTGCCGAGATAGGGGATCTCGATCTGGTAGTCGTTGGTCTCCGTTTCCTCGTTGGGAATGGCGAACAGCACCAGCGGCACGCTGCCGCCGATATCCTCGCTGGAGCCCCAATGCGCCTCGATGGCCGCGATCTTCGCGGGCTGGTGCTCCAGCGTGTTGAGGCCGTGCGAGTCGCCGATGAAGGCCTGTACCGGCGCGAGGATGGCGATCAGCCCGATCGCCATACGCATCATGGTGCGCCCGTCCTCCGGGTAGCGCCCGGCATAGACGTAGCGGGCGCCGACCGCGAGCACGACGAAGGCGGTGGTGAGGTAGCAGGCCGTCACCATATGGGCGAAGCGATAGGGGAAGCTCGGGTTGAAGATGACGGTGAGCCAGTCGGTCGGGTGGGCGATGCCGTCGATCAGCTCATAGCCCGCCGGGGTCTGCATCCAGCTGTTGGCGGCGAGGATCCAGAAGGCCGACAGCGAGGTGCCGGCCGCCACCATCACGCAGGCGAAGACGTGCAGGCCGCGCGGCACCCGGTTCCAGCCGAAGAGCATGATGCCGAGGAAGGTCGCCTCCAGGAAGAAGGCAGTCAGCACCTCGTAGCCGATCAGCGGCCCGATCACGTTGCCGCCGACATGGGCGAAGCGGCTCCAGTTGGTGCCGAACTGGTAGGACAGCACGATGCCGGACACCACGCCCATGGCGAAGGAGACGGCGAAGATCTTGGTGAAGAAGCGCGCGATGCGGTGATAGCGCTCGTGCCCGGTGGCGATCCACAGCACTTCCAGCGTCGCGATATAGGCCGCGAGCCCGATGGTGAAGCTCGGGAAAATGACGTGGAAGGACACGGTGAAGGCGAACTGGATGCGCGCCAGTAGGATCGGGTCGAATTCCATCGCTCTCCCCTCTGCCGTCACCGCCGGCGAGGGGTGACGTGGCGTAGCCTATGCCGGGCAGGGCCAGTATGGAACGGTTCAATTGGTCCTATGCGACATGACGACCGCTCGCGGCATCGCGTCAGGGACGCGGCGGCAGACCGGCGAGCTTGGCCTCGATGGCGAGCATGTCGCGCCAGGCCATGCGCTTGCCGAGCGGCGTGCGCAGCAGATAGGCCGGGTGGAAGGTGGCGAGCGCGGGGATGACGCGGCTGCCGGTGTCGTAGTCCGACCACCGCCCGCGCGCCTTGGTGATGCCGTCGCGTATGCCGAGCAGGGTCTGCGCCGAGGGGCCGCCGAGACAGACCAGCACGTCGGGATTGGCGAGTTCGATCTGCCGCCGGATGAAGGGCAGGCAGATGGCGGTTTCCTGCGGCGTCGGCGTGCGGTTGCCCGGCGGGCGCCAGGGCACGACATTGGCGATATAGGCGTTCGTGCGGTCGATGCCGATGGCGGCCAGCATGCGGTCGAGCAGCTTGCCCGAGCGCCCGACGAAGGGCTTGCCCTCGATGTCCTCGTCGCGGCCCGGCGCCTCGCCGACCAGCATCAGGCGCGCCTGCGGGTTGCCGTCGGCGAAGACGAGGCGCGTCGCCGTGTGCTTGAGCGGGCAGCCGTCAAAGCGTTCCAGCAGGGCGCGCAGCGTGTCGAGGTCCGGCGCCGAGGCGGCGGCCTCGCGCGCCTCGATTGCGGCGAGATCGGGCGGCGGCGGCGCCTCGTCCGGGGCAGCGGGCGTCGCCGGCGCGCGCGCGGCTGCCGGCGGTGCCATCGAAGCGGCGGGCCGCGAAGATTCGCGCGGGTTCTCCTGCGCGGGGCGTTCCGGCGCGCGCGCCGTGCGGGCCAAGGCGGCCTCGCGCTCGGCAGCGCTCTCGGTGAAACGGTCGACCGGCTCCTCGCCCAGCGCGACATCGACCCCCGCCTCCAGATGGAAGGCGAGGATCTCGGCCAGCGCGTCGCGCTCGCCAAATTCCGTGTCGCTAAGTGTCGAGGTCATCAGGCGCATTCTTCCCGGCGAAGGGGCGATCCTATCCGTCGCGGGGAGAGTTGTCAGGTCGGGGCAAGCGTGGAAGAAGTCCAATCAGCACGTTGCGGCGGAGGTTGAGTGATGGACGCGGCGGAACTGCCGGAACGCGAGGCCATGGAATTCGACGTCGTGGTCGTCGGCGCGGGACCGGCCGGCCTCGCGGCGGCGATCCGGCTCAAGCAGCTCGACGAGAATCTCGCCGTCGTGGTGGTCGAGAAGGGCTCGGAGGTCGGCGCGCATATTCTCTCCGGCGCGGTCATCGACCCCATAGGGCTCGACCGGCTGTTCCCCGACTGGAGGCAGGAGGCGGACGCGCCGCTGAAGACCCCCGTCACCGACGACCGCTTCTATTTCCTCGGGCCGGCGGGCGCGCTGCGGCTGCCGAATGCGCTGCTGCCGCCGCTGATGGGCAATCACGGTGCCTATATCGGCTCGCTCGGCAATGTCTGCCGCTGGCTGGCGGCGAAGGCCGAGGCGCTTGGCGTCGAGATCTATCCCGGCTTCGCCGCGAGCGAGGTTCTCTTCGAGGACGGCGCGGTCGTCGGCATCGCCACCGGCGACATGGGGATAGGCCGCGACGGCGAGATGACCGACCGCTACACGCGCGGCATGGAGCTTCGCGCGAAATACACGCTGTTCGCCGAGGGCGCGCGCGGCCAGCTCACCCGGCAGCTCATCGCCCGCTACGGGCTCGGCGAGGGGCGCGAGCCGCAGAAATTCGGCATCGGGCTCAAGGAATTGTGGACGGTGTCGGCCGAGCAGCACCGGCCGGGACTGGTGCAGCATTCCTTCGGCTGGCCGCTGGATTCCGCCACCGGCGGCGGCTCGTTCCTCTACCACATGGAGGACCGGCAGGTGATGGTGGGCTTCGTCGTCCACCTCAACTACGCCAACCCGCATCTGTCGCCCTTCGAGGAGTTCCAGCGCTTCAAGACCCACCCGCTGGTGCGCCCCACGCTGGAGGGCGGCAAGCGCATCTCCTATGGCGCGCGCGCCATCACCGAGGGCGGCTTCCAGTCGGTGCCGAAGCTGGTCTTCCCCGGCGGCGCGCTGGTTGGCTGCGCGGCGGGCTTCGTCAATGTGCCGCGCATCAAGGGCAGCCACAACGCGGTGCTTTCCGGCATGCTCGCTGCCGAGGACGTGGCGGGCGCGCTGGCCGCCGGCCGCCAGCACGACGTGCTGGAAGGCTACGAGGCCGGCTGGCGCGGCTCGGACATCGGGCGCGACCTGTGGAAGGTGCGCAACGCCAAGCCGCTGTGGTCCAAGTTCGGTACCTATCTGGGCATCGCGCTCGGCGGGCTCGACATGTGGACCAACACTCTGCTCGGCTTCTCGCTGTTCGGCACGCTGAAGCACGGCAAGCCCGACCACGCCACGCTGAAGCCGGTGGCGGAGACGAAGCCGATCGCCTACCCCAAGCCCGATGGCGTCGTTTCCTTCGACCGGCTCTCCTCGGTGTTCCTGTCGAACACCAATCACGAGGAGGACCAGCCCATTCACCTGAAGGTGGCGGACCCCGCCCTGCAGAAAGCCTCCGAGCACGACGTCTATGGCGGCCCGTCCGCCCGCTACTGCCCGGCGGGCGTCTATGAATGGGTGGAGGCGGATGGAAACGGTGCGGGCGCGCGCTATGTGATCAACGCGCAGAACTGCGTGCACTGCAAGACCTGCGACATCAAGGACCCCAACCAGAACATCACCTGGGTGGCGCCCGAGGGCGGCGGCGGACCGAACTACCCCAATATGTGAGGCGCGCATGCTCTTCCGGCTTCTGGCGACCCTTCCGGCGGCGGCGCTCGCCGTCCTTCTCGCGGCGGACCCGGCGTCGGCGCAGCAGGGGCCGGACTACACGCCCTATCGCGAGGGGCTGTTCCTGCGCTACCTCAACGCCGTGCCCGGCGAGATCGACGGCGTGCCGCGCATCGGCCTCTCCCTTGGCGGGCGCACCCTGCGGGCCGAGATCGATTCCGGCTCGACCGGCATCGTCGTCGCCGCCGAATTCGTGCCCGGCTTCGAGCAGTTCCCCTCGCAGGGGCCGGCGAAGCTGACCTATACGAGTTCGGGCCGGGTGATGCTGGGCCAGTGGGTCGTGATGCCGGTGACGCTGAGCGGGCGCGAGGGCGCGAGCGTGACGACCGCCCCGCTGCCGGTGCTCGTCGTGACCGAGGTCCAGTGCCTCGACACCGCGCGAAGCTGCGCGCCGACCACCAGCCCGCGCAACATCGCCATGGTCGGCGTCGGCTTCGCCCGCGAGGGCGACCGCCAGAGCCAGAGCACCCCGGACAAGAACCCGCTGCTCAATGTCGCCGGCGGCGAGGGCCCGCGCCGGCAGGGCTATGTGCTCACCCGCGAGGGGGTGCATGTGGGGCTCACCGCCGCCAATACGCGCGGCGTGTTCCGCTATCTCAAGCTGGAGCGCAACGCCGACGGCACCGACTGGAAGCCGACGCCGGCCTGCATCTCGCTCAACGGAGCCACGCCGCCGGCCTGCGGCTCGGTGCTGGTCGATACCGGCGTGTCGGCGATGTTCATGACCGTGCCGCCCGGGCAGGCGGCAGGAGCGCAGCGTACATTGGCACCCGGCACGCTGGCACCCGGCACGCAGGTCGCGGTGAGTGTCGGGGCGGGCGAGGCGGCCTTTCCGCTCTACAGCTTCGCGGTCGGCGACGGCTCCCCGATGGCGCCGAGCGCCGTGCATCTGCGCGTGTCCGACCGGGCGGCCTTCGTGAACACCAGCTACCATCTGCTCAACGGCTTCGACGTGCTGTTCGACGGCGAGGGCGGCTATGTCGGGTTCCGGCCGAAATAGCGGGGCGGCGAGCATTGGCGCCTGGGGGATCGAATGGCCAGCGACATCGACGAACTGAGGCAACTCTTCGTGGGCCAGCCGCGCCCGACAAGCTGGGCGGAGCGGCGGCAGCGGATGGACGACATCTGCGCCATCGACCGGCCGCCCGATGACGTCGCGTTCACGCCTGTCGACCTTGAGGGGCTGCCGGCCGAATGGTCGCTGGCGCCGGGGAGCGACGCGACGCGCGTCCTGCTGTATTTCCACGGCGGCGGCTACTGCTCGGGCTCGATCCGCAGCCATCGGGCGATGGTGGGTGCCTTCGGCAGGCAGGCGGGCATCCGCACCCTCGCCATCGGCTACCGGCTGGCGCCGGAGCACCCCTATCCCGCCGCGCTCGACGACGCTCTCGCCGCCTGGCGTTTCCTGCGGGCGCAGGGCTATGCGGCGGAGGCCATCGCGATCGGCGGCGACAGCGCCGGCGGCAATCTGACGCTCGCCACGCTGATAGCCCTGCGCGAGGCAGGGGAGGAAATGCCTGCCGCCGCCTGGCTGGTCTCGCCCTGGACCGACCTGACGATGAGCGGCGCCACGCTTGACAGCAAAGCGGCGGTCGATCCGCTGATCAGCCGAGACTATCTCGCCGGGCTGGCGCAAGCCTTTCTGGCGGGGCGCGATGCGCGCGATCCGGCGGTCTCGCCGCTCTTCGCCGACCTTGCCGGACTGCCGCCGACGCTGGTCCAGGTGGGCTCCAGCGAGGGGCTGCTGGACGATGCGGTGAGCATTGCCCGCGCGCTCGGTGCCGCCGAGGTGCCGGTGGTGCTGGAGGTGTGGCCGCACATGATCCATGCGTGGATGCTGTGGGCCGCCCGGCTTGCCGATGGGCGTGCCGGGCTTGTGCGCGCCGCCGGCTGGCTGCGCGCACAGTTCGCGCTCAGAACAGGCTGAACACGAACACCGCGAGCAAGACGCCGGCGGCCCACAGGTCGGAGATCATCGCCACGTTCTCGCGCAGGCCCCGGTCCGGGCGCCGCATGTGGTTGAGGCCGGCGAGGCCGAGGAACAGGCCGCCGATGAAGGCGACCGGCAGCGCCCAGATCGAGAAGACGATCGACAGCAGGCCGGCGAGGCCGATGGAGACATTTGCGAAGCCAAGCTCCTGCACGATGACATGGGCATGCGGCGCCTCGACGCCGAGGATGGTCTTCAGCGTGAAGCCGGGCTTGAGGATCTGCGAGACGCCGGCCAGCAGCAGCCGCACGCCGACCGCCCAGAAGGCGAACCATTTGGTGGCGGCGACGACGAAGCCGCCAAGGCTGGTGATGCTGCCGAACTCGGCGCCGATGCTGATGACCGGCGCCACCACCATCGTCAGCACAATAAGCGCGTAGTACATCGAATCCCCCTGCCGCCGGTCTGCCAGCCATCGCGGAAGTGTGACGACGGCGCGCGGGCGAAGTCAACGAAGGTACGAGACCCGTCCCGCCCGCAATCGCGCGGGTGCCCGTTACCTCCCGCGTTGCGGCCGGCCGGAGAGCGTTCCCCGGGACGACGACACGGGCGGATTGAAAACGCAGGCGAATCCCGTGAATGCGGCGCGCGTGCGGGCGGCCGGACCGCCAACCCGCGCAAAGCGGCGCGGCATGCGGCATTGCGCGCCGTCATCGAACTGTAATGTCACCTTCATCCACTCGTCACGGCGCGCCGTTAACCCAAGCCGGTCTTCAACAGCCGGCAGGAGTTCCGATGGCGGCGGCGCTGCAACTCGACCGGGTCAGCAAGACCTATGGCGCCATGCGCGCCGTGGACAACGTCTCGATCCTGATCCGGGAGGGCGAGCGCGTGGCGCTGATCGGCGCCTCGGGCTCCGGCAAGTCGACGCTGATCCGCCTCGCCTCCGGGCTGATCCTGGCCGATGCGCAGGGTAACGGCACCGGCGCGGTGCACGCCTTCGGCCTCAAGGTACAGGAAGGCGGCCGCCTGGCCTCTGAGGTGCGCGCGGCGCGCCGCAATATCGGCCTCGTCTTCCAGCAGTTCGCACTTGCCGGCCGGCTCAGCGTCATGACCAACGTGCTGGTCGGCGTGCTCGGCCGGATCAACGTGCTGCGCGGCACGCTCGGCCTGTTCAATGCCGACGAGAAGCGCACAGCCTATGCCGCACTCGCCGAGGTCGGCATCGCCCAGCACGCCGCCAAGCGTGCCCGCGAGCTTTCCGGCGGCCAGCAGCAGCGCGTCGCCATCGCCCGCGCGCTGGTGCAGGGCGCCCGCCTCGTGCTCGCCGACGAGCCGATCGCCTCGCTCGACCCCAAGAGCGCCAAGCGGGTGATGGACACGCTGGTGACGCTGAGCCGCGACCACGGCATCGCGCTGGTCGTGTCGCTGCATCAGGTGGACTACGCCACCGCCTATTTCGACCGCGTCATCGCGATGAATGCCGGGCGCGTCGTGTTCGACGGCCCCGCCGCGCAGATCAACGCGGCCTTCCTGACCGAGCTCTACGGCGCCAGCGCCGAGGAGCTGATCCTTCCCAGCCAGTTCGTGGTGCCGGTTCCCGCCGATGCCGCTGCCCCCTCCCAGACCGTTTCCTGACAGGAGCACACCCATGAAACGCCTGATCGCCGCCAGCCTCGCGCTGGCCGCCCTCGCGAGCGCCCCGGCCCGCGCCGCCGAAGAGATCAAGGAACTGAACTTCGGCTTCATCTCGACCGAGTCCTCGGCCAACCTCGCCAAGAGCTTCGAGCCGCTGATCAAGGACATGGAAAAGGCCATCGGCATTCCGGTGAAGCCCTTCTTCGTCGGCGACTATGCCGGCGTGATCGAGGGCATGCGCTTCAAGAAGGTCGACGTGGCGTGGTACGGCAACAAGTCGGCCATGGAAGCGGTGGACCGCGCGGGCGGCGAAGTGTTCGTGAAGACCGCCAAGCCGGACGGTTCCTCGGGCTACTACTCGCTGATCGTCACCAACGTCGACCGCAACGACATCAACGAGCTCAAGGACGTCCTGGACTGCTCGAAGGGCTACAACTTCGGCAATGGCGACCCGAACTCCACCTCGGGCTTCTTGGTGCCGAGCTACTACGTCTTCGCGCTGAACAATGTCGACCCGAACAAGTGCTACAAGCGCGTCGTGGCCGGCAACCATGAAGCCAACCTGCTGTCGGTCGCCAACAAGCAGGTCGACTTCGCCACCAACAACACCGAGAACGTGTCGCGCCTCCAGTCGACCCGTCCGGCCGAAGCCGCCAAGATCAAGGAAGTGTGGCGCTCGCCGCTGATCGCCGGCGACCCGATCGTGTGGCGCAAGGATCTGCCGGCTGACCTCAAGGCCAAGATCTACACCTTCTTCATGACCTATGGCCGCAACGGCACGCCGGAAGAGATCGAGCATGCCCGCGCCGTGCTCGCCAAGACCTCGGACGGCTGGGGTCCCTTCCTCGCCTCTTCCGACGCCCAGCTGATCCCGGTTCGCCAGCTCGAACTGTTCAAGGCCAAGGTCAAGGCCCAGAACGACGACAAGCTCTCGGCTGACGAGAAGGCCGCGAAGATCAAGGACATCGACGCCAAGCTCGCCGCTCTCGAAGAGCAGCAGAAGAAGCTCCCCAGCATGTGAGCTGCGACGGGCGGCCTGCGCGCCGCCCGTCCTCTTCCTCGCGATCCGATCCCGATCCCGGAGCGGCCGACAGGGCCGCCTCCGGGATCGCCGCGAGAGGCGGCCGGCACAGCCCCGCCATCGAGAACCGCCCTCGAAATACGCCCTCGGAATCCGCCCTCCTTGCCGCCGCGACGCCGCGGCCGTGCCGACGACAGGGACACCGCCATGTTCGCCACCGAAGCCGAGCGTACCGCCCACCGCGCCGCTGAGCGCGCTCTGCCGGCCCCGCCGGTGACGCCGCTCCTCACCCGCCTGACGCGCCTCGCCCTCGGCGCCCTGCTGGTGGTGCTGCTGGTGTTCTCCTGGCACGAGGCGGAGATGAACCCGGCCCAGCTCATGCGCGACGCCGGCAACATGGCCACCCTCGGCGCCGACTTCCTGCGTCCCGACTTCACCGACTGGGACGTCTATCTCAACGCCATGCTGGAAACGCTGGCGATCGCCATCTGGGGCACCCTGCTGGCCGTGATTGTCGGCATCCCCTTCGGCATCCTCTCGGCCGACAATGTGGTGCCGCGCTGGGTCGCCTTCCCGATCCGCCGGGTGATGGACGCCTGCCGCGCCATCAACGAGCTGGTGTTCGCGCTGATCTTCATCGCCGCCGTCGGCCTCGGCCCCTTCGCCGGCGTGATGGCGCTGTGGATCCACACCACCGGCGTGATCGCCAAGCTGTTCTCGGAGGCCGTCGAGGCCATCGACCCGGCCCCGGTCGAGGGCATTCGCGGCACCGGCGGCACCTGGCTGCAGGAAGTGATCTACGGCGTGCTGCCGCAGGTTCTGCCGCTGTGGATCTCCTATGCCCTCTACCGCTTCGAATCCAATGTCCGCTCGGCGACCGTGCTCGGCATCGTCGGCGGCGGCGGCATCGGCATGACCTTCAACGAGACCATGCGCGGCTTCCTCTACTCGCAGGCCGCCGCGATCCTGATCATCGTGGTGCTGACGGTCTCGGTGCTCGACATGATCAGCCAGCGGGTTCGCAAGCGGTTCATCTGAGCCTTTCAGGACGCCGTCCCGGCCTGCCGGGGCGGCCGACGCACGAGACGCGGCGCGGACGGGATCGTCCGCGCCTTTTTTCGTTTCGCACGGCGCGCGCCCGCCGGGCGGAAAATGGCGCACAAGCTCTCCAAACATTAATGTCGCGGTCACCGTCCCGCCAGCATCGGCCGGCTCATATGGCCGTTCCGCCCCACCGGAGTCGCTCCCTTGCGTGCCATCCTCTCGCTCCTCGCCGATGTCTGGCGGCTGTCCATTCCCTATTTCCGCGGTGAAGACCGCTGGCGCGGCCTCGCGCTGCTGGGGGCGGTGGTCGCCATGGAGGTGGCCTGGGTCTTCGCCTCCGTGATGGTCAACAAGTGGAACGCCGTCTTCTACGACGCGATCCAGGAGAAGGACTATGCGGCCTTCACCCGCCAGCTCTGGATTTTCGCCTTCATCGCGGCGGGCGCGATCACGGTCGCCGTCTATCAGGTCTATCTGCGCCAGTGGCTGGAGATACGCTGGCGCAACTGGATGACCGAGAAGTACCTCTCCGCCTGGCTCGCCAACCAGACGCACTACCGGATGCGGCTGAAGGGCGACATGGCCGACAACCCCGACCAGCGCATCGCCGAGGACATCCGCAGCTACATCGCGCAGACCATCAGCCTGTTTCTGGGCCTGCTCAACGCGGTGATGACGCTGTGCTCCTTCGCCGTCATCCTGTGGGGCCTGTCGGGTGGCTTCTCGTTCAACCTGTTCGGCGGAAGCTGGACCATCCCCGGCTATCTCGTCTGGGCCGCCTTCGCCTATGCGGCGGCCGGCACGCTGCTGGCCCATCTCATCGGCCGGGTGCTGGTGAAGCTGAACTTCGACCAGCAGCGCTTCGAGGCGGATTACCGCGTCGAACTGGTGCGCGTGCGCGAGAATGGCGAGCAGATCGCGCTGATGAGCGGCGAGCCGGTGGAGCGCGGGCGCCTGCTCTCGCGCTTCGCCCATGTGGTGCACAATTACTGGGGCATCATGATCGCGCAGAAGCGGCTGACCTGGTTCACCGCCGGCTACAGCCAGCTCTCGGTGATCTTCCCCTTCGTGGTGGTCTCGCCGGCCTATTTCGCCGGCACCATCCAGCTCGGCCAGCTCATGCAGACCGGCTCGGCCTTCGGGCAGGTGCAGGGCTCCTTCTCCTTCTTCATCGGCGCCTATGCCACGCTCGCCGACTGGAAATCGGTGGTCGACCGTCTGGTCGGCTTCGAGCGCTCGGTGCAGATGACGCAGGCCGAGGCGCTGCAGAGCGAGTTCCGCGAGGCGCCGGCGGTGACGGCCGACGCGCCGCTCGCCCTCGCGCAGATGGAGGTGCGCCTGCCGGACGGGCGCGCGCTGCTCACCGTCGACGATTTCGATGTCCGGCGCGGCGAGCGGGTGCTGCTCACCGGGCCCTCGGGAAGCGGCAAGAGCACGCTGCTGCGCGCCATTGCCGGCATCTGGCCCTATGGCCACGGGCAGATCGCCCTGGCACCGGGCGCCCGCATGCTGACGCTGCCGCAGCGTCCCTACCTGCCCATCGGCTCGCTGCGCGGCGCGCTCGCCTATCCCGACCCGATCGGCCGGCACGAGGACGAGGAACTGCGCCTCGCGCTGGAGGCGGTCGGCCTGGCCGGCTTCGCCGGGCGGCTCGACGAGCGGGCGCTGTGGCCGGCGGTGATGTCGGGCGGCGAGCAGCAGCGCCTCGCGGTCGCCCGCGCTCTGCTGATCAAGCCGGACGTGCTGCTGCTGGACGAAGCGACCTCGGCGCTCGACGAGCCGGGCGAGGCGGCACTCTACCGCCTGCTGCGCGAGCGCCTGCCGGCGGCGGCGATCCTGTCGATCGGCCACCGCTCGACGCTGCGGGAACTGCACGAGCGCCATATCGAGCTGCACCGCAGCGGCGACGGGCCGGCGACGCTGGAGGGAGTTCCGGCGGGCGCCTGAGCCGGGCGGCTAAACCGGGCGGCTCAGCGCGAGGCGGCGGCGCGGCCCTCCGCCTCGATCGCCAGCGTGCGTTCCAGCAGGATCTCGTAGATCGGGCGTCCGCCCAGCGCCAGCGAGGTCATGTTGGAGAAGATGGCGGTGATCATCACCGGCACCAGCACCGCATAGGCGCCGGTGAGTTCGAGCACCAGCACCATGCCGACCATCGGCGCGCCGATGGTGGAGGCGAACAGCCCGCTCATGGCTGCGATGGCGAAGGCGGCGTGCCCGTGCTCGGGCAGCGCCGTCACGCTCTCGATGGCGGTGCCGTAGCAGAGGCCGATGGTGGTGGCGAGGGCGAGGATGGGCGCGAAGATGCCGCCGGCGACGCCGGTGGAATAGCTCGCCATCGTCATGACGAAGCGCAGCAGCACGATGACCGCCAGCATGGCCAGCGGCAGCCCTTCCTTGGTCAGTTGCACGGCCAGCAGTTCGCCGCCTTGCGTCGCCTCCGGCCGCACGAAGATCAGCACGCCGACGACGAGGCCGACCACGGCCGGGAAGATGTAGAAGGAGGTGCGCTGGCCGAGCCGGCGTACATGGTCAAGCGACCAGACCAGCGTGCGGTTGAAGACGACGCCGACCACGCCGAGGACGGCGCCCAGCACCATGAAGGCCGGCAGCCAGCCATAGGGGATGGCCGAGGCTTCCAGCAGCATGTAAGGCCGGTTGCCGGTCAGGTACTCGGTGACGATGGCGCTGGCGATGGAGGCGAGCACGACGGCGATGTAGCTGCGCGAGGAATAGGGAAACTGCCGGCGGGTTTCCTCGATGACGAAGAGCACCGCCGCCAGCGGCGCGTTGAACGCCGCCGCGAGGCCCGCCGCGCCGCCCGCTGCGAGCATCGCCCGCATGTCCTCGGACGGCCATTTCATCAGGTCGGAGGCCGCCTTGGCGACCGAGGCGCCGATATGGATGGTGGGGCCCTCGCGGCCGAGCACCATGCCGGAGGACAGCGAGAGGAAGCCGCCGACGAACTTCACCGGCAGCACGCGGTGCCAGCGCACCTCGCGCAGCCCTTCCATCGCGCCCTCGATCTCCGGCACGCCGGAGCCGCTGGCTTCCGGGGCGAAGCGGCGCACCAGCCAGAGCGCGGTGAGGGTCATGGCGGCGGCGACCAGCGCGCCGGCGGCGTAGAGCGCGACGCCGTCGAGCTGGAGAGTCCCGTGCAGGAAGGCGGGCCAGGCGGCGGTGAAGGTCTCGACGCCGACATGCAGGCCGGAGCCGAGCACGCCGACGATCGCGCCGACCAGTATCGCCACCGCGTGATACGGCACATTGCTCATGCCTGCCCCTCTGCGTCCCTGCTGCCCCCGCATCGGTTAGCATCGCTGGGCGGGGATCGGAAGGTTTCATGAGCAACGTCATCCCCGGGCTCGACCCGGGGATCCACGGTCTGGTCGCCAGAAGGCGTGGATGGCCGGGCCAGGCCCGGCCATGACGGGGTGAGTGGCGGCGTCTACGGCAGCGTCGGCGCGTAGACCGAGACCGGCTCGACCTTGTCGATCAGGCCGTGGCTTTTCATGAAGTCGCCGAAGCGGGCGTAGCGGCCGGAATCGAGCGCCGCCGGGGCATGGGCGAAGCGGCGCAGCGTGTCGGCCCAGGCGGTGCGGTTGAGCTCGTCGTCGAGCTTCGGATTCGCCTTCACGAACACTTCCCAGGCGTCCTGCGGGTGGTTGAGGATGTAGATAGTGGCGTCCTCGACGGCGGCCAGGAAGGCTTTGAGGCGCGGGTCGCCGATCTTGTCCTTGTGGGTGACATAGATCAGCTCGTCGAAGACCGGCACGCCGTGCTCCTCGGGGAAGAAGGCCAGCCCCTCCTTGCCCTCCAGCCGGATCTGGGTGAGCTCGAAATTGCGGTAGGCGCCGATCACCGCGTCGACCTTGCCGGCGACGAGGGCGGGGGAGAGCGCGAAATTGACGTTGATCATCGTCACGTCGGAGGGCTTGAGCCCGGCGCTCGCCAGCATGGTGCCGAGCAGCGCGTCCTCCAGCCCCGCCACCGAATAGCCCACCGTCTTGCCCTTGAGGTCGGCGATCGACTTGATCGGACCGTCCTTCAGCACCACCAGCGCGGTGAGCGGGGTCGACACCAGCGTGCCGAAGCGCACCAGCGGCAGGCCCTCCTTGACCGAGAGATAGAGGCTCGGCTGGTAGCTCACCGCGATCTCCGCCTGACCGGCGGCGACGAGGCGCGGCGGGGCGGACGGATCGGCCGGCGCGACGAGTTCGACGTCGAGGCCGTGCGCTTTGAAGAAGCCTTTCTCCTGCGCCACGATCAGCGGGGCGTGGTCGGGGTTGACGTACCAGTCGAGCAGGACGGTGAGCTTGTCGGCGGCCGCCGCCGGGGCAAGCCCGAGCGCGAGGGCCATGAGGATGCCGCCGGTGCGCGCGGCAAGGTTCTTCAGCATTGGATCTCCTCCCTTGTGGAGATCCGGCACATGAGCTTTCGGGGGAAATCCGGCTCGGGTCCGCGCGGCTCGCGTGGCTTCCCGCCGTCGTTCCGTCCCTTCGCCGGCATGACCCGGATCAGGTTCAAAGGGTCTGGCGGCTGCCATCTCAGCCCCTTCGGCCATAAAGGCCGGCGGGACACCCCTCGGACACGGCAAGGCTAGCATCGCTGGCATGCCACGGCAATCAGGCGGGTGGGGGTGGGGGATTCCGGCGGACAAGCGATCCCGGATCGGCCTCCGGCCGTCCGGGATGACAATGAAGCGAACGTGCCGTCATCCCGGCCGCAGGACATCCTCGCCGCCCTCATGCCCGGGCTTGACCCGGGCACCCAGAGTCCGGGTGTGCGGCCCAAAGGTCTGGATCCCCGGGTCAAGCCCGGCGATGAGGGGCGTTTCGAGCGGCGCCGCGTCTACTCGCCCCGCCAGCCGTCGAGATAGACGGTGCGCTCCACCCCGGCGAAGCGGCCGAGGCGGGCGAGTTCCGCGTCGAGCGCGTCGAGCCGGCCGCCGGAGGCGCGCACGCCCGGCTCCAGCCACAGCCGGCGCACGTCGAGCGTGCCGGCCTTGCGGTCCGCCTTCATGTCGATGCGCCCGATCATCCGGTCGCCTTCCAACAGCGGGAAGACGTAGTAGCCATAGACCCGCTTGGGCGCCGGCACGAAGACCTCGATGCGGTAGTTGAAGCCGAACAGCCGTTCCGCCCGGTTGCGGTCGCGCAGCAGCGGGTCGAACGGGCTCAGCACCCGCAGCCGCGCGGGCGGGGCGGGCAGCGCGTCGAAGGCGGTCGCGGCATCGGCAAAGGCGTGCGAGGCGCGCGGGCGCCCGTCCGCCCCGGTGAGCAGGACCGGCACCAGCCGGTCGCGGGCGGCCTCGACCCAGCGCCGCGCCTCCTCCGGCGTGATCAGGCCCCAGAAGGCGGCGATCTCGCCCGAGGTGGCAAAGCCCAGCCGTTCCAGCGCCGATGTGCAGGCCCAGTCGACAAAGGCCTCCTCCGACACCTCGCCGGCGAAATGGCGGGACGGGATGACCCGCTCGGTGAGGTCGTAGACCTTCTGGAAGCCCTCGCGCCCGGCGATGGCGAGCGCGCCGGTGCGCCAGTGATATTCGAGCGCCGTCTTCTCCGGGTGCCAGTTCCACCAGCCGCCGGGCTGGCGCTTGCCCTCGCCCGGCTCCTGCTCGAAGTCGCGCGCCATCAACGGGCCCTCGCGGCGCACGCGCTCCAGCACGTGGTCGACATAGCTCTCGAAGCCGTTCTCGTGCCAGGAGCGCCAGCGCTCGGCCAGCGTCGCGCGGGCGCGGGCGAAGCGGTGCTTCCAGTAGGGGAACAGGTTCGCCGGGACGATGGCGGCGTCGTGCGTCCAGTGCTCGAACAGCGCGCCGTCCTTCTCCAGCAGCGCGGTAAGGTGCTCGCGCTTGTAGCTCGGGTTGCGGGCGAAGAGGATGTGATGATGCGCGCGCTCGACGGTGGCGATGCTGTCGACCTGCACGAAGCCGAGATCGTCGATCAGCTCCAGCAGTCCCGCCCGGCTCATCGCGCCGCGCGGCCGGCTGAGCTGCTGCCGGGCGAGGAAGATGCGGCGGGCCCCGGCATTGGAGAGGACGAGGCTCACGCGTCACCGATCCAGTCGAGAGCCACCGCGACGCGACCGCCGGTCGCCTTGGCGGCGTACATCAGCGTGTCGGCGCGGCCCAGCAGCGTGTCAGAATCGATCTGCTGCCGGGTGACGGCGACGCCGATGGCCGCCCCGATGGAAAGCCGGTGTCCCTCGGCCTCGATGGCCGCGCACAGGGCATCGGCGAAGGCCTGCATGGCCTCGAGGGTCGGAATGTCATCCTGCGAGAAGGTCGTGATCTTGGCGAACTCGTCGCCGCCGATCCTCGCCACGAGGTGCCGGGAACCGGCATGGCGGCGCAGCCGGTCGGCGAGCGTGCGCAGAACCGCGTCGCCCGCCGCGTGGCCGAAGCGGTCGTTGACCGTCTTGAAGCCGTTGAGGTCGATATAGGCGAGGCTGATGCCATCGCCCTCGGCGCGCTGGTCGAGGATGCTGCGCAGCCGGTGGTCGAACGCCGCCCGGTTGGGCAGGCCCGTCACCACGTCGGTATAGGCGGCTTCGAGGATGCGGCGCTCGAAGGCCTTGCGCTCGGAATTGTCGATGATGATCTCGATGTCGAACTTCTGCCCCTCGATGGTGCGGCGCTGGGTGGAAATGAGCGTCGGCACGATGCGGCCGGAGGCGTGCCGCAGGTCGACCTCTTCCAGCTGGAACAGCCCGATCGTGTCCAGCGCCTCGATGCGCCGCAGCCGCTGCGGGTCGTCGAGCGCGCGGACCGTGTCGAGATACATCGGCTTGCCGTCGATCTCTTCCCAGCGGCGGCCGATCAGGGCCAGATAGGCCGGATTCGCCATGATGTAGCGCGAGACGTGCTCTGCCGTCGAAATGCAGATGGCCACGGGCGAAAGCTCGAAGACGTCGACGAGCGCTTCATAGATCACGTGGCGCGAGATCATGGATTCTCACAGGAGCGGCAGGACGGACATCGTCCATCCAAGCCCTCGCCGACGCAAGCCCGTCCGCGCATCTGCCCACCGTCGGTTCAGCCCGGCGCGGTCTCCGGTGCCCACGGCACGAGGCGGGTGAGAGCCCGGTCGGCCAGCGTGAACAGAATCAGCGCGAGGGCGAGCAGCACCGCGAGCGCGGCGAACACCATGTCGGTCTGCATGCGGGCGTTGGAATAGATCATGAGGTAGCCGAGCCCGGCCGAGGCGCCGACCCATTCGCCCACCACGGCGCCGATCGGCGCGACGGCGGTGGCGACACGCAGGCCCGAGGCGAGCGCGGGCAGCGCCGCCGGGATGCGGATGAAGCGCAGCGTCGCCGCCGTGCCCGCCCCGCCGAGCCGGGCGAGATCGACCAGTCCCTGCTCGGTGCGTGCGAGCCCGTCATGGAAGGCGGAGGCGACCGGAAAGAAGATGATGAGGCTCGCCATCACGATCTTGGAGGACAGGCCGAAGCCGAACCAGATCACCAGAAGCGGGGCGATGGCGAAGACGGGCAGCGCCTGCGCGACGAGCAGCACCGGGCGCATGGCGCGGCGCATCAGCGGCGAGGACGCCATGGCGAGGGCGCAGCCGATGCCGAGCAGCGAGCCGCAGAGCAGGCCGAGCAGCATCTCGCCGAGCGTGATGGCGGCATTGCGGGCGAGAATGTCGGCATTATCCCAGGCCGTCACACCGATGCGAAGCGGCCCCGGCAGGATGTAGGCTGGCAGGCCGAACAGGCGCACAATGGCCTCCCACAGGGCCAGTAGCACGAAGGTGATGGCGATCGTGCGCCCGGCGGCGGCCATAAGGAAAATCCCTGTATCGGTTTCAGCACCTATAGCGGCCGGGCGGTGGCTGCGCGAGTGTTGCCTGCGCCGCGCGGCAAGGGTGGCGCCCCGCAAGTCTTGACGCCTGTCAAAGCGACCACACTTGATTGGGAAGAATATCGCGAACGTCAGAAGTGGAGGAAGCCAAATGATAAAGGACATTCTCGTCAGCCTTCGCGTAGGGGAAGGTGACGAAGATACGGCCGTCGACTATGCGGTTTCTGCCGCGGCGGCGCTCGGCGCCCAGCTCACCGGCGTGGCGGTGAGCTACCAGATCGACGTCCCGCCGGTGTATACCGAAGCCTTCTCGACCGATTTCATCGAGGCCCAGCGGGCCGAGAGCCAGCGTCTGGCGCAGCTTTCGGTGGAGCATTTCGGCGAGGCGTCGCGCTCGCTCGGCCTGACCGCCGAAGTCCGCCTGATCGACGGCACGCCCGGCGGCGCGGCCGAGCAGATCGGCACCATTGCGCGCCTGTTCGACCTGACCATCGTCAACCAGGCCGATCCGGACAAGCTCGGCGCCGAGGAAGTGATCACCGAGGCGGTGCTGTTCGATTCCGGCCGGCCGGTGCTGGTGGTGCCGCGCAAGCAGCAGAAGCCCTTCTCCGCCAAGCGCATCCTTGTCGCCTGGGACGGCGGACGCGCCGCCGCCCGCGCGATCGCCGAGGCGCGCTCGCTGTTCGCCCATGCCGATCTCGTCGAGGCGGTAGTGGTCGACAGCGGCAAGTCGAAGAAGGGCGGCGACCTTCCCGGCGCCGACCTCGCCCGCCATCTCGCCCGTCACGGCAAGTCGGTGGAACTGCGCCGGCTGGTGCTGGGCAGCGGCGAGGGAATCGTCGACGTGCTGCTGAAGGAGGTGGAGGCCCGCGATATCGATCTCGTGGTGCTCGGCGGCTACGGCCATTCGCGCCTGCGCGAATTCGTGCTGGGCGGCGTGACGCGCGACATTCTGGAGCGGACCACGGTTCCCCTGTTCCTCGCGCATTGAGGACGACGCCTTCGGCGTTACGATCCGGGCCCGGCGTCACGCGCCGGGCCTTTTTTAATCAGGAGCGCCGGCGGAACGGCTTTTGGCCGCCGACCGGCGTCGGCAGGAGGAAGCCACCCATGAAACGCGCTCTCGCCACCGCCTTCGCGCTGCTGGCCAGCGTCAACCTCGCGCTGGGCTGCACGGCGGTCGACATCGCCGCCGCCGACGGCAGCGTGCTCGCCGGACGCACCATGGAATGGGCGTTCGACATGAAATGGACGCTGGTGAACCAGCCGAAGGGCACGCAGCTCCAGCTCGCCGCCCCGAAGGCGACCGGCCTGCCGACGAACACCTTCGCCACCAAATACGCGGTGGTCGGCGTCAGCGCCGGCATCATTCCGGGCGTGACGCTGCTCGACGGGCAGAATTCCGAAGGGCTCTCGATGAGCGCCAACTTCCTGCCGGGCTTCACCCAGTACCAGACGGTGACGAAGGCCGACACGCAGTACCAGTCGATCCTGACCTTCGGCTCGTGGGCGCTGGGCGGCTTCGCCAGTGTCGCGGAACTGCGCGCGGCGCTGCCGGCCATGAAGGTGTGGGCCGACGATTCGCTGCCCACCGGCCCGACGCCGGCCACGCTGCACTTCGTCTTCGTCGACCGCAGCGGGGCGGGAATCGTGGTCGAATATGTCGGCGGCGCGCTGCGCGTCTACGACAATGCCGCCCATGTGCTCACCAACGCGCCGACCTATGACTGGCATCTGACCAATCTGCGCAACTATCTCAGCCTCTCGAACCTCGCCGTGGCGAGCCGGCAGGTCGGGGCGGCCAATGTGACGGAGATCGGCCAGGGCGGCGGCCTCGTGGGCCTTCCCGGCGACTACACGCCGCCCTCGCGTTTCGTGCGCGCGGCGTTTCTGCGCCACTATGTGACGGCGCCGAAGGATATCGGCGAGGCGACGCAGGCGGTCGCCCATATCCTCAACAATGTCGATATCCCGCTCGGTGTCGCCGCCTTCCGCAATGCGGATGGCAGCTATGGGTCGGACTACACGCAATGGGTCGTGCTGAAGGACCTGACCAATAACCGCCTCACCATCGCGGACTACGCCCACCGCACCGGCTTCCTGACCATCGAACTCGACGCGCTGTTCGCGCTCGACGCGCCGGCGGGCAAGCTGGTGAACGATCTGCCCTATCCGAAGGCGACGGCGGGCGCGGCGGTGCTGGCCCCCTGAGCCGACTCCGGGTCGCCCGCTAGCTGGCCGCTGGCCGTCCGCTTGCATGGGCGGACGGCATCGACCGCGTGCGGGATCGAGGCCGGGAGGTTCGGAGCCATGTCAGAGGAAGTGGTGCGGGCGTCGGATGCGTTCGCGATGAGCTATCTGCGCAAGCGCGGGGCGCGCCTGAGGGTGCGGCCCGATGTCTGGCGGGCGCTGAGCGCCGCCGGCGCTGACATGTCGCTCTACATGTGCGACACGCGCTGAGGGCGGCTCACTCGCGGCCAAGCACGGCCTTGAACTCGTCCGGCAGCAGGACATTGGCCGGCGCCTCGCCGAACATCGGGGCGATCTGCTGGGGCGTGTAGCCGGCATGGCCGCAGCCGATGGGCGAGAGCTGGAAGGTAAGGTCCGCCCGCGCCGTCGCGAATTTCAGGAAGCGGCGCACATATTTCTCGATCTCGCCGAGGGGCAGCGTCTCGATGTTCCAGTCCTTGGTCGGGATGGCGAAGGCGGTGCCGGTCAGCCCGAAGCCGACGCCCCATTCGGCGCCGCGATTCTCATAGGCCCAGCGCGCCGCGCCGCCGCCATGGATGCCGGCGAGATTGGAGCCGAAGACAAAAACCGGGTTGCGTGCCATCGCCGCTCCTCCTTGGCCCTATCTCTGGCCAAAGCGCAGGGATCGGGTCAACCGGGAAATGCATGCCGATGCGGAACGAGGGGTAGCGCGCCGCTCAGGGCGCCATGATTTCCGGCACGCCGCAATTGGGCGGGGCGCAGTCGGGCAGCTTGATCTGCGCGGCCTCTCCCTCCGGCGGCGGGCCGGGAAGCGGCACCAGCTCGCCCGTCAGCGGCGCCGGCGCGTCCGGCCCGAGATTGATATCCGGCGGCTGGGCGAGCGAGGAGCCCGCCGGGTTGGGCAGGATGCCCGAATCGGCCGGCGGAAGCGGATTGGTCTGCGCCAGTGCCGGGGAGCCGAGAGCGCCGATCACTGCAAGGCAGGCCAGAAGGCGGGTGGAGGCGGTCCGGTTCATCATGGGCTCCCATCGGCATTCGTGCGCGAAGGGATGCTAGCAGCAGAGAGGGGCGCGAGGAAGATTGCCCGCCCCCTCCTGCGCGGACCGGCCGGCCTTTTCGCAGGGGCGCCCGGGGGGCGATCAGCGTGCGTTCGGGTTGGCGATCTCGCCGCGTTCGGCCTTCAGCCGGGCGATCTCGGCGCGAATGGGCGCGAAGGGACCGAAGCGGTGCTGCTCCGCCGGAGACCCGTCGGCATAAGGGCCATAGGGTGCGTCCACCGGCTTCAGCAGGAGATCGGGAAAGTCGCGGTCGAGGCCAGCCATGCGGGGACGCGGCTGCGCGCTGACGAAGGCGGCGACGTCCCACGCCTCCTCGGGCGAAAGAGTCGGCGCCACCCAGGAGGTTCCGTTCGGCATGTTGTCGTGCACGAAATTGGCGAGCGTGATCAGCCGCGCCATGCCGGCGCCGTCGTTGAAGCTGTCGGGCCCCCACAGGGGCGGCACCGCATAGCCCAATTGCGGCAGCGCCTCGTTGCGCCGCACGCCGAGGCCGTCGCGGCGGTGGCAGTCGGCGCAGTCGCGGGCGTAGAGCGGCGCGCCACGGGCCGGATCGGCGGCGCGGGCGAGTTCCGGCATCCGGCCGGCGCCTTCGCCGGCGATCGCCGCGTCGGCGGGAATGTTGGCGGACAGCACCTTGAGATAGGCCAGGATCGCCTGCATCGGCCGGGCGGTCTCGGGCATCGGCCGGCCGTCGAGGCTGCGCCGCATGCACTGGTTCACCCGGTCGAAGAGCGAGGCGGTCTCGCCGCTGCGGGTGCTGTAGGCGGGATAGTCGGCCGAGGCCGTCACCAGCGGCAGGCCGAACTTCTTCAGCCCGGCCTGGAGATGGCAACTCGCGCAGGCGAGGTTGTTGCCGGCGAAGCGGGCGGCGGGGTCGGCCACGGCCGGGCCGACATGGGCATAGGTCGCCTCAATGACCGAGCGGCCATAGCGGGCCAGCCGGCCGAATTCGTCGTCGGGCAGCGCGTCGAGGGCGGGAACGTCCCAGAGCACCACTTGTTGCGCGCGCGGGGGCGGAGCGGGCGCGTCGGATTGAGCGAGGGCCGCCGGCGCGCACATCGCCAGCGCAAGCGCCACCAGCACGGCGCGCACGGCGCCGGAACCTATTTCGACCACGGCAGCAGCCCGGTCAGAACCTCGCCATTGCCGGAGACGAAGGCCCCGACGACCACGGCGACGACGCCGAGACCGATGACGTAAAGGGTGGAGCGCGTGCGGTCGGACATGTCTGCAGCGTCGTGGCGCGAGGTCGGGGTGTCAAGATGTCGGGCGGCGACCTTGCCGGCGCCGCCGCGCGCCGCACCTTGCCGGAGCGGGCAGGCCGAGAGCGAACAAGGGAGATTCTGGTACAGCTGGGTGGGCTCGAACCACCGACCTCCGGTTCCACAGACCGGCGCTCTAACCAACTGAGCTACAGCTGCGTGCCAGAACGGCGCGGAACCTACTTGGCCGGCCCGCGCTTTGCAAGACCGCCGCGGCGGCTTGCGCAACCCTTTGCCGAACCCCGTGGAAAAGCCGCGCGCCGTGCATTGCTGCGATCCTGTGGCATGCTTCCTGTATCATGCTTCCTGTATGACGAGACCGGAGCCGGAGTGCGGCCGGCAGGACAGTGGGGGGAGTGCATGGGCGATCAGGGGGCGACCGACGCCGGGGCGGATCTCGGCGCGTTTCTCGATTCGGGGCTGCGCCTCGCCGGCCTGCCGCTGGAGGCCGAGCTTCGCCCACGCGTGCTGATGCATCTGGCGACCGCCCTGACGATGCTGGAGCTGGTCGCGGAATTCCCGCTCCCCGACGAGGCGGAACCCGCCCCGGTCTATGTTCCGTGAGCGCCATGACCGCCGATAACTCCCCGCAATCGTCCGAAGCCGCGCGCCTGCTCGCCGGTCCCGCGCTTGATCTCGCCGCTGCCGTGCGCGAGGGGCAGGTGAGCGCCACCGCTGTCGCGCAGGCGGCGCTGGCGCGCATCGAGACGCTCGATCCCGTGCTCAACGCCTTCACCGACGTGACGCGCGAACGGGCGCTGGCGGAGGCCGGCGCCCTTGACGCCGCGCGGGCGGCGGGCGCGCCGCTGGGGCCGCTGGCAGGGGTGCCGTTCGCGGTGAAGAACCTGTTCGATCTCAAGGGCCTGCCGACGCGGGCCGGCTCGAAGATCAACCGCGACCGCCCGCCGGCGGCGCGCGACGCGACGCTGGTGGAGCGGATGAAGGCGTCCGGCGCGGTGTGCCTCGGCGGGCTGAACATGGGCGAATATGCCTATGACTTCACCGGCGAGAACCTGCATGACGGCAATTCGCGCAACCCGCACAATCACGGCCACATGTCGGGCGGTTCGTCCGGCGGCTCGGGCGCGGCGGTCGGCGGCAAGCTGGTGCCGCTCTCGCTGGGGTCGGACACCAACGGGTCCATCCGCGTGCCGTCCTCCTTCTGCGGCATTTTCGGGCTGAAGCCGACCTATGGGCGGCTGTCGCGGGCGCGCAGCTTCCCCTTCGTGGCGAGCCTCGACCATCTCGGCCCCTTCGCGCGGCATGTCGGCGATCTCGCCGCCGCCTATGATGCCCTGCTCGGGCTCGATGCGGACGATCCGGGACAGGCCGACAAGCCCTTCGCGCCGACCCTGCCGGGCCTCGACGCGCCGGGAGGCTTGAGGGTCGCGGTGCTCGGCGGCTGGTTCGCCCGCCAGGGCACGCCGCAGGCCTATGCGGCGGTGGCGCGCGCGGCGGCCGCGCTGGGGGCGACGGCGACGGTGGAACTGCCCGAGGTCGAACGGGCGCGGGCGGCCGCCTACATCATCTCCATGACCGAGGGCGCGGCGCTGCATGCCGGCCGCCTGCGCACGCGGCCGGCCGAATTCGACCCGGCGGTGCGCGAGAGGCTGCTGGCCGGCTCCGTGCTGCCGGCCGCCGCCGTCGCGCGGGCGCAGGTCTTTCGCCGCTGGTTCCGCGAGCGGGCGCTGGAGCTGTTCGCCGACTGGGACGTGCTGATCGCGCCGGCGACGCCGGTTCCGGCCCCGCGCAGCGGGCAGGCGACCTTCGTGCTCGACGGGCGCGAAATGCTGGTGCGGCCCAATATCGGCATCTACACCCAGCCGATCTCCTTCATCGGCCTGCCGGTGGCGGCGGCGCCGGTGCCGACCGGCGATGAACTTCCGATCGCCGTGCAGCTCATCGCCGCGCCGTGGCGCGAGGAGGCCGCGCTGCGTGCCGCGCGGGTGCTGGAGAGGGCCGGCGTCGCCTACGCGCCCGAGCCGGCGGCCTGATCCTCGCGGCGGGGCTCAGCCTCAGTCTCGGCGGAAGGCGACGTTGGCGATGAAGCCGACCGCCAGCGCCCCGAAGGCGGTGACGAGGCCGTAGAACCAGGGATGGTCCTGCGCCGCCGTCGCCACGGCCTGCTCGAAATCGACCTTCGCCACGTCGAGGCTCACCGCGCCGCGATGCGTCAGCGCGCCGCCCGCGAAGGTCTTCACCACCACCTCATAGGTGCCGATCGGCGCCGTTCCCGGGATCGGGAAGGCGGCGCGGAAGACGTGCGGGGCAAGGAACTCGACGCCGGCCGGACGCTCGAGATAGAGCCCCTGCGCCTGCTTCACCCGCAGGAAGGCCTGCCGGAACGGATCCTCCGCGACCACGTCGGCATAGTCGGCGCCCACCCGTTGCAGCAGCCGGTTATTGACGAAGCCGGCCTGCTCCTGCCGCAGAAGGTCGGCCGGCGCCATCAGCGCCGGGTCGCGGTTGCTCAGCACGGCGAGATAGGACGGGGCGGCGAGGAAGGACCGGCTGTCGACATTCACCCACAGGCCGAAGCGCCGCTCCTTGCGCCAGGTGACGAAGCTCTCGCTCGGCCCGCGCACGGTGACGACGACGTCGTAGGCGCCGGTGTCCGGCTGGCCGGATGCGGACGGCGCGATGACGCCGAACAGCACGAGGCTCTCGCCGGCGAAGCTGGAGGTGATGGTGACGCGCGCCTTGGAAAGCGACAGCACGAGGTCGCCGGCCCGCGCCATGCCGGGCAGGGCGAGGAGGCAGAAAAGCAGCGCCGCCAGCCACCTCATCGCGCCGCCTCGTCGATCTTGACCGTGTAGAGGTCGGCGGGGCGGGCGGTCTGGTCGACGGCCACCCGGATGCCGACCGCCAGCACCAGAAGGCCGAGCAGCAGGCGCAGCCGCTCCGCCTTCATGCTCTGTCCGGCGCGGGCGCCGAACTGCGTGCCGATGGCGCCCCCGACCATCAGCACGAGGCCCAGCACCGCATCCACCGTCTGGTTCAGCACCGCATGCATGAGAATGGCGGCGACCATCGTCACCAAGGTGAGCATGAGCGCGGTGGCGATGGAGGTCACTGTCGGCACGCGCAGGAGATAGATGAGCGCGGGCACGAGCAGGAAGCCGCCGCCAATGCCCATCAGCGCGCCGAGAAAGCCGATGGAGAAGCCGATCGTCACCACCGGGATGACCGACACATAGATGCGCGACTGCCGGAACCGCATCTTGAACGGCATGCGCAGGAACCAGGCATGCGCGCCGGGGCGTTTCACGCTGGACTTCTCGCCGCGCCACTCGCGCAGCAGCGCCCGCAGGCTCTCGATCACCATCATCGCGCCGACGGATCCGAGCAGCACGATGTAGGCGATGGCGATGACGAGATCGAGCTGGCCGAAGCGGCGCAGCACCATGAAGGTGAGCACGCCGGCAAGCGTGCCGGTCAGGCCCCCGGTGAGCAGGATCAGGCCGAGCTGCACATCCACCAGCTTGCGGCGCATGTAGCTGAGCGTGCCGGAAAAGGACGAGGCGGCCATGTGCGTGGACACGCTGGCCACCGCGACGGCCGGCGGCACGCCGAGGAAGATCAGCAGCGGCGTCATGAGAAAGCCGCCGCCCACCCCGAACATGCCCGAGATGAAGCCCACCGCGATCCCCAGTGCGAGGAGGGTGAAGATGTTCACCGGCAGTTCCGCGATCGGCAGATAGATGGTCACGGGGCGATCCGCGTGCGGGAGGACCCCGAACGGATTAGCAGGATTCGCCCGCGCCCGCGCTGCGGTCGTTGCGCCGGGCTGCCGTGGCGCCGGGCGGCCGTTCCGGGAGCCGGCTCGACCGTGTATCAAGCATGCGGTTCGTATAGATACATTATGCCACACAATGTATTCTTAAGTAGATTCAGTAAGAATGTAGTAGCGGGATGGCACGTGGTCATAATTTCAGACCACAACGCGACGGTAGTAAGAGAAATATGCGTATTGGGGCAGGGTTGCTGACTTAACCTTCCCGGGGCGCGTGCTAGCGTGCCGCCGTTAACGGACCCGAACGAGGTCCGGGATGTCTAGGAGGAAACCATGTCTATTATTTCGCGCGGCCGGCGTTCCGCCGCGCTGCTCGCGTCCACCATGTTCGCCGGCGCGATGATGTTCTCGGCGGCGCATGCGCAGTCGACCGACAACATGCAGAAGCTGTCGAACTTCCAGTCGACCGGCGCCTCCATGGAAATGGAGACGGTTCCCCAGACCGGCCCGCGTGTCGGCGCGTTCAACAAGACGCTGCAGGGCATCAAGCTGCCGGACGGCTTCAAGATCTCGCTCTACGCCATCGTTCCCGATGCGCGCGAGATGGCCGTCGGCCCGAATGCCGGTGTGGTCTTCGTCGGCACCCGCAAGTCGAAGGTATGGGCGGTCACCGACCGCGACAAGGACCGCGTCGCCGACGAGGTGAAGGTCTTCGCGCCCTCGATCAACTTCAAGCTGCCCAACGGCGTCTGCTTCTCCAAGGACGGCTTCCTGTTCGTCGCCGAGCAGAACCGCGTCCTTCTCTTCCCGGCCGCCGAGTTCTTCTATGAAGGGCCGGACGTTGCCGCCTTCGAGGTGGTCAAGCAGGGCGAACTGATCCCGCCCTCCGAAGAGTCCTACAACCACACGGCCCGCGTCTGCCGCATCGGGCCCGACGACAAGCTCTACATCACGATCGGCAACCCCTTCAACGTGTTCGCGCCCGAGAAGTTCGATCTCTACAAGAAGAACGGCATCGGCGGCATCGTGCGCATGGACCGCGACGGCAAGAACCGCGAAGTCTACGCTTGGGGCATCCGCAATTCGGTCGGCATGGACTTCAATCCGAAGGACAAGACCGTGTGGTTCACGGATAATCAGGTCGACGGCATGGGTGACAACATCCCTCCCGGCGAACTGAACCGCGCCACCAAGCTCGGCCAGAACTTCGGCTTCCCCTATTTCGGCGGTGGCAATGTGCGCACGGCCGAATACAAGGATCAGGTGCCGCCGGCCGACGCGGTGAAGCCCGAGGTCGAAATGGATGCGCATGCCGCTGATCTCGGCATGACCTTCTATACCGGCAAGCAGTTCCCGGCGAAGTATCGCGGCGGCATCTTCTCGGTGCAGCACGGCTCGTGGAACCGCACCACGCCGGTCGGCGCGCGGGTGATGTTCACCTCGCTCAAGGATGACGGCACGGCCGACAAGACCGAGGTCTTCGCCTCCGGCTGGCTGACGTCGAATGGCGAGTATCTCGGCCGCCCGGCCTCCGTCGCCCAGCTCAATGACGGCTCGCTGCTGGTGTCCGACGACACCTCGGGTGCGATCTACCGCATCTCCTACGGCGACTGAGCCCTCCCGTCCCCCCGCGGCCGGCGGTCGCGGGGGGACCCCTCCATGCCGGGAACCTCCAATGAAATTGACGATCTGCATGCCGCTCCTTGCGGCATCGGTGATGATCTGCGCGCCGGCGGTGGCGCAGGATGCCAAGGCGGGGCGCGCCACGGCATCCGCCCAATGCGCCGTCTGCCATGGCCCCAACGGCATCGCGCAAATGCCGACGGCGGCGAATCTGGCCGGCCAGCAGGAGCTTTATCTCGCCAAGGCGCTTGAGGATTTCCGTTCCGGCAAGCGCGAGAACGAGATGATGACGGTGATCGCGAAGGGCCTGAGCAATTCTGACGTGGCCAATCTCGCCGCCTGGTATTCCTCGATCCAGGTCACGGTGCAGCCCCCGCCCTAGGGAATTGCCGACCGCCACTGCGCCGCGAGTGCCATGAGCAACGCCTCCAGCCCCCGCTGGAGGCGTTGTCGCGAGAGGGCCCCCGGACGCGGCCGCGGAATGTGGACGAAGACGGCGCGGCGCCGCGTCCCCGCTGCCCAGCCATAGCCGCGCCATGCCAGGGCGTTGCACACATAGCCCCCGGCCTCGCGCGAGAGCCGCGCCGGCAGGCCGGCCTCCCGCAGTGCCCGCAGCAGCGGCATCGGCGCGGCCGCGAAGCGTCGCTGCGCCGGCGCGCCCGGCTCCAGAAGGCGCGTGGCCGGGCGCTGGCGCGCTATGTCCGGAAAAACCCCGGTGGCGTTGCGGGCGACGCGCTCGATGCAGACATGGCGTCGCCGGCCGGCAACGCCGAGCATCAGCACGATGTCGGGTGCGGCGGCGTCCAGAAGGGCCGGGAAGGAGGCCGCCTCGCTCCACAGGGTCGGCAGGATGCGGGCTTCCACGCGGGCGCCGCCGAGCCGGCGGCTGCGCGCCAGTGCCAAAGCGAGCGCCGCCGAGGGATTGGACGGCATGCCCGGGAAGCGGCCGAAGCCGGTGACGAGGATATGCGGCCGGGCGCCGGGCGCGGCCCGCGCGAGCGCCTCAGGCGCCACGCGCGGCGAGCGCGCGCGCCAGCGCGCCTTCAAGATCGACGAGGCGGAACGGCTTGCTGAGCAGCGGGCGGTCGCGCCACGGGTCCTCGATGGCGCCATCGGTGTAGCCGGTGGAAAACACCAGCGGTATGCCGTGGCCGGAGACCGCCTGCGCGATGTCGTAGCTGCGACCTTCCCCCAGATTGAGGTCGAGCAGCGCCACGTCGATCTCGCCGTGGCGGCTGGCGATGAAGCTGAGGGCATCGGCGATGCGGGTCTCGGTGCCGATCACCACGGCGCCGAGTTCCTCGACCATGGCCTCGATCATCGCCGCCACCAATGTCTCGTCCTCGACGACGAAGACGCGTCGGCCCGACAGCTCCTGCGGCTCGCCCATCGCGTCATCATCCCCGTTTTCCGGTGTCTGCCGGCATCCACCGGCGGCGCCTGTCGGAGCCGCCCCCGGCCCCGATCTGATTGAAAACCACTATCGCGGTCAATCGGGCTTTTTTGCGGGGTCACCAGCCGAACAGGGTGGCGATGCGCGTGGCGCCAAGCGTGGGCGACAGCGTGCCGTCCGCGACCGCGCGCTCGATGTCCGGCAGCTGCGAGCGCAGCGCCAAATCCGCGCGCATGCGGGCGCGCAGCCGGTCGTCGAACAGGGTCCACATCCACTTGACCTGCTGGGCGCTGCGCTTGTCCGCGAAGGCGCCGGCGGAGCGTGCCCGCTCGCGGTGCAGCAGCACCTGCGCCCACAACTCCGCGATGCCGGCGCCGGTGAGGCCGGAATAGGTGAGCACCGGCGTCGTCCAGTGCGCCTCGCGTCCGCCGAGCACATGCAGCGCCGCGCGGTACTCGCTCGCCGCCGCCTTGGCGCGCGGGGCGTTGGCGCCGTCCGCCTTGTTCACCGCGACGATGTCGGCGAGTTCGATGATGCCCTTCTTGATACCTTGCAGTTCGTCGCCGGCGCCGGGGAGCATCAGGACGAGGAACGTATCGGTCATGTCGGAGACAGCGGTTTCGGACTGGCCGACGCCGACCGTTTCCACGAGAACGACGTCATAGCCGGCCGCCTCGCACAGCAGCATCGTCTCGCGCGTGCGCGCCGCCACCCCGCCCAGTGTGCCCGCCGAGGGCGAGGGGCGCACGAAGGCGCGCTCGTCCATGGAGAGCCGGGCCATGCGGGTCTTGTCGCCGAGGATCGAGCCGCCGGTGCGCGTCGAGGAAGGATCGACCGCCAGCACCGCGATGCGGTGGCCCTGTTCGAGCAGATAGGTGCCGAGCGCGTCGATGGTGGTCGATTTGCCGACGCCGGGAACGCCGGTGATGCCGACACGCAGCGCCTTGCCGGTGAAGGGCAGCAGCGCCTGCGTCAATTGCTCGGCCAGAGCCCGGTGCTCCGGCTTGCGCGATTCGATCAGGGTGATGGCGCGCGCCAGCATGGCGCGGCGTCCGGCGCGCACGCCGTCCACGAGGTCGTCGAGCGGGGGAAGCGGGTTGGCGTGGATCAAATCGGGGACCTGCGCGTTGTCGAGGCGATGCTAGCAGCCAAGCCGGCGCCTGACGAGGCGAGGCACCTTGGTATCAAAGGAGACCCCCATGAACTGGGATCGGATTGAAGGCAACTGGAAGCAGGTCAAGGGTCAGGTGCGCCAGCAGTGGGGCAAGCTGACCGATGACGACGTCGACCGCCTGCACGGCAAGCGGGAGGAACTCGAGGGCGTGCTCCAGGAGCGCTACGGCCTCGCCAAGGATGAGGCCAACCGTCAGATCGACGACTGGAGCAACCGCTTCAAGATGTGAGCGGAGCCTCGTTCGAGGCCGTGAACAGGGCCCCCGCCATCAGGCGGGGGCCTTCGCGTTTCAGGCGGGGCTTTCGCGTTTAGGCAGGCCTTCGCGTTTCAGGAATGAGCGAAGTCCCAGTAGAGCTTGCGCGCCTTGCGGTAGACTGGACCGGGCTGAAGGTCGCGCTCCTCGATGCGGGTGATCGGCGAGACCTTGGAGTAGTTGCCGGTCGAGAAAATCTCGTCCGCTTCCAGGAAGTCGCGCCAGGTCAGCGTGCCCTCGACCACCTCGACGCCGCCCTGCCGCAGCAGGCCGAGCGTGCGGGTGCGGGTGATGCCGGCGAGGAAGGTGCCGTTGGCGGCCGGCGTCAGGGCCACCCCGTCCTTGACGATGAACACATTGGCGGTGGCCAGCTCGGCGACGTTGCCCAGCATGTCGCACAGGGCCGCATTGTCGAAGCCGCGCGCATGCGCCTCGACCAGCGCGCGGGCATTGTTGGGATAGAGGCAGCCCGCCTTGGCGTCGGTGACGGCGCATTCGATGGTCGGCCGGCGGAAGCGCGACAGGGTGATCGAGGTGCCGTAGGCGGGATCGGGCATGCCGGCCTCGTAGAGGCTGAGGCACCAGCGGGTCGATTCCGGGTCGGCGTCGACGGTGCGCGCGCCGGGATATTCCGCCCAGTACATCGGCCGGATGTAGAGCGCCGCGTCGGGGGCGAAGTGCTTGAGCCCGGCATGGGTCAGCTCGATCCATTTCTCGACCGAGACGACCGGCTTGAGCCCCATCGCCACCGCCGAGCGGTTCACCCGCAGGCAGTGCTGCGCGAGGTCGGGGGTCACGCCCTCGAAGGCGCGGGCGCCGTCGAACACCGAGGTGCCGAGCCAGGCGGCATGGGTGCGCACGCCCATGATCGGCACGTTGCCCTCGTGCCAGGCGCCGTCGAGATAGGTGAAGGTGCGGGTCCAGTGATGCGACATCGCCCTTACTCCGCCAGCGCCGCGAGGATGCGCACCCAGCTGCGTATGCCCTTGTGGAACGAGGCGAGGTCGTATTTCTCGTTCGGCGAATGGATGCGGTCGTCGTCGAGCGCGAAGCCGACCAGCAGCGTGTCCTGCCCCAGCACCTTCTTGAACTGGCCGACGATCGGGATGGAGCCGCCTTCGCCATAGGTGACGGCCGGCGCGCCCCATTCGTCGCCGAGCGCGGCGGCGGCCCTGGCCAGCAGCGGATTGTCATGGGCCACGGCCACCGCGCGGCTGCCCTCGCCGCCGAGGAACTCGACCGTGCAGTCGGCCGGCAGCTTCGAGCGGATATAGGCCCGCACCACGTCGCGCACATGGGCCGGATCCTGATCCGCCACGAGGCGGCAGGAAATCTTGGCGGTGGCGATGGAAGGAATGACCGTCTTGGCGCCCTCGCCGATATAGCCGCCCCACAGGCCGTTGACCTCGAAGGTCGGGCGGGTGGAGACCATCTCGATCAGCAGCCGGTCCTTCTCGCCGATCGGATCGGAAAGGCCGACGGGGCCGAGGAAGTTCTCCGCCGTCAGGTCGAGCTGCGACCACGCCGCCTTCACATGCTCCGGCGGCTCGACCACGCCGTCATAGAAGCCGGGGATGGTGATGCGCCCGTCCTCGCCGTGGATGCTGCCGATGATGTTGGAGATCACATGCAGCGGGTTGGCGGCGGCCCCGCCATAATAGCCGGAATGCAGGTCGCGGTCGGCGCAGCGTACGACGAACTCGTCATGCATCAGGCCGCGCAGCGAGAGGATGATGGCGGGGGTCTGGGCGTCCCACATGCCGGTGTCGCAGACGAGGGCGAGGTCGGCCTTCAGCTCGTCCTTATGCGAGGCGAGGAAGGTGCCGATATTGGCCGAGCCGCTCTCCTCCTCGCCCTCGACGACGATGGTGACGTCGACGGGGAGCTTGCCGAGCACCTTCACATAGGCGCGGCAGGCCTCCACGAAGGTCATCACCTGACCCTTGTCGTCGGAGGAGCCGCGCGCCACGATCCGCTTCACGCCCTCCGCGCTTTCGACGATGCGCGGTTCGAAGGGCGGGTTCTCCCACAGCTCCAGCGGGTCGACCGGCTGCACGTCGTAATGGCCGTAGAACATCACCCGCCGCGCGGCGCCGGCATGCGAGGTGCCGGTGACGATGGGGTGGCCGGCGGTCGCGTTCAGCCTGGCGTCGAGGCCGAGCGTGGCGAGATCGTCGGTCAGCCACTGGCCGGCGCGGCGGCACTCCTCCGCATAGGTGCGGTCGGTCGAGATGGAGGGAATGCGCAGGAAGGCGAACAGACGCTCGAGGCTGGCGTCGAGATCGGCATCCACCTGCGCGAGAACGCGGTCGAGATCGGACATCATCGGAATCCTTGTCGGTGTCGTCATCCCGGACGGAGCGAAGCGAAGATCCGGGATCGTCAAATCGGAAAGCGATCCCGGATACGGCCTGCGGCCGTTCCGGGATGACGCTGGAAGAGAGGCGGTCAACGTCGCCGGGCGCCGCCGAGAACGTTGCGCAGGATCGCCTTTGTGACCTGGTTGGTGACCTCGCGCGCGACCTGCCGCGTCACCTGCTCGCCGACGCTCATGCGTCCGCGCGAGGGGGTGCCGAGAATGCCGCCGAGAATGCCGTCGAGCCAGCCGCCGCCTGCCGCCGCGCCGGCCTGGGTGGGGGCCGGCGTGTTCGCGGGGGCCGCCGGCGCCTCGGGCGGGGCGGCGTCCGCGGCGCGCTTGGTCAGTATCTCGTAGGCGGATTCGCGGTCCAGCGTCTCGTCATAGACGTTGCGCACCGGGCTCTGCGCGATGGCGACCTTGCGCAGTTCCGGGCTGATCGGGCCGACGCGCCCGGCCGGCGGGGCGATGAGCGTGCGCTCCACCATGGAGGGCGTGCCGTTGCCCTCCAGCATGGAGACCAGCGCCTCGCCCTTGCCAAGCTCGGTGATGACCTGCGCGGTGTTGAGCGCCGGGTTGGGGCGGAAGGTGTCGGCCGCCGCCTTCACCGCCTTCTGGTCGCGCGGGGTGAAGGCGCGCAGCGCGTGCTGCACGCGGTTGCCGAGCTGGGCGAGGACGCTTTCCGGCACGTCGAGCGGGTTCTGGGTGACGAAATAGACGCCGACGCCCTTGGAGCGGATCAGCCGCACCACCTGCTCGACCTTTTGCAGCAGCGCCTTGGGCGCCTCGTCGAACAGCAGATGCGCCTCGTCGAAGAAGAACACGACCTTCGGCTTGTCCGGGTCGCCGACCTCGGGAAGCTCCTCGAACAGCTCGGAGAGCAGCCAGAGCAGGAAGGAAGCGTAGAGCTGGGGCGCGCCCATCAGCTTGTCGGCGGCCAGAAGCGAGATGGTGCCGTAGCCCGAGCGCGGATCGACGCGCATCAGGTCGGAAATCTTGAGCGCCGGCTCGCCGAAGAACTTGTCGGCGCCCTGGTTCTCCAGCACCAGCAGCGAACGCTGGATGGCGCCGACCGTGGCCGGCGAGACGTTGCCATAGGTGGTGGTGAGCTTGGAGGCGTTCTCCGCCACGAAAGCGAGCAGGGCGCGCAGGTCCTTCAGGTCGAGCAGCAGCAGGCCCTGCTCGTCGGCGATGCGGAAGACGACGTTGAGCACGCCTTCCTGCACCTCGTTGAGGTTCAGCAGCCGCGCCAGCAGGAGAGGCCCCATCTCCGAGACGGTGGCGCGCACCGGATGGCCCTGCTCGCCGAACAGGTCCCAGAAGATTACCGGGAACTCGTCCGGCTCGTAGTCGATGCCGATCTCGG
Source organism: Ancylobacter sp. TS-1 (assembly GCF_009223885.1). NCBI lineage: Bacteria > Pseudomonadati > Pseudomonadota > Alphaproteobacteria > Hyphomicrobiales > Xanthobacteraceae > Ancylobacter > Ancylobacter sp. TS-1. The sequence continues at coordinate 67,939 of NZ_CP045144.1, forward strand.
TGCAGCGCTTGACGATCCATTCCTGCCCCTCGCCGGGCATGGCGATGCCGGACAGGTCGCCCTTGATGTCGGCGGCGAAGACCGGGACGCCGGCGCGCGAGAAGCCTTCCGCCAGCGTCTGCAGCGTCACCGTCTTGCCGGTGCCGGTGGCGCCGGTGGCGAGGCCGTGGCGGTTGGCCAGCCTGAGGGTGAGGTATTCGGGCTTGCCTCCGTCGCCTGAGATGCTTTTGCCGACGAAGATCTTGCCGTCGATGTCCCCGGACATTGTCGTCTCCTGCGGGCGAACTCCCCGGCCACCTTTAGAGCGCAGGCGGGGGCATTTGGGCAAGCTGCGCCGCAACGTCAAATGGTCGATCCGCCATCGCGGCGCTTGCCATCGGGGCACAGGCGCGCGATTGGAGGCCGGCATGTCCAACGCCGGGAACGCCATGGCCTCGTTGACGCCGCCGACCCAACGCCTGTTCGACGCCCGCGGCCGCGAACTCCGCTACGGGGGGCGCACGCTGGTGATGGGCATCCTCAACGTCACGCCGGATTCCTTCTCCGACGGCGGGCGCAGCGCCGCGCTCGACGACGCGCTCGCCAACGCGCACCGGCTGGTCGCGGAAGGGGCGGACATTCTCGACATCGGCGGTGAATCGACCCGGCCCGGCCATACGCCGGTATCTCCCGACGAGGAACTGCGCCGCGTGCTGCCCGCCATCGAGGCGCTGGCGGACCTGCCGGTGCCGATCTCCGTCGACACACAGAAGGCGGTGGTGGCCGAGGCGGCACTGCGCAAGGGCGCGGCCATCGTCAACGACATATGGGGGCTGATGGGCGACCCGGAGATGGCGCGGGTGGCGGCGACCTACGACGCCGGCGTGGTGGCGATGCACAACCGCGCCAGCGTCGACCCGAACGTGGATATCGTCGCCGACATCCTCGCCTTCTTCGAGCAGTCGCTGGAGCGCGCGGCGCGGGCGGGCATACGCGCCGACCGCATCAGCCTCGATCCGGGCATCGGCTTCGGCAAGACCTTCGAGCAGAATCTCAGGGTGCTCGCCTCGCTGGCCGAATTCGGCAAGCTGGGCTTCCCGCTCTTGCTCGGCACCTCGCGCAAATCGCTGATCGGCAAGGTGATCGAGACGACGCCGGCCGAGCGCCTGCCGGGCACCATCGCCTCCAACGTGATCGGCATCATGGCCGGCTGCGCCATCATCCGCGTGCACGACGTCGCCGCCCATGTGCAGGCGGCGCGGGTGACGGAGGCGATCCTCCATGCCGCGTGAGGAGGCGCCCGAATTCTTCATCCGCCGGCCGCGCAAGGTCGAGAGGCGCGTGGCCTATCTGTGCCTCGGCTCCAATCTCGGCGACCGCGCCGGCACCATGGCGAAGGCGGTGGGGCTGATCGCCCGCACGGGGCTGAGAATCGTCGCCCGCTCCTCGCTCTACGAGACCCCGCCCTGGGGGCCGGTGCCGCAGGGGCCCTACCTCAACATGGTGGTGGCGGTGGAGACCGAGCTTTCGGCGCGCGAACTGCTCAACATGCTGCTCGGCGTCGAGCACGCCTTCGGGCGCGACCGCACCCGCGAGGTGCGTTTCGGGCCGCGCAAGATCGACATCGACATCCTGCTCTATGGCGACGAGGTGGTGGCCGAGCCCGACCTCGAAATCCCGCATCCGCGCATGATGGAACGCGCTTTCGCGCTCATTCCGCTGGCCGAGCTGGCGCCGGACCTCGCGGTCGGCGGCGTGCCGGTGCGCGCGGCGCTGGAGACGCTGGACCGCAGCGGCATCGTCAAGGTCGACCCGCAGCCCGTGACCTACTGACGCGCGAAGGGCGACGGATCGCTCCGCCGCCCTTTGGGGCACTCCATCCGGCGCCTGCCTTCAGCGGCAGACCTCGACGTCGCGATAATAGGGCTGGCCCCAGCTGTTGTAGACGGTCCGGGTCTCGGTCCAGCAGCGCGGGCGGTAATTGTTGGCGGCGGTGGCGGCCAGAGCGCCGACGGCGAGGCCGCCGATGATGCCGGCCGCGATGGCGGCGCCGTTATTGTTGCGGCGCGGGCCGTAATAGTGGCCCGGACCACCCCAGCCGGGGCCGCCCCAGCCGGGACCGCCGCGACCGCGCCAGCCAGCATCGGCGGGAACGGCGGAGGCGAGGACCGTGGCGCCCGCAATGACGAGCGCGGCGAGCTTGGTGGACTTCGGGAAGCGGATCATGACGACCTCGATAAACTCTGCTAGTCGCTCGCGGCCGGGATTGGCCGTTGATGGAGATCACCCTAGTCTCCGGCCGCTGACCCCAAACTGAACCGGCTGTTGCAAAAGGTTCATCAAACTGAACGCATTCCAGTTCTTCCGTTCATCCGCCGTTCATTGTGGAAATGAGGAGCGCCCGCGTGCCCGATTACGATAGGGAAGGCCTGATTTCCGCCTGGGCGTTCGACGGCGCCGGTGGCGCGCGGCGCATCGGCTGGGAGGAGATCCAGCGCGGGCAGCCGCCGGCCGGCGGGTTCCACTGGATCAACCTGCAGCAGCTCGACCACCGGCACGGGCGGACCTGGCTGGCCGATGAAAGCCAGATCGACCCGTCCATCGTCGAGTCGCTGACGGCAGCGGAGACCCGCCCGCGCTGCGCGCTGTTCGACAATGGCGCCTTCCTCAACCTGCGCGGCATCAACCTGATGCCCTATTCGCTGCCGGACGAGATGCATTCGGTGCGCTTCTGGGTGGAGCCGCACCGCATCGTCTCGGTGCGCAAGCGCGCCCTGTCGGCGGTGGGCGATTTCGAGGACGCGATCCAGCGCGGCCGCGCGCCGCGCACGCCGGGCGAGTTCGTCGCCGACCTCTCCATGCGCCTCGTCGACCGCATGGACACGGTGATCACCGCGCTGGCCGAGCAGGCGGACGAGCTGGAAGAGAAGGTGCTGAGCGCCACGCTGTCCAATCTGAGCCCGAAGGTCTCGGAAGTCCGGCGCGTCGCCATCATCCTGCGCCGCTACATCGCCCCGCAGCGCGAGGCGCTGAACCATTTCTCGCTGGAGGATGCCGAGTGGCTCTCCCCGCGCGACCGCAACCGGCTGCGCGAGGCCGCCGACCGGGTGACGCGCTTCGCCGAGGAACTCGATTCGGTGCGCGACCGCGCGGCGGTGATCTACGACCAGATGGTGGAACGCCGCGCCGAGCAGATGAACCGTTCCATGCTCATCCTCGCCGCCGTCACCGTCATCTTCGCGCCGCTGACGCTGATTACCGGCCTGATGGGCATGAACGTGGAAGGCATTCCCGGCTCGCAGGATCCGAACGGCTTCTGGGCGGTCACGGTGATGGCGGCGATGCTCGGCGTCGGGCTGGTGGCGTGGCTGCGGATGATCCGCTGGCTGTAGGTCTTCGTCGCCCCCTTCCACAGGCGGCGCGGGGGACTACATTCGAGCGCGAGCGGGCCGGCGGCTGTCGCCCGTCCGCCGGAGGTGATGCGTCATGACACGCGCTGTTCTCGCCGGGGCGGCCCTGGCCCTCGGCACCTTTCTCGCCCTTGCCGCAACCGGGCCGGCGGGCGCCTACCAGTTCACCGGCACTTTTCCGGGCGGGGACTGCCGCAAGATGGCGGCGTCGATCCCGCCGTCGAAGCTCTGGTACGGGCACTTCACCGGCCGTCGCGAAGCCTCGTGGAACACCGACTTCATCGAGGGGCGGACAGCCGAGGGCTGCTTCCGCACCCAGGACGAATGCCAGAACTGGCTCTACCAGTGGCGCTCGGAGTGGCAGCTCAATTTCTGGAACGACTACTGCGTGAAGGGCTGGCCGCCCAAGACGCGTCCCTTCGGGCCGCGCACCGAGGTGCCCTTCGGCCAGTAGCGCAAAGAAAAGGGCGCCGTCGACCCGCGACGGCGCCCCCGAATTTCGTCAGGCCCGGCGAGAGGGCCGTGTCGCTCAGACCGCCTTGGAATAAAGCTCGGCGACGTAGTCCCAGTTGACCAGGTTCTCGACGAACGCCTTGAGGTAGTCCGGGCGGCGGTTGCGGTAGTCGATGTAGTAGGAGTGCTCCCACACGTCGACGCCGAGGATCGGGGTCGCGCCGGTGACCAGCGGGCTCTCGCCGTTCGCGGACTTGGCGATGACGAGCTTGCCGTCCTTGACCGCCAGCCAGGCCCAGCCCGAGCCGAACTGCGTCACGCCGGCCTGGATGAAGTCTTCCTTGAACTTCTCGACCGAGCCGAGGTCCTCGACGATCTTCTTCTCAAGCTCGCCGGGGATCGCGCCGCCGCCATTCGGCTTCATCCAGTGCCAGAAATGCAGGTGGTTGTAGTGCTGGCCGGCATTGTTGAAGAGGCCGGCATTCTTGCCGAAGGATCCCTTGACGACCTCTTCCAGCGACTTGCCTTCCCACTCGGTGCCCTTGAGCAGGTTGTTGCCGTTGTTGACATAGGCAAGGTGATGCTTGTCGTGGTGATACTCGAGCGTCTCGCGCGACATGTAGGGGGCGAGGGCATCGTAGGAATAGGGAAGATCGGGAAGCGAGAAGGACATGGAGCGTCTCCGCGAAATGAAATCCGGCCGAACCCCGGCAAGGGTTGCTTCCGCCGGTGCTGAGAAGCCCGCGAAAGCTCGGCGCTGATTAGATAGGTCGGTATGGGGCGCCGGACAACCAAAAGCATCGTGCGCGGCCGATTTCTTCCCCGCCGAATTCCCGCCTGCCATTCGGGGTATGACGCATTTGCACCGCCCCGCTTTCGTTAGGGCTGTACTGGACGTAAAGTCTCGTGGAAGAAGGATCGACGGCGAATCGGTCCGGTGGAGTTTCTTGATGGGTGCAATTGTCATCGGAATCGGCGTAGCGGTGGCCGCGCTCGGTGTCGTCCTCGGGGCTATTGGCTTCGGTTCCGCGGAGACGACTTCCGGCTCGGCTCTGATGACGGTCGGCAGTACGGCTTTTGTCGGCGGACTTCTGCTGTTCGCTCTCGGCTTCATTCTGAGGGTCTTGGGCGACATAGCCGAGAAGCTCGACGGGGCGGTCCATTTCGAGGCCGACGAGGACGACGCCTCCCATGCGCATGCGGGGGCGGCCGTGCTCACGGTCGAAACCGGCAGCTTCGCATCGGTCGCGCCGGACTATCCCGAGCCCTCGCGGGCGGCCCCCAAGGCACCCGCCGCGCCGGACTTCCCCGAGATGGACGAGCTGCCGGAGCCGACCGGCGAGCGCGGCCTTCCCTCCTGGTTCCGTCGCAAGCGCGCGGACGAGGCGCCGGCCGACGAGCCGGTCTTCGAGCCCGAGCCGGCGCTGGCGGAAACGCCGGACTTCGAGCCGCTGCCGCCCTTCCGTTCGGCGACCCCCGTGCCGCCGCGCCGCGAGGCGCCGCCGGTCGAGGCGTTCGAGGAGGAGCCCTACGAGCCACGTGCGCCGAGGGCGCCGCGCGCACGGGAGGAGTTCACGCCCGAGCCCGCCGCGCCGCCGGCCTTCCTGCAGGATGCCGACCTGCTTGCCGACGAGCCCGAGGCGCCGCCCGCCGCGCCGGATGTCACCGTGCTCAAATCGGGCACCATCGGCGGCATGGCCTACAAGCTCTATTCGGACGGCTCCATCGAAGCCGACCTGCCGGACGGCACGCTGCGCTTCGCCTCGCTTCAGGAACTGCGCGACCACGTCGCCGGCGGCGACAATCGCGGCTGAGCCCGGCCGACGGTCGAGATGAGAAAAGGGCGCCCTCGCGGGCGCCCTTTTGCGTCTGAAGCCGCTGTCCAGCGGTCGCGTCAGCGACCGGCGACGGCGAGCGCGAAGGCGTAGACCAGCGCCGTCTCCTCCAGCCGGTCGAAGCGGCCCGAGGCGCCGCCATGGCCGGCATCCATATTGGTGCGCAGCAGCAGCGGGCGATCGTCGGTCTTCATCTCGCGCAGCCGCGCCACCCATTTGGCCGGCTCCCAATAGGTCACGCGCGGGTCGGTCAGGCCGGCGAGGGCGAAGATCGCCGGATAGTCCTTTGCCGCCACATTGTCGTAGGGCGAATAGGCGCGGATGCCGGCGAAGGCTTCCGGGTCTTCGATCGGGTTGCCCCATTCCGGCCATTCCGGCGGGGTGAGGGGCAGCGTGTCGTCGAGCATGGTGTTGAGCACGTCGACGAAGGGCACTTCCGCCACGATGCCGGCGAACAGGGATGGGCGCAGATTGGCCACCGCGCCCATCAGCATGCCGCCGGCCGAGCCGCCATGGGCGACGATGCGGTCCGGCGCGACGATCTTCTGCGCCACGAGGTAGTCGCCGGCCGCGATGAAGTCGGTGAAGCTGTTGGTCTTCTTCGCCAGCTTGCCCTCGCGGTACCAGCGCCAGCCCTTCTCGGTGCCGCCGCGTATATGGGCGATGGCGTAGACGAAGCCGCGGTCGACCAGCGACAGGCGCGAGGTCGAGAAGCCCGCCGGGATCGAGATGCCATAGGCGCCGTAGCCATAGAGCAGGCAGGGCGCGGTGCCGTCGAGCGGGGTGTCCTTCGAAAACAGCAGCGAGACCGGGATCAACTCGCCGTCGGCCGCGGGGGCCATCACGCGGCGGGTGACGTAGCGCTTCGGGTCATGGCCCGAGGGCACTTCCTGCCGCTTGCGCAGCACGCGGGCGCGGCTGGCGACGTCGTAGTCCCACACTTCGGACGGGGTGGTCATCGAGGAATAGGTGAAGCGGATCTCGGTCTTGTCGAAGCCGTAGCCGGGATCGAAGCCGAGCGAATAGGCCTCCTCGGCGAAGTCGACCACATGCTCGGCGCCGTCGGCCAGCGCGCGCACCACGATGCGCGGCAGGCCGTCCTCGCGCTCCAGCCGCACCAGATGGTCGCGCAGCACGCTGACCGAGAGGATGAGCCGGCCCGCCTTGTGCGGCACCAGATCGCGCCAGCTCGCGCGGCCGGGGCTCGCCAGCGGGGCGGTGACGATCTTGAAATCCTCGGCGCCGTCCGCATTGGTCTCGATGACAAGGCTCTCCGCGCCCCCGAGCGCGGGATGGTGCTCGACGCCGTAGCGCAGGCCGGTCTCGCGCGGCTCGACGCACAGGGGAGCCGCCAGCGGCGCGTGGAGGTCGAGCAGCCACACTTCGCTGGTCTCGTGGTCGCCGCAGGAGATGAGGCCGAAGCGGCCCGACTGGGTGCGGCCCAGCGAGACGAAGAAGCCCTTGTCCGGCTCCTCATAGACCAGAACGTCCGAGGCCGGGTCGGCGCCGAGCGCGTGACGGTAGACGAAGCTCGGCCGGTGCTCGGCGTCGCGGCGGACATAGTAGATATGGGCGCCGTCGGCGCCCCACAGCACGTCGCCGGTGGTCTCGGACACGATGTCCGGCAGATCGGTGCCGGCGGCGATGTCGCGGATGCGCAGCGTGTAATATTCCGAGCCCGCCTCGTCCGCCGTCCAGGCGTAGAGCGCATGGTCGGGCGACTGCCGGGCATCGCCGAACTGGAAATAGGCCTTGCCCTGGGCGAGCGCGTCGCCGTCGAGCAGCACGGCTTCGCCGGCGATGGCGCCGGTCGGCCGCCGGCAGATCAGCGGGTGCTGGCCGCCGTCGCGATAGCGGGTGAAATAGGCGAAGGGGCCGTCCGTCGCGGGAACAGAGGAATCGTCCTCCTTGATGCGCGCGCGCATCTCGCGCACCAGCGTGCGGCGCAGTTCCGCCTGCGGGGCGAACCACGCCTCCGCCGCCGCGTTCTCGGCTTCCAGAAAGGCGCGGATGTCCGGGGCGAGCACGGAGGGCTCGCGCATGACCTCGCGCCAGTTGTCGGCGCGAAGCCAGGCGTAAGGGTCGACCAGGGTCTGGCCGTGGAAGCTGCGGACCAGCGGCGGATAGGCGGGGGCCGTCACGGCAGGCGCGTCGCTCACGAGGCCGCGTCCGCCTTGAAGGTCATGGCGACGCCGTTGATGCAGAAGCGCAGCCCGGTCGGGCGCGGGCCGTCCGGGAAGACATGGCCGAGATGGGCGTCGCAGGTGGCGCAGCGCACCTCGACCCGGCGCATGCCGTAGGAGTGGTCGTGATACTCGCTCACCGCCTCGGCATCGACCGGCTGGAAGAAGCTCGGCCAGCCGGTGCCGGACTCGAACTTGGCACTGGAGCGGAACAGCGGCTCGCCGCAGCACACGCAGCTGTAGACGCCGGGCTCCTTCTGCGACAGATGCGGCCCGCTGAACGCGCATTCGGTGCCATGGCCGCGCGTGACGTGGTACTGCTCGGGCGTGAGCAGGGCGCGCCACTCCGCATCCGTCTTCACGACCTTGGGCCGGCGGGTTGTCTGGTTCATGTCGGATTCCTTGAGGTTTGCGTCGAGATAATCACCTATCCCGGCGGCGGCAAGTGTTGATGCCGTTCACGAAGTCTTGGTTCTGTCGGCAATGCCGCCACCTTGACGGAAAAGACAGCCTCCACCGGCATTTGAGCTTGAGCAAACGAACAGACAGCGTGCCCCTTGCGGGTTGGCACGCAGATTTGCGTTGAGGGTGGCTCGAAAAACCTTGTTATTCCCGTTTTCGAAGTTTATTTACGGTAGAGTATCCGAACGCGGAATGGTGAGACGTCCATGCGACGTAGTTTCGCGTAGTTCGGTGAATGCAAACGGGCGCCAGGACGCGGCGTCAGGGTTTATCGATACAATTCGAAGAATGGGCCATGAGCGACACCAAGGACGCCGACATCTATATCGAACTGGCCGCCGATATCGTCTCCGCCTATGTGAGCAACAATGCGATCTCGGCGAATGACCTTACCGTCCTGATCGGCGACGTTCACGGCGCGCTTCAGCGCGTGGGGAGCGGCGAGGCCGAGCCGGTCGCCGAGCCGCTGAAGCCGGCGGTGCCGTTGAAGCGGTCGGTGACGCCCGACTACATCATCTGCCTCGAGGACGGCAAGAAGTTCAAGTCGCTCAAGCGGCACCTGCGCACGCAGTACAACCTCACCCCCGAGGAGTACCGCGAAAAGTGGGGCCTGCCGGCCGACTACCCGATGGTCGCCCCCAATTACGCCGCGGCGCGCTCGACGCTCGCCAAGGAGATGGGCCTCGGCCAGCAGCGCCGCCGCACCGCGCGGGCCTGACCGGACGGCGCGATCCGAGGACGAGCGGCTGCCGGCCGCCCGTCATCGCGATGTCGACGAAGATGGGCCGCCACCTCGTGTGGCGGCTTTTTCGTGAGAACGGGCCGGCCGGGGGCGGGGCGCCGTGAACCGTGCGGGCTCCGCTTCGGCAAGCAGCCGGCGCAGGGCCGCGTGGCGCATGGCGTCGTAGCCGATGCCGGTTCCGGCGGCGCGCCGCTCCGCGCGCAGCAGACGGCGCAGGGCGACCTGCCGCTCCTCGCCAGTCCGGCCCAGAAAGGGCCTCAGCGCCGCCACGCGGGCGGCGATCGCCTCCTCGGGATTCTCGCTTCGGGCGACGCGGATGCGGCGGCTCCGGTGACATAGGTGCATGGACGGCCTCGCTGATGGACGCGGGCAGTATCGGCGTGCCGTGCAGGGGTGCGGATAAAATTCCTACAACATGACCGATGCAGCGGGCTGGGGTTCATCGACCTGCGTCGTTTGAATGTTCATGATTTGTTCTTGATTGCTTGTGAGCGAGGCGCTAGGCTTAAATTCCTTTCACGGAGATAAGCCATGCCGACGATCCGCACTCCGGCCGCCCACCCGGCGGGCCGGCAGGCCTGCCTCGTTGCCGCCCGCCTTGCCGCCACGGCGACCGGGCTGCCGCTGGACAGGGTTCTGCATCCGCGCCGTCTCGACCGCCGCAGCGCGTCGGCGCGGGCGCTCGCCATGTATCTCGCCCATGTCGGTCTCGGCCTACCGATGACGCGGGTCGCCGCCGATTTCGGCCGTCACCGCTCCACGGTCGCCCATGCCTGCCGCCGGATCGAGGAGCGCCGCGAGGTCGCCGGCTGGGACCGGCGGGTCGCCGCGCTGGAGGAGACGGCGCGGGCGGAGACGGCGCAGGCGGAGGCCGGCCGGGCGATGGGAGGCGGGCATGGTTGAGCGTCGCACGGCCCGGCGCCGGACCGAGTGCGTCGAGGTCGAGATCGAGGGCGTGCGCAGCCTCGTCGCGGTGGACATGGAGGAGAGCCCGCTCGGCTGGCTGGCCCGGCGCCGCGACCGCGAGGGCCGCGCGCTGGTGACGGCGACGCAGTTCGTCGCCGGGGAGCGGCTGCGGGCGGACTTCACCCGCGCCGGGCTGACGCCGCGCCTCACCAGCGACTGGAGCGGGGTGGCGCGCAGCGGCCGGCGCGGGCCGGCGGGGCTGTCGCTGCCGGAGGCGGCTTTGGCGGCGCGCCAGCGCCTGTCGCGCGCGCTCGACGCCGCGGGGCCGGAATTCGCCGGGCTGCTGCTGGATGTGTGCTGTTTCCTGAAGGGCCTCGAACAGCTCGAACGCGAGCGCGGCTGGCCGGCGCGCGCCGCCAAGGTGGTGCTGTCGCTGGCGCTCGACAGGCTCGCCCGCCATTACGGGCTCGCGGAAGCGGCGCGCGGCCCGGCGCGGGGGCGCCTGCGGGCCTGGAAGGCCCCGGAGGGACCGGACGGTGCGGAGACCGGCGCCGGCGGCTAGGACGCCGCTTCGGCGAGCGCCCGCTGCGCATCGTTGCGAATGCGCTCGACCATCGAGCGCAGGCCGTTGGAGCGCTGCGGCGTCAGATGGTCCTTCAGGCCGATGCGGGCGAACACCGCGCCGGGATCCGCCGCCACGATGTCGCGCGCGGTGCGGCCGGAATACAGCGCCAGCAATATGGCGATGAGGCCGCGCACGATATGGGCGTCGGAATCGCCGAGAAAGCCGAGGCGCGGCCCGTCCGCCGCGCCCGGAACGGGCTCGCTCACCAGCCAGACCTGGCTGGCGCAGCCCTGCACCTTGGTGGCGTCGGTGCGCTCCGCCTCCGGGAAGGGCGGCAGCGCGCGGCCCAGCTCGATCAGGTAGCGGTAGCGGTCGTCCCAGTTATCGAGGAGTTCGAAGTCCTCGATGATGCTGTCGATCTTTGATGTCATCGGCGCCTCTCGGGGCCGCATATAGGGGCGGGCAGGGCGCAAGCGCAATGGCCGCGCCGCGTTTGGCCCGCTCAGGCGGGGCGCTTGGGCGGCAGCGGCACGGCGCCGGACGGCGCGGCGGCGGGGGCGGACTTCCCCGTCGAGCCGGTATAGGCCGGCGCGTTCGCCGGGATCGTGACGGCCGGCAGCCCCGGGCCCTTCCAGGCCGGGCTGAGGTCGTGGGTGGTGAGGGTGTCGCCGGGCGCCGGGCCGGCGGCGCGGGCCGCCGCCTTGCGCTTTTCCTCGACGATCTGCTCGGAAATGTAGCTGATCGCGAAGCGGGCCCCGGCCTCGGCGCGCTCGCTGATCAGTTCGATGAGCCCGGCGCCGATGACGCAGGCCTGCGGCTGACGCGTGCAGAAGCCGCCGGCATCCGCCACGGCGGAGGTGGCGGCGGAGAGCGCGTCCACCGCGCTGACCTTCTGCTCCTCGCCGGCCTGCGGCGTGCGCGAGGAAGTCCCGCCCGTCACCGCCGGCAGCAGGAGGAACACGATGGTCAGCCAGAAACCGATGCGCAGCAGGAAGAACATGACCCTTCTCGCGGTCGTCCCACGGAACCCTTCACATGCCCCACAATAGCGGCGATGCGTTGAGCAACCGATGTCGCAATCGCGCAAAATCGGCCTTTCGCGGAAAGCCGCCGTTAAGCACGTCGCCGTTTTAGGGTTCGCTTAAACCCCTTCATGGCACTGTGGCGGACGAACCCGCGCCACGCTGCGCGACGGCCCCTTTCGCATCCTGACCTCGGCTGCCATGCCCCGATCCTACGCGAGCGACCTGCTGGTGGACGATATAGACCTCGACGGCGAGCGCGTCGCCGGGCGGCCCTATCGTTCCGGCCGCCGACGGTCGGACGTGTTCATGGTCTTCGTGGCCGCCGCCGCCAGCGCCGCCGTCCTGTTCAATGCCTTCGCGCTCCAGCAGGGCCGGAACGGCTCCCGCGCCGCCGCGCCGGCATCGGCGCAGTCCGACATTCGCGCCATTCCCGCCCCTCAGGCGGCGACGCCCGCCCCTGCGGCACCGGCGGCCGCCCCGCCCGCCGCGATGGCGCCGGCCGATCCGGTCGCCGCTCTGGCCAATGCCCCGGCCGTGGCGACACCGCTGCCGCCGTCGCGTCCCGCCGCCCCGCCCCGGCCCGCCGCCGCCGCGCCGAGCCCGGCCATTTCGGCGCCGGTGGCCCTGACCAATACGCCCGCCGCCGGCCTGCTGCCGCCCGGCGAGGTGCCGGTGTCGCCGCGCGTCATGGCGGTGCAGAAGGCGCTGTCGCAGCTCGGCTACGGCCCGGTCCGGGTCGACGGCCGGCTCGGCGCCGCGACCGAGGAAGCCGTGCAGCGTTTCGAGCGTGACCGCCGGCTGCCGGTGACGGGCCAGATCTCCGACCGTGTGGTGCGCGAGATCAACGCCGTCGCCGGCCTGTCCATCCCGTAGGCCGGTCATGCGGCTGAAGAGCGCGATCTGGGTCTCTGCGCTGATCCGCCGTGCCAATGGCGCCGGAGCCTTCGCCGCCGTGCGCCGGCGCGGCGCCGAGGAGGCGGGGGCGATCTTCGTCAAGGTGTCGACGCAGGACGGCCGGGCGGCGCTCTACGGCCCGGCTCTGCCCTCGCTTAATGCCGAGCCCGAGCCGGGCGTGCGCCTCTTCTCGGTGATCGTGCCGGCGGGCAGCGCGGAGAGCGACGCCGAGGCGCGCATGGCGCGCGAGATCGGCTTCGATCCCGACCTCTGGTTCGTCGAGATCGAGGACCGCGAGGGCCGTTGCTTCCTCGACCTGTCGGCCGACTAGCCCTTGCGGGGCTGAACCTCGGACGTCTTCGGCGCCGACTGGGCGCTCGCCTGCGCCACCGGATGCGGCTGCGCGAAGCTGCGCATGGAGGGGGCCTCCTCGGCCCGCTCGCGGCCCGGCCGGCGGCTGCCGCGCCACGACGCCACGAGATGCTGCGCGCTGGCGAGCGGGAGCGAATCGAACATTTCGGCGAGCCGCGCCATCTCCCCCGTCGAGCGCCCGGCGACCGGGTGGAGGCGGAACAGAACGCGCGAGAGGATGGCGAAGGACAGGCCGAGCGCGCGGGCGGCGACCGCCATGGACTGGCCGGTCTCGTCCGCCACGATGCGGGCGGCACTCTCCTCGCTGACGCCGAGCGTGCGCTCCAGCATCTTCGCCAGCGCGCCGTTCTCGGCGGTGCGGGCGGCGTCGAGCAGCGCGTCGATGAAGCCCGCCGGCGGTGCGGCCGACCGTTCGGCGAGCGGCAGCGGCGGCAGGGTGACGAGCCGCGCGATCAGCGTGGCGCGCTCTTCCGGCCCGGCGGCGAAGAATTCGGCGGAGGGCAGGACGGCCGGCGCAGCCGCTTCTGCGGCGGCGGGTTCCTCCGGCGGGACCTTGGCGAGGGGCTGGGCCTCGGCGAGGGTCGCCTGCGTCACCGTCTCGGGCAAGGGGGCTTCGGGCAAGGAGGCTTCGGTCACGGGCGCTTCGGGCGTCGGCACGGTGTCGTCCGAGGCATGCGCGGCCACCGCTTGCGAGGTCTCCGCAACGGGCTGCGTCGCGACCGCTTCGGCCAGGGGTATCTCGGCAGTGGAAACATCCGTTGCCGGCGGCTCCGCCACGAAGGTTGCGACGGATTCGGGTGTCTCGGCTTCGGGAAACTCGGCTTCGGGAATCTCGGCCTCGGCCGGGCGCGCGCCTTCGGATTCCGGTTCGATCGCGGCGGCGATGTCGGCGACGGGGGGCGTCGCTTCCTCGTCGTCTACCGGCGATTCGGGCGCGGCATCCAGCGTATCGCCGGCCTCGTGGCGGCGATGGACGAGTTCGGCGATGCGCTTGGCGAGGCCCGGCGAGACGTCGCGCCTCGCCGCCATGGCGGCGAGATGGGAGGGGGCGGCCTGTTCGGCCAGCCCCGCGAGGTCGTCCTCGCCGAGCACCGGCGAAAGGCGCAGGAAAGGACCGGCGAGCGAGAGCGGGGCCGTTGCGAGGTAGAGCGCGAGCGCGCGCGGCACTGCCGGATGCGGCGCCAGTTCGCGCACATGCTTGGCGGCGACCGGCACGTCCACCGCCTCGATCAGGCGGATCGCCAGCGTCACGAAGCGCGATTCGGCGGCCTCGTTGCGGATGGGCTGCTTGAGGAACTCGTGCACCAGCAGCCGCAGCATCTCCGGGCGCGTGTCCTGCGGCGGACGGCGCGCGGCATCGATCGTATCGGAAGGGCCGGAGCCGGGCGTGGACGACATGGGCGGCGGGCTGCTCGCGATTGGCACTCGCGCTCCCGGGCGGGGGCGCGGAACCAAAGCTAGGCGGCGAACGTTAGAAACCCGTTAACCATAATCGCACGTACTGTCGGTTATCCGGTCGACCGAGCGGTGGAGAGCGCAATGGGCGCGGTGGTGCCGTTTCCGATGTGCCGGACGCCCGCGCAGAGTCGCAGCGTCCGTGCGAGGTCCGCGCTGGCGAGCCCGTCGTCGGACCGATCTTCGCGCCAGCTTTGGGGCGAGGTCATCATCCTGCCCGTGGTGCAGCTTGTGCGCCACGCCGACGCGCCGACGCCGCCCGATTCCCCCACGCGGGAACGACGCGAGCCGCTATAAGGCGGGGCCGCAGTTCGCCGCTTCCATCCGTGCCCGTACTTCCTCCCGGGCGCCCCGCTCGCGCACCATGGCGCGGATGAGGACGATGCCCTCATTGCTCGGCGATTCGACGATCAGGCGGTCGGCGGCGGTGACTTCCTCGTCCTCCGGCAGCGCGGCGCGCTGCTTGCTGTTCATCAGGTCCAATTCGATGATGCTGCGCCCCGCCGAACGGTCGTTGATCGCGTAGAAGGGCAGCCCGAACCGCGTGTAGAACGACACCGAGGTGTAGTCCTCGGTGGTCGGCACGCGCACCTTGAGCGGGCCGTCGCTGAGGTCGTAGAGGCAGACAGCCGAGATGAAGGCCGGATCGGTCGCCGGCAGCACGGCGCCGAGCGCGGACGGGTCGTCGATCTGCGCCACCCGGTTGGGATCGCCGACCGCCGAGAGGCGCGCATAGGCATCCTGCTCGGAGAGGTAGGGCAGGATCAGCACCGCCACCAGATGCACGATGCCGCCGAGCACGATGCCGGCGAGGATGGGAAGGATCAGCCGCTTCACGGGCAGCTCTCCGTCGCGATGGCCGGCATGGGCGGCGCGTCGCTGGTGCGGCTGGCGAGGCCGACCGAGGTGTCGTAGAGGCGCAGCGTAAGCGCGATGCGGTCGCGGGCGCCGGTCGGCAGCCAGTTGCCGGCGCGTGCGCGCGGGCCGAGCGCCACGTCGATGCTGCCGTTGCGGTTCCACACCACTTCGGCGCTGGTGAAGCCCGAGCGGTCGGCGGCGTTCTCGATCAGCCGTCCCTGGCCGTCGGTGGCGGTCAGGGTCCAGAACCGCGCCTGCGGCAGTTCGCCGGAAATTCGGATGTCGCAGCGGCCGTCGAGCGGGCGGCCCGCCGAATCGGTGGTGGCGACGAAGGCGATGCCGTCCGCCAGTTCGAGCGGCAGCTCGCCGGCGCGGGCGAGGGCGGCACGCGCATACGGGTCCGCCGTCTCGGTGCCGGCCTTGGGCCAGGTTTCCCACGGCCCCGAGCGCACGAGGCCGGGCCCGTAGCCGTCCACCGTGGAGATCCAGGTGAGGCCGAGCCCGACGGCGGTGCCGACGGCCATGGTCAGGATGAGCAGCAGGGAACGCACGGGCGGCAGCTATCCGGTGAAGGGCCCATGGATGGGCGCAAGCGGGGGCAAGGTCAATCGCGGCGGGGTCAGTTGTTTCCGGTGAGGGCGATTCCGGTCGTCGATGCCGGGTCGGCGGCGGCGGTGGGGCGGCGCGCCGGCTGGGCGGCGGCCTCGCGCAGGCGGGCGGAGAGCGCCATCAACCGCTCGGCGGCGGCCGGGCTCAACGTCACCGGGCGCTGCACGCCCTCGATCTGGAGGGCCGAGGCCTGCGCCGCCGCGCCGTCGAGCACGGGAGGCGGCTGGTTGCCGAGCCCCGGCGTCGGCTTGATCTCGATGCCCTGATGGGCGAAGGCCATCACCTTCTGCCACGTCATCGCCGGCAGCGACCCGCCGGTCATCCGGCGGGTCGAGGCGTAGTCGTCATTGCCGAACCAGATCGCCCCTACGTAATTACCGGTAAATCCAACAAACCAGGCGTCGCGATAGGCGTTGGTGGTGCCCGTCTTGCCGGACACCTTGGTGCCCGGGATCATGGCGCGCCGGCCGGTGCCGTTCTCGACCACGCTGTTCAGCATCGGGTTGATCATGGCGATGATGTTGGGCGGAATCACCTGATGCGGCTTGGGGCCGTTCTGGGCGAAGCTCCAGACCGGCTCGCCCGCCGGGGTGCGCATCTCGACCACGGCGTGCGGATCGACCGAATAGCCGCCGGAGGCGAACACGGCGTAGCCGGTGGCCTGATCGAGCACCGTCACCTCCGCCGCGCCGAGCGGCAGCGCGCGGGTGATCTTGAGCTCGCTCTTCACGCCCATGGCGTGGGCGAGGTCGACGATGCGCCCGCGCCCGATGGATTCGGCGAGCTTGACCGCCACCGTGTTGAGCGAGCGGGTCAGCGCGGTCATCATCGTGATCGAGCCGGCATAGGAGCGCCCGTAATTCTGCGGGCACCAGTTGCCGATGCAGATCGGACCGTCGACGACGATGGTCTGCGGGTTGTAGCGCCCGGTCATCAGCGCCGCCGTGTAGACATAGGGCTTGAAGGACGAGCCGGGCTGGCGCAGCGCGTCGGTGGCGCGGTTGAACTGGCTCTCGCCATAGTCGCGCCCGCCCACCATGGCGCGCACGGCGCCGTTCGGCTCCATCACCACCATGGCCGACTGGCTGGCGCCGTAATCCTTGCCGAACTGGCGCAGGCTGTCGCGGATGGCGGTGTCGGCGGCCTTCTGGATGTTGGGATCGAGCGCCGTGCGCACGATGAAGGAGCGCTCGGCGAAGTCCTTCGGCAGCTTGTCGACGATGCGCTTCACCTGCTCGAAGGCGAAGTCGAGATAGTACTCGGGCAGGTCGTCCTGCTTGCGGTCGATGGGGGTCGCCGGGTTGCGGCGGGCGCCGAACACCTGACCCTCGGTCATGAAGCCGGCATCGACGAGGTTGTCGAGCACGACGGAGGCGCGCCCGCGCGCGGCCGGCAGGTTGACGTGCGGGGCAAAGCGCGAGGGCGCCTTGAACAGGCCGGCCAGCATGGCGGCCTCGGCGAGGTTCACGTCGCGCGCCGACTTGCCGAAATAGTATTGCGAGGCTGCGTCCACGCCGAAGGCGCCGCCGCCCATATAGGCGCGGTCCAGATAGAGCTTGAGGATCTGGTTCTTGGTGAGGTGGAACTCCAGCCACAGCGCGAGGAACGCTTCCTTGATCTTGCGCTCCAGCGTGCGCTCGTTCGACAGGAACAGGTTCTTGGCGAGCTGCTGGGTGAGCGAGGAACCGCCCTGCACCACGCCGCCGGCGCGCGCGTTCGACAGCACGGCGCGGAAGGTGCCGGGAATGTCGATGCCGAAATGCTCGTAGAAGCGCCGGTCCTCGGTGGCCAGCACCGCCTTGATGAGGTGGTCGGGGAATTCTTCCAGCGGCACCGTGTCGTTGTGGCGGATGCCGCGCTCGCCGATGGTGTTGCCGTAGCGGTCGAGGAAGGTGACGGAAAGCTCGGCCCGCTTGAGCCAGTCGTCGGAGGTCTCGCGGAAGGCGGGAACGGCCAGCGCCAGCATCAGCACGGCGCCGACCGCGCCCCAGGTCATGCCCTCCGAGCCCAGCGAGATCGCCCAGCGGGCCGGGCCCTGCACGTTGAACCGCTCGGTGAAGGCGACGAAACCGTCCCACGTCGAGCGCAGGCCGACGCCGCCATTGTAGATCGACGAGTCGATCCAGGAATCGATGGCCAGAAGCGCATTGCGCACGCGCCGGCCGAACCCCGACGGCGCCGGCTTGCCCTCGGGCGCATCCTGCGGCTCGGTCGGCGGAGCGGCCTCCGTCGGATCGGTGTTCGGCGTGTCGTTCAAACCGTTGCTCCAGCGGCGTCCGGGCTGCCGCCCGATGCCTCTTCGCTCTTATAGCCGAGCCCTTGCCGCCGGACGAGGGCGGCAACAAGGCTCGCCAGAGCGAGAATGCAACGCTATCTAATCCGTGATCGTCGGTTCGTGAAGCGCGGACCGGCTCCACGATTGCGATCGGGAACCCCCCTGCCGATGCCCGACCCTTCGACCCCCGCCGAGGCGGCGCCGTTCTGGCGAACCAAGACGCTGGACGAGATGAGCCCCGCCGAGTGGGAGAGCCTGTGCGACGGCTGCGGGCGCTGCTGCCTCGTCAAGTTGCAGGACGAGGACAGCAACGCCGTCGCCTATACCGATATCGGCTGCCAGCTTCTCGACGATTTCGGCTGCCGCTGCCGCGACTATCCCAACCGGCAGGCGCAGGTGCCCGATTGCGTGCGTCTCACCCCCGAGGCGGTGCGCACGCTTGGCTGGCTGCCGCCCTCCTGCGGCTACCGGCTGGTGGCCGAGGGGCGCGACCTCTACTGGTGGCATCCGCTGGTCTCCGGCGATGCGGAAAGCGTGCATGCGGCGGGCGTCTCGGTGCGCGGCAAGGTCGCGGCGCTGGAGGACGAACTGCCTCTGGAGGATTATCTCGACCACATGGTGCGCTGGCCGGTGCGCCTGCCGCGCGGGGCCGTGCGCAAAAAAGAACTCCGCACGGGGGAGCCCCTCAAGGCCGCCCCCGCCAAAACATCGCCGCGCTAGCTGGCCGCCGCTCCCGTCCGCTCCCGCTCAGGGCGGGCCGCCGCCACCGCCATGTTCGTCGGCGAATTCGATGCCGGCCTGGGTCTGCTCGATGGCCTGCCGGATGAGCCCGATGGCCCGCTCGCGGTGACCGCCCTTGTTGGGCGTCGCCTCGCGCAGCGAGGCCAGCGCCGCGTAGAGGTCCGACAGGGCGCGTTCCATGTTGCCCTGATAGGCCGCCGCCGGCAGCGCCGGCAGGGTGGCGAAGGCCACGGCGAGGGCACCGCCGGCCGCCAATACGCCGAGGTCGCGGCGGGTCATCGATTCATCGGACATGCGATTTCTCCTGCCGTTCCCCCGGCGCGGGCACGATGCCGCGCCCGCAGGCCCGCTGCAAGAGCGTGGGGCGGCGCCCCGGCCGCGCTCACAGCTCCAGCACGCTCCTGTCGACCTTCTCGATGTCCCGGGTGCCGGTGAGCGCCATGGAGACGTCAAGCTCCTTGCGCATGATCTCGATGGCCTTGGCGACGCCGGCCTGGCCGCCGGCGGCCAGCGACCACAGGAAGGCCTTGCCCATCATGCAGCCGCGCGCGCCCAGCGCCCGCGCCTTCAGGATGTCCTGTCCCGACTGCACGCCGCCGTCGAACCAGACCTCGCTGTTGCTGCCGCCGATGGCGTCGACGATGCGCGGCAGCGCCTTGATCGAGGAGATGGCGCCGTCCAACTGGCGGCCGCCATGGTTGGAAACGACGATGGCGTCGGCGCCGGTGGCGGCGGCGATCTTCGCGTCCTCGACGTCGAGCACGCCCTTGAGGATGAGCTTGCCCGGCCAGATGGAGCGGACCCATTCGACGTCCTTCCACGACAGGGACGGGTCGAACTGGCCGGCGATCCACTGCGAGAGGGTGCTCAGGCTGTCGCTTTCCTTGCGCACCGCGAGATTGCCGAAGGAATGGCGCTTGCCCATCAGCACGCTGGCGATCCAGCGCGGCTTGGTGGCGATGTCGAGGGCGTTGGCGAGGGTGAGCTTCGGGGGAACGGCGAGGCCGTTCTTGATGTCCATGTGGCGCTGGCCCTGGATCTGCAGGTCGAGCGTCAGCACGAGGGCCGAGCATTTGGCGGCCTTGGCGCGCTCGATCAGCGATTCCGAGAACTTGCGGTCGCGCATCACGTAGAGCTGGAACCAGAAGGGCTTGTCCACCGCGCCCGCCACGTCCTCGATCGAGCAGATCGACATGGTGGAGAGGGTGAAGGGGATGCCGGCGGCCTGCGCGGCACGGCAGCCATGGATCTCGCCGTCGCCGTGGAACAGGCCGGTGAGGCCGGTCGGGGCGATGGCCAGCGGCAGGGCGACCTTCTCGCCGATCATGGTGGTGGCGGTCGAGCGCTCGGAGACGTCGATCATGACGCGCTGGCGCAGGCCGATGGCGGCAAGGTCCGCCTTGTTGGCCTTGAGCGTCGCCTCGTCATAGGAGCCCCGGTCGGCGTAGTGGAAGATCGCGCGCGGCACCTTGCGTTTGGCGATGGCGCGCAGGTCCTGGATGTTGGTGACGGCAGCCATGAGGACGTCCTTCCACGAAACCGGGACGGGCGCGGGGCGTCCGTCCCGATGCAAGAAAACCGGGGGAGGCTCTTACGCCTCCCCCGCGGGGTCAATGATGAATGACAAGGGCCGTGAACGGCCAGACATAGGCCTGCATCGTCACAAGGATACCGACCAGCACCGCCAGCGCCAGCGAGTGGAAGAACACGTAGCGAAGGATCACGCCTTCCTTGTTCAGCCAGCCGGTGGCGGTGGAGGCCACGACGATGGACTGGGCGTCGATCATCTTGCCCATCACGCCGCCCGAGGAGTTGGCCGCGGCCATCAGCGTCGGGGAGAGGCCGAGCTGCTCGGAGGTGATGCGCTGGAGACCGCCGAACAGCACGTTCGAGGCCGTGTCCGAGCCGGTGAGCGCGACGCCGAGCCAGCCCAGCAGCGTGCCGAACAGCGGGTAGAACGGGCCCGTCGTGGCGAAGGCGAGGCCGAGCGTGGCGTCCAGACCCGAGTAGCGGGTGAGGAAGCCCAGGGCGAGCATGATGGCGATGGTGGCCAGCGAGAAGCGCACCTTCCAGATCGTCCGGAGGTAGATCTTCACCAGCGCGACCGGCGAGAAGCCCATCAGCAGGCCGGCGATCACCGCCGAGGCGAAGATGCCCGAGCCGGTCATCGACAGGATGTTGAAGGTGAACACCGCCGCTTCGGGATGCGCGGTGGCGACCACCGGCGGCACCTTGAAGACGAGGTTGTGCAGGCCCTCGAACGGGATCTTCTGGATGAAGAAGCCGTCCAGCATGCCCTTCATCTGCGGGATGCCCCAGGCGAAGACGAAGACGGTCAGGATGCCCCAGGGCAGCCACGCCTTGACCAGATCGCCGGTCGAGGGGCGGGTGGTGAGGGGCGCGACCGGCTTGGCCGCCACGTCCTCGGAACCGTCGCTGCCCTTGTGGTTGCGCAGGGCGGTCGAGGTCCATTCTTTCTTCGGCTTCCACACGCGCAGGAACAGCACCAGGCAGACCATCGACACGATGGCGGCGACGACGTCCACCAGCCACGGGCCGTGGAAGTTCGACACCAGGAACTGGGGAAGGGCGAAGGAGACGCCGCAGACCAGGATCGCCGGCCAGATTTCCAGCATGCCGCGCCAGCCCGCGAACGCCCAGATCAGCCAGAACGGCACGATCAGCGAGAAGAAGGGCAGCTGGCGGCCGATCATGGCCGAGAGGTCGAGCAGGTCGAGCCCGGTGACGGCCGCGAGCGCCACTACCGGAGTACCGAGGGCGCCGTAGGCGACGGGGGCGGTGTTGGCGATCAGCGACAGGCCGGAGGCGGCGAGCGGCGAGAAGCCGAGGCCGATCAGCAGCGCCGCCGTCACCGCGACCGGGGTGCCGAAGCCCGCCGCGCCCTCGAAGAAGGCGCCGAAGGAGAAGGCGATCAGCAGCAGCTGGAGGCGGCGGTCGCCGGTGATGCCGGCGATGGAGTGCTGCAGCGTGGTGAACGAGCCATTGGCCTCGGTCAACTGATGCAGGAAGATGATATTGAGAACGATCCAGCCGATCGGCATAAGGCCGTAGGCGGCGCCGTAACCGGCGGCAAGGCCGGCCTTGTCGGCGGGCATGCCGAAGACGAAGACGGCGATGACGAACGCGGCGACGAGGCCGGCGAAGGCGGCCACATGCGCCTTCATGTGGAGGAAGCCGAGGCCGACGAGCATGACGACGATCGGGATGGCGGCAAGAAGTGTCGACAGCGCCATGCTGCCGAACGGATCGTATACTTGGTTCCAGGTCACGGGCGTTTCTCCGGGGAAGACGTGTCTGCCGGGTTGACCCCGTTTTTTGCCGGATTGGGCCCGGTCTCTGCCGCGCCAGTCCTCCTTCTGGTAAGGAGGTCACAAGGAAGTTCTGCTTGGTAAGTTTGCCTTACCATTCAAGTCAATTGGTACGAAGATACGACTTTCGTGTTAATTACGTAGCGGAATGGAAAAAAATTCCGTAGGAAAAACAAAGGGGAGGCTGGTTCCTTGGAGCGCCTGCGAACACCAAAATTGGCGGAAGCCATCGCCGAGCATATTGAGAGACTGATCCTCGAAGGCGTGCTGCGCCCCGGCGAGAAGCTCGCCAGCGAGCGCGATCTGGCCGAGCGCCTCGACGTCTCGCGTCCCTCGCTGCGCGACGCGCTGGAGATTCTGGAGGGGCGGGGACTGCTGGCGACCAGCCGCGAGGGCACCCGCGTCACCCAGTTCCTGTCGGGCCTGACCGAGCCGCTCGCCGGGCTGCTGCAATCGAACGAGCAGGTGACGGCCGACTATTTCGAATACCGCGCGGCGGTGGAGCGCACGGCGGCGGGGCTGGCGGCGGTGCGCGCCACCGAGCCCGAGCGGCAGGCGATCCGCGACTGCCTCGCCGAGATGGAGGCCGCCCATCAGGTCCGGGACGCCGACCGCGAGGCCGAGGCGGATATCGAGCTGCACCGGCTCGTCTACGCCGCCTCGCACAACCTCGTCATCCTGCACGTGATGCGGGCCTTCTCGGAGATGCTGCGGCGGGACATCTTCTTCAACCGCACCTCGCTGTTCGAGCTGGCCGCCTTCCGCGACGCGCTGCTGGAGCAGCACCGGGCGATCGGCGAGGCGGTGGTGGCGGGCGACGCGCCGGTGGCCGAGAAGGCGACGCACGACCACCTCACCTTCGTCAACGACACGGTGGAGCGCACGCGGCGCGATGCCGCCCGGGTCGATCTCGCGGTGCGCCGGCTCACCCGCTCGACGCTGCTGGGGGGCTGAGCGGGGCGGGCCTCAGGCGCCGGGGCGCTCGGCCACGGCATCCGCCCGGCCGACCCGGATGACGCCGAGCACCAGCGCGCAGCCGACGCCGATCACCGCCGCGCCGGCGACCTGCGGCAGCGACAGCGGCTCGTCGAGCAGCAGCGTGCCGATCGTCACCGCGACGGCGGTCACGGCGAACTCGACGCTGATGGCCCGGGTCGGGCCGATGGAGGCGATGAGGCCGAAATAGGCGACATAGGTCATCGCGCTCATCAGCGTGCCGGCGATCAGCAGCATGAGATAGTCGTGCAGCACCGGCACGGTCGGGATCGGCACGATGGCGAGCAGCGGCAGCGTCAGCAGCCCGCCGGACAGGAAGGCGCCGATGGTGACTTCCCACGAACCCGCGCTGGACAGGCGGCGGCCGGCATAGACGCTGCCGAAGGCCGCCGACAGGGTGGAGGCGATGGTGGCGGCGCAGCCAATGAGGAAGTCGTGCGTCACCGGCCGCGCCGGGAAGCCGACCAGCAGCACCACGCCCACCATGCCGAGGCCGATGCCGAGGAGCCCGCCGGGGCGGATCGGCTCGACACGCCAGAGCCGGGCGATCAGCATCGAGAACAGCGGGATGGTGGCGACCAGGATCGCCGACATGGCGGTGCCGATGCGCGGCAGGCCGTAGGAGATCAGGGTGAGCTGCGCCGCCACGGTGAAGGCGCCGACCACTATCAGCGGCCAGATGCCGAAGCTGAAATCGAGCCGGCGGCCGATGAGCCGGGCGGCGACGAACAGCGTACCGGCGGCGAGGAAGGAGCGCAGCGCCACCGAGCCGGCCCAGCCGAAGGCATGGATGATGTGGGTCATCACCACGAAGGACGCCCCCCAGGTGATCGCCAGGAAGACGTAGGCGGCGATGTCTCTGGGGGTCATGCGTGGGCACCGAGGAGCAGGACGCGGCTCAACCCGGCCGGATCACGCGCGGAACCTAGCGGCCCGCCGGCTTCTGTCAATCGGGCCGTGCGGGGAGGGGACGCGGTGCGCCGCCGCTCCGCCCGTCCGCCCGCCCGTCCGCCGGCATAGCGTCATCTCCCGACCTTTACCCGGGCACCATGTGCCGGACATGGCGGAAAACGTGCAGACAAGCCGTTTCCGGCTGTCATAATCCGTCCGCTCCCCTGTACAGGCGAGATAAACGGGGACTAGGCTCGGCTTCCACTTCGTGTTTCCCAAGGGGAGATGCGTGATGCGTGACGAACGCGTGCGGTCGGCCCTCGACCGTTGCTACGACGCGGTGGTGATGCCGTCGCTGTGGGCGGATGCGCTGCAGGACCTGGCGTCGGCGTTCGGCGCCGCCGCGATGATGTTCTATCCCTACCAGAAGAACCTCGATTCACCCGATCCGCGCGATCCCAAGCGAAGCTTCACCAAGGTCCCGATCTCCCACGAATATCAGGAGCTGATCGAGGAATACGAGAAGCACAAATGGTACCTCAACCACTACCGGGCCGAGCGCGGGCTGCCGCTGATGATCGCCGGGCAGGCGGTGGTCATCGAGCAGCAGCTCGCCACCGACGAGGAACGCCGCACCTCCCGCCACTACAATGATTTCTACCTGCGTCGCGGCTTTCCCGGCTACGCCATGATCAACGTGCCGATGCTCGACCAGAACTGGTGCATCCCCATGCTGCGGGCGCGCGGGCAGGAACATTTCAGCCCGCAGGAGGCGCGCTATGTCGGCCGCTACGCGGCGCAGTTCCGGCGCCTGATCACTCTCTCGGACAAGCTGGAGATCGAGAAGGGGCGCGCGGCAATGACCGGGCTCGGCGCCCTCAACGCGCCGGCGGCGCTGATCGACTGGCGCGGCTGCGTGCACTCGCTGAACCCGGCCGCCGAGGCGCTGCTCGGCCCCGATCTCAAGCTGGTGCGCGGCGTGCTGGCGGCGACGCACGCGGCCAGCCACCACGCGCTGCAGGCGATGATCCGCAACGCGCTGCGCGAGGAGCGGACGGCGGTCGAGCGGATGCGTCCGTCCTCGCTGATCCTGCGGCAGCAGGGGCGCCCGATCCTCGCCGAGGTGCTGCCGCTGTCCGGCATCTTCCTCGACATGTTCGACCGCGCCCATGTGCTGCTGCTGCTCACCGATCTGGACCGTTTTCCCGCCCCGCGCGAGGAAAGGCTGCGGCTGGGCTTCGCGCTGACCGCCTCGGAGGCGCGGCTGGCGGCGCGGATCGCCGCCGGGACGGATCTGCGCGAGGCAGCCGCCGCGCTCGGCATCACCTACGACACCGCCCGCGTGCAGCTTCGCGCGGTGTTCCAGAAGACCGGCACGCACCGGCAGGGGGAACTGGTGGCGCTGCTCTCGCGCCTCGCCCATTGAGGGCCTCCGGCCCGGCGGGTGCGGGAAGCCTCAGCCGGCGGCGCGCTGGCCGGCGAACTGGCCGCCATAGCCGCGCTGGGGCACGCCGAGCGTCTGCTCGAGAATGAGCTGGCACACCTTCATGCCCGCCCGCAGGCGGATCGGGCGCGGCCCGAGATTGATGATTTCGAGCTGGATGCGTCCCGTCGAGCCGGCATGGATGGTGGGGGCGGTGAGGTGGACGATGAGGCCGATGCGCGCCAGCGAGCTTTTGCCCTCGACGCGGGCGGCAAGGCGCGCCCCGGGGCGCAGGTCCACCCGCTCCAGCGTCCAGCCGAGCACCAGCCGGCCGGGATCGAGCACGAAGCCGGCCTCGCCGATCTCGATATCGTCGGCCATGCGGGTGATGGCCTCGCGGAAGGAATAGCCCGGCCCGGCCGGGTCGATCACCGGGTCCTCGTCCTCGGCCGGGTCGCGGTAGAGGGTGAGGCGGGTGTCGAGGCGCAGATCCACCCCGTTCGGCGCGTAGAACTCGGCCGGCGGCGGCGGCTCGATGGCGACCGAGCCTTCGGCGATGGCGTCGAGAATGTCGCGGTCGGTCAGGATCAAGGCGGGCTCACTCGCGGGATCGGGCGCAACATCTGGATCGGTAACATGGTTTTCCGGCAGGGGAAACGGCGCGGGCATGCCGTCGCCCGGTTGAGCAGGGTTTGCGCGCAACCGGACGGAGGGGCATGCAACAAAAACAGTGCAATCCTGCAATGATTTGGGCTTGAGCATTCCGCGCGCGGGAACGAGGTTAGGCGCCGAGCCGGCCGCCCCCTTCCGGGCGCCGCAACCGGAGTCCCCCAGAGATGACCGACCGCCCCTCGCTTCTCGCCATTTCCGGCAGCCTGCGCGCCGGCGCCTTTTCGACCGCCGTGGCGAAGGCCCTGAAGGAAGCCGCCGCCGCCAAGGCCGACGTCACCGTGCAGCTTCTCAACGACGTTCCCTTCTACAACCAGGACGAGGACGGCGAGACCCAGCCGGCCGGGGCGGCGGCGCTGCGCGCGGCGATGGCGGCGGCGGACGGGGTGATTTTCATCTCGCCGGAATATAATTACGGCACCTCCGGCGCGCTGAAGAACGCCATCGACTGGGGCTCGCGCCCCTATGCCAAGGGCGCGCTGCTCGGCAAGCCGGCGCTGGTGGTCACCTCCTCGCCGGGCTCGACCGGCGGCATCCGTGCACAGGCGCAGGTGCGTGAATCGCTCTCCGCCGCCGGCGCGCGGGTGGTCTCCTATCCGCACCTCGCCATTCCCAATGTCGGCGAGAAGATCAAGGACGGCATCTTCGCCGACGAGAAGACGCGCGGCTTCCTTGTCGGCGGCGTCGAGGCGCTGCTGCGGGAAATCCGCCTGCTCAAGCTCGCCGCCGGCTGAGGCCGACTGTCCCGCCGGGCGGGGGCTTGAGCCTGCCGCCCGGCCGGTCACTATGGGCGCCCCCGCACCCGGAGCGCGCCATGACCCGCACCCGCACCCGATCCCGCACCCTTTCCCGTCTGGTCCCGCTGCTGGCCGGCGCGGTCCTCGCCGCCGGACCCGCCCGGGCGGAGCCGGTATCCCGTGCGCCGGTATCCCGGGCGCAGGTGGAGGCGGCGCTGCCCGCGCTCGACGCGCAGGCGGCGAAGGCGGTGGCCGACGGCCTCGTGCCGGGGCTCGCCATCGCTGTCGTTCAGGGCGATGCGGTGGTGTTCGCCAAAGGCTACGGCGTGCGCGAGGAAGGCAAGCCCGGCGCGGTCGACGCTGACACGGTGTTCCAGCTCGCCTCCTTCTCCAAGCCGATCACCGCCACCGTGGTCGCCGCGCTGGTCGGCGACAAGCTGCTGGACTGGGACACGCCGGTCGCGGCGCTCAACCCCTCCTTCCAGCTCAGGGACGCCTACCCGACCCAGCAGGTGAGCGTGCGCGACCTGCTCGCCCATCGCTCCGGCCTGCCCGGGGACGCCGGCAACGAGCTGGAGGCGCTGGGCTATGACCGCGCCACGATCCTCGCGCGGCTGCGCCTAGTGCCGCCTTCGTCGAGCTTCCGGGCCGGCTATTCCTATTCGAATTTCGGCTTCACCGCCGGGGCGGTGGCCGCCGCCGCGCCGACCGGCAAGCCGTGGGAGGAGGTGGCGAAGGAGAAGCTGTTCGCCCCGCTCGGCATGGCCTCCACCTCGGCGCGCCACGCCGATTTCATCGCCCATGAGAACCGCGCCGAGCTGCACATAGGCGGGCCCGGCCACTGGGCGGCGAAGCTGAAGCGCCAGCCGGACGCGCAGGCGCCGGCGGGCGGGGTCTCCTCCAACGCCCGCGACCTCGCGCAATGGCTGCGGCTGGAACTGGCCGGCGGCATGTTCGACGGCCGCCGGCTGATCCCGGAGGCCGCGCTGGCGGCGACGCACCAGCCGGTGATGGCGCGCGGCGCCAACCCGGTGACGGGCGCCGCCTCCTTCTACGCGCTGGGCTGGAACGTGGAATATGGACGCCACGGGGTGAGCTGGGGCCATGCCGGCGCCTTCAGCGTCGGCGCCCGCACGCTGGTGACGATCTACCCCGAGGCGGATATCGCCATCGTGGTGCTGGCCAATGCCTTCCCGACCGGGGTGCCGGAAGGGCTGGCCGACAACTTCTTCGACCGCGTGTTCGACGGCAAACCGGGCACGGACTGGATGGGGCCGTGGAACGCCGCCTATGAGGGGATGTTCGCCCCCGCCATGGCGGCGGCGAAGGCGCGCTTCGCCCCGCCCGCCGCGCCGCTGCCGGCGGCGCCGCTCGCCGCCTATCAGGGCCGCTATGCCAATGCCTATGTCGGCGGGGCGCAAGTGGCGGCGGCGGGCGAAGGGCTGGAACTGCGGCTTGGCCCGGACGGGCAGGCGCGCTTCCCGCTCACCCATGTCAACCGCGACGTCTTCCTCTACTACCCCGCGCCGGAGCTTCCCGACCTGCCCTCCGCCGCCACCTTCACCCTCGGCCCGGACGGCACGGCGGGCGCGCTGACGCTGGAGGATTTCGACGGCTTCGGGCTGGGAACGCTGACGCGGGAGTGAGGGGGCGACAGCGTGGGCGCGCTCCGCCGCCTTTGCCCAGAGTCGACGAGTGGGCGAAAATCCCAAACTAGGAAAATAGTCGCAATCGTGCACGTAATAAGGCAGACTTCGAAGTGGTAGGTGATTCGGGACAGGCCGGCGCGGAGGTTGAGTTGACGGAAGAGGGCTACGCCACCCTGCGCCTTATTATGCGCAAATGGATCACTGCCAACATTGGCGCCATAGATGAGGGTGGCGATGGGGACATTAAGTCCCTTGCTGCCCAAATCGACCCGCTTTGGCATAGTCCTCGATATCGTCGCCAGAGATATTGAGAGCATCCGCTGCAGCTAGATGGAGTCGGCGAAATTCCAGGAAATGCTCGTGGAATTGAGCGGCTGTAAACTCCGCCCGGCTGACTCGGTAGCGGTCCTTGATATCTCGCTTGATGAAGGCGAAGTTTGAATAGTCGTCCTCTGTAGCTGGAGTGCCGTGCACAAGCGCATTGCGGCGCGCATGATTGATGAGCGCCTTGACCGGCTCGATCTTGGATTGCTCTCCAGCCTCAACTAGGAGGCTGTACAGGATGGAGGGCTTGTTGCCGAAGCTTAGCCCGCCGAGCACAATCGATGCCGCTAGTGGCTTCATCTCCGCCAGGCGAGCGATGGCAATCTCTAGGACGATCTCGAACTCGCTCCAGAGGGTCATGAACGCGCCGAAATCGTGTAGAAGCTGCGTTCGGTTTTCGACTCCGATTTGATCAGGCAAGTCAGATGGAAGCGTCACCATGTCAGATGCCCCTAGCGACGATGCAAAATTTCAGGAGACGGTGAAGCGGCCTCTACAGACGCCGCCGAACCCTACCATTCGGCCAACGCTATGCTTCCAGATACTCGCGGGCCTTATCGGCCCCTTGGAAGATCGGATTGTCGAGGTTGATCATGGGCTTGGCTCCTATATTGCCAACCTATCACACGGCCCTGCTTTGTCACGTATATAATTAGGAAAATAGTCCTTGACAGCGTGACGCTGGCGGGGTAGGTTTTCTTCATGCTCCACAACTGCGTCGGAAGGCCGTGAGGTCACGATGCCCCGAGGCCCCCGCAGGGGCGTCGTTTCGGCCGGCCTTCGCGCCGGCTTTTTCGTTTCCGGGTTCGATCTGCGGAGGTGGAATGTCGGTTCCCCGCAAGAGCGTTACGCCCGAGGCGGCCGCCATGGCGCGCCACCTCTATGAACAGACGAATGTGCCCTTGCGCGACATCGCCGTCCTGCTCGGCATCGGTGTGACGACGCTGGTCCAGCGGGCGAAGCGGTGGCAATGGACGCCGCGCTCGCAACGCGTGCCGACCGCGCCGCCGCCGCCCACTTCCCTCGCGCCGGCCCCGCCGGCCGGGGGCGGGGAAGCCCAAGGCGAGGGCGCGGCTGGCGAAGGAGCGACAGCATTGTCGCGAAGCGCGCTGATCGGGCGGCTGATCCACCGCATCGAGGCCGAGATCGCCGCCATCGAGCGGCTGATCGGGCTCGGCGGGGGCGCGACCGTGACGCCGGAGGCGAGCCCGGCCGATGCCGAGCGCGCCGCGCGCACGCTCGCCGTGCTGGTGCGGGCGCTGCGCGAGCTGGCCGTGCTGGAAAAGCAGGCGCCGGACGGGGACGAGGATGAAGCCAGCCGCGATGCCGACGCCTTCCGACGCGAGCTTGGCGCGACGCTTGAGCGCGTGCTGGCGGGCGGGGAAGCTGCCTGAGGCGCTGGCCGCGCTCGACGCGCCGACGCTGGACTGGCTGCGCCACCACTGGCCGCTGATCGGCCGCGCCTCGCAGCAGCCGCCGGAAACGGCGCCGGGCGGCGGCGACTGGCTGACCTGGCTGCTGCTCGGCGGGCGCGGTGCCGGCAAGACGCGGGCGGGCGCGGAATGGGTGCGCGCCCTCGTCTTCGGGCGGGCGGGCCCGCCGGCCGGGCGCATCGCGCTGGTGGCGGAAAGCCTTGGCGATGTGCGCGAGGTGATGGTGGAGGGCGTCTCCGGCCTCCTCTCCGTGCATCCGTGTGCCGAGCGCCCGAGCTGGGAGCCGACCCGGCGCCGGCTGCAATGGCCGAACGGGGCGGTGGCGCAGGGCTTTTCCGCCGACGACCCCGAAAGTTTGCGCGGCCCGCAATTCGACGCCGCCTGGTGCGACGAGCTGGCCAAGTGGCGCTACGCGCAGGCGGCCTTCGACATGCTGCAATTCGGCCTGCGGCTCGGCGCCCGTCCGCGCCAGATGGTGACGACGACCCCGCGCCCGACCGCGCTCATCCGCGCGCTGCTCGCCGATCCGCGCACGGCGGTGACGCGGATGGCGACGGCCGAGAACGCCGCGCATCTGGCCCCTCCCTTCCTCGCCACCGTGGTCGGCCGCTATGCCGGCACAAGGCTCGGCCGGCAGGAACTCGACGGCGAACTGGTCGAGGACCGGGCCGACGCGCTGTGGAGCCGGGCGGCGCTGGAGGCGGGACGCGAGAGCGCGGCGCCGGAGCTGCGGCGCCAGATGGTGCGCCTCGTGGTGGCGGTCGACCCGCCGGCCTCCTCGGGCAAGCGGGCCGATGCCTGCGGGCTCGTCGCGGCGGGGATCGACGCGGCGGGCATCGTCCACGTGCTGGCCGACGAGAGCGCGCAGGGGCTGACGCCCACGGGCTGGGGCGCGCGGGCGGTGGGCCTGTTCCACCGGCTCGACGCCGACCGCGTGGTGGTGGAGGTGAACCAGGGCGGCGAGATGGTGAAGACCATTCTGGCCGGCATCGACCCCGCTGTCCCGGTCGCCGAGGTGCGGGCGACGCGCGGAAAATGGCTGCGCGCCGAGCCGGTGGCCGCGCTCTACGAGCAGGGACGGGTGCGCCATGCCGGCGCCTTTCCCGCGCTGGAGGACGAGATGTGCGACTTCGCGCCGGAGGGACTTTCGGGCAGGCGCTCGCCCGACCGGCTCGACGCGCTGGTCTGGGCGGTGACGGCGCTGGCCCTCGGCCCCCGCGAGACCGCGCCGCGGGTGAGAAGGGTGTGAGGGGGCGCTCCAACAGTCGTCATCCCGGCCGAAGCGAAGCGGAGCGCCGGGATCGTTCCCCGTCCTGCACGCGATCCCGGATCGGCCTGCGGCCGTCCGGGATGACGGACTTGTTTCCAACCGGAGCCCTTCGATGAAGCTCTTTCCCTTCTCCCTCGGCCGCCGCGCCGCCCCGCCCGAGGCCAAGGCGTCGCGGGCGCAGGCGCTGGTGGCGCTGCTGGCGGGCCAGCGGCCACAATGGACGCCGCGCGACTATGGCGCGCTGGCCCGCGAGGGCTACCAGCGCAACGCCATCGCCCATCGCTGCGTGCGGCTGATCGCGCAGAGCGTCGGCGAGGTGCGCTTCGTGCTCGCCGAGGAGGGGCGCGAGATCCCCGCCCATCCGCTGCTGGACCTGCTCGCCCGGCCCAATGGGCGCCTCAGCGGCACGGGTCTCATGGAGGCGCTGGCGAGCCATCTGATGATCGCCGGCAACGGCTATGTGGAGGCGGTGGCGCTGGGCGGAGTGCCGCGCGAGCTGCACGTGCTGCGCCCCGACCGCATGCGCGTCGTGCCGGGGGCGGATGGCTGGGCGCAGGCCTATGACTACACGGCCGGCGGGCGCACCGTGCGCTTCGCGCAGGACGGCGTGCCGCCGCCCATCCTCCATGTCGGCCTGTTCAACCCGCTCGACGACCATTACGGCGCCCCGCCGCTGGAGGCGGCGCAGGTGGCGCTCGACCTGCACAACGCCGCCGGCGCCTGGAACAAGGCACTGATCGACAATGCCGCCCGCCCTTCCGGCGCGCTGGTCTATGGCGGGGCGGGCAACCTCTCCGACGAGCAGTTCGACCGGCTGAAGGAGGAGCTGGAGGCGAATTTCGCCGGCGCCGCCAATGCCGGGCGCCCGCTGCTGCTGGAAGGCGGGCTCGACTGGCGCCCGCTCTCGCTCACGCCGAAGGAGATGGATTTCCTCGAGGCGAAGAACGCGGCGGCGCGCGAGATCGCGCTGGCCTTCGGCGTGCCGCCCATGCTGCTCGGCATTCCCGGCGACGCCACCTATGCCAATTACGCCGAGGCGAGCCGGGTGCTGTGGCGCCAGACCGTGCTGCCGCTGGCACGCCGGCTGGGGCAGGACCTGTGCCACTGGCTCGCCCCCGCCTTCGGCACCGCCCGGCTGGACTTTGAGCCCGACCTCGACGCGGTGGAAGCGCTGCATGGCGAGCGCGAGGCGCTGTGGCGCCGGGTGAACGAGGCGAGCTTCCTCACCGAGGACGAGAAGCGCCAGGCGGTGGGCTACGGGGTGCGGGGGTAGGGGCCCGCCGGAGCGGCACACCCATCCTCCCCTCATGGCCGGGCTTGACCCGGCCACCCAGCCTTTCGGCGCCGCGCGGACCGAGCCTGGGTCCCCGGGTCAAGCCCGGGGATGAGGGGGAAGTGTGCCGATAAAGGAGTCGCCGATGCAACCGCTGTTCGCCGCCTTCGCCGAGAAGGCGGACATCGCCCATCTCGCGCTGCTGCTGTGGGCGCTCGGCGCTTCGGCGCTGGCCGGGCTCGCGCTGCGCGAACTGGGGCACGCCGCGCGCCGCTTCGACGAGTTCGTGCGCGAGATTGCGCGCTTCAACGCCCTGTTCGGAGACGAGACATGACGTCGACACCCCGCATCCGGGCCTTCCTGCCCGGCCGCTTCAACGGGCTCGCCCCGCGCCTGCCGGCCCCGCACCGGGCCGGCGACGCGCCGCAGGTGTTCCGCCAGTTCGGCCGCACGCTGGGGCGCCTCGAACGCGCCGCCGCCACCCGCCGCCCGAGGGGCGAGGGAGACGGCGCATGAGCGGCCCGGCGCGCATTCTCGCCCGCCATGGCGCGCCGGCGCTGGACACCAAGGCGCAAGCCGGCACCCTCGCCAATGTGGCGCCGGACGGCTCCTTCGAGGGTTATGCGGCGCTGTTCGGTCGGGTCGATCTCGGCCGCGACCTGATCCTGCCCGGCGCCTTCGCCCGCTCGCTCGCCGAGCGCGGGGCGGGCGGGGTGCGCATGCTGTTCCAGCACGACCCGGCCGAGCCGATCGGCACCTGGCTGAGCTTGCACGAGGACGGCGTGGGCCTCTTCGTGCGCGGCCGCCTCGCGCTCGATGTCGGCCGCGCCCGCGAGGTGCTGGCGCTGATGCGCGCCGGGGCGCTGGACGGGCTTTCCATCGGCTTCCGCGCGGTGGAGGGACGCACCGACCCGCGCTCGCGGGTGCGCCGGCTGTCGCGCATCGACCTGTGGGAAGTGTCGGTCGTGACCTTTCCCATGCAGCCCGACGCCCGCATCGCCTCGGTGAAGCGGGCGGGCGACGCGCTGGCGGCGACGATCCGGCGCGGCGCGCGGCGCCTGCGGGCCTTTCCCGGGCTGCGGCCGGCGACGGCGTGAAGCTGCTGCTTTCCTCTCCCCATTGGGGAGAGGTGGCCCGCGAAGCGGGTCGGTGAGGGGCGACAACATCGCGGAGCGGCGAAAGCCCCTCACCCCAACCCTCTCCCCGACGGGGAGAGGGAGCACGCAATCGGCCATCCTCCTCCCGGCCAGTCCGGGACGGCGTTTCCATTCCGAACATGGACATGAGCAACATGGATCCCAGCAATCCCGCCCCCGAGATGAAGTCCGCCGGCCCGGAAGTGACGGCGGCCTTCGAGGAATTCATGGGCGCCTTCGAGGCGTTCAAGGACGCAAACGACCAGCGCCTCGGCGAGCTGGAGCGGCGCGGCGGCGACGCCGTGACCGCCGACAAGGTGGAGCGCATCGGCGCCGCGCTCGACACCCAGAAGGCGCTGATCGACGAGCTGGTGCTCAAGGCCCGCCGGCCGGCGCTGGGCGGCGGCGATCTCGCGGTCGATCTGGCCGCCCGCGAGCACAAGGCGGCGTTCGACTCCTATGTGCGTACCGGCGAGGCGGCCGGGCTGAAGCGGCTGGAGGCCAAGGCGCTCTCCGCCGGGGTCGGCACTGACGGCGGCTACACCGTGCCCGCCGAGACCGAGCGCGAGATCGGCCGCCGGCTCACCGCCCTGTCGCCGATCCGCGCCATCGCCGATGTCAGGGTGATTTCGGCCGGCACCTACAAGAAGCCGTTCATGACCTCCGGCCCGGCGGTCGGCTGGGTGGCCGAGACCGGCGCCCGCGCCCAGACCACGAGCCCGGTGCTGGACGAACTCGCCTTCCCGGCCATGGAACTCTACGCCATGCCGGCGGCGACGCAGACCCTGCTCGACGATTCGGCGGTCAACATCGACGAGTGGCTCGCCATCGAGGTCGAGGCCGCCTTCGCGGCGCAGGAGGGCACTGCCTTCGTGACCGGCGACGGGGTGGGCAAGCCGAAGGGCTTCCTCGCCTATGACACGGTGGCGGAGAACGCCTGGGCGTGGGGCAAGCTCGGTTTTGTGGCCACCGGCGCGGCCGGCGACTTCCCCGCCGCCAACCCCTCCGACCCGCTGGTCGATCTCGTCTATGCGGTGAAGGCCGGCTACCGGCAGAATGGCGGCTTCGTGATGAGCCGGCGCACGCAGGGCGCGGTGCGCAAGCTCAAGGACGAGAACGGCCAGTATCTGTGGGCCCCGCCGACCGCGCCGGGGGCGCAGCCGAGCCTGCTCGGCTTCCCCGTGCACGAGGCCGAGGACATGCCGGGGATCGGCGCCGACAGCCTCTCGGTAGCGTTCGGCGATTTCCGCCGCGGCTATCTGGTGGTCGATCGCGCCGGGGTGCGCGTGCTGCGCGATCCCTATTCGGCCAAGCCCTATGTGCTGTTCTACACCACCAAGCGGGTCGGCGGCGGCGTGCAGGACTTCGACGCCATCAAGCTGCTGAAGTTCGCGGCCTGAGGCCGGCGGACAAAAGAAGGGGCGCTCCCTCGCGGGAGCGCCCCATGTGACGACGGTCGGGTCGGTCGGGATCAGCGGGTCGAGCGCGCGTTCGCCTCGACGGACTGGGCGATGTAGCCGTCGGTGGTGGTGGGCACGGCCACCGTGGCGTTGCGGCCTTCGATGACCTGGGCCTGCGCGGTGGCGGGCGCGGTGTAGAGGCTGGCGTCACGGCCATCGGCGGCCTGCGCGGCGACGGAACCGAAAGCGGCCAGAGCCACGGCGGCGATGATGATCTTGTTCATGATGGATGCTCCAGAAGAGAGGGACGGCGCGCGCTCGAACGGGGCGCCGTCAGAGGTCGTGCCCCGGGGCGGGCGCCCCGGGAACTGCGTTGACGATCAGGCGATGATCACTTGGTCGAGCGGGCGTTCGCCTCGACGGCCTGGTTGATGTAGGCGTCCGTGCCGGCCGGGGCGGCCACGGCGGCGTTGCGGCCCTCGACGACCTGGACCTGCGCGTTGGCGGGGGCGGTGTAGAGGCTGGCGTCACGGCCATCGGCGGCCTGAGCGGCGACGGAACCGAAGGCGGCGAGAGCCACGGCGGCGACGAGAATCTTGTTCATGGTCATTTTCCTTGAAGAAAGCCGGCGCTCACGCACATCGGGGGGCCGGCGGAAGTAGGGGGGCGTGAGATCAGCGGGTCGAGCGCGCATTAGCCTCGACGGACTGGGCGATGTAGCCGTCGTTGGTGGTGGGCACGGCCACCGTGGCGTTGCGGCCTTCGACGACCTGGACCT
The DNA here is from genome assembly GCF_009223885.1 of Ancylobacter sp. TS-1. Classification (NCBI taxonomy): domain Bacteria; kingdom Pseudomonadati; phylum Pseudomonadota; class Alphaproteobacteria; order Hyphomicrobiales; family Xanthobacteraceae; genus Ancylobacter; species Ancylobacter sp. TS-1. The sequence continues at coordinate 104,011 of NZ_CP045144.1, forward strand.
GCGCGTTGGCAGGGGCGGTGTAGAGGCTGGCGTCACGGCCATCGGCGGCCTGCGCGGCGACCGAACCGAAGGTGGCCAGAGCCACGGCGGCGAGGAGGATCTTGTTCATCTTGGTCTTCTCCACAGTGTGGGCGGCGGCCCGTTTCGGCCGCGCCGTTTTCGTGAGGAGAACCTAGTCGCTGCGCTGGCGCATCGCCAATTGCGATATGGCGACTGTCATATTGCGTGTACGCAATAACAATCGCGTGTCTGGCTGTAACAAAATCGCAGTCGAGCGCACACGACACATACGTGCACGATAGAGCTTACGCCGGTCTGATTTGACCCGCCAGAGCGGGCGTCGGGCGATCCGCGTCGCAGCACATCCGCAAGCCGGGGCGCGTCTACCGCGTCAGAGCGCGCAGCGTGGCGTCGATCCAGGCGCGCTGCGGGCCGACCAGCGTCGCGCCGGTGACGCCGCCGCAGCCGCGCGCCCCGCCGGCCGCCGTCGACCAGCCGATGATGCCGGCCACCACGCCGTCGACCAGCACCGGGCCGCCGCTGTCGCCGGTGCAGCCGCCGCGCGCGGGGCCGTCCGACAGGCGCACCATGATGCCGCCGGTCGTGCCGATGCTCGGCAGCTCGGCGCGGCGCAGCGTGCCGGCTGAGGCACCGTTGCCGTCCTTGGTCACGCCATAGCCGGCGATGACGAAGCCGGTGCGCTTCGCCGGCAGCGCCACCTGCGCCGACAGCTCGGCCGGCCGGAAGCCCGCCGGCAGGTTCTCGTTCAGCCGCACCAGGGCGAGGTCCGGGGTCGGGCGGCGGCTTTCGAAGGAATGCGGGTCGTAGGACGGGTGCAGCGCGATGCGGTTCACCGTGATCAGGCGCGGCCCGGCCGGCTCGAACACCACCACCGCGTAGTCGGCCGCCGGCTGCACGCAATGGGCGGCGGTCAGCAGCACGTTCGGCCCCAGCACCACCCCGGTGCAGGAAGCCCCGCGCGTCGAGACGATCATCGCCGTCTGCGCCTTCAGCGCCGCATCCGCCGGCTCGCCGCCGACAATGGCGCGGGCGGGTGTGGCCAGGAGGAGGGCGAGGCAGGCGGCGGCGAAGGGGCGGGCGAGACAGCGCATGGGTCGCTCCGGAAGAGGGGGCGGCGCCGTTGTGGCGGCGCCCGGACGGAACGTCAATCGCCGGCAGCGCCGGTTTCCAGACAAGAGGACCTCATGCCCGCGATCCTTCTCGCCGGGCCGACGGTCGAGCCGCTGACGCTCGCCGAGGCCAAGACCTATCTGCGCGTCGATCACGACGCCGAGGACGCGCTGATCGCCTCGCTGCTCACGGCGGCGCGGGCGACCGTCGAGGCGCTGACGCGGCGCTGCCTGATCGACCAGGACTGGCGCCTCGTGCGCGACGCCTGGCCGGCCTCCGGGCTGATCCCGGTGCCGGTGAACCCGCTGCGCGCGATCCTCGCCGCGCATGTGATCGGCGCGGAAGGCGGCGATGTCGAGGTGCCGCTGACGGCCTTCACCGCCGACACGGCGCGGCTGCCCGCACTGATCCGGGTGGAGCGCGGCGCGGTGCCGGCGCCGGGGCGCCCGCTCGCCGGCATCGCGCTCGACCTGCGGGCCGGGCACGGCCCGGGCGCCGACCATGTGCCCTCGCCGCTGGTCGAGGCGGTGCGGGTGGTGCTGGCGCATTTCTACGAGCACCGCGACGTGCCGGGGCCGGGCGCGGCCTTTCCCGCCCGGCTCGACGCGCTGGTCGGCCCCTACCGGGTGACGCGGCTGTGAGCGCGCTCGGTTCGTTGCGGCACCGGCTGGTGCACGAGACGCCGGTGGAGACGCCGGACGGGCTGGGCGGGGTCACCATCGCCTTCATCGCGGTCGACGCGCTGTGGGGCGCCATCGAGACCCGGGCGGCGCCGGCCGAGATCGCCGACCGCCCCGGCGCGGTGCTGACCCATGCGGTGACGGTGCGCGCGCCGGCGACGCTTCAGCCGGGCGACCGGCTGCGGCTGGGCGCGCGGCGCTTCCTCGTCGAGGCGGTGCGCGATCCCGACAATCGCGGCCGCTTCCTCCTCTGCGACTGCCGGGAGGAGACGCCGTGAGGTTCGAGGTGCGGGTGAGGGGGCTGGAGGCGCTGCGGCGCCGGCTCGCTGTGCTGGGCGAGCGGAGGACGGGGAGGCGGCGATGGGTACGGTGACGGGCGCGGCGGCGGAGCTGCGCCGGGCGATCCATGCGGCGCTTGTCGCCGACATCCCGCTGCGCGACGCGCTGGGCGGGGCACGCGTCCACGACGTGCCGCCGGCGGCGCCGGAATTTCCCTATGTGACGCTCGGCGAGGCGCAGGTGAGCGACTGGTCGACCGCCACCGAAAGCGGGCAGGAGCACCGCCTCACCCTTGCCGCCTGGTCGCGGCAGGGCGGGCATGGGCAGGCGCACACCATCGCCCATCTGGTGCAGCAGGTGCTGCACGACGCGCCGCTGGCGCTGGAGGGGCACCGGCTGGTCAATCTGCGCCTGTCGAGCGCGGAGATTCGCCGCGAGCCGGGCGGGCGAACCTATCGCGCGCTGATGCGCTTCCGGGCGGTGACGGAAACCGATTGAGGTTTTCCGAACCTGCGAGCTTTCGCGCGCAAGCGATTCCCGCGACTCGGGAATCCGCGTGAAGTTGAATCGGAAGATGAAGTGACTTGGCGGGGTTTGCGGAATCAAACCGCGAGGACGTGAAGACGTCTGCCGCCGCTCACCGACGCCAAATCTAGCCCAACAGGGTTAACCATCTCTGAATACCGTCCGTACCGGGCGGGTGCAAGGAAAGGATCCGTCGATGGCGGCGCAGAAGGGCAAGGACCTCTTGCTCAAGATCCATGACGGCGCGGCCTATGCCACCGTGGCGGGGCTGCGCTCGCGGCAGATCGCGTTCAACGCCGAGCCGGTCGACGTGACCCATGCCGAGAGCGCCGGGCACTGGCGCGAGCTGCTCGCCGGGGCGGGGGTGAAGCGCGCCTCGGTGGCCGGCTCGGGCGTGTTCAAGGACGCGGCGTCGGATGCGCTGATCCGCCAGAGCTTCTTCGATGGGGCGATCCGGCAGGCGCAGATCGTGGTGCCGGATTTCGGCACGCTGGCCGGGCCGTTCCAGATCACGGCGCTGGAGATCGCCGCCGAGCACGACCGCGAGGTGACGTTCGACATCGCGCTGGAGAGCGCCGGCGAGATCACCTTCGCGGCGCTGTGAGGGGGGGTACCCGTTCGCCCTCATGGCCGGGCTCGACTCGGCCACCCGGCACGTCGTCGACCCGCCGATGGGAAGGCTGGGTCCCCGGGTCAAGCCCGGGGATGAGGGCGTTCTGGTGGGGGGCTCGACGAACGGGTGTGCGGGCGCTGTCCGGTCATCGACGCTTTCAGCCGGCACTCCCTCCCTCGTCATCCCCGGGCTTGACCCGGGGATCCATGACTTTTCGCTGGGCGTCTTCCGTCGGCGAAGACGTGGATGGCCGGGTCGAGCCCGGCCATGACGGTGCTCGGAGCGACGTTGCGACTGGGCAAACTCTGAATTCAGAAGGAGCCACCCATGGCCAACCGGCATCGCGGGGAAATCTCCGCCGAGCTCGACGGGCGCGCGCGCACGCTGGTGCTGACGCTCGGCGCGCTGGCGGAGCTGGAGGACGCCTTCGGCGCCGAGGACCTGGTGGCGCTGACCGGGCGTTTCGCCAGCGGCCGGCTGTCGGCGCGCGACGCCATCCGCATCGTGGCGGCGGGGCTGCGCGGGGCGGGCGAGGCCGCCACCGAGGCGGAGGTGGCCCGCATGACCACGCCCGGTGGGGCGGCGGGCTTCGCCCGCCTCGTCGGCGCGCTGATCGCCGCCACCTTCGGCGCGGCTGGAAGCGACGCCTCGGGAGCCGGGGAGGGCCCCTCCTGCCCTTTGCCCGATCCGCCGCCGGCGATGTGACCGGCGGCGGGCCTGCGTCGCGTGCCTTTCCGCGCGCCTTTCCCTGGGCCGAGGCGATGGCCTTCGGCCTCGGGCGTCTGGGGCTTGCCCCCGATGCCTTCTGGCGGATGACGCCGCGCGAGCTGGCCGCCGCCGCCGGCCTCGCCGGGCCGGCCCGCGCGCCGCTCGACCGCGCCCGGCTCGACGTGCTGATGGCGCGCTTTCCCGACTGAGGGCGGGGGAAGTCGGCCGAAGATTTTTCGCTGGGTCCCGGAGCGCCGGTGCGCGATGCGCACCTTGTCCGGGAAACAGCTTGCCTCGTGTCCCGGACAAGTGACGCCGCAGGCGGAACGCCGATCCGGGACCCGGGAGAAAATCGCCGCGCTGCGGCGGGCGAAATCTGCAACCGCCGTGAGCGAGGCACAGGGAAATGGCCGACGAGATGGAAGACGGGCTGACCGTCGAGATCGCCGCCGATACCGGCGCCTTCCGCCGCGAGATCGCCGAGGCCGAGCGGCTGGCGCGCGGCTTCGGCCGGGTGGTCGGCGACGCGCTGACCGGGGCGGCGCTGAAGGGCCGCGAGGCCGACGACGTGCTGCGCTCGCTGGCGGGCCGGCTGTCCGCGCTGGCGCTCGACATGGCGTTCCGGCCGCTGGAGCAAGGCCTCGCCGGGCTCGCGCAAAGCGTGCTGGGCGGGGCGCTCGGCGGGGCGGCGGGCTTCGCCAAGGGCGGCGCCTTCGCGGCCGGGCGCGTCGTGCCCTTCGCCGAAGGCGGGGTGGTGGCCGCGCCCACCTATTTCCCGATGGCGGGCGGTGCGCTCGGCCTGATGGGCGAGCGCGGGGCCGAGGCGATCCTGCCGCTGCGGCGCGGACCGGACGGAAGGCTCGGCGTCGCCGCCGGCGGGGGCGGGCGGGCGGTAAGCGTGACGGTGAACGTTTCCACGCCCGACGCGACCGCGTTCCGCCGCTCCGACGCCTATCTCGCCGGCCTCGTCGCCCGCGCCGTGGCGCGCGGGGAAAGGAGCCTCTAGATGCCGGCCTTCCACGAAACTCTGTTTCCGCTCGACATCGCGCTCGGCGCGGCGGGCGGGCCGGAGCGGGCGACCGAGATCGTTACCACGCTGACCGGCCGCGAGGAGCGCAACACGCGGCTCGCCCATTCGCGCCGGCGCTGGGATGCCGGCTATGGCGTGACCTCGCTCGCCCAGCTCGCGGCCGTCGTCGCCTTCTTCGAGGAACGGCGCGGGCGGCTCTACGGCTTCCGCTGGCGCGACCGGCTGGACCATTCCTCCGCCGCGCCGGGGGCCGGGGTGACGCCGTTCGACCAGCCGATCGGCACCGGCGACGGTGAACGCGCGGTGTTCGCGCTGGCCAAGACCTATGGCGGCGCTCACGCGCCCTATGCCCGGCCCATCGCCAAGCCGGTCGCCGGCTCGGTGCGGGTGGCGGTGGGCGGGGCCGAGCGGACCGAGGGCGTGCATTTCGCGCTCGACGTCACCACCGGCGCGCTCGCCTTCCTCGCCGGCCATGTGCCCGATGAGGGCGCGGGCGTGACCGCCGGCTTCCTGTTCGACGTGCCGGTGCGCTTCGACACCGATTTCCTCGAGGTGAACCTCACCGCCTTCGAGGCCGGGGCGATCCCGCGCATCCCCATTCTGGAGATACGGCCATGAGCACCGGCAGGGGCGCCGTCATCCTGAGGTGCCGCCGCAGGCGGCCTCGAAGGACGCACCCGGCCGGCATCCTTCGAGGCCCGGCTGGCGGCCGGGCACCTCAGGATGACGTTCTGACAGGCCAAACCGGATCAACCGTGAGGAGGCGCCGATGAAGACCATTCCTCCCGGCCTGGCCGCCGCGCTGGCGGGCGGGGTGACGACGCTGGCGCGCGGCTGGCGCCTCACCCGCCGCGACGGCGTGGTGATCGCCCTGACCGAGCATGACGAGGACCTGTTCGTCGACGGCACGCTGTTCCGCGCCGCTTCCGGCGCCTCCGGCAGCGAGGATGCCAGCGCGCTGGGCTTCGCGGTCGGCGGCGGCGAGATGTCGGCGGCGCTGACCTCGGACCTCATCGACGAGGCCGATCTCGACGCCGGCCGCTATGACGGGGCGGCGATCGAGCTGATCCTTGCCGACTGGTCGGCGCCGGAGAACTTTCTCGTGCTGCGGCGCGCCACGCTCGGCGAGGTGCGGCGCGAGGGCGGCAGCTTCCAGGCCGAGCTGCGCGGCCTGTCGGCGGCGCTCAACATGGTGCGCGGGCGGCTGTTCACCGCCGGCTGCGACGCCGATCTCGGCGATGCCCGCTGCACGGTGGCGCTCGACGGCCCGGCCTATCGGGCCGACGGCACGGTGGCGGGCGTGGAAGGGCCGGGGCTGCTCACCGCGAGCGGGCTCGATGCCCATGCGGCCGGCTGGTTCGCGCAGGGCCGGCTCGTCTTCACCGGCGGCGCCAATGAGGGCTTCGCCACCGAGGTGAAGGCGCATGGCATCGATGGCGGCGCGCGGCTGGAACTGTGGCAGCGCCCGCCCGCACCGCTCGCCCCGGGCGACGGCTTCACCGTGACGGCCGGCTGCGACCGCCGCTTCGAGACCTGCCGCGACCGCTTCGCCAACACGGCCAACTTTCGCGGATTCCCGCACATGCCGGGCAATGACGCGGTGCTGCGCGTCGCCCTGCCGGGAGGGCAGTAGCGATGGAGGCGGGTGACAGGCGCGCCCTCGTCGTCGCCGAGGCGCGGGCGTGGATCGGCACGCCCTATCTGCACCGCGCCTCCTGCAGGGGCCACGGCGCCGACTGCCTCGGGCTGGTGCGCGGCGTGTGGCGGGCGGTCGTCGGGGCCGAGCCGCAGGGCCTGCCGCCCTACGCCCCCGACTGGGCCGAGGCGACGAAGGCCGAGCAGATGGCCGATGCCGCCGGCCGCCACATGCGCGCGGTCGCTTCCGAGGCCATCGCGCCGGGCGACGTGCTGCTGTTCCGCTGGCGCGAGGGCTTTCCCGCCAAGCACGCGGCGATCCTCGTCGCGCCGGACCGGATGGTGCACGCCCATGACGAGGCGGCGGTGGCCGAGGTGTGCCTCGCCCCCTGGTGGCGCCGGCGGCTGGCCTTCGCCTTCGCCTTTCCGGGGACGTGAGGGGCGATTTCGCTGTGCCGCCGCGCGGCCCTTGCGCCCTCGCGCCCTCGCACCCTCCCACCCTTCCACCCTCATGGCCGGGCTTGACCCGGCCACCCAGCCTCCGACCGGGCGCGCGCCGTTGGGCTGGGTCCCCGGGTCAAGCCCGGGGATGAGGGTGCTTTGAGGGGGCGCCGTCATCCCGGACGGCCGCCGGCCGATCCGGGATCGCTCTCCGCCCCCGCTCTCCACTTCCGCAGGCGATCCCGGCTCTCGCTGCGCTCGGCCGGGATGACGGTCGGGTGGGATGACGGCCTGACAGACCGCGCCTATCGCGCTTTCCAACGGAGCCCCCATGGCCACACTCATTCTTGGCGCCCTTGGCGGGGCGGTCGGCGGGGCTCTGCTCGGGCCGGTCGGCGCGCTGGCCGGGCGGGCGCTCGGCGCGCTCGGCGGCTCAGCCGTCGACAGCCTCGTGCTCAACCCCGGCCGCCGGGCCGAGGGGCCGCGCCTCGCCGAATTCGGCACCATGACCTCCACCGAGGGGGCGGCGATGCCGCGCCTCTATGGCCGCGCCCGGCTTTCCGGCCAGGTGATCTGGGCGGCGCCGGTGGAGGAGGTGATCTCCACCCAGACGCAGGCGTCCGGCGGCAAGGGCGGCACACTCGGTGGCAGTGCCGGCGCCGTCACCACCACCAGCTACAGCTATTTCGGCAGCTTCGCGGTCGGGCTGTGCGAGGGGCCGGTGACGCGGATCGGCCGCATCTGGGCGGACGGGCGCCCGCTCGACACGCGCGGACGCCTGGTGCGGCGGCACCTCGGCGGCGAGGACCAGCTTCCCGATCCGCTGATCGAGGCGCGCGTGCCCGGCGCGCCGGCCTATCGCGGGCTGGCCTATCTCGTGTTCGAGCGGCTGGCGCTGGCCCCGTTCGGCAACCGGCTGCCGCAGATTTCGGTCGAGGTGGAGCGCGCGGTCGGCACGCTGGAGCGCGAGCTGCGCGCGGTGACGCTGATCCCCGGCGCCACCGAATTCGGCTACGACCCGCGCGAGGTGGTGCGGGTGGACCGGCCCGGCGTCTACCAGCCGGAAAACCGGCATGTCGCCACCCATGCCAGCGACTTTTCCGCCGCGCTCGACCAGCTTCTCGCCACCTGCCCGAACATCGAGCGCGTGGCGCTGGTGGTGAGCTGGTTCGGCGACGATCTGCGGGCCGGCGTCTGCGCGATCCGGCCCGGCGTCGAGCGGCGGGTGAAGCCGACGCAGATGCTGCCCTTTCCCGTCGTCTGGCGGGTGGCCGGGCAGACCCGCGAGAGTGCCACCCTCGTCAGTCAGCACGAGGGGCGCCCGGCCTATGGCGGCACGCCCTCCGACGACAGCGTGGTCGAGGCGATCAAGGCGCTGAAGGCGCGCGGGCTGGCGGTGACGCTCTATCCCTTCGTGATGATGGACATTCCCGCCGGCAACACGCGGCCCGACCCGTGGAGCGGGGAGCCCGGCCAGCCGGCGTACCCGTGGCGCGGGCGCATCACCTGCCACCCCGCGCCCGGCCGGCCCGGCTCGCCGGACGGCACGGGCGAGGCCGGCGCGCAGCTCGCCGCCCTGTTCGGCGCGGCCGAGGCGGGCGATTTCGCGATTGCCGGCGGGCGGGTGGTCTATTCCGGCCCGGAGGAATGGTCGCTGCGCCGCATGGTGCTGCACTATGCCCGCCTCTCGGTGCTGGCGGGCGGGGTGGAGGCGATCCTCGTCGGCTCGGAAATGGCGGCGCTGACCCGTGTGCGCGCGGCGCCCGGCGTCTATCCCGCCGCCGCCGCCTTCGCCGCGCTGGCGGGGCAGGTGAAGACCATGGTCGGCGCGGGAACCCGGGTCGGCTATGCCGCCGACTGGGCCGAATATGGCGCCCATGTGCGCGATGGCGGGGCGGAGGTTCGCTTCCCGCTCGATCCGCTCTGGGCGGCGCCCGCGCTCGATTTCATCGGCATCGACTGGTACCCGCCGCTCGCCGATTGGCGCGACGGCGACGGCCATCTCGACGCGCAGGACCATGAGAGCCTGCACGATCCCGCCTATCTCGCCGGCAATCTCGCCGGCGGTGAGGCCTTCGACTGGTACTACCCGGACGAGGATGCGCGCGCCGCGCAGGCGCGCCTGCCGATCACCGACGGGGCTTATGGCGAGCCCTGGCTGTTTCGCCAGAAGGATGTTGCGGGCTGGTGGAGCCATGCCCATCACGAGCGCGTCGGCGGCGTGCGGCAGGCGGCGCCGACCGCCTGGGTGCCGGGCTCAAAGCCGGTGCGTCTCACCGAGATCGGCTGCCCGGCGGTCGACAAGGGCGCCAACCGGCCGAGCGTGTTCCCCGACGCCAAATCCGCCGATGGCGGCCTGCCGCCCTTCTCCAGCGGGCGGCGCGACGACCTGATGCAGCGCCGGCTGATCGAGGCGACGCTGGCGGGCTTCGCCAGTTCGCTTGCGCTCAACCCGGCCGCGCCCGCGCTGCCCGGCGGGCGGATGGTGGAGCCGGCGTCGATCTTCGCCTGGAGCTGGGACGCGCGGCCCTTCCCGGTCTTTCCGCTCGCCCGCGAAGTGTGGGCGGACGGAGCCAACTGGGACACCGGCCACTGGCTGAGCGGCCGGCTCGGCGCCGCCCCGCTGGCCGAGCTGACCGCCGCGCTGGCGGCCGATTTCGGGGTCGACCAGATCGACACGGCGACGCTTTCCGGTGTCGTCGACGGCTATGTGGTGGACCGGCCGATGACCGCACGCGCCGCGCTGGAGCCGCTGGCGCAGGCCTTCGCCTTCGATCTCGTCGAGCGCGGCGAGGGGCTGGCGCTGCGCCGTCGCGGCGGGCGGGTGCGCGCGCTTCTCACCGATGAGGACATCGCCGCCGGCGAGGGCATCGCCCCGCCTCGCCTCGTGCGGGCCGCCGAGGGCGAACTCCCCGCCAGCGCCACGCTCGGCTTCGTCGACGGCAATGGCGACTACCGCCGCGCCACCGCCTCCTCGCGCCGGCTCGCCGGGGCGGCGCAGGCGGCAACCGGGCTCGACGTCGCCATGGTGACCGATCCCGGCTTCGCGGCGGGGCTGGCCGACCGCTTTCTTCAGGATATCTGGGCCGGGCGCGAGACGGCGAGCCTAACGCTGCCGCCCTCGCATCTGGCGCTGGAGCCGGGCGACCTTGTGCGGCTGGACCGCGACGGGCGCGCGCGGCTTCTGGAGATCACCGCCATCGAGGACCGCGAGGCGCGCCTCGTGAGCGCGCGCAGCATCGACCCCGCCGTGTTCGACCTTGCCGTGCAGGCGGGCCGGCCGGTCTCGCCCGAACTGCCGGCGGGCGAGGGACCGCCGCAGGTGCAGCTTCTCGCCCTGCCGCTGCCGGGCGGGGAGGGCGCGCCGGTGCTGGCGTGGCTCGGCGCCTTCCTCGCGCCGTGGCCGGGCAGCCTCGCCGTGTGGCGGGCGGTGGACGGGGCGAGCTTCGAGCGCGTCGCCACCATCCCTGCGCCGGCGGTGACGGGCGAAACGTTGACCGATCTGCCGCCCGGCCCGTGCTGGCGCTGGAACCGGACATCGCTCGACATCGAACTCGACGGCGGGCTGATCGCCGCCGCCAGCGAGGAGGCGGTGCTCGGCGGGGCGAACGCGCTGGCGCTGATCGCGCCCTCCGGGGAGTTGGAGGCGATCCAGTTCGCCGAGGCCGAGCTGACCGGCGCGCGGCGCTGGCGACTTTCCGGCCTGCTGCGCGGCCAGCTCGGCACCGAGGCCCGCGCCGCGATGGCCTGGCCGGCGGGCACGCGGCTGATGCGGATCGACGCCAATCTCATTCCCGTCGCCGGCGGGCTCGACATGCTCGGGCGCGCGCTGGTGTTGCGCGTCGGCCGCGCCGACCGCGACCATGGCGACCCCGCCGTCGCCGAGATCGCCGCCGTCGCCGGCCCGCAGGCGCTGCGCCCGCTCGCCCCCGTGCATGCCCGCGCCCGCCGCACGCCGGAAGGCGTGACGATCGGCTGGACGCGGCGAACGCGGACGGGCGGGGATTCCTGGGATCTGGTCGAGGTGCCGCTCGGCGAGAGCGGCGAAGCCTATGAGGTCGCCATCCTCGACGGGGGAGAGGCGGTGCGCCGCCTCGCCGCTTCCGGCCCGTCCGTCACCTATGCGGCGGCCGACGAGATCGCCGATTTCGGCGCCGCCCGGCCCTTCCTCGATGTCCGCATCGTCCAGCTTTCCGCCGAGGTCGGCGCCGGGGCGGCGCTGGAGGCGCGGCTGGCGACCTGACCGCCCGTCCACCGACAGGAAACCAAATGAGCGAGACGACACCCCTGCTGGCGCTGCCGCTGATCGCGGCGGCGCAGGCGCAGAAGCACGTGACCCATAACGAGGCGCTGCTGCGGCTCGACGCGCTGGCGCAGCTTTGCGTGCGCGAGCGCAGCCTCACCTCCCCGCCGGCCGATCCCGTGCCGGGCGAGCGCTACATCGTGGCGGCCGGCGCCACCGGCGACTGGGCCGGCCATGAGGGCGAGGTGGCGCTCCACGACGCCGGCTGGCGCTTTCTCGTCCCCGGCGCCGGCTGGCGCGCCTATGTCGAGGCCGAGGGGCGCACGCTGACCCATGACGGCATCGGCTGGCGCGATCTTCTCGCCGCCACGCCCGGCGGCGGCGTGCGGCTGTGCGCGGCGGAGGAGGAGCTCGATCTCGCCGGTGCCGTCGTCGAGGCCACGCTCGCCATCCCGAACCGCGCCATCGGCCTCGCCGTCGCCAGCCGCACGCTGGCGGCGGTGACCGGCGCCACCGCCTATGAGGTCGGCATCGCCGGGGAGACCTCGAAATTCGGCGGGCTGCTAAGCGTGGCGCCGGGGGCGACCAATGTCGGCGTCATCGGCCCGCAGGCCTTCTACGCCGACACGCCGCTGCGCGTCACCGCGCTGGGCGGCGCCTTCACCGGGGGGCGGGTGCGCCTCGTCCTCTCCTACCTCGCCTTCGACATCTGAGCCCCACATCAGCCGCGGGAGACCCCCATGCCCTACACTGCCGCCAAGGACCCCTGGCGGGGCCGCGCCCTCTCGCCCGCCGCGCTCGGCCGCTCCGGCGCGCTCGTGGTGCCGGACGACGCCAACGACCTGCCGCGCTATGCGCGCCTGCGCGTCTTCGTGCCGGCGACGCTGGCGAGCGCGGAGGTGCGCATCCTGCCGCTCGACGCGGCGGACGACGCGCCGCTGACCCTGCCGGTGCCGCTGGGACAGGCGAGCGTGCTCGAATTCCTCGTCCGGCGCGTGCTGGCGACCGGGACCACGGCCGGCCTCGTCATCCACCGGATCGACTGAGATGGCGGCATCCCTCGGAATGTCCCTCGACCTCGCCCGCCGCCGTCCGGCCGGCACGCCCGCGCCGCTCGATGGCTTCGCCGGCCAGATCTATGCCGCGTTCGGGCTGGAACGGCTGTTCTCCGCTTATGCCGGACCCTGCCTGCGGGTGCGGCGTTCCACCGACGACGCGCAGGCCGATATCGGCTTCGCCGGCCGGCGGCTCGACATGGCGGCGCTGCTCGCCTTCGTCGGCGCCGGCTCCGGCCATGTCGTCGCCTGGTACGACCAGAGCGGCAACGGGCGCCATGCCGAGCAGGCGGGCGCCGCCTACCAGCCGCGCCTCGTCAATGCCGGCGTGCCCGGCACCGGGCCGGGCGGCCGGCCGGCGATGACCTTCGACGGCAGCGACGATTTTCTCGAAATCGCCGCCAGCCTCGGCTTCTCCCGCGCCCAGCCGGCGGTCGCGATGGGGGCGGTGGCGCTGCGCGATCTGGCCGGCACCCGCATGATCGGGTTCGCGGCGGTCGGCGGCGGCGTGGTCAGCCGCGCGCAGCTCTCCGTGGGGACCGCCGTCGTGCCGGGAGGGCGGCGCCTGAACACGGATGCCTATGCCGACGTGCTCGGCCCGGCGATCGCCAGCGGGGCGTGGCGCCGCATCATCGGCCGGTGGCGCCCGGTGACGGCGCAGATCGACGCGGCGGTGGACGGCGCCGTCATTACCGGCGCATGGCACGGTCCCGGGCCCTTCGCCGACACCGACCAGAACCTGCCGGTCCGCGTCGGCTCGGGCCTCGGCTCCAGCTTCCATTCCGGCGGGCTGGCGGCCTTCGTCCTCGCGCAGGGCGCGCCGGACATCGCCACTCTCGACCGGGCGCTGGCGCGGCTGCTGCCGTGAGGCGGCGCCGCTATTCGGCCGGGCCGGGGGCTTCGGACGGCGCCGGGCGCGGGGCGGGTGCCGCCGGCCGGGACAGGATGCGGGGCGCCGGGGCGGGCGCTGTCGATGATCCCGCCGCCGCGTCCGTGCCGGCGCGCGCGGCCATCGTCGCCGGCAGCCGGGGGCCGATGATCGTCGACGGCCGGGGCGCGGGTGCACGCGGGGTCAGGACCGGGCCGGCAGCGATGCGGCTGCGCGCTTCCTCGACCACGGTCGCCATGCGCTCGAAGCGGCGCAGGCGGGTGATCTCGCCATTGAGCCGGTCCAGCTCGTCGCCGATGGCGCGGCAGATGGCGCGGTAGCTTTCCTGGGTCAGCCGGTCGCGCATGTAGCCGAGGGTGCGGGCCTCGCCGCGCAGCGCAATCGGCGCGGCGGCGAGCAGCGCCTCGGCCTGCACCTGTCCCGAGCTGCGGCGGGCATCGTCGAAGATGCTCCTCAGATCGTCGACGAGCTTGTCATCCCTGGCCATGCCGAGCGGACCTCCCTGATCGCGGAACCCACTGAACGGTGAGGACAAAATCGTCCGGCAAACTTCGCTGCGGCGCAACCGTGTCCCGGTAGTGTCGTGGTTAATGAATCGTTAACGCCCGGTTATCCACAGTTGCGGGAGCTTACCATGACCGCGTCGAGCTTCGACGAGGCGATCAGGCGCGTCCTCGTGCATGAGGGCGGCTATGCCGACCATCCCGCCGATCCCGGCGGGGCGACCATGAAGGGCATCACCCAGCGGGTCTATGACGGCTGGCGCTGCCGGCGCGGCGAGGAGGTGCGCGCCGTGCGCCTGATCGCGCCGGGCGAGGTCGCGGCGATCTATCGCCGGCAGTACTGGGAAGCCGTGCGCGCCGACGAACTGCCGGCCGGCGTCGATTATTGCGTGTTCGACGCGGCGGTGCATTCCGGCCCGGTGCAGGCGGCGAAATGGCTCCAGCGCGGGCTCGGCGTGGCGGCCGACGGGCAGGTCGGCGAGGCGACGCTGGCCGCGCTCGCCGGGGCGGATGCCGCCGCGCTCATCGAGGCGGTCTGCGAGCGCCGGCTCGCCATGCTGCGCGCGCTGAGGACCTTCCCGACCTTCGGCGCCGGATGGACCCGGCGCGTGAGCGAGGTGCGCGCGGCCGCCAGGGCGATGACGCGCGGCGGCGCACCCGCGCAGGTTGCAGAGGGGGCCGGCGGCAAGGCGCGGCCCGCCGATACGCGGCTCTCGCGCACCCCGGAGGGGGCGGGCGGGCTGATCGCCGGGGCGGGCACGCTCGGCGCCATGGTGGCCGAGCAGGCCGACCGGCTGGCCCCGCTCGCCGCCTATGCCGGCCCGCTGAAATGGCTGTTCGCCGCGCTGGTGCTGGCCGGCGTCGGGCTGACGCTGCACGGCGCGCTCCGGCGCATCGCGGCCGGGGAGGGCGCGCGATGACGGCGCTGCTCGGCGTGCTGACAAGCCTGCTGTCGACCCTGCTGTCGAGCCCGCTCGGGCGGGCCGGCGTGCTGGCGCTGGCCGCGCTGGCGGCGGCCGGCTGGCTTTATCTCAAGGGACGCAGCGAGGGCCGCGAGGCCTGCCGGCTGGAGGGAGAACGCGATGTCGTGGAGACGATCGAGCGCGCGGATCGCGCGCGTGCTGACGCTGACCGGCGCAATGGCGTCGATGGCCGGCTGCGCGACGACGACGCCTTCCGCCGCGACTAGGGGCGCGTGCGGCGCCTTCCGGCCCATAAGCTGGGCGCGCGCCGACACCGACCCGACCATCCGGCAGGTGAAGGCGCACAATGCGGTAGGTCGGGAACTGTGCGGGTGGAGGGGCGGGAAATAGGTTCACGCCGTCATCCCGGCCGCAGCGCAGCGAAGAGCCGGGATCGTGCGCCGCCGGCGGGACGATCCCGGATCGGCCGGCGGCTGTCCGGGATGACGGGAGACGACGAGGCACCCCGCACCTGACATCCGCGCCGCGCGGTGGCATTCTGCCCGCGCCGCGCCTGCGTCGCGCGGTCAAGCGTGGGGAGTGGACGTGCGCCTGCTCGTTGTCGAGGACGATCCCGATCTCAACCGGCAGCTCCACGAGGCGCTGGTCGATGCCGGCTATGCCGTCGACCGCGCCCATGACGGCGAGGAGGGCCATTTCCTCGGCGATACCGAGCCCTACGACGCCGTGGTGCTCGACATCGGCCTGCCGAAGATGGACGGGCTGTCGGTGCTGGAGGCCTGGCGCCGCGAGGGGCGCAAGATGCCGGTGCTGATCCTCACCGCGCGCGACCGCTGGAGCGACAAGGTGCAAGGCTTCGACGCCGGCGCCGACGATTATGTCGCCAAGCCCTTCCACATGGAGGAGGTGCTGGCGAGGCTGCGCGCGCTGCTGCGCCGCTCGGCCGGGCATGCGGCGAGCGAACTGACCTGCGGGCCGGTCATGCTCGACACACGCTCGGGCCGGGTGACGGTGAACGGCAAGCAGGTGAAGCTGACCTCGCACGAGCATCGGCTGCTCGCCTATCTCATGCACCATACCGGGCGGGTGGTCTCGCGCACCGAACTGGTCGAGCATCTCTACGATCAGGACTTCGACCGCGATTCCAACACCATCGAGGTCTTCGTCGGCCGGCTGCGCAAGAAGCTCGACGTCGACGTGATCCAGACCGTGCGCGGGCTCGGCTACCTGCTGGTGCCGCCGGAGAATGCCCGTCAGGAGAACGCGCGTCAGGACGGTCCGCGCTGATGCGCGCCGGCTCGCTGGCGCTACGCCTGTTCGTCTCGGCGACGGTGGTCAGCGTCTGCGTGCTGCTGATCACCGGCTTCGCGCTGCATCAGGTCTATCGCGACGCGGTGGAGCGCGCCTTCGACCAGCGGCTCGACGTCTATCTCAAGACCATCGTGGCCGATGTCGCCAATTCCGCCTCCGGCACCATGCCGGAGCCGACGACGCTGGGCGACCCGCTGTTCAATTTCCCCATTTCCGGCTGGTACTGGCAGATCACCCGCACCGACGGGCCGGCGCGGCAGGTGAAGACCTCGCGCTCGCTGCCCGAGGGCACGCTGCCGCCGCTGTTCGAGCGCGAGGGGCAGGCGGACCTGTCGGGCCTGCGCGAAGGCTATGGCAAGGGTCCGGCGGACCAGAAGCTGCGCATCGTCGAGCGTATCGTCGACCTTGGCGAGGACGGGCGCTACGCGGTGGCGGTGGCGGCCGATTCCGGCGAGATCGAGGAGGAGGTGGAAGCCTTCGACCGCGCGCTGGCGGTGACGCTCGCCGTGCTTGGCGCGGCCTTCCTGCTCACCCTTGTCTTTCAGGTGCTGTTCGGCCTGCGCCCGCTCAAGCGCATGCTGGCCGCGCTGCACGCCGTGCGTACCGGCCGCGCCGACCGCATCGAGGGCGACTATCCCGTCGAGATCGCCCCGCTGGCGGCGGAGGTGAACGCGCTGATCGAGACCAATCGCGAAATCGTCGAGCGCGCCCGCACCCATGTCGGCAATCTCGCCCATGCGCTGAAGACCCCCATCTCCGTGCTGCAGAACGAGGCCGCGCGCACCGCCTCGCTGGCGCCCGGCGACGCGCTCGCCGGTAAGGTGGGCGAGCAGGCCGAGATCATGAAGGGGCAGGTGGCGCACCATCTCGAGCGCGCGCGCATGGCGGCGCGCGCCTCGGTCGTCACCACGGTGGAGGAGGTCGGCCCCATCGTGGAGCGGCTGGCGGGCACGCTCGGCAAGGTCTATCGCGGCAAGGGCGTCGCGGTGGAGGCGGAGGTCGCCGACGGCGTGCGCTTCCGCGGCGAGCGGCAGGACCTTGAGGAAATCCTCGGAAACCTCGTCGACAATGGCTGCAAATGGGCGCGCTCGCTGGTCGAGATCGCGGTGGCGCCGGTGCCGGAGACACCAGGCGAGCGGGCCTATTTCGAGATCGTCATCGACGATGACGGGCCGGGCCTGACCCCGGCCGAACAGGCCGAGGCGCTCAAGCGCGGCAAGCGGCTCGACGAGACCGTGCCGGGCTCCGGGCTGGGGCTTTCCATCGTGTCGGAACTCGCCGCGCTCTATGGCGGGCGGCTGTCGCTCGACCGCTCGCCCTTCGGCGGGCTGCGCTGCGTCGTGCGGCTTCCGGCGGCCTGAGGTGTCACGCTACAGGTGACGGGGCCGCGCTTTCGCCCTATTCCTCTCGCTTGGTGCCATTCATTCCTTGAGCGAGCCGGAGGGTCTCTTTTCATGCGCGCACACCATCTCGTGGCCATTGGCCTCATCGGCGGTGTCCTGGCGGGCTGCAGCACCGCCCAGGAGAATCCGAACACCGTGGGCGGAGCGGCCATCGGCGCGGTGGCGGGCGGCGTGATCGGACAGGTCGTCGGCCACAACACCGCCAGCACGCTTGTCGGCGCGGCGGTGGGCGGCCTCATCGGCGGCTCGATCGGCAACGCGCTGGACCAGGCGGACCGTGCCCGCGCCCGCGATGCCGAGAACCAGGCGCTGGAGAACGGCACGCCCGGCGCGCCGGTGAGCTGGCGCGGCGAGAGCGGCGCCTACGGCACCATCGTGCCGGGCCCGACCTATGCGCGCGGCGGCTCGCCCAAGTGCCGCGAATTCACCCACACCATCTACATCAACGGCCAGCCGCAGACCGCGCGCGGCACCGCCTGCCGCAACCCGGACGGCACCTGGTCGCCGGTTTCCGGCTGACGCGCGACCCGTGGCGGGCTGACGCAGGGCGCGCTCAGACTCGCGCGACTGTGAGCCTGCGGCGATCCGACTGGGGCGCATACGGATTGGCGCCGGCCTCCCGGTCGGCTACCTCAGCGCATTAGAGGAAGACTAATGCTGCTGTGGATCGCCTTCTCGCTGATGACCGCCGCCGCCGTTCTGGCGGTGCTCTGGCCGTTGCGCACCGGCGCGGGCGTCGTGCCGGCCGGCTCGGCGCAGGCGGACCTTGCCGTCTACCGCGACCAGCTCGCCGAGATCGAGCGCGACCGCGCCTCCGGTCTCATCGGCGGCGCCGAGGGCGAGGCGGCGCGGGCCGAGGTCGCTCGCCGCATCCTGCGCGCCTCGGCCGAGACCGAGGCGGGGGGCGCCTTTGTCCGTGGCGCGGACCTGCGCCGCCGGGCGGTCGCGGTGATCGCGCTCATCGGGGTGCCGCTGCTGGCCGGCGGGCTCTATTTCTTCCTCGGCTCCCCGCTCTACCCGCCGCAGCCGCTGGCGCAGCGTCTGGAGGCGCGCCCCGACCAGTCCGACATCGCGATCCTGATCCGCAAGGTCGAGGGCCATCTGGAAGCCAACCCCGATGACGGGCGCGGCTATGAGGTGGTGGCGCCGATCTATGCCCGGCTCGGCCGCATCGACGATGCGGTGCGGGCGTGGAACACCGCCATCCGCCTGCTGGGCTCCTCGCCGCAGCGCCAGACCGGACTCGGCGAGGCGCTGGTCGCGCAGGCCGGCGGCGTCGTCACGACCGAGGCCAAGGCCGCCTTCCAGGCGGCGCTTGCCGCGTCGCCAGGCGATCCCAAGGCGCGTTATTTCCTCGGCCTCGCCGCCGAGCAGGACGGCCAGCCGGCCGAGGCCGCGCGCATCTGGGGCGCGCTGGCGGCCGATTCGCCGCCCGACGCGCCCTGGCTCGGGCTGGTGCGCGAATCCCTTACCCGCGTCGGCGCTCCGCCGCCGGCGGCCGCGCAGGCGCCGGGGCAAGGGTCGGGTCCCGGCGCCGCCGACGTGGCGGCAGCCGAGAACCTCACCCCGGAACAGCGCCAGCAGATGGTGCGCGACATGGTCCAGCGCCTGTCCGACCGGCTGGCGCAGGACGGCGACGACATCGAGGGCTGGCTGCGGCTGATGCGCGCCTGGAACGTGCTCGGCGAGGCCGACAAGGCGAAGGCCGCCGCCGCGCAGGCCCGCACCCACTTCGCCAAGGATGACGGCGCGCTCGGGCGCATCGACGCGCTGGCCCGCGAACTCGGCCTCGGGAGCTGACGCCATGACCCGCAAGGGACGCCGCCTTCTGCTGATCTCCGGCGCGCTCGGTACGCTGGCGCTGGCCGCCGGCCTCGTGCTGTTCGCGCTGAACGACACCATCGTGTTCTTCCGCTCGCCGAGCGACATCGCCGCCGAGCGCACCGCGCCGGGCACCCGGCTGCGGCTCGGCGGGCTGGTGAAGGACGGCAGCGTCGTGAAGTCCGACAACACCCATGTGCGCTTCGTGGTGACGGATGGCGGGGCCGATCTCGCCGTGAACTATGTCGGCCTGCTGCCCGACCTCTTCCGCGAGGGACAGGGCGTGATCGCCGAGGGTACCATGGCGCCCGACGGCACCTTCCGCGCCGACAGCGTGCTGGCCAAGCACGACGAGAACTACATGCCCAAGGAAGTCGCCGACGCCCTCAAGAAGCAGGGCGTGTGGAAGGAAGGGGAGGGCAAGCCGTGAGGGTTTTTCCGCGCCGCCTTTTTTCGGCGTCGTCCCGGACGCGGCGCAGCCGCGAGCCGGGATCGGCTGCCGGTTCCTGCGCCATCATCGGCACGCGCTCCCGGATCGGCCTGGCGGCCGTCCGGGATGACGGCTTCATGGGCGAGGCAGCCGCGAAGCATGCCCGCCGGCAGGGAAGGGTGTTCGCATGAACCCGGAATTCGGCCATTACGCCCTCGTCCTCTCGCTCGCCGTCGCCATCCTGATGACGGTGATCCCGATCTGGGGCGCGCGCACGGGCGATGCGGCGCTGATGCGGGTCGGCTCGGCGCTGGCGCTGGCGCTGGCCGGCTTCGTCGCCCTCGCCTTCGCGGCGCTGGTGAGCGCCTATGTGCAGTCCGACTTCTCGGTGCTGAACGTGGTCGAGAACTCGCATTCGGCCAAGCCGCTGCTGTACCGGATCACCGGCACATGGGGGAACCATGAGGGCTCGATGCTGCTCTGGGTTCTGGTGCTGGCCATTTTCGGGGCGCTGGTGGCGCTCTTCGGCTCCAATCTGCCGGAGCGGCTCAAGGCCAATGTGCTCGGCGTGCAGGGCTCGGTGGCGGTCGCCTTCCTGCTGTTCATCCTGCTGACCTCGAACCCCTTCGCCCGGGTGGTGCCGCCGCCGGCCGAGGGCAACGACCTCAACCCGATCCTTCAGGATATCGGCCTCGCCATCCATCCGCCGCTGCTCTATCTCGGCTATGTCGGCTTCTCCATCACCTTCGCCTTCGCCGTCGCGGCGCTGATCGAGGGGCGCATCGACGCCGCCTGGGCGCGCTGGGTGCGGCCCTGGGCGCTGGCGGCGTGGGGCTTCCTGACGCTCGGCATCGCGATGGGCTCCTACTGGGCCTATTACGAGCTGGGCTGGGGCGGCTGGTGGTTCTGGGACCCGGTGGAGAACGCCTCGCTGATGCCGTGGTTCGCCGGCACCGCGCTGATCCATTCCGCCGTGGTGATGGAAAAGCGCGACGCGCTGAAGGTGTGGACCGTGCTGCTGGCCATCCTCGCCTTCTCGCTGTCGCTGCTCGGCACCTTCCTCGTGCGCTCGGGCGTGCTGACCTCGGTGCACGCCTTCGCCACCGATCCCTCGCGCGGCGTGTTCATCCTCGGCATCCTGATCTTCTTCATCGGCGGCTCGCTGGCGCTCTACGCGCTGAGGGCGCCGATGCTGCGCCAGGGCGGCCTGTTCGCGCCGGTCTCGCGCGAGGGCGCGCTGGTGCTGAACAACCTGCTGCTGACCGCCGCCGCCGCCGCCGTGCTGGTGGGCACGCTCTACCCGCTGGCGCTGGAAGCCTTCAACGGCGAGAAGATCACCGTCGGCCCGCCCTATTTCAACCTGACGGTCGGCGCGCTGATGCTCCCCGTCGCCTTCGCCATGCCGTTCGGCCCGCTGCTGGCCTGGAAGCGCGGCGACCTCGCCGGGGCGAGCCAGCGCCTGATGCTGGCCTTCGGCGCCGCCATCCTCGCCGCCGCCATTGCCGCCTGGGCGCAGGGCGGCGGGCCGCTGCTGGCGCCCTTCGGCATGGGGCTGGCGGCCTTCGTCGTCATCGGCGCCGCGGTTGAGATCGTCGAGCGCGCCGGCTTCGGCCGGCTGCCGCTGGCGACCGCCTTCGCCCGGCTGCGCGGCCTGCCGCGTTCGGCCTTCGGCGGGGCGCTGGCCCATGCGGGCGTGGGCATCTGCTTGTTCGGCATCATCGCCGAGACCAACTGGAACGCCGAGCGCATCACCGGCGTCAAGGTCGGCGGCAGCTTCGAGGTCGGCGGCTACGAACTCACCCTCGACCGGCTGGAGCCGCGCACCGGGCCGAACTACCGCGATCTGGTCGGGGTGTTCTCGGTGCGGCGCGGCGGCGCTGAGGTCGGCACCATCGAATCGGCCAAGCGCCTGTTCACCGCCCGCAACATGCCGACCACCGAGGCCGGCATCCGCACCATCGGCTTCAGCCAGCTCTATGTGAGCGTCGGCGACGAACTGCCCGGCGGGGCGGTGGGCGTGCGCGCCTACTGGAAGCCGCTGGTGACGCTGATCTGGATCGGCGCGCTGGTGATGGCGCTGGGCGGGGTGCTGTCGCTGAGCGACCGGCGCCTGCGCGTCGGCGCGCCCAAGCCGGCGAAGAAGCCGAAGG
The DNA here is from genome assembly GCF_009223885.1 of Ancylobacter sp. TS-1. Taxonomy (NCBI): domain Bacteria; kingdom Pseudomonadati; phylum Pseudomonadota; class Alphaproteobacteria; order Hyphomicrobiales; family Xanthobacteraceae; genus Ancylobacter; species Ancylobacter sp. TS-1. The sequence continues at coordinate 125,781 of NZ_CP045144.1, forward strand.
CCCGGCCGGAGGAAAAGCCCGACCCGGCCGCGCCGGTGCCGGCGGAGTGAGGCGTGGCGGATTTTCGCCTCAGTGACCATGCGAAGGTCGCGATGGCCGAACGGGGCATCGAGATGAGCTGGGTCGAGCGCACGCTGGATGCGCCGGAGCGCGTGGAAGCGGACCCCGGCGACCCGTCCCTCCTGCGGGCCTTCGGGGCGATCCCCGAGCGCGATGGGCGGATTTTGCGTGTAGTCTACCGGCCGGCCGGCGGCGCGGCGTTCGTCGTCACGGCCTTCTTTGATCGCGGAGCGCGGCGATGAAACTCAAATATGATCCCGAGGCGAATGCGCTTTATGTCCGCTTCAGCGCGGGCACCGTCGTCGACAGCGAGGAAGTGTCGCCTGGCGTCGTGCTCGATTATGACGCGCAGGGTCATATCCTCGCGCTGGAACTGCTGCAGGCGCGCGAGAAGCTGGCGCCTGAAGTCCTGACGGAAGCCGCCGAATGACGCGATTGTTTCGGTCCGTCGGGGCCGCCCTCCTGCTGGCCCTGCTGCTCGCCGGCCCGGCGGCGGCGGTGCAGCCTGACGAGGTTCTGCCCGATGCGGCGCAGGAGGCGCGTGCGCGCGCCCTCTCCGTCGAGCTGCGCTGCATGGTCTGCCAGAACCAGTCGATCGACGATTCCAACGCCCCGCTGGCGCGCGACCTGCGCCTGCTGGTGCGCGAGCGCATCGCCGCCGGCGACAGCGACCGCGAGGTGATGGACTATCTGGTCTCGCGCTATGGCGAGTTCGTGCTGCTGCGCCCGACCTGGCACGGCGCCAATGTCATCCTGTGGCTGGCGCCCTTCGCGGTGCTGCTGGTCGGCGGGATCGGCCTTTTCGTCGCCTACCGGCGCCGCGCCGCCCCCTCGGAGGCGGTCGTCCCGCTCTCGCCGGAGGAGGAGGCGCGCCTGCGCGCGGCGCTCGGCGAGGCCGCACCGGACGTTACGAAACTTTAACGCCGCCGCCAGCCTGCGTTAAGGCGACGCTCTCTAGGTTCCTCGTCAACGCTCCCTGAGGGGAGAGTGATTTGTCGAACGAGGAACGACACATGCCGCGCAACGCGCTCAACCAGACCCGCACCCCTTCGTCCTCCACGCTGCGCCACAGCCGCTCCCGGCTGCTCGCCGGCGTGTTCACGCTGGCGCTGGCCGGCGGCGCCTTCGGCGCGCTGGTGCTTCCCGAGGCCATCACCCCGGCCGCTGCCCAGCTGACCACCAATCAGGCGGCCGGCACGTTCTCCTTCGCCGACATCGTCGAGAAGGTCTCGCCCGCCGTCGTCAGCGTGAAGGTGAAGAAGGACCAGGACGAAGTCGCCGCCAATGACGACGAGGGCATGGGCAACCAGAACGTTCCCCCGCAGATCGAGCGCTTCATGCGCCGCTTCGGCTTCGGCGGCCAGGGTGGCCCCGGCGGCCCCGACATGGGCCCGCGCCGCGGCCCCGGCCATCGCGCCGTCGTCGGCCAGGGTTCCGGCTTCTTCATCTCCGCCGACGGCTATGTCGTGACCAACAACCACGTGGTCGACGGCGCCTCGGAAGTCGACATCACCACCACGGACGGCAAGACCTTCACCGCCAAGGTGATCGGCACCGATCCGCGCACCGACGTCGCGCTGCTGAAGGTCGATGGCAAGTCGAACTTCCCGTGGGTGAAGCTGGCCGAGAAGGCCCCGCGCGTCGGCGACTGGGTGGTCGCGGTCGGCAACCCGTTCGGCCTCGGCGGCACCGTCACGGCGGGCATCGTCTCGGCGCGTGGCCGCGACATCGGCTCGGGCCCGTATGACGACTTCCTCCAGATCGACGCTCCGATCAACCGCGGCAATTCGGGCGGCCCGACCTTCGGCCTCGACGGCGAGGTGATCGGCGTCAACACCGCCATCGTCTCCCCCTCGGGCGGCAATGTCGGCATCGCCTTCGCCATTCCCTCCGAGACCGTCTCCGAGGTGGTCGAGGCGCTGAAGTCCGGCGGCCAGGTGGCGCGCGGCTATGTCGGCGTGCAGATCCAGCCGGTCAGCGACGAGGTCGCCGAGGCGATGGACCTCAAGGAGACCGACGGCGCGCTGATCGCCCAGGTGCAGCCCGGCACCCCCGGCGACAAGGCCGGCCTCAAGCCCGGCGATATCGTGACCGCGATCGACGGCGAGACCATCAAGGACTCCCGCGAGATGTCGCGTGAGATCGCCCGCAAGAAGCCGGGCGTCACGGTGAAGCTGAGCGTGCTGCGCGACGGCAAGTCGATCACCGTCCCGGTGACGCTCGAGCAGCTGCCGACTGACGTCGCCTCCGTCGACAAGAAGGGCGGCGACGCCGAGCCGGGCACCCATGGCGTGCCGCGCCTCGGTCTCTCGCTGGCCCCCGCCAAGGGTGTCGCCGGTGCCGGCGACCAGGGCGTGGTGATCACCGAGGTCGACCCGAACGGCCCGGGCGCCGAGCGCGGCCTGAAGGCGGGCGACGTCATCCTCGATGTGGCCGGCAAGCCGGTCATGACCCCGGCCGACGTGCGCGATGGCCTCGCCACCGCCAAGAAGGACAACCGCAAGGCCGTCCTGATGCGCGTCAAGTCCGAGCAGGGCACCCGCTTCGTCGCCATCTCCCTCGGCGAGCAGCGCGGCTGATCTGAGAGTTCCGGCTGCGGCTCGTTCCGTCGCCCCTTGGGCCGCGGCCGGTTCGGTGGCGCGGGGAGTCCGAAAGGGCTTCCCGCGCCTTCTTTTTAGCGGGTGCGCGGACGCACTGTCCGTGAGGCACCGAGATAGGCGCGAGGCTCGAAATGACGTACATGGAGACGAATTCGAATCCCACCGCCGCCCCCGATTCCGCGTCGCGGCACGACGGCCGGGTCTTTGACGGCCCCGTCATCGACCTCGCGGATGTCCGGCGGGCCAAACGCGAGTCCGACCAAGAGTCCCCCATGCGCCTGCTGATCGTCGAGGACGACCGTGATGCCGCCGAGTATCTGCGCAAGGCGTTTCGCGAGGCGGGCCACGTCGCCGACGTGGCGTCGGACGGCGAGGCGGGCCTCGCCCATGCGCTCGACGGCGGTTACGACGTGCTGGTGGTCGACCGCATGCTGCCCCGCCGCGACGGCCTGTCGCTGATCACCGAGCTGCGCGGGCGCGGCGACAAGACGCCGGCGCTCATCCTCTCGGCGCTCGGCCAGGTCGACGACCGCGTGACCGGCCTGCGCGCCGGCGGCGACGATTATGTGCCCAAGCCCTATGCCTTTTCCGAGCTGCTGGCCCGCGTCGAGGCGCTGGCGCGGCGCGGCGGCCCGCAGGCGACCGACACCGTGTACCGCGTCGCCGACCTCGAACTCGACCGGCTGGCGCATCGCTGCACCCGCGGAGGCCAAGAGATCGTGCTGCAGCCGCGCGAGTTCCGGCTGCTCGAATTTCTCATGCGCCACGCCGGGCAGGTGGTGACGCGCACCATGCTGCTGGAGAATGTGTGGGACTACCATTTCGATCCGCAGACCAACGTCATCGACGTGCATGTCTCGCGGCTGCGCTCCAAGATCGACAAGGGCTTCGATCCGCCGCTGCTCCATACGGTGCGCGGCGCGGGATACATCGTCCGTGACGGCGCTCGGTAAGCTCATCCGCACCACCGCGTTCAAGCTGATCGCGGCCTATCTGTTCGTCTTCGCGATCTTCGCCGGCTCGGTCATCGCCTATCTGGGCTGGCACACGCAGCGGCTGGTGACGCGGCAGGCGGTGGAGGCGATCGAGGCGGATTCGCGCTACATCGAGGCGCAGTTCGAGCGCGGCGGCATCGCGCGCGTGGTGCAGGTGGTCAACCGCCGCGCCCGCGCGCCCGATGCCGGGCTGCTGCTCGTCACCAGCTTCAGCGGCGACCCGCTGGCCGGCAATGTGCTGAACCTGCCGCTGAGCTTTCTCGACAAGCAGGGCTGGCGGGAGATCGACTATCTGCGCTCGGAGGAAGCCGCCGCCGCGCCGAGCCGGGCGCTGGTGCACGTCATCCTGCTGCCGGGCGAGTTCCGCGTGCTGGTGGGCCGTGACATCGTGGAGCGCGAGGAACTGCGCCAGATCATCATCGGCCCGGCCGTCTGGGGTCTGGCGCTGCTCGTGGTGCTGGGCGTGGCCGGCGGCCTGTTCGTGACGCGGCGCGTGCTCAAGCGCATCGACCAGATGACGGCGATTTCCGACGGCATCATGGCCGGCGACCTGTCCGGCCGGCTGTCCGTGGCCAATACCGGCGACGAGTTCGACCGCCTCGCGCTCAGCCTCAACGCCATGCTGGACCGCATCGAGGCGCTGATGGCGGGGCTGAAGGAAGTTTCCGACAACATCGCCCACGACCTCAAGACGCCGCTGACCCGCCTGCGCAACCGGGCCGAGGACGCGCTGCGCACCGCCGGCAGCGAGCCGGAATGGCGGCTGGCGACCGAGCAGACCATCGAGGAATCCGACGGTCTCATCCGCACCTTCGACGCCCTGCTGATGATCGCCCGCGCCGAGGCGGGGCAGGCGCGCGCCTCGATGGTGCGCTTCGACCTCGCCGACACGGTGGCCAGCGTCGCCGAACTCTACGAGCCGGTGGCCGACGAGAGCGGGCTCGACATCGTGGTCGACGCGCCCGGGCCGCTGCCGGTGCATGGCGTGCGCGAGCTGGTGGCGCAGGCGCTCTCCAACATGATGGACAACGCCATCAAGTACAGCGCCCCGGAAGTGCCCGGCGAGCGGCGCGAGGTGACGCTCGCCGCCCGGCGCGAGGGCGACCGGGTGCGCCTCGTCGTCGCCGACCGCGGCCCCGGCATCGATGCGGCGGACCGTCCGCGCGTGCTGGAGCGTTTCGTGCGGCTGGAGGCGAGCCGGACACGGCCGGGCTTCGGGCTCGGCCTGTCGCTGGTGGCGGCGGTGGTGCGGCTGCATGGCGGCACACTGTCGCTGGAAGGCAACGATCCGGGCCTGAAGATCGTTGTCGACCTGCCGCTCGACCTCTCCGAGGCCGAGCGGGCAGGCTGAGCGCGCGCCCCTCAGCTTTCGGCAACCAGATTGGCGTAAGGATAGCCGCAGCGGGGGAGGCGGCGCACGGATGGCGGCACGGCGCGTTTCGAAGACGGCGGACGACGAGGCGAACGGTCCTGCGAAGGGCCCCGGGAACGGCCTTGCGGCGCGGCTGCGCCGGGAGCCGGGCTTTGCCGTGCCCTCGCGCCTTTCCGCCGCGCTGAGGGACGCGCTCGCCGATGCGCCGCCACAGGTGCGCGCGCGCCTCGACGCGCAGATGGCCGCGTATCCGCAGGCGCGGGCGGTGCTGGCCGGCGTCGCCGCCCATTCGCCCTTCCTCACCGAACTCATCCGCGTCGATCCCGCCCGGCTGGCCCGCCTGCTGGAGAGCGATCCCGTCGAGGCGCTGGCCGCCGCCCGCGCCGCCATGGCGGCGGAGGTGATGGCGAGCGACGACGAGGCGCTGGCGATGGCGGCGCTGCGCCGGCTGCGCGCCGAGACCGCGCTCGCCGTGGCGCTGGCCGACATTGGCGGCGTGTTCGACCTTGCCGCCGTGACCGCCGAACTGACCGCGACGGCCGATGCCTGCATCGCGCAGGCGGTCGACTTCCTCGTCCGCGAGGCGGTTGCGGCCCGCAAGCTGAAGAAGGCCGCCGCCACCGGGCTTGGCTATACCGTGCTCGCCATGGGCAAGCACGGCGCGCGTGAGCTGAACTATTCGAGCGATGTCGACCTGATCGTGCTCTACGACCCCGACGCAGCCCCGCTCGGCAAGGATGTCGAGGCCGGCCCGTTCTTCGTGCGGCTGACGCAGCGTCTGGTGAAGCTGATCCAGGAGCGCACGGGCGAGGGCTATGTCGCCCGCGTCGACCTGCGGCTGCGCCCCGACCCCGCCTCCACCCCCGCCGCGCTCTCGGTGGACGCCGCGCTCGACTATTACGAGCGCGAAGGCGCCACCTGGGAGCGCGCCGCCTATATCAAGGCGCGGCCCATCGCCGGCGACCTCGAACTGGGGCAGGGCTTCCTCAAGCACATGATGCCCTTCGTCTGGCGGCGCGCGCTCGACTATGCGGCGGTGGCCGATGTCCACGCGATGAAGCAGGACATCCACGCCTTTCGCGGCCACGGGGCCATCGCGGTCGAGGGGCACAATGTGAAGCTCGGGCGCGGCGGCATCCGCGAGATCGAGTTCTTCGTGCAGACCCAGCAGCTCATCGCCGGCGGCCGCGACCCGCGCCTGCGCACCCCGCGCACGCTGGAGGCGCTTGGCGTGCTGGCGCAGGCGGGCTGGATCGGCGAGGCCGCGCGCACCGAACTCGACGAGGCCTATCATTATCTGCGCCGTGTCGAGCACCGGCTGCAGATGGTCGCCGATGCGCAGACCCACACTTTACCCGAGAGCGCCGAGACGCTTGCCGGCTTCGCCCGCTTCATGGGCTATGAGGACCGCGAGAGCTTCGCCGCCGCGCTGACCGAGCGGCTCACCCGCGTGCAGGACCATTATTCCCGCCTCTTCGAGGATGCCCGCCCGCGCGCGGCGGTGGAGGGGGCGCTCAACTTCCCGCGCGGCAAGGACGACCGCGAGACGCTGGCGACGCTGCACCGGCTCGGCTATGCCGACCCCAAGGCGGCGAGCGCGACGGTGCGGGCCTGGCTGGCCGGCGAGCCGCGCGCCCTGCGCCCGCCCGGCGTGCGCGAGGAAATGGAAGCCGTCGTGCCGCTGCTGGTCGACGCGCTGGCGCGCGGGGGCGCCCCCGATGCCGGCCTCAACGCCGCCGACCGCTTCTTCCGCGCCCTGCCGAGCGCGCTGCGCCTGCTGCCGGCGCTGCGGCTCAACCCGGATCTGGTGCGCCTGCTGGCCACCATTCTCGGCACCGCCCCGCGCCTCGGCGAGATGCTGGCGCACCGGCCGACACTGATCGACGCGCTGCTCGACCCGGCCTTCTTCGGCAAGCTGCCGGACGAGCCGGAACTCGCCGCGCGCCTCGCCGCCGATCTCGCCCTGGCCGAGGACGAGGAGGACCTGCTCGACCGCGCACGGCGCTTCGGGCAGGAACAGCATGTGCTGATCGGCGTGCGCATCCTCTCCGGCACGCTGCCGGCGGCGCGCGCCGGGGAAGCCTTCGCGCGGCTCGCCGATGTGATCATCCGCGCGCTCGGCGCGGCGGTGACGGCCCGCTTCCGCGAGGCGCACGGCACCGTTCCCGGCGCCGAGGTGGCGGTGCTGGCCATGGGCAAGCTCGGCGGGCGGGAGATGACCGCCGGGTCCGACCTCGATCTGATCGTGCTCTACGATTTCGACGCCGAGCACCCCGAGAGCGACGGCCCGCGCCCGCTCTACGGCGCGCAGTATTTCGCCCGCCTGACCCAGCGCCTGGTCAGCGCGCTGACCACGCCGACCAATGCCGGCCAGCTCTACGAGGTCGATCTGCGCCTGCGTCCCTCCGGGCGCGCCGGCCCGGTGGCGACCAGCCTGCCGCGCTTCGAGACCTATCAGGTCGAGGAAGCCTGGACCTGGGAGCACATGGCGCTGACCCGGGCCCGCGTGGTCACGGCCTCGCCCGCCTTTCGCGGCCGGGTGGAAGACGCCATCGCCAAGGTGCTGCGCCGGGCGCGGGAGCCGCACCGTCTGGCCGCCGATATCGTCGACATGCGCGGCGCCATCGCCGACGAGAAGGGCGACGACGACCCGTGGGATCTCAAATATGCGCGCGGCGGGCTGATCGACATCGAGTTCATCGCCCAATACCTCGTGCTCGCCCATGCCCGGCAGGAGCCGCGCATCGTCGACACCTCGACGCTGAAGGTGATCGGGCACGCGGCGCAGGCCGGGCTGATCGACGTGCTGGACGGCCATCTGCTCGGCGATGCCTGCCGGTTGATGCATGACCTGACGCAGGTGTTGCGCCTCGCGCTGTCCGGCCCGTTCAAGCCGGCCGAATCCAGCCCGGCGCTGCGCCGTCTGCTGGCGCGGGCGGGCGCGATGCCGGATTTCTCGACGCTGGAAGCGCATCTGTTCGAGACGCAGAGCCAGGTCCGCGCCGCCTTCGAGCGGCTGCTCGCCGCCGAGCCCAAGCGCCGGCGCAGGCGGGCTTAGCCCAGCTTTTCCGCCACCCGGTCGGCGATGGCGAGGCTGGCGGTGAGGCCGGGGGATTCGATGCCGAACAGCTGCACCAGACCCGGCACGCCATGCTCGGCCGGCCCGTCGATGCGGAAATCCGCCGCCGGGGCGCCGGCCGGCACGATCTTTGGCCGGATGCCGGCATAGGCCGGGTTCAGCGCGCCGTCCGGCAACGCCGGCCAGTAGCGGCGGATGGCGGCATAGAACTTTTCCCCGCGCGCCGGATCGACAGCGTAGTCGAGACCGTCGACCCATTCGGTGTCCGGCCCGAAACGGGCCTGCCCGCCGAGATCGAGCGTCAGGTGCACGCCGAGCCCGGCCTGCTCGGGCACGGGATAGACGAGGCGGGAGAACGGCGCCCGGCCGGACAGGGTGAAATAGGAGCCCTTGCAGAACCACGCGTCCGGGACCGCCTCGGCCGGAATTCCCCTGAGCGCGCGGGCGAGCGGCACGGCGCCATGGCCGGCGGCGTTGATGAAATGCGTGCAGGAAAGCCGCATCGGCTCGGCGCCGCCGACATCGAGCGCGAAGCCCTCCGCCGTCACCTCGCCGGAGAGGATCGGCGCGTTGAAGGCGATCATGCCGCCGGCGTCCTCCAGATCGCCGCGATAGGCCAGCATCAGCGCGTGGCTGTCGATGATGCCGGTGGAGGGGGAGAGCAGCGCGGCCTCGGCGTTCAGCGCCGGCTCCAGCGCGCGGGCCCGCGCCCCGGTCAGCGGGGCAAGGTCGTCGACGCCGCAGGCGCGCGCATGGGCGTCGATGGCGCCGAGCCTCTCGGTCTCGGCGGGGCTGGCGGCGACGATCAGCTTGCCGCAGTTGCGGTGCGGCACGCCGCGCGCGGCGCAATAGGCGTAGAGCGCATGGCGGCCCTCCACGCACAGCCGGGCCTTGAGCGTGCCGGGAGCGTAGTAGATGCCGGCATGGATCACCTCGCTGTTGCGCGCCGAGGTTTCCGAGCCGACGAGCCCGGTCGCCTCCAGCACCAGCACCTCGCGGCCCTTCAGCGCCAGCGCGCGGGCGATGGCGAGGCCGACCACGCCGGCGCCGGCGACGACGCAGTCGACGGAGGCTTCCTCCATGGGGGAATGCGCGCTCATGCGGCGATCTTATTCGGCCGGGGCCGCGCGGCCAGAGCGATATTGCAGCGCCGGACGTCCGGCCACCGGCAGGCGGACGACGACGGTGGTGCCGACGGCTTCCGAGGAGCGGATGCGCATCGAGCCGCCATGCAGCTCGACCAGCGACTTGGCGATGGCGAGGCCCAGCCCCGAGCCCTTGTGGGTCTTGGTGAACTGGCTCTCGACCTGCTCGAAGGGCCGGCCGATCTTGGCCAGCGCGCTCTTGGGGATGCCGATGCCGCTATCCTCGATGACCAGCAGGGCGGCATGGGCCGAGCGCCGGGTGCGCACGGTGACGCGGCCGTTCTCGGGCGTGAACTTGATGGCGTTGGAAAGCAGGTTGAGCGCGATCTGCTTGAGCGCGCGCCGGTCCGCCTCGATGGTGGCCGGCTCGCCGGAATCGGCGGTGACGGTGAGGTGCTTCTCGTCGGCGCGTACCGACATGACGCGGATGGCGTCCTCGACCACCTCGTCCAGCCGCACCTGCTGGAGGCTGAGCTGCACGCGCCCGGCCTCGATGCGGGACATGTCGAGAATGTCGTTGATGACGTCGAGCAGGTAGCGGCCGGAATCGCGGATGTCGCGGCAGTACTCATTGTACTTGTCGCTGCCGAGCGGGCCGAACAGCCCGCTTTCCATCAGCTCGGAGAAGCCGATGATGGCGTTGAGCGGCGTGCGCAGTTCGTGGCTCATATTGGCGAGGAATTCGGACTTGGCGCGGTTGGCGTCCTCGGCCTTGGTCTTCTCGTCGGCGTAGTTCTGCGCCAGCTCGGCAAGCTGGAGCGCCTGAAGTTCCAGCGTCTGCTGCGATTTGCGCAGGTCCGCGACCAGCGCCATCAGCCGCTTCTCGCTTTCCATCAGGCGCTCTTCGTGGCGCTTGAGCGCGGTGATGTCGGTGCCGACCGAGACGTAGCCGCCATCCTTGGTGCGGCGCTCGGCGACCTTGAGCCAGCGCCCGCCCTCCAGCTGCACCTCGAAGGCGCGCGCGCCTTCCTCGGGCCGGTCCTCGGGACGCAGCGGAATGCGCACCACCGGCTGGCGGGCGAGCGAGGCGATGGCCTCGAACTCGGCGCCCGGCTGCACATTGGCGTCGCCGATGCCGTGCAGCGACTGGAACTTGGAATTGCACATCACCAGCCGGTTCGTGCTGTCCCACAGCACGAAGGATTCGGAGATGCTCTCGATGGCGTCGCGCAGGCGCATGTCGGCGGTGGCGGTGCGCTCGGCGAGGCGGCGCTCCTCGGTGACGTCGACGGCGATGCCGACGAGGTGCGGGGGCTCGCCATTCTCCTGCGGCACCACTTCGGCACGGGCGCGCAGCCATACCCAGTGGCCGTCGGCGTGCTTCATGCGGAAAACCCGGTCGATGGTGCGGCCGGGCTTGTCGGCGATCTCGCGGGCGATGTCGTAGAGGTTGGTGTCGTCGGGATGCACGAGGCCGGCGACCTCGCCGAAGGAGATCAGCTCGTCGCGCGGGGCGTGGCCGAGCATCTCGAACATCGATTCCGACCAGAACATGCGCCCGCGCCCCATGTCCCAGTCCCACAGGCCGCAGCGCCCGCGCGACAGCGCGGTGTCGATGCGCGCGCGCACCGTCTCGTAGATGCCGTCCGCCTCGCGGGCGCGGGTCGCCTGCCAGTGGAAGGCGAAGCCGAGGATGAGCAGCACCGCGCCGGTGGTCGACAGCAGGGTGACGGTGAGGATGGTGTCGGACTGCCAGGTCGCCAGCGCGCCGGACAGCGGCTGCACCACCACGAGCTGCATCGGCGCGCCCGAGAGGTTTCGCACCGTGGCCAGCGCCGGCGAGCCGTCCGGCATCACCACGTCGAGCACGCCGGCATTTTCGGCGAAGATGGCGAGGGCCTGGGTGTTGGCGAGAAGCTGGGCGATCTGCTCGCTGGCGGCCGGCGCGCCGTCATGGGTGGCAACGACCTTGCCGGAAGCGTCGATCAGCCCGTAGCGGCGCCCGTCCTCGGCGGCGCGCGGCAGCAGGCTCTCGCGCAGCAGGGCGTCGGGGGCGATGATGCCGGCGGCGTGGCGACCGGTCTCGCTCGCGATTGCCGCGGCGAACAGGGCCAGCTCGTCCTTGGCATTGGCGATCGCGTCGGTGCGGTAGGCGCGGATCTGCACCACGGCGGCGATGGCGATGGAGGCGATAAAGGCGATGATAAGCGCCGGCACCGCCTTGCGCATGAAGGGTTCGGCGTCGACCAGCCGTTGATATGCAGGCCGCGCCACCGAGCGTGCAAGCCCTCTCATGGCTTGTACGCGCACGGACGCGCCTGCAGCGTTGGCGCGAGCCATCCGCCGGCCTCCCCCGAAGTCCCAACCCCGATCCCAAACGACAGGAGCGATGTGCCGCATCTCTCCGAATCACCCCGATTTGAATCGAATCGACCCCCCGCTGTCCAGAGTCCTTGGGAGTCAAGTTAAGGATTCCGCAACCATTGGGTGGTGGGCGCCTCACCGGGGTGTGTGGCGGGCGCCGACAGCGCAAGCGGCGCAAGGCGACAACCGCGCCGCATGGACGGCCCGAGGCGCCCGGTGCTATGCGCAGACGCCCCGTTCCGGGCGCCAGCAGGGAGACAGGACGACATGAGCGACATCTGGTTCCGCACCGGCGAGGCCACCGTGCTCGCCACTGAGGGGCAGTACACCGACGCGATGCCCGAAGTGCTGATCGGCTCGGTGCGCGGCCCGGCCGGGCATGCCTTCGCCTCCATGATGGGGCAGGTGCAGGGCCATACCCGCATGTTCGTGGTGCGCGACCTGAACCAGCAGGTGCGCCCGGCGACGATGATGACCACCAAGGCCACCATCCACACGCTCGAATATGTCGACCTGCTCGGCGGCGTGGTGCAGGGCGCCATCGGCGACGCCATCGTCGACGCGCTGGCCGAGGGCATCCTGCCGAAGGAGCAGGCGGACGAGCTGTGCATGATCGTGATGGTGTGGCTGGACCCGCGCTGCGCCGAGGATCCCAACCTCGACAAGGCGGACCTGTACCGCACCAATTACGAGGCGATGAAGATCGCGCTGGAGCGCGCCATGACCGGCCGTCCGACCGTCGACGAGTTGATCGCCAACCGCAAGAGCGTCAAGCACTACGCGCTGGACGGCGTGGTCGAGTACTGAGCCTCAGCCCGGGCCCGGCGGCGTCGCGTCGGTCGCGGCGGCGTCGGGTACCGGCACCGGGTACATGGAGCCGTCGACGCCGGCGATGAGGATGCGGTTTCGCCCGGCCTGCTTGGCCGCGTAGAGCGCCCGGTCGGCGCTGGCGAGGAGATCGGTGCGGCGGCCGCCGGGGGCCGCCTCGGCGTGGCGGACCGTGATGCCGATGCTGACGGTGACGATGCCGTCGGGGCTGCCGGCATGGGGAATGCGCAGCGCGCGCACCGCCTGCAGCATGGCGGTCGCCACCGACTCGCCATCGTGCTTCGTCGAATCGGGAAGGATGGTGGCGAACTCCTCGCCGCCATAGCGGGTGACGAGATCGGCCGGGCGGACGGCGCAGCCGCGCAGGGCCTCGGCGATCCGCCGCAGGCAGTCGTCGCCCTCAATGTGGCCGTAGAGATCGTTGTAGGACTTGAAGTCGTCGACATCGATCATCAGCAGCGCCAGCGACGGTTCGTTGCGGCCCGAGCGGCCGAGTTCGCGCGCCAGCGCCTTGTCGAACTTGCGCCGGTTGGGCAGTTCGGTCAGCGCGTCCATCTCCGACAGTTCGGTCAGGCGACGATTGGCCTCGACCAACTCGCGCTCCAGCCGCTCGCGCTGGCGCACCGTGGCTTCCAGCTCTTCCTCGATCTGCTTCTGGCGGGTGATGTCGACGCTGGTGGCGAGCAGGCGCAGCGGCTTGCCGCTGGCATCGCGCGCGACGATGCGGCCGCGCCCGAGTATCCAGCGCCAGCGGCCGAAGCGGTCGGCGATGCGGTAGACCGCCTCGAACACCTCGCTGGTGCCCGCGAGCACCTGCTCGTAGCGCCGGATCACGCCCGGGCGGTCCTCCGGGTGGACGATGCTCCACGCGGTATGCTGGGCCTCGTCGGACAATTCGCCGGTGGCGTAGCCGACGGCCCGGCGCCAGTGCCGGGAACGGGCGACCCGGCCGGTGGGGATGTCGAGCTCCCATATCCACTGGCCCGCGCTCTCCAGCGCCGCGCCGATCTGCCGCTCGCGGCGGGCGAGGGCGGCGCGCAGCTCGCGGCGGCGGGTGATGTCTGTCAGCGCGACGGACAGCGCCGCCGTCGACCCGGCATCGTCGAGAAGCGGGGCGGCCGACACCAGGAAGGTGCGCTCGCCGCCCGGCTCGGAAAGCTCCTGATCGTGCAGTGCGCGTCCGGCGTCGATGCGGTCGAACCAGCGGTTCAGGAGGGCCGAGGCGCCGGGCAGGAAATCGTCGGCGGGGCGGCCGACGAGGGCGCAGACCGGCGCACCGGCGAGCGCGGCCAGACGCGCATTGACCGCGAGCAGACGCAAGTCGCGGGCGACGATGCAGAGCGCGACGGGCGCGCTGGCGAAGGCGGCGTCGCGCGCCGGCTGCGTCGGATCGAATGGCGGGAACGCGTCACTGCCCATGGAGCGGTGTTCCTCCGATGCAGCGCACAATAGCCCTGTTCGCGCCGCGCCGGAATTCCCCATGCGGGTTTATTATACAGGTGTCCAACGGGCGCAGGGCGCCCGCGCACGGTCAGTCGAGCGAGCGCGAGACGATGTCCGACACGTCGGGCGAGAGCCCCTCGCGGGCGGCGACGCGGCGCAGCGCCCGCTCGGCCGAGGCCCGCCGCACCGGCTCCAGCGCGCGCCAGCTCTTGAAGGCGGCGAGGAGGCGCGCCGCCACCTGCGGGTTGCGCCCGTCCAGCTCCAGCACCGCCTCCGCCACGAAGTCATGCCCGGCACCGTCGGCCCGGTTGAACTGGGTCTGGTTGATGGCGGCGAAGGAGCCGATCAGCGAGCGCACGCGGTTGGGATTGCCCCAGGAGAAGGCCGGATGGGCGGTGAGGCCGCGCACGCGTTCCAGCGCTCCCGGCTCGGCGATCTGCGCCTGCAGGGCGAGCCATTTGTCGACCACCAGCGGGTCGTCGCGGAACTGCGCGTAGAACGCCGCCAGCGCCGCCTCGCGCGCGTCCGGCGCGCTGTGGGCCAGCACCGAGAGGGACTGGAAGCGGTCGGTCATGTTGTCGGCGCGCTCGAAATGAGCGAGCGCCCGCGCGATGCCGCTCGCCGCGCCGGTGGCGGCCAGCAGGTCGAGGCTGGCATTGCGCAGCGCGCGGCGGCCGGCCGAGGCGGCGTCGGGCGAATAGGGGCCGGACGGGGCATGGCGCGCATATGCGTCTTCCAGCGCCGGTGCCAGCGCCTCGCCCAGCGCGCGGCGAAGCGCGCTGCGGGCGGCGTGGATGGCGTCCGGGTCGACATCGCCGCCGATCTCGCGGGCGACGTCGCTCTCCGAGGGCACGGAGAGGGCCTGCGCGATGAAGGCCGGGTCGAGCGACCCGTCCCCGAGCGTCGCGCCGAGCGCCGCCACCAGCGCGTCCGGCGGCGGCAGCGGGCGTCCGGCGCGGTGGGCCGCCGTCGCCTCCACGAGATGGGCGAGGGCGATGGACTGGCCGGCGTCGAAGCGGTTGAACGGGTCGGCATCGTGGCGGGCGAGGAAGACGAGATCGTCGGTCGTCAGATTGCTGGCGAGCTTCACCGGCGCCGAGAAGCCGCGGTTGAGCGAGGGCACCGGGCGCTGCGCCACGTCGCGGAAGACGAAGCTCTGGCGCGCCTGCGTGACCATGAGCACGCCGCGCTCGGCATTGGTGCCGTCGTCGAGGCGCATCGGCAGGTCGCGCCCGTCCGGCCCGACGAGGCCGAGCGCGAGCGGGATCACCATCGGCTGCTTGACGTCCTGGCCCGGGGTGGGCGCCAGCGTCTGCTGGACATCGAGCCGGAAGCTGCGCGCCGCCTCGTCCCAATGGCCGGAGACGGCGAGACGGGGCGTGCCCGACTGCGCGTACCACAGGGCGAACTGCGTCAGGTCGGTGCCGGTGGCGTCGGCAAAGCAGGCGAGGAAGTCCTCCACCGTCGCCGCGTCGCCGTCATGGCGCTCGAAATAGAGGTCCATGCCGGTGCGGAAGCCGTCCTCGCCCAGCAGCGTCTTGAGCATGCGCACGACCTCGGCGCCCTTTTCGTAGACGGTCGCCGTGTAGAAATTGTTGATCTCGCGATAGGTGTCCGGGCGCACGGGATGCGCCAGCGGGCCGGCATCCTCAGGGAACTGGTGGCTTTTCAGCAGGCGCACATCGGCGATGCGCTTGACCGCGCGCGAGCGCTGGTCGGAGGAAAATTCCTGGTCGCGGAAGACGGTAAGCCCTTCCTTCAGGCAGAGCTGGAACCAGTCGCGGCAGGTGATGCGGTTGCCGGTCCAGTTGTGGAAATATTCGTGGGCGATGATCGCCTCGATGTTCGCATAGTCAGCGTCGGTGGCCGTCTCGGGGCTGGCCAGCACGTATTTGTCGTTGAAGACGTTGAGCCCCTTGTTCTCCATCGCCCCCATGTTGAAGTCAGCGACCGCCACGATGTTGAACACGTCGAGGTCGTATTCGCGCCCGAACGCCTCCTCGTCCCAGCGCAGCGAGCGACGCAGCGCGTCCATGGCGTAGCCGGCGCGCCTGGTCTTGCCGGGCTCGACATAGATGCCGAGCTCGACCTTCCGGCCGCTGGCGGTGACGAAGTCCTCCACGATGCGGTCCAGCTGCCCGCCGACGAGGGCGAAGAGATAGGAAGGCTTGGGCCACGGGTCGTGCCAGACCGCATAGTGGCGGCTCGTGCCCTCCACCGCGCCGCTCTCGACCGGGTTGCCGTTGGCGAGCAGGACGGGGGCCTCCTCGCGCTCGGCCTCAAGGCGCACGGTGTAGACGGCGAGCACGTCCGGCCGGTCGGGGAAATAGGTGATGCGGCGGAAGCCCTCGGCCTCGCACTGGGTGCAATAGGCGCCCGAGGAGCGGTAGAGGCCCATCAGCTTGGTGTTGGCGGAGGGGTCGACGACCGTCTCGATCTCCAGCGTGAGCGGGCGCTGCGGCGGGGCGAGCAGGGTGAGCGCGGAAACCGTCGCCACATAGGCGTTGCCGGCCAGCGGCACACCGTCGAGCGCCAGCGACTTCAGCGACAACTCGTCGCCGTCGAGCACGATGGGCGAGCCCTCGCGCCCCTGCGGGTTCGGGCGCATGGCGAGCCGGGCGAGGATCCGCGTCGCGGTGGGGTGGAGGCGCACGTCGAGATGCACCGTGTCCACGAGCCAGTCCGGCGGCCGGTAGTCGGAGAGGCGGACGGGCTGGGTCACGGCATCGCGCGGCATGGGCAGGCTCCCGGGGGCAAAGGGCGGGCGTGGGGCAACAATTGGGGTCTCGCGGCGCCAACCGGAAGGGGGCGCCGCGGCCTCGGTCAGCGCGTGCGGGTGATGTCGACACCGGCGTCGCGGAAGATGCCGGCGATCGGGGCGGCAGGCTTGTGGATTTCCACGCGCACCTTCTCGACGCGCGGATAGCGCGCGAGCACGGCATCCGCGATGGCCTGGGCGAAGGCTTCCAGAATGTGGAAGCGGTGGCCGGAGGAGACCTCGTGGATGACCTCGAACACCTTCTCATAGCCGACGGTCTCGCTGTAATTGTCGTGCGCGGCGGCCGGCCCGGTGTCCAGCCACCAGTCGATGTCGACGATGAAACGCTGGCCGAGCCGCGCCTCCTCGGGATGCAGGCCGTGATGGGCGTGCAGTTCGACGCCTCGGAGGAAGATACGATCGGACATCGCGGGGTACTTCCGGCTGGTGTGAAGGATCAGGCGAGGGCGGCGGCGAGCAGGCCGACCGCCACGGCGGGGGCGCAGTCGGCGGCCGGGCCGGCGAGGGCGGGGTCGTCGGTCAGCACGTCGGCTAGGTCGAGATAGGCGCTCGCGCGCCGCTCGGCGAGCCGCGCGGCGAGGAAGCGGCCGACGCCGGCGCCGACGATCAGTTCCGGCTCAGCCTCCATGCCGGAGGCCACGCAGTCGAGCGCGCGGGACAGGCGATGGGTCTGCGCCTCGGCCAGATGGCGGGCCAGCGCCTTCGCCTTGGGCAGCGTCGCCGGGTTGAAGTCCTGCCCGACCATGCGCAGCAGCCGGCGGGCGCTGCCTTCCTCGGTCTTCGGCCCGCCATCGGCGCTCGGATGCAGGTCGGCGCCTTCGGGCAGGTCGCCGGCGAGGCGGTGGACGTCCGCCGTGGTGGCGTAGTGCTCGGCCATCAGCGGCAGCCAGCGCCCGTTGAACGGCGCCTCGGTGGCGAGCGCCATGACCGGGGTACGCACGGCGCCGGTATAGATCAGCTCGTTGTTCGCCAGCCGCTCGGCATCGGTGAAGCCGCGCGCCGCCACCCGGCCGGAGCCGAAGGGGATGATGTCGGCGGTGGTCGAGCCGATGTCGAGCAGCACCCCGCCCGGCAAAAGGTGCGACAGCACGGCGGCGCTGGCGTACCAGTTGGCGGAACCGATGGCGTCGGCATGCTCGGCCGCCCGCTCGGCCGGCACGAAGCCCTCCGGACCGGCGAACAGAGCGAGCGGCGCGCCGCCCAGTTCGCGCAGCAGCACGGCGGCGGTGCCGACCACGCCTGCGCGCCGGTCGGGCCACAGATCGGCGACCTCGGCGGTCATGGTGACGGCGGAGGCGGCGTCGGCGGTGAATTCGGCGCGCAGGCTGCGCACCGCTTCGGCGAGATGCGCCTCGCCCTTCCACACCGGGCAGGGGACGATGCGCACCGCCGCGAGGCGGCCGTCGCGGCCGAAGGCGGCGAGCTTTACATGGGCGCCGCCGACGTCCCATCCCAGACGGGCGATATGTGTCACGGCAGAACCTCTACGGGAATGGCGGGCGGCAGGTGCGGCAGGTCCGGCACCACGCCGTCGCGGATGAGCTCGGCCACGAAGGCGAGCGGATTGACCCCGAGCGCGCGCCGCAGCCCGGCATAGGCGGTGGTCAGGCGCGGATTGACCTCGACCACGACCGGGCCCTCGGGTGTGGCGATGTAGTCGGCGCCGACGATGCCGCGCAGCCCCGGCAGCGCCGCGCCGATCCGCGCGCCGAGAGCGGCGAGCGCGGCGTCGACCGGGAAGGCGCCGACCGTGACGCCCTCGAAGCGGAAGCTCTCGCCGCGCCGGCTCACATGCTGGCGGTTGGCGGTGAGCACATGGGTGCGCCCGTTCTGGCAGAGCAGGGTGAGGCTGGCGGGCGTGCCCTCGATGAGCGGCTGCACGACGAGGCCAGGCGGCAGGGGTGCCGCCGGGAGAGCGGCGAGGACGCGCACGTCGTGCGCGCCGGCGCCGTCGTCGGGCTTGACCACGAAGGGGGCGGCGGCGTCGGCCGGCACCTCGTCCGGCCACCAGGTCGGCACCGTCGGTATTCCGGCGGCGGCAAGGGCGCCGGCGGTGCGCCATTTGCTGGCGCACAGGGCGATGGTTGCCTGATCGGGCAGCAGAACGCGCCGGCTGCGGGCGCGAAACGCCTCCGCCAGCGTTTCCAGAATGCCGTCGCTCTCCGGCGCGACAGGCCAGACGATATCGGCCTGTTCGGCCAGCAGGTTCCAGACCGCGCGCGCATCGTCGCCGCGGCGCAGCGCCGTGCTGGTGCCGCGCGTCGGGGCGGGCAGGCGCGCATCATGCGTCGTGACGACGCGTATGCCGGGCAGATCCTCCAGATCGCCGATGAGCGTGTCGCGCATCATCAGTCCTTCGGCTATCAGCGAGCCGGGCGGCTCGCTGCCGAGATAGTCGCCGCCGGTGACGGTTTCGCAGACAAAGACGAGCATTATCGGGCAGCCATCATCGAGCCGTCGAAGGGGTAGGAGCGCGGTGGAACTTATACCGGTCATCGACCTGATGGGAGGTGCGGTCGTGCATGCGCGGCGCGGCGCGCGCGAGGCCTATCGCCCCATCGAAACCCCGCTTAGCGCCAGCGCCGCACCGCTCGACGTGGCCGGCGGGCTGCTGGCGCTCGGTGCCTTCCGCACACTCTATGTCGCCGATCTCGACGCCATCGCCGGAAGGGGCGGGCACGACGCGGCGCTGGGGGCGCTGCGCGCCCGCCATCCCGGGCTCGACCTGTGGGTCGATGCCGGCGAGGCGGCGCCGGCCGTGCTCGCCCGCCGCGCGGCGGAAGGGCCGGGCCGGCCGGTGGTCGGCAGCGAGAGCCTCGTGAGCCTCGACGCGGCGACGGCCGCGCTCGGTGCCGGCGGCGGCATCCTCTCGCTCGACCACGGGCCGGAAGGGCCGCGCGGACCGGTGGAACTGTTTGAGCGGCCCGATCTGTGGCCGGAGGCGGTGATCGTGATGACGCTGGCGCAGGTCGGCGCCGGGCAGGGGCCGGATCTCGACACGCTCGACGCGGTGCTGGCGCGGGCGGGCGGACGGCGCGTCTATGCCGCCGGCGGGGTGCGCGATGCCGGCGATCTTCATGCGCTCGCCGCGCGCGGCGTCGCCGGCGTGCTGCTGGCCAGCGCGCTGCATGACGGGCGCCTGTCGCGCGCCGACATCGCCGCCTTCACAGCGTGAACCGCGAGGCGCTGAGCGCCGCCGCGAACAGCGTCGCCACGGTGAGATCGGCGCTGGTGCCGGGGTTGAGCCCGCGCGCCTTGAGCGAGGCGTCGAACGGACCCAGCACGGCGTGGCGGGCCGGCGCCGGGGCGCGGAAATCGACCTGAGGCAGCAGCGCCCCGGCCTCGGCGCGGACCGCCTCGGCGGTCTCGATGCCGAATTTGCGGGCGATGTGGCTGTCGGGAAAGGCGGCGAGAAAGGCGAGATGAACCGCCTCGGTGCGGGCCTCCGGCGCGGCGCCGACCATCTCGCCGAAGCGGGCGAGGCCGATGCCGAACAGATCGGCGAAGTCCGTCGCGTACTGGGCGGCGATGCGGTCGCCGCCGGCCGCCAGCGCCATCGCCGCGACGAGGCCGATGCGGGCGGGCGCGGCGACGTCGTGCTCCGGGTGCCGGCCGAGCCCGCCGGGACTGGCGGCGGCGATGGCGCGGAAGGCGGCCTCGGCGTCGGCCATGTCGAGCCCGGCGAGTACCGCCCGCAGGTTCTCGCGCAGCACGCCCGGCCGTTCGGCGGCGGCGGCGAGGGGCGCGCAGAGCAGGACGATGCCGAGATTGGCGTTGAGCCCGCTCGCCCTGAGCGAGGCGCCGACCGCGCCCTCGATGCGGACGCCGACGCGGGCGCCGGGCGCGGCGATGAAGGGCGCCGCCGCGTCGGCCGCGCGTTCGAAATGGGCGACCTCCATGCCGTGGCCGGCCCCGAAGCGATGCACATTGCCGGGCTTGAGCGCGTCGAGCTCGGCGCGGCAGGCGGCACGGAACGCGGTCTCGATCCCGACGGGCCTCATGCGGCGGGGACCGGGGTCAGCGTGGTGGCCAGATGGCGCGCGAGGGCGGTGGCGATATCGATCTCGGTGGCGCGCTGGAGCCCCTTCCACGCCGGCATGGAGTTGACCTCCAGCACCAGAAGCCGCCCCTGCTCGTCCTCGATCAGGTCGACGCCGGCATAGTCGGCGCCGACGGCGGCGGTGGCGCGGATGGCAAGGTCGTGGGCGCGCGGATCGTGCGGCGCCGGCACACCCACCGCACCCTGATGGATGTTGGTGATCCAGCCCGGCGAACGGCGCAGCATGCTCGCGGCCACCGTGTCGCCGATGACGAAGACGCGCCAGTCCTGATAGCTCTCGGCGACCGCCGGGGCGACGAAGTCCTGCAGGTAGTAGATGCCGCCCACCCTGTCGGGCTCGGGCAGGGGCGCGCGGGCCGGGATGCGGCGGATGCCGCGCCCCTGCGCGCCGAACAGCGGCTTCAGCACCATGTCGCCCGGCGCGGAATCGACCAGCGCCTGCATCTGCGCGCGGTCCTCGCCGACGAAGCTGCGCGGGGTCGGCAGTCCGGCCTGCGCGATGAGGAAGCTGGTCATCGACTTGTCGACGCAGCGCTCGACGGCGCGGGCGTCGTTCATCACCTTCACGCCCAGTTCGCGCAGCGCGTGCAGCAGCCCGAGCCGGGCGGTGATCTGCTCGGTCGAGCCCTTGGCGATGAGGCGCACGAAGGCGGCGGCCGGCAGAAGGTCGCCCAGCCCCGGCAGCACGAGGCCGTGTGCCGTCTCGCCGATGGCGAAGCCGCAATCGTTGAGCGAGAGCACGAGGACGGTGAAGCCCTCGCGCTCGATCGCCGCCCTGAGGCGGCGCGTGTGCCAGTCGGCATCCTCGGTGAAGATGACGACCGTGTCGGCCCGCCGCAGGCTCATGCGAAGGAACGCTCCAGAATGTCGTCGTGGAACGCCCCGAAGGTGAAGCTGCGGCCGGTCTCCAGCGCCGTCACGGTGACGCGGGCGGGGCTGAACAGCATCGGGTCCATGGCGTAGAAATCGCCCTTATAGGCGGTGAAAATCTCCGCGAAGGTGCGCCCGTGGTCGCGCGAGGAGGAACTCGGCAGGCCTTCGGCCAGCTCGCGCGCCTCGCTTTCCGGCCCGGTGACGAAGAGCTGCACGTCGCCGCCATAGAGCGTGGCGTCGTTGGTGCGGCCCATCGCGGCCACGAAGTCCGGCGCCGGCGGCGGCAGCGGCGAGGAGCCGATGCCGTCGACTACGCGCTCCAGCGGGAAGTGCAGCGCGTGGGTCTTGTGCAGGGCGACCTCCAGCACGCGGGCGACGATCTGCACCGTGCCGGCGAGGCTGGTCGTCGGGGTGAGGATCAGCGTCAGGCTTTCCGGCGCCACGCCGCATTCGGCGGCGACATGGGCGACGAGACTGTCCGGCGGCGGGCGGTCGACCTCCAGCACCAGCGTCGCCTGCTCCGCCCGGTCGCGATAGCCGAGTTCGCCGAACAGGTCCTCCTTCGCCCACAGTGCGCGGGCGGGGCCGGAGCCGAGGGCGAAGAAGTCGCCGTCGGCGAGGCTCCAGCCGGCATACTGGCTGCCGAGGCAGGCGATGACCGGATCGGCGGTGGTGACGGTGACCATCGTGTTCCAGCGCTGAAAGCGGGCGCTGGCGTCGATGCTGACCGAGCCGAGGCCGCCGAGGCAGATCTCGGCGATGCGCCGCCCGGCCTCGATGCCGCCGCGCGCGGCGATGCCGGCATCGACGATGCGGGCGCCGCAGGCGCTGCGGCTGACGTCGAGACGCAGGATGTCGGCCTTGTTCACGAGGTCTTCGACAAGCGGCCCGGTAAGAGCGGAAACGCTCGGGCGCCGGTCCTTGGGAGTGTCGAGCATGGAATTTACTCCGCCGCCTTGCGGGCGGCCCTGATCAGCTCACGCCAAAATTGATCCAGGCGCAGGGCGAGAGTCTCGCGGGCCTGGTGAATGTCCTGCCCCTCGGCCAGCACCGTACAGACGGGCTCGCCGGCCTCGATGCGCGTGCCCGGCGGCGGCCGGTCGGCGACCCAGCCGGGCAATGCGTCGAGACGCATCTCGACGGCGGCGGGCGCATAGAGGATTCCCGCGGCGCGTGCCGCCACGCCCGGGCCGGGAGCGAGAAGCGCAAGCTCCGGCAGCGTGCCCGCGCAGGCGTCGAAATGCAGGTCGAGCAGAGGCGGCAGGGGCGGGCGGTCGAAGACGTCGAGGCTCGCCCCGGGGCGCGGGTTGATCTCGATGAGGCTCCAGCGCTCCCCGCCCGGGTCGACCACGATATCGGCACTGGCGAGGCCGACGAGGCCGGTCGCTCCGGTGATCCGGTCCAGTGCGTCCGCCACTGCCCGCTCGACGGCGGGAAACAGACGGATCGGGCCGACCGCTCCGCCATAGCGGAACGGGGCGTCGTCGGCCGGCGCACACCATTGCTCGGAGAAGGCCAGCAGGCGGGCGCCATGCCCGTTGCCGAGGAACAGCGCCGAGACGGTCCGCCCCGCGACGCGCTCCTGAAGATACCAGCCGGCGCCGCGCGTCTCGGCGGCCGGGCGCACATGCCAGCCGCCGGAGCCGCCGCTGCGCTTCTCCAGCGTCGCGATGCCCGCTGGCGCGCGCTCGGCGAAAATCCTGGGATGCGGGACGCTGAGCGTGGTGAGCAGGCGGCTGAACGCCTCGGGCTCCTTGAGGGCCGCCAGCACGGCGCGCCCGTTGCCGACCAGCCGGAAGCGCGCGGCGAGCCGGTCGACCACCTCGGGCATGTGCTCGAAGCCCGTGCCCAGCACGACCGGGAGATCCGGCGCATGGATGGCGAGCTGCTCGAACAGATCCTCGGGGTCGATGGCGAAGCCGGCGAGACGGCGCAGCGGGATCGCCTCGACGGCGAGTTCGCGGGTGTCGTCGTCCCCGAACAGGTCGAGGACGATCGCCCGCAGCCCGGCGCGGCGGGCGGCGGCCGCCAGTCCACGGGCGGCGATGCCGACGATGACGACATCGGCCTCGTCCCTAGACCGTGAGCGATCGCGCCAGGAGGAAGGCATCCTCGAATCCGATGGTCATCGCTGAAGGGGCAACGCGCATGCGCTTCAGCAGCTCATGTTGCACGCTGTATTTGAGATGGCCAATGGTCAGCGCGCCGATACCCAGCGCGCCGTTCACGAGCGGCTTTCCGTCGGCATGGGCGTCGATGCCGGCAATGCCCGAGGGGGGCACGGCGTTGACGTCGGCGGCGACCTTGAGGTGCCGGGCGCCGGCCAGCGCGTCGGCCGAGAGGATCTCGACGCCGGCACGTCCGCAGGCGAGCACCACCTCGGCGTCGGCCAGAAGGGCGCGCTTGTCGTCCTCGCCCTTGGCGGCGGCGCTGGCGAGTTCCACGCCGAAACGCTGCTTGAAGTCGCGCGCCTTGGCGACGACCGCCTCGATGTCGCGATGGCTGACCAGCGTCACCTCGGCCCCGGCCTGCGCGGCGATCACGCCGGCGATGCCGCCGACCACGCCGGTCGCGCCATAGACCTGAAGCTTGGCGCCCTTGAGCCCGTCGGGGCGCGAGGGGCGCAGCTTCTTCTCGACCTCGGCGATCATCGCCGCCGCCGTGGTGAAGGAGCCGGCCGGATCGACGAAGACGGAAATCTCGAAGGGCGGAAACAACACGCTCTTCGCCTTGGCCGCCATGTCGAGGGCGAGGCCGGCATCCTTGCCGCCGATGAACAGGCCGGTGCGCGGAGCGGCATCGGGATGGCGCGAGAACATCATGTCCTGCGTCAGGTCCGCGATCTCGTCGAGCGTCACCCCGGAATAGGGCAGGATGGTCGCGTAGCCGGCGTCGACGGCCATGTTGACGTCGAACGGGCTGACGTGGCGAAGCGGCGATACGATGTGGAGAATGGGGGCGATATCCGCCATTGCGTTCGGTCCCTAGGTCAGAATCGGGCCTTGCGGCCTCTCATGGGAAGGATAGGGAGCGACGCGGGCGTTACGCCAAAACCGCCGCTAGCACTGCTCGAGGCAGGCAAGCCACTCGATCCGTGCGCCGACATTGCTGCCGCGCGCACAGTCGAAAGCCAAAGCGGGCCGGTCGCCGAAACGGGCACGGGCCTCGCCGATCACCTGTTCGGCCTCCTCGGGATCGCCGATGATGGCGAAGCCGGTGGGCCCCCAGGAACTCTGCCCGAGCCCGCGCAGTCCGCGGGTCTCGAGCCAATCCATCACCTCGGCGACGGATGAGCTTGTATAGCGGCCACCCTGGGCGCTCGCATAGTGCTCTCCGAGCAGCCGCTGCATTTCGCCGACCGCTGCGGCGAAGTAATCCACATCCGCTTCGGCCAGGGCCGGCAGCGCGACCATCACCGCGAGCCGCGCCATGTGCCCGGCCAGCGTGTCGGCGAAGGGCGGCAGGCCCTCCATCGCGCTCACTTCCTCCGGGCCGCTGAGCCCGCGATGGGCGTGGTCGTAGACCAGCAGGATGCGCCAGTGTTCGGGGAAGGGCAGGCGCGAGAGGATGGGCGGTGGCGCGTCCGAGCCGCGCTTCTTGCCGCCGTCGAGAATCACGCCGCCCTCGGTGAAGGCGCCGATGCCGATCGCCGAGCGGGCGCCGCGACCGAGCGCCGCGCCGACCTCGCGCGGGGTGAGGTCGAGCCCGTTGACGAGGCAGAGCCCGGTGGCCACGGCAAGGCCGAGCTGGGTGCCTGAGCCGAGGCCGGAATGAGGCGGCAGCGCCGTCTCCACCGTCACCTCGACCGCCTTGTCGATGCCGAAGCGGGCGGCCGCCTTCTCCACCGCCGCCAGCGCCCGCCCGGCATCCGGGCCGCTCGCCGTGAGCCGCTCGGCCCGGCGCAGGCGCACCACGGTCGAGGGGCGGTCGAGGGTGATGCCGAGGCTGCCGAAACGACGCCCCAGAGTGCCGGAAAGGTCAAGGAATCCAAGGTGCAGACGTCCTGGAGCGGTGATGCGCACCACCGCCCTGTTCCGCTCCTCGCTCGCCGTGCCGAAATCTCGTGTTGTCGTGTTCACGGGCGTTTCCTCGCGGCCATGGTAAGGCCCGGAACGCGGCGGCGACAAGCGGGCGCCGCGATTTCCGCGTTTGCGGGAAGCGGCGGGTGCGTGCTACCGAATCATTAAAACCTGCCCGCGACAGAACGGGCGGACGCCGCCAGGAGGACGCCAGGACATGGCGCTGGACCCGAAAAAAACCTTCACCGACAACGAGGTGGAGGAACGGCTCGCTGCCGATCTGCCGCATTGGAAGCTGCAGGACGGGTGGATTCGACGTACCTATCGCACGTCGAGCTGGAAGGGCACGCTGATGGTGATCAACGCCGTCGGCCACCTTGCGGAGGCAGCCTGGCACCATCCCGACATCACGGCTTCCTATGCCTGGGTGGAGGTGCGGCTGATGTCGCACGACGCCAAGGGCATTACAGAGCGGGACTTTCAGCTGGCGAGGAAGATCGAAGAGGTGGTCGGTTGGCAGCCGGGCGCAGAGGAGGGCAGCGCGCTGGAAGGCACGCCGCGCGGCGATCTGCGCTTTTCCTACATCAAATACGATTGAACGATTGCGATTGAGCCATGGCCGGTGCTGCGAGCGAAACGATCCATGACGTGGTCTGCGGGTTCTGCGGGCTCGGCTGCGACGATCTGAGCGTCGAGGTCGAGGGCCGCGCGATCCGCGCCGCCGGCACGGTCTGCCCGGAGGCGGCGCGGCTGCTGCGCCGGCTCGACGTCGCCGACCGCGCCGCCAGCATCGCCGGCAGTCCGGCCGGCTTTGAGGAAGCCGCCGCCGCCGCACATCGCCTGCTGGCCGAGGCCCGTTCGCCGCTGATCGGCGGGCTCGGCACCGACATGGCCGGGGCGGGGGCCCTGGTCGACCTCGCCACCCGCTTCGGCGGCGTGCTCGACCATTACGCCTCCGAAGGCCTGTTCCGGAACTATGCCGCCGCCCAGCGCACCGGCTGGCTGTCGGTCACGCTGGCCGAGGTGCGCAACCGCTGCGACCTGCTGCTGGTGGTCGGCGAGGATCCCGGCGCGACCTGGGGCCGGCTGTTCGAGCGCCTGTTCCCGGCCACGCCGCTGTTCGCGGATGCGGGGCGCAAGGTCGTCTTCCTCGGCGGCGGGCCGGGCGACAAGGCGAAGGCGCAGCTTTCCGGCGCGGCCGTCGTCCACCACGCCAGCGACGACCCGGTGGCGGCGCTGGAAGCGCTCGCCAGCCTCGTCGCCGGCCGCACCCCGCCGGGCGAGAGTTTTGGCGGTATTTCCGGCGAGACTCTGGCCTCGCTCGCCGGCGAACTGCGCGCCGCGCGCTACGCCGTCGTGACGTGGAACGCCGCCGATCTCGGTGATGGCGACCTCGTGGCGGAACGGGCGACTGGCCTCGTCGACGCGCTCAACGTCACCACCCGGGCGGGCGTGTTCCCGCTCGGCGGGCGCGACAACCTCATCGGCGTGAACCAGCTCATGCTGTGGCGGCTCGGCTACCCGCTGCGCACCGCAGTGCGCGGTCAGGCGAGCACGCATGACGGGGCGCTCTTCTCGACGGCTTCGGCGCTGGCCGATGCCGACCTGCTGGTGTGGGTCTCGGCCTTCCGGCCAGAACCCCCGCCCGACTTCGCGGGCAAGGTCATTGCCCTTGCCCATCCAGAGACCGTATTCGAGAAAGAACCAGATGTTCTTATCCCTGTGGGCACCCCCGGCGTGGATCACGCCGGCACGGTGTTCCGCATGGATTCCATCGTGAGCCTGCCGCTCGGCGCCTTGCGCGTCGCGACGCTTCCCGGCGTCGCCGAGGCTGTGCGTCGCATAGCGGAGGGGTAAATGAGACTGCGGCTGAAGGGCGGGCGTGTGCTCGACCCGGCCAATGGCGAGAACGGCGTCGCCACCGGCGCCGTGCGCGACATCGAGATCGAGGACGGGCGCATCGTCGCCCCGACCGACCACAGGGCCGACGCGGAGTACGACCTCGGCGGCGACGTGGTGATGGCAGGCGGTATCGACCTGCACAGCCACATCGCCGGCGGCAAGATGAACCTGGCCCGCCTGCTGATGCAGGAGGACCGGCGCGCCTTTCCCGAGATGCCGGGCAATTTCTGCGGTTGCGGTGGCGGACGGGCGGTGCCCACCGCGCACGCCACCGGCTGCCGCTACGCCGAACTCGGCTACACCACGGTGTTCGAGCCCGCGATGGTCGGCGCCAATGCGCGCGGCGCGCATTTGGAAATGGCCGACATCCCCAATCTCGACACCGGCGCCTATCTGGTGCTGGGCAATGACGATTATTTCCTGCGCCTGCTGGCGGCCGGCGCCGGGCAGGAGCAGGTGAACGCCTATGTCGGCTGGATGCTGGAGGCGACGCAGGCCTTCGCCATCAAGATCGTCAATCCCGGCGGCATCAACGCCTTCAAGTTCAACGCCCGCAAGATGGACCTCGACGAGGCCAACCCGCATTACGCGGTGTCGCCGCGCAAGGTGCTCACCACGCTGATCCGGGCGGTGACGGAACTGGGCATCCCGCACCCGATCCACCTGCACGGCTGCAATCTCGGCGTGCCGGGCAATGACGAGACGACGCTCGCCACCATTCTCGCCACCGAGGGGCGGCGGCTGCACCTCACCCATCTCCAGTTCCATTCCTACGGCACCGAGGGCGACAAGCGTTTCTCCTCCTCGGCGGCGCGGATCGCGGAAATGGTCAACGCCAACCCGAACATCTCGGTCGATGTCGGGCAGGTGATGTTCGGCCAGACGGTGACGGCTTCGGCCGACTACATGTCGCAGTACCGCAACCGCGGCCTCGCCAGCCCGAAAAAGTCCATCGGCATGGATATCGAGCTGGACGCCGCCTGTGGCGTGGTGCCGTTCGAGTACAAGGACAAGTCCTTCGTCAACGCGCTGCAATGGGCGATTGGGCTGGAGCTGTTCCTGCTGGTGGAAGACCCGTGGCGGATCTTCCTCACCACCGATCATCCCAATGGCGGGCCCTTCACCACCTATCCGCACCTGATCCGGCTGCTGATGGACCGCGACTTCCGCAACGCCCAGCTTGCGACGCTGAACAAGGCGGCGCAGGCGCACACGCTGCTGGGGCAGATCACGCGCGAATATTCGCTGGAGGAGATCGCCATCCTCACCCGCGCCGCGCCGGCGCGTATCCTTGGCCTCACCGACAAGGGCCATCTCGGCCCCGGCGCGGTGGCCGACATCGCCGTGCACCGGGAGGAGACCGACCGCGAGGCGATGTTCTCCACCACCCGCCTCGTCTTCAAGAACGGCCGGCTGATCGTGAAGGATGGCGTGATCGTGGAGCTGGCGCAGGGCACTACCCACGTCGTGCGGCCCGATTTCGACCGCTCGGTCGGGAAGGACATCGACCGCTGGTTCGACGAGGCGATGGGGCTGAAGGCCAAGCATTTCCGCGTCGCCGACGGCGAGCTGCGCCACGGCGCCGGCCCGACCATCCTGAAATGCGAGGGGGTGGCGCCATGATCATCAACGGCGTCGAGATTCGCGACAATTTCGCGGAAGCCTTCCCGATGGTCGGCACCCGGCTCATCGTCACCGCCGACACGCCGGAATGGGCGCTGACGGCGGGGCGCACCACCACCGGCTTCGCCACCTCGGTCATCGGCTGCGGCTGCGAGGCGGGCATCGAACGCATGCTCGCCCCGGAGGAGACTCCGGACGGGCGCCCCGGCGTGTCGCTGCTCATCTTCGCGATGGATTTCGGCTCGCTGAAGAAGGTGGTGCCGCTGCGCCTCGGCCAGTGCGTGCTCACCTGCCCGACCACGGCCTGCTATGCGGGTGTGGAAGGCGGCAAGCGCGTGCCGCTGGCCAAGACCATCCGCTACTTCGCCGACGGCCACCAGATATCCAAGAAGATCGGCGACAAGAGGTTCTGGCGCCTGCCCGTCATGGAGGGCGAGTTCGTCTGCGACGAGGACACCGGCTCGGTGGAAGGCGTCGGCGGCGGCAATTTCCTCATCCTCGCCCGCTCGCGCGCCGCCGCGCTTCATGCCGCCGAGGCGGCGGTGGCGGCGATGGGCAAGGTCGAGGGCGTGATCCTGCCCTTCCCGGGCGGGGTGGTGCGCTCCGGCTCCAAGGTCGGCTCCAAATACAAGGGCCTGTTCGCCTCCACCAACGACGCCTATTGCCCGACCCTGCGCGGCGCGGTGCCGAGCGCCCTGCCGCCTGAGGTCGCCTCGGTGCTGGAGATCGTCATCGACGGGTTCAGCTTCGAGGCGGTGTCGGAGGCCACAAAGGTCGGCGTCGCGGCGGTCTGCGCGGTGGGTGCCGAGGGCGGCGTGGTGGCGGTCGATGCCGGCAATTACGGCGGCAATCTCGGCCCCTTCCACTTCAAGTTGCGCGAAATCATGAAAGACAGCACGGGAGGCGAGCCATGAGCGGGGTTTCTCTCAAGCCGCGCGCGCCGCTCGAGGCCCGGGTGGACCTGTCCGGCATCACCCCGGCCGTCATCTGCCCGCTCACCCTGCGCGAGCTGGAGCACCTGCCGGTGCCCCATGGCGGGCGCAGCGTGCCGCTCGCCGAGCTGTTTTTCATCGAGGGCGCGCCGGAGGGCGTGCTGCTGATCGAGATCGGCGACGCGCGCCTCGACGGCGTCGGCGCCGGCATGTCCGAGGGCGAATTGATCGTCGACGGGCGCGTCGGCGCCTGGGCCGGGCGCGGCATGGCTGGCGGCGTACTGCGCATCGCCGGCGATGCCGGCGACTTCCTCGGCGCGGAAATGTCCGGCGGGCGCATCGAGCTGGCGGGCCACGCCGGCGCGCGGGCCGGCGCGGCGGGCTCGGGCTCGCGGCGCGGCCTGTCGGGCGGCGTGCTGAAGATCGGCGGCACTGCCGGCCCGCGCGCGGCCGAGCGCCAGCGCGGCGGACTGATCGTAATCGCAGGCGATGCCGGCGATGGGCTGGCGACCGACATGATTGCCGGCACCGTGAGCGTCGGCGGCGCCATCGGCCCGCTGGCCGGGCGCGGCATGAAGCGCGGCACCATCCTCGCGCAGGCGCGCCCGGAACTTCCGGCCGGCTTCGTCGACACCGGCGTTCACGAACTGGTGGCGCTGCGCCTGCTCGCCCGGCGAGTGCCGGAGCTGAAGGACATGCTGGGCGGATGGACCCATGCCCGCCGGATCGTCGGCGACACGTTGATGGGCGGGCAGGGCGAGGTGCTGATGCCCGGCTGAAACCCTCCCGATGTCACCCCGGACGGCCGTGAGGCCGGTCCGGGATCGCAGGCGGGAAGGGGCGCGATCCCGGCTCGCGCTTCGCGCGGCCGGGATGACGTCGGTGAGGACTACAGCAGCGTGCCGTGCAGGATCAGCAGGGCGACGGAGAAGTAGATCACCAGACCCGTGACGTCGACGAAGGTGGCGACGAAGGGCGCCGAGGCGCTCGCGGGGTCGAAGCCGAGCCGGCGCAGCACGAAGGGCAGCATCGAGCCGATCAGCGAGCCGAAGGTGACGATGGCGACCAGCGTCGCTCCGATGGTCGCCGCCACCAGCACCCAGTGCTC
The DNA here is from genome assembly GCF_009223885.1 of Ancylobacter sp. TS-1. Lineage (NCBI taxonomy): Bacteria > Pseudomonadati > Pseudomonadota > Alphaproteobacteria > Hyphomicrobiales > Xanthobacteraceae > Ancylobacter > Ancylobacter sp. TS-1. The sequence continues at coordinate 156,903 of NZ_CP045144.1, forward strand.
GCCATAGTCGTGGAAGCCGGCGAGCTGCCAGACGGTGATGCGGGTGACGCCCAGCACGGCGAGGATCGAGCCGAGCACGAGGCCGGACGGCAGTTCGCGCAGGGCGACGCGCCACCAGTCCTTGAGCTTGATCTCCCCCAGCGCCAGCGCCCGGATGATCAGCGAGGTCGCCTGCGAGCCGGAATTGCCGCCCGAACTCATGATCAGCGGGATGAACAAAGTGAGCACGATGGCGCGCTCCAGCTCGTCCTCGAAATGCTGCATGGCGTTGGCGGTCAGCATCTCGCCGAGGAACAGGATGGAGAGCCAGCCGGCGCGCTTCTTGAGCATGTCGAAGAAGCCGATTTCCATATAGGGCTCGTCGAGCGCCTCCATGCCGCCGAATTTCTGCACGTCCTCGGTGTTCTCCTCGATGATCGCGTCGATCATGTCGTCGACGGTGACGATGCCGAGCACATGCTCGTTCTCGTCCACCACCGGCACGGCAAGGAGGTCGTATTTCGAGATCAGCCGGGCCACGTCCTCGCGGTCGGTGAGCGGGGAGGTGGTGATCGGGTCGTGCTTGGGCGCGGCGGAAAGGATCGGCTGGCCGGGCTCGCCGATGATGAGCCGGCGCAGCGTCACCGCCTTGAGCAGCTTGTGGGTGACGGGATCGAGCACGTAGATCGCGTAGATCGTCTCGCGCGTGCGCTCGGTCTCGCGGATGTGCCGCAGCGTCTCGCCCACCGTCCAGGTGGAGGGGACGGTAACGAACTCGGTGGTCATCAGGCTGCCGGCGGTATGCTCGGGCCAGGCCAGCAGCCGGTTCAGCTCGGCCTGCGTCTCGGGCGGCAGCCGCGCGAACAGATGCGAGCGGGCCGGCTCCTCCATCCAGCGGAACAGGTCGGCGGCGCGGTCGGCCGACATGTCGGAGACGAGGCGCACCGCTTCCTCGACCGGCAGAGCCTCGATGAGGTCGCTGGACAGGTCGAAATCGGTGAGGTCCAGCACCTCGACCTGCTGCTCGCGCGGCAGGCTGGCGAGGACGGCGGAGGCGACCTCCGGTTCTTCCTCGTCGAGGGCTTCGGCAATGTCGGCGGGGTGTTCCTCGGCGAGCTCGGCGGCGAGGGCAGCGGTGTCCACGACGTCGTCGTCGCGGCGGTCTTCCGTCCGTTCTTCCATTTCGGCTCTCTTTCCGCTGTCCGGCCTTCGGTGAGGCGGGCGCAGGGAGCCGAAACCCGGGTCAGTGCCGAGGCCGGCTCACGGCGCCGGCCGCCGCCGGCCGGACAATCGACTGGTACTGTCGCTGGGCATGGTTAGGGGATTCCGGTTGCGTCGCGGTGACACGCGACGGGCGGGGGAATGAACCTGTGGGAAGTTGGAGTCAACCCCGGCGCGTCAGGGCCGCGACTGGTCCGTCGGCTCGCGCAGGCGGGCATGAACCTGGCCGAGCCGGGCGGGGTCGAGGGTGCCGCTGCGCCCGCCCTCGCAGAGCGCGCCGCGAAAGCCGAGATAGTCGGCGCCGACGCCGACAAGCAGCGGGATATCGTCGAGCTTCAGCGAGCCGGCGAGGCCGGTGACGAGGCCGTGCCGGCGCGCCTCGGCGACGAACTGGCCGAGAGTGAGCGGGTCGAGATGTTCGATCAGCGAACCGGACCGCTTGTCCGCCGTGTCGATCATGACCCCAGCGAAGCCGGCGCGGCCGAGCGCCCCGACAATGGCGAAGTCCGGCTCCTGGTCGGCGAACAGCACGCCGATGAGGCGCGCGCGGCTGGCCAGCGGGGCCAGCGCCTCGATGCATTCATTGGTGTGCTTGGAGCTGAACAGCCCGACCTTGACGATCGGCACGCCGGTCTCCGCCACCCGCTCGGCGGCGGCGCGGATGAGCGCGGGCACCATGGGCTGGTCGCCGCAGGTGGCGCTCAGCGCCGGGCGGGCGGCCTCGCCGAGCTGGTCGCCCCACGCGTTCCACAGCATGACCGCGGCGGTCAGCGCGTCCGCGCTCCACGCGCCGAGCGCGCCGAAGGCGGGCTGCTTGAGATCGACGATATCGGCGCCGCCGGCGCGCGCCAGCTCCATCTCGCGCAGATCCGCGACGCTGGCGAGCAGGCCCGGCGGCAGCGACGAGGCGGTGTCGCGTAGCTGGCTCATGGCCGCGCCGCGCTCAGGAGGCCCGCCGGCGGCGATGCTCGGCGACGGCCTCGACCATCCAGCCCCACGCTTCCAGCTCATCCGGCCCGGCGGTCTTCTCCACCGCGATGGCGAGATAGGCCATCTCCTGGTCGACCTTCTCGTCCGGCAGCATATTGAGCCGGCTGACCAGCACGGCCGCCTCCAGCACGGCCGCCTTGGCGCGGTTCATGCCGTCGAAGCGGGTGTGGCCCTCGGAATGGTAGGTCTTGCAGAAGAATTTCGGCCGCTGCGGGTCGTCCTCGGCGCGCTCCACCGTCACCTCGTCATGCGAGAGCGCGTCGGCAAGGCGCGGGCAGTCGATATAGGTCGCCTTCTTCACATCCACATTGTACCGGCGCCCGACCACGCAACTGGCGAAGATGCGCACGTCGTCGGTGAAGTTGACCACGGCGATGCGGGTGGCCGCGAGGTTTTCCAGCGTGCGCGAGGGGCGGAAGGGCTGCAGCACATAGCCGCCCTCGATCACCGTCGCCCCCATCGGGGCGATATGCGGCTCGCCCTCGAGCGAGCGGGTGGTGACGATGGCTTCACGGATCACGGCGTCTCTCCGGCTTTCGCCTTGGCGGCTTTGGCCTTGGCAGCTTGGGCCTGCAACGTCGTGCCGGCCTCCTTGAATGTCAAACGATGGGCCGCTTCGGGGCTGCCGGCGATCTCGCCGGCCACGCCCCATTTGAGGCCCTCATCCTGGGCATAGCGCTTGCCGAGCCGATAGGCGATCTCCGCGCGGGCGGTTTCCACGCCGAGATAGAAGGCATGGCCGCCATCGTCCTCGACCTTGAGATGCGGAAACAGCGCGAAGGGATCGCCCGCCACATGGTGGCCGTCGCGGTTGTAGATGTGGATGCCGGCCTCGGTGACGTCGATGCGGAAATTGCGGTCGCGCACCTCGGCTGCCAGCCGCGCGATTTCCTCGGGCGAGGCGGCGTAGGGCTTGCGGTCGCGCAGCGCCATCAGCCCGCCGCCGAAGCCCTGCGGCAGCGCCCCGGCCTGCCGGGCGGCGAAATATTCGCGCCGGGCGCGGTCGAATTCGCGCACCGCCGTGCGGCAATGCGGGCTGACCTGCACGGCGAGCACAGCCTGTATGTGCAGTTCGGAAATGAGGCCCATGAGGATCGCGTTGATGCCGGTCGTGTCGGCATCGGTCAGCTCGGTGACGTTGCCGATGCCCATGAGGATCGGGATATCGGGGTAGCGCCGGCGCAGCTCCGAATAGCGCACCACGGACGCCGTGAAACCGTAATGGATGGGGTCGAGGATCGGATCGGCGAGGAAGGGCTGCCCGTCGGCGAGGCAGGCATCGACGGCGCGGCACAGGGACTCGAGGTCGCCCTGCGTCGCCGGCACGAGGACCGGCACCGCCGGTCCTTCCTTCGCGACATGCAGGTTGGTCTCGTTGAGGCTCAGCAGGAAATCCGCGCCGGCGCGGGTGGCGCGGGTCAGTTCCGCGAGATCGAAGCTGTCGACGCTGACCTTCAGCCCCTCGCCGTGCAGCGCGGCGATGGCCTCCTCCAGATGCGGGAAGGGGGTGTCGGGCAGGCAGCCGAGGTCGATGACGTCGGCGCCCTCGCCCTTGAGGAACAGCGCGCGGGCAATGAGCGCGTCGACATCCAGCACGGTGGCGTCGACGATCTCGGCGAAGATGGTCACGTCATGCTTCGACAGGTCCGTCGCCCGGCGCTTCTGACCGAAATAGTCGGGGATGTCGGCCACCTCGTCCGGGCCACGGGCGAAGGGCACGCCGAAGAAGCGCTCCAGCCGGTCGAGATCGCCACGGAAGCGGCCCGGCATCAGCACCCGGTCGGTGCCCTCCGGCAGCTTCAGCCGACGCTCGACGATCTCCGCCGTCATCAGCGCCGCGACCTTCACCCCGACATTGACCACCACCGGGTCGAGCGCCGCGTCGGCGATCTCGTCCGCGATTTTCGCAAGGCGCGGCTCGGCCAGCGAGCCGGTGACGAGGGCGATCCTCTCCGGCCTGCCGGGCGTGTCCGGGGACGGCTTGTCAGCCATCGACCGGGGCGGCCTTCTCCGCGAGATGCTGCCGGCGGGCGGCAATGGCGGCTTCGAGGTCCTCGATGGATTCGACGACCGTGGTGTCGTCGAACTCCTTGAGCTTCGCGGTGTTCTCGAGGTCGATGCGGCGCGGATAGACCGGCACCGGGCCCTTGGGCGCCATGGTGATCATCTCCGGCGCGGTGTCGCAGGCGAAGACGATGGCATGCACGCGGCACTTGCCGGCCTGCGCGAAGCAGTTCGTCACCAGCGTGTCGGAGATGCCGAACACCGCCTTCGCCACCGTGTTCGACGAGGCGGGCGAGACCACCAGCGTGTGGTAGAGCCCTTCATAGAAGCGCCCGACCGGCGCCGAGCTTGCCGTCGTCTCCTTGAAGATGCGCGTGCCTTCCGGCAGGTCCTGCTTGTACATGCGCAGCACCTCGTCGGCGGCCTTGGAGACGAACAGGTCCACCGCGTCGAGCGACTTTATCAGCACGATGGACTCGGTGAAGAAATGCCCCGAGCCGGTCAGCGCCCAGGCCCAGCGCGGATAGATGCCCTTGTTCGCGCTCATGCCGCGAGGCTCCCGTTGAGGCCGGCGAGCAGCGCCTCGGCCGTCGTCACCTCGGTTCGCGCCGTCGTCCGGCTGGCGAAGGCCGGGAACAGCGGGTCGACCAGCCCGGCGGCGGCCCAGCCGGCCGGCGCGGCGCCGGTGGCGGGGATGGACTTCACGAGGGTCAGCCGGGCGGCGCCGGTCTCCGCCGTGAGCCAGGCGGCGAGGCTGTCGGAGGTTAGTTCCCAGCTCTCGGGCAGATCAGGCGCGGCCAGAGCCATGCGGGCGGGCAGCCACAACGCGGCGCGGCCCTGCGCGTGGGCGGCGGCGATGGCGGCCAGTGTGTCGGCGAGCACGAGCCCGGGGGCGAGGTCGGCGAAGGCGTGCGCCGTCTGCTCCATGGCGAGGATCGCCATGCGGTGGCAGGCGGTGTCGGACAGGGAAAGGCGGGGCTGGAGATCGCGCACCGCGTCGGCCAGCGGCCCGCCGCCGGCGACCAGCACGAGTGGCGTGCCGCGTCGGGCGAGCGCGTCGAGCAGCTCCGGCAGGCGCGGATGGTCGACAAGGCTGCCGCCGAGCTTGACGATTTCAGGACGGCGGGAGGCGTGAAGGTCCGGCATGGCTCAATTTCCGTTCGGGGTGAGGCTACGCCAAACGCCGGGCCGCGCAAACCTGCGCAGCCCCGTTCTTCACGCCCCGGTCCTCGCCGCCGGATAGCACGAAATCCGCCGGTTCGACGGCGCGGCGCAAGGAAGCACGGCACAAAGAAAAAGGCCCGAGGCGAAGCCCCGGGCCTTGATGAGGTGACGATCAGTCAGACGGCTGCCCGCCTGTATGAAGTGCCCCGAGGATGCGCCTCGCCCGGTCGATTGTCGAGACGTGATTCGTTCCGATCACGCGCGCTTGACGCAGCACAGCCATGCCCCGCCGGTCAGGCGGCGAGGGCGTGGAGCGCGATACCGCTGGTCGTCGCCACGTTGAGCGAGTCGAATCCGGCGGTCATCGGGATGCGTACCGTGGTGGCGCGGGCGAGGATGTCGTCCGGCAGGCCCGGCCCTTCCGCGCCCAGCAGCAGCGCGGCGCGCCTTGGCCGGCGCACCTCGTTGAGCGTGACCGCGCCGGCCGGGCTCAGCGCCAGCAATTCGAAGCCGTGCGCCTTGAGCCGGTCGCACAGCGCGCCGGCCGATCCCTCGCGGGCGAAGGGCACGACGAGGCTGCCGCCGACCGAGACGCGGATCGCCTTGCGGTAGAGCGGATCGCAGGAGGCGAAGTCGAACAGCGCGGCATCCGCCCCGAAGGCGGCGGCGTTGCGCATGATGCCGCCGACATTGTCGTGATTGGCGATGCCGAGCGGGACGACGACCAGCGCCTCGTCCGGCAGGCTGGCCACCAGCTCCGCCATCGAAGGCAGGGCGCCGCGCAGCCCGACGCCAAGCAGGCCGCGATGGATGTGAAAGCCGGTGATGCCGTCGAGGATCGACTGCGAGGCGGTGTAGACTGGCAGGTCGTCGGGCGCCTGCGCCAGCAGCCCGGCCAGCGCCTCGACGCGGCTTTCCATCAGCAGCAGCGATTCCAGCGCGAAGCGGTTGCGCGGGGAGAGGGCGACGTCGAGCACCGTGCGCCCCTCGACGATGAACCGCCCGCCGCGCCCCACGAGGTCGCGTTCCTTGATCACGCGATAGGCGTCGATGCGGGGATCGTCGGGCGAGGCGAGGGGGATGAGGCGGGGCATGGCTAGAAAGACACGCCGGGCGTCATCCCGGACGGTCCGCAGGGCCGATCCGGGATCGCGGGCAGACTGGTGAGCGATCCCGGCGCTCCGCTTTGCGGCGGCCGGGATGACGCCCGGGAGCACGCGGCATGCCCACTCACGCCCCGATTTCCTCGCGCAGCATTTCCAGTTCCAGCCACTGCTCCTCTGCGGCGGCAAGCTCGGTCTGCACGCGGGTCAGTTCGGCCGTCGCCTTCTGGAAGCCGGCGGGGTCGCGCGCGTAGAAATTCGGCGTGTGCAGCGTGTTGTTGAGCCGCTTCACGTCGGATTCGAGCTGGGCGATCCGCTTGGGCAACTGCTCCAGCGCATGCTTCTCCTTGAAGGAGAGCTTGCGCCGGGAGGCCGACGAGCTTGCCGCCGGCGCTGCGGTAGCTGCGGGCTTCGCGGTCGGTGCGGAAGCGGCGGCCGCGGCCGCGCGCGCCTTCACGCCATGGCCGCGCTGGGCCACCATATCGGAATAGCCGCCAGCATAGACCTCCCAGTTGCCGTCGCCCTCATAGGCGATGGTGGCGGTCACCGTGCGGTCGAGGAAGTCGCGGTCGTGGCTGACCAGCAGCACCGTGCCGGCATAGTCGTCGATCATCTCTTCCAGAAGGTCGAGCGTCTCCAGGTCGAGGTCGTTGGTCGGCTCGTCCAGCACCATGAGGTTCGAGGCCTGCGCCAGCGCGCAGGCCAGCAGGAGCCGCCCGCGCTCGCCGCCGGAAAGCCGCGAGACGGCGGTGCCGGCCTGCTCCGGGGTGAACAGGAAGTCCTTCATATAGCCGATGACGTGGCGCGGATTGCCGCCGACGAACACCTGGTCGCCGCGCCCGTCGGTGAGCGTCTCGCGCACCGAGCGGTTGGGGTCGAGCGCGGCGCGGCGCTGGTCCAGCGTCGCCATCTCGATATTGGTGCCCATCTTGGCCTTGCCGCTATCGGGGGCGAGTTCCCCGGTCAGCATCTTCAGCAGTGTGGTCTTGCCGGCGCCGTTGGGGCCGACAATGCCGATGCGGTCGCCGCGCTGGATGCGGATGGAGAGGTCGCGCACGATGACGCGATCCCCGTAGGTCTTGGAGATGTGCTCCGCCTCCATCACCAGCTTGCCGGAGACTTCCGCCTCGGTGGCGGCCATGGTGACACTGCCCACTGCGCCGCGATGGTCGCGGAACTGGGCGCGCAGGGCGGCCAGCTCGCCGACGCGGCGGACATTTCGCTTGCGGCGCGCGGTGACGCCGTAGCGCATCCAGTGCTCTTCCGCGACGATCTTGCGGGCGAGCTTCTGCTGGTCGCGTTCTTCTTCCTCCAGCACCTGGTCGCGCCATTCCTCGAAGAAGGCGAAGCCGCGCTCCATGCGCTTGGTGCGGCCACGGTCGAGCCAGACGGTGGCGCGGGTGAGGTCCTGCAAGAAGCGGCGGTCATGGCTGATGAGCACGAGGGCCGAGCGCAGCGAGGCGATTTCCGCTTCCAGCCATTCGATGGCGGGCAGGTCCAGATGGTTGGTCGGCTCGTCGAGCAGCAGGATGTCGGGCTCGGGCGCCAGCACGCGGGCGAGCGCGGCGCGGCGGGCCTCGCCGCCGGAAAGGTTGGCCGGGTTCTCCTCGCCGGTGAGGCCGAGTTCGCTCAGCAGGTACTGCGCGCGGTACTCCGCATCGCCCGGCCCCATGCCGGCCTCGACATAGGCCAGCGTGGTCTCGAAGCCGGAAAGGTCCGGCTCCTGCGGGAGATAGCGCACCGTCGCGCCGGGCTGCACGAAGCGCGCGCCGCTGTCGGCCGCGACGAGGCCGGCGGCGATCTTGAGCAGGGTCGACTTGCCCGAGCCGTTGCGTCCGACGAGGCCGACGCGCTCGCCGGCGGAGACGGAAAGCTCCGCCCCCTCCAGCAGCGGCGTGCCGCCGAAGGTGAGTTTGGTGTCTTGCAGCAGAAGGAGAGGAGGCGCCATGGCGCGGGGATAGGGGGAAAGCCGCGCCGGGGCAAGGGGAGAGGCGGCAATGGAGCCATGTCCGCGATGAGCGTTGCGCCGATCTGGGGCGGTGATTGCTTGCCAAGGTGCCGCGATGATGTACATAAAACATGTACAGAAGCTAGGAGGCATGTTCATGAGCGCGAGGATCGTTCCGGCCGCCCAGTTCAAGGCCGAGTGCCTGCGCCTGATCGACGAGATGAACCAAACCGGCGAACCCGTGACCATTACCCGCAGGGGAAAGCCGGTGGCGGTGCTGAGCCCCATCCAGGCCTCGCCGGCGCGTTCGCTGATCGGCGCCTCTCGCGGGGTCGTCACCCGCTATGACTCCCCGTTCGAACCCGCGGCGGATGCCGGCGACTGGGCGGTCAATTCGTGATCGTCCTCGACACGCATGTGCTGATCTGGGCGCTGGACGACGACGTGCGCCTCGGCGGGCGGGCGCGCGCCGCGATCGAGCAGGCGAGCGAGGCCGGGAGCGTGTTCGTTTCCGCCGTCACACCGTGGGAGATCGCGCTGCTGGTGCAGAAGGGCCGGCTGGCGCTGGCCGACAATGTCGGCGCGTGGCTGGAGACGGTGCTGTCGCTTCCTTCTCTCCGGCTGGCGGCGCTGGAGCCCGGCATCGCCGTGGACAGCGTGCGCCTGCCCGGTACGCTGCACGCTGACCCGGCAGACCGGATCATCATCGCGACGGCGCGGCATCTGGGCTCGCCCCTGCTCACCGCCGACCGCGCCATTCTCGACTATGGTGGTGCCGGCCACGTTCGTGTCATCGACGCTTCCCGCTAGTTTCAGGGTTCTTCATGTCCGCCCTCTCCCCCCTGCTCGCCACACTCGCCCAGCGCATCGGCGCCGCCCATGTGCTGACCGATCCGGCCGACATGGCGCCCTATCTGCGCGAGGAGCGCGGGCTCTATCAGGGCATGACACCCGCCGTGCTGCGACCGGGTACGACGGAGGAGGTCGCCTTCGTCGTCGAGACCTGCGCGCAAGCGGGCGTCGCCATCGTGCCGCAGAGCGGCAATACCGGGCTGGTGGGCGGGCAGATGCCGTTCGGCGAGGTGCTGGTGTCGCTGGCCCGGCTGGACCGCGTGCGTCAGGTCGATCCGGTCGACATGACGATGACAGTGGAGGCCGGCTGCATCCTCGACCGGGCGCATGAGGCGGCGGAGGCGGTGGGCTGCCTGTTCCCGCTGCACATCGCCTCGCAGGGTTCCTGCCGCATCGGCGGCAACCTCTCCACCAATGCCGGCGGCACCGCCGTGCTGCGCTATGGCAACGCCAGGGATCTCGTGCTCGGCCTGGAAGTCGTGCTGGCCGACGGGCGGGTGTGGAACGGACTCAAGCGCCTGCGTAAGAACAATGCCGGCTACGACCTCAAGCAGCTCTTCCTCGGCACCGAGGGCACGCTCGGCCTCATCACCGCCGCCGTGCTGAAGCTGTTTCCCGCGCCGGCCCAGCGCACCACCGCCTTTCTCGCGGTGCCCGATCCGGCGGCCGCGCTCGCCTTGCTGGCGCGCCTGCGCGGCGAGGCCGGCGACGCGCTGACCACCTTCGAGCTGATGGCGGCCTTCGGGGTCGAGACGGTGCTCCGGCACATGCCCGGCACGGTGCGCCCCTTCCGCGACACCCATGACTGGTACGTGCTGGTCGAGCTGAGCGCGCCCACGCGCGCCTTCGACCTTGCCGCTCTGCTGGAAGAGGGGCTCGGCGCGGCGATGGAGGCCGGCGAGGTGCTGGACGCGGTGATCGCCACGTCCGGGGCGCAGGCGGCCAATATGTGGCGGCTGCGCGAGGACATGTCGGAGGCGCAGAAGCACGAGGGCGGCTCGATCAAGCACGACGTGTCAGTGCCGGTGTCGCGCGTGCCCGAATTCCTCGCGCGGGCGCTGCCGGCGGTGGTGGCGGCGCTGCCGGGGTTGCGGCCGTGCCCGTTCGGCCATGTCGGCGACGGCAACATCCATTTCAACCTGAGCCAGCCGGTCGGCATGGAGAAGGCCGCCTTCATCGCCATGTGGGAGACCTTCAACCGCATCGTCCATGACATCGTGACCGACATGGACGGCTCCATCGCCGCCGAGCACGGCATCGGCATTCTCAAGCGCGAGGAACTGGCCCATTACGCCGATCCGGTTGCGCTCGACCTGATGCACAGGATGAAACTCGCGCTCGATCCCGCCGGAACGCTCAATCCGGGTAAGGTGATCGGTACATAGTCGACAATAATTACCTGTCTGGAATGATGATAAACTAGATTTCGCGAGCGTATTCGTTGTTTTGAAGCGTTCTACATTTGCGAATTCTGGCTTTTTCATATTGTCGAGCGCGTATCGTCGGGTCTATGGAAGCCGGTAACTGACGGGCCAGCCGGCGATGCATCCGCCTCACGGATGCGGGAGAGGGGCGAGGCCGTCCGGAAATTCGGAAGAGCCGACATGCTGACATCCCGCCCGACCTTGCCGCATCGCCGCCGCCTGAGCGTGTTGATGGTGCTCGCCACGCTGGTCGTGGCGGTGGCGGGCAAACCGGCGCTGGCGCAGCAGGCGGCGACGGGCGTCGCGCCCGCCCCGGCGGCTGGGGTGCCTGCAACAACTGTCCCGGCGGCCACGGCGCCGGCCGTCGCGGCCCCCGCCGTGGCGACGCCTGCCGCTGCGACCGCCCAGCCCTCGGCTGCCCCCGCTCCTGTCCAGAGCGCGCCTGTCACGCAGCCGGCGCCGCCCGCCGGCACGGTTGCACCGGCCGCGACCGACGGTCTCGTGCCGCCGTCCGGCGCTGCTGAAGCCGGCGCCATTCCCGCCGCGCCGGCGGTTGCGGCCGACCCCCACCATCTGCAGGAGGGCGAGGATCCCTCCGTCGCGGCCCAGCTTCCGCACGACCTGTCCCCGTGGGGCATGTTCATGGCGGCGGACTGGGTGGTGAAGGCGGTGATGATCGGCCTCGCCTTCGCCTCGGTGGTGACGTGGACGGTCTGGCTGGTCAAGTCGGTGGAGCTTCTGTTCGCCCGGGGCCGGCTGCGTCGCGCGGTGGCGGGCTATCTCTCCAGCGCCTCGCTGGAGGAGGCGCGCCGGGTCGCGCCGCGCGGGCCGGCCGGCGCCATGCTGCGCGCCACCGATCTCGAACTCCAGCGCTCCGGCGACCTGCCGGCCGAGGGTATCAAGGAGCGCGTGTCGATCTCGCTCGGGCGCATCGAGGTGGCGGCAGGGCGCGCCATCACCCGGGGCACCGGCCTGCTCGCCACCATCGGCGCCACCGCGCCCTTCGTCGGCCTGTTCGGCACGGTGTGGGGCATCATGAATTCGTTCATCGGCATCTCGAAGGCGCAGACCACCAATCTCGCCGTGGTGGCGCCGGGCATCGCGGAGGCGCTGCTCGCCACCGCCATCGGCCTCGTCGCGGCCATTCCCGCCGTGGTGATCTACAACCACTTCTCGCGGCAGGTGTCGGGCTATCGCGTGCTGATGGGCGACGCCTCGGCCGAGGTGCTGCGCCTGCTCTCGCGCGACCTCGACCGGCGCGACGCCCGGCGCGGCCGCCCGGAGCCCCAGCGGCTGCGTGCCGCGGCGGAGTGAGCGGCAGGAGCCTGGGGCCTGAGCATTCGGGCCCCTTCGAGCGGGCGGGGGAATGATCCATGGGCGTGAAGCTCCAGAGCACCGACAGCGACGATCTCGTCGAGAACCACGAAATCAACGTCACGCCGTTCATCGACGTGATCCTGGTGCTGCTCATCATCTTCATGGTGGCGGCGCCGCTGTCGACGGTCGACGTCGCGGTGGACCTGCCGGCTTCGAACGCACAGGTGCAGCCGCGCCCGGACAAGCCGGTCTACCTGACCGTGAAGAGCGACCTTGTTCTCGCCCTCGGCAATGAGGACGTCGCCCGTGCCAGCCTCGGCGCCACGCTCGACCGCACCACCGAGACCAAGCGCGATACCCGCATCTTCCTGCGCGCCGACAAGAGCGTGGATTATGGCGAGCTGATGGAGGTGATGAACCTGCTGCGCGCGGCCGGCTACCTCAAGATCGCGCTGGTGGGGCTGGAAATGGCCGGCCAGCCGGCGCCCGCGCCCGGAGTTGCGGCTCCCGCAGCGCCTGGGACGCCCGCGCCTGGCACGCCGGCGCCGGCCCTGACGGCGCCCGTCCCCGCTCCCGCCGCCGGAACGCCGGCCCCATGAGCCTGCTGCTGCTCAAAGCGGGGCGGGGCCACAGGCTGCGCGAAGCGGCGGCCTGGGCGGTCTGCGGCATCGTGGTGCTCGCGGTGCATGGCGGCGCGCTCGCCTACATGCTGTCCCCGCCGCCCCTCGTCGCGGCCGAGGAACCGGCGGCGATCATGATCGAGCTTGCCGAGATGCCTGTGGCTCCCGAGGCCGAGCCGGTGGACCTGCCGCCCGGCCCGCAAATGGTCGAGGCGCCGGAGAAGATCGAGGAAGAGGTGCCGCCGGACCCGCTGGCCAAGGAGGAGGACGTGCCCCCGCCCGAGCCGCTGCCCGAGCAGGAGCCCATCCCCGAGGTCGCCGAGTCCCCCGCGCCGGACATTGAGGTGCCGCTGCCTCCGCCGCCTCCGCTCGCCTCCGAGCTGACGCCGCCGGAGAAGAAGCCCGATCCGCCCAAGGAGCGCCCGAAGCCGAAGCCCAAGCCGAAGGAGCGCGAGAAGAGCGAGAAGCCGCCCGCGCCGCGCACGACGGCCGCGCCCTCGCTGAATGCCACGGCGTCTGATCGCATCGCCGCGCCGAGCGCCGGCGCCTCGACCGCCAACAGCCGGGCGCCGGCCAACTGGCGCTCGCGGCTGATGGCGCATCTGAACCGGCACAAGCGCTACCCGGCCGGCGAAAGCGGGCAGGGCAGGGCGCGGGTGGCGTTCACGATCAATCGCTCGGGGCAGGTGCTCGCGGCGCGGCTGGCCGGCTCGTCGGGCAATGCGAATTTCGACGCGGAAGCGGTGGCCATGGTGCGCCGCGCCTCGCCGGTGCCGCCGCCGCCGGCCGAGGTGCCGGGCGGGACGATCTCCTTCACCGTGCCGGTGCTGTTCAGCCTGCGCTGAGCCGCGCCGGCGCCGGGCGGGTCAGTTGCCGTCGGCGACCCAGCAGGCGACGAGTTGCGCGCCCTTGCGCTCCAGCGGCGGCATTTCGACCCGGCAGCGCTCCTGCACCAGCGGGCAGCGCGGGTTGAACGGGCATCCCTTCGGCGGGTTGAACGGTGAGGGCAGTTCGCCCTCCAGCACGATGCGCTCCTTCTTCGCCTCGGGGTCGGCGATCGGCGTCGCCGAGAGCAGGGCGCGCGTATAGGGGTGCTTGGGAGCGTCGAAGATGGCGTCACGCGGGCCATGCTCGACCGCGCTGCCGAGATACATCACCATCACCTCGTCGGCCATGTGCCGCACCACGCCGAGGTCGTGCGACACGAACACATAGGCGACGCCGAGCTGTTCCTGCAGTTCGACCAGCAGGTTCAGCACCTGCGCGCGCACCGACACGTCGAGCGCCGAGACCGGCTCGTCCAGCACCAGTATCTTCGGACGCAGCACCAGCGCCCGGGCGATGGCGATGCGCTGGCGCTGGCCGCCGGAGAACATGTGCGGGTAGCGCCCGTGGTGCTCGGGCCGCAGGCCGACGCGCGCCATCATGTCGAGCGCGCGCGCGCGCCGCTCGGCGGCGGAGAGCGTCGTGTTGACCAGCAGCGGCTCCTCGATCGCCTTGCCGACCGTCTGGCGCGGGTTGAGCGAGCCGTAGGGGTTCTGGAACACCATCTGCACTTCGCCGCGGTAGCGGCGCAGCGTGCGCGCATCCGCCTCCGCCACGTCCACCTCGTCGAGCCGCAGCGAGCCCGCGCCGGGCCGCTCGATCATGGTGAGCATGCGGGCGAGGGTGGATTTGCCGGAACCGGATTCGCCGACCACGGCCAGCGTCGAGCGCGGCGCCAGCCGGAAGCTGATGCCGGCGACCGCCTTCACCGTCGCCGACGGCGCGAACAGGCCGCGCGAGACTTCGTAGCTCTGGGCGAGGTCGACCGCTTCCATCACGGCCGCGTCGGCCGATGCCTCTGCGGGAAAGGCCGGGTTCATGCCGCGAACTCCCGATGCTGAGGCACGCCGTCGACGAGCGGCGTGTGGCAGAGGGCGAAGCCCAGCTCGGCGCTCGCGCGCGGGGGCGGCACGGTGCGGCAGGTCTCGGTGGCGAAGCGGCAGCGCGGCGAGAACAGGCAGCCGCGCGGGCGATCCGCCAGCCCCGGCACGACGCCGGGAATGGAGGGCAGCAGGCGCCCATGTGCGCGCTCCGGCAGCGCCGCCAGCAGCGCCGCCGTGTAGGGGTGGTGCGGATCGCGGAACAGGCCGCGCGTGGTCTGCATCTCGATCTGCTGGCCAGCATACTGCACGCAGACGCGCCGAGAGGTCTCCGCCACCACGCCCATGTCATGGGTGATCAGCACGAGGCCGACGCCGCTGTCCTTCTGCAACCGCAGCAGCAGGTCGAGGATCTGCGCCTGGATGGTCACGTCGAGCGCGGTGGTCGGCTCGTCGGCAATGATCAGCTTGGGGCGGCAGGCGAGCGCCATGGCGATCATCACGCGCTGGCTCATGCCGCCGGAAAGCTGGTGCGGGAAGGCTTTCAGCCGGCGTTCGGGCTCGGGAATGCCGACCAGCTCCAGCAGTTCGACCGCGCGCGCCTGCCGTCCGGCGCGGGAGAGGTCGAGATGGGCGGCCATCGCCTCGCGGATCTGGAAGCCGACCGTGAAGCACGGGTTGAGGCTCGACATCGGCTCCTGGAAGATCATGGCGAGGTCGCGCCCGACGATGCGCCGCCGCTCGCGCGCGCCGAGCGCCAGCAGGTCGCGGCCGTCGAATTCGAGCCGGTCGGCGGAGACCTTCGCGGTCCATGGCAGCAGGCCCATGACCGCCAGCATGGCGACCGACTTGCCGGAACCGGATTCGCCGACGACGGCGACCAGTTCGCCGGCCTCCACGTCGAGATTCACCCCGTCCACGGCGCGGAACGGGCCGCGCGCGGTGGTGAAGGTGACGGAGAGATTGCGGATGGAGAGCAGGGGCATCAGCTCCTCCTCAGCTTCGGGTCAAGGGCGTCGCGCAGGCCGTCGCCCATCAGGTTGATGGCGACCACGGTGACGAGGATGGCGAGACCGGGCAGCGTCACGATCCACGGGGCCGAGCGGATGAACTCGCGGGCATCGGCCAGCATGGCGCCCCATTCCGGGGTTGGCGGCTGCGCGCCGAGGCCGAGGAAGCCGAGCGCGGCGGCCTCGAGGATGGCGTCGGAAATGCCGAGGGCCGCTTGCACGATGAGGGGAGCGAGGCAGTTCGGCAGCACGGTGACGAACATCAGCCGCAGCCTGCCGACGCCCGCCACCTGCGCGGCGATGACGTATTCCTTGGACAACTCGGCGATGGCGGCGGCGCGCACGAGGCGCACATAGCGCGGCAGGTAGACCACCGTCACCGCGACGATGGTGTTGACGAGGCTGGGGCCGAGCACCGCCACGACGAGGATGGCGAGCACCAGGCTCGGGATCGCCACCACCACGTCCATGATGCGCATGACCACCACTTCGACGATGCCGCGCAGGAAGGCGCTGGCGAGGCCGAGCACGATGCCGAGCGCCACCGAGACCACCATCACCGACAGGCCGATGCCGAGCGAGATGCGCGCGCCGTAGATCAGGCGCGAGAGCACGTCGCGGCCCACCGCGTCGGTGCCGAAGGGGAAGCTCCAGTTGCCGCCGGCCCAGACCGGGGGCAGCAGCACGCTCTGGCGGAACTGCTCGGTCGGCGAATGCGGGGCGACCCACGGCGCGAACAGCGCCAGCAGGGCGATGAACACGACGATGGCGAGGCCCAGCACGGCGCCGCGATTCTCGCTGAAGGCCGACCAGAAGGCCCTGAGCGAGGAGGGTTCCTCGCCCACCGGCTCGGCGGCCGCGATGGCACTGAGGCTGGCCCCGGCGGCGCCGGGCACGAGGCGCTCGGGCGCGGTCGGGATCGGATCGTCGATGGCGTTTTCCTCAGCCATGCCGGATCCTCGGATTGATCGCGACATAGAGCGTGTCGACGATGAGGTTGACGAGGATGACGATGGCCGAGATCAGCATGATGCCGCCCTGGAGCGCCGGATAATCGCGGCGGGCGATGGATTCGATCAGCCATTTGCCGACGCCGGGCCAGGCGAAGATGGTCTCGGTCAGCACCGCGCCGGCCAGCAGCGTGCCGGTCTGCAGCCCCACCACCGTCACGACAGGGATCAGCGCGTTGCGCAGCGCGTGCAGGCCGACCACGCGCAGCGGCGACAGGCCCTTGGCGCGCGCCGTGCGCACATAGTCCTCGCCCAGAACTTCCAGCATGGACGAGCGCGTCATGCGCGCGATCACCGCCAGCGGAATGGTGCCGAGCACGATGGAAGGCAGGATGAGATGGGCCACCGCCGCGCCGAACGCGCCCTCCTGGCCGGAGAGCACGCTGTCGATCAGCATGAAGCCCGTCACCGGCTCGAAATAGTAGTTGATGAGGTCCATGCGGCCGGAGACCGGGGTCAGGCCCAGATACTCCGAGATGAACATGATGAGCAGCAGGCCCCACCAGAAGATCGGCATCGAATAGCCGGCCAGCGCCACCGTCATCACCGAATGGTCGATGATGGAGCCGCGCTTGACCGCCGCCAGCACGCCGGCCGGGATGCCGAGCACGATGGCGAAGACCAGCGCGCAGAAGGCCAGTTCCAGCGTCGCCGGGAACAGGATCAGGAATTCCTTCAGCACCGGCGTCTTGGTGACGATGGAGACGCCGAAATCGCCGTGCAGCAGGCCATAGGCGTAGTCGAGGAACTGCTGCCACATCGGCTGGTCGAGGCCCAGGTCGTGGCGCAGTTGGGCGAGGCGCTCGGGCGCGATGCCGCGCTCGCCGGTGCGCGCCTCGATCGGATCGCCGGGCACCAGGCGCACGGCGACGAAGGTGACGAACATCAGCGCCACGAAAGTCGGCACCGTTAGCGCGACGCGGCGGAGAATGAGTTTCAGCATATGTGGGGCGTACCCATGGGTCGTGCCTGATCCCTGCAAAGCAGCCGTCATCCCGGACACCGCTTAGCGGTGATCCGGGATCGCGAGACGGAGATGCGCTTCAATCGGGATGCGATCCCGGATCGCGGCAGGGCCGCGTCCGGGATGACAGTCAATCCGGGGGACGACGCCCCCGGCGGGCCCGATCACTTCAGCTCGACGCCATAGAACTCGTGGCGGCCGAACGGGCTGACCTTGTAGTCGACGACTTCCTTGCGGGTCGGCTCGTAGACCACCGAATGGGCGATGGTGAACCAGGGCGCCTCTTCCTTGAAGATGACCTGCGCCTGCTCGTAGAGCTTGGTCCGCTCGGCGAGATCCGAACTGGTGCGCGCCTTGGAGATCAGGTCGTCGAACTCCTTGTTGCACCACTTGGCGAGGTTCTGCCCGCCCTTGCGGGCGGCGGGGCAGCCGAGCAGGAAGAAGAAGTTGTCCGGGTCGCCATTGTCGCCGGTCCAGCCGAGCTGGCCGGTCATGTGTTCGCCTTCCTGCATGCGCTTGCGGTACTCGCCCCACTCATAGGAGACCAGCTTGGCGTTGACGCCGAGCTTGGCGAGGTCCGACTGCATCATCTCGGCGATGCGCTTGGCGTTCGGGTTGTAGGGACGCTGCACCGGCATCCACCACAGGTCGATGTCGAGCGGGGTTTGGACCCCGGCTGCCGCGAGCATGGCCTTGGCCTTCTCGGGGTCGTAGGCGTAGTCCTTCACGTCCTTGTTGTAGGACCAGATGGTCGGCGGGATCGGGTTGATCGCGCCCTGGCCGGCGCCCTGATAGACGTCCTTGATGATCGCCGCCTTGTCGATCGCCATGTTGAAGGCCTGGCGGACCTCCTTCTTGTCGAAGGGCGGCTTCTCGACGTTGAAGGCCCAGTAGGCGATGTTCAGGCCCGGCTGCGAGAGCAGGTTGACGGCGGGATCGGTCTTCATGCCGGCGATGTCGGCCGGGTTCGGCGCGATCATCACATGGCACTCGCCCTTCTTCAGCTTGGCATAGCGGGCGGTCGGGTCGGGGGTGATGGCGAAGACGAGGTTGTCGATCTTGGCCGGGCCCTCGAAATAGGCGGGGAACGCCTTGTACCGGATCACCGCGTCCTTCTGGTAGTTCACGAAGGAGAACGGGCCGGTGCCGACCGGAATCTGGTCGAACTGCTCGGGCGTGCCCTTCTTGAGCAGGAAGTCGGCATATTCCTTCGAGTGGATGGTGGCGAAGTCCATGGCGAGGTTCGCCAGCATGGGCGCGTTCGGCTCCTTCAGCACGAACTTCACCGTGTGGTCGTCGACCTTGTCGATGGAGACCAGCAGGTCCGGCAAGCCCATGTCGTTGAAGTAGTCATACGCGCCGCCCGTGACCTTGTGGTACGGGTTGTCGGTCTTCCACATGCGGTTGAAGCTGAAGATCACGTCGTCGGCGTTGAAGTCGCGGCTCGGCGTGAAGCCGTTCACGCCGGAGTGGAACTTCACCCCCTTGCGCAGCTTGAAGGTCAGCTCCTTGCCGTCGTCGCTGACAGTCCAGCTTTCCGCGAGGCCGGGAACGACCTTGGTGCTGCCCCGCTCGAACTCGACCAGCTGGTTGTAGGCCGGGCGGGCGGCGTCGAAGCTGGTGCCCGTCGTGTTCAGCGCCGGCGTGAAGTTCTCGGGGCTGCCCTCCGAGCAATAGACAAGCGTCTTGGCGGCATAGGCCGGAGCCGCCGCGAACGCCGTGAGCAGGGCGGCCGCGATGGCCGCTTTGGGAGTGATGACCGGCATTGTAGTTCCCCTCTTGAAGGACGGCATGGTTCGCGATCCGTTGTTCCCGGATGCCCTGTTCTTCATCACCGCCGCCCAATGCAGCAACTCAAACACGTGTCTCAAAGTTGCGCAATCACACCCCCGGCCCCGACCAAAGTCGCATGACGTAGCGGATACCGCACGTTGCCGGTGGCCTGCGACCGTCGTCGAGGTGCAAGCCATCGTGCGAAGTTGTAAGAGCAGGGAGCCGGCGTTCCGCCCCGATCTTCTGCCGCCGGCCCTTCGGGAGAGTCGTTCCATGAGTGCCGCGCCGTCCTCAGCCCCCGCTGCAGCTTCCGCCGCCCCTTCGGCCCGACGGGCCGAATTCGACTGGACCGATCCGTTCGCCTTCGACGGCCAGCTCACCGAGGAGGAACGGCTGGTGCGCGACACGGCGCGCGACTATGCACAGGAAAAGCTGCTGCCCCGCGTCACCTCCGCCTTTCTGGAGGAGCGGTTCGATCGCGAGATCATGAACGAGATGGGCGAGCTTGGCCTGCTCGGCCCGACCATCCCCGAGGAATATGGCGGCGCCGGCCTCGGCTACGTGTCCTACGGGCTCGTCGCCCGCGAGGTGGAGCGGGTCGATTCCGGCTACCGCTCGGCAATGAGCGTGCAGTCCTCGCTCGTCATGCACCCGATCAACGCCTATGGCAGCGAGGCGCAGAAGCGCGCATTCCTGCCGAAGCTCGCCACCGGCGAACTTATCGGCTGCTTCGGCCTCACCGAGCCGGATGCCGGCTCCGATCCGGGCGGCATGCGCACCCGCGCCGAGAAGATCGACGGCGGCTACCGCCTGACCGGTGCCAAAATGTGGATCACCAACTCGCCCATCGCGGATGTGGCGGTGGTGTGGGCGAAGTCGGCCGCGCATGACAACGAGATCCGCGGCTTCCTCGTGGAGCGCGGCACCAAGGGCTTCTCGACGCCGAAGATCGAGCACAAGCTCTCGCTGCGCGCCTCCATCACCGGCGAAATCGTGCTGGACGGGGTCGAGGTGCCGGAGGAAAGCCTGCTGCCCGGCGCCTCCGGCCTCAAGGGGCCGTTCGGCTGCCTCAACCGCGCCCGCTTCGGCATCGGCTGGGGCGTGATCGGCGCCGCCGAGGCGTGCTATGCGAGCGCCCGCCAGTACACGCTCGACCGCAAGCAGTTCGGCCGGCCGCTGGCGGCGACCCAGCTCATCCAGAAGAAGCTCGCCGACATGGCGACCGAGATCGCGCTCGGCTTGCAGATCGCGCTGCGCGCCGGCCGTCTGTTCGACGAGGGGACGCTGCCGGTGGAGACCATCTCGCTGCTCAAGCGCAATAATTGCGGCAAGGCGCTCGATATCGCCCGCCAGGCCCGCGACATGCATGGCGGCAACGGCATCTCGGCCGAATTTCCGGTCATGCGCCACATGGTGAACCTCGAGACGGTGAACACCTACGAGGGCACGCACGACATTCACGCGCTGATCCTCGGCCGCGCCATCACCGGGCATCAGGCGTTCTTCTGAGGGCGGGCTCCCTCAACCGTCATCCCGGACGGCGAAGGCCGATCCGGGATCGTATCCCCATTGGCGAGCGATCCCGGCTCTCCGGCTTCGCCTTCGGCCGGGATGACGTCGCAAGATCAGTGTTCGGAAGATCGGTCTTGGGCAGATCAGTCCTCGACCGCCAGCGCCGCAATCGCCATTTCGGCGGTGGCGGGGTTGAGTGCCAGCGGGATGTCGTAGACCAGCGCCACGCGCATCAGCGCCTTCACGTCAACATCGTGCGGCTGGGCGGTGAGCGGATCGACGAAGAACACCAGCGCGCGGACCTTCCCCTCGGCGATCAGCGCGCCGATCTGCTGGTCGCCGCCGAGCGGCCCGCTCTTGAGCCGTGTCAGCTGCAATTCCGGGCAGGCGTCGAGGATGCGCCCGCCGGTGGTGCCGGTGGCGACGATCGGGAAGCGGGCGAGCACATGGCGATGGGCGAGGGCCCACGCGACCATCTCGTCCTTCTTGCTGTCATGGGCGACAAGGGCGAGCAGCCCCGGGTCCCGCGCGGCGCCAGCGTTCATGAGCGGCGGCTCATATGTTGTACATCAGGTCGACATTGGGGGCTTCGGCGAAGGTGATCATGTCCTGCAGCGACAGGCGGTCGAGAATGTCCGACATGGCGTCGCGCACCTTGCTCATGGTGATGCGCACCGAACAGGTCGCGAGATCCTCGCAGTCCTGGCAGGGGACATAGGCGCTCTTGCTGGCGCAACCGATCGGGGCCAGCGGTCCATCCAGCGTGCGGATGATGTGGCCGATGCGGATCTCGCGCGGGGTGCGCGCGAGCGCATAGCCGCCGCCCGGCCCCTTCTTGGAGCGCAGCATGCCGGCATTGCGCAGTTCAAGCAGGATCGCGTCGAGGAACTTCTTCGGTATGTTGTTGGCTGTGGCGATTTCCTGGCCCATCGCGCTCGAACCGGGCTCGAGCCTCGCGAGGAAAAGCATCGCCTTCAGGCCGTATTTGCCCTTGTTGGTCAGCATGTCCGCACATCATCCAGCATGCGTGGCAAGAGCGAATCCCCCGCAATTGATACGCTATATAGATGGTAGATCAGCCGAACTTTTACCAGAAACCGTAATTCGGCACCGCTGAGTCAGCCTGCGGAACCGGCGGCAACCGTCACCGGCGCTGCGACCTGTTCGTCGCGGAAGGGATGCGCGAAAAGTACGGCGCCGATGACCGCACCATAGGCCAATGCAAACAGCAGCGTGTCGCGATAGCGGCGGATGCCGGCCTTGGCCATGGGTCCCTCTCCGGTGAGGGTATTAATCTATCGATAATATAGAATTTGTAAACCCCTCAGGCGGGGAGCGTCGCCGCGGCCTCGAAGGCGGCCGTGAAGGCGGCCACGCGGCGGTCGATGCGGATGTCCGAGGCGCGCAGCGGCCGGGCCAGCGACAGCCCCTCCAGCGAGCGGGCGCGCGACAGCGCGACATAGGCCTGACCGGCGGCGAAGGCGCCGCTGTCGAAGTCGATGCGCACGTCCTCAAGGGTCAGGCCCTGCGCCTTGTGCACCGTCACCGCCCAGGCCGGCACGAGAGGAAGCTGGCTGTAGCTGCCGACCACCTTGGCCGCCACCTTGCCCGTCGCCTCGTCCCAGTCGTAGCGGATACGCTCCCAGCTTGTGCGCTCGATCTCGACGATCCCCGCCCCGTCGAGCCGGACATAGGCGCGGTCCGGGGCGAGGCCGGTGACGGTGCCGACCGAGCCGTTGACCCATTGCTTCTCGGGGTCGTTGCGCACCGTCATCACCCGCGCGCCGACCTTCAGCGCCAGCGCCTCCGGCACCGGCAGGCGGTCATTGGCGAGGTCGAACTCGCCCTCGCTCTTGCCCTCATAAAGCCGGCCCTCGTCGTAGAGCGCCTCGAGGCCGCGCCGGTTATAGGCGTCGACGCGCATATTGGTCGGCGCCAGCACGACCGGGATGCGGCCGGGCCGGTGCTCGCGGAACGAGGCCTCGTTGATGGCGGCGACCGCCTCATGCACGTAGCGGCCCATGCGCAGCTCGGCGAGATGCTCGACGAAATAGGCGTCGGTCTGGCGATGCACCTGCAGGAAGGGCAGCCGCGCCGGCTCCACCTCCCGCAGCACGCGGGCGTCGAAGGCGAAAGGCCCCTCATAGCCGAGATGGCCGAGGATCTCGCGCTCGGCCGTGGGCACCACCGGCGGCAGTTGCAGGAAGTCGCCGACCAGCACCACCTGCACGCCGCCGAAGGGCTCGGGATTGCCGCGCGCGATGCGCAGGCTACGGTCCACCGCGTCGAGCACATCCGCCCGCACCATGGAAATCTCGTCGATGACCAGCCGTTCCAGCTTCTTCATCAGCGTGCGCTTTGGCGAGCGCGGCTTGACCTGATCAGGGTCGACGAGGCGCGGCGGCAGGCCGAAGAAGGAATGGATGGTCTGCCCGCCAAGCTGGAGGGCGGCGACGCCGGTCGGGGCGAGGAAGGCCTGCCGGCTGCCGCCATGCCGCCGAAGCGTGTGCAGGAAGGTCGTCTTGCCGGTGCCCGCGCCGCCCAGCACCATCACCACGGGCGCGCCCTGGCCCACCACGGTGAGCGGGCCGGCGAAGGCCTCCACGGGGACCGAGGGACGAATCGGCAGGGCGGGTGTCTCGTTCATCGGCGCAATGGAGCACAGGCGGGCGGGAAGGGCGACATCACCCGCGCCGTGGCGTTGTTCGTCATCCCGGACGGCCTGCGGCCGATCCGGGATCGCTCGCCGTCGTGGAACGCGATCCCGGCTCTCCGGCTCCGCCTTCGGCCGGGATGACGGAGGCCAGAGCGGCGTACCCTCAGTGCAACTTGATCAGCGCCAGCCCGGCAACGATCAGCACGGCGGCGAGGATGCGCTCGCGGCGCAGTGGCTCGTGCAGCACCACGACCGCGATGACGGCGCCGAACAGCACGCTGGATTCGCGCACCGCCGCGACGAGGCCGATGGGTGCCTTGGTCATCGCCCAGATCGAGATCGAGTAGGCGGCGAGCGACATCGCCCCGCCGGCAAGGCCCGGCCCGATGAAGGAGAGCGTCGGCGCCAGCGCGCGCGGTCCCTTCCAGGCGAGGCCGAACAGGGTGATGACCACGCTGTCGGCGACGAACAGCCAGGCGGAATAGAGGTGCGGGCTGCTGGCGGCGCGGGCGCCGAGCCCGTCCACCAGCGTATAGGCCGTGATGGAGAGCCCGCACATCAGCGCGAGGCGCAGCGCCGTGCGGTCGATGGCGGCCAGGCCTGCGCGCCGCCAGGCGATGGTGAGGATGCCCAGCGCCAGCAGCGCCACGCCGAGGAAGCCCTGCGCGTCCACCGCCTCGCCCACCAGCGTCACCGACAGGATGGTGGTGAGCAGCGGCGCGCTGCCGCGCGCCAGCGGGTAGACCAGCCCCATGTCGGCGCGCCGGTAGGCCCCGCTCAGCGTCAGGTAATAGACGAGATGGATGAGGACCGAGGCGAGGATCCAGGGCCAGACATGCGGTTCCGGCAGGCCGAAATAGAGCGCCGCCGGCAGCGCGATGACGCCGCAGGCGGCATTGATCAGCACCACGGCGAGGAACGGGTCGAGCCGGATCTTCAGCACCGCGTTCCAGCCCGCGTGCATCGCGGCGGCGGCGATGACGGCGAGGAAGACGCTGGGTTCCATGGAACGGCCCGGCCGGAGGGAAGCGCAAGCGGCAGGCTTTAGCCGATTCCGCCGGCGATGCCGAGCGTGGCGAAGCCGGGCGGCACCCAACGGGCATGGCGCCGTCCGCGCTCCCGGAAGTGCCGGGACGGAAAGGGCCGCGCCGGGGCGCGACCCTCGAAATCGTGGCTTGTCCTCGCTCAGACCCCGAGCTGGGTGACGAACTTGGTGTTCACATAGGCTTCCATCGCCTCGGTGCCGCCTTCCGAGCCGTAGCCGGAATCCTTGATGCCGCCGAACGGCACTTCGGGGAGGGCGAGGCCGTGATGGTTGATCGACACCATGCCGCTCTCCACCCGGCGGGCGAACTCGTCGGCGCGGGTGGCGGAGGTGGTGTAGGCATAGGCCGCGAGGCCGTAGGGCAGGCGGTTGGCCTCGGCGATCACCGCCTCCGTCGAGGAGAACGGCATGATCGGCACGATGGGGCCGAACGGCTCCTCATTGAGGATGCGGGCATCGGCCGGCAGGTCGGTGAGCACGGTCGGCTCGAAGAAATAGCCCTTATTGCCGATGCGCGCGCCGCCGGTGCGCAAAGTGGCGCCCTTCGAGACCGCGTCGGCGGTCAGTGCCTCCATGGCCTCGACGCGGCGCGGATTGGCGAGCGGGCCCATGCGCACGCCGTCCTCCAGCCCGTTACCGACCTTCACGCCCTTCACGGCCTCGGTGAAGCCGTCGACAAAGCGGGAATAGAGGTCCTCATGCACGAGGAAGCGGGTCGGCGAGACGCAGACCTGCCCCGCATTGCGGAACTTGGCGCCGGAAAGCAGCTTGATCGCCACTTCCACATCTGCATCCTCGAACACCACGGCCGGGGCGTGGCCGCCCAGTTCCATGGTGACGCGCTTCATATGGGCGCCGGCGAGCGCGGCGAGCTGCTTGCCGACCACGGTCGAGCCGGTGAAGGAGATCTTCTTCACGATCGGATGCGGGATCAGATACTGCGAGATTTCGGCCGGCACGCCGAAGACGAGATTGACCACGCCCGCTGGCACGCCGGCATCGGCATAGGCGCGCACCAGCTCGGCGCAGCTCGCCGGTGTCTCCTCCGGTCCCTTGAGGATGACGGCGCAGCCCGCGGCCAGCGCGGCCGATACCTTGCGCACCGCCTGGTTGATCGGGAAGTTCCATGGCGTGAAGGCGGCGACGACGCCGACCGGCTCGCGGTGGACGATCTGCTGCACGCCGGCGGCACGGGCCGGGATCAGCCGGCCGTACTGGCGCCGGCCTTCCTCGGCGAACCAGTCGATGATGTCGGCGGAGGCCAGCGTCTCCATGCGGGCTTCCGGCAGCGGCTTGCCCTGCTCCATGGTCATGAGGACGGCGATCGTCTCATGGCGCTCGCGCAGGATCTCGGCGGCCTTGCGCATGATCTTGTAGCGCTCGTGCGGCGGGGTGTGGCGCCACACGGCGAAGCCCTTCTCGGCGGCAGCCAGCGCCGCGTCGAGATCGGCGCGGCTGGCATGGGCGAGCGTGCCGAGTTCCTCTTCCGTCGCCGGGTTGATGACCTTCTGGCTGGCCGGCGCGCCGCCATGGCCGCTGCCCCCGCGCCACTGGCCGTCGATGAAGAGCAGGACGTCGGGATAGGACACGGAATGCTGCATGGCCGAACCTTTCGGGATAGGGTGCTGGGGCATACCTAATCGTCCCGACGTCGGACGGAAAGGGGCAGACCCGGCCTGACGCAGGGGAATTGGATCCAATTTTCGCAGGCGCGGAGCCGACGTCCCTCAGGCGCCGGGCGCGTGGAGGCCCGATGGTTCTGGACGGCGTCGATCTCGACAACCTGCTGCGCCTGCTGGCCGCGACCCTGATCGGCATGGCGGTCGGCACGGATCGCGACCTGAAGGGCAAACCAGGGGGCATGCGCACGCTCGGGCCGGTGTGCATGGGCGCGACGCTGGTGTCGCTCACCGCGCTGCAGGTCGGCGAACTGAACCAGCATCCGGACGCGACCAGCCGTGTCGTGCAGGGCGTCCTGCAGGGCGTGCTCACCGGCGTCGGCTTCATCGGCGCGGGCGTCGTCCTGCGCAGCGAGGCGGACGGTCACGAGGCCCATCGCCTCACCACGGCGGCCACCGTGTGGGCGACGGCGGTGCTCGGCATTGCCTGCGCGCTGGCGAGCTGGAACCTGATCCTGCTCGGACTGGTCTTTACCGTCGTGCTGCTGGTGGTCGCCAATCCGCTCGAGCGGATCGTCGAGCGGCTGGCCGCCCGTCGGGCCGCCTCACGGAACGAGGAGGCCGGCCCCGATGCCGACCGCTGACGGTTCTTCCGAGGAGACCGCCCCGTCGGCACAGGGCCGCCCGGGCCGGTCGCGCACGCCGTGGCCGCATGGGCGCCGGCGCAACTGGCGCGCGGCGCTCATGCTCGCGGCGGCGGCCGTGCTGATGGCGGCCGGCCTGTCGATCTGGTCGTCGCTGGAGCCCTGAGGCGGGGCCTCCAGCGTCAGCGCGAATCCTTCAGGATCTCGCGCTTGCCGGCATGGTTGGCCGGGCCGACGATGCTCTCATTCTCCATCCGCTCCATGATCGAGGCGGCGCGGTTGTAGCCGATCTGCAGCCGGCGCTGGATGTAGGAGGTCGACGCCTTGCGGTCGCGCAGGACCACGGAAACCGCCTGATCGTAGAGATCGCCGGCATCCTCCGCGCCCATGGCGGACTTGTCGAACACGGCGCCGTCCTCGGCGGCCGGCTCCTCCTCGTCCTCGGCGGTCACCTCGTCGAGATATTCCGGGCGCGCCTGCGCCTTCAGATGCTCGACGACGCGCTCGACCTCGCGGTCGGAGACGAAGGGTCCGTGCACGCGCGAGATGCGCCCGCCACCGGCCATGTAGAGCATGTCGCCCTGGCCGAGCAGCTGCTCGGCGCCCATCTCGCCGAGGATGGTGCGCGAATCGATCTTGCTCGTGACCTGAAAAGAGATACGGGTCGGGAAGTTGGCCTTGATGGTGCCGGTGATGACGTCGACGCTCGGGCGCTGCGTCGCCATGATCAGGTGGATGCCGGCGGCGCGGGCCATCTGGGCGAGGCGCTGGATGGCGCCCTCGATGTCCTTGCCGGCCACCATCATCAGGTCGGCCATCTCGTCCACGACGATGACGATGTAGGGCAGGGGAGCGAGATCCATGATCTCCTCCTCCTCCAGCAATTCGCCGGTCTCCTTGTCGAAGCCCTTCTGCACCGTGCGGGTGATGATCTCGCCCTTGGCGGCGGCCTCCGCCACACGCGCATTGAAGCCGTCGATGTTGCGCACGCCGAGGCGGCTCATCTTGCGGTAGCGGTCTTCCATCTCCCGCACCGCCCATTTCAGGGCGACGATGGCCTTCTTCGGATCGGTGACGACCGGGGTCAGCAAATGCGGGATGCCCTCATAGACGGAGAGTTCCAGCATCTTCGGGTCGATCATGATCAGCCGGCAGTTTTCCGGCTTGTGCCGGTAGAGCAGGCTCAGGATCATGGTGTTGATGGCGACGGACTTGCCAGAGCCGGTGGTGCCGGCGACCAGCAGGTGCGGCATGCGGGCGAGGTCGACGATGACAGCTTCGCCGCCGATGGTCTTGCCGAGCCCGATGCCCAGCTTGGCCTTGGCGGCCTCGAATTCGTGGCTGGCCAGCATCTCGCGCAGCCACACCGTCTCGCGGCGCTGGTTGGGCAGCTCGATGCCGATGACATTGCGCCCTTCCACCACGGCGACGCGGGCGGAGATGGCGCTCATCGAACGGGCGATGTCGGCGGACAGGCCTATGACGCGGCTGGACTTGATGCCGGGCGCTGGCTCAAGCTCGTAGAGCGTGACGACGGGGCCGGGATTGGCGTCGATGATCTCGCCGCGCACGCCGAAATCGTGCAGCACTTGCTGGAGCTTCACCGAGTTGCGGTCGAGGAATTCCTCGGAAAGCTCGTAATCCGGCTCGTTCTGCGGTGGCTCGGTGAGAAGGTCGAGCGGCGGCAGCTCGTATTCGTCGGTCTCTGCGCGCACAGGACGCGGCGGGGCGACGGGACGTGCGGCGGCGGGCGCGGGCCGGGGCGTAGAGACCGGCGCGGCAGCTACGGGAGCGGCGGTCACCGGAGCCGCGACGACGGGGGCGGGCACCACCGGCGCGGGCGCGGCCACGGGCTGGGGCGCCGGCGCGACAGAGACCGGAACCAGACCAAAGACCGGCCAGGAGAACGACACGTCGAGCGGCGTCGCCGCGTAGCCCTCGAAGCCGCCGAGGGTGACGGGTCGCGGGGCCGATGCCGGGGTGATGTTGTCGGACGCAGCGGCAATGAGCGTGCCTGCGCCGGGCAGCTCGTCCACCAAAGGCCCGCCCGCGAAGGGCTCGTCCTCGAAAACGTCGTCCTCGAAGGCTTCCGCCTCGAGAATCTCTTCCTCGAAGAACTCCTCCTCGAAGGCTTCATACGCCTCGATTTCCTCGCCTTCGTCATCGGCGGCGAGGACGTGCGGATACGCTTCCTCGCCTTCGCCGTCATCCTCGAAGGCGTCATCGAGGAAGCGGGGCGTCCGCATGGCGTCGTTGGCGGCGACGAGCGTGTCGTCGAGCGACCAGCCCGGCAGGCCGGAGAAGGCGCGGGCCGGGGCAGCGGTTGCGGGCTCGGGCGGCAGGGGCGCGCGCGCCTCGACGAGGGCGGGCTCCGGCGACGGTGCCGTGGGAGCGGCCTCCGGCGCCTCGGCGGGTGTCGGCTGCGCCGCCAGCGCGCGGCGGGCATGGGCGGCGATCAGCGCCTTGGGCACGGCGCCCAGCGGCGGCTTGCGCGGCGGCACGCGCAGCACCGGGGTCTGCGAGGGGCGCGGCGGCGCGGCTGGCTCGGTGGCGGCGGTCGCGGGTGCTTGGGGCTCGGCCGGCACAGGGGCGGGCGCGGCGGCCGGCGGCTGGCGCAGCAGATAGTCCGGCGTGCGGGTGAAGCGGGTGTTGGGCGGCATGGTGAAGGGCTGAAGCCAGCTCGGCACCACCTCACGCGTCGTCGTCGCGGCGGCGGACTTGGCGGCCTTCGCCGAATGCCCCTTCGGCGCCTGCGGCGCGTGCGTCACCTGCGGATTGGCCCGCGAGAAGGGACGGGTTGGGCGCGGGGTGCCACCCGTCGTCTCGGAAGCCTTGTCCGCACTGGGATCGGAGGGACGCGCCGGGTTACGCATGGACGCCAGAACCTTTACCGCTTGGCCTTGCGCCGGGTGCGCTGAAGGCGCCGCCTCGGCCATGCTCCATGGTTAGGAGCACAGCGTTAACGAACGGTATGGAGCGGCGTGAATTCCCCGGCCTGTGGACGGCGGGACGCAGGCCGCGCCCCGCCGTGACCTCAGACCGGAAGGCCGAGCGTGGCGCGGATTTCGGGCGCCAGAAGGTCGTGCGTCTCGGGATGCTTCATCACGTAGCGCCCGAACACCGAGCAGCGCGGGATGACCGACAGCCCGTTCTTGCGCGCGCTCGCGAGGCCAGCTTCCACGAGCCGCGTCGCGATACCGCGCCCGCCGAGCTCGGCCGGCACCTCGGTGTGGGTGAAGATGATGTGGTCGGGCGCCAGCACATATTGCGCGAAGGCGACATGCCCGTCCTGCTCGATCTCGAAACGGTCGGCGGCGCGGTTGTCGCGCACCGGGATTTCACCGTTGATGCTCATTCTCTGCTCCTTGGGGACGCCGCTGGCCGGCGCCGGTTATGGCTCGGCCGCGTCGCCGGCCGATGGGATATTGTCGACCAAAACAGGCCGCGAGTCGCCCCCTTGCCGCTGGGCGGTCAGGGACATTGCGAGCGACGCGAGCGACATGGCGCGGACAGGTTTCGGTCGCCCGCCTGCGGGGGATATGGGATAGCGGGGCGAAACAGAAAGGCTTCGCCCCCATGAACCACGTCCGACGTCCCGCTTCGCCCGACCTGCTCGCCGCGCTGGAAGGCCGCCGCTCGGTGTCGGCGGCCGCGCTCGCCGCGCCCGGGCCGGATGCGGACGAGACATCGCGGCTGCTCGCCATCGCCGCCCGCGTGCCGGACCACGCCATGCTGGTGCCGTGGCGCTTCATCGTCATCGAGGGGGAGGCGCGCGCGGAACTGGGCGCGCTTCTGGCGGACGCTTATCGCGCCGGCAACCCGCAGATGGTGCCGGAGAAGCGGGAGAAGTTCGCCGGCATCATGTCGCGCCTGTTCCCGGCGCCGCTGACGGTGGTGGTGGTCAGCCGGCCGGTCGGTGGCACGATGATCCCGCAATTCGAGCAGGAGCTGTCGGCCGGGGCGGCGTGCATGAACCTGCTGACCGGGGCAAAGGCGATGGGGTTCCATGCGATCTGGGTGACGGGCTGGGCGGCGACGCACCCCGAAGCCTGCCGCCTCCTCGGCGTCGGCGAGGGCGAGCGGGTGGCCGGCATCGTCCATGTCGGCACGGCGGCCGGCGAGGAGCCGGGCGAGCGCCCGCGCCCGGATGTCGCCGCGCTCACCACCCGCTGGGCGCCGCC
The DNA here is from genome assembly GCF_009223885.1 of Ancylobacter sp. TS-1. Taxonomy (NCBI): domain Bacteria; kingdom Pseudomonadati; phylum Pseudomonadota; class Alphaproteobacteria; order Hyphomicrobiales; family Xanthobacteraceae; genus Ancylobacter; species Ancylobacter sp. TS-1. The sequence continues at coordinate 187,804 of NZ_CP045144.1, forward strand.
GGACTGACCGAGGCAGCGGCGGGAAACGGAAAGGCCGCCCCGGTTTCCCGGGACGGCCTTTCGCGTCGGCGTTGTCCGGCGCGTCCTCGATCGCTCGATCGGCGGTCAGGCGGCGGCCTGGGCCTGCTTGGCCTCGCGGCGGCGGCGGGTCAGGACGAATTCGGTGTAGCCATTGGCCTGCGCACGGCCCTCGAAGATGAGGTCGCGGGCGGCGCGGAAGGCGAAGCCGTCATAGGCCGGGGCCATCGGCACGTAGCTCGAATCGCCGGCATTCTGCCCGTCGACGACCTTGGCCATGCGGCGCAGCGTCTCCTCGACCTGCGCCGGGGTGACGACGCCGTGCAGCAGCCAGTTGGCAACGTGCTGCGAGGAGATGCGCAGCGTGGCGCGGTCTTCCATCAGCCCGACATTGTGGATGTCCGGCACCTTGGAGCAGCCGACGCCCTGGTCGACCCAGCGCACGACATAGCCGAGGATGCCCTGGATGTTGTTGTCCAGTTCCTCCTGCACCGCCGCCGGCTCCCAATTGCCGCGATCAACGACCGGAATGGTCAGCAGGTCGCGCTTCGTGGCGGGCGTGCGCGAGCGCAGCTCGGCCTGACGCTTGAACACGTCGACCTTGTGGTAGTGCAGCGCGTGCAGCGTCGCGGCGGTCGGCGAGGGCACCCAGGCGGTGTTGGCGCCGGCCAGCGGGTGCGCGATCTTCTGCTCCAGCATGTCGGCCATGCGGTCGGGCATCGCCCACATGCCCTTGCCGATCTGGCCGTGGCCGTCGAGATGGGCGGCGAGGCCGGCATCGACGTTGCGGTCCTCGTAGGACTTGATCCAGGGCTGCGCCCGCATCTCGTTCTTGCGCACCATCGGACCCGCCTCCATCGAGGTGTGGATCTCGTCGCCGGTGCGGTCGAGGAAGCCGGTGTTGATGAAGACGATACGCTCGCGGGCGGCGCGGATGGAGGCGGAGAGGTTGGCGCTGGTGCGGCGCTCCTCGTCCATGATGCCGATCTTGAGCGTGTTGTGCTCCAGACCGAGAAGCTCCTCGACGCGGGCGAACAGATCGACCGCGAAGGCGACCTCCTCGGGGCCGTGCATCTTCGGCTTGACGATGTAGACCGAGCCGGTGCGGCTGTTGCGCAGCTTGCCCGTGCCCTTGAGGTCGTGCAGTGCGATCAGCGTGGTGACGGCCGCATCGAGCACGCTCTCGGGGATCTCGTTGCCGTTGGCGTCGAGCACCGCGTCGGTCAGCATGTGCTGGCCGACATTGCGCACCAGCATCAGGCTGCGCCCGTGCAGGGTCAGCTCGCGGCCGTCGGCCGCCGTGTAGCGGCGATCCTCGGCGAGGCTGCGCTCCACCGTCTCGCGGCCCTTGGCGAAGCTGGCGCTGAGCGTGCCCGTCATCAGGCCGAGCCAGTTGCGGTAGACGAGGACCTTGTCCTCGGCGTCCACCGCCGCGACGCTGTCCTCGCAGTCGACGATGGTGGTCACGGCGGCCTCGATCACGATGTCGGCGACGCCGGCCGGGTCGGTCTTGCCGATGCGGTGGGTGCGGTCGATCACGACGTCGATGTGCAGGCCATGATTGACCAGCAGGATCGAGGACGGGGCCTCGGCCGTGCCGTCGAAGCCGGCGAACTGGGACTGATCCTTGAGGCCGACCACGGCGCCCGAGGCGGTCAGCGCCTGTAGCTGGCCCTCGAACACGCGATAGGCGGCGACGTCGGCGTGGCTGCCGGAGGCGAGCGGCACGCTCTCGTCGAGGAAGGCGCGGGCGCGCTCGATGACGCGCTGGGCGCGCACCGTGTTGAAGCCGTTGGAGCGCGAGGCGCCGTTGTCCTCGGGCAGCGCGTCGGTGCCGTAGAGCGCGTCGTAGAGGCTGCCCCAGCGGGCATTGGCGGCGTTGAGCGCGTAGCGGGCATTCGTCACCGGCACGACAAGCTGCGGGCCGGGGATACGGGCCAGTTCATCGTCCACCTTGCCGGTGACGACCTCGAAGGGCTCGGGCTCGGGCAGGAGATAGCCGATCTCGGCGAGGAAGACCTCGTAGGCAGCGGGATCGACCGGCTTGTTGCGGTGGGCGCGGTGCCAAGCGTCGATCTGGGCCTGGAGCTCGTCGCGGCGCTTCAGCAGTTCCGCGTTGCGCGGCGCGAAATCGCGCACCATGCCGGCGAAGCTCTCCCAGAAGGCGGCTACGTCGACCCCGGTGCCCGGAATGGCTTCCTTATTGATGAAGTCGACAAGGGCGGAATCCACCTTCAGGCCGGCGACGTCGGTGTAGCTCATGACGGGTCCCTTCACGCGAGCGAAAGACCGGTCCGCGCAGGACCGGCACAGCTGTGTTCTGCAATAAACAAAAGTGCGAGTGCGACGCAACATCGCACATAGTCGGAGTTCTGCGTCTGGCAAGGGGCGCCTATGCGAATTCAACGGCTTATGTCGGGTTCGCAGTGCATCATTCGGCGCGAATGCCGTGGCAAAGAGGGTCATCCCGGAGCGCCCGGCCTACGCCGGACCCGCGCAAGGCCTCCCCTGACCTTGCGCGGGCGCGCCGTGCGCCGCCCCGGGATGACGAGGCAGATGCTCGTCCGCGAGCGCCCTTAGAACTGGGCGGTCTCGGTGGAGTCCTTCATCGCCGTGGTGGCGCTGGAGCCCTCGCTGAGCACGGTGGCGATGGCGTCGAAATAGCTCGTGCCGACCTCGCGCTGGTGGCGGGTGGCGGTGAAGCCCTGCGCCTCGGCCGCGAATTCGCGCTGCTGGAGCTCGGAATAGGCGGCCATGCCGTCCTCCCGGTAGCGCCGCGCCAGCTCGAAGGTGGTGAAGCACTGGTTGTGGAAGCCGGCCAGGGTGATGAACTGGTAGCGGTAGCCCATGGCGCCCAGCTCGCACTGGAAGGTCTTCATCTGCGCCTTGTCCATGTGCTTCGCCCAGTTGAAGGAGGGCGAGCAGTTGTAGGCGAGCATCTTGCCCGGATGCACCTTGTGCACGCCCTCGGCGAAGCGGCGGGCGTCGTCGAGGCTCGGGGTCGAGGTCTCGCACCACAAGAGGTCGGCATAGGGGGCATAGGCGATCGCGCGGGCGATGCCGGCCTCGAAGCCGCCATTGTAGCGATAGAAGCCTTCCTGCGTGCGCTCGCCGGTGATGAAGGGCCGGTCGATCTCGTCGATGTCCGAGGTGATCAGCCGGGCCGATTCCGCGTCGGTGCGCGCCATCAGCACGGTGGGCACGCCGGCGACGTCGGCCGCGAGGCGGGCCGCGTTCAGGGTGCGAATGAACTGGCGCGTCGGCACCAGAACCTTGCCGCCGAGATGGCCGCACTTCTTCTCCGAGGCGAGCTGGTCCTCGAAATGGACCGCCGCCGCGCCGGCCTCGATTAGCGCCTTGGTGAGCTCATAGGCGTTGAGCTGGCCGCCGAAGCCGGCCTCGGCATCGGCGATGATCGGCACGAAATAGTCGAACTCGGCCCCCGAGACGCTGTCCGCGCGCTCCATCGTCTGGATCTGGTCGGCGCGGGTGAGCGCCTTGTTGATACGCCGGACCACAGCGGGGACGCTGTCGACCGGGTAGAGGCTCTGGTCCGGGTACATGTCGCCCGACGAGTTGCCGTCGGCGGCGACCTGCCAGCCGGAGAGGTAGATCGCCTCCAGCCCGGCCTTCACCTGCTGCACCGCCTGGATGCCGGTGTAGGTGCCCATGGTGGGCACGTAGTCCTGCGTCTGCAGCAGGTCCCAGAGCCGGCGGGCGCCGTTCGCGGCCAGCGTGTGCTCGACGCGCAGCGAGCCGGCAAGGCGCGCGACGTCAGCGGGCGTGTAGGTGCGACGGATGCCGTTCCAGCGGTCCGGAGCCCAGGGCGGGACGGGGAAGCTGTCGGGAGCGGTGGTGCGGAGCTGGTCCAGCATGATTTTTTCCTGCGGTGTCGGAAGGAGTGGGAAGGGGCGCGGGTGCCGTGGAGGGTTCGGCGCCCGCGCCAGCCGGTCCGCGTCGCGCGTCCTCGAAGCGGATCGGTCGAAAGCGTGGCCTGGCCGCCATGGCTACCGGGCCCGGCGGGTGTAGGTGGCGGCCACGAGCTGGCGGCCGTCGAACAGGGAGAGCGGGTCCTGCCCCGGCGCCAGCGCGAAGCGGTGGCGGCCGATGCGGTGGACGACGGTGAAATCCTGCTCGGCGAGGCCCTGCGAGCGGAACGCCCGGCCGATCTCCTCGGCGTCGCCGCCGACGATGGTGACGAATTCCTCGGCGCCCTGGGGCTGGCCGTCCTGCGGGATGCGGTTCATGTCAATTCCTCCCGTTGGGTGTGATGTAAAGATTTAACACTCGACACGGAAAGGCAATAAATATAATGATTTTCGTATGTTAAGCTGATAAGCCTTGTAAAGTTTACAGGCTGTTTTTGTAAACCGAGCAAAGGAGCGGGCCATGCTCGCCACCGAACCGCGGATCGGAAGCCGGGTGCAGAGGCTGCGCCGGGCCAAGCGCGTGTCGCAGGCGGACCTCGCCACTGCGCTCGGCATTTCCGCGAGCTATCTCAACCTCATCGAGCACAATCGCCGCCGCATCACCGTGCCGCTGCTGATGAAGCTGGCCGGCTATTTCGGCATCGAACCCGGCGAGCTGGTGGAGAACGACGAGTCCCGTCTCGTCGGCGACCTGATGGAGCTGTTCAGCGACGACCTGTTCGCCGAGCACGCGCTGACCAACCAGGACATACGCGACCTCGCCGCCTCGAACCCCACCGTCGGACGCGCCGTGGTGCGCCTGTTCGACCAGTTCCGCTCGCTGCGCGACGCGCACCGCACCGGCACGGCCGGCACGCTCGACGAGGAGGGCGGCTCGCATCCGGCCACCGACGCGGTGTCCGACTTCATCCAGGAGAACGCCAACTATTTCCCGGCTCTGGAGACGGCGGCCGAGCGCATCCGCCGCGACATCGACGTCGCCTCGGATTCCTTCGAGTACGGGCTGAAGACCTATCTCTCCAACGTCTTCGGGCTCAACTGGCGCTCCGCCTCGCTGCCGGCCGGCATCGCCCGGCGCTACGATGCCGGCGCCCACGAGCTGATCACCGCCGAGGTGCTGCCGCCGGAATCGGCGCTCTTCGTCGTGGCGCATCAGCTCGGCCTGCTCGCCGCCTCGCGCCAGATCGACGAATTGATCGAGGCCGGCAACCTCGCCGCCGACGCGCCGGTGGTGACGCGCAACGCGCTGGCGAGCTATTTCGCGGCGGCGCTGATCATGCCCTACGAGCCCTTCCTCGCCGCCTGCCAGGAGACGCGCTACGACATCGAGCGCGTCCAGCGCCGCTTCCGCACCAGCTTCGAGCAGATATGCCACCGCATGACCACGCTGCAGCGGCCGGGGCGCTCCGGCATTCCGTTGCACCTCGTGCGCACCGACATCGCCGGCAACATCTCCAAGCGCTTCTCGCTGTCGGGCATCCATATCTCGCGCCATTCCGGCGCCTGCCCGCGCTGGAATGTCTATGCCGCCTTCTTCCATCCCGAGCGGATCAACGTGCAGGTCAGCCAGATGCCGGAGGGCCAGCGCTATTTCTGCATCGCCAAGTCGATCACCAAGGGCGGGCACCGGCACAACGCGCCGCGCCGGCACCTCTCCATCGGGCTCGGCTGCCACATCTCCCATGCCCAGCAGATGGTCTATTCCGACGGCATGGACCTTTCCGATCCCTCGCAGACCGTGCCGATCGGCGTCGGCTGCCGCATCTGCCCGCGGCTGGACTGCGAGCAGCGCGCTCAGCCGGCGACCGATCATCGCTTCACGATGAACGAGACCGACATGGCGGAGAGCTTCTACGCCCAGGCCCGCCGGGGCGCGTGAGGCTCAGTCGAGGCGCTCGCCGGTCAATTCGCTCAGCCGCCGGCCCATTTCGTCGCTGTAGCGGCGGATGGCGTGCGCCTCGCTCAATAGGCCGACCACGCGGCGGTCCGGCGTGGTGACGGCCAGCGCGTCGGCTTCCGCCTTCTCGAACAGGTCCAGCGCCTCGCGGATCGTCGCCGTGGGGGACAGGCTGGTGCGGGTGAAGCGCAGCAACTGGCGCAGCGTGGCGGGAGCAGCGTCGTCGTGCAGCGCGGCGGGCGGCACCATGCCGGCATAGAAGCCGCCCTCGGTGGCGACGAGATAGGTGGAGGAGCCCGGCGGATAAAGGCGGCGCGCCTCGGCGATCGGTGTACCGATGTCGAGAAGCGGCACCTCATGGCGCATCAGCGTGTCGACGGTGATCTCGCGCAGCCAGCCGATATCGTGTGCGCCGCGTATGTTCTCGCCGCGCAGGTGGAAGCGCCAGGTAGCGAAGGAGAAGCCGAACAGGCGCCGCGTGACCAGCGAGGCGGTGCCGGCGGCGGCCAGTACCGCCAGCGTCAGTTCGAGGTCGCCCGTCATCTCCAGCGCCAGCAGCGTCATCGTCATCGGTCCGCCGACCACGGCGACCGCCAGCGCGCTCATGCCGATAAGGGCGTAGAAGAACGGCGCCGGCACCAGTCCGGGCAACATCAGCTCGAGCCCGGCGGCGTAGACCCTGCCCGCCATCACGCCCATCAGCAGCGAGGCGAAGAACAGGCCGCCGCGAAAGCCCAAGCCGATGGAGACCGAGGAGGCCGTGACCTTGGCCACCAGCAGCAGCGCCGCCAGCGCGAGCGTGCCGTCGGCGGTAAGGTAGTGGTAGACCGCGCCGTGCCCGGCCGAGAGCACCGCCGGGTTCCACAGCGCCATCCCCCCAACGATCAGCCCGCCGATCGCCGGGCGCAGGAAGGGCGGCAGGCCGGAACGGCGGAAACCGGCTTCGACCAGCGTCGCCCCACGCATCACCGCGATGCCGACCAGCGCGCAGACCACGCCCAGCAGCAGCACGGCCGGCAGATCGACAAGGCCCGGCGCGTGAAGCGCGGGCAGGTCGGGAAGGGTTCGCGGCGCCAGCGCCTGCTGGGTGAGGGCGGCGGTGAAGGTCGCCGTCATCATCGGCACGAAGGCGGGGATGGCGTAGGTGCCGAGCACCAGCTCGAAGCCGTAGAAGGCGCCCATCAGCGGCGCGTTGAACGCCGCGCCGATGGCTGCCCCGGCGCCGCAGCCGACCAGCAGGCGCAGATCGGCACGGCGCACGTGGAACTTCTGGCCGATCCAGGAGGCAAGGCCGGCTGCGGCCTGGGTGTAGCCGGCTTCCAGCCCGACTGAGGCGCCGACCCCGCTGGAGAACAGGGTCTGCGCCGCCACTGTGAGGCTGTCGCGCAGCGACATGCGCCCGCCATGCAGTGCATTGGCCTCGATGGGGTCGACCGGGGGATTGGCGAGGGTCCGCAGCACCCGCCACGCCGCGAGTCCGAAGGCGAGGCCGCCGAGCACCGGCCCAAGCACCAGCAGCGCCGGGGCGATGCCATGGGTGATCGACAGGTGGGCGTCGGCGGGAATGCGGAAGACGAGTTCGTGCAGCGCCTGCAGCGTCGCGTTCATCGCGACGACGACGAGACCGGCGAGCACGCCGACGATCCCCGCCAGTGCGACGATGCCGAGTTCGCTGGTGCGCACCAGCTGGCGCAGGCCCTGCGGAACCGCCTTGGGGCCGGGGGCGGGATCGGTTGTCACATGCCGCTCGTTTCGCGCCGCTCGTCTCGCACTCTACCCTGTCTGACTAGGCAATGGCCGTGCCGTGCGCAACCGGCAACGCAGCCATGCGATGGCGGGGGGCTATGTCGCCGCGAATTGATGGAGCGGGCGTCGACCGGCAGCACCACCTGCGTAGAGTCGCCCCGAAGCCAACAGGATTCGCGGCGCGCCCCGGCGGACGCCGCTTCAGCATGTGGAGTTTTCCCATAATGTCCGGAACATCCGACTACACGCCGCCGAAGGTGTGGACCTGGAACAAGGCCAATGGCGGCACCTTCGCCAACATCAACCGCCCCATCGCCGGCCCGACGCATGAGAAGGAACTGCCGGTCGGCCGGCATCCGCTTCAGCTCTATTCGCTCGGCACACCGAACGGCCAGAAGGTGACGATCCTTCTGGAGGAACTGCTCGCGCTCGGCCATGCCGGCGCGGAATATGATGCGTGGCTCATCAAGATCAGCTCGGGCGACCAGTTCGGCTCGGGCTTCGTCGAGGTGAACCCGAACTCGAAGATCCCCGCTTTGCTCGACCGCTCCGGCGAGAAGCCGCTCCGCGTCTTCGAATCCGGCGCCATCCTGCTCTATCTCGCCGAGAAGTTCGGCGCCTTCCTGCCGGCCGATCCGGCCGGCCGCGCCGAGTGCCTGTCCTGGCTGTTCTGGCAGATGGGCAGCGCGCCCTATCTCGGCGGCGGTTTCGGCCATTTCTTCGCCTATGCGCCGATGAAGATCGAATACGCTATCGACCGTTTCGCGATGGAGGCCAAGCGCCAGCTCGACGTGCTCGACCGTCGCCTTGCCGAGAGCCCCTATCTCGGCGGCGCGGACTACACCATCGCCGATATCGCCGTGTTCCCGTGGTATGGCGGCCTGGCGAAGGGGTGGCATTACGGCGCCGCCGGCGAGTTCCTCGCCGCGCAGGAGTACACGAACGTTCTGCGCTGGGCCGACGCCATTCTCGAACGGCCGGCGGTCAATCGCGGGCGCATCGTCAACCGCATAAACGGGCCGCTTTCCGAGCAGCTGCGCGAGCGCCATGACGCCGGCGACTTCGAGACCCGCACCCAGGACAAGCTGGAAGCCGCCGGCTGAGCGCGAAAACGAGACGCGAATGAAAAAGGGGCGCCCCGCTTTCGCGGGACGCCCCCTCATCAGACCGCCGGTCGTCAGGCGCAGAGCCGGGTGAGCTCGCGGATATCCCGGACCTGCTCCAGACGGCGCACGGTCTCGATGATGGCCTCGGTCTTGGCCTTGTCCCACTTGGAGAACTCGGCGCAGCCGCGGAACTTGTCGGCCGCCTCGTCATAGGTCATCGGGTTGGCGGGGCTGCCCTTGCCGAAATCGGCGCGGCCCGAAATGGTCCGCCCGTCCTTCAGGTGAATGTCGAGGATGGTGGTCATCTTGTCGTAGCCGGCGGCCTCGGCCTCCGGGTGGACATGGAAGTTCACCCTCTCGATCAGCGCCTTGACGTCGTCGCGCTCGACCGCCTCGTCGGTGAACTCCGGCAGGCCGCCGCGTCCGTCGAGCAGCAGGATCGCCATGCAGAATTCCATGGAGAACTTGGCCTGAAGCTCGTTCTTCGGGCGATGGTGGATCAGCGCGTTCGGCATGTTCTGGTTGGTGCCGACGTCGAGGCGCTCGACGTCCTCGGCCTTGATGCCGTGCTCGCGGATCAGCTCCAGCAGCTTGGTCATGCCGGGATGGGTGAGCGAGCCCGACGGATGCGGCTTGATCGACACGCCGGGGAAGGCGAAGGTCCAGGGCTGGCCGAGCTTGCCGACGATGGCGGTGGCGTCGAAGCCGCCGCCCGCCGCCTGGAAGAAGCCACGCGGGGCTTCGAGGATCTTGTCGGTGGTGGTCCAGCCAAGCTCGGCGAAGTCGGCCGCCACCACGCCGCTCTCCGAGGAGCGGCCGGCATGGAACGGCTTCATCATGGTGCCGAAATTCTCGCGCAGGCCGGCCGACTGGCTGCCGGCGCAGCCGAAGGCGCGCACCACCTGCTCGATGGACAGGCCCTTGAGCTTGGCAGCCGCGGCGGCGGCGGCGTAGGTGCCGCAGGTCGCTGTGGCGTGGAAGCCGTGCTGGTAGTGACGCGGGTTGATCGCCTCGGCGATCTTGCACTCCACCTCGACGCCGAGATGGTAGGCCAGCATCATGTCCTCGCCCGAGCGCCCGCCGGCCTCGGCGACCGCCAGCGCCGCCGGCAGCGCCGGGGCGGTGGGATGGGTCAGCAGGCCGTAGACGCGGTCCTTGGCGACGGCGAGCTGGGTGTCGTCATAGTCGTCCGCATGGATGCCGACGCCGTTGGCGAAGGCGGCGAAGCGCGTCGGCACCTTGAGCGAGGTGCCGATCACGGTCGCCGGGCCTTCCTTGATGCCGAGGCCCGCGAGATAGGACTGGATGTATTCGCCGCTCTTGGCGACCGAGCCGGAAAGGGCGAGGCCGATGCCGTCGAGGATCGACTTCTTGCCGAGCTCGATCACCTCCGCCGGCAGGTCGGCATAGCTGGTGCCGACGACGAAGGCGGCGACGTCGTGGGTGAGACCCTCGACGACCGGCTGGGCCTGGGCGGGGTTGGTCTGGTGCAGCGTCATGGTGCGTTTCCTGTTCTGTCGTTCAGCGTGTGCCGCGCGCCTCTCAGGCGGCGTTCGCCGTGGAGGAGGGCAGGGCGCCGATGATGGCGTCGGTGAGCTCGCGGGTGCCGGCGGTGCCGCCGAGATCGCGGGTCAGGCTGTCGCGGCGGGCGAGCACGTTCTCGATGGCCTTCTCGATGGCGCCGGCGGCGGCTTCCTCGCCGAGATGGCGCAGCATCATCGCGCCCGACCAGATCTGGCCGATGGGATTGGCCACGCCCTTGCCGGCAATGTCCGGCGCCGAGCCGTGCACGGGCTCGAACATGGACGGGTATTCCTTCTCCGGGTTGATGTTGCCGCCGGGCGCGATGCCGATGGAGCCGACCACCGCCGGGCCGAGATCGGAGAGGATGTCGCCGAACAGGTTGGAGGCGACGATGACGTCGAACCAGTCCGGGTTGCGCACGAAATGCGCGGTGAGAATGTCGATGTGGAACTGGTCGGTGGTGAAGCCGGGATACTCCTTCGAGATCGCCGCGAAGCGCTCGTCCCAGTACGGCATGGTGTGGCTGATGCCGTTCGACTTGGTGGCCGAGGTGACGTGCTGCTTGCGGCCCTTGGCCAGCTCGAAGGCGTAGCGCATCACCCGGTCGCAGCCGCGGCGGGTGAAGATCGACTGCTGCATCACCAGCTCGTCTTCCAGCCCGTCATAGAGCCGGCCGCCGATGGAGGAGTATTCGCCCTCGTTGTTCTCGCGCACGACGTAGAAGTCGATCGAGCCGGGTTCGCGGCCCTTGAGCGGGCTTTCGACGCCGGCCAGCAGCTTCACCGGGCGCAGGTTCACATATTGGTGGAAGCCGCGGCGGATCGGGATCAGCAGGCCCCACAGCGAGACATGGTCCGGCACGCCGGGAAAGCCGACGGCGCCGAGGAAGATGGCGTCCTTGTTGCGGATCTGGGCGAGGCCGTCGGCCGGCATCATGGCGCCGGTCTTGGCGAAGCGCTCGCAGCTCCAGTCGTAATGGGTCCAGTCGAAGGAGAAGCCGCCGATACGGCTCGCCGCCTCGAGAACGCGCTGCGCCTCGGGCACGACCTCGTTGCCGATCCCGTCACCGGGGATGACCGCAATGGAATATGTCGTCATGGAAACTCCTGAATATCGTTGGCGGCCGGCTCCGGCACGTCAGCCGACAGGACAGTGTTCAACGAACCGACAACTGTCAACAATTTTTGGGAAAGAACGGTCGCGATCGCCACCTGAGGCGTTGGGGTCAGTTCACGGTGATGGCGTTACACACGCTGAATTTGCGGAGGTTTTCGGCGGTTGCGGCGCAGCATCGCGGCTGACGTTGCGGGAACCGCAGCGAACGGCAAATGACCCGGTGTTGCCGTCATAATTGTCATCAGTGTTGACAATTTTCGATTCAGCGGGCCAGATTGCGCCATGCTCCGCCGCTCGCCAGCCAATTCCGTCCGCACCCCGCGCACCGCGTCCTTCGTGCCGGTGATCCAGCGCGAGATCGAGCGCATGATCGGCACGGGCGAGCTGACCAGCGGCACGCGCATCAACGAGAGCACGCTGGCGCTCAGGCTCGGCATCAGCCGCGGCCCCGTTCGCGAGGCCTGCCGGGCGCTCGAACAGATCGGGCTGCTGCGCAGCGAGCTCAATCGCGGCTTCTTCGTGCGTGAGGTCAGCACCAAGGAGGCGCTGGACCTCTATGACATCCGCGCCGGTCTGTTCGGCACCGCCGGACGGCTCGCGGCGTCGATCATCACCACGGTGCAGCTGCGCGATCTCGCCGATCTCATCGCGCGGATGGACGCCGCCATCGAGGCGCCCGACATCGCGACCTTCTACACGCTCAACAACGAGTTCCACCGCCAGGTGGTGGTGGCCTCGGACAATGCCAAGCTGATCGAGCTCTATCCGCTGCTCGAGGCCGAACTGCATCTCTTCCGCCGGCGCGGCCTCGTGCTGCCCGGCTCGATGCGCACCTCCAATGACGAGCACAAGGCGATCATCGAGGCACTGCGCCAGAGCGACGGCACGGGCGCCGCGCGCCTGCTGGAGCGGCACATCCTCGCCGGCAAGGCGCGCTTCCTGCGCACGCTGGAGGATGACAGCGCCACGGAAGGGCGGCCCGGCCCGCTCGATCCGCGCCAATCGCGGTCGAAAGACCGGCAATCTCACGACAAATAGCCCAGACAGGTGTTTCCATGACGCGCACTTCTTCCCCCCTTCCGGTCCTCGCGCTGGTGCCCGGCGACTGCACGGGCATCGGCCCGGAACAGACGGCCCGCCTGCTGGCCGAGGGCAGCCTGCGCGATGTCGCGCGCCTCGTGGTGGTGGGCGATGCCCGCGTGCTGGAGATGGGCGCGCGCCATGCCGGCGTGACGCTGAAGACGCGCCGCTACGCCTCGCCGGCGGCGGTCGACTGGAGCGCCCCGGAAATCCCGCTGGTCGATCTCGGCAATATCGACCCGGAGGCTTTCGAGCTTGGCGTCGCCAATCCCGATTCCGGTCGCCTGACCGGCGACACGCTGGCGCGCGCCATCGATTTCGCCAAGGCCGGCGAGGTCGACGGTGTGTGCTTCGCCCCGCTCAACAAGCAGGCCATGTTCAAGGGCGGCTGGCGCTTCCCGGACGAGCACAAGATGTTCGCCCACCTGCTCGACCATAAGGGCCCGTTCAGCGAGATGAACGTGCTGGAGAACCAGTGGATGACGCGCGTCACCTCGCACGTCTCGCTGCGTACCGCGGTCGATCAGGTGACCTTCGATTCCGTCTGCGGCGCGCTGCGCCTCGCCGACGACACCATGCGCAAGGCCGGCATCGACAAGCCGCGCATCGCGGTCGCCGCGCTCAACCCGCATGGCGGCGAGGGCGGGCTGTTCGGCACCGAGGAGATCGACATCATCCGCCCCGCCGTCGAGGCCATGGCCAAGGAAGGCATCGACTGCACCGGGCCGTTCCCCTCCGACACGGTCTACCTGAAGGCCTTCGGCGGCGCCTATGACAGCGTGCTGGCGATGTATCACGACCAGGGCCAGATCGCGACGAAGCTCAAGGGCTTCAACAAGGGCGTGACCATCACCGCCGGGCTCGAGGTGGTGTTCACCACGCCGGCGCACGGCACGGCCTTCGATATCGTGGGCAAGGGGATCGCCGATATCGGCGCCTTCCAGTCCGCCGTGCGGCTCGCGGCCCGCGTGGCCGCGCGCAAGATCGAGGCGCGCGCCGCCGCCTGATCCGGGTCGACCTGAACCCCACCGAACGACGTCATCCCCGGGCTCGGCCCGGGGATCCACGTTTCCACATCCGCTCCCCAGACATAAATGGCCGGGTCAAGCCCGGCCATTGCACCCGAAACTCGATGGGGGTGAAAATCTCAGTCGATGCGGGAGGAGGCGCCGTCGACGGCCGCGATCAGGCGGCGCTTGGCGAGGGCGACATGGCGCCAATGCGTCATCTGGGCCCGGTCGCCGTCGCCCGAGGCAAGGGCCTCCAGCATGGCGCGATGCTCGCGGTTCGACACGGCAAGGCCGCCGCCCTGCACCAGCGCGCGGGCGCGGAACAAATGCAGCTTGTTGACGAAGCGATGATATTCGGCCGTCAGCGTGCGGTTGCCCGACGACGTCACGATGAGATTGTGGAAGGCGAGATTGAGCGGGTAGTAGTCGTCGAAATCGCCTCGCTCGGCGACCTGGTCCATCTCGTCGACGAGGCGGGTGAGCTCGGCGAGAAGTCCGTCGGTCATGCGCTCGGCGAGCAGCCGGCCGGCCTGGCCGAACAGGGCGGCGCGCACATCATAAATCTCGATCGCATCCTCGACCGACAGCCGCCGCACGAAGACGCCGCGGTTGCGCACCACCTCGACCAGCCCCTTGGCCTCCAGGCTGCGCGTGGCCTCGCGGATCGGCCCACGGCTGGTGCCGAAGCGGTTCGAGAGATGTATCTCGTTGATCCGCTCGCCCGGCTCCAGCTCACCGGTGAGGATGAGACGCTCGAGTTCCTTTTCCAGCGCGCTCGTGAGGGAGACGCTCTTCACGACGGTAAGGTCGTTCAAATGGTTGGAATCGCTGCCCATGCTCATCGGTTGATTGTAGACAATCCAGAATGGAAAGGCTCCTAGAATCTACGCATTTGTTCGTATAGCCGGCACGGATGCGTCATTTTGTCTTCGATTGCCGACGGCGCGGCCTGCCGATGAGGGCGTGCCGCGCCGCATTCAGGGGGTAGTGGCTCAGGCCGCCGCGTGCGCCTGCTCCTGCATCGCCGCGAGGATGCCCTCCACCATGTCCGCCTGGGTGCCGGTGCCGAGAATGTCCGGCGTGCGGGTGGCGGGGTTCGCCAGCGCCGCCTCGATGCCGGCCTTCATCAGCGCCGAGGCGCGGGCGGCGGCGGGAATGCCGCGCCGCCGGCCCAGCCATTCGATCAGCATGCGGGTCGACTCGATCATGGCGTAGGGGTTGGCGATCCCCTTGCCGGCGATGTCGGGCGCCGAGCCGTGGGTCGCCTGCGCCATCGCGATCTCGCCGCGCCCGATGCACAGGCCCGGCGCCATGCCGAGCCCGCCGACCAGCCCGGCCGCCTCGTCGGTGAGGATGTCGCCGAACATGTTGGTGGTGACGACGGTGTCGAAGCGCTGGGGCTCGCGCACCAGCTTCATCGCGAAGGTGTCGACGATCACCTCCTCGATGACGACGTCGGGAAACTCCTTCCCGGCCTCGTAGCACTCCTCCACGAACATGCCGCAGCCGAGCTTGAACACCGTGTTCTTGTGCACGACGGTCAGGCGCTTCTTGCGGGAGCGGGCGATCTCGAAGGCCGCGCGGGCGACCTTGCGGCTGCCCTCGCGGGTGATGACGCGCACCGAGATGGTGGTGTCGTGCGTCGGGCGGAACTCGCCCGAGCCGGCGACCACGTTGCGGTCCGGCTGGAAGCCTTCATTGTTCTCGCGCACGATCACGACGTCGATGTCGTCATAGAGGCAGCCCAGCCCCGGATAGGAGCGGGTCGGGCGCACATTGGCGAACAGGTCGAAGCTCTTGCGCAGGATCGGGTGCGGATTGATCGCCTCCGGCACCTTCGGATAGGCCTGATGGCCGATCGGGCCGAGGATGAAGCCGTCGAGCGTGCCGAGCGTCTCCATCGTGCCGGGCGGCATGGTGTGGCCAAACTCGTCGAGCGCCTTGCGGCCGAGCGGCATGGGCAGCCAGTCGACGGCGAGGCCGCTCGCCTTCGCCGCGGCTTCCGCGATGCGGTGGGAGGCCGGGACGATCTCGTGGCCGATATCGTCGCCGTTGAGGACGCCGATGCGCAGGGGGGCGTGGGACATAGGCGTTTCCCTCACTCGGCCGCGCTGCGCAGGTTCGCCGGCACCGAGGCGCGGGCGACCTCGCCGACATCCGCCAGCTCGGGAAGGCGCCAGGCCAGCGCCATCAGGCGCTCGGTCACCTCGTCGCCGACGACGAGGGCGGACTGATGCGCGAACTTGCGCGCCAGATGCTCGTTGCTGAGCGGCTTGTCATGGCTGCCGATGGCGCGCTCGATCGTCTTCTCGATCTTGCGGCCGTCTTCGAACTCGACCTCGATCACCACGGAAGCCTCGTGGATCGAGGTGTCGGAGGTGGCGTCGACCTTGCGCCGCAGGGCGACTAGCTCGGGGGCGTTGGCGGCCTCGTCGGTGAAGGCGGTCGGCGAGCCGTCGCCGCGCAGCAGGGCGCAGGCGGCGGCGTGGAAGACGCTGAACTTGGTCTCAAGCCCGGTCTTCGGCTCGCGCTTGCCGGTCAGCTCCAGCACCAGCGGATGGGTGCGCAGGCGCACCGCCGCGATCTTCGCGACGTCCGCGCCCAGCTCCTCGCGCAGCTGCTGGCAGCCGTCGATGGTGGGATGGATGACGATGCCGCAGGCGAAGGGCTTGTAGGAGTTGAGCCCGGCTTCCCACGTCTCGCCGAGGCTGCCGAGGATCTCATTATAGTCCCGCTTGGTGGACAGCACATTGGCGAAGCCGCGCGGCGCCTCGATCGCCTGCAGCGAGCTGTCGAAGCCGGCGCGGGCGAGGAAGGCGGCGAGCGCGCCGTTGCGGGCGGCGACACCCGGATGCAGGCTCTTGCACATGGTGCCGAACATCTCGCGCAGGCCGGAGGCCTGCGTCGCGGCGATGCCGAGCGCCCAGGTGATCTGCTTCTCCTCAAGCTTCAGAAGGTGGCTGACGGCGGCGGCGGCGCCGAAGACGCCGGTCGTACCGGTGATGTGCCATCCGCGATCGTAATGCTCGGGATAGACGCTGTTGCCGAGGCGGCACTCGACCTCGACACCGATGATGAGCGCTTCGAGGAAGTCGACGCCGGACACCGGCATGTACTCGGCCGTGGCCAGCAGCGCCGAGGCGACCGGGCCGGCCGGATGGATGATGGTCTTCAGATGGGTGTCGTCATAGTCGAGCACGTGCGAGGAGATGCCGTTGACCAGCGCGGCATTGGGTACGTCGAGGCGCTCGGCGCGCCCGATCACCGTCGCCTGCGGCTTGCCGGCGAAGGGCATGATGCCGCCCAGCGCGCAATCCACCGTCTCGTGACGGGCGCCGCCCACGGCGCAGCCCAGCCAGTTGAAGAAGGTACGCACGCCTTCCTCGCGCACGGACTGGGGGATGTCGTCGAGCCGGGTACGGGCGATCCAGGCGGCGAGCTGCTTGGTGACGTCTTTCTGGGACATTCTGTTCTCCTTTAAACGAGGCCGCGCGCGATGCCGCCGTCGACATTGATGGCCTGGCCGGTGACGTAGCTGGCGAGGGGACTGGCGAGCCAGGCGACCATGACCGCGATTTCCGCCGGCTCGGCGAAGCGTTTGAGGGGGATCTCGTGCGAGAATTCCTCGAAGATCGTCTCGATGCCGACGCCGCGCTCTTCCGCGAGGCGGGTGGCGCGGTTGATCCAGAGCGGGGTCTTGGTACGGCCCGGCCCCACGCTGTTGATGCGGATGCCGTGCTCGCCCAGCTCCAGCGCCAGCGTCTTCACCAGGCCGAGCAGGCCGGCCTTGTGCACATTGGTCATGACCTGATGGGCGTAGGGCATCTTGGCGGCGGCGGCGCCGAGGGTGACGACGGCCGGTGCGTCGCCCTTCGCCAGCAGCGGCGCGCCGGCGCGCACCGTGCGAACGGTCGAGAGCACGTTGAAGCGGTAGCTGGCGAGCCAGTCCTCATCCGAGAGGGTGGCGAAATCCGCCCTGACGCTGCCGCCCACGGCGCTGACGAGCACGTCGAGGGCGCCCCAGCGCGCCTCGGCCTCGCGGGCGAGAGCGTCGGCGGCGCCCGCATCCTCGACCACGTCGGCGACGATGACGGAAGGCGCGCGGCCGGTCGCGGCCTCGAGGCGGGCGGCGGCGGCGTCCAGATTGTCGCGGCTGCGCGAGGCGATGATCACCTGCGCGCCCTCGCGCAGCAGGATCTCGGCCGTGGCCTCGCCGATCCCATAGCTGCCGCCGACGATGACGGCACGGCGTCCGTCAAATCCGAGATTCATAATGGCTCCTCAGCACGAAGCGGTAGATGCGGAACACCACGAGGATGGTCGACGAGATCACCGCGATACGGACGATGTGGAAGGCTGTCACCAGCTCGGCATCGGCATGCATCGCCTTGGCGGTCAGCACCATTTCAGTGATGGCGGCGGGGGCGAGGCCGAGGAAGCTGGTGGTCAGCGGCAGGCCGGTGGCGAACGACAGAAGCTGGGCGCCGGCGGCGGCGGCGAAGATCAGGAACACCGCGACCAGAAGGCCCGAGGCCGCCACGCGCGGCAGGCGCAGGAAGAGTTCGCGGCGGAAGCGCAGGCTCAGCCAGACGCCGATCATGATCTGCGCGGCGACGATGAGAATGCCCGGCACCGCCACGGTGAGAATCCCCGAGGCGCCGAGCGCCGCGCTGGGCAGCAGCGAGCCCAGCAGCCAGGGATTGGGGATCACGGTCGGCAGCAATATCCGGGCGCCGATATAGGCGATGACGAGGCCGATGCCGAGCAGCAGCAGGTCATGCGAGCCGGCGACATCGACGGTGTTCACATTGCCCTGCTCACCAAAGGCGAACACCAGAAACGGCACGGTGCTGACGACCGTGGTCACGCGCAGGGCATGGACGATGGAAACCGTGTTGGTGTCGCCCCCGCGCGCCGCCGCCACCACCGCCATGTCCGCCATGCCGCCGGCGGCGGTGGCGAAGAAGGCCGTGGTCGGGTCGATCCGGGCGAGCGGGCGCATGATGAGGGCGCCGACGAAGGTGGCGGCGATGATGTAGAAGGTCGACGCCAGCATCGCCGGCAGCAGCTCCAGCGAGGCGAGCAGCAGGTGCGGCGTGAAGCGCATGCCGATGGCGAGGCCGACGACGACCTGCCCGATCTCGCGCAGATGCGGGCCGGCCTGCAGCGGCACGCCCGACACGGTCAGCGCGCCGCAGACGAACAGCGGGCCGAGCATCCAGGGCAGGGGAACATGCAGCCGCATGGCGCCATAGCCCGCAGCGGTGGCGATGGAGTAGGTCGCGACGAGGCGCAGCCACCAGCGCAGCCGGGGTGACGCGAGCAGGCCCGATTCGTCCGAATCCTTCGGTATTTCGGCCATCAGCGCGCGGCTCCCTCGCGTCCTTGGCGCGCGCGCGAGGCTTGCGACGGTCGCCCCTCGACGCCATTGTGCGTGCCGGCGCGGGCCGGCATCGGCAAAGGGCGGCGTGCGAAGCGAAGAATGGACATAACGACCTCCCGGCGGCCCGTCTCGAAGCGGGAAGGCCGCCGGCGGAACCTGCGCCGATTGAGACAGCAACAATGACAACTGTCAACAGATCGACCGCAAACGGAGGCGCATTCAGGCGCCTTCCGCCCCACCGGCGCCATCCGAAAATATTGGCATAAAAGGCAATGATCCTGCCGGCTTGACCTGTGAGGGTCCGCAATTCCGATCCGGGCTCTCGCCAAATGTGTTGACAGTTGACGGACGCGGATACAGTCTTGGCCTGCCTAATCCACGAGGCCGAGCACGTGACACGTCCGGCCGACCGATCGAGATGGAACGGCGGGAGGAAAACATGACAGATTTCACACGCAGAGACGCATTCAAAATCACGGCAGGCGGGCTTGCGGCCGCCGGCGGCCTCGTCGCCATGCCGTCCATCCTGCGCGCCGCGAACTACCCCACGCGCCCGATCAACGTCATCGTGCCGTTCGCGACGGGCGGCTATAATGACCGCCTGTCGCGCGCCTTCGCGCCCTATCTCGAAAAGGAGATCGGGCAGCCGCTGGTGATCGTGAACAAGCCGGGTGCGGGTACCCAGCTCGGCAATTCCTACGCGCTCAACCAGCCGGCCGACGGCTACAGCATTCTGTGCACCTCGGCGGCGCCCTACATTCCGCTGACCGTGCTGCTGCAGAACGCGCCGTACAAGGTCGAAGACTTCTCGATGATCAACCTGCCGTCGCGCGACTACACGCTCGCGGCGACCTCTTCCGACGGTCCGGTCAAGACCTTCGCCGAAGTGATCGAGAAGCTGAAGAAGGACCCGACCAGCCTCAGCATCGGCGTGCAGCCGGCCTCGGCCGACTTCGCCAACATGGTGCTTGCCTTCCAGGCGGCGGAGATCGACGCCACCAAGCTGCGCATCGTCACCTATGACGGCGGTGGCCCGGCTCGCAACGCGACCGCCGGCGCCCAGGTCGATGTCGGCTTCGTCGGCGGCGAGGGCTTCCTGCCGCTGAAGTCGAAGATCCGCCCGCTCGCCATCTTCGCGGCCGAGAAGGTCGACTGGTATCCGGACGCACCGCTGATCGGTGCCGCCGGCATCAAGACCGACTTCGTCGAGGGCTCGCAGCGCGGCTGGGCCGTCTCCACCAAGCTCAAGAACGAGCAGCCGGAGATCTACAAATTCCTCGTCGGCGCCATCGAGCGGGCGAGCAAGAACCCGAAGTCGATCGAGACCCTGAAGCTTCAGGAGCTTGCGACCACCTGGTACGGCCCCGAGGCGTCCGACAAGGCGTATCTCGACAATGCCTCCAAGATGGCCAAGTACGTCGACCTGCTGAAGTAGGCCGCATCAGGGAAGGCGGGCCGCGCCAAAGTCCGGCCCGCCTTCATTCTCACTCCTCGGACGAATGGAGATGAAGATGCGTATCGGTCGGCAGACCTATGCCATCGACTACGGCCATCTGGCACTCATCACGGTGCTCGCCGGCGCGGTCTTCTGGTACCTTTTCGACGCGCGCAGCGTATCGCTCAGCGTCAACAACCTTCTGCTGGTGCAGCCGGTCGCGATCTTCGCGCTGGCGATGTACCTGTTCATTCTGCCGCAGTGCTTCCACAAGGTCGACGCCCGCGAGGCGGCCAAGGCCGCCGCCGAGGACGATCCGTTCGCGATCAAGCTGTCCACGGACCGGGCGGATGTGATGCGCATGGCGGCACTCGGCGTGTCGCTCGGCCTGATGGTCTTCCTGCTCGACGTCATCGGCTTCGATATCGCCATCTTCCTGTTTGCGGCGGCGGCAATGGCCGTCTGCGGCGAGCGCCGCCCGCTGCATCTGGTGGTTTTCTCACTCGCCGTCACCCTGATCACGATCTACGGCTTCCGCGCCCTGATCTCCTATCCCATGCCCACCACCCTGCTGTGAGGCGCGCCCGATGATCGACATTTCCGCCTTCAATGATGCATTGGGCATCATGTTCACGTCGGCCGGGTCCTGGGGATGGATCGTCCCCGGCCTGATCGTCGGCCTCGTCTTCAGCGCCATTCCCGGCATCTCGATCACCATGGCCATGGCGATCGTGCTCCCGATGTCGCTCTACATGGATTTCTTCTCGGCCATCGTCTTCCTGACCTCGGTCTATACCGGAGCGGGGTTCGGCGGGTCGGTGCCGGCGATCCTGATGAACATACCGGGATCTCCATCCTCCTTCGCCACGACCTTCGACGGCTATGCGATGTCGCAGAAGGGCGAGCACAATGAGGCGCTGGGCTACGCGCTGTTCGCCTCGACCCTGTGCGGCATCGCCGGTTACGTGCTGCTGCTTCTCGTCATCGAGCCGCTGGCCGACATCGTGCTGCGCATCGGGCCGGTGGAGATGTTCGCGGTGGCGATCTGGGGCATGATGCTGCTGGGCTCGCTCGGCTCGGCCTATATCAGCCGCGGCCTGCTGGCCGCCGCCCTCGGCATCCTGCTCGGCACCGTCGGCATGAACACCGCCGGCTTCACCCGTGGCACGATGGGCCTGCCGGTGCTGCTCGACGGCATCGCGCCGATCCCGGCGATGATCGGCCTGCTGGCCGCGAGCCAATTGCTCAGCCTGGCCAGCCGCGACTACATCATCGAGGCCGAGGGCTCGCGCGAGGTCAGCCTGCGCAAGATCCTCAAGGGCTGCTGGGGCACCCTGAAATATCCCGGCGTGCTGCTGCGCGGTTCGATCATCGGCATCATCATCGGCGCCGTGCCCGGCGTCGGCTCGTCCATCGGCAACCTGATCGCCTATGCCGAGACCAAGCGCACCGCCAAGGACAGCGCGACCTTCGGCAAGGGCAACCCCAAGGGCGTCATCGCGGCGGAATCGGCCGTGGCGAGCGGCGAGGGCGGCTCGATGGCGACCATGCTGGCGCTCGGCATTCCCGGTGGCGGCGCGACGGCGATCCTGATCGCGGCCTTCATGATGCACAACATCGTGCCCGGCCCGAACTTCATCGAGACCCAGAAGCCGATGGTCTACGCCATCATCCTCAACAACATCGTCCAGGCGATCGTGCTGCTGGCGGTGGGCATCGGCTTCATCTACGTCGCCTCCAACATCATGAAGGTGCGTACCCGCTACGTGCTGCCGGCGATCCTCGTCATCGCCACGCTCGGCACCTTCGCGGTGACGGGCGAGGCGGCCGGGCCGATCACGCTGTTCGTCTTCGCGCTGCTCGGCTACGCGCTCAACCGCTACCAGTACCCGGTGTCGGCGGTGGTCGTGGGCATCCTGCTCGGGCGCATGCTGGAGACGGAGTTCCTGCGCTCCTACCAGCTCTCCGGCGGCAATCCGCTCTACATACTCGAGCGGCCGGCGGCGATGGCCATCTTCGCGGTAATGCTTGCCTCGCTGGCGATGACCGCCTGGGGCAAGCGCAAGCAGAACCGGGCCGAGGCGGCCGAGGCGCTCGCGATGGAACGCCTGCGCGACGAGGCGGCGGCCCGCCATGCCGCGGGCGCTACCAAGAGCTGACGGCCGGTCCGGCCGGACGATCCGACGAACTCCCCCAAAGGGGCGGGCGCAAGCCCGCCCCTCTTTCTTTGCGGGAAAGGCTGCCGCCTCTAACCGCCCGCCGCCGGCCAATCCCCGCACGATGCACGAAAAAAAGCCCCTCCCACCCGTGGTGGAGGGGGCTTTTCCGTCTCCGGCGTCGCGGGTCAGGCCAGCGCGTCGATGGGGATGGTGCCGAAGGTCGCGCGCTCCTCGGCGTCGAGCTGCGCGATGAGCCCGGTCTCCCAGGCGAGATAGCGCCGCGAGGCCTCCGCATTGCCGTCGTGCCGGTCGTGCACGAACCAGACGCGGTCGCGCGCCTTGTCGCGGCCGAGCGGCCGGCGCATGGCCTCCACCGGCCAGCCCGCCGCCGCGCAGGTGTCGAGATCGGCGGCCAGCCATTCGGCGGTGATGCCGATTTCCGCGAGATCGCGGGCAGCGCCCGCCACCACGCCCGCCTCACCCTGCAGCAGCACGCGCGAGGTTCCCGGCGGCAGAGGACCGGGCAGGTCGACGCGCATCGACCAGCGGGCGCAGACAAGGCGGCGTTCCTCCCATTCCGAGGAGGAGCGCAGGTCGAACAGCGGAAAGCCATCCCCAGCGCGCGCCCAGGCCACGCGCGGATCGACCATGGGCGGCGGTGCGGGCGGCATCAGCTGCGGGGCCGGAACCACGGGCACGCCCGCGCCGGGCTCGTCGTCGAGCGCCAGCACGTGCACCTCGTAGCCGAGCGCCCGCAGGAACAGGCCCGCCAGCCCCGCGCGCAGGCCGGTGTCGTCCATCAGCACGAGGCGGGCGTTGCGCACGCCGACATACTGGTCGGTGGCCTGAATGAGCTGTCCCGCTAGTACGGGGACGGCGCCCGGGGCAGGGCGGTCTGCGCGTTCCTGGACATTGCGCAGGTCGAACAGGAAGGGCGTGCGGCCCGGCTCGGCCAGCAGAGCGCTCGCCCCCGCCACGTCGGTACGGGTGAGGCCGGAGGCGTCGATGAGGCGCGCGGCGCGCGCGCGGCTGGCGGCGGTTGCGGCCGCGTCGAGCGTGGGGAGCGGGTCGGCGCGCGCGCCGCGATCCAGCGGCAGGCCGGCGAGTGCCCAGCCCTGCGTGCCGTTCTCCAGCGCATAGACGGGGTTACGGACACCGAGCGCGCGCAATCCCAGCGCCCCGACGATGCCGCGCGTGCGGCCGGCGCAGGTGATGACGATGGGTGTCTCGTCATCCGTGGCGACCGTCGCCAGGCGGTGCGCCAGTTCGCCATTGGGCACGCAGCGCGCGCCGCCGATGCGCATCTTGGCGTATTCGGCGGGCGGGCGGGCATCGAAGAACAGATGCGCGCGCCCCTCGCGCTGCCATTGGGCGAGCGTGGGGGCGTCGATGGTCCTGGGGTGGTGGGCGTGTTCGAGCAGTTCGCCGAGCGTCTTGCTCGGCACGTTGACGCCGGCAAACAGGCCGTAGCCGGTCGCCTTCCAGGCCGGCACGCCGCCGATCACCAGCGTGATGTCGGTGTAGCCGCAGGCGGCCAGCCGCCGGGCCGCGCGTTCGGCCACCCCGTCGTCGTCGTCGACCAGAAGCAGCGGGCAATCCCGGCGCGGGACGAGGGCAACTGCCGACAGTTCGAGCCGGCCATAGGGGCACGGAATCGCAAAAAGCGGATGGCCGTCGCCAAAGGCGGCGGCCTCCCGCACATCGAGCAACGCGATTTCGCCACCGGCAAGGAGGCGGCGCCGGGCCGCCTCCGCCGTCACGCGGGCCGGCTTCATGTCACGGGCTCACCGCGGAAGAAGCGGTAGAAGGCCGCGTAGACGAGATCGGGCCGGTGTTCGGCCGGGTAATGCCCCGTCGGAATCGGCAGGCCGATCACGTCGTCGGCCCATTCCGACCACGCCTCGACCGGCTTGAAGTGGCGCCCGCAATGGCTGTTGGTGCCCCAGATGACCATGGTCGGGCAGGCGATCTTGCGCTTGCCATAGTCGGCCGTGTCCATGTCGAGGTCGACGGTGATGGTGGCGCGATAGTCCTCGCAGACCGCGTGGATCTGCTCCGGTGTGGCGCAGCGGATGTATTCCGCGATGGCCTCGGGGGTGAAGATGTCGAGCCCCACGCCCTTCTTGTTGAGCTTGTAGCGCATGTAATAGTCGAGGTCGGCGCCGAGCAGGTTCTCGGGGAAGGGCGCCTTCTGCGCCATGAAGAACCAGTGGTAGCTCTCGCGCGCCCAGCCCAGCGTGATGTTGTTCAGCACATGGTGGGTCGGCACGATGTCGAGCGCCGCATAGTGGGTGACGCGCTCGGGATGGTCGAGGGCCATGCGGAAGCCGACGCGGGCGCCGCGGTCATGGCCGGCGACCGCGAAGGTCTTGTGGCCGAGCGCGTCCATGACGTCGAAGGCGTCCTCGCCGATGGAGCGGAACGAATAGCCGGAATGGTCCTCGCCGCCATAGGGCTTGGAGCTGTCGCCATAGCCGCGCATGTCGATGGCGATCACCGAGAAGTCGCGCGCCAGCGAGGGGGCGACCTTGTGCCAGCTCACCAGCGTCAGCGGGTTGCCGTGGATGAGCAGCAGCGGCGGACCTTCGCCGGCGGTGGCGACGTTGATCTCGGCGCCGCGCGTCTTGATGCGCTGGAAGGTGAAGCCCTCCATAAGCCGGGTGGACGATACGAGTTCGGGAACGGCTTCTGCGACGACCATGGGCGCCTCCTCTCCTGTTGCTCGGATGTTTCGCCCGAGTTTTGCCAACTGTCAACAATTTGGTCGAAAGCGCAAGGCAAAAGGCAACGGAAGCCGGAATCTCCCCGCGATTGATGGCGTTCTGGCGACGATCGGGCGCCGACGATGCCCTGCGGGCACCGTTCGGTTCACCCCTGCCGGACGGCGGCGAGGTGCCGGGCGAAGTCCGGCTCGGCCATCAGCCGCTTGCAGCGCTCGAAGCGGTTGACCGCATAGGCCCAGAAGTCGTCCACCGGGTTGCCGTTGGCGTGCTGGATGAGGCCCCACAGCGTCCACAGCAGGTCGCACATCGCCTTGTAGAGCACCATGCGGCCCCGATCCGCCGCACTCGCCGGTCCGCCGAAATAGGCGGTGAGCAGCGCCTCGTCCTGTGCCGCGTCGAAGCCGCCTTCGACCGAGACGTCGCCAAGGTCCCACATCGGGTCGTTCATGCCGGAATATTCCCAGTCGACGATCCACATGCGCGTTCCCGTGTCGATGAAGTTCTCGCACAGTGGGTCGCAATGGCAGGGGGCGAGCGGCAGCGGATGTGCGGCGAGCGCCTCGCGTACCGCGCCGGCCTCGGCCACCACGTCGTGATAGCCCTCGGGAAGCTGCGCGCCGAGCTTCGCCAGCACGCCGAGATAGTCGTCGATCATCGCGAACAGCTCGAAGCGGAAGGCGAAGGTCTCGCCGCTGTCATGCAGGCGCCGCAGCGTCCGGCCGGCCCGCGTCACCGCGCCGGGAAGGATGCGGAAGCCTTCCGGGCTCAGCGTGGTGGCGCCCTCGATGAAGGTCGACAGCATCAGCCCGTCCGCATCGGTGTAGAGCACGTGGGGGGAGACGCCGGCCGCCGCCGCCGCGCGGGCGTTGATCGCCTCCACCTTGCGGTCGATATAGGCCTGCGTGCCGGCGCCGGGTAGGCGCAGGCAGTAGACCTCGCCGCCGAGTTCGACCCGGTAGACGAGGTTGGTGAGCCCGCCGAGCCGGCTCAGCGCGGCGCCGGAGACATCGCGCCCGGTGAAGAAGGGGAGGGCGGCGAGCGCCTCCCGGGCCTGTTGCTCGCTCACCCCAGCCTCCTTCAGTGGCCGATATGGTAGTAGGTTTCGAGGATGTGCTGCGCTTGGCGCCGCGCCTCGTCCCAGTCGAACCCGCCCGCGAAGCGGTCCGGCGACAGGCTCTTCACATAGGGCGAAGGGTCTTTTTCGGTCAGCGCCTCGACCACGTGGCGGCCGATGCCGGCCGAGCCGGAGACGCCATGGGCGTTGCAGCCGGTGGCGCAGACGAAGCCGGGAACCTGGGCGCTCTCGCCGATGATGAAGCGCCCGTCCGGCGTGAAGGTCGGCCAGCCGGTGAAGACGTGGCGGATCGGCTGGTCGCACAGCGCGCCGCCGAAGGGGCGGAACTCCTCCATGAAGTTCGCCAGCACCGGCCAGTCCTCGGCGATGGCGGGCAGGCGCTCGCCGAGGCCGTAGCCGCGCGGGTCGAGCGACATCGCCTCCGGCTCCCAGCCGCCGATCAGCAGCGCGTTGGCGTCGGCGCGCGCATAGAGCGTGCCGTCGGGCATGCGCAGCACCGGCATGTCCGGGCGGATCCAGTCGGTCGGCGTGGTGATCATGTAATGGTGGCGCACCGGGATGACCGGCAGGTCGAGGCCGACGAGGCGCCCGACATGGTAGCCATGGGCGCCGGCGGCGTTGATCGCCATGGCGCAGGCGATCTCCTCGCCCTCCTGCGTGACGACACCGGCGACGCGGCCGCCTTCCAGCCGGATGCCGGCAACGCCGGCGCTGGTCTTGAAGCGCACGCCGAGCTTGCGGGCCTCGTGCTGGTAGGAGGCGACGAGATCGGCCGGCTGCAGATAGCCGTCGGTGGGGCAGAACAGGATGGCCTTCGCCGCCTCGAAATCGAGATGGGGCCAGAGCCGGCGCGCGGCGGGCGCGTCGAGCAGCTCGACCTCCAGCCCCGCCTCGCTGGCGACCGCCATCATGTGGCGGAACTCGGCGACGCGTTCCTCGGTCTGGGCGAGGCGCAGGCTGCCGGTCTGCCGCCAGCTCGGCTTCATCTCCGACTCGCGCTCCAGCCGCGCGAAGGTGGCGACCGACCACATGGCGAGCTTGGTGCGCTCCAGCGAGGCGCGCACCTGCCCGACGAGGCCGGCGGCCTGCGGGCTGGTGACGGCGCAGAGCGAGGATTCCCGCTCCAGCAGAAGAATGTCCCTGAAGCCCGCCTCCGCGAGCTGGAGGGCGACGCCGGTGCCGACCGCGCCGCCGCCGATGATGACGATTTGCGCCGAGGTGCTCACGCTTTCACCTTGCTCATCTTGGGGTCGTAGAAGGGGGCGAGGGAGACGCTGGCCGGCACGCGGACGCCCGCCACCTCCAGCTCATAGGCGCCGGAGAGCACATAGTCGGCGTCGACGCCCTCGGTATCGCGCACATAGCCGTAACCGACCGGCTTGCCGAGCGTGTAGCCGAAGCCGCCGGAGGACAGCCAGCCGGCCCGCCGCCCGTTGCGGTAGATGGTCTCGCGGCCGAGCAGCACGACGTCGGGATCGTCCACCGTGAAGCCGGCGAGCAGGCGCGGCAGGGGCTTGGCCCGCTGCGCTTCCAGCGCCTCGCGGCCGAGGAAGTTCTGGTTGGACTTCAGCTTCACCGCCCAGCCGAGGCCGGCGACGAGCGGGGAATGGTCCGGCCCGATCTCGGCGCCCCAGGCGCGATAGCCCTTCTCCAGCCGCAGCGTCTCGATGGCGCGGTAGCCGGCGAGCGCGAGGCCGTGCGGACGGCCGGCCTCGACGAGCGCGTCGAACACGGTGGCGGCGAATTCGGCCGGCAGGTGAAGCTCCCAGCCAAGCTCGCCGACATAGGTCACGCGCAGCGCCGTCACCGGCGCCCCGGCGATGCCGATGCGCTTCACCCGGCCGAAGGGGAAGCCCTCGTTGGAGATGTCGTCGTCGGTGAGCGTCGCGAGGATGTCGCGCGCCCTAGGGCCGAACAGCGACAGGGTGGCGCCCGACGAGGTGACGTCGATCAGCTTCGCGTCGAGCCCTTCGGGGATGTTGCGGGCGATCCAGTCGAAATCATGGGTCGCGAAGCCGGTGCCGGTGACGATGTAGTAGCGGTCGGGCGCGAGGCGGGCGACGGTGAGGTCGCACTCGATGCCGCCCTTGTGGTTGAGGAGCTGGGTGTAGATCAGCGTTCCCGGCGGCCTGGCGACATCGTTGGCGCAGATCCAGGACAGCGCGGCCTCGGCGTCCGGCCCGACCATCTCGAACTTGGCGAAGGAGGTCTGATCGAACAGCACCGCCCGCTCGCGGCAGGCTTCATGCTCGCGCCCGACGGCGGCGAACCAGTTCGGCCGCTCGAAGGAATAGCGGTCGCGCGGCGCCTCGCCTTCGCCGGCGAACCAGTTGGCGCGCTCCCAGCCGAGCTTCTCGCCGAACACCGCGCCGGCCGCCTTCAGCCGGTCATAGAGCGGCGAGCGGCGCAGGGGCCGGCCGCTGGAATGCTCCTCGGCGGGCCAGGCCATGGTGTAGTGCTTGGCATAGGCTTCCAGCGTGCGGGTGCGCACCCAGCCCTCGTCGCGGTGATTGGCGCCGAAGCGGCGGATGTCGACCGGCCAGAGGTCATAGGGCGGCTCGCCCTTGGCCACCCATTCGGCCAGCGCCATGCCGGCGCCGCCGCCCGAGGCGATGCCGAAGGCGTTGAAGCCGGCGCCGACGAAGACGCCCTTCACCTCCGGCGCCTCGCCGAGGATGAAATTGCCGTCCGGCGTGAAGCTCTCCGGCCCGTTGATGAGCTGGCGCACGCCCGCCGTCTCCAGCGCCGGCACGCGGCCGAGCATCAGGTTCATCAGCGGCTCGAAATGCTCCCAGTTCTCCTGCAGCAGCGAGAAGTGGAAGCCGTCCGGTATGCCCTTCTGCGCCCAGGGGATCGGGTTCGGCTCATAGCCGCCGGCCACCAGCCCGCCGACCTCCTCCTTGTAATAGGTCAGGCGGTCCGGGTCGCGCAGGGTCGGCAGGTTGCGCGGCACGCCCTCGATCGGCTCCGTCACCATGTACTGGTGCTGCACGGCGACGAGCGGGATGTTGACGCCGGCCAGCCGGCCGAGCGCGCGCGACCACATGCCGGCGCAGATCACCACCTTCTCGCAGGCGATGCGCCCCTGCGTGGTGACGACCGCTTTCACCTTGCCGAGCTCGACCTCGATGGCCTCGACGCCGATCTCCTCGGCAATGGTCACGCCCGCCATGCGCGCGCCCTTAGCGAGCGCCTGCGTGATGTCGGAGGGGTTGGCCTGCCCGTCCGTGGGGAGAAACGCGGCGCCGACCACGTCGTCGACGGTCATCAGCGGCCACAGCTCCTGCGCCTCCTTCGGGGTGAGAAGCTGCATGTCGAGGCCGAAGCTCTTGGCGGTGGTGGCCTGCCGCTTTACCTCGGTCCAGCGGTCGGCGTTGCAGGCGAGGCGCAGGCCGCCATTCATCTTCCAGCCGGTGGCGAGGCCCGTCTCCTCCTCCAGCCGCTTGTAGACGGCGACGGATTCGCCGAGCAGCTGGGTGATGTTGGCGCTGGTGCGCAACTGGCCGACGAGCCCGGCGGCGTGCCAGGTCGAGCCGGAGGTGAGCTTGTTGCGCTCCAGCAGGATGACGTCGGTCCAGCCCATCTTGCCGAGGTGATAGGCGGTGGAGCAGCCGACGATGCCGCCGCCGATGACGACGACGCGGGCGGAGGAGGGGAGATCAGGGGCACTCATCGGCGGTCCATTTCGTTGCACGCGGCAAGCGGGTTCGTGGCGAAGTCAAAGCTGGTCCAGCGTTTCGAGGGCGGCCTCGAAGCGGGCGAGGTTGTCCTCGGTATAGGCGCGGTAGTCGAAATCGATGGAGGAATGGACCTCCGAGACCATGCTCCACATGGCCTCGCGCAGCAGCGAGGCGGCGAGCATGGCCTGGAAGGAATGGGTGAGCGCGGCATCCGGCGGCGTGCCGAAATAGAGCGTTAGCGCCCGCTCGGTCTCGGCCGGGCTGAAGCCGTTGTTGGAGGCGAGGCCGCCAAGGTCGAACAGCGGCGAGTTGAAGCCGCAATAGTCCCAGTCGATCAGCCAGAGGCGCTTGCCGTCGTCGAGGAGGTTGCCCGGCAGCAGGTCGTTATGGCCGAAGACCAGATCGACCGGCCCGACCGCGCGCCGCAGCCGTTCGGCCAGGGTGAGCAGGCGCGGCAGCTCGCCCTTGAGGCGGAAGCCGGCGGCATCGAGCCGGTGCGCGTAGTCGCGCACCACATGGAACACCCAGAAAGCCGGCGCGCCGCCGCGCAGATGGAGCTGCACGCCCTCATGCGCCTGCTTCACCAGCGCCACCACGCGGTCGAGATCGGCGCGCACATCCTCGGCCGCGAAGGTGCGGCCCTCGATATGGTCGAGCACGAGGATGCCGGGCTCGGCGTGCAGCACGGCGGGCGAGACGCCGGCGGCATGGGCGGCGCGGCTGGCGGCAAGCTCGGCGGCGCGCGAGATGCCGTGCTCGGGAATGTCCTCGCCGACCCGCACCACATAGCGCCGGCCGGCATCTTCCACGAGGAAGTTGGTGTTGGTGATGCCCCCGGTCAGCGGGCGCGGATCGACCTTGCCGCGCCAGAGGGCGAGGCCGCGCACCTTGTCGAGCGTGTTCGCCGCACCGCTCATGACAGGCCCAGCCTCCGCTTGAGGCGCAGCGCGGCGGCGGAGATCAGCCGGTCCGCCACCATGGCGATGAAGGCGACGCAGAGCCCCGCCACCACGCCGCGCCCGACATCGGCCTTGGCCAGCGCCGAATAGACCTCCTGGCCAAGGTCGCGCGTGCCGACCAGCGCGGTGATGACCAGCATGGACAGCGCCAGCATGATGGTCTGGTTCACGCCCAGCAGCATGTCGGGCAGGGCCAGCGGCAGCTTGATGCGGGTGAGCAGTTGCGTGCGCGTGCAGCCATTGGCGATGCCGGCCTCGACCAGAGGCGCCGGCACGCCGCGCAGCCCGTGCGCGGTGTAGCGGATCGCCGGGGCGATGGCGTAGAGCACGATGGCGATCATCGCGGTGAAGTCGCCGACCCGGAACAGCATGACGATGGGGATGAGGTAGACGAAGGAGGGCAGCGTCTGGAGGGTGTCGATGACCACCTCGACCACCCGCCACAGGCGCGGGCTCGCCGCCGAGGCAATGCCGATCGGCACGCCGAGCGCCACCGCGACGAGCACCGACACGCCGCACAGATAGAGCGTCAGCGCCGCGTAGTCCCACAGGCCGACAAAGACGATGAACAGCACGCCCGCCAGCGCCCCGAGAGCGAGGCGCGGCCCGCCAGCGCGCCAGCCGGCCAGCATGGCGACGAAGGCTACCCATGGCCAGGGCAGCGCCAGCATGAACCGCTTCACCGGCACGAGGAGGTTCAGCAGCACCGCGTTCTTGAAGGCGTCGAGCGTGTCGAAGAAGGTGATGTTGATCCAGCGCACCCACTCGTCCCACCAGGAGGCGGTGGAGAGCTGGAGCGAAGACGGGAATTGCGCCAGCGGCGGCGACAGCCATGCGGCGAGCCAGAGCGCGGCGCCGATGGCGAGCACCGGGACCCAGTAGCGGCGCGGGTCGCGCGCGCCA
This sequence comes from Ancylobacter sp. TS-1, assembly GCF_009223885.1. Lineage (NCBI taxonomy): Bacteria > Pseudomonadati > Pseudomonadota > Alphaproteobacteria > Hyphomicrobiales > Xanthobacteraceae > Ancylobacter > Ancylobacter sp. TS-1. Next base: position 219,547 of record NZ_CP045144.1, read on the forward strand.
TGGTGGCGGCCGCGTTCGCTCTGGCGCGCCATCGCCTGCGCCAGCCGGTCGAGCAGGATGGCGAGCACGGTGATGGCGAGCCCGGCCTCGATGCCGGCGCCGATGGCGAGCCGGCGCAGCGCCGCCAGCACGTCGTAGCCGAGCCCGCCGGCGCCGATCATCGAGGCGATGATGACCATGTTGAGGGTGAGCAGGATCACCTGATTGACGCCGAGCATCAAAGCGGGCTTCGCCGTCGGCACCAGCACCTTCCAGGTGAACTGGCGCCGCGTGCAGCCGCTCATGCGGGCGAGCGCCACCACCTCCTCCGGTACGGCGCGGAAGGCGGCGGCGGCGATGCGCACCATGGGAGGCAGCGCATAGAGGATGGTGGCGATCATCGCCGAGACCGGGCCGAAGCCGAACAGCACCAGGATCGGCACCAGATAGGCGAAGATTGGCACTGTCTGGGCAAGGTCGAGCAGCGGGGTGATCGCCTTCTCCACGCGCGGCGAGCGGTGGCAGGCGATGCCGACCATGAGCCCGCCGGCGACCGCCAGCGGCGCCGCCACGATCACTGAGGCCAGAGTGACCATCGCGCTCGCCCACTGGCCGAAGACGAGGAGATAGCCGAGGCCCGCGCCCATCAGCACGGCGAGCCGCCAGCCGCCCACCCGCGCGGCGATGGCCATGGCGAGGAACATCACCGCGAACCACGGCAGCGGCGGGAACCACTGCACCGTCTGCGAGCCCTGCCCGGTGGTGACGCCGGCGACCAGCACCACGCGGGCGAGCGCCAGCGGCCAATCGAGCAGCCAGGCGATGCCCCGGGTGAGATCGATGAAGGCGACCGGGCCGAGCGCGGCGTCGTCCACCAGCCATTTCACGAAGGCGGAGACCTGCGCGGCAAGCGGCAGCTTCCACCCCGCCGGCAGCTTCCACACCCAGCCCGGCAGTGCCGAGGCCGGCAGCAGGACGAGAAGCGCCGTGACCGCCGCCACCGCCGGCCACAGCAGCGCCGACAGGCGCAGCCGCGCCAGAGGCGGGGCGGCCTCAAAGGCGGGCGCGCTCATGGCGCGGGCTCCGCCGGGCCGGCGAGATCGCGCCCCACCAGAACGTCCATCATGGCGCGGCGGTCGATGACGCCGAGAACGCGCCCGTCCTCCACCACGGCGAAGGGCCTGTCGGAGGCCTCGACCTGCTGGGCGAAGCCGGCAATGGGCGCGGAGGCCGGCACCATGCCGGCGATGCCGGCCTCGTGCGGCCGGGCCGGGCGGGCGATGGAGCGGGCGGTGAGGATCTTGGCGCGCGGCGCGTCGCGGGTGAAGGCGCGCACATAATCGCTGGCCGGCGACAGGATGAGCTGTTCCGCCGTGCCGACCTGCACGAGGCGGCCGTCCTTCATGATGGCGATGCGGTCGGCGAGGCGCACCGCCTCGTCGAAATCATGGGTGATGAAGACGATGGTCTTGTTGAGGATGGATTGCAGCCGCTTGAACTCGTCCTGCATCTCGCGCCGGATCATCGGGTCGAGTGCCGAGAACGGCTCGTCGAGGAACCACAGTTCCGGGTCGGCGGCGAGCGAGCGGGCGATGCCGACGCGCTGCTGCTGGCCGCCGGAGAGTTCGCGCGGGAAATGCGCCTCGCGGCCCTTGAGGCCGACCAGATCGATCATCTCGCGGGCCCGCGCCTCGCGCTTCGCCTTCGGCACGCCCTGCACGTCGAGCGGGAAGGCGACATTGCCGAGCACGGTAAGGTGCGGCAGCAGCGCGAAGTGCTGGAACACCATGCCCATCTTGTGGCGGCGGAGCTGGATCAGCTCGCGCTCGGGCAGGGCGAACAGGTCGCGGCCCTCGAACAGCACCTCGCCGCCGGTCGGCTCGATCAGCCCGGCGAGGCAGCGCACCAGCGTGGACTTGCCGGAGCCGGACAGGCCCATGATGACGAAGGTCTCGCCGCTGGCGATCTCCAGATTGACGTCGAACACGGCCGGGACCACACCCGCAGCCGCCATTTCCGCCGGGCCGGCGCGCCCGTCGAGGAAGCGCGCGGCGCCGTGTCCGTAGAGCTTCGAGACGTGGCGGCAGGCAAGGACGACGTCGTTCGACGACGAAGGCACGGGGCTGCTCCGTGATTGACGCGGGAGGCGACGGCCGGCACCGGGGCGCCGGCCGTCGGGCGCAGGAGCGCGCGCGGCAGAGTAGCCAGCCCCTACTTGGGCAGCCAGCCCTTCCAGCGGGCCTCGTTCTTGGCCATCCAGTCGTCGACCACCGCCTCGACCTTCTCACCGTCGAGGTCGACGCGGGCGACGAGGGCGCCCATCTCGTTATTGTCGATCTTGACGTCCTTGATGGTGCCGTAGGCGCCCGGCCACTTGTCCTTCAGCCCCGCCCAGGCGGCCTTCCAGATCGGGCCGCGCGGCTTGCCGCAATCGTGGGTGGCTTCCTTGTTGATGCCCCAGGCCGGGTCGGTGTAGCAGGCCGGCTCATAGCGCGGAAACGCCACGAACTCGCCCTTGTACTTGATCGGCGCCCAGTGCGGCGCATAGATCCACAGCACGATCGGCGCCTTGCGGTCATAGGCGCTCTGCAGTTCGGCGAACAGCGCCGCGTCGGTGCCGGCGTGGACGACTTCGAAGTCGAGATCGAGCGCCTTCACGCGCTCCTCGTCGAAGCCGCCCCAGGTGACGGGACCGCCGAGATAGCGGCCCTTGGGCGCGGTCTCGGGGGTGGAGAAGGCGCTCGCGCACTTCTTGAGCGCTTCCCAGTCCGGCAGGCCGGGGCACTTCTCCTTCATGTAGTCGGGGAACCACCATTCCTCGATGGCCATCATCCCGGTCTCGCCGAGATTCTCGACCTTGCCGGATTTCACGCCCTCGTCGAGCGCCTCCTGGCCGGTGGTGGCCCAGATTTCGGGGGCGAGATGAAGGTCGCCGGTCTTCAGGCCGGCGAACTGGGCGAGGTAGTCGGCCTGCACGTAGTCGACATTGTAGCCGGCCTTCTTGAGCACCTCGCCGATGATGCGGGCGCTGAGAAGCTGGCCGGTCCAGTCGTGCTGGGTGATCTTGATCGGGTCGTTGGATTCCACCTTGGCCTCGGCGGCGCCGGCTGCGAGGCCGAGGGCGACAAGGCTGGTCACGGCGAGGCGGGCGAGATATCGGCGTCGGAGAAGAGGGACCATGAGGGGAAACTCCCGGGCTGGAAGGTGCGGCCAGTTTCTTGGCGACGGCCGTGCACTTTGCAGGATCGGTGCCATTCCAACGAAAATCAACACGATAACCGCAAATTTGTTGATTTCAGTCTCGCGGCCCCACAACATGCCCACATCGGAGGCAATGAATGAACGTTCCGCACCCAACGCGCTGGCAGGCGGCGATCATCGAGGCGGTGCGCGAGGACGGGTTCAGCCGGATCAGCGCTCTCGCCGAGAAGCTCGGCGTTTCCGACGAGACGGTGCGCCGGCACGTGCGCGCGCTGGTGGATGGCGGCGTGCTGACGCGCGCCCATGGCGGCGTGGCGTGGGCCGGGCCGGGGGCGGAGGCGCCCTTCGACCGCCGCATGCGCGTGAACGCGGCCGCCAAGCGGGCGCTGGGCGCGGCCGTGGCGGCACGGGTGCGTGACGGGCAGGTTCTGCTGATCGATACCGGCTCGACCACCGCCTATGTCGCCGAGGCGCTGACCGCGCGGCGCGGGCTGACCGTCGTGACCAATTCGCTGGAGATCGCCCGTCATCTGGTCGGGCGCGAGGGCAATCGGGTCTATATGGCCGGCGGCGAGCTGCGCGCCGATCTCGCGGCGGCGGTGGGGCCGGAGGCGCTGGCCTTTATCCGGCAGTTCCGCGCCGACCTTGCCATCCTGTCCATCGCCGGGGTGGACGAGGCGGGGGCCTTCATGGATTTCGATCTCGACGAGGCGCGCATCGCCCGCGCCATGATCGAGGCGGCGAGCCGGACGCTCATCGTCGCCGACCATTCCAAGTTCGGGCGCCGCGCCGCCGTCGGCATCTGCGCCCCAACCGCCATCGACGTGCTGGTGACGGACCGCGAACCCGAGCCCGGCGACCGCGCCTGGATCACCGGGGCCGGCATCGAGCTGGTGGTGGCGGCCCCGCCCGGCTGAGCCGCCGGCTCAGAACACGAAGTCGACCGAGGTCAGCAGCCAGCAGCCCAGTCCCCATTCGATGCGGTTGCCGCCGGCGTCGGTGTTGATCGAGCTGGTGCGGAACACCGGCGTCCCCGGCGTGAGCTGGAGCAGGCGGGCCTCGTCGGCGGTGGCGAACCCGCCGCTGATGCGGGTCTCCAGCCGCCGGTACTTCTGGATGCCGTGGGCGATGAACACATCCGTCACCGATTGCCGGCGCGCATAGACGGTCTCGAAGTCCGGCAGCAGCCCGGCCGGGAAGACCTTGGTGCTGATGTGGATCGGCTGGCCGTCGGCGGCGCGCACGCGGTGCAGCCGGATCACCGGCGCGCCGAGCGGAAGGCGCAGCTGCTCGGCGGCGGCGGCATCGGCGAACTCGGCCTCCAGCACCGTCGTGCGGGTGGTGACGGTCTTGCCGTCGGCGCGCAGGCTCTCGGCGAAACGGCTGCCGTCGCGCACCACCAGCGCCGAGGGCAGGGCGCGCACGAAGACGCCGACGCCCTTGCGCGAGGTGAGGTGGCCCTCCTGCTGGAGCTGCTGGAGGGCGCGGCGCAGGGTGATGCGGGTGACGCCGAGCTTCTCGGCGAGGTGGACCTCGCCCGGAAGCTGGCTGCCCGGCTGCAACCAGCCGCTGTCGATCAGAGCGAGGATGTAGTCGTAGATCTGCTGCCAGATCGGCGTATCGCTGCGCGGGCGAAACACCAGCCCGTCGAAGCCGCTGACACTGCCCTGCCGACTGGGCTGGGACCGCACGCTCCTGTTCACGTCCTCACTCCGCCGCGCTCGCCAGCGCCGGGACGGCCCGGCCTTCGAGCGCCGAACCTTCAAGCGCCCGTCGAGCATAGACGATTCGTCCCGCCACCATGGTCGCCACCACTTCCGGGTGCGCCATGTCCGAGGCGTCGACGAGGAGGAGGTCGGCGCGCTGGCCGGGAGCGAGCGTGCCGCGGTCGGCGAGGCGGGCGACGCGGGCGGGGTTGCGCGAGACCAGCGGCCAGTGCGCGGCCAGCGCCTCCGTGTCGCCGCCGGCCAGCTTGAAGGCGGCATAGAGCGGGGAGGGGTAGTGGTAGTCGCTGGTGAGCACGGTGCAGCGGCCCTCGCGCACCGCCTGCGTGGCGTCGAGCGCGCCGTTATGGCTGCCGCCGCGCACGACGTTCGGCGCGCCGAGGATGACGTCCTCGCCGGCGGCGCGGGCGGCCTCGGCGGTCTCCTGCGTCATCGGGAACTCCGAGGCGACGGCGCCGAGCGCGCGGAAGGTCTCCCGCTCCTGCGGCGAGCACTCGTCATGTGCGAGCAGCACATTGCCGTTGTCCCGCGCCGCTTGCGCCAGCGCGGCGATGGCGGCGGGCACGTCTTCGCGCCGGCTCCACACCCGGTCGAGCAGCGCCATGTAGTCGTCGCGGCTGATGCCGGCGCGCTCGGCCATCTGGCCGATCTTGCGGGCGATGGTGCCTTTCAGCACCGAGCCGGTGGTGTGGTCGTTGAGGGCGAGGATGGGCGCGGGCGTGAGCTTCAGCCAGTTCGCGACCTCGTTGGCCTCGTCGAGCGCGAAGGTCTCCCAGCGCAGGTGCAGGCGGGTGTCGCAGGCGAGCCCGTCGCGCAGGTCGAGCAGGGTCGCGACGAAGGCCCGCGCCGCCGCCGCCGAGCGCAGGCCCGGCTCCCAGGAGACGGTGACGCCGTGAAAGGCGGTGGTGATGCCGTTGGCGACGAGCTGGCGGTCGGTGTCGCGCAGCGCCAGCGCGGTGTCGAAGCGCACGCCGGGGCGCGGCATGATGTGGCGCTCGAAGGCGTCGCCGTGGACGTCCACGATTCCGGGCAGCACCAGCAGCCCCGAGGCGTCGATCCGGCGCGGCGCGGCGCCGCCCGTCCCCTCGCCGGCGAGGTGCGCGCCGGCCACCGGGAGCGGGGCCTCGCTCCAGCGCCCGTCGACCAGCGCCCGTCCATTCTCGATCTGCCAAGTGATCGTCTGCGAAGTCATCGCCTTCACCCGCTGTCCTGCCGTCACAGTGTCACGAACTCGTCATCCGCTGTCTATACAGATAATCAGGCATCAGGCTTCCTGTCTATACAGCAAAGGACAGAAAATGTTTCGCACGCTTGTTCCCGCCCTTGCCCTCACGCTGGTGACGGCCTTCTCCGCGGTGGCCGAACCTGTCCGCTTCGCGGTGACGGACATCGAGGGGCTCGAAGCCCTTCAGCAGGAGTTCGGCGGCTTCCAGAAGGAGCTGGAGAAGCTCACCGGGCTCGACATCGAGCTGATCCCGGTCAGCTCCCGCACCGCCGCCGTCGAGGCGATGAATTCGGGCCATGTCGAGCTGGTGCTCACCGGCCCGGCCGAATACGTCGTCATGAAGCAGCTCAGCGATCCGCGCATCGTGGTCGCGTGGCAGCGTCCCGACTATTTCGCGCAGGTGGCCGTGCTGGCCAACGGCCCGATCCGCTCCGTCGAGGACCTGAAGGGCAAGAAGGTCTCCTTCGGCTCGGTCGGCTCGACCTCGCAGCATCTCGGCCCGGCGCAGGTCCTCGCCGATTTCGGCATCATGTACGGCAAGGACTATGAGGGCGTCATCATCTCCCGCAACGTCGCGGCGGAAGCGCTCATCCGTGGCGACATCGCCGCCATCGGCCTGAACTACGGCCACCTCAACTCGATCCGCAAGGCGTTCCCCAACGCCGCCTTCGCGGTCGTCGCCCGTGGCCGCGACCTGCCCAACGACATCCTCGTCGCCCGCAAGGACATTCCCGAGGACGTGTTCGTGAAGATCCGCGACGCCTTCCTCAAGCACGGCAACGAGCTCATGAGCGCGGTGCTGAAGGGCGAGGACAACCAGAAGTTCAAGGGCGGCATCTTCATCACCGACATCAAGGACAGCGACTACGACTATGTCCGCTCGATGTACCGCACCATCGGCATCGAGAGCTTCACCAGCTTCGTCGAGTGAGCCTGTGACCTGAGCGCCGGGCGGGGGTTGCCTCCGCCCGGCGCCGCTTCGTTTTCGACCGCCCCACGCTTCGCACCGCCATCAGGGAGACCGACATGCAGCCGGCCGGCATGCCGCAGGTGATCCGCACACGCGGGCTCTCCAAGACCTATCCCAACGGGCAGGCGGTGTTCGCCGGCGTCGATCTCGACATCCGCGCCGACCAGCGCGTGGCGCTGATCGGCTCCAACGGGGCCGGCAAGTCGACCCTGCTGAAATGCCTGATCGGCCTGCTGCCCTCGACCGGCGGCGAGATCATGACGCTCGGCGAGAGCTTCTCCACCGCGCCGAGTCCGGCCCAGCTCCAGCGGCTGCGGCGCCAGATCGGCTTCGTGTTCCAGAACCACGGGCTGGTCGGGCGCCAGTCGGTGCTGACCAATGTGGTGCAGGGCAAGCTCGGCCTGCCGGGCAGCTGGCGTGCCTGGCACCATGCGCTGGCCCAGCGCGAATGGCGCGAGGAGGCGATGCAGGCGCTGGCCGAGGTGCGCCTCGCCGACCGCGCCGGCGCCCGCGCCGACCAGCTTTCCGGCGGGCAGGCGCAGCGCGTCGCCATCGCCCGCGCGCTGATCCGCCGGCCCCGGCTGATGATCGCCGACGAGCCGGCCGCCAGCCTCGACCCGGCGGTGGGCCGCGACATCATGCGGATATTCTCCGACCTCGCCCGCGAGCACGGCATCACGCTGGTCTACACGACCCACGACATGAAACATGCGCTCGACTATTCCGACCGCGTGATCGCGCTCAAGGCCGGGCAGGTTCATTTCGATCTGCCGACGGACGAGGTGAGGGCGGCCGACATGGACGACGTGTTCACGCACGGCGCCTTCGCCGGGGACGACCCGGCCGACGCGGCGCCGGCGCGGGAAGAGCGCGCGGGAGGGCTGCTCCATGCGTAGCGCCGTGCTTCCCCCGCGGCTTCCGTCGATCTCGCCGGTTTCCTTCACCCTGCTGGTCGTCTTCGGCGCGGTGTTCCTCGCCTCGGTCGGGCAGGTCGCGCCCTCGCCGGAGAAGCTCGCCAACGGCATGCCGCGCATGGCCGAGCTGGTCGGGCGCATGCTGCCGCCCAACACCGATCCGGGCTTTCTCCAGCGCATGAGCTGGCGCATCGTGGAGACGCTGCAGATCGCGCTGGTGGGCACGGTCTTCGGCGTGATCCTCAGCCTGCCGGTGGGCTGGCTGGCAGCGCGGGGCATCTCGCCGCTTGGCGTGTTCCGTCATTTTCCGCGTGCCGTCGTCTCGCTGTTCCGCACCGTGCCGGACCTCGTCTGGGCGCTGCTCTTCGTCTCCACCCTCGGGCTGGGGGCGGTGGCCGGCACCATGACCATCGTGGTCGACACGATCGGCTTCTGCGGACGCTTCTTCGCCGAGGCGATGGAGGAGGCCGACAAGAAGCCGCAGGAGGCGCTGCACGCCATCGGCGCCAACCGGGTGACGGTGCTGTGCGGGGCGATCCTGCCGGACGTGATGCCGACGCTGATCAACTCCTCGCTCTTCGCGCTGGAGAAGGCGGTGCGTTCCTCGGTGGTGCTCGGCCTCGTCGGGGCGGGCGGCATCGGGCAGGAGCTGAAGGTCGCCTTCGACCTGTTCCAGTACCGCAACGCCTCCGCCATCATCCTCGCCATCTTCGCGATCGTGCTGGTGATGGAACTGCTGACCGACCGGCTGCGCGCCAAGTTCCAGTAGCCGAACGCGGCGCCGGGGGAGGCAGGGCCGCCCGGGCAGGGCTGCCATTCGCGTATGCCTCCCCTGTGCATCCGGGGCGTCGAAACGTGGCGAAAAGCGGCGCCGGATAGCGTAGAAAAGGGGCACACGACATGCCCCACCTGCGCCGAACGCCGCAAGAATGCTTATCGATCAATCACATAGGTTCTCCGTTGCGCCGATGATGGACTGGACGGACCGGCATTGCCGGGCGTTCCATCGCGTGCTGTCGCGCCGTGCGCGGCTCTATACGGAGATGGTGACGGCCAATGCGGTGATCTTCGGCGACCGCGACCGGCTGATCGGCTTCTTGCCCGCCGAGCACCCCGTCGCGGTGCAGCTCGGCGGCTCGGACCCGCAGGCGCTGGCGAAAGCGGCGGCGATCTGTGCCGAGCGCGGCTATGACGAGATCAACCTCAATGTCGGCTGCCCCTCCGACCGCGTGCAGGGCGGCAATTTCGGCGCCTGCCTGATGCGCGATCCCGCGCTGGTGGCCGACTGCGTGGCGGCGATGAAGGCCACCGTCGCCATTCCGGTCACGGTGAAGTGCCGCATCGGCGTCGACGAGCAGGACCCGGAAGCCGCGCTCGACGCGCTCGCCGACGCGGTGCTGGCGGCCGGCGCCGACGCGCTGGTCGTCCATGCCCGCAAGGCGTGGCTGGAAGGTCTCTCCCCCAAGGAGAACCGCGACATTCCCCCGCTCGACTATGACCGCGTGTACCGGCTCAAGGCCCGGCTGCCCGCCGTGCCGGTCAGCGTCAATGGCGGCATCGGCACGCTGGACGACGTGGCGGCCCATTTGGCCCGCGTCGACGGGGTGATGCTCGGACGCGCCGCCTACCAGCAGCCGGAGCTGCTGATGCGGGTCGACAGCCTGTTCTTCGGCGAGGCCGATCCGCATGCGGACGCCTTCTCCGCCGTCGCGGCGTTCGAGCCCTATGTGGCGGCGCATCTTTCCGCCGGCGGGCGGCTGCACGACATCACGCGCCACATGCTCGGCCTGTTCACCGGCCGGCCGGGCGCGCGCGCCTTCCGCCGCCGGCTCGCCATGGAAGGCGTGAAGGCAGGGGCCGGGCTCGACGTGCTGCGCGCGGCGGTCGACGACGTAAGAAGGGCCGAAGAGCGGCGTTCCATGGTGGCGTGATGTTGCAGTCGATTCCCCTCGATCATCTGATGTGGCTGGCCGGCGTGCTGCTGGTGGCCGGGCTGGCGACCGGCATTCTTGCCGGGCTGTTCGGCATCGGTGGCGGGGCGATCATCGTCCCGGTGCTCTACGAAGTGTTCGGCGCGATCGGGGTCGACGATTCCGAGCGCATGCACCTGTCGGTCGGCACCGCGCTCGCCATCATCGTGCCGACGGCGCTGCGCTCCTTCATGGCGCACCGGCGGCGGACCAAGGTCGACAACAGCGTGCTGCGGCAATGGGCGATCCCTGTCGTGGCCGGCGTGGTCGTCGGCTCGGGGCTGGCGGCGATCTCGCCGGACGTGGTGCTCAAGATCGCCTTCGTGGCGTTCGCGACGCTGATGTCGACCAAGCTGCTGTTCGGCCGCGACTCGTGGAATGTGGCCGACCATCTGCCCGGCCGCCTCGCCATGACGCTCTACGGCTTCGGCATCGGGGCCTCGGCGCCGCTGATCGGGATTTCGGGCGGGGGCATCGCCACCGTGGTGCTGACGCTCTACCGGGTGCCGATCCACACCGCCATCGCCACCTCGGCCGGGCTCGGCGCGCTGATCGCGGTGCCGGGCACCATCGGCTACATCATCAGCGGCATTCCCCATCTCGACGCGCTGCCGCCGCTCTCGCTCGGCTATGTCTCGCTGCCGGGGCTGGTGCTGGTCGGCGGCATCGCGACGCTGGCGGCGCCCTTCGGCGCGCGGCTGGCGCACGGCTTCAGCAAGCGCCAGCTCGAGGTCGGGTTCGGTCTCTATCTGCTGATCGTCGGGCTGCGCTTCGTCGTGGCGCTGGTCGCTGACTTCTAGGCACCGGCCCGCCGCGCCGGTTTACGGCTCGCCGACCTTGGCGCGCATCACCAGCTTCTCGCCGCGAATCTCGAAGCTGGCGAGGCGCGAGAGGAAGCTCATGCCGAGCAGGCTGTGCTTGAGCGTGCCCGGGCTGGCGATGAGCGCGGGCACCGCCCGCTCGGCGATGGAGCCGGCGATCTCGATGCGCTCCAGCACCACGGCGGCGGCACGCCCGCGCCCGTTGGCGGTGTCGATCGGGATGTCGTAGCGCAGGAACTCGATCGGCAGGCCGACCGCGACGGCATCCTCGGGCGTCAGCACGACGCTGGAGGCGCCAGTGTCGACCAGCATGGGAATGCGCGTGCCGTTGATCTCCACCTGCACGTTGAAGTCGCCGTCACGGGCGCGTGCGACCTCGACCGCCGGCTGGCCGTCCTGCGCCAGCGGCACCGCATAGCCGGGCGCAAGCTCCGCCAGCACGCGATAGGCGACGCTGTGCAGTTCGAAGCGGTAGGTGTAGCCGACCGCGAGCACGGCGAAGATCACCAGCCACAGGGCGGCCGCGCGCAGCGCCTCGCCAATGCGGCCGGTGAAGGTGGCGCCGAGGGCGGCGGCGACCACGAGGCCGATGGCGACATAGGAAACGAGCTGCGCGATCTCGCCGGCGCCGAGGCCGCCGACGCTGCCGGTGCGCGTGGCCCAGAAGATCAGCCCGATGCCGCCGGCCAGACCCAGCACCACGATCCACATGAGACGGTCGGCGTTCATCGCGCGGCCTCCCTCGCGGCGCGGGGCAGCCGCACCATCACCGCCCGGCGCTGCGCCTCGCTCATGGTGCTCCAGGCGCCGATCTCCTCGATCGTGCGGCCGCAGCCAAGGCAGGTCCGTCCGCTCGCATCCAGCGTGCAGATGGAAACGCAGGGTGTGGAAAGGGTGACTGGCATCGGAATCGGTACGCTCACGGCAGTCGCGTGAAGATAAGCAGACCGATCAGGAAGGCAATCTCGACCAGAAGGGTCGCGGCTCCGGCGACGTCTCCCGTCTGCCCGCCGAATTGGGCGCGCGCAAGGCGGACCACCAGCAGGAAGGCGACGAGCCCGAAAAGCCCCCCGCCGACGAGGCCGATGAGGCCGATGAGGGGGACGATGAGGCCGGTGGCGATCACGAGAGCCATGCCCAGCGCGCGCCGCCGGCTCCCCACCCCCGGCACCCCCGCACTGCGGGCGAGACCGTCCGCCCGGGCGAAGGGGAGGGCGGCCAGCATCCACAGGCCGGCGAGGCGGGAGACGCCGACCGCCGCGACCAGACCGGCGGCGGCCGCGGCGGGGCCGGACGCGAGCAGCGCCTCCAGCGCGCCGATGCGCAGCGCGAAGGCGAGAATGAGCGCGCAGACGCCATAGCTGCCGACGCGGCTGTCCTTCATGATCTCCAGCCGCCGCTCGACGGTCCAGCCGCCCAGCGCGTCGGCGACGTCGGCGAGGCCGTCCTCGTGCAGCGCGCCGGTGATCGCCACCAGCACGCCCACCGCCAGCGTGGCGGCGAGGAAGCCGCCAAGGCCGATCCCGTGGGCGACGACCAGCACCGCCGCGCCGATCAGCCCCAGCACCGCCCCGGCCAGCGGCAGGGCCGGCCCGAGCCGGTCGAGGTCCGGCGGGCCGTCCGCCGCCGGCTCGGCGGGCAGGCGCACGGGCAGGCGCGAGAGGAAGCGCAGCGCCGCCGGAACATCGGAAAGCACGGACCAGGGCATGGCGGCGCGTCGTGTCCTTTTCTTACCGTTCGAGGATGAAGTCGGCGGGCGGGCGGCGATGCTCCCAGCCGGCGCGCTCCAGTTCGGGAGTGTCCGAGGGCTCGGCGGGATAGCCTATGCACAGATGGCCGACCAGCCGCCAGCCTTGCGGCAGGTCGAGCGCGCGGGCGACCGCCTGCGCGTCGAGGATCGACACCCAACCCACCCCGATGCCGCGCGCGGCGGCGGCGAGCCATAGGGTGTGGATGGCCAGCACGGCGGAATAGGCCAGCGTCTCCGGCATGGTGGCGCGGCCGAGTCCGTGGCCGGCCTCCGGGTCGGGATCGACGAAGACGGCGAGCTGCTCGGGCGCGTCGTCGAGTCCGGCGAGCTTGAGCCGCGCATAAAGGCCCGCGCGCGCCTCCGGCTGGAGCGCCAGCGCCTCGGCGTTGCAGGCCTCGAAGATGGCCCGGATCGCGGCGCGGCGGGCGGGGTCGCGCACCCGCACCAGCCGCCAGGGCTGGCTGAGGCCGACGCTCGGCGCCCGGCTCATGCCGGCCAGCAGGCCCGCATATTCGGCGTCGTCGAGCGGGCGGGTGTCGAAGCGGCGCACGTCGCGGCGCCAGGCGAACAGCGCGTCGAGCCCGGCGCGGAACCGCGCGTCGAAGGCCGGCGGGGCGGGCGCGGGCAGGGTCTCGACGGTCGCCGGATCGGTAGCCATGCATCCCCCGGGGCGCGCCATCGGGAATTAGGGGGTTGCGCGCCTGTTCGCATGGGTCTACCCCGCCGCCGCGCCCGGCGCGACGGTTTCGACGCGCGGCGAACCTCAGGGACGGGATATTCCATGCTGCGCTCCGCCACCGGCCTGCCCTTCGACGACATCCGCAACCTCGTCGCCCAGATGCCCGGCCCGGACGCGGCGGCCCGTGACGCGGCCGCCGAGCGCCAGAGCCAGCTCGTCAAGCCGCCGGGCGCGCTCGGCCGGCTGGAGGAGATCGCCATCCACATCGCCGGCTGGCAGGGGCGCGAGATTCCCCAGGTCAACCGGCCGACGGTGGCCGTCTTCGCCGCGACCCACGGCGTCGCCGCGCGCGGCGTCTCGCCCTATCCGCCGGAAGTGACGAAGCAGATGGTCGCCACCTTCACCGCCGGAAAAGCGGCGGTGAACCAGATCTGCGGCGTGTTCGGCGCCGGGCTGCGGGTGTTCGACCTCGCGCTCGACCTGCCGACGCCGGATATCGTGGAGGAGGACGCGCTCACCGAGGCCGAATGCGCTGCCACCATGGCCTTCGGCATGGAGGCGCTGGCCGGCGAGCCGGACCTGCTGTGCCTCGGCGAAATGGGCATCGGCAACACCACGGTCGCCGCCGCCATCTTCCACGGCCTCTATGGCGGCACGGCGGAGGAATGGGTCGGCCCCGGCACCGGGGCGACCGGCGAGGTACTCGCGCGCAAGATCGAGGCGGTGTGGGCGGCGGTGGCGCGCGCGAAAGACCATCTCGACGACCCGCTGGAAGTGCTGCGCAAGCTCGGCGGGCGCGAGGTGGCGGCGATGGCCGGCGCCATCCTCGCCGCGCGGCTTCAGCGCGTGCCGGTGGTGCTGGACGGCTATGTCGTCACCGCCGCCGCCGCCGTGCTGAAGGCGCTGGACCCGGCCGCGCTCGACCATTGCCTCGCCGGCCATGTCTCGGCCGAGCCGGCCCACCGCGCGGTGCTGGAGCGGCTGGGACTGCACCCGATCCTCGACCTCGGCATGCGGCTCGGCGAAGGCTCGGGCGCGGCGCTCTCCATCGGCGTCATCAAGTCGGCGCTGGCCTGCCATGCCGGCATGGCGACCTTCGCCGAAGCGGGCGTCGCGGACGCGTGAGGGTAACATCGCGGCATGGATTTGCCGTCATCCCGGACGGCCACAGGCCGATCCGGGATCGCGACGAGAGTGGGGAGCGATCCCGGCTCTGCGCTACGCTTCGGCCGGGATGACAATCCGGGGAGGGGTGAGGGCAACCCAATGAGGCACAATCGCCCACCGCGTGGCTGGCGGCCGAGCACGCTCGGCTCGGTGCTCGTCGCGCTGGCGCTGGTCGCCCTCGCGCTGGTCGCGGAACGTTTCGTGCCGGCGCTGACCGGCGCGGTGCGGGTGGCGGACGGCGACAGCCTTGAGGTCGGCGGCGAGCGGGTGCGGCTCGACGGCATCGACGCGCCGGAACTGCATCAGAGCTGCGGCGAGGGGGCCAAGGCGTGGCCCTGCGGGGAGCGGGCGCGGGCGGCGCTGGAGGCGTTGGTCGCGCGCGGAACGGTGAGCTGCCGTCCCGTGGACGAGGACCGCTACAGCCGCGCGGTCTCGGTGTGCACGGTGGACGGCGCGGATATCGGCGCCCGTCTGGTCGAGCAGGGCTGGGCGGTGGCGCTGGGCCTCGCCTACCGCGCCGAGGAGCGGGACGCCCGGGCGGCGAAGCGCGGCATCTGGAGCGGGCCCTTCGAGCGGCCGGCCGACTGGCGGGCGGCGCATCCGCGTCCGGTGGAGTGAAGCCGGCCTTTGCACGGGGGAGCCGTCATCCCCGGGCTCGGCCCGGGGATCCACGACTTTGCACGGCTTCTGCGAATGCGACGACGGCAGGCGTGGATGGCCGGGCCAAGCCCGGCCATGACGGTGCATGGGGATTGCGACCCTTCGGGATGACGAACGGTCCCATCGCTCCTATCTAAACCCCATGCCGCCTGCCGAAACCCTCGACGCCGTTCTTGCCGCCATCCGCGCCTGCCGCGCCTGCGTGGAGCATCCGCGCGGCGCGCCGCTGCCGCATGCGCCGCGCCCGGTGCTGCATGTCGGGCCGGCCTCGCGCCTGCTGATCGCCGGGCAGGCGCCGGGAACGAAGGTGCATGCGAGCGGCATCTCCTTCGACGACGCCTCGGGCGAGCGGCTGAGGCACTGGCTCGGCATCGACCGGGCGACCTTCTATGACGAGACGCGGGTCGCGGTGGCGGCGATGGGCTTCTGCTTTCCCGGGCAGGACGCCAAGGGCGGCGACCTGCCGCCGCGCCGGGAATGCGCGGGCCTGTGGCACGACCGGCTGTTCGCGGCGCGCGCGCCCTTCGATCTGGTGGTGGCGGTGGGGGCGGCCTCGCAGGCCTATCACCTGAAACGGCTCGGGCTGGAACGCTTCGCCGGCGGCGGGCTGACCGGGCGGGTGGCGCGCTGGCGCGAGATCTGGGAGGCGCGGCAGGCCCCGCGCCTGGTGCCGCTGCCGCACCCCTCCTGGCGCAACACCGGCTGGCTGAAGAAGCATCCGTGGTTCGAGGCCGAGCTGGTGCCGGTGCTGCGGGCCGAGGTGGCGCGGCTGCTGGGGCCGTCCCTCATGCCCGGGCTTGACCCGGGCACCCAGTGACCGGGCGCGCCAGTCCCCTGGGTCCGCGGGTCAAGCCCGCGGATGAGGGAGGGTGAGTGCAGCGACTTGGTCTACCGCGACAGCAGCAAATGCCGGTTCAGCCGGCGCTCCAGCACGTCCCAGACCCGGCGCACGATCTCCACCATGAGCAGGTACAGCACCGCCGCCCAGAGATAGACCTCCATGTCGTAGGAGCGCGAGAAGGCCAGCCGCGTGACGCCCATCAGGTCGTAGACCGTGATCACCGAGGCGATGGCGCTGGCCTTGATCATCAGCACCAGCTCGTTGCCGAGCGGGCGCAGGCCGACGGCGATGGCCTGCGGCAGGATCACCTTGCGATAGGCGGTGATGCGCGACAGGCCGAGCGCCTGCGCCGCCTCCATCTGCCCGGCCGGCAGGGTCTGGATGCCGCCGCGCAGGATCTCCGACTGGTAGGCGGCGGTGTTCAGCGTGAAGGTGAACACCGCGCAGTTGAAGGCGTCGCGGAAGAACCACCACAGGCCGATATCGGTGAGCGGCTCGCGGAACTGGCCGGCGCCGTAATAGACGAGGAAGGTCTGCGCCAAGAGCGGCGTGCCGCGGAAGAAATAGGAATAGGTGAAGGAGGCGCGGGCGAGATACTTGCCGCCCTCCACCCGCGCCACCGCCAGCGGCAGGGCCAGCACCGAGCCGAGGAAGGTCGACAGGCCGACGAGCGACAGCGTGATCCACACGCCGCCGAGGAAGCGCAGGCCGTAGCGCTCCATCAGGTCGACGTTGAGGCCGATATGGCCCATCACCGAGAGGAAGCCGTCGCCGATAGCGTGCAGCAGCGTTTCCATCAATGGCCTCCCACGCGCTTGAAGCCGCGGGAGGCGCGGGTCTCCAGCCTGGTGAAGACCACGCTCGAAAGGCCCGAGAACACCAGATAGATGAGGCAGGCGACGAGGTAGAAGAAGAAGGGCTGCTTGGTCACGCCGACCGCGATCGAGGTCTGGCGCATCAGGTCGCTGATGGCGATGACCGAGACCAGCGAAGTGTCCTTGAGCAGCACCATCCAGTTGTTGGACAGGCCGGGCAGGGCGACGCGCCAGAGCTGCGGGAAGGTCACGAGGCGGAAGGTGTTCCAGGTGGAGAGGCCGAGCGCGGAGGCGGCTTCCTTCTGGCCCTTGGCCACGGCGCGGATGGCGGCCAGCAGCACCTCGCTGGAAAAGGCGCCGAGCACCAGCCCCAGCGCGACCACGCCGGCCACGAACTGGTTCACCTCGATATGGGCGTCGGGCACGAAATAGTCGGCGATGCGGGTGAGCAGCATCTGCCCGCCATAATAGACGATGAACAGCGTCAGCAGCTCGGGCAGGCCGCGGAAGACGGTGGTGTAGAGATTGCCGAGGCCGCGCAGCACCTGCGAGCGCGAATCCTTCGCCAGCGCGACGAGAAGGCCGATGGCGATGCCGACCGGCAGGGTGACGACGGCAAGCTGGATGGTGATGAGCGCGCCGTAGGCGATCTCGTCGCCCCAGCCGTTCGGGCCGAAGGACAGCAGCTCGATGAGGTTCAGCATGACGGAGGGGCCGCTCCACGGTCGTCGACGGGGAAACGCCGTTCCGGGAGCCTCACCGGAACGGCGCTGCGGAGCGGTGCGTCAGTAGACGCTGAAGGGGAAGTACTTGTCGTTGATCTTCTTGTAGGTGCCGTCGGCGATGATCTCGGCGAGGCCCTTGTTGAACATGGCGGCGAGGCCCGCGTCATCCTTGCGGAAGGCGGCGGCGACGGGGGTGAAGTACTTCTCGTCCTTGTATTCCGGGCCGATGAACCCGCAGCATGCGCCTTCCTTGGACGCCAGCCAGTCCATCAGCATGATCTTGTCGGCGAGGATCGCGTCGAGCCGGCCATTGGCGAGGTCGAGATTGGCCTCGTCCTGCTTGCCGTAGAGCTTCACCTCGATGCCTTGCTTGGCATAGACGTCCTCGAGATAGCTCGAGTGGATGGTGGAGCCCTGCGCGCCGATGACCTTGCCCTTCATTCCGGCGGGGGTGGTCTCGGTGATCTTGGTGTCCTTCGGCGCGATGAAGCTGGCCGGGGTGTTGTAATACTTGTCCGAGAACAGAACCTGCTTGGCGCGCTCGGGCGTCGCCGACATGGAGGCGACGATCACATCGTATTTGCCGGCGAGCAGCGCCGGGATGATGCCGTCCCAGTCCTGGGCGACGAAGGTGCAGGTGACCTTCATCTTCTCGCAGACGGCTTTGGCGATGTCGACGTCGAAGCCCTTCAGCTCGCCGTTCTCGACAAAGTTGAACGGCGGATAGGCGCCCTCGGTGCCGACGCGCACCGTCTTCCATTCCTTGGCGGAGGCGCTGCCGAGCGTGGCAGCGACGAGAATCGCCGCGGTGGCGATGCGGGTGACGAGGCTCATGCTGTTCCCCTCTGGAAAGGTTGCCCTGGGCCGGTTCTTGTTTTTTCCCGGCAACCCATGCTGGCACTAATGCCCGCCGGTGCGCAACGCCCGCTGATGCAATAACGGTCATCGCCGGAAATGATGGAGAATTGGGCGATGTTCTCCCGGCAGCCTGCCGGCGCCCTCCCGGCGGGCGCTCGCATACGCGCCTTTGATCGGCCGATGGGGCGCGATGGGTTGACGCTGGCCTGCGACTGGTGTCTCACGCGTCAAAGACCCCTAGGGAGCGCGACGGTCATGGCGGTGACGGCTGATGAGGTGAAGGCAAGGCTGGCGCAGGTCTCCGCGCCGGACGGCAGGCCCGTGACCGAGACGGGGGCGCTCTCCGACATCCTTGTCTCCGACAGCAAGGTCTATCTTTCGATCACCGTCGACGCCGCCCAGGCGCAGCTCTGGGAGCCGGTGCGCGCGGCGGTGGAGCGCACCGTGCGCGGCACGCCGGGCGTGACCTCGGCCCTCGTGGCGCTGACCGCCGAGCGCCGGGCCGGCAGCGCGCCCGCGGGCGGCGCCCAGTCGGTCCGCGTGTCGGGGCAGGGCGACCACCAGGGCCATTCGCATGCGGGGCATGCCCATGCCGGCCACGCGCACGCGGGCCATGCGCACGCCCAGGCGCCGGCCGATCCGCAGAAGGAGAGTTCCGGCCTGCCGGGTGTGGGCTCCATCATCGCGGTCGCTTCCGGCAAGGGCGGCGTCGGCAAGTCGACGCTGGCCGCCAATCTGGCCCTTGGCCTCGCCGCCTCGGGCCTTCGCGTCGGCCTGCTCGACGCCGATATCTACGGCCCCTCCGTGCCGCGCCTGATGGGGCTCAAGGGTCGTCCCGACGTGCAGGGCCGTATGATCACGCCGATGCACGCCTTCGGACTCAAGGTCATGTCGATCGGCTTCCTCGTCGAGGAAGAGACGCCGATGATCTGGCGCGGGCCGATGGTGATGTCGGCCATCAGCCAGTTGCTCAAGGAAGTGAACTGGGCGCCGCTCGACATCCTCGTCGTCGACATGCCGCCCGGCACCGGCGACGCGCAGCTCACCATGGCGCAGCAGGTGCCGCTGGCCGGCGCGGTCATCGTCTCCACCCCGCAGGACCTGGCGCTGATCGACGCGCGGCGCGGCATCGCCATGTTCGAGAAGGTCAACGTGCCGGTGCTCGGCATCGTCGAGAACATGAGCTACTTCCTCTGCCCGCATTGCGGCGGCCGTTCCGACATCTTCGGCCATGGCGGCGCGCGCCACGAGGCGCAGCGCTTCGGCGTGCCCTTCCTCGGGGAGGTTCCGCTGCACCTGTCGATCCGCGAGGCGTCCGATGCCGGCCTGCCGCTGGTGGCGACCAAGCCGGACAGTCCCGAGGCGCAGATCTACCGCGACATCGCCGCCGCGGTGCGCGAGGCGCTGGCTGGCCGGCGCGGCAGCGCGCGGGCCGCGCCGCGCATCGTCGTCGAAAGCTGAACGGCCGCGACGCCGCCGCAGCGGCAGGGCGCAGAACGGGATGAATCTTCGCCGAAAGGCGCAGCCGTGCAGCGGTTGCGCGCTTCAGAGCGCTGGCGTACCTCTTACGCCAACCGTGTAAATCCGTGTGCGGAGGCGCGCCAATGCGCCAACTGCGCCGTGAGGAAATCCCCCCAGGAGAGAGACCGCCCATGAAGCGCCGTCAGTTCCTTGCCGCCGCCGGTGCCGGCGTCGCGGCCACCACCGTTGCCGCCCCGGCCATCGCCCAGTCCGCTCCGGAAATCCGCTGGCGCCTCGCCTCCAGCTTCCCGAAGTCGCTCGACACCATCTATGGCGGCGCCGACGTCATGTCGAAGATGGTTTCGGAGCTGACCGACGGGAAGTTCCAGATCCAGGTCTTCGCCGCCGGCGAGATCGTGCCCGGCCTGCAGGTGCTCGACGCCGTGCAGAACAACACGGTCGAGATGTGCCACACCGTCTCGTACTATTTCGTCGGCAAGGACCCGACCTTCGCCGTTGCCGCCTCGGTGCCGTTCGGCCTCAATGCCCGCCAGCAGAATGCCTGGCTGTTCCAGAACGGCGGCAACGATCTCTTCAACGAGTTCTACAAGAAGTACAACGTCTACGGTCTGCCCTGCGGCAACACCGGCGCCCAGATGGGCGGCTGGTTCACCAAGGAGATCAAGTCCACCGCCGACATGAACGGCCTCAAGATGCGCATCGGCGGCATCGCCGGGCAGGTCATGGCCAAGCTCGGCGTGGTGCCGCAGCAGATCGCCGGTGGCGACATCTACCCGGCTCTGGAGAAGGGCACCATCGACGGCGCCGAGTGGGTCGGCCCCTATGACGACGAGAAGCTCGGCTTCTACAAGGTCGCCAAGTACTATTATTACCCCGGCTGGTGGGAAGGCGGCCCGACCATCCACGCCTTCACCAACCTCGCCAAGTTCGAGGAACTGCCGAAGAGCTACAAGGCGGCGCTGGTCGCCGGCGCGACCTATGCCAACACCATCATGCAGGCGCGCTACGACGTGCAGAACCCGCCGGCGATCAAGCGGCTGGTGGCGAACGGCGCGCAGCTTCGCCCCTACCCGATGGAAGTCATGGAAGCCTGCCTGAAGGCGACCAACGAGCTGTGGGCGGAAATCTCCGCCAAGAACCCGGACTTCAAGAAGGCCATCGACACCATGCAGGCGTTCCGCAACGAGGAAAACCTGTGGTGGCAGGTGGCGGAATACACCTTCGACAGCTTCCAGATCCGCACCCGCCCGCGCGGCTGAGGCATTGCTCATCGACGGGACGACGGCCGGGCGCGAGCCCGGCCGTTTTCGTTTCGGGCCGCGTCAGGGGATGTCGAGACGTCATCCCGGCCGCGCTTTAGCGAGACGGGATCGCTCTCCGATGTCCGCGCGATCCCGGATCGGCCTGCGGCCGTCCGGGATGACGGTGAGCGAGTGCCACGCCCTTCGCTGTTGCCCCCGGCAACACGTTGCGGCAAACATCCTGCGCCCGTCTTGCAGGATGCCGCCCATGACCCGCCGCGCCTTTCTCCGCACCGCCGGAACCGGCCTCGCCGCGACCGCCGCCGCCGCCGGCCTTTCGGCGCCGGTCCTTGCGCAGGACGCGCCGGTCGTGAAATGGCGCCTCACCTCCAGCGTGCCGAAGGTGCTGGACGCCATTTTCGGCGCCAACGAGCTGGTGTCGAAATATGTGAGCGAGGTGACGCAGGGCCGCTTCACCATCCAGAACTACGCCGCAGGCGAGATCGTGCCCGGGCTTCAGGCGCTGGACGCGGTGCAGAACGGCACGGTGGAGGTGGCCCAGACGCCGCTTTATTACTACACCGGCAAGGATCCCTCCTTCGCCTGCTTCACCACCATGCCGTTCGGGCTGAACGCGCGCATGCAGAACGCCTGGTTCTATCAGGGCGGCGGGCGCGAGCTGCAGGACGAGTTCCTGGCTAAGTACAACCTCATCGGCTTCCTCGGCGGCAATACCGGCACCCAGATGGGCGGCTGGTTCCGCAAGGAGGTGAAGGACCTCGCCGACTTCAAGGGTCTCAAGTTCCGCATCGGCGGCATCGCCGGGCAGGTGGTGGCCAAGCTCGGCGTGGTGCCGCAGCAGATCGCCCCCGGCGACATCTACGCCGCGCTGGAAAAGGGCACCATCGACGCCTGCGAATGGGTCGGGCCCTATGACGACGAGAAGCTCGGCTTCGTGCGGGTGGCGCCCTATTACTACTATCCCGGCTGGTGGGACGGCGGGCCGACCATGAACGTCGTGGTCAACCGCACCAAGTGGAATGAGCTGCCCAAGTCCTATCAGGCGATCTTCGAGGCGGCGGTGGCCTATGCCAATGCCGACATGCTGGCGAAATACGACGCCTTCAACCCGGCGGCGCTGCGCCGGCTGGTGGCGGCGGGGGCGCAGCTTCGCACCTTCCCGCAGAGCTTCCTCGACGCCTCGTGGCAGGCCTCGAACGAGCTGGTTGCCGAGATCAGCGCGAAGAATGCCGGCTTCAAGAAGATCATGGACGCGCAGATCGCCTTCCGGAACGAGGAGTACCTCTGGTGGCAGGTCGGCGAATACCCCTATGACGGCTACATGATCCGCGCCCGCTCGCGGGGGTAGGGGGCTCGTGTCATCCCGGACCGGCCGGAGGCCGGATCCGGGATCGCACTCCGGTCCGTCACGCGATCCCGGCTCTCCGCTTCGCTACGGCCGGGATGACGACGCCAATGAGAACACCAGAGGAAACGCCGATGCCGAGTTCGACCTCCCGCCGCAGCCTCATCAAGAGCGCCGGCCTCGCTGCCGCAGCGACGACGCTGGCCGCGCCGGCCATCGCCCAGACCGCCCCGCAGGTGCGCTGGCGGCTGACATCGAGCTACCCGAAGGCGCTCGACACCATCTATGGCGCCTCGGTGCTGCTGGCGAAATATGTCGGCGAGGCCACCGACGGTCGCTTCACCATCGACGTCTTCGCCCCCGGCGAGATCGTGCCGGGGCTTCAGGCCTATGACGCGGTGCAGAACCACACGGTCGAGGTCGCCCAGACCGCGCTCTACTATTACATCGGCAAGAACCCGGCCTTCGCGCCCTTCACCACGCTGCCCTTCGGGCTCAATGCCCGCCAGCAGACGGCGTGGCTCTACCATGGCGGCGGGCTGGAACTGCAGAACGCCTTCCTCGCCAAGAGCAACACGATCGGCTTCGCCGGCGGCAATACCGGCGCGCAGATGGGCGGCTGGTTCCGCAAGGAGATCAAGACCGTCGCCGATGTGAAGGGGCTCAAGATGCGCCTGCCGGGCATTGCCGGGCAGGTGATGGCGCGCCTCGGTCTGGTGCCGCAGAACCTCGCTGGCGGCGACATCTACCCGGCGCTGGAGAAGGGCACCATCGACGCCGCCGAATTCGTCGGGCCGGTCGACGACGAGAAGCTCGGCTTCAATCGCGTGGCGCCCTATTACTACTATCCCGGCTGGTGGGAGGGCGGCCCGACCATCCATTTCATCGCCAATCTCCAGGCGTGGAACGAGCTTCCCAAGCCCTATCAGGCGGCCTTCGAGGCGGCGAGCGCCTATGCCAATTCCGACATGCTGGCGAAATACGACGCCCGCAACCCGGCGGCGCTGCGCCGTCTCGTGGCCGGCGGCGCGCAGCTTCGGCCCTTCCCCGCCGATCTGATGGACGCCGCCTACAAGGAGAACACCGCGCTGATGGCGGAGATTTCCGCCAAGAACGCGGAGTTCAAGACGATCTACGATTCGATGCTCGCCTTCCGCAACGAGGAGTACCTGTGGTGGCAGGTCGGCGAATATCCCTATGATGGCTACATGATCCGCGCCCGCACGCGGGGGTGAGGGCGCCGGGGGACGGCGATAGGTCGCCTCCCGTCGGCGCGCCCGCCTTCGGGGGTGAAGCCGCGCGGGCGTTTCAAGGGGGGATAGGATATGAGCGCGAGCCAGAAGATCGAGGCTTTCCAGAAGCACGTCGCCGCCGAGCTGGCGGGTGATCTCGAAACCACCATGGCCACGATGTCGGACGAGCCGCACCTCAACAGCGTGCCGACGATGGCGGGTGGCGTCGGCCGCGAGGGGGTGCGCCGGTTCTATGCCGAGCATCTGGTCGGCAAGTTCTTCCCGCCCGACATGGTGATGACGGACGTCTCCACCACGGTCGACGATAACCAGCTCGTTCTGGAGCAGGTCATCAGCTTCACGCACACCACGATGATCGACTGGATGCTGCCGGGCGTCGCGCCCACCGGCAAGCCGGTCGAGGTGGCCCTCGTGGTGATCGTCGGCTTCAAGGACGGCAAGGTTTCGCACGAGCACGTCTACTGGGATCAGGCGAGCGTGCTGGTGCAGATCGGGCTGCTGGATCCGGCAGGGCTTCCGGTGGGCGGCGCCGAGGTCGCCCGCAAGGTGCTCGATCCGACGCTGCCGCCCCGGGTCTTCTAGACCTAACGGCCGGAGGCCAGCCCGGCGGCGGGCGTGGCCTTCGGCACCCGCATATGGTGGTGCATGGTGTAGAGCCCCGCCGCCATGATGAGCGCCATGCCGCCGATCGACACGAGGTCGGGCATCTCGTGGAACACCAGCGCGCTCAGGCCGACCGCGCACAGCACGGCGGCGTAGCGGAAGGGCGCCACCGTCGAGGGATCGGCGGCGCGGAAGGCGGCGATGGTGAGCATGTGCCCCGTCACCAGCGACACGCTGCCGCCGACCATATAGGCGAAGACGGTCAGGTCGATGGGGTGCCAGGTCTCCACCATGGCGCCGGCGACGCCGAAGACCATGCCCGCCACCGTGGTCGCGAAGGTGACGACCAGCGTCGGCACATGCGAGCGGATGCGCCCGGTGATGAAATCGCGGAAGGCGATGAGGAAGGCGGCGCCGAGCGGCAGCAGCGCCATCGCGTCGAAGGCCGACGAGCCGGGCTTCACGATCATCGTCACGCCGGCGAAGCCGACGAACACCGCCGCCCAGTAGCGCCAGCCGATGCGGGCGCGGAAGAACAGCACCGCCGTCGCCATGGTGGCGAGCGGGGCGATCTGCAGGATCGCGGTGGAATCGGCGATCGACATCACGGTGATGGCGGTGATGAACAGGATCGCCACCAGCGCCTCGGCGACCGCGCGGGCCATGACGCGCCAGTCGGCGCAGTAGCGCAGCGCCGGCAACTGGCCCTTCCAGCCGAGCACGGCGAGCAGGATCGCCGCCGCCATGACGCCGCGTATGGCGAGGATCTGCGAGGGCGGGACGGTGTCCAGCGCGAGCTTGGAGAAGGCGTCGTTGCTGGAGAAGATCGACGAGCCGGCGATCATCAGGAGGATGCCGCGGCGGCTGGCACTGGAGGCATGCATGGAAGGCGGGTTCCGGCAGATGTGGCCACTCGCAGGCCACCGAACAGGGACGCAGTCACGGCCGGGCGGAGATCCCGGCCGCGTTCAGTATTCCTCGCAGGCGGCGCCGGGCTCGCAGGCCTCGACGAGCCCGCCGCTGCGCCGCTCCAGCGCCTGCGAGAGCACGCACAGGCCGAGCGCCACAACCGCCAGCGCGGCGCCGACCCAGGGCAGTTCCGCGTAGCCAACGCCGAGCGTGATCGCCGCGCCGCCCACCCATGCGCCGCCGGCATTGCCGAGATTGAAGGCGCCCTGGTTGAGCGTCGAGGCGAGGTTGGGCGCGCCCACCGCCGCGTCGACGACGCGCATCTGGATCGGCGCCACCACGGCGAAGACCAGCACGCCCCAGACGAAGATGGTGGCGATTGCCGCGATCTGGAACGGGCTGACGAAGACGAACGCCACCAGCACCGCCGCGAGGCCGATGAAGGTTCCCATCAGCGAGGGCATCAGGCGCCAGTCGGCGAGCTTGCCGCCGAGCAGGTTGCCGATGGTGATGCCGACGCCGAACAGCAGCAGCACATAGGTCACGGTATGGGCGGCGAGGCCGGTCACGTCGCGCAGCAGCGGCGCGATATAGGTGAACACCGAGAACAGGCTCGCCGAGGCCATCACGCTGATCAGCATGGTGATGACCACCTGCGGGCGCTTCAGCACGGCGAATTCGCGGATGATGTTGCCGGCGGAATGGGGAATGGCGCGCGGCACCCACAGCGCGATGGCGCTGACCGCGAGAATGCCGATGACCACCACCGCCCAGAAGGTGGAGCGCCAGCCGAGCGCCTGGCCGAGCGCGGTGCCGAGCGGCACGCCGAGCACATTGGCCAGCGTCAGCCCGGCGAACATCAGCGCGATGGCGCTGGCGCGCTGGTTGGCGGGCACGAGGCTCGCCGCCACCACCGCACCGATGCCGAAGAAGGCGCCGTGGCAGAAGGCGGTGACGACGCGCGCGCCCATCAGGAACCAGTAGTCCGGGGCGATGGCGCACAGGAAATTGCCGACCACAAACATGCTGGCGAGGCCGATAAGGGTCGCCTTGCGCGGCAGCGAATTGGTGATGATGGCGACGATGGGCGCGCCGATGACGACGCCGAGCGCATAGCCGGTGACGAGCAGCCCGGCGGCGGGAATCGACACCGACAGGTCGGCCGCGACTTCCGGCAGCAGCCCCATGATGACGAATTCGGTGGTGCCGATGCCGAAGGAGGCCATGGCGAGGGCCAACAGCGGAAGCTGCATCGCGGGTCTCATGATCTGAAGGGGCGGGCGGCGCCGCTAGTTAGCAGCGCAAGGCCGACCAGCATATGCACGTTGTATTGCAGCGCGGCAACAAAGCGCGGCGCGCGGCAGCCATGCAGTGCGAAGGTGTCGGGAGTATCCTGTTCAGCCGCCGGTGACGCTCATGTGGCGTCGCACGGCGGGGGCGCGGCCGGGGCGGTCGATGACGAAATCGTGCCCCTTGGGCTTGCGGAAGATGGCGTCGTCCAGCGCCGCGTGCAGCTTCTCGTCGCTCTCGGAGGCGCGCAGGGGCGCGCGCAGATCCGCCGCGTCGTCCTGGCCGAGGCACATATAGAGCGTGCCGGTGCAGGTGACGCGCACTCGGTTGCAGCCCTCGCAGAAATTATGCGTCAGCGGGGTGATGAAGCCGAGCCGCCCGCCGGTCTCGCGGATGGAGACGTAGCGCGCCGGGCCGCCGGTGCGGAACGGGATGTCCTCCAGCGTCCACTGGCGGGCAAGGCGCTCGCGCACGGTGGACAGCGGCAGATACTGGTCGATGCGCTCCGAGCCGGTCTCGCCCAGCGGCATGACCTCGATGAGCGAGACGTCCATGTCGCGCGCATGCGCCCATTCGATCAGGCCGGGGATCTCGTCCTCGTTCTCGCCGGCCAGCGCGACGGCGTTGAGCTTCACATGGATGCCCGCCTCCTGCGCCGCGTCGATGCCGGCGAGGACCTTGTTGAGGTCGCCCCAGCGGGTCAGCGCCCGGAAGCGGTCGGGGTCGAGAGTGTCGAGCGAGACATTGATGCGCTTGACGCCGCACGCGGCCAGTTCGCGGGCGAAGCGGGCGAGCTGCGAGCCGTTGGTGGTCAGCGTCAGCTCTTCCAGCGCGCCCGAATCGAGATGGCGCGAGAGCGAGCGGAACAGGGTCATCACGTCGCGGCGCACCAGCGGCTCGCCGCCGGTGAGGCGCAGCTTCTTCACCCCGCGCGCCACGAAGGCCGAGCACAGCCGGTCGAGTTCTTCCAGCGTCAGCAGCTCGGGCTTGGGCAGGAAGGTCATGTGCTCCGCCATGCAGTAGACGCATCGGAAGTCGCACCGGTCGGTGACCGAGACACGCAGATAGGTGACGGCCCGGCCGAAGGTGTCGACCAGCGGCGCGCGCGGCGTGGCGCGCCCGACGCGGTCGATGAGGTCTTCGTGGGTTGTCACCTTGCGCGCTCCCGGTTGCGCTCTCCGGCGTTCGGCGCCGGAAGTTCCGACCATTTCTAATGACTGAGGGCCTCCGTGCCAAGGCGCAGGGGCCTATCGGGTGATCGGCTGAACCATTCGTGACGTGCGTTCGCGACAGGGATCGTCCGAACCGCGCATGGATTGCGTGGAAACAGGCGGGCGAGGGGGCGGCAGGTCTTCACCAATGCCGCGCGCCGGGCCAAGCTCGCCCGCGCATGTGCAATCTCTACAGCCACAATTCCAATGTCCGCGCCATCGCCGATCTCGTCGGCACGCTGACGAATCTCACCGGCAACCTGCCGCCGCAGACCGCCATCTTCCCCGATCAGCCGGCGCCTATCGTGCGCATGGGAGCGGAGGGGGCGCGCGAGCTTGCGTTCGCCCGCTGGGGCATGCCGCCGCCCCCGCATATCGGCGGACCGCCGATTACCAACATCCGCAATCTCGCTTCCCCGCACTGGCGGGCCTGGAGCGGCCCGGCGCATCGCTGCCTCGTGCCCTTCACCAGCTTCTCCGAATACGCGCCCGCGCCGAACCCGGCGACCGGCCGCAAGGACGTGGTCTGGTTCGCGCGCGACGAGACGCGCCCGCTCGCCTTCTTCGCCGGCCTGCGCACGCGCTGGAACGGCACGCGCGGCACGAAGGCCGCGCCGGTGGAGGGCGAGCACGAGCTTTTCGGCTTCCTGACCTGCGAGCCGAACGCGGTGGTGCGCCCGATCCATCCCAAGGCGATGCCGGTGATCCTGACCACGGCCGAGGAGCGCGAGGTGTGGCTGCGCGCGCCGTGGAGCGAAGCCGCCGCCCTCCAGCGCCCGCTGGCCGACGACGCGCTCATCATCGTCGCGCGCGGCGCGGCGAAGGAGGACCCGCCAGAGCCTCCCCGGTCGGTGCGGGAGGCGCAGGGGAGCCTGTTCTGAGCCTCGTGCGCGGCGTGCGGGCGTCTGTGGCTTCCGCGCTCCCGGCCGGCGTGATAGGCGGGTCTTTCTCTGGAGCGAGCCCTGCGGTCCGCCGTGCACCATCATCTGCGCTATCGCGCCCATATCGACGGATTGCGGGCGATCGCCGTGCTCGGCGTCGTGCTGTTCCATTTCGGCGCGACGTGGCTGCCCGGCGGCTTCATCGGCGTCGACGTGTTCTTCGTGATCTCCGGCTTCCTGATCGCGCGGTCGATCTATGCCGACACCGCCGATGGCAGCTTCTCGATCCTCGGCTTCTACGAGCGCCGCATCCGCCGCATCGCCCCGGCCTTCCTGGCGGTGACGGCGCTGACCAGCCTGTGCGCCTTCCTGCTGTTCTTCCCGAACCAGCTCATGCTCTACGCCCGCTCGCTGATGTGGTCGGTGCTGGCCTTCGGCAATGTCTATTTCTACCTGCGCACCGACTATTTCGGCCCGGCCGCCGAGGACACGCCGCTGCTGCACTACTGGTCGCTCGGCGTCGAGGAGCAGTTCTATTTCCTCTTCCCGGCGCTCATCCTCGGCTGCCGGCGCTTCTTCCCCAAGGCCCTGCCGCAGCTTGTGCTGGGGCTGCTGGTCGCCTCGCTGGCGGCCTGCGAGCTGATCCGCCCCTACAACCCGGCGGCGGCGTTCTACCTGCTGCCCTTCCGCGCCTTCGAACTGCTGATCGGCGCCGCGCTCGCCCTTCCCGGGCTGCGCTTCCCTCGGGACGCGCGCATTGGCGGGGCGGCGGTCGCGGCCGGTGCCGGGTTGATCCTCGCCGGCATGGCGCTGATCACCGAGCGCTCGCCCTTTCCGGGCCTGCTCGCGCTGGTGCCGTGCCTGGGAACGGCGCTGGCGATCTGGGGCGGCGAGAGCGCGACGAGCGCGCCGGCGCGGCTGCTCGGCACGCGCGTGCCGTTGTTCTTCGGCGCGATCTCCTATTCGCTCTATCTCGTGCACTGGCCCATCGTGGTCTTCGCCCGCCCGCTGCTGCCCGATCTTCCCGCCGCCGCCTTCCTGATCGGTGGCGTCGCGCTCTCCACGCTGCTCGGCTGGGCGTCCTGGCGCTTCGTCGAGCAGCCGGTGCGGCGCAACCGCACGGGCTTCCCGCGCGGCGCGCTGATCGGCGGCACGGTGGCGGTCAGCGCGGCGCTCATCGCCTTCGGCGCGATCGCCGAGAACCAGCGCGGCTTTCCCGGCCGGTTCGGCACTGAGATCGCCCGCGTGCTCGCCTTCGAGCGCTCGCCGCTGCGCGAGATCGTGCGCGACGGCACCTGCTTCATCAATGGCCGCGAGCCGATGCGCACGCTGCCGCCGCAATGCCTGCCGGAGCAGCGGCCGAGCCTCGTCGTCTGGGGCAGCAGCCACATCGCCCAGTTCGTCGGCGCGCTCGCCGAGGCGGCCGGGCGGCACGGCTATGCCTTCGGCCAGATCACCGGCGCGGCCTGCGTGCCGCTGGTCGACGCCGAAGCCTCGCCCATGTGCGACGCGCTGAATCGCTTCGCGCTGGACTGGCTGCTGGAGCACCGCCCGTCCATCGTCGTGCTCGGCGGCGACGCGGCCTATGGGCCGGAAGTGTGGAAGCGGTTCGACCGCGATTTCGCCCGGCTCCACGCCGCCGGAATCCGGGTCGTGCTGGTCGGCCCGGTGCCGCAGTTCCGGCGCCCGCCGCCGCAGGTGCTCGCCGAGCGCCTGTACCGGGGCAATCCGAGCGTGCTGGCCGACGACAATCTGGAGCCGATCGCGCTGGTGGCGGACCGCGCGCTGGCGGCGCACTTCGCCGGCAACCCGGATGTCGAATATGTCTCCATTCTCTCGACCATGTGCCCGGACGCCAATTGCCCGATGATGGTCGATGGCGAGCCGCTGGGGTTCGACCCCTCGCATTTCACCCACAAGGGCGTGGCCTTCTATGGCGGCAAGCTCGCCGACATCGTCTTCGCCGGTACGCCCCCAGCGGCCCCGGCCAAAGCGCCGTAGCGGGGCGGGCGGCCGCCGGACCGCGCCCGCCCGCCGCGCCTATGGCGCGCGGGCCACACACCGCGCCTATTGGCCGGCCGTGAAGGACCGTGATATCCGCAGCTATGCCCCCGCGCCGCGGCAGCGGTCATAATGGGGGCCTCTGGTTCAAGTTCCGGTCGGCCGTGCATCATCATCTGCGCTATCGCGCCCATATCGACGGCCTGCGCGCCGTCGCCGTCCTCGGCGTCGTCCTGTACCATTTCGGAGCGAGCTGGATTCCCGGCGGCTTCGTCGGCGTCGACGTGTTCTTCGTTATCTCCGGCTACCTGATCTCGAAGTCGATCTATGCCGACGTGACCGGCGGCACCTTCTCGATCTTCGGCTTCTACGAGCGCCGCATCCGCCGCATCGCCCCGGCCTTCCTCGCGGTGACAGCCGTTACCGCCGTGGCGGCCTATTTCATCCTGCTGCCGCGCGAGATGCTGATTTTCGGCCGCTCGGTCCTGTGGTCTGTGTTCGCCGTCGGCAATTTCTTCTTCTTCGACCGCACCGACTATTTCGGCCCGGCGGCGCAGGAAATGCCGCTGCTGCACTACTGGTCGCTGGCGGTGGAGGAGCAGTTCTATTTCGTGTTCCCGGTGCTGGTCCTCGTCGGTGCGCGCCTCGGCATGCGCCGGCTCGGCTGGATCGTGCTGGCGCTTCTGCTCGCCTCGCTGGCGGCCAGCCAGGCGATGCTCCAGCACCACCCGGCCGCCGCCTATTTCCTGTTGCCCTTCCGCGCCTTCGAGCTGCTCATCGGCTCGGTGCTGGCGCTGCCCGCCATGCGCTTCCCGCAGAAGCCGGCGCTCGGCGCCGCCGCCGTGCTCGGCGGCTGCGCGATGATTCTCGGCGCGATGGTGTATCTCACCTCCACCTCGCCCTTTCCGGGGCTGCGCGCGCTCATTCCCTGCCTCGGCGCGGCGCTGGTGATCTGGGGCGGCGAGCGGGCGCCGAGCCTGCCGGCGCGCCTGCTGGGCAGCCGCGTGATGGTGTTCTTCGGCGCGATCTCCTATTCGCTCTACCTCGTCCACTGGCCGATCGTCTCGCTCGGCCGGGAATGGCTGGGCGCGGTCGACCCGCTCGCCTTCCTGGTCGGCGGCGTGGCGCTGTCGACGCTGCTCGCCTACCTGTCCTACCGGCTGGTCGAGCAGCCGGTGCGGCTCAACCGCCGCGTCTTCACGCCGAAGGTGCTCGTCGGCGGCACGCTGGCGGTGACGCTGGCGCTGGCGGGCTTCGCGCAGGCCACCATCGCCACAAAGGGCCTGCCCATGCGGCTGAGCCCGGAGATAAGGCGCATCGCCGCCTTCTCGTTCTACAATGGCGACCCGATCTTCCGGCAGGGCCGCTGCTTCATCCCGTTCTTCCAGGCCAAGGTCGACATCAAGCCGGAATGCCTGCCCACGACGCATCCCTCGGTGATGGTCTGGGGCAGCAGCCATGTCGCGCATTTCATCAACGCCATCATCGAGGCGGGCAGGGCGCGCGGCTACGCGGTCGGCCAGATCACCGCCGCCGCCTGTCCGCCGACCGGCGCGGGCTATTCGCAGCTTCTGCCTTATTGCGACGAGCTGAACGCCTTCGCGCTCGACTGGGTGCGCGCCAACAAGCCGGACATCCTCGTGCTCGGCGGCCTCGTCACCACGCCGCCCGAATTCGACCGGACCATCGCGGAACTGGCCGCCGAGGGCATCCGCGTCGTGGTGATCGGTCCGGTTCCGCTCTATCGCGACGCGGTGCCGAAGCTGCTCGCGCGGCGCCTGCTGCGCGGCGACACGGATGTCGCGGCGCGGGACGACATGCTGCCGGCGGTGGCGGTGAAGGACCGCGAGATGCAGGCGCATTTCGCCGGCAACCCCGACATCACCTACATCTCGGTGTTCGACGCGGTGTGCCCGGCGAAGCAATGCCCGCTGATGGTGGAGGGCGAGCCGCTCCAGCACGATTCCTCGCATTTCACGCAGGCCGGCGTGAATTATTTCGGCCGGCCCATCGCTTCCCTCATCTTCGGCGACGGCAAGGTCCTGCCGCCGCCGCCAGCCGCGTCGCCGGCGCCGTGAGGCGGCGCGCGCCTATGGCGCGGGAGACACACTCCGGGCCTAATCGGGGAGGCGGGCAAGGCCGGGCGACCCGCGGCTATGCCCCCGCGCCGCCGCTGCGGTCATAATGGCGGCTTTCGGATTCAGTTTTCGGTCGGCCGTGCATCATCATCTGCGCTATCGCGCCCATATCGACGGACTGCGCGCCGTCGCCGTCCTCGGCGTCGTGCTGTTCCATTTCGGCGCGGACTGGCTGCCCGGCGGCTTCACCGGCGTCGACGTGTTCTTCGTCATCTCCGGTTTCCTGATCTTCCGCACCATTTTCAGTGACATCGCTGCCGGCACCTTCTCGCTGGCCGGCTTCTACGAGCGGCGCATCCGGCGCCTCGTGCCCGCCTTCGCCGCCGTCACCCTCGCGACCAGCGCGCTGGCGGCGCTCATCCTCTATCCGAGCCAGCTGGTCGGCTACGGGCGTTCGCTGGTCTGGGCCACCTTCGCGGCGGGCAACATCTTCTTCTACCGGCAGTCCGACTATTTCGGCCCCTCGGCCGAGGAGCTGCCGCTGCTGCATTACTGGTCGCTCGGCGTCGAGGAGCAGTTCTATGCGGTGTTCCCGCTGCTGCTGCTCGTCTGCTACCGGCTGCGCGCCCGCGCTGTGCCGCTGCTGGTCGCCGGGCTGCTGGTGGCCTCGCTCATCGCCTGCGAGATCGTGCGGCACACCAACCCCTCGGCCGCCTTCTACCTGCTGCCCTACCGCGCCTTCGAACTGCTGATCGGCGCCGCCATCGCGCTGCCGGGCGTGCGCTACCCCCGCCATCGCGCCATTGCCGGTGCGGCGGTGGCGGCGGGGGCGCTGCTGATCCTCGCCGGTATGCTGCTGATCACCGCCTCGTCGCCGTTCCCCGGGCTGCTCGCGCTGGTGCCCTGCCTTGGCGCGGCGCTGGTGATCTGGGGCGGCGATGCCGTCGCGACGCTGCCCTCCCGCGTGCTCGGCGCCGCGCCGATGCGGTTCTACGGCGCCATCTCCTATTCGCTCTATCTGGTGCACTGGCCGGCGGTGGTGTTCGGCCACATGCTCTTCCCCGATGCCGATCCGCTCGTCTTCCTTGTCGTCGGGCTGGCCGGCTCGACGGCGGCGGGCTGGCTGTCCTGGCGCTATGTCGAGCAGCCCGTCCGTATCCGGCCGGCCGTCTTCACGCGCCGGATCCTCTATGGCGGCACGGCGGCCGCCGGCCTCGCCCTGGCCGGCTTCGCCGGGGTCGTCGTCGCGGCGGGGGGCTTTCCCGGCAGCCGCTACGATGCCGAGATCGAGCGCATACTGGCCTATCAGAACTACGGGCCGCGCAAGGAGATGTACCGCGAGGGCACCTGCTTCCTACGCACCGACCAGACGGCGGCGGATATCGACCCCGCCTGCCTGCCGACGACCCGCCCGAACGCCATATTGTGGGGCAGCAGCCACATCGCCCAGTTCTTCGCCGGGCTGGAGCCGGAGCTGCGCGCGCGCGGCTATGCGGTGGGCCAGATCACCGGGGCTTCCTGCCTGCCGCTGGTGGGCGTCGACCTGCCGGGCTGGCCCAGTTGCCGGGGCCTGAACGAGTTCGCGCTCGACTGGCTGCTGCGCAACCGGCCCACAATGGTCATCCTCGGCGGTGACCCGCTCGACATGAAGTCTGTGCCCGCCCTCGACGCCTCGGTGGCAAAGCTGGTGGCCGCCGGGATCGAGGTGGTGGTGGTGGGCCCCGCGCCCTATTACCGCCGGCCCGTGCCGGCGATCATCGTCGAGCGCGTGCTGGCGGGAAAGACCGAGTTCGTGGCGCAGGACGATTTCCTGAAGAACCTCGCGCGGGTGGACGACCGCCTGCGGGACCACTTCGCGGCAATGCCCGGCGTGCACTACGTCTCGGTGCTCAGGACCATGTGCCCGGACTATCGCTGCAAGCTCGCCATAGACGGCGTGCCGCTGCATTTCGACGTCGTGCACTTCACGCTGGAGGGCTCCCGCTATTACGGCCGGCAGCTCGCCGAGGCGATTTTCGGGCCGGTCGCCGGCGCGGCGCCTGCCGCAGCGGCGGCGAAACCCTGACTTTCTGTGGCCGCGGCGCCATAGCCAACGGCAAATTGCGCCCGGTCACGACCTGATGAAGGGTCCGTGAAGCATTTCGACGCATAGTGAGGGCTTCGGGCCATCGACGCGCGGGCGCCGATGGGCAACAATTTTCCGTCCGTCGCAACGGCGGGTGGCGAAATCGTACTTCGTATGGGGCTTTCGATGCGATTCAAGACGATGGCGGCGCTGGCGCTCGCCGCACTGACGCTGGCGGGCACGGCGCCCGCCATGGCGCAGTCCACCTCACTCTTCGGCTTCTTCCGCCCGTCCGACTTCGGCAACGGCAGCGGCAAGTCTTATTCCTCGATCCGCCGGCAGGTCGTTCCCTATGCGGGCAAATACGCGCCCGGCACCATCGTGGTGAACACCGCCGAGCGTCGCCTGTATCTCGTGCAGGACAACGGCACGGCGGTGCGCTACGGCATCGGCGTGGGCCGCGACGGCTTCCGCTGGTCGGGCGTGCACACCATCACCCGCAAGGCCGAGTGGCCGGGCTGGACCCCGCCGCCGCAGATGCTCCAGCGCCGTCCCGACCTGCCGCGCCACATGCCCGGCGGCGTCGACAACCCGCTCGGCGCGCGCGCCATGTATCTCGGCTCGACGCTCTACCGCATCCACGGCTCCAACGAGCCGGAGACCATCGGGCAGGCGGTGTCCTCGGGCTGCTTCCGCATGACCAATGACGACGTGACCGACCTGTACAACCGCGTGCGCGTCGGCACCAAGGTCGTTGTCCTGAACTGACGACGCGGCTTCCCGCCCGGCCGGCTTCGCGCCGGTCGGGCCGTTCGCCCCGCCTTCGCTTCAGTATCCTCGCTTCAGTGCCGGCGCACCGCGCCGGCCGCATCGCGCGACAGGTTGCGCGATGCCAGTTCCTGAAGGTAGCGCGTCCAGCGCTCTTCCTGCTCGCGACCCAGCTCGTGCAGGATGTCCCAGGTGAAGATGCCGGTCGAATGGCCGTCGTCGAAGATCAGCCGCACCGCGTAATTGCCGACCGGGATCGCCTCGTCGACCCGCACCTCCCGCTTGCCGGCCACCAGCTGGCGGTCGGCGGGGGAGTGGCCCTGCACCTCGGCGGAAGGGCTTTCGACCCGCAGATATTCCGCCGGCAGCGTGAAGGACGCCCCGTCCTCGAAGGCGATGGTCAGCGCGCGGCGGTCCTTGTGGATCTTGATCTCGGTCGGCCAGGCGTCGGTCACGGTGATTTCCTTCCCTCGTCCGGCCTTCCACATAGAGGCGCGGCGCGCATTCGCCAAGCGGGGTGGTCCGGGGCGGGATCGAGCGCGTCTGCCCGGCCGGCGAATCGCGCCCGCCGCGAATCCGGTTGGAGCCGTGCGTGCTGTCGAAACCCGACCCGGGGCGTGCCCCGGCATGGGTCGAACGATCGTGCCGTGATCGGAAGCACGATGGTGGGCGATGCAGGGATTGAACCTGCGACCCCTCCCGTGTGAAGGGAGTGCTCTCCCGCTGAGCTAATCGCCCGCTGGTCCGGGGCGGGAAATCCCGCGCCGGTGTCCATCGCGGCGGGGATTTAGTGTGTCGCCGTCCCGGGTGTCAAGCGCACTTGCGCACTCACCCACGGCCGAGAAGACGCTCGACCGCCTCCGGCAGCCGGTCGAAGTGCTCGATGAACGCGTCGCCGCCCAGTTCGATGGCCGGCGTCTCGGTGTAGCCGAAGGGCACGACGATGGAGGGAATGCGGGCATTCTTCGCCGTCAGCACGTCGGTCATGCTGTCGCCGACCATGATGGCGCGGCCGGGCGAGCCGCCGGCCCGCTCGATGGTGCCGAGCAGGTGGCCCGCATCCGGCTTGTACACCGGGAAGGTGTCGGAGCCGGCGATCACGGCGAAGCGGTCGGTCAGCTCCAGCCGGTCCAGCAGCAGGCGCGAGAGATATTCCAGCTTGTTGGTGCACACCGCCAGCACGTGGCCGCGCGCGCTCAGCACGTCGAGCGCCTCGATCAGCCCGGGGAAGGGGCGCGAGGAATCGGCGATGTGGTCGGCATAGTGGGCGAGGAAGCGCTCGTAGAGCTTCTCGAACTCCGGCCCGTCGACGGTGATGCCGGCGGCGGTGAGGCCGCGATTGACCAGCGCCTTGGCGCCGGCGCCGATCATCTTGCGGGTGTCCTCGCGCGGCAGGCGCGGGGCGCCGGCCTCGTCGAGCACGATGTCGAGCGTGTCGAGCAGGTCGGGGGCGGTGTCGACGAGGGTGCCGTCGAGGTCGAAGGCGATCACGGCGGGGAAAGTGGCTGCAGACATGACGATTTCCGTGGATTGTGATTGGAAACGGTGACTGCCCGCCGCCGCGAGACGGGCCTGTATTGCTAGGCCTACAATCCTGCCGCTTTTCCTGTCCAGCGTGGCGCGTCCATCGGGCGCATGCGCGCAGGGCGCGGCGGTGGTAACTCGGGAAGAAACAGGGAGTGCTTGGAATGAGGCTCGACATGCGGAACCGGCTCGGAGCGGCGACGCTTGCGCTCGGACTTTCTTTCGCCGGTCCGGTGCTGGCGCAGGGAACGACCGGCACCGCGCCCGGCGCGCCGACGAGCCCGCCCGCCGCGCCTCCCGCCGCCGAGGCCGCGCCTCCGGCCGCCGCGCCCTCCGCCGGCCCCTTCGTGTTCAGTTCCCCGCCCTCGGCGCAGGCCAACCGCATCTATTCGGTGAATGTGCGCACCGGCGAGGTGAGCGCCTGCCAGTTCGAGCGGCCCGAGGGCAGCCTCGTCGGCGTGACCCGCTGCTTCCGCACCGATGCGAGCGCCGGCCCGCGCGAGCCGGGCCCTTACGACATCGTGTCGACGCGCTATTCCGGCGAGACCGGCATTTTCCGCGTCAACGCGCAGACCGGCCAGATGAGCGTCTGCTATGTGCGCGACATGCCCAAGGACGGCGGCGGCGTCGAGCCGGCGGTGGTCTGCACGGCGCCCTCGCGCTGAGGCGGGGCCGCGCGCGGCTGCGCCGCGGGCTTGTCGGCGCGGCGTAAGGGCGCTAGGCAGCAAGAGAGTGGAAGAACTCCAGAGCGAACCGTGACGAGCGCCATGACCGCCTCCCTGTCCGACGCCGACCGACTCAAACGCCAGGCTGCCGCCCGTGCGCTCGACTATGTCCGCTCGGGCATGAAGATCGGCCTTGGCACCGGCTCGACCGCCAAGCACTTCGTCGACCTTCTCGCCGAGCGCGTGGTCGAGGGGCTGGAGGTGGTCGGCGTGCCGACCTCGGAGGCGACGCGGACGCAGGCGGAGAGCCTAGGCGTGCCGCTGGCCACGCTCGACGAGCACCCCGTGCTCGACCTTGTGATCGACGGCGCCGACGAGATCGGCCCGGACCTTTCGCTCATCAAGGGCGGCGGCGGCGCGCTGCTGCGCGAGAAGATCGTCGCCACGGCGGCCGGACAGATGATCGTGATCGCCGACGCCACCAAGAAGGTGGCACGGCTCGGCGCCTTTCCCTTGCCGATCGAGGTGGTGGATTTCGGCGTCGCCGCGATCCGCCGCAGCATCGACCGCGCCGCCCGCGCGGCAGGGTGCCAGGGGCTGCTGACCCTGCGCCGGCGGCCGGACGGTCATGTTTTCGTCACGGATCAGGGACACCTGATCCTCGATGCCGCCTATCTCAGCATCGCCGATCCGGCCGCGCTCGCCGCGCGGCTGTCGGAAGTGCCGGGGGTGGTCGAGCATGGCCTCTTCATCAATCTGGCGAGCCGCGTCATTCTCGCGGGCGCCGACGGCGTGACGGTCATCGACCGCGCGTGAGCAGCATTCGTCAGGGAGACTTTCATGCGGCTTGATATTGCAGGACGGCTGACCGGCGCGGTGCTGGCGCTTGCGGCCTTCGGCGTCGCGCTTCCCGCCGTCGCGCAGGAGCAGAGCCCGTTCAAGATGAACGATGCCAAGGGCGCCAAGATCAGCCCCGAGCGGCTGAAGCTCGCCAATGAGCTTCTTGTCGCCAATGGCGAGGGAAGCAGCTTCGACACGCTGATCCCCGGCATCATCGAGCAGGCGGCCGGCAGCTTCGTGCAGGCCAATCCGGACCTGATCCGCGACCTGCGCGAAGTGGCCAAGCAGCTCGCGCCGCAATATGAGGGCCGCCGGCAGGAGATCGTGCAGATCCTCGCCCGCATCTACGCGATCCAGTTCGACGAGGCCGAGCTGAAGGAGCTGCTGGCCTTCTACCGCTCGGCGGTGGGCCGCAAGCTGGTCGAGAATCGCGGCAAGATCCTCGACGCCGGCCTCGCCGGCATCCAGGCCTGGAGCGCCACCTTCACCCGCGAGATGGAGGCCAAGGTGCGCGAGGAAATGAAGAAGCGCGGCTTCACCATCTGACGCGCCCGTCATCCAAGAACGAAAATGCCCGGCTCGCGCCGGGCATTTTGCGTTTTGGGGCGGGCGTCGCGCCGCGCGGGCCGGATCAGTCCTCGTCGCCGCCGACCGGCGCCTTGCGGCCGGTGAGCAGGAAGAACAGCAGCGGCCCGAACAGGGCGAGGGCGGACAGCGCGTAGAGCGTGAGGGCGATCGGCGACTGGAACAGCACGGTCGGATCGCCGACGCTGATGGCCAGCGCCCGGCGCAGCTGCTGCTCGGACAGCGGGCCGAGGATGAGGCCGACCACGACAGGGGCGATCGGGTAGTCGTAGCGCCGCAGCACATAGCCGAGCAGGCCGAACACCAGCAGCATGCCAAGCTCGACCAGCGAAGGGTTGGCGCCGAGCGTGCCCAGCGTCGCGAAGACGAGGATGCCGCCATAGAGCCACGGGCGTGGAATCGCCAGCAGGCGCACCCACAGCCCCACCAGCGGCAGGTTGAGTACCAGCAGCATGCCGTTGGCGATGAACAGGCTGGCGATGAGGCCCCAGACCAGATCGGGATTGGTGACGAACAGCAGCGGGCCGGGATTCATGCCGTATTGCTGGAAGCCGGCCAGCATGATCGCCGCCGTCGCCGAGGTCGGCAGGCCGAGGGTGAGCAGGGGCACCAGCACGCCGGCCGCGGCGGCGTTGTTGGCCGCCTCGGGGCCGGCGACGCCCTCGATGGCGCCGTTGCCGAACTCGTCCGGCGTGCGGCACAGCCGCTTCTCCAGCGCGTAGGACAGGAAGGTCGGGATTTCCGCCCCGCCCGCCGGCATGGCGCCGATCGGGAAGCCGAGGAAGGTGCCGCGCAGCCAGGGCTTCCACGAGCGGGACCAGTCCTCCCGGTTCATGAACACCGAGCCCTTCACCGGCTCGATCACCTCCTCGGCGCGGCTGCCGGCGGCGACCACTGAGAGCGTCTCGCCGATGGCGAACAGCGCGACCGCCAGCGTCGTCACCTCGACGCCGTCGAGCAGGTCCGGCACCGAGAAGGACAGCCGGGCCTGGCCGCTCTGCAGGTCGATGCCGATCAGGCCGAGGGCGAGGCCGATGAACAGGCTGGTGAGACCGCGCGTGACCGACGAGCCGAAGGCCGCCGAGACGGTGGTGAAGGCCAGCACCATGAGGGCGAAATAGTCCTCCGGGCCGAAGGAGATGGCGATGTCGACGACGGTCGGCGCCACCAGCGCCAAGCCGAGCGTGGCGATGGTGCCGGCGACGAAGGAGCCGATGGCGGCGGTGGCGAGCGCGGGCCCGCCGCGCCCGGCGCGGGCCATCTTGTTGCCTTCCAGCGCCGTGACGATGGACGAGCTTTCGCCCGGCGTGTTCAGCAGGATCGAGGCGGTCGAGCCGCCATACATACCGCCATAATAAATGCCGGCGAACATGATGAGCGAGCCGGCCGGGTCGAGCTTGAAGGTGATCGGCAGCAGCAGCGCCACGGTGAGCGCCGGGCCGATGCCGGGCAGCACGCCGACGGCGGTGCCGAGCATGACGCCGACAAAGGCGAAGAGCAGGTTGATCGGCTGCAGCGCGACCATGATGCCCTGGCTGAGGGCGGCAAAGGTATCCATCGGTCCCGCCTCAGATCAGACGTTCGAGCGGGCCGGCGGGCAGCGCGAGCTGCAGGCCCTTGGCGAAGATCACGTAGATGACGAAGCACAGCACGCTGCCGGCGAGGAAATGCCCCCACAGCGGGCCACGGCCGAAGCCCTTCGCGGTGGCGGCGAACAGCCAGCCGGTGGCGAGGGCGAAGCCGGAGCCGAAGCCGAGCAGCGCGATCTGCCCGATCAGCCCGGCCAGCACCCAGGCCATCGGGCCGATCTCGTCGCGCGGCCGCTCCACGGCCTCCGCACGGATCGCTTCGACGGCGGTGGCGATCGCCAGCAGGGCGAGGCCGCCGGCGATGATGGTCGGGAAGGCCGCCGGCCCGACCGCCGAATGGGCGTTGATCGCGGAGAGACGCCAGGCGTCCCAGCCGATCACGAGGGCCAGAACGGCGAGCCCGAAGGCGATGACGAAGCCGGCCCTGTCGGGCCGTCGGGTGGAAGAGGTGCGTGGATCGCTCATCGGACGGCTCCGGATGTCGGAACGAAGGCTCCCCCGCGACCGCCGGCCCGGGGGAGCATAGGGTACGGGAAGGCGCGGGCCCTTACTGGGCGAGGCCGATGTCCTTCAGGATGGTCTGCGTGGCGCTGATGTCCTTGGCCAGCTGGGCATCGAAGGCCGGGCCGGAAAGATAGGTGTTGGCCCAGCCCTTCTGCGCCAGCAGGTCGTTCCAGGCCTTGGACTTGGCCAGCTTGTCGATGGTCTCGGTCAGCTGGGCCTTCTGCTCCGGCGTGATGCCGGGGGCGGCGGAGACCATGCGCCAGTTCTGGATCTCGACGTCGACGCCGCTCTCCTTGAAGGTCGGCACGTCCTTGGCTTCCGGCAGGCGCTCGGCGCTCGACACGCCGAGGATGCGCAGCTTGCCGGCCTTGGCCTGGGCGTCGTACTCGGACAGGCTGGAGATGCCCACCGTCACCTTGCCGCCGAGCAGCGAGGCGAGCGACTCGCCGCCGCCCGAGAAGGCGATGTAGTTGACCTTGGTCGGGTCGACGCCCACCGCCTTGGCGAACAGGCCGGCGGTGATGTGGTCGGTGCCGCCGGCCGAGCCGCCGGCCCAGGACACCTTCTGCGGGTCCGCCTTCAGCGCCGCCACGAGATCCGCCAGCGACTTGATCGGCGAGTTCGCCGGCACCGCGATGGCCTCGTATTCGCCGGTGAGGCGGGCGATCGGCGTGACCTGCGACAGGTTCACCGGCGACTTGTTGGAGATGATCGCGCCGACCATCACATAGCCGCCGACGAGCAGGGTGTTCGGATCGCCCTTGTTGGCGTTGACGAACTGGGCGAGGCCGATGGTGCCGCCGGCGCCCGGTACGTTCAGGACCTGCACGTTGGACGCCAGCTTCTCGGACTGCAGCACCTGCTGCAGCGAGCGGGCGGTCTGGTCCCAGCCGCCGCCGGGCGCGGCCGGGGCGATGATCTTGAGATCGCCGACCTGAGCCGACGCGGCACTGAACGGCGCAGCGGCGAGGGCGGCGGCAAGCAGCGCACCGCGGAACATGCGATTCATGGTTTCCTCCAAGGATGGGCGGCGGCGCGTTTGACGCTGGCCGTCGCTTGAACGCGGCTAGGAAGCTAGTGCGCCAGCCCCCCCTGTGTCGAGTTCCCCTGATGGATGAGAGAAATCGCATCCCAGCCATGC
Source organism: Ancylobacter sp. TS-1 (assembly GCF_009223885.1). Classification (NCBI taxonomy): domain Bacteria; kingdom Pseudomonadati; phylum Pseudomonadota; class Alphaproteobacteria; order Hyphomicrobiales; family Xanthobacteraceae; genus Ancylobacter; species Ancylobacter sp. TS-1. Next base: position 261,842 of record NZ_CP045144.1, read on the forward strand.
ACCGCCTTGACGCGGGCGGGCGGCGGGGCGACATGCCTCATGCAGCATCGGGGTAGTTCGGCGCACCATAGCGGGGCAGGCCGACAGCGGGCCGGGCCGAGACCGGGGGAACCGACATGGACCAATTCGACGTCGACCTTTTCGTCATCGGCGCCGGTTCGGGCGGCGTGCGCGCGGCGCGCATCGCGGCGGGCTACGGCGCCCGGGTCAGGATCGCCGAGGAATACCGCGTCGGCGGCACCTGCGTGATCCGTGGCTGCGTGCCCAAGAAGCTGTTCGTCTACGCCGCCCGCTTCGCCCATGAGTTCGACGATGCCTCCGGCTTCGGCTGGACGGTGCAGGGCGCCTCCTTCGACTGGTCGACGCTGATCGCCAACAAGGACAAGGAGATCGCCCGGCTGGAAGGCGCCTACCGCGCCAATCTGGACCGCGCCGGCGTCGAGATCGTGCCCCAGCGGGCCGAGATCGAGGGACCGCACGCGGTGCGCCTCGCCGACGGCACGCGCGTGACCGCGCGCACCATCCTCGTCGCCACCGGCGCGCGCCCCAATCTCGGCCTCGACTTCCCCGGCCGCGAACTCGGCATCAGCTCCAACGAGGCGTTTCACCTCGACCGCCTGCCCGGCCGCATCGTCGTGCAGGGCGCGGGCTATATCGCGCTGGAGTTCGCCAGCCTGTTCGCCGGGCTCGGCGCGCAGGTGACGGTGGTGCATCGCGGCGATCGCCTGCTGCGCGGCTTCGACGAGGATATCCGCGAGCGCATCGTCGGCGAGATGACGCAGAACGGCGTGAGCTTCGTGTTCAACGCCACCATCGAGGGCATCTTCGCCGTCAATGGCGAGAAGCGCGTGCGCCTCAGCGACGGCCGCGACCTGTTCGCCGACGAGGTGATGCTGGCCATCGGCCGCGTGCCGAACATCGTCGGCCTCGGGCTGGACACGGTGGGCGTCCATCTCGACGCGGCCGGCGCCATCGCGGTCGATGCCAACTCGCGCACCAATGTGCCCTCGATCTACGCCGTCGGCGACGTCACCAACCGGGCCAACCTCACCCCGGTCGCCATCCGCGAGGGCCATGCCTTCGCCGACACCGTGTTCGGCGGCGCGCCATGGCAGGTGAATTACGACCTGATCCCGACGGCGGTGTTCACCGAGCCGGAAATCGGCGTGGTCGGGCTCACCGAGGCGCAGGCGCGCGCGCAGGGCCGGCGGGTCGACATCTACAAGACCGACTTCCGGCCGCTCAAGGCGACGCTGTCGGGCAGCGCCTCGCGCGTCTTCATGAAGCTGGTCGTCGATCAGGCCGACGACCGGGTGCTCGGCGTGCACCTGATCGGCGAGACGTCCGGCGAGATCGTGCAGATGGCCGCCATCGCGCTGAACCTCAACGCCACCAAGGCCGATTTCGACCGCACCATGGCGCTGCACCCGTCCAGCTCCGAGGAACTGGTGACGCTGCGCTCGAAGCACGCCTCCAGCGATCAGGTGATCCCCGAGGTCTCCACCGGCGCGACGCCGGCGATCTGAGGCGGGCCGGCCGCGCACCGTCCTTTTCACTCGTTGAGGACGTCATCCCGGACGGCCGGAAGGCCGATCCGGGATCGCACCCCGAATGGAGAGCGATCCCGGCTCTCGCTGCGCTCGGCCGGGATGACGTGGTGTGCAACGTCAGAGGCGACCGGCGTTCCCGTTCAAGTGTCCCACGGGGCATGCCTGACCTTGCGGCGGCGCACTGGCGCGCGGGCGAGGCTTGGGTGTATAAGGCCCGCCTTTCCCGCCGGGGACGAGCCCCGCGGACGTTGCATCTCGTTGGAGGCCGTCATGTCTGATCGCTGGACGCCGGAAAGCTGGAGGGCCAAGCCCATTCAGCAGGTCCCGGAATATCCGGACGCCGAAGCCCTTGCTTCGGTGGAGCGTCAGCTCGCCTCGTTTCCGCCGCTGGTTTTCGCCGGCGAGGCCCGCCGGCTGAAGCGTGATCTCGCCAAGGTGGCGAATGGCGAGGCCTTCCTGCTGCAGGGCGGCGACTGCGCCGAGAGCTTCGCCGAGCATTCGGCCGACAACATCCGCGATTTCTTCCGCGTCTTCCTTCAGATGTCGGTGGTGCTGACCTATGCCGGCGCCCTGCCGGTGGTGAAGGTCGGCCGCGTGGCGGGCCAGTTCGCCAAGCCGCGCTCGGCCCCGATGGAGACGATCGGCGGGGTCGAGCTGCCGTCCTACCGGGGCGACATCGTCAACGACATCGACTTCACGCCGGAAGCGCGCATTCCCGATCCGCGCCGCCAGCTCGAGGCGTACCGCCAGTCGGCGGCGACGCTCAACCTGCTGCGCGCCTTCGCCAATGGCGGCTATGCGAGCCTTGGCAACGCGCATCAGTGGATGCTCGGCTTCATCAAGGACTCACCGCAGTCCGGCCGCTACCAGGCGCTCGCCGACCGCATCACCGAGGCGCTCGACTTCATGCGCGCCATCGGCATCGATCCGGAACACCATCCGGAGATGCGCTCGACCGAGTTCTTCACCTCGCATGAGGCGCTGCTGCTCGGCTTCGAGCAGGCGATGACCCGCGTGGATTCCACCACCGGCGACTGGTACGCGACCTCCGGCCACATGATCTGGATCGGCGACCGCACCCGCCAGTTCGACCACGCCCATATCGAATATGCGCGCGGCGTGAAGAACCCGCTCGGGCTCAAATGCGGCCCGTCGCTGAAGCCGGACGACCTCCTGCGCCTCATCGACACGCTGAACCCGCAGAACGAGCCGGGCCGGCTGACCCTCATCGCCCGCTTCGGCGCGGACAAGGTGGCCGACCATCTGCCGGCGCTGCTGCGCGCGGTGAAGCGCGAGGGCCGCTCCGTGGTGTGGTCGTGCGATCCCATGCACGGCAACACCATCAAGGCGGCGTCGGGCTACAAGACGCGTCCGTTCGACCAGATCCTCAAGGAAGTGCGGGACTTCTTCGCGGCCCATGCCGCCGAGGGGACCTATGCCGGCGGCGTGCATCTGGAGATGACCGGCAAGAACGTCACCGAATGCACCGGCGGCGCCCGCGCGATCTCGGACGCGGACCTCAAGGACCGCTACCACACCTATTGCGACCCGCGCCTCAACGCCGAGCAGGCCATCGAGATGGCCTTCCTCGTCGCCGAGCTGCTCAAGCGCGAGCATGCCGGCCGCACGCGTCCGGCCATCGAAGCCGCCGAGTGATCGGGACCGGAGGGACGGCGCGCCGCCCCTCCGCCTCCGCCGGCCGGAACAGACTGCGCCGCGGCTTCCGAAGGCCGCGGTTTTTCCAAGGGGAACGGTTCGGGGTAAGCGCCGCGTGGAACAGGTCGACGCCGCACGGCAGGTGATCTTCGAGAGCGCCAATGTGCGCATCCGGCGCGTTCCGGGCCGCCGCACCGACGTCGCCTTCGTGACCTTCGAGGCGCATAACACCGATCCCGATCCCGAACGCACCGCCTTCGGCGAGAAGTTCCTGCGCGAGAACGGCTTCACCGCCTACCACGTGCTCGCCAACGACAATTTCTGGTTCCAGTACCCGGAGATGGAAGCGGCGATCGCCGCCGTGCGGGCCGACATCGCGCCGGGCACCGAACTGGTGGCCTATGCGGTGAGCATGGGCGCCTATGCCGCCATCCGCTTCGCCGGACTGCTCGGCGCCGCGCGCATCCTCGCCTTCTCCCCGCAATTCAGCATCAACCCGACGGTCATCCCCTGGGACAAGCGCTGGGATCGGCTGTTCGACCGGCCGCGCGAGGTGCTGTGGGAGCATCTGATGGCGCCGCGCGGCGTGCCGATCTACCTCTTCTACGATCCGCACAACCGCGACCGGCACCATGTCCGCCTCTATGATCGCGCCGCCGACATCGTGCGGGTGCGCGTTCCCTATGCCGGGCATGCGACCGTCATCGTCATGCTGCAAAGCGGGCTGCTCGGCCGGGCGGTGCTCGACGTGGCGGAGAACCGCTTCGACGCGGCCGCCTTCCAGCGCGAGGTCAATGCGCGGCTCGACCGCTCGGAGCTTTACCGGAACAAGCGCGCCCACAAGCGCGACCGGCTGATCCGCCGCCTGCGCGCCGACCTGTTCGACCTGTTCGGCTGACGCCGGGCGCGGGACGCGCCGGGCGGCGTGTCGGATTCCGATTGGTGGCGCGGTCCGCTGCCGCTACGTTGACCTTGCGACATCAGGGGCGGCGGCGCGGCTTTCGTCCCGTGGAGGCAATGGCGTGCGGCAGACCCTCTTCGAGAGTGAGGACCTTCTGGTCGTCAAGGTTCCCGGGTATCGGGAAGACGTCGTCTTCGTCACCTTCGAATCCCTGCAGCCGTCACGCGAGCCGGGGCGCCTAGGCTTCGGCGAGGCGTTCTTCGCCAAGCGCGGCTACACCGCCTATCATTTCATGCCGTCGGGCAATTGCTGGTACCAGTATGCCGAGATGCCGGAGGCGCTGGCGCGGGTGCGGGCGGACATCGCTGAGGGCGCGCGCATCGTCACCTATGGCATCAGCATGGGCGCCTATGCGGCCTACCGCTTTTCCGAGCCGCTGGCGGCGGATGCCGTCATCGCCTTCTCCCCGCAATACAGCATCGATCCCCGCCGCGTGTGGTGGGAGCGGCGCTGGCGCACGCAGGGCCGCGCCCGCATGTGGGACCGCCAGCTGCCGCGCAAGGAGGCGGTCAAGCACGTCTTCTACGACCCGATGAACCAGGATCGGCGCCATATACGCGGCCTCCAGCGCGAGGCGGAACTCGACCTCGTTCGCATCTATTTCGGCGGGCACCATTCGTCGCGCATCCTGCAGGAATGCGGCCTGCTGGAGAGCGCGGTGCTGGACATCGGCCATGACCGCTTCGACAGCGCCGCCTTCGAGCGGCAGGTCTGGCGGCAGCGGCTCGCCTCGACGACCTATCATCAGGTGCGCGGGCGCAAGGGGCTTCTCCGGCGCCTGCGCTACCGGCTGGCCGAGGCTCTGATCGAGCGCCGCCTCGGCGCGCCGTCCTGCGAGGATGCCGGCCCGCTGCTGCCCGATCGCGGCGGCGCCTGAGGTCTGCCGCCGGGCCGGAGCGCGTGCGACGACGCGAGGGATAAAGATACGGGAAGTTGCATTCGGCCGGCTGGCCAAGGGCACGCGGCCACTTTAGAACGCATTGTGACTCTGCATGACGGTTGGATTCTCCCCGGCGGGGAAGGCCGCCGGTTACGGGTATGCGCTTTGCTGACAGGCCATTTCGGATCGCCATGACCACACCGGAGCAGCCTCCCGTCCCTGCTGCGAAGCGGCGCCGATCCTATTCGATGCCCCGGCAGCGCGGAAAATCCCGCAAGAGGCTGACGCGCATCAGTCAGGCGCTCGGCCGGGCTATCGGTTGCCTTCTCTTCGACGGCGGGAAGCGGCCGCGCCTGCTGGTGCGTGCCGTGCTGTTCGATGCCTATCGCCGCCCGCGTCCCGGGTCTGGTGCGCTCGTCTACCGGCAGCCGGGCCGTCCGCGCCGCGCCTTCGCCGCCTGGATGGCCGGGGCCGTGGACCTGCTGCCGGCTCTCGTCGCGCATGTGCCGTTTCCCGCCCCGACGTCCGACGGGCCCCGGCGCGTGCTCTTCGTGGTGCGGGGCGATGCCCGGCCGCTCGCCGCGTTGGTCGAGGCTGCTGCCGACACCTGGGACGTGGTGCTGCTGCGGCTGGACGGTGTTGCCGGGGCCGGGCTCGCCGCCCATGACGTTCCCGTCGACGTCACCGGCTCGCGAGTGCCGCGCCGGGTGCTGATCGACGCGCTGGCCAAACGGTCGGCGGCGCTCAGGCCGCTCTTCGCGCTGACGGTCGGACCCGAGACGGCGGATGCGGCGAACGCGCTTGAGCGGTTCGGCGTGCCGGTGGTCGCGCTGGTCGGGACATCGAGCGGTCCGGTCGCGGATTCGGCCGGGCTGGAGCGGCTGCTCAGCTGGGCCAGCGCCGTGGTGTTTCCATCCGAGGCGGCGCGGCAGGCGGCGCGCGATCGCCTGCCGCAGTTCACCGGACGCTGCCGCGTCCTCGCCGTGGACGATCCGCTGGGCGCCGGGGCCGGCGAACTGGTCGCGATCGGCCGCGAGATCGGCGACGAGGTCGACAACGAGATCGCGCTGATCCTCGGCTGCGCGCCGGAGCGGCTGGAAGTGCTCGACATTCCCCATGAGACGGATCCGCCGGGCGAACTCGACGTCGTGCAGAAGCTCAAATGGCAGATCTTCGAGTGGCGCCAGCGCACGTTGCTGCGGCGGCCTGTCAACACGCCTCCGCTGCGCCGCGACTATTCAGGCTTCCATCCGCTGATCTATGCCGAGCACCATCCGGTCGCCTGCTTCGACCAGCGGCGCTACCCGCTGTCGCACTGGATACAGCGCGGCTGCCCGCCCGGGCCCTGGGCCGTGCCGGTGGTGGGGCCGCCGGCGGCGCCGCGCGCGAGCGGCCTGCGCACCGCGCTGCACGGGCATTTCTACTATCCCGACCTGTTCCCGGAGCTGCTGGAGCGGCTGTCGGTCAACGCCTCGCGGCCGGACCTCTTCCTCACCACCGACACCGAGGCGAAGGCGGGGGAATTGCGGGCCATGGCCGCCGGCTATCCGGCGCCGGTGCGCATCGACGTTGTGCCGAACATCGGGCGCGACATCGGCCCCTTCTTCACCGCGCTGCGCGACGTGCTGGTCGGCGGCGGCTACGACGTGTTCTTCCATGTGCACGGCAAGAAGACCAAGGGGCGGCGGCGCGCCATCGGCGATCCGTGGCGTACCTTCCTGTGGGGGAACCTGATCGGCGGCGAACATCCCATGCTGGATGCCGCGCTGGCGCATATGGAGGCCGATGGCCGCGTCGGGCTGGTCTATCCCGAAGACACCCATGTGCTCGACTGGGCCACCAACGAGCGCGTCTGCGCGGAACTGGTCGAGGATATGGGCCTGACCGAGAAGCGCGGCCGGTATGTCGACTTCCCCGTCGGCAACATGTTCGCCGCCCGCCCTGCGGCGCTGGCGCCGGTGCTGGCGCTCGACCTGCGCTGGGAGGACTACCCCGCCGAACCGATCCCGGACGACGGCACGATGATGCACGGGCTTGAGCGCCTTCTGCCGGCCGCCGTGCGCAAGGCGGGCTATTCCTGCGCCGCCGTCCGCGTGCCCGGAACCGGCTGGGACTGACCCGGCCGCGCGGGTGGATTGCCCGGCCGCGAGGGGAAGGCTAAACGACGGGCATGTCACAGGAACCGGCCGACCAGCTTCTCATCGCGCTCGCCCAGCTCAACCCTGTCGTCGGCGATGTCGACGGCAATGCGGACAAGGTGCGCGAGGCGCGCGCGCTCGCGGCCGGGCAGGGCGCCGATCTCGTCGTCTTCTCCGAACTGTTCCTGTCCGGCTATCCGCCGGAGGATCTGGTTCTCAAGCCCGCCTTCCAGGCCGCTTGCCGCGCGGCGGTGGAGGCGCTGGCCGCCGGGACCGCCGATGGCGGGCCGGCGCTGCTGGTGGGCGCGCCCTGGCGCGAGGGCGACCGGCTCTACAATGCCGCGCTGCTGCTCGATGGCGGCGCCATCGCGGCGGTGCGCTACAAGGTGGACCTGCCCAATTACGGCGTCTTCGACGAGAAGCGCGTCTTCGCGTCCGGCCCGCTGCCGGGGCCGATGGCGTTCCGGGGCGTGCGGCTCGGCGTGCCGGTCTGCGAGGATATGTGGTCGCAGGACGTGATCGAATGCCTCGCCGAGACCGGCGCCGAGATCCTGCTGGTGCCCAATGGCTCGCCCTATCGCCGCAGCGTCTATGACGAGCGGATGAACATCGCGGTGGCGCGCGTGGTCGAGAGCGGGCTGCCGCTCGCCTATGTGAATCAGGTCGGCGGGCAGGACGAGCTGGTCTTCGACGGCGCCTCCTTCGTGCTCAACGCCGACCGCTCGCTGGCGGTGCAGCTTCCCAATTTCCAGGAGCGCGTGCGCCTCACCCGCTGGGAGCGCTGGGCCGATGGCTGGCGCTGCGAGGAGGGCGCGCGCGCGCCGTTGCTGCTCGACGACGAGGCAGACTATGCCGCCTGCGTGCTGGGCCTGCGCGACTATGTGGAGAAGAACCGCTTCCCCTGCGTCGTGCTCGGGCTTTCCGGCGGCATCGATTCCGCGCTCGTCGCGGCGATGGCGACGGACGCGCTGGGGCCGGAGCGGGTGCACGCCGTGATGCTGCCCTACCGCTACACCTCGGACGAATCGCTCGCCGCCGCCGCCGGCGCCGCGCAGGCGCTGGGGATTCGCTACGACGTCGTGCCGATCGCGGCAGGTGTCGAGGCGATGGAGGGCGCGCTGGCGCCGCTGTTCGCCGGTCGCGCGCGCGACGTGACCGAGGAAAATCTGCAGTCGCGCCTGCGGGGCACGCTCCTGATGTCGATCTCCAACAAGTTCGGCGCCATGGTGCTGACGACCGGCAACAAGTCGGAGATGTCGACCGGCTACGCCACGCTCTATGGCGACATGAATGGCGGCTACAACCCGCTGAAGGACCTCTACAAGACGCAGGTCTTCCGCCTGAGCGAACTGCGCAACCGCTGGAAGCCGGCCTACGCCCTCGGGCCCTCCGGCGTGGTGATCCCCGCGAACATCATCGCCAAGCCGCCGACCGCCGAACTGCGCGAGAACCAGAGGGACCAGGACAGCCTGCCGCCCTACGACCTGCTCGACGCGGTGCTGGAGCGCCTCGTGGAGCGCGAGCTTCCCGTCGCCGACATCGTGGCGGAAGGCTTCGATCCGGCGCTGGTGGCGCGGGTGGAGCGCCTGCTCAACATCGCCGAATACAAGCGCCGGCAGGCCGCGCCCGGGGTGAAGGTGACGGCGCGCAATTTCGGCCGCGACCGCCGCTATCCCATCACCAACCGCTTCCGCGAGGGGGCGTAGTTCCTCATGCGTCATCCCGGACGGCCAAGGGCCGATCCGGGATCTTCTGCGGAATCCGGGGGCATTCCTGGCCCGCGATCCCGGCTCTGCGCTTCGCGTCGGCCGGGATGACGGCAGGGGAGAACCAAGTTGCCCCGCTCCGCCATCCCGGCGATAAGCGCGGCATGTCGACATCCGCCACGCCCCCCGTCCTGCGCTTCGCCCCGTCGCCGACCGGCCTGCTGCATGTCGGCAATGCCCGCACGGCGCTCTACAACGCGCTGTTCGCCCGGCGCGAGGGCGGCAGCTTCATTCTGCGCTATGACGACACCGACACAGCGCGCTCGACGGAGGAATTCGCCCGCGCCATCGCCGAGGACGTCACCTGGCTCGGGCTCACGCCGGATCGCGTCGAGCACCAGTCGCGCCGGCTTCCCCGCTACGACGCAGCGGTCGAGCGGCTGAAGTCGCTCGGCCGGCTCTATCCCGCCTATGAGACGGAAGAAGAACTGGAGGCGATGCGCCAGTCGCGGCGTCGGCGCGGGCTGCCGCCGGTCTATGACCGCGCCGCGCTGAAGCTCACCGATGCGGCCCGCGCCGCGCTGGAGGCCGAGGGGCGCCGGCCGCATTGGCGCTTCCGGCTCGACGGGCGCAAGGTCGAATGGGACGACATGGTGCGCGGACGGCAGGGCGTCGACACCGCAACGCTGTCCGATCCGGTGCTGGTGCGCGAGGACGGATCCTATCTCTACACGCTGACCTCGGTGGTCGACGATATCGAGATGGGCGTGACCCATGTCGTGCGTGGCGAGGACCACGTGACCAATACCGGCGTGCAGATCGAGATCATCGAGGCACTGGGCGCCGCGCCGCCGGTGTTCGGCCATCACAACCTGCTGGTGCTGCCGAGCGGCGAGGGGCTGTCCAAGCGCCTCGGCCATCTCTCGCTGCGGGCGCTGCGCGAAGAGGGCGAGGAGGCGCTGGCGGTGGCGAGCCTCGCCGTGCTCACCGGCACCTCGCTCGCCGTCGAGGCGGTGGAGGATCTCGGCGCGCTGGCGGCACGCATCGACTTCGCGAAGATTTCCCGCGCGCCGGCACGCTTCGACGCCGAGGAACTGACGGCGCTGACCGCCGCCACGCTGCACCGCCTGCCCTATGAGGCGGTGGCGGCGCGCCTCGCGGGGCTCGGTGTCGGCGGCGGGGAGGCGTTCTGGCTCGCGGTGCGCGGCAATCTCGCGCGCCTGACCGACGCGGCCCGCTGGTGGCGGGTGGTGGAGGGGCCGCTTGCGCGCCCTGTCGCGCCGGAGGACGCCGGCTTCCTGCGGCTGGCGGCCGACCTTTTGCCGGAGTCGTGGGGCGAGGATGTGTATCCGCGCTGGATCGCCGCCGTGAAGCCGGCGAGCGGGCGCGCCGGGCGGGCGCTGTTCCACCCGCTGCGCCTCGCGCTCACCGGCGCGGAGAGCGGGCCGGAACTGAAGGCCCTGTTGCCGCTGATCGGTCGCGAGAGGGCCGCCGCGCGGCTGCGGGGCGAGCAGGCGTAGGGTTTAAAGGGCTGAGGCCGTCATCCCGGCCGCGGCGTAGCGGAGAGCCGGGACCGCGTGACGTATCGGGAGTCGATCCCGGATACGGCCTGACGGCCGTTCCGGGATGACGGCTATCCTCTCAATCGCGGCTCGAAAGCCCGGCGCGGCCGCCCGTCAGGGCTTCTTGGCCGGCGCGACGGTGGCGGGGCGGGGCTGCGACATCTCGCGCGAGGCGTCCTCGGTGACGACGATGTCGCCCTTGCGCAGCGTCTGGTCGTCGTGACCGCCGAGCGCCTGCGCCCAGTTCATGCCGGCGGGCCGGCAGGAGCAGGCGGCGACATACTGCTTCTTGAACAGCAGCGCGTTGGGCAGCGACATGTAGGGCTGGCCGTTGGCGGACACCGCCTGCTGGATGTCCTCGCCCGGGTTGCGATAGGCGAACAGGCGCGCCTCGGTGCCGGGGCACTGGCGCTGGCACTGCGCCTCGTCCGAGCCGAACTTGGCCGGCGTGGCGGCGAAGGAGACCGGGAAGAAGAAGCCGTCGCAGGTGCGCACGCAGACGGTGCGGTAGGTCGAGACCTTCGGCATCTCCAAAGGCTGCACGTCGAGCGGGCCGGCTTCCTCGCGCGGCACGCCGAAAAGCTGCTCGATGAAATTGCGCGGGCGCCGGTTGTTCAGGTTGCCGTAGACGCCGCCGCCCCCGCCCTGGCCGAGCGCGGCCTGGTACTGCGGGCCGCAATTGTTCTGCGCCAGCGCGTAGATCAGCTGGCGGCGCTGCTCGTCATTGCCGCTGCGCTGGCCGCGCGCCTGCACCATGGTGCGGTCGAGCGCCGAGCGCGCCTGCGTCAGCCGGCGATTGAGCGACTCGCACTGCGGCGGCAGCTGCGGCTGGAAGATCAGGAAGCCGCGCTTGTCGCAGCCGATCTGGCGGACCTGCGCCGAGAGGTCGGCGACGTCCTGCTGCTGCTGAGCGATGACGGCGCCGATATTGGCCTGCCCGGCCGGCTGCTGGCCGCTGTCCAGCGCCGCAAGCTGGCCTTCGAGCCGGATGCAGGCCGCGGGATCGCTGCCGCCGACGCTGCCCGGCGGATAGTCCTGCGCGGTCGCGAGCCCGGCGGACGCGGCCAGCGTCGCCGCAAAGGTCGCGGCGAGGAGAAGGCGGGAGGCGAGGCGGGAGGCTGGGACCATCATCTACCGGTATGCATTCGGACTTCGGGGCGGCACCTTGGCCGGTTTGCCGGAATCGGCGCGGCGACGCAATGAGCACGGCGAGCTTGTCGAAAGTTTGAACCCGCTTTCGCCGGCCGAGGCAACCCGCGCGGGCGCAGCGCCGGCGCTCTTTCCGGCGGGGGCCGGCCGCACCATATGCTGGGCGTGACGATCGGAGTTCGCCCCCACATGCCCAGTCTCGCCCTGCGTGCCGTCCCGTTTCTCGCCCTCGCTCTCATGGCCATGCTCGGCCTTGCGGCCCCGGCGCAGGCGCAGGAGCCGGACCTCATCTTCAAGAAGTCGACGGTGTGGAAATTCCTCACCCCCGACGACAAGCTCGCCGTCTACGGCATCGACGATCCCGTCGTGCAGGGCGTGGCCTGCCACTACACCCAGCCCGAGCGCGGCGGGGTGAAGGGCATGCTGGGCGTCGCCGAGGAGGTGTCCGACATCTCCATCGCCTGCCGGCAGGTCGGGCCGGTCTCGTTCAAGGGCAAGTTCGAGCAGGGCGATGTCGTCTATCGCGAGAGCCGGTCGCTCATCTTCAAGAAGATGCAGATCGTGCGCGGCTGCGACACCAAGCGCAACGTGCTGGTCTATCTCGTCTATTCGGACAGGCTGATCGAGGGTAGTCCGAAGAATTCGACCTCGAGCGTGCCCATCATGCCGTGGGGCGGCACCGGCGAGGCGCCCAAATGCGCCGATTATCTGGAGTGAGGCGCGGACCCCGGCAGGCCGGGGCTCAGCGCGTGCAGGTGATCGCCACCGCGTCCTGGCAGGTGCTGCCGAAGCAGGCGGTGCGCATGTTCGCCTCCGCGCCGACGCCGTTCGCCGCGTCGTTGGCGACGGCGCCGAAGCCGACCGCCTGCGTGTAGTCGTGCACCCGGCACCAGGCATCCGCCATGGCCTGGCCGCAGGCGGAGCCCGTGGCGAGGCAGGCGTCGATGCCATAGCCCTCGGACGCGTCGATGAGGAAGATCCGGTCGCCCTGCGGCGCGGTTTCCTCAGCCATGGCGAGGCCGGGAGCCGCGCAGAGGGCGAGGGCGAGAAGGACGGAGCGCAGGCGGGAAGGGCGCGGCATCGCGGGCATGGCAGGGGTCGTTGGCTGGGTGGTTAAGGCCGGGTGGCAGGTCAACGCGAATGTGGCGGAAAGGTTTGAACCGAAAATTAAAATCTTTCGCCCGCCGGTCGATCTGCGACGCGGCGGGGAGATAACGCCTTGCCCCGTGACCCGTCAACTGCCGTCGAGCCGGCCGGAGGCCCCGGAGCGTGCCCGCCGGCATGCCGGCGCCGCGCCGGCCGTGCGAATGCGGAGAAACGCGCCCGAACCGGCCCGGCGGCTTGACGCGGCCGGCCAAACGGACGACAGACGCGGCGCCGTCCGCGCCTCGGGCGGCAGGACCGGAAGGCAGATCATGTCGGGCATCAACGCGCAGGCGCTTCCCGAGCTGAAGCTCTACAACACCCTCTCACGGACGAAGGAGGCCTTCGCGCCCCTCGATCCGGCGCGGGTGCGCATGTATGTCTGCGGCCCGACCGTCTACGACTTCGCCCATATCGGCAATGCGCGCCCGGTCATCGTCTTCGACGTGCTGTACCGCGTGCTGCGCCATCTCTACGGCGCCGACCACGTGAAATACGTGCGCAACATCACCGACGTGGACGACAAGATCAACGCGCGCGCCGCCAGCGAATTCCCCGGGCTCGACCTCAACGAGGCGATCGCCAAGGTGACCTTCACCACCGAGGCGCAGTTCCACGACGATCTCGAAGCGCTCGGCGTGCTGCATCCCGACGTCGAGCCGCGCGCGACCGAGCACATCGCCGAGATGCGCCAGCTCATCGAGATGCTGGTGGCCACCGGCCATGCCTATGTCGCCGAGGATCATGTGCTGTTCTCGGTGCCGTCCATGCCCGATTACGGCAAGCTCTCCAACCGGCCGCTGGACGACATGCTGGCGGGCGCGCGGGTCGACGTCGCGCCCTACAAGCGGGACCCGATGGACTTCGTGCTGTGGAAGCCCTCCAAGCCCGGCGAGCCGGGCTGGCCCTCGCCGGCGGGCATCGCGGTGGCGGGCCGTCCGGGCTGGCACATCGAGTGCTCCGCCATGAGCTGGAAGCATCTCGGCGAGACCTTCGACATCCATGGCGGCGGCATCGACCTCGTTTTCCCGCATCATGAGAACGAAGTGGCGCAGTCGCGCTGCGCCTTCCATTCCGGCCTCATGGCCAAGGTCTGGATGCATAACGGCTTCCTGCAGGTGGAAGGCGAGAAGATGTCGAAGTCGCTCGGCAACTTCATCACCATCCGGCAGCTTCTGGCCGACTGGCCGGGCGACGTGCTGCGCCTCAACATGCTCAAGACCCATTACCGCCAGCCCATCGACTGGACGGTGAAGGGGCTGGACGAAAGCGCCCGCACGCTGGAGCAGTGGTTCGACGCGGCGGCGGAGGATGCCTATCCGCGCCCGGCGCCGGCCGTGCTGGAGGCGCTGGCCGACGACCTGAACACGCCCAAGGCCATCGCCGAGATGCACGCGCTGAAGGACCATGCCGGCAAGAAGGCGCTGGCCGGCACGCTCGCCTTCCTCGGCTTCGCGCCCGGCCCCCTGCGCGACTGGCAGGCCTCGCGCGCCCCCGCGCTCGCCCTCCCGGAGGCCGAGATCGAGGCGCGCATCCATGAGCGCATCGAGGCCCGCCGCAACCGCGACTGGGCCGCCTCCGACCGCATCCGCGACGAGCTGCTCGCGCTCGGCGTGGCGCTGAAGGACAACAAGGACGGCACCACGAGCTGGGAGCCGAAGCGGTGAGCGGTGACGCGCACAGGGGTCCCGCCGCCGCGCTGCGCCCGGCACTGCCGGGCGAGACGCCGGTGCTCGCCGCCATCGCCGAGGCGGCGATTCTCGGCCTGACCGGCGAGGATTACGACGAGGACCAGCAGGAAGCCTGGGCGGCGGCCGCGGCCGACGAGGAGGCGCTGGCCGCGCGGCTGGAGGGGCAACTCACCCTCGTGGCGACGCGCGATGGCGATCCGGTCGGCTTCGCCGCGCTGAAGGACAATCGCGAGATCGACATGCTCTACGTCCACCCGGAGGTGGCCGGCGAGGGGGTGGGTTCGCTGCTGTGCGAGGCGGTGGAAAAGCTCGCCACCGCGCGCGGGGCGAAGAGCCTCACCGTGGACGCCAGCGACACCGCGCTCGGCTTCTTCCAGCAGCGCGGCTTCGTGCCCATGCAGCGCAACACGGTGCAGCGCGGCGGGGTCTGGCTGTCCAACACGACGATGGAAAAGATCCTCGGAGCACCCGCCGGCCCGGTGCACTGAGGGGCGTCTTTTCGTCATCCCGGCCGAAGGCGCAGCCGCAAAGCCGGGATCGCTCCCGGTTCGGCGCACGCTCCCGGCTCGTCCCGAAGGCCGTCCGGGATGACGTGAGAGGCGCGTGCGCCCTCACATCCGGTCGAGCACGCGCTCCTCGGCCGCCCCGTGCAGGTCGCGCTCGCCGAGATGGGCGACCGCCGCCTGCAGCTTCGGCAGCACGGCGCGCACATTGTGCGCCACCAGGAGCTTCACCGGCCGGGCGACATTGACGAAGCCGGTCGACTGCATGTGATCGAGCAGGGTCAGCAGCGGGTCCCAGAAGCCGGCGACGTTGAGCGCCATGACCGGCTTGGAATGACGGTTGAGCTGCACCCAGGTGAGCTGCTCGATCAGTTCCTCCAGCGTGCCGATGCCGCCGGGCAGGGCGATGAAGGCATCGGCCCGCTCGAACATCAGCCGCTTTCGCTCGTGCATGTCATGGGTGACGATCAGTTCATGGGCATGCTCGAAGGCCTGCTCCTTGCCGATCAGGAAGTCCGGGATGATGCCCGTGACCATGCCGCCGGCCTCGGCGCAGGCGCGCGCGGTGGCGCCCATCAGCCCGACGCCGCCGCCGCCATAGATGAGGCGGATGCCCTCGGCGGCGAACAGCCGGCCAAGTTCGGTGGCGACTTCCATATAGACGGCGTCGGCTCCCGGAGCCGCGCCGCAGTAGACGCAAACGCTCTTTATCTTCGTCATGGACACCACGTTGCACCGCAGCGCGGGCGGGTTCAAGCACTCTCGATTCCCCCGCGCCCTTCCGAAATGACATCGGTCGATGACGGGCGCAATGCGCCGGCGGCCGGTGCGCGGGGTCCGCGGGGAAATCACGGCTGGCATGCGGATAATCGTCTTGCGATCATCGTCAATCGACGATAGACGATTGCGCATGTCCTCTCCCGCCGACGACGAACAGCTCGCCCTTCGCCTGCGCGCCCTCGCGCATCCGGCGCGGCTGGCGATCGTGCGTGCGCTGGCGGAGGTCGAGCGCTGCCAGTGCGGCGAGATCGTGCGCGGGCTCCCCCTCGCGCAGTCGACGGTCTCCCAGCACCTCAAGGTGCTCAAGGAGGCCGGCCTCATCACCGGCACCATCGAGGGGCCGCGCTCCTGCTACTGTCTCGATCGCGACACCTTCGAGGCGCTGGCGGGCGAGCTGGCGCAGTTCCTTTCGCTGCTCGGCGCGGCGCCGGACCCTTCCCGGCCCGAAGGCACGCCGGGCAACCCTGCCACGCGAAAGGGCGCACTGGTCTGAACCGGCCGAGCGCCTATCTGAACGAACGAAACCGGGAAACGGGCGTCGCGCCCGCACTGAAACTGAACTGGAAGCCGCATGTCCGCAGCTGAGGGCGGAACCCCCGTCGCACGCCCCTCGCAATCCTCCGGCATCAACCCGCGTGGAAGCCTGCTGGTCGCCCTGAAGGGCCTGTGGCCCTATCTGTGGCCGCAGGACCGCGCCGACCTGCGCGCCCGCGTGCTCTGGGGCCTGCTGCTGCTGGTGCTCGCCAAGATCGCCACCATGGTCACGCCCTTCCTGTTCAAATGGGCGACCGACGCGGTGGCCCAGGGCGAGGGCGCGCACATCTCCACCGATGCGATCAGCCTGCTGGTCGCCGCGCCGCTGATGCTGACGCTGGCCTACGGCTTCTCGCGCATCGTCATGGCCGGGCTGACCCAGCTGCGCGACGGCCTGTTCGCCAAGGTGGCGATGCACGCGGTGCGCCGGCTGGCGCTTGAGACCTTCCAGCACATGCACGCGCTGTCGCTGCGCTTCCATCTGGAGCGCAAGACCGGCGGCCTGACGCGTATTCTCGAACGCTCGCGCGAGGGTATCGAGACCATCGTGCGGATGCTGGTGCTGCATCTGGGCCCGACCATCCTGGAATTCGCCATGGTGATCGGCGTGCTGTTCTGGCAGTTCGACTGGCGCTACGTGGCGGCCACCGTCGCCATGATCCTCGGCTACACCTTCTTCACCTTCCTGATGACCGAGCACCGGATGGGCATCCGGGCGGCGATGAACGAGAGCGATACCGACGCCAACGCCAAGGCAGTCGACAGCCTGCTGAACTACGAGACGGTGAAGTATTTCGGCGCCGAGAAGTGGGAAGCGGACCGCTACGACCGCTCCATGGGCCGCTATGAGCGCGCCTCCGTGCACACCCACACCTCGCTGGCCTGGCTCAATGCCGGGCAGGCGGCGATCTTCACGCTGGGCCTGACCGCGACCATGGCGCTGTGCGTGTTCGACATCCGCGCCGGGCGGCAGTCGGTTGGTTCCTTCGTCATGGTCAACGCCATGATGGTCCAGCTCTACCAGCCGCTGAACTTCCTCGGCATGATCTATCGCGAGATCAAGCAGTCGCTGATCGACATCGAGGCGATGTTCACCATCCTCGCCCGCTCGCCCGAGGTGAGGGACACCGCGCAGGCCCGCCCGCTGGAGCTTAAGGGCGGCACGGTGCGCTTCGAGGATGTGCGCTTCTCCTACGATCCCGACCGCGAAATCCTCAAGGGCGTCTCCTTCGAGGTGCCCGCCGGGCGCACGGTGGCCATTGTCGGCCCCTCCGGCGCCGGCAAGTCGACCATCTCGCGGCTGCTGTTCCGTTTCTACGACCTCAATGAGGGCCGCATCACCATTGACGGGCAGGATCTGCGCGAGGTCACGCAGGACAGCCTGCGCGCGGCCATCGGCATGGTCCCGCAGGACACGGTGCTGTTCAACGACACGCTGGGCTACAACATCCGCTACGGCCGCGCCGGCGCCTCCGACGAGGAGGTGGCGCGCGCCGCCGAGCTTGCCCAGATCGACGGCTTCGTGCGGCGCACGCCCAAAGGCTACGCCACCGAGGTCGGCGAGCGCGGCCTCAAGCTCTCCGGCGGCGAGAAGCAGCGCGTCGCCATCGCCCGCACCATCCTGAAGAACCCGCCGATCCTCATCCTCGACGAGGCGACCTCGGCGCTCGACAGCCACACCGAGCGCGAGATCCAGGACGCGCTGGAGCGCGTCTCGCGCGGGCGCACCACGCTGGTGATCGCGCACCGGCTCTCCACGGTGGTTTCGGCCGACGAGATCATCGTGCTGGAGCGCGGGCGCATCGCCGAGCGCGGCACCCATGCGGCGCTGATGCTGCGCCGGGGCCTTTACCACTCCATGTGGGAACGCCAGCGCGAGGCCGAGCGTGCCCGCGAGACGCTCAAGGCCGCCGGCGAGGTGGAGGAGCCCGCCACCGACGACGCGGCGGCCTGACCCCTTGCGCGCATGACGCTGCGGCGAGCCGGCATTTGACGGGCGGGCCGGCTGGCCCTACCTGTCGCGGAACTCCTGTCGGCGGCACCCTCGCGAAAGGCCACCTGATGTCCGTGCTCGATTCCATCCGCAGCGGCCTCGTGCCGGTCCATCGGGAAGGCTATCCGTTCCTCCTGATCGGCGCCTCGGTCTCGGCCGTGCTGCTGTGGCTCGTTCCCCCGCTCGGCTGGATCGCCGTGCTGATCACCGTCTGGATCGCCTATTTCTTCCGCGACCCCGAGCGGGTGACGCCGGTGCGCGAGGGGCTGGTGGTGTCGCCGGCGGACGGGCGCGTCTGCCTCGTCGGCCCCGCCGTGCCGCCCGCCGAACTGGGGCTGGGCGACGCCCCGCTGCCGCGCGTGTGCATCTTCATGAACGTCTTCGACGTGCACGTGAACCGCGCCCCGCTCGCCGGTCAGGTGAGCCGCATCGCCTACCGGCCTGGCAAGTTCCTCAGCGCCGATCTCGACAAGGCGAGCGACGACAATGAGCGCAGCGGCATGGTGCTGGAGACCGCCGTCGGTCGCTTCGGCGTGGTGCAGATCGCCGGCCTCGTCGCCCGCCGCATCGTCAGCTTCGTGCGCGAGGGCGACAGCGTGGCGCCGGGCGAACGCTTCGGCCTGATCCGCTTCGGCTCGCGTGTCGACGTCTACATGCCGGCCGGCACGCGTCCGGCCGTGTCGGAGGGCCAGCGGGCCATTGCCGGCGAGACGGTGTTGGCCGATCTTGCCGCGCAGGGACCCGAGCCCACCTATCGGGTCGATTGAACAAACGCCGGAGCGAGCGCGAGAGATGGCCGACCTGTTCCCTCCCTTCGATCCTGACGCCGAGCAGGACACGCCCGAGCCGCGTCGCCGCCGCTTCCAGGCGGTGCCGATGCGGGTGCTGCTGCCCAATCTGGTGACGCTGCTGGCGCTGTGCGCCGGCCTCACCGGCATTCGCATGGCCATAGAGGGGCGGCTGGAGCTGGCGCTCGGCGCCATCGTGCTGGCGGCGGTGCTCGACGGGCTCGACGGCCGGCTCGCCCGCCTGCTGCAGGGCACCTCGCGCTTCGGCGCCGAGCTGGACAGCCTCTCCGACTTCGTGTGCTTCGGCGTGGCCCCCGGCCTCGTGCTGTACATGTGGGGCCTCGAGACGCTGGGCTCGGTGGGCTGGATCGCCGCGCTCGCCTTCGCGATCTGCGCGGCGCTGCGCCTCGCGCGCTTCAACGTGATGCTGGAAGACCCCAACAAGCCGCCCTTCGCCTCGGACTTCTTCACCGGCGTTCCGGCGCCGGCGGGGGCGATCTGCGTGCTGCTGCCGGTCTATCTGGAACTGATCGGCCTGCCGCGCCTCGTGGCCTCGCCGGCGGTGGCGGCCGCCTACTGTCTCGCCGTGGCGCTGCTGATGGTCTCGAAGGTGCCGGCCTTCTCGGGCAAGCGGCTCGGCGCGCGGGTGCCGCGCGACAAGGTGATGCCGCTCTTCATCTGCGTGGTGCTGTTCGTCGCCGTTCTGGTGACGTGGCCGTGGACGGTGCTGTCGGTGATCTGCATCGGCTATCTCGCCGCGCTGCCCTTCTCGGCGATGCGGCACGCGCAGCTTTCACGCGCCTATGAGGCCCGCCTCGCGGCCGGCGCGAGCGTAGACGCCGTTCCCGCCGGCGCCGCTAAGGACGCGCCGGACGGACGCTCAAGCCACCTCAACTGAAGACGCATGCGGCCAAGCCGCGAGGCCGGGTGTCCGGCCTCGGATGTGCTGGGGGTAAAAGCCTCAGCGGGGGCGGCGGGCCATGGCCTCGACGCGCGCGGTGAGCGAGGCGCCCGGAAAGGCGATGCGCAGCAGGCGCAACGCCTCCGCGTCCGAACCCGGCCGCGCCAGATCGAGGTGCTGGGACATCATTTGGGCCACCGAGGCGGGCTCGCGCCGCGCATAGGCGACGCGCCCGGCTTCGCTCTCGCGCACCTTGGCGGAGGACGGGGTACTCACTGTCACGCTCGCTGTTTGCAGCATCACAATAGCCTCCGATCGCCAGAGCGAATCAATCAGCTTTCCTCATGCACAGGATGAGGCGCCCGGTCCGGCAACGCACGAACTATTTTCGAGTTCCCGCGGATGTGAATGCCGGTGTGGCGAAGTTCTCACAGTCGCATGGTTGCCGGTATCCGAGACAATACGAAGACAAGCGGCAGATATTTCGAATGTGAGACAGTTTTTGCGCCGTCGCACGGCGCGTCGCCGGCAGCGAATAAGTGATTATCGGTATTTGGTGGTATCAAATCTGCGAAATGACTGGATTGGTCCAGTCATTCGCGAGGTCCGGCTCTCAGGAGCGGGTCAGCGTGACCTTGGCGCCATCGCCGGTGGCGACGCCGTCATACTGGCCGGCGGCCGCCGGCTGGAGCCGCGCCGTGACCTTGCCGAGATGATTCTGGAGCACGATTTCGTTGCCCCACACATCCCAGCCCTTGGTCATGAAGATGTCGTTCGGGCAGTCGACGTCGGCATTGGCGGCAAAGCCGGTCATGCCGCGATCGGTCGACAGCGTGACTTTGCACTTCTTCTGGCCGTCGTCCCAGCCATAGGTCCAGGTGCCGGCGAGCTGCGTGCGGGCTGCACCCGGCTCGGCATAGGCGACGCCGCCCGGCGCGGTGGCCGGCGGCGGCGACAGCGCCACGGCCGAGGCGGTGGTGGCGCGCGGCGTGACGGCGGCGGCGGCGCTCGACGCGTTGGCGCCGTAGCCCGGCTCGCCCGGCGCGGCGACGGGAGAACTCTCGATCGAACCGGAAGGGGCGGGGGTGATCTGGCTGGTCTCGACCGGGGAGGAAGACGAACCGCCGAAGCCGTCCAGAACGGTGCTGCAACCGCCCAGAAGGACGGCGGCGGCGGTCGTGGCGACGGCAACGGAAAGCTTCATCGGCCCTGCACTCCTCGTCCGGGCGGAACCGGTTCCGGACGTTTATCCATTCGTATCACGCGTACGGCGCCCTGGGGCCGTCGACAAGACCCTGTTTCCCCAAGGATCGTGGCATCAGCATGACCCCGGGGGAATGGCGGCTCCGTTCGCCGAGATTGCTTCAGCCATGGTCAACAGGACCTTAACGCATCGGGTCCGGGCGCGCACCTGCCACCCCCGGATGCTACCTCCGGACCCGTTCGGGCGGCCCGGACCGCGCTTATATCCGGCGTATTGGACACGAAGGCCGTTCAATTCTCGCCGGAACTGCTCTATGTGCGGCGCAGCGAGAGGAGCTGCGCCATGTATCAGATGCTGGATCCTGCCACCCTGCGTGTCCTTGTCACCGGAGCCACTTCCGGTATCGGTGCCGCCACCGCCCGGCGCTTCGCGCTGGCGGGTGCCCATGTCGTCGGCACCGGACGCCGCGCCGACCGCCTGATCGGCCTGCGCGACGAACTCGGCGCCCGCTTCCATCCGCTCGAGGTCGATGTGCGCGACAATGACGCGCTGGTCGCCGCGCTGGCGGGGCTGCCGGAGGCCTTCGCCCCCTTCAACGTGGTGTTCGCCAATGCCGGCTTGGCGCTCGGTCTCGAACCGGCGCAGGCCGCCAGCCTCGACGACTGGGACGACATGGTCGAGACCAACATCAAGGGCCTGCTGTACACGGTGCGCGCGACGCTGCCGGCCATGGTCGAGCGCAAGGAGGGCCATGTGGTCTTCACCGGCTCGGTGGCCGGCGACTATCCCTATCCCGGCGGCAACACCTACGGCGCCACCAAGGCCTTCGTGAAGCAGTTCGCGCTGAACCTGATCGCCGACGTGGCCGGCACCGGCGTGCGCGTGACCAATATCGAGCCGGGCATGGTCGAGACCGAGTTCTCGCTGGTGCGCTTCCATGGCGACGCCACGAAGTCGCAGGGCGTCTATGCCGGGACCGATGCGATGACGGCCGAGGACATCGCCGAGCAGGTGTTCTTCGCCACGACGCTGCCCCGTCGGGTCAACATCAACCGCATCCAGGCCTTCGCGAGCTGCCAGAGCTTCTCGCCCTTCAAGGTCACGCGGGGCTGAGCCTCCGGGCCGGGCCTCACAGAAATACGGCGCCGCCGAAGGCGGCGCCGGCGACCACCGCCCAGGCCGGCACGCGCCACAGCACCAGCGCGAGATAGGCGAGCAGCGCCAGCGCGAAGCTGCGGCCCGACGTGACGCTCGACGTCACCACCGGGTCCCAGAAGGCGGCGCCGAGCAGGCCGACCACGGCGGCATTGACCCCAGCCATCGCGTCGCGCACCCGTCGGTCGGCGGCAAGGCGGGACCAGAAGCGCAGCGCGGCATAGACCAGCAGCGCCGACGGAAGGAAGGCGCCGACCAGCGCGACGGCGCCGCCCAGAGCGCCGTTCGGCGGTCCCGGCATCATCGCCCCGACATAGGCGGCGAAGCTGAACAGCGGGCCGGGCACCGCCTGCGCGGCGCCATAGCCGGCGAGAAACACCTCCTGCGTCAGCCCGCCGGGCCGCACCAGCTCGGCCTCGATCAGCGGCAGCACCACATGGCCACCGCCGAACACCAGCGCGCCGGCGCGGTAGAGCGTGTCGAACAGCGCGACGCCGGGATCGCCGCTCGCCCGCGCCAGAACCGGCAGGCCGACCAGCAGCGCGGCGAACAGCGCGAGGGCGGCCAGCGAGGCGATGCGCCCCGGCAGGTGATGACCGGCCGGCTCGTGCACCGGCGCGGTGTCGAGCCGGATGAAGGCGAGCCCCGCCAGCGCGCCGCCGGCGATCACGCCGATCTGCCCGAAGGCGCCGGGCGCCAATGCCGCCGCGGCGGCGGCGAGGAGGGCGAGGCTGCGGCGCGTCCGGTCCGGGCACAGGTTCTTCGCCATGCCCAGCACCGCGTCGGCGACGATCGCGGCGGCCGCGACCTTGAGCCCGGCGAGCCAGCCCCCGCCAATGCCGGTGGCGTCGGCCTGCATCACGCCATAGGCGACGGCGAGCATGATCAGCGCCGAGGGGAGGGTGAAGGCGAGCCATGCCGCCGCCATGCCGGCGGGGCCGGCGCGCATCAGCCCGATCGCCATGCCGACCTGGCTGGAGGCGGGGCCCGGCAGGAACTGGCACAGCGCGACCAGATTGGCGTAGGTCTCCTCGCTGAGCCAGCGCCGGCGGCGCACCAGATCCTCGCGGAAATAGCCGAGATGCGCGACCGGCCCGCCGAACGAGGTGACGCCGAGGCGCAGGAAGGCGAGGAACACCTCGCGCGAGGTTCCGGCGTGGGCGGTTGTGGGGGAGGGATGCGGTTCGCTCATGGCGCGAGCGTTAGCTCACGCTCCGGCACGATGCATGTGAAATTTCGATGACGGGCGAATGCCGGACGGCGGGGCCCCCGAAGCCGGCGGATGCGAGGCTAGCGGCGCCGGGATCCGCGTTCGCGCAGCAGCGTTTCCAGATAGGCGCGGTCCTCGTCCAGCTGCTTGCGGTTCACCCCGTCCACCGTGCGGGTGCCGCCCGGCCCGACCTGCTTGTCATAGGCCGCGCTCACATAGGCGAGCATCGCCAGCGCGCCCTCTATGTCACCGGCGTTCTTCAGCGGCGTCACCAGTCGGTAGAGGCTGATGCCGCGCGCGTCGAAGGCCTCCACGAACTGGCGGGCATCCTCGATGCGCAGCGGCTTCCAGTTCTCGGGATCGCCCTCCTAGTCGGCCTTGGCGACGACGTTGCGCAGCGCCTCGGCCAGATCGGGGTCGTAGGTGAAGGGTGAGACCGGCTTTACGGCGTCGAGCAATGCCCGGTTGGCCTTGAGCCAGCCCTGCAGCGCCGCCCGCCGCAGAATGTCCTCGTCCTCGACCATGGCGACGGCGGCAGCCTTGCAGAAGAAGTACATGCGGAACGCGTGCTCGTCGCCCTTGACCGTCTCGCGCTCGCAGCGCTGGCGGATGTCCCGGCTCGATGGCTTGCCGGAGGCGTCCTTGACGAACAGCATGTCCGCCTGAAGACCGGCGAGGCTATGGACGAGAAGGATGGGGTAGGCGGCATAACCGCCGCCGTTCTTCCAGTCCGCCACGAGCCAGAGCGGCTCGGGCAGCGGCGGGGCGAGGGCGATGTGCAGCGGCACCCTGGGTCCCGGTGGTGGACCGTTCGTCGCGTCGGCAAGCGATATGCGCCCGCCATTGCGCCAGATCGACACGCGCTGGAGGGCGGTGTCGGGGTCGGTGCTGAAATGGAGCGTGAACTGCGAGGGATCGGCCGTCGCGCCCTGCGCGGCCGCCGGGCGCTCGGGCGCCAATACGAAGATGGCGGCCAGAGCGGCGGCGGCGAGGAACCGTTGGCAGAGGTGCGTTCTCATAGCTTCAGCCCGACCAGAAGCATCACATAGACGGCGAGCGAGGAGGCGAGATCGGAGAAGAAGGCGCGGTTCACCGCCGCGTTCTCCCAGTGATCCGGCGCGAAAAGGAAGGCGCCGATCAGGCTGGAGAGCAGCGCCAGGGTCGACACCACGACGAGCACGCCGAACAGGATCCGCGTATGCGTGTTGCTGACCAGCAGGCTCGCGGTCAGGGCCGCCAGCAGGGGCAGCAGGATCTGCCGCAGCAGGTTGAGCGTTCCGGTGGAGTTCTCGGCGAAGGAGGTCACCGTGCCGAGGACCCATTCGTTCTCCAGTTCCCAGGCGCGGGGGTTGACCTGGGTGACGCCGTAGACGGTCCAGCCGATGATCGGCACGCAATAGGCGAGCAGCATGATCGTCGCGACGATCTGCCGGAAGGCCTGCACGGGCGCGTCCGGGTCCGCCGGTTGTGTCCGTCTCGGCAGCCGCGCCATGTCCCTGGATCCCCCACAAGCCCAACGAACGACGGTACAATCGTTAGTGCATAACGATTATATCTGCAATCCAAGATTGTTGAACGAGTCGGGCGAAACCCTGCCGGGCGCTGGCGGCCGCCCGGCATGTCCGCGAATCCGTCGGGAAGGTCTCAGGCGGCGGCGACCACCGAGGGCATGGCCAGCGCCGCGCGCAGCATGTCGGCGAGCCGGCGCGCCGCCGAGGAGGCGGCGGGGGCCAGCAGCAGCGCGATCTCGATATCGGGCAGCGGCGGCAGGCCGTCGGCCGGGCCGAGCCGGCGCCATTCGGCCGGTGCCGCGCATTCCGGCAGGGCGGTGATGCACAGGCCGGTCTCGATCGCGGCGTGGATGCCGCCCTGCGAGGAGGAGGTGCAGGCGACGCGCCAGCTCAGCCCGGCCTTGTCGAGCGTCGCCGAGATGTGCGGGCGCACCCGGCAGCCGGTGGGGAACAGCGCCAGCGGCAGCGGGGCGTTGCGCTCCGGCCGGTGGCCGCGTGCCGCCAGCCAGAGCAGCTTCTCGCGCTTGATCAGCTCGCCGGTCGGGCGGGACAGGTCGCGGGTCAGCAGGGCGACGTCGATATGCCCGCGCTCGACCTCGGGCTCGATGTTCTTGGACAGGTCCGAGCGGATCGAGATCTCGACGCGCGGATAGGCGGCGGCGAAGCGGGCGATGGTGGGGGTGAAATAGGCGTCGACATAATCGTCGGGCATGCCGAGCCGCACGCTGCCCTCGGGCGTGCCGCCCTTGAGGTCGGCCAGCGCCTCGCTTTCATAGGCGAGCAGCCGGCGGGCATGGGCGACCAGCCGCTCCCCCGTCTCGGTGAGCGAGATGCCCCGGCGCGAGCGCTCCAGCAGCCGCACGCCGAGACTGTCCTCAAGCTGGGCGATGCGCGCCGAGACGGCCGACTGCGTGCGTCCCACGCGTTCGGCGGCGGCGGTGAAGCCGCCCGTGTCGACGATGGCGATCAGCATGCCGAGGGATTCGGTATCGAGATGACGCATCGCGGCCTCCGGCCCGTTGGGAGGTGGATCGCGGCGCCATCCGGCGCCCGGATCTTCATATCAGAATTGTCAATGCAACGACAAAATAAATTCGCTTTTGCGATGCCAGATCCCGCGATAGACACGCATTCGGAGCGCTCGCCCGCTGTGGCGTCCGCTCCCATCTCCCGTTGCAACGTCGCTTCCGTCGAGTCCGGCAATGTCTCCGCCTCCCGCCGCCCTGGCGGCCCCCGCGCTGTGCGCGCTTCCCGATTCCCTCCCGGCCGGCTCGCACCCGGCGACGGATGCCGAGGCGCAGCGGCGCCGGCAGGCCTTCTTCGCCGTCGTGCTGGCGGCGATGTGCATCGGCTTCTCGCCGATCCTGGTCCGCGTGGCCGATGCCGGGCCGGCGGCGATCGGCTTCTGGCGGCTGTTCTTCGCGCTCGGTCCGACTCTGGTGTGGGCCTATGCCGAACATCGCTCGGCGCAGCGCAGCGCCGGTGCCGGCCGACCGGCGCCCCGGCTCACCCGGCGCCAATTCCTGCTGGCGGCGCTGGCGGGGCTGTTCTTCGGCGCCGACCTCATCGTCTTCCACAAGGGGCTCGCCCAGACCAGCACGGCCAATGCGGTGCTGCTCGGCAATCTCGCCGTGGTGTTCGTCTTCGTGTTCGGCTGGCTGATCCTGCGCGAACGCCCCACGCGCGGGCTGATGATCGCGCTGGCGATGGCGCTGTCGGGCACGCTCGTCATCATCGCCAGCAGCGCGCTGCACACGAACGGCACCGGCGCCCATCCGGTCGGCGTGTTCGGCGACCTGCTCTGCGTCGTGGCGGCGCTGTTCTATGCCGGCTACATGCTGACGACGCGCGCCGTGCGCCGCGCGGCTACCGCCGAAGCGGTGCCGCTGGGCGGCGGCATGGCGTCGCTGATCGCCTCCAGCACGGGCGCCGCGCTCTGCCTCGGCTGGGCGGTGGCGACCGGCGAGACGCTGCTGCCGCAGAGCCTGAAGGGGCTCCTCGCGGTGATCGGCCTCGGCATCCTCGCCCATGCGGCGGGGCAGGGGCTCGCCACCTTCGCGCTGGGCCGGTTGCCGGCGGGCCTGATCTCGGTGGTGCTGCTGCTTCAGATCGTCGTCGGGGTGGCGCTGGCGGCGCTGCTGTTCGGCGAGATTCCGTCGCTGGCGGTCTTCGTCGGCGGGCTGCTGGTGGTCGCCGGCGTCGCCACCGCCCGGCCGAACTGAGCCGGGCCGCCGCGCCACGCGCCGTCTCGCCTCTTGCAGAGCGGGGACGGTAGGTCTACCTGCCTCTGGACAGCTTGAGGAGCGCAGACGATGCAGCCCAATCCGTTCGGCGGCGTGATCGAACATCTCTCGGTCGAGGATGTGAAGGCCGGGCTCGAAGCCGGGACCATTCTTCTGGTGGATGTGCGCGAGCCGAACGAGACGGCGGCCGAGCGCATTCCCGGCGCGGTCGACTTTCCGCTCTCCACCTTCGACGCGCACGCGCTGCCCGATCCGGGCGAGAAGACGCTGGTGTTTTCGTGCCGCTCCGGCCAGCGCTCGCAGAAGGCCGCCGCCGCCGCGCAGGCGGCCGGCATCGACCTTCACCGGCACATGGCCGGCGGCATCCTCGCCTGGAAGGACGCCGGGTTCGATACCGACAAGGGCTGAGCCGGGCCCGGGGGCGGGGGCAATCCGTCCTCGTCAGGCGGTGAGGTGGCGCACCACGTCGCGCGTCGCCTCGATCAGCCGCTCGACCTGTTCCTCGCCGGTCGCGGGCGAGGCCAGCATCATGTCGTGGAAGGGCGAGATCAGAACCCCGCGCACCAGCAATGCGAGATGGATCGCCGCTTCCAGCGCCGGGTAATGCGCGCCCTTGGCCTGCTTTCCGTCGGTGAGCGGGGCGGGCGCGCGCACCACCTCGACCCGCGCGCCGCAGCGGGCGACGTGCCAGGGCAGGCCGGCGGCCGCCAGCACCTGCGACAGTCCCGCCTCCATCCGGTCGGCGAGGCGGTTCATGTCGGCGTAGGCGTCGTCGGTGGCGACCTTCTCCAGCGTGGCGCGCAGCGCCGCGAGCTGGAGCGGGCTGCCCGACAGCGTGGTGCCGAGGCCGGAATGGCCGTCGGGCCGGCCGCGCCGGGCGGCGCCGAAGCGCGCGGCGGCTTCCTCGCTCATGCCCCAGACGGCGGCCGGCACCCCGCCGGCGATGGCCTTGCCGACAACGAAGATGTCCGGCTGAAGTCCGAAGGCGCCGGTGTAGCCGCCCGGCCCGGTGGAAAGGGTGTGGGTCTCGTCGATCAGCAGCAGCGTTCCGTGCCGGCGGGTGATTTCGCGCAGCCCCTCATGGAAGCCGGGCTGCGGCAGCACCATGGCGCAGTTGGTCATCACCGGCTCGGCGATGACGCAGGCGACCGTGTGGTCGGCCAGCGCCGTCTCCACCGCGTCGAGGTCGTTGAACGGCACCACGCGGGTCAGCACGGTGAGGTCGCGCGGCTCGCCGATCAGCGCCGGACGGTTGCGCACCCGCCCGTCCGGGCCGATCTCGACGAACACCTCGTCCACCGCGCCGTGATAGGCGCCGTCGAAGACGAGGATGCGCGGGCGCCCGGTCGCCGCGCGGGCGGCGCGCAGGGCGAAGCGGTTGGCGTCGGTGGCGGTGGTGGCGATCTGCCAGAAGGGCAGGCCGAAGCGGGCGGCGAGCAGGTCGCCGACGGCGGCGGCATCCGGGCTCGGCAGCATGGTGGCGAGGCCCCGGCGCGCCTGCGCCACCAGCGCCTCCGCCACCGGGGCGGGGCCGTGGCCGAACAGGGAGGCGGTG
The DNA here is from genome assembly GCF_009223885.1 of Ancylobacter sp. TS-1. Lineage (NCBI taxonomy): Bacteria > Pseudomonadati > Pseudomonadota > Alphaproteobacteria > Hyphomicrobiales > Xanthobacteraceae > Ancylobacter > Ancylobacter sp. TS-1. The sequence goes on from NZ_CP045144.1 coordinate 290,655, forward strand.
TCGCCGAGGCAGAAATCGTCATAGCCATGGCCGTCGACGTCGAGGAGCCGCGCGCCATGCGCCTCGCGGATGACCAGCGGCACCGGCGTCGACCAGTCGACCATCCAGTGCATCGGCACGCCGTCGAGCAGATGCGCGGCGGCGCCGGCGGCGGCGCGGGTGTTGGGCCTTGTGCCGAGATAAAGCGCCTCGGCCTCCGCGCGGAGCGCGGCGGTGCGCGCCGGGCTTACGCCCGGCCCTTCGGCGATCGACGTCACGGCGTTCATCGCGGCCGGCCCGTATTGCTTGCCTTCACCCGCATCTAAGCACGATTTCGCGCCGCGCGCCGCAGCCTGGGGGAGACCTCTGCGCGCGGCCCCGGTCGGTTCAGCCCACCCAGCCCCAGCGCTTGAGCTCGGCATAGGTCTCGTCGAGCGTCTTGCGGGCGCGCCCGACCAGTTCGTCGATCTCGCCATGCGAGATGACCAGCGGCGGGGCGATGATGAGCCGGTCGCGGACCGCGCGCATCACCAGGTTGTTGCGGAAGGAGAAATCCCGCGCGAGCGTGCCGACCTTGCCGACATCGGCGAATTTGGTGCGGCCGCGCTTGTCCGGGGTCAGCTCCAGCGCGCCGACGAGGCCGACCATCGGCGCCTCGCCGACCAGCGGGTGCTCGGCAAGCTGCGACCACTGCGCCTTGAGATAGGGGCCGACGTCGTCGGCGACGCGCTCCACCAGCTTCTCGCGCACCATGATGTCGAGATTGGCCAGCGCGGCGGCGCAGGCGGCCGGATGGCCGGAATAGGTGTAGCCGTGGTTGAAGTCGCCGCCCTCCAGCAGTACCTCCGCCACGCGGTCGGCCACCATCACGGCGCCCAGCGGCATGTAGCCGGAGGTGATGCCCTTGGCCATGACGAGAATGTCCGGCCGGGTGCCGAAGGTCTCGCAGCCGAACCAGTTGCCGGTGCGCCCGAAGCCGCAGATCACCTCGTCCGAGATGAACAGGATGTCGCGCTCGCGGCAGATGCGGGCGATCTCCGGCCAGTAGCTGGCGGGCGGGATGATGACGCCGCCGGCGCCCTGGATCGGCTCGGCGATGAAGGCGGCGATGCGGTCCTCGCCCATGGCGTCGATGGCGGCTTCCAGCGCGCGGGCGGTGCGCAGGCCGAATTCCTCCGGCGTCTCGCCCTGGCGCGCCTCGCCCCAGAAATAGGGCTGGGCGATGTGCATGATGTCGGGGATCGGCGCGCTCTGCCCGTGCATCGGCGCCATGCCGCCCAGGCTGCCGGCGGCGACGGTGGAGCCGTGATAGGCGTTGCGGCGGGAGATGATGATCTTCTTCTCCGGCTTTTCCTTGATCTGGAAATAGCGGCGGACCAGCTTGATCACCGTGTCGTTGGATTCCGAGCCCGAGCCGGTGAAGAACACCTTGTTGAACTGCGGCGGGGTCAGCTCGGCGAGCTTGGCGGCAAGCTCGATGGCCGGCTTGTGGGTCGTCTTGAAGAAGGTGTTGTAATAGGGAAGTTCGCGCATCTGCGCGGCCACCGCCTCGACGATCTCCTCGCGGCCATAGCCGACATTCACGCACCACAGGCCCGACATGCCGTCGAGGATGCGGTTGCCCTCGGAGTCGGTCAGCCACACGCCTTCCGCCTTCACGACGATGCGCGAGCCCTCGGCGTTCAGCGATTTCATGTCGCTGAACGGGTGCAGGTGATGGGCGGCGTCCAGCGCGCGCAGCGCGGCGGTCGAGGTGGGAAGCGGCATGATGCACTCGCGCGGTGAGAGTGGGTCCCGGAGGGGTCCCGAACAGGGTTGCCGCAGAATGTGATCACATTTTTGCGTGCGTCAAGCCGTTCCTCGTGGCACAAGGACACCGGCTTGACCGCTCCCCTGCGGCCATGACCAAATCGACGTGACGACTTTATCCAGGTGGATCATGCCATTGCCCGAAGCCGTGGGAGACGCCACGGCCGCTGCGAGCGAAACCGATATTCACACCGACGCGTTCGGCGCCTATGTCGCCGCCCATGGCGCGCCGGAGATCGTCGAGGTGCTGTTGCCCGACACGCATGGCGTGCTTCGGGGCAAATGGATCCCCGGCGCAGCGGGCGGCAAGATCTGGGGCGACGGCGTCGCCATTCCGCTCTCCATCTTCGGCCTCGACATATGGGGCCGCGAGGTGGAGGAGACCGGCATCCACATCGAGACCGGCGACCGCGACGGCATCTGCCGTCCCGTGCCGGGCACGCTGACTCCGGTGCCGTGGTCGCCGCGTCCGGCGGCGCAGGTCATGCTGTCCATGTACGAGCCGGACGGGCGCGGTGGCGAGCGCCCGTGGGAACTCGACCCGCGCCACAAGCTCGCCCATCAGGTGGAACGCCTCGCCGCGCGCGGCCTGCACCCCTGCGTCGCCTTCGAGCTGGAATTCTACCTGCTCAAGCCCGCGCCGGGTCCCGGCGGCGTGCCGGAGCCGGTGTTCCCGGCCTCTTCCGGCGGGCCGGCGCGGCAGAACATGTATTCGATGTCCGACCTCGACGCCTATGCGCCGCTGCTGCACGACATCCGCGAGGCGGCCCGCATCCAGGGCCTGCCGGCCGATACGGTGATCTCCGAGGCGGCACCCGGCCAGTACGAGGTGAACCTCTATCACCGCCGCGACGCCATGGCGGCCGCCGACGACGCCATATTGCTGCGCCGGCTGATCGACGGCGTGGCGCGCAAGCACGGCGTGCGGGCGAGCTTCATGGCCAAGCCCTTCCTCGACTTCGCCGGCTCGGGCATGCATGTGCATGTCAGCCTGACGGATAATGACGGCGGCAACGCCTTCGGCGCCGGCGAGGCCGGCGAGCGTCTGCTGCGCCAGGGCGCGGCCGGCCTGCTCGCCACCATGACCGACACCGCCGTGCTCTACGTGCCGAGCTATAACGGCTTCCGCCGTCTGGTGCCGGGCAGCTACGCGCCGACCAGCATCTCCTGGGGCTACGACAACCGCGCGGTGGCGGTGCGGGTGCCGAACGGCCCGCCCAAGGCGCGCCGGCTGGAGCACCGCATCGCCGGGGCGGACGCCCATCCGCACCTCGTGCTGGCGGCGATCCTGGCGGGAATGCTGGAGGGCATCGAGCGCGGGATGGAGCCGCCGCCGCCGCTCACCGGCAACGCCTATGAGCAGGGGGCCCCGGGCCTTAGCTACGACATGGGCGAGGCCATCCGCGACTTCGCGGGATCTGACTTCGTGGCCCGCGCCTTCGGCGCCGAATATCAACGCGTCTTCGCGATCATGAAGGAGGCCGAGCTGGCGGCCTTCGAGCGCCGCATCAATCCGCTGGAGTACGAGACCTATTTGTGAGCACGGCCAAGGGTTGAGCAAAATCCGTCCACGCTCTAGCCTTGGAATGCTGTGGTTCCGAAACCCACTCAAACAACCAACTTCCCGAGGAGAATAGGATGTCCCGCCTCCTAACGACAATCGCGGCAGGCCTTCTGTCCGCGCTGGCCATCGTGCCGGCGTCGGCACAGGAGAAGGTCGTGAACGTCTACAACTGGTCCGACTACATCGACGAGTCGGTGCTGGAGGAGTTCACGAAGGAAACCGGCATCAAGGTCCGGTACGACGTCTTCGACTCCAATGAGGTGCTCGAGACCAAGCTCCTCGGCGGCAAGACCGGCTATGACGTGGTTGTGCCGACCGGCTCCTTCCTGCAGCGCCAGATCCAGGCGGGCGTCTTCCTGAAGCTGGACAAGGCCAAGCTGCCGAACATCCAGTACCAGTGGCCGCTGATCTCCGACCGGCTCGCCGTGTACGATCCCGGCAACGACTATGCCGTGAACTACATGTGGGGCACCACCGGCATCGGCATGAACGTCGACAAGGTGAAGGAACGCCTCGGCGACATCCCGCTCAACAGCTGGGACATCATCTTCAAGCCGGAAATCCTGAAGAAGCTGAAGGATTGCGGCGTCTACATGCTGGACGGCCCGGAAGAGATCATCCCGACCGCGCTGCGCTATCTCGGCAAGGATCCGAATTCCAAGGACCCGAAGGACATCGAGGCGGCCGGCGAGCTGCTGGCCAAGATCCGTCCCTTCATCAAGAAGTTCGACTCGTCGGGCTACATCAACGCGCTCGCCGGCGGCGACATCTGCATCGCGACCGGCTGGTCGGGCGACGTGTTCCAGGCCAAGGCCCGTGCCGAGGAAGCCGCCGAGAAGACCGGCAAGCCGCCGATCAACATCGAGTACATCATCCCGAAGGAAGGTGCGCTCATGTGGTTCGACAACTTCGCCATTCCGAAGGATGCCCCGCATCCCGACGAGGCGTTGGCCTTCATCAACTTCATGATGAAGCCCGAGGTCGCGGCGAAGAACTCGAACTACATCTCCTATGCCAGCGGCAGCGAGGGGGCGCAGAAGTTCATCGACAAGGCGATCCTCGACAATCCGGCGATCTACCCGGACAAGGAGACGCAGGCGAAGCTGTTCACCGTCACCACCTATCCGCAGAAGGTGCAGCGCGTCGTCACCCGCACTTGGAGCAACTTCAAGCGCGGCAAGTGACGGGCGGGCCGCTGGCCGGCCCGCGGGTTCCCATCCTCCGAACGAAACGCGAAAGGCGCCCCACGGGGCGCCTTTTTGTTTGGGTGCCCGAGTATGGGACCAGCGCACGCGGTCATGGATTTGTGTATCATTCCACGATACATAGCCTTGCACAGGCTTATGTATCGTGGAATGATACAGGTATCGGGGAGGCGTCGCTGATCCTCTCGACTAGGGGCAGATTCGTCGAGGCGGTCATTGCCGGCAAGGTGCCGAAGGGTTTCCCTGCGGACCTGCTCCGTCCGGCGGAGCGGCGCCTGAGAGCCATCGACGCCGCCGTGGCTCTGGACGATCTGCGTTCCCCGCCGGGCAATCGGCTGGAGATGCTGAAGGGCGAGAGGTCCGGCCAGCATTCCATCCGCATCAATGACCAGTGGCGTATCTGCTTTCGCTGGACCGATGCGGGCGCCGAGGACGTCGAGATCGTCGATTATCACTAGGATGATGGGAGGTTGGTCATGGCTGTGAGATTTGCCCGCCCGATGCATCCCGGCGAGATCCTGCGGGAGGAATACCTCGTTCCCCTCGGCATGAGCGCGGGCAAGCTGGCGAAGGCGCTCGATCTGCCCCGCACGCGCATCGAGCGCATTGTTCGCGAGGAGATCGGCATCTCTACCGACACGGCCCTGCGTCTCGGCCGCTTCTTCTCGACCACGCCGAATTTCTGGCTGAACCTGCAACAGGCCTATGAGGTCGAGACCGAGGGCGCACGGCTTGCGGAAGAGATCGGGCAGATCGCGCCCTATGCGCCGGCCGACCGCGCCGCCTGACGGCACGGCGCTGTCCCGCCCGCGACGCGTTACATCCGCCAGCGCTTGTAGAACCAGGTCCACTGCTCGGGATGCTCGCGCACCCAGCCCTCGACCACCGAGGTGATCGCCTGCATGGCGCCGTCGACGTCGATCTTGCCCTTCGCGTCGCGCGGCAGGTCGAGCGCCGGCGTGCACTGGATGCGGAAGCGGCCTTCGGGCAGGCGGATCACCCGCACGCCGTGCACCGGGCACTCATACAGCCGGGCGAGGCGGGCGATGGTGGGATTGGACGAGCAGGGCTGCCCGAAGAACTGCACCGTCGGTCCGCCGCGCCGCACCTGATCCACCAGAATGCCAAGATGCTTGCCCTGGTCGAGCACGGCGGCAAGCTCGAACACCGCGACATGCGAGGCGGCGACGAGATTGCCCATCACCCGGCTTCTCGCCTCGAACAGCAGGTCGGCGAAGAAGGAATTGTCCGGCGCGCGGAACAGCACCGCGCTGTCGAGCCCCTGCGCGGCGGCGGCGATGGCCGGCAGCTCCCAGTTGGCGAGATGCGCGGTGAAGACCAGTGCCGGCTTGCCGTCGATCCGCATGGCCACGAAGTTCGAGACGCCCGTGGTCTCGATCCGGCTCTTCGACGGCTCCCACATATTGTATTGCCAGATGCGGTCGAGATGGACGAACTCGCCCGCCATGCGGCCGAGATTGTCCCACATGCCGACCGCGATCGCCTCGCGCTCGGCCTCGGTCTTCTCCGGAAAGGCCAGCCGCAGGTTCTTTAGCGACTGCTGGTGGATCGGGGTGAAGCGGCCGATATGGCGCGCCCAGAAGCCGCCGGCCCAGGAGGCGAAGCGCGGCGGTTGCAGCCGCAGCAGCCGCATGAGCGTCCACACGCTCGCCGACAGGGTGGCATCGCGCAGCCGGAGGTGCCAGGGGCGGGCAGGGGGCATCGGGAGGCCGGGTTGTCGGGACGGGTCCGCGTTCAGAAGGTGATGACGACCTTGCCGAACACGCGGCGGGTTTCCAGCCGCTCCAGCCCGGAGCCGAACTGTTCGAGCGGGAACTCGGAATCGATGACCGGCAGCACGCCGCGCTCCATGCGCTTGAGGCCGTCGGCGATGGCGCGGATCGGCGCACCGAAGGAGCCGATGATGCGGTACTGGCGCTGGAAGAGCTGCATCAGGTTCATGTTCACCGACACGCCCGAGGTCGAGCCGCAGGTGACGAGCCGCGCGCCCGGACGCATGGACAGCAGCGAGCCGTTCCACGTTTCCGCGCCGACATGCTCGAACACGACGTCGACGCCCTTCTTCTTGGTGATCTTGCGCACCTCGTGCTCGAAGCGTTCCGTGCGGTAGTTGATGGCGTGGTCGGCGCCGAGCGCCAGCGCCTTGGCGCACTTCTCGTCGTCGCCGGCGGTGGTGATGACGGTGCAGCCGATCTCCTTGGCCATGCGGATCGCCACCGTGCCGATGCCCGAGCCGGCGGCGTGGACCAGCACGGTCTCGCCCGGCTCCAGCTTGGCATTGTCGAACAGCATGTGCTCGACGGTGGAGAAGGTGACGGGCGCGGTGGCGGCGTCCACCCAGGAGATGCCCTCCGGGATCGGCACGCACAGGCGGTCCTTGATGTTCAGCGTCTCGCGGGCGAAGCCGTCGACATGGAAGCCCATGACGCCGGCGACTTCCTCGCAGAGATTGTCGCGGCCCTGCCGGCACATGCGGCACTGGCCGCAGGTCAGCGCGCCGTACATGGCGACCTTGGAGCCCGGCTTGAAGCGGGTCACGCCCTCGCCGGTGGCGACGACCTCGCCGACCGCCTCGGCGCCGACGACCAGCGGCATCTTGCGCTTGGCGAAGGCCATGCCGCGCCAGCCCCACACGTCGATGTGGTTCAGCGCCAGCGCCTTGATGCTCACCTGCACCTCGCCCGGCTCCGGCGCGCCGGGCTCCGGCAGGTCGGTGAGGATAAGCTCGCGGTCGGACACCAGCTGAAGGGCGCGCATGGACAACTCCGGGACAGCAGCGGCGGCAGGGCCGGCCTCGGGCCTCATACGGGGACGAGGCGCGGCCGGATGCCGACGTAAGGACGAGGGTGGATATCGAAATCAGCGCTGGATGGCTAGTGCGGCGGTGAGTCCGCCATCCACCGGCAGCGTCGCCCCGGTGACGTAGCCCGCGCCCGGCGAGAGCAGGAAGGCCACCACCGCCGCGACATCGGCGGGATTGGCGAAGCGTCCGGCCGGGATCTGCTTCTCGACATTGGCACGATAGGCGGCGTAGGGCACCAGCATGGCAGTGTCGACAAAGCCGGGTGCGACGACGTTCACCGTCACGCCGCGCCGCGCGCTCTCGATGGCCAGCGTCCGGCAATAGCCGGCCAGCGCCGCCTTGGAGCCCGCATAGATGGCGTTGCCGGCATTGGCGACATCGGCGGCGATGGAGCCGATGGCCACGATGCGCCCGGCGCGGGCGCGCGTCATCGGTCGCACCAGCGCCCCGACCAGCTTCACGAAGGACCAGTAGTTCACCTGCATGAGCTGTTCAGCCCGGTGCTGGTCGACCAGCGCGGCGAGCGTGTCGTAGCTCATGCCGGCATTGTGGACGAAGCCGAAATAGGTCGGCTCCTCGGCGATCACGGCGGCGAAGGCATCGACGGAGGCCTTGTCGGCGAGGTCGAGCGCGCGCGCCTCGACCATGGCGTCGGGCTTCTCCGCGCGGATGTCCGCGATCAGCGCCTGCCCCTCGGCTTCCGCCGTGCGCACGGTGAAGACGACCTCGAAGCCCGCCAGCGCGAGGGCACGAACAATGGCGGCGCCGACGCCGCGGCCGCCTCCGGTGACGAGGACACGCTGGGTCATGGACGCATTCCTTTCCTCGCCGTTGCGGCTTCCGATGGCGGGGTGGGCGAAATGACAGTGGCCGGGACAGGCCCGGCCACTGCGGTATTCATATGCGGTCGGTCCCCGCTCACGCCGGCTCGCCGGTGATGACGAGGGCGACGTTCTGGCCGCCGAAGCCGAAGGAGTTCGACATCACGCGGTAGACCTGCGCGTCGCGGGCGACGTTCGGCACCACATCGAGCGGGATGGCCGGGTCGGGCAGCTCGTAATTGATGGTCGGCGGGATACGCCCGTTCTGGATCGTCAGCAGCGAGATCACCGCCTCGATGGCGCCGGCGGCGGTCAGCGTATGGCCGATCATCGACTTGTTGGAGGAGAGCGGGATCGTGCCCAGCCGCTCGCCGAACACCGTGCTCATGCCGGTGAACTCCATGCGGTCGTTCTCCGGCGTCGAGGTGCCGTGGGCGTTGATGTAGTCGATCTCGTCCGGGCTCACGCGCGCATCCGACAGCGCCGCGCGCATGCAGCCGATGACCGGCTTGGCGTCCGGCGAGGAACGGGTGCGGTGGAAGCTGTCGGCCATCTCGCCGACGCCCTCGAGGACGCCGAGGATCTTCGCCCCGCGCGCCGTCGCGTGCTCCAGGCTCTCCAGTACCAGCGCGCCGGCGCCCTCGGCGATGATGAAGCCGTCGCGGTTCTTCGAGAACGGCCGCGAGGCCGCTTCCGGCACCTCGTTATTGGCGGACAGGGCCGAGAGCAGCGAGAAGCGGATCAGCGCCTCGGCCGTCACCGAGCCGTCGGTGGCGATGGACAGCGCCGCGTCGCATTCGCCGCGCCGGATCGCCTCGACCGCGAGCTGGATCGAGGTGTTGCCGGAGGCGCAGGCGGTCGACAGCGAGATCGGCTGGCCGCGCGTGCCGAAGCGGTCGGCGAGGTGATCGGCGATGGAGCCGTAGAGGAAACGCTCGTGCCAGGCGTCGTGGCCATTGGCCTCCGCCGCGCGCAGCAGGTCGTCATAGGTGACGGCAGCGTTGGGCGCGGCTTCCTGCGCCAGAATGCGCCGCTGCGGCCATTCCAGCTCGATCGGCGGCACGGCGCAGAACAGCGGGCCGGGAAAGTTGCCCTTCGTGCCGATGCCGGATTCCGAAATCGCCTCATCGGCCGCCAACGTGGCGAGTTCCTCGGAGAGGTCGGGAGCGGTGGTCGAGCTCTTCGGCAGGTAGTCGACCGTACCGGCGATGGTGGTCCTCATCCCATCGATGGGAAAGCGGGTGATGCGGTGGATGCCGGACGTGCCGGCCGTCAGCTTCGCCCAGTTGTCCTGCTTGCCCTGTCCGAGCGAGGTAACGAGCCCCGCGCCCGTGACCACGACGATCGGCCGTCCGGCCTTGTCGGTATAGGAAGCCATGATCTGCTCCTCGGAAGCGGTGCGCTTCCGCCTTTGTGGGGGTCAGTCGACGCGCTCGACCAGCGCGACGCCTTCCCCACGCCAATGCCCCACTGCGGTCACGATGGCACGGGAAAGCGTGCCGTCGAAAGGCTTTTCCAACGGCTCGCCGGGCAGCGGGGCGAAAAGCCGCCCTTCTGCGACGCAGAGCGTCGCCAGCGCCAGCGCCACCGGCATCTGGGCTTCCAGCCCATGGCCGACGCGGTCGGTCACTGAGCGCACCGGCAGCCCGGAACGGGCGAGAACGGCGGCTTCGGCCCGGGTCGGCTCGGGCGCCCCGGTGGCGGCGGAGAGGATGGCAGTACCCTCGCTCACGCCGCCTTCGGCCGTCTTCACGAGCTGTTCGATCACCGCCTCGACGGCGCCCGGCTCGTTGCGCTGGGCGCGCTCGGACCAGACGCCGGAAAGCTTGGCGATGGGCTTGGCGCCGCGCGCGGTGGCGTGCTCGGGCGATTCCAGCACCAGGAAGGCGCCGGCCGAGCCGGTCGGCACGCCCTGCGGGTCGGCCAGCACCGGCGCCCAGGGGGCGTGGCGGGCGAGGCGCTTCAGCGCGAAGAGCAGCAGCATGTCGCGCCGCTCGGCATTGTAGGCGCCGCCGACGAGGGCGATCTCGCTGGTGCCGGCCGCGATGCGCGACCAGCCGATGCGGACCGCGTCGGTGCCCGAGCTTTCCTCGCCCATGAAGGTGCGCGAGGAGCCGGTGACGCCGTGCACGATGGAGATGTTGCCGGCGAGAAGATTGGAGAGCTGGGCCAGGAACAGCGTCGGGCGCAGGTTCGACTGGAGCTGCTCGTTGAGGAAAACCTCGGGGTTCGGCTGCTTCTCGATGTCGGTCAGGATGGCGCCGTCGACCGCCTGGTCGCGCTCGCCGCCGCCCGCCGCGACCACCATGTCGGTGGCGCCCAGAATGTCCTTGTCGCCCTTGATGCCGGCGGAATCGAGCGCGAGGCCGGCCGCATAGGTGCCGATGCGCTGCCACGGTTCCATCTGCCGCTGATCGCCCTTCTTGGGGATCTGCGCGTCGAAACTGATCTTGGCCAGCGGGTGGACCACGTAGGGAGCGAAGCTCTCCTCGTCGACCGCCTGCGTGCCCGCGGAGAGGGCGTCCCAGTGGACAGCCGGGCCCTCACCGAGCGAGGAGACGATCCCGATGCCGGTGATCCAGACGTCGCGGCGATCAGACATGCGTCAGATTTCCTTGGCATGCGCCTTCGACGGCGGACGGCGCGTCGCTCATCGGCATGCCGATGCGCTCGGCGGTCGACAGCAGGTAGCCACGCAGTTCGGGCGCCGGGAAGGGCATGGTCTTGAGGGTGATTTCGGCGTTGCAGACCAGCTTGCCCTCGACCCGGCCCTCGGCCTTGATCCGGGCATAGCCCGAACCGTCATGGTCGAGGCGGGCGAACACCTCGATCACCTGACCGGGGATCACGAAGGTGCGCAGCTTGCCCTTGTCGACCGAGGCGAGGAACGCCATGCGGTCGTAATTGTGCAGGCGCAGCAGCAGCATGCCGCTGGTCTGCGCCATGATCTCGAACAGCAGGACGCCGGGCAGCAACGGGTGTCCGGGGAAATGGCCCTCGAAGATCGGGCTCTCGTCCGGAACCGTATTGGCGGTCTTCAACGTGCGGGCCTCGAGATCAAGCTCGAGGACCCTGTCGACCATCTGGAAATATTCGAGCCGCATCAACCCGCCCTGCGCACGCGCCGTTTCCCGATCCGCGATCAGGCGGACTTTGCGGCGATCAGCTCGTCGATCCGTGCCACGAGGTTCTTGAGCACGAAGTACTGCTCGGTCGTAGCCTTGCCCTCGTTCACTTCCTGCGTCCAGCTTTCCAGCGGCAGCTTGATGCCGAACGCCTTGTCGATGGCGAAGGCGATGTCGAGGAAGTCCAGGCTGTCGATGCCGAGATCGTCGATCGCATGGCTCTCCGGCGTGATGTTCTCGCGCGGAATGTCGCACGTCTCGGCAATGATGTTGGCAACGGTCTCGAACGTGGTCGACATGAAATGCCTCTGGTCTCGGCGGCCGCGTCCGGCCACGGTTGAATCGGTTCCCCGTCGCGCTGGCGACGGCGTGCCCTCTGATGATGACGGCCCGTATACCTAAGCGCGGACGGCTATTCAATGGCGCCGGCGTGGCAATCCTCGGCTGTGTGACATCCGTGCCGCCCGCATCCGTATCGACCCTGTCATGGCTCATACGCCGTTTTCGTCCTATCGTCCCGCTCCAGAACGGCAGTCAGTGGTGGGGTAGGTGTCATGGTCCCGTGTGCTTCGGCCTTTTCCCGGCTCCTGCGGACGGTCGCAGTGATCGTGCTCGGGGCCGCCTTCACCCTGCCGGCGCAGGCCCAGACGGCCGCTCCCGCCCCGCCGGCCAAGCCGGCGACAAATACCGCGCAGCCGGCCAAGCCGGCGACGAATACCGCCCAGCCGGCCAAGCCGGCGACAAATACCGCGCAGCCGGCCAAGCCGGCGGCCGCCGGATCGCCGGCCAACGCCGCCGCCACGGCCCAGCAGATCGCCCGGCCGGCGGCGGATGCCCTGCCGGCGACCTATTCGCGGCCGGATCTCGTGGAGGCGTCGCGCCGGCTGCAGGCCCTGCTCCAGCGCGACCGCGCCCCGCTCGCCAAGCCGGTGGCACAGCTGCGCAAGGAGGCCGACGCTGCGCTGGCGGCGGACGATGCGCGCACCGCCGCCGAAATCTACGGCAAGCTGGCGCGCGCCGCTCCGGCGGATGCCGGCGCCTGGCAGCGCCTGTCGCGCGCCCTCTCGCGCATCAAGCCGAAGGACGACGAGAACGCCGACACCTTCCTTGAGCGCGCGCAGGCCGCCGCCTTCCTCGCCTATCGTGCCGCCACCACCCGGGCCCAGCAGGCCGATGCCCTGTTCGCGATCGGCCATCTCTACGACCAGCGTTCGCTGTGGCGCCCGGCGCTCGACACCTTCGCCACCGCGCTCACCTATGCCAACGTGCCCGACCAGCGCGCCTTCTACGACAAGCTGCGCGAGGAGCGGGGCTTCCGCATTCTCGACTACAGCGTCGATTCGGACGCCTCCAGCCCGCGCATCTGCGTCGAGTTCTCCGAGCCGCTGGCGGGCGGCGGGCGGGACTATTCCGCCTATGTGACGCTGAGCGGCCCCGGCGGCCCGGTCGACAAGCCGGCCGTCACCAGCGAGGCGAGCCAGCTCTGCGTCGAGGGACTCAGGCACGGCGAGAGCTACGAGGTGAAGCTGCGGCAGGGCCTGCCCTCGTCGATCGCCGCCGAGCCGCTGCGCGAGAGCGCCGACCTCACCATCTATGTGCGCGACCGCAAGCCGGGCGTGCGCTTCACCGGGCGCAACTATGTGCTGCCGCGCAGCGGTCCGCGCGGCATTCCGGTGATCAGCGTCAACACCTCGCGCGTCGGCGTGGAACTGTTCCGCATCGGCGACCGCAGCCTGATTCCGACCGCGCTCGAAGGCGATTTCCGCCGCAACCTCGCCGGCTACGACATCCAGCAGCTCAAGGACGGCAAGGCCGAGCTGGTGTTCAAGGGCGAGCTGGAGACCGCCTCGCCGCTCAACGAGGACGTGACCACCTCGCTGCCGGTCGACGAGGCGGTGGGAACGCTGTCGCCCGGCGTCTACGTGCTCGCCGCCCGGCCGGCCGGCGAGGCCGCCGATCCCAATGACGAGTGGGGCACGCGGGCGACGCAGTGGTTCGTGGTCTCCGATCTCGGCCTCACGGCGCTTTCCGGCAGCAACGGCCTGACCGTGCTGGTCCGCGCCCTCGGCACCGCCCAGCCGCTCGAAGGCGTCGAGCTGCGCCTGCTCGCCAAGTCCAACGAGGTGCTGGCGACGACCCGCACCGATGCCAGCGGCGCGGGGGCCTTCGACGCCGGGCTGATGCGCGGCACGGAAGGGTTCGCGCCCTCCGTCGTGGTGGCGCAGGCGAAGGAGGGCGACTACGCCTTCCTGTCGCTGGACGACCAGGCCTTCGACCTCACCGACCGCGGCGTCGGCGGGCGCGCGGCGCCGGAGAAGCTCGACGCCTTCGTCACCACCGAGCGCGGCGTCTACCGCTCGGGCGAGAGCGTCCACGTCACCGCGCTGCTGCGCAACCCGCAGGTGGCGGCGGCGCGCGGCATTCCGCTCACCCTCGTGCTCAAGCGCCCCGACGGCGTGGAGGAGCGCCGTGTGCTGGCGGAGGACGCCGGCGCGGGCGGGCGCACGGTGGACTTCGCCCTCATGGGCGACGCCATGACCGGCACCTGGCGGGTCGAGGCCTATGCCGATCCGCGTGGCGCGCCGACCGGCGCCACCACCTTCCTGCTGGAAGACTACGTGCCCGAGCGGCTGGCGCTCGACCTTTCCTCCACCGCGACCGTCATCGCCGCCGGTACCACGGTGACGGTGGCGGCGGACGGGCGCTGGCTGTTCGGCCCGCCGGCCGCCGGCCTCGATGTCGAGGGCGAGATCGAGGTGCGGGTCGCCACCCAGCGCCCCGGCCTGCCCGGCTGGCGCTTCGGCCGGCCCGATGACGGCTTCACCCCGGTGCGCGAGCCGCTGGCCGCCTCCGCCGTGACGGACGCGCAGGGCAAGGCGAGCCTTGCCGCCGTCCTGCCGTCGCTGCCGCCGAGCGCGCGCCCGCTGGAAGCGGAGATCTTCGTCGCGCTCAATGAGGGTGGCGGGCGGGCGGTGCGCCGCTCGCTGGTGCTGCCGGTGCGGCCCGGAGGCCCCGGAATCGGCGTGAAGCCGCTCTTCGAGGGCGCCGGTCCCGGCGAGAACGCCAATGCCGGCTTCGAGGTGCAGGCCTTCGACGCCACCGGGGCGCCGGCGGCGCTCAAGGGCGGGCAATGGGCGCTCTACCGCCTCGAGACGCGCTACCAGTGGTATCGCCTCGGCGGCGCCTGGGATTTCGAGCCGGTCGAGACCGTCTCCAAGGTCGCGGACGGCAAGGTCGAGCTGTCCGCCGGTGCGCCGGCACGGCTGAACGTGCCGGTCGCCTGGGGACGCTACCGGCTGGAGGTGAGCGACGGGCGCATCGCCACCGCCGTTCCCTTCGAGGCCGGCTGGGGCGGCGGCGCCACCGCCGACGCGCCGGACCGGCTGGAAGTCGGGCTCGACAAGGCCCAGTACGATGACGGCGAAACCGTGAAGGTGAACCTCACCAGCCGCCATGCCGGCTCGGCCACCGTGCTGATCGTCGGCGACGGCGTGCTCGCCTCGAAGACGCTCGACGTGCCCGCCGGCGACAGCGCGGTGGAGTTCAGGGCCGCCGCCGGCTGGGCGCCGGGCGCCTATGCGCTCGCCTTCCTGCACCGCCCGCTCGACGTGGCCGCCGGCCGCAATCCCGGCCGCGCCATCGGCCTCGCCTGGTTCGGCGTCGACCGCGCGCAACGTGTGCTCGATGTGAAGCTGGACGCGCCGTCGCTGGTGCGGCCGGAGACCACGCTCTCCGTTCCGGTGAGCGTGAGCGGCGCCGGCAAGGGCGAGGCCTATGTGACGCTGGCGCTGGTCGATGTCGGCATCCTCAACCTCACCGCCTTCAAGACACCCGATCCGGACGGCTTCTATCTGAGCCAGCGCGCGCTCGGCACGCAGGTGCGCGACTTCTACGGGCAGCTCATCGACGGCATGCTCGGCGCGCGCGGAAGGCTGCGTTCGGGTGGCGACGCCATGGAGGGCGGGCTGCAGGCCGAGCCGCCGACGCAGCCTCCGCTGGCGCTGTTCTCGGGCCTCGTGAGGCTCGACGCGGACGGCAAGGGAACGGTCGATTTCGCCGTCCCGCCCTTCGACGGCACCGGACGGCTGATGGCCGTGGCGTGGTCGGACGCGGCGGTCGGCCATGCGCAGGCCGATGTCATCATCCGCGATCCCGTCGTCATCACCGCGACGCTGCCGCGCTTCCTCGCCGCCGGCGACCGCTCGACGCTCAACCTCGCCATTGCCAATGTTGACGGCGAGGCGGGCGACTACGCGCTCGAAGTCGTGACGGACGGTCCCGTCGCGATCGCCAGCGCGCCGAAGGCGGTGCCGCTCACCAAGGGCGGACGGCAGGCCTTCAGCCTCCAGCTTGACGGGACCGGCATCGGCGAGGCGAAGCTCTCGGTGCGCCTGTCCGGCCCCGGCGGGCTCGCCGTGCTGCGCGACTACCGGCTGAATGTGCGTCCCGCCTATCCCTGGATCTCCCGTCGCAGCGTCGAAACGCTGGCGCCGGGCGAGAGCCTGACCCTCAGCCGCGACCTCGTGGCCGACCTCGTGCCGGGACGCGGCGGGGTGAGCGTCTTCGCCGGGCTCGATCCGGCGCTCGACGTGCCGGCGCTGCTCGGCGCGCTCGACCGCTACCCCTTCGCCTGCTCCGAACAGCTCACCAGCCGGGCGCTGCCGCTGCTCTACATCAGCGATTTCGGCCCGCCGGCGCGCTTCCGGCTCGGGCAGGACCCGGCGGAGACGATCCGCACCGCCATCGCGCGTCTGGTCGCGCGGCAGGGCTCGGACGGCTCCTTCGGCCTGTGGGAAGCCGGCGGCAACGATCTGTGGCTCGACGCCTATGTGAGCGACTTCCTCACCCGTGCCCGCGAGAAGGGCCATGCCGTGCCGGAACAGCCCTTCGTCCTGGCGCTCGACCGGCTGCGCAACGCGCTCGCCTATGCCGGCGATGGCGCCACCGACGACGGCACCGCCTATGCGATCTATGTGCTGGCGCGCAACGGGCGCGCCCCGCTCGGCGACCTGCGCTACGTCGCCGACGCCAAGCTCGCCGAAGTGGAAAGCGCCTTCGCGCGCGGCCAGCTCGCCGGCGCCCTTGCCCTTCTGGGCGACAAGGGGCGGGCGGAGAAGGTGTTCGACGCGGCGCTGGAACTGCTGCCCGACGCGCCGGAGACGCTGACCTCCGGCCGGCCGGACTTCGGCTCCATCCTGCGCGACGCGGCCGGCGTGGCGACGCTCGCCTCCGAGGCGGGCTTTGCCGGCACCGCCCGCACGGCGCGGGCGCGGGTCGCTACCGCCTTCGTCGATGCCGGGCCGACCTCGACGCAGGAAGACGCCTGGCTGCTGCTCGCCGCCCGCGCGGCGCGCGAGGGGCGCGGCATCGCGGTCGATGTCGACGGGCGGGCGCAGAGCGGCGTCTATGAGCGCACGCTGACGCCCGAGGAACTGGCCAAGCCCATCGTGCTCACCAACCGGGGCGCGGCGCCGCTCGACGTCGCGGTTTCCATCGACGGGCCGCCCAGCGCGCCGGAACCGGCCGCCGCCAACGGCTTCGCGCTCACGCGCAGCTACTTCACGCTCGACGGCAAGCCGGCCGATCCGGCCAAGGTGGCGCAGAACCAGCGCCTCGTCGTGCTGCTGGAGGCGCAGGAGGACGAGGCCGGGCCGAGCCATGTGCTGCTGGTGGACCATTTGCCGGCGGGCTTCGAGATCGACAACCCGACCCTCGCGGTGGGCGCCGATGTCGGCGTGCTGTCCTGGCTCGGCGAGACCACCCAGCCCGCCCATGCCGAGTTCCGCGACGCCTTCTTCGCCGCAGCCTTCGACCTGACGGAGGGGTCTGAGGAAGCGCAGGCGCTGCGCGTGGCCTATATCGTGCGCGCCGTCTCGCCCGGCCGCTACGCGCACCCGCCGGCGATCATCGAGGACATGTACCGTCCGGGCCGCTTCGCCCGCACGGCGGCGGGCCGCACCGAGGTGACGGGGCCGGCACGATGATCGTGGGGACCGGGAGCGCGGGATGAGGGCGGGGCTGCGGCGCGGCGCCGGCTTCGTCGTGCTCGGCGCGATGCTGGCGGCGGGAGGGACAACCGCCTGGCTCGCTGGCGTGCGCGCGGCGGCTCCACCCGCGCCGTCTCCCGCCCTGTCGGTCGAGGTGCTGGACCGCGACGGCCGGCTGCTGCGGCCCTTCGCGCTCAAGGACGGGCGCTGGCGCCTGAAGGCGGAGACCGGCGAGGTCGACCGGCGCTATCTCGACATGCTGGTCGCCTATGAGGACCGCCGCTTCTGGCAGCATGGCGGGGTCGATCCGCTCGCCCTCCTGCGTGCCGCCGGGCAGATGCTCGCGCATGGGCGCATCGTCTCCGGCGGCTCGACGCTGACCATGCAGGTGGCCCGGCTGCTGGAGCCGCGCGAGGGTGGCGGCACGCTGGCGAAGATCGGCGCCAAGCTCTCGGAGATGCGCCGGGCGATCGAGCTGGAGGCGCGGCTCTCCAAGCGCGAGATTCTCGGCCTCTACCTCGCGCTGGCGCCCTATGGCGGCAATATCGAGGGGGTGCGGGCGGCGAGCCTCGCCTGGTTCGGCAAGGAGCCGCGCCGGCTGACGCTGGCCGAGGCGGCGCTGCTGGTCGCGCTGCCGCAGGCACCGGAGGCGCGCCGGCCCGACCGGCACCCCGAGCGCGCCGACCGCGCCCGCGACAAGGTGCTCGCACGGCTCGCCGAGGCGGGGCTGTTCGGCGCGCCGGAGGCCGAGTTCGCCCGCCGCGCGCCGTTGCAGGCGCGGCGGGTCGACATGCCCATGCTGGCCGCCCATGCGGCCGAGGCGGCCCGGCGCGAGCGGCCGGCGCTGCGGGTCCATCGCCTCGCCATCGACGCGGTGGCTCAGGCAAGGCTGGAGGAACTGGCCGGCGAGCGGGTGCGCGAACTCGGGCCCGGCGTGTCGCTCGCGCTGGTGATGGTGGAGAACGCCAGCGGCGAGGTGCTCGCCCGGGTCAGCGGCGCCGATCCGCTCGACGCCGCCCGGGCCGGCGCGGTCGACCTGACGCGGGCCCAGCGCTCGCCGGGCTCGACGCTCAAGCCGTTCATCTACGGGCTCGCCTTCGAGGACGGCCTCGCCCATCCCGAGACGCTGATCGAGGACCGGCCGGCGCGTTTCGGCGCCTATCGCCCGCGCAATTTCGACCGGGACTATCAGGGCACCGTGTCGGTGAAGCAGGCGCTGCAATTGTCGCTGAACGTGCCGGCGGTGGTGCTGTTGCAGGCGGTCGGCCCGCAGCGCCTCGCCAGCCGGCTTGGCCAGTCCGGATTCGCGCTGAAGCTGCCGCCCGGCGAGGTGCCGGGGCTGGCGGTCGGGCTCGGCGGGGCGGGGATCAGCCTCGACGCGCTGGCCGGGCTCTATGCGGGCGTGGCGGATGGCGGGGTGGCGCATCCGCTGCGCGAGCGCCTCGACAGTCCGGCGACAGGAGGGGAGGGCACGCGCCGGCTCATGAGCGAGGTTGCCGCCTGGTATCTGGTGCAGACGCTTGCCGGCACGCCGGCGCCGCGTAATGAGCGCGCGGGGCGGATCGCCTTCAAGACCGGCACGTCCTTCGGCTACCGCGACGCCTGGGCGGTCGGTTTCGACGGACGCTGGACGGTGGCGGTGTGGGTGGGCCGGCCTGACGGTCAGCCGGTGCCCGGCATGATCGGGCGCGAGGCGGCCGCGCCCATCCTGTTCGATGCGTTCGCGCGGCTGGTCACGAAGCCGGTGCCGTTCGGCCCGGCGCCGCGTGAGGCCATCCTCGCGCGAAACGCCGAACTGCCGCCGCCGCTGCGGCGTTTCGGCCGGATGGCGGGCCAGATCGGCACTGGCGAAGGGCCCCGCATCGCGTTTCCGCCGGACGGGGCCAGCCTCGAGCGCGAAGCGGGCGAGCCGCTGGCGCTGAAAGTGAGCGGCGGCGTGGGCCGCCTGACCGTCTTTGTCGACGGCGTTCCGGCCGGCGAGCCCGCCAGTGCCGCCACATTATTCTGGCGGCCGGCGGGCACGGGGTTCGTTCGCCTGACCGTGATGGACGCTGCGGGATCTTCCGACAGCGTCACTCTTCGTATTCGCGAACCGGCCGGCGTTCCGGCCGGGACGATCAGCGGCCGCTGACGGCGGCGCGGGCGATGTCCTGACGGGTCAGGCCACGCTTGGCGAGGGCGGCGTCCGAAAGGCGGGACAGGGCCTCGTAGCGCTGGGCGATCTGACGGCCTTCGCTGACGGCTTCGAAGAAAGCGGAAACGCCTTCGACGACGCGCGAAAAGAAGTCCGGCGAGGTGTGGCGGGAAAGAGTAACAGTGCTCATCTGAGCCTCCATCGGTATTCTGTATGCCACGAATATAGCCCCCATTTCGCGTTGCGGAAGGTGAAATGCTGCATGGCAGCACTGAATCCGGCGCATGGGTGGAAAGGGGCTGAATCGGCCGATAGCGGCTCAAAAGGAGGAATAAAGGTAATATGTAGCCGTAGACTTGCGCTGGATGCATTATCCGGGGGTGAAACCAGCGTCTGAGGTATGTCTAAATCAGAGGTGGTTTCAGCCGCCCTTGCCGGCAATGGCGGCGTGGATGGCGTGGCAGTGCCGGACGAGATTGGCCTGTCCGGCCACGAAGCCGCGCAGCGGCGTGTCGATCTCATAGAACAGGATGTTGGCGAGGAAGCCGTATATGGCCGCGTCGATGCTGGTCGGGCGGGGGCCGAACACATAGCCCTCGGCGGGGACCAGCCGCGCCAGCACGGCCAGATCGGCCAGCCCGCGCGCATAGGCGGCCTCCGGCGCGTAGCGGCCGATGCCCTGGTAGTGATAGCGCTGCGCGTTGTAGTCGCGCGCCTGCTGCAGCAACTCGTCGGTCAGCTCAGGATGCTCGCGGCGCATGGCGGCCGTGAAGGCGGGCCAGAACGCCGGGTCCTTCCAGCGCGAGAACGACATCACCCAGTAGAGGTCGTCGAGCAGGCGCGTCACCAGCAGCGCCGTGTCGCGCTGGGCCTGCGTCAGCTCGGCATCGAGCTGCACGCCATGCCGGCGCACGAGATGGGCGATGATCGTCTCGCTGTCGCCGATGGTCTCGCCATCGTCGACGATATAGGGCAGTTGCCCGCGCGGCGCGGTCGAGGTGTCGACGACGTGGCGGTGTTCGAAGGGCACCCCGGCCAGCCGGAGAAAGGCGAAGATCTTCAGGCCGTAGCCGTTGTTGTCGGCGACGCCGAACAGTTCGGGATAGGAGTAGAGCGTGATCATGGCCGGGCCCTTCCCGTTCGCTGTGCCGAGGGCCTTTGGTGCCGTTGGAACCGCCGGCGGTCAAGCGGCGCACGTGCGGGGCGCGACGGGCGCACGGCCCGCGTCGGCGGAGGCATCCGGCCGCACCGGCGGTCCGGCCGGGCCGGGGTTGAACGGTGCCGCCGTGCACTGTCATGGAAACTATGCACGAGGGGGTAGACCGCGCCCGTCGCAGGCGCTATATCCCCCGCGTTCGCCGCCGGGATCGCACGACCGGCCGCCGGGTATGTGAAGCCAAGATCTTTGCTTGTGTTTCCAATACCTTCGGTGGGGGATAGTTTAACGGTAGAACTGCGGACTCTGACTCCGTTAGTCCAGGTTCGAATCCTGGTCCCCCAGCCAACCATCTTGCCGGCATCGCCAATTCGCCGGCACTGCCCATCCCCGGAAATGCCCAGACGCGCCGTTGCGGCGGTCATGCCGGCGGTGTGTTCGGGCGGACCGGACTGTTGCGTCAATGCGCAAGGTCCCCGCCCTTCGCCGCGCGCACGGCGTTCGCCGCCTGTGCTGCGGTCATCCCTCTCGCGCCGGCAAGGATGATGTGCACGACAAGTGGCGGCGGGCGTTTCCCGCTTCCGCCGCGCCGGCTCCGATCGCACTATCGACCTGCGGGAACGAGCGGCGATATGAAGGTTGCCGGGGCAGGCGCCGACTCAGGAGGGCGGGCGAATGCCGCGTGGCAAGCGGCGCGTGTGAGGTTTCGGACGGGCGACAAGCCGCGTCGGGTGAAATGACAAGGGCAGGCCTCCGATGGAGAGGAAGAACAAGACCGCGTTCGTGACGGGCGCAACAGGCTTCATTGGCCGTCATCTCGTGGCGCGTCTCCTCAATGAGGGTTGGCAGGTCGTGGCGCTGGTGCGCAGTGCCGACCATGGTCTGGCCGGCGATGGCGTGAGCGTCGTGAGCGGCGACGTTCGTGATGCCGAGGCTGTCCGGCGCGGCTCGGCCGGCGCGGATGTCTTCTTCCATCTGGCCGGGCAGGCATCCGTCGGCGCTGCGGACGAGGCGCCCGCCGAGGCGATACAAATCAACGTCACCGGCACGTTGAACGCCGCAGAAGCCTGTCGGGCCAATGGCATTCGTCGTCTTGTCCATGTGTCCACCATGCATGTGTTCGGCCCGCCCCCGGCTGTCCCCGCCGACAATGAGCGGCCCTTCAACCCGCAAAGCGCCTATGCCTCGGCCAAGCTGGCGGCGGAACGCCTGGCGCTGGCGCAGGGGCGCGCCGCCGGCTTCGACGTCGTCGTGCTGCGTCCGTCGAATGTCTTCGGCCCGGGCCAGTCGCCGCCGGCGGTCGTCGCGGAGTTCGTCGCCCTGGCTGCGCAGGAACGGCCCATCGAGGCCGCCCAGCCGGACGTTCGACGCAGCTTCCTCTACGTGGAGGATCTCATCGACGCCCTGGTCTGTGCGGCGGGCGATCCCGCCGCCGGCGGACTGGCCTTCAATCTGGAGGCGCCCGGAAGCCTGTCGATCGGCGAACTCGCCGGAATGATCGAGACCACCGCCCGATCAATGGCGAGGTCGCCGGACAAGCCTGCCGTTCCACCCGTCCGCAATCTTCCTGCGCTGAAGGACTGGTCGCCCCGCATATCCGTCGAGGACGGGGTGCGCCGGACCCTGTGGGCGAAGACCCGTCCCCAATGGGTCGCGGGCGAGGGGCCCGCGCCGCGGGTTTCGATCGTCATCCCGGTCTATAATGGCGGCGACTATCTCGCCGAGGCCATCGACAGCGCGCTCTGCCAGACCTACCCGAACCTCGAGGTCGTCGTCGTCAATGACGGGTCGTCGGATGGCGGCGCGACGGCGGCCATCGCGGCCGCCTATGGCGACAGGATACGCTACTTCGAAAAGGAAAACGGGGGCGTCGCCAGCGCCCTCAACGTCGCCATTCGCGAGATGGACGGCGAGCTGTTCAGCTGGCTGAGCCATGACGATCTCTACCACCCGACCAAGGTGGCGGCGCAGGTCGACGCCTACCTCGGCTTCGGCAGCCCCTGCCTCGTCTTCTGCGACTACGAGCATGTCTCGGAGACGCTCGAACACCTTTTCACCAGCAATCTCGCTCCCCAACGGCTCGACGAGAGGCCGCTGAACGGTCTGTTCGGCGGCGTGTATAATGGCTGCACCTTCCTGATCCCGCGCGATGTTCTCGTCGAGATGGAAGGCTTCCGCGAGGGCCTGCCGACGACGCAGGACTATGAGCTCTGGTTCCGGATCGCCGGGCGCCTGCCCTTCGTCTACGTGCCGCAGGCTCTCGTGAGGCAGCGCATCCACCCCGCCCAGGGGTCACGTCACATCGGCCATCTCTACGAGTCGGGCCGGCTGATGATGTACATGGTGGACCAGACCCCGCTGCGGGTGATGGAACTCTATGACGGCTCGGCGGAGCGCTTCCTCATCCGGGTGGCGAGCCAGCTGGCGCAATCGCACTACACGGCGCCCGGTGCCGCCTATGCCTCGTTCCGGGCGCGGCAGGCCCTGTTGCGGCATCCGCACCAGATCGTTCTCGTCCTCGCGGAGGGAGCGCTCGCCGGCACGCTGGCCGCCATTGCGCGCCACCAGACGCGGTTTCTTCAGCAGGAATGGCTGATCGTCACGCCCGAGCCGATCGACGGCATCGAGCGCCCGCCCCATGTGGCGATGCTCCACCGGGCGCCGGCGGAGATACCCGAGACCGTGACCGGCGTTGCCGCGCTCGCCAGCCGGGATCTCGTCTATGTCGCCTCGGTGGTGCCGAGCGACGGCGTGCTGCTCTCCCTCGTCGAGGATCTTGTTCTCCGCGGCGCGGCGATGGTCGAGGATACGGCCCCCTCCGGCAGCGCGGGGCCGCAGGGCTGGTTGCTGCGGAGGTCGGTGCACCCGGCGTCCATCCCCGCCGAGATGGCACAGACGCGGGTATCGCCGGCATTTCCCCGCGAGGTGGAGGCGACGCCGGGCGGCATTGTTCTGCCGCCGCCCATCACGGCAAAGGCTCTCGATCGGCTGGCGCGCCCGCTCTCCCGGCTTGTGCTCGATGCGGGACTTCGGCTGTGCCGCCTGCCACCGCTCCGCTCGTTGGGTATCCGGTTCGTTCGTCGGGCTCTCCGTAGGGCACGGCTTGGTCAGGTCCTCGATGTGCAGTGGTATCGAGATACATATCTCGGCGGCAAGGGCTCCAGCCGCGTGGTCTGGCGCGACTATCTCACCTCGGGCTGGCGCGACGGGCGCGCGCCGAATGGCTGGTTCGACCCGGCGTTCTATGTCCAGCAACTGGACGGGGAGGATCGCAACGACCCGCCGCTGATCCACTATCTCGCCAAGGGCGCTCGGGCGGGGCTGGCCCCGCATCCGGTGTTCCAGCTCAATCGTTTCGAGCCGTCGGCCTATATTCCGCCTCCCAGGGGCGCAAGCCTGGGGACCCGGCGCCGGTTCCGCGATGCCGGCGAACGGCAGGCGACAGCGATGCTCACGGAGGCGTTCCGGGAGGACCGTCCCACGATCCTTCTCGTGGTGCATTGCTGGGGCGGGGGAACCTTTACCCATACGCGCGAGCTGTCGTCGGCGCTGGCCCGGCACGCCAATGTGCTCTTCCTCTATGGCGGGGCCGAACAGCCCTTCGTCCTCTCGCCGAAGGCGACCTATCCGGCGGAGGGGCTGGCCTTCGACACGCAAAGCGAGATTCCCGATCTCGTGCGGTTGCTCCGCGCGATCGGCATCGACCATGTCGACGTGCACCACGCCGGCGGCTTCGAGGCGGCACTGGAGCCCGTGCTGGCCGGGTTGGGAACGGCCTTCGACCTGACGCTGGTCGACTACCAGATGATCGCGACCCAGCCTTATCTGACAGGTGCGGACGGGCGCTTCGTGGGGGATGGCGCGCCCGCTCGCGCCCTGCTGCGCGACGAGGTTGTGCCGCTGTACCGGAAGGCGGCGCGGCGGATCGCGATCTCCCGGGACATGGCCCAGCGGCTGCGCACGCTGCGCCCGGAATTCGACGTCGTCTGCGCCGCCCATTGGGGCCGCCCGCCGATCGAGCGCCGCGAAGTGTTCATTCCGAAATTCTGGTGGGACGAACCGCTGCGGGTCCTCGTCTTCGGGCCGATGAACCCGCACAAGGGCCGGGATATCCTGATCCGGGCGGCCGAGGAGGTAACGGCGCGGGGATTGCCGATCGAGTTTCACGTGCTCGGCGATTCCGCGACGACCGCTCGCCTGCCGGCCGTCGACTCGCTGTTCGAGCATGGGTGGTTCTCCGCAGCCACGCTGCTTGAGCGGCTCGGCAGCATCGCGCCGCATGTCGCCTGGTACCCCGCCCAGGTGCCGGAAACCTGGTGCTACGCGCTCGACGACGGCATGATCGCGTCGATGCCGATTGTCGCCAACGCGCTGGGCGCCCTGACGGAGCGGTGCTACGGCCGCCCCGCGACCTGGATGCTGCCCCCCGACTGCGACGCGGCCACGGTGGCCGACCTGCTCGCGGAACTGAGGCGTCGCGTGCTCGACATGCCGCCCGTCTGGCAGCCCGTCGACGGACTGCCGGCGGCCGATAGCTTCTATTTCGACGCCTATCTGGCGCCGGCCCGGCAGAAATGGCGGGAACGGCGAGGGGTGGAGCGGCTTCCGTAGCCGGCTAGCGCCGGCGGCCGGAGCCTGCTGCCGTCGCGCTTCCGTGCGGTCTCAGGCGGGAACGGACGGGGCGAGGCGGGCACCGCGCCGATAGGCGCGTGTAAGCGGAATATGGAGCAGTTCGCCGGCGGTGATGGCCGCCAGCCCGTCCTCGGCCTCCAAAATCCCGCGCGCGGCGGCGTCAGATGGGGGCTTTGCCCGCAAGGCGTGCCGACGCATCAGAATGCCGGCGCCGGGCAGGCCCGAAGGGGAGGTCGGAAACAGCTGGACGGAGGCGGAGGGGCGATGCGTCCCGATCGGGGCTCCCGCACCGTCGGCGCTCTCCCAGTCCACGCAGGTTCCGATGGCTCCGGGAGCGGCGTCCAGCGCCGCCACCGCCTCGGCGACGAGGTCGGGATGCCAGAGGTCGCCATCGGACAGGATGCCGATCAGCTCCCCGCAGGTCTCGGCGATGCCCCGTTCTATCGCCGCGGCCGCGCCGTGGCCGGCGCCGCGAACCGGGCGCACGGCTCGGCCGAAGGCGCGCACCACATCCCGCACGCCGTCGGCGAGGGGCGATCCGTCGGCGACCACCACGATGTCGATATCCGCATAGCTCTGCCGCATCAGGCTCGCCAGCGTGGCGGTGAGCGCGTGCGGGCGGTCATGGCTCACGACGACGAGCGACACACGGGGCGCGCCTGCGGGCCTCGCGGGACGCCAGGCCTCGCCCAGCGGCGCCAGGAGAGGGAGCTTCGCCGCGATCGCCTCAGCGGCGGCAGCGGATTCGGCGCGCTCCTCCTCGGCCGATTCGTGGGAGGCGCCGTAGACGTCCGCCATGAAGCCCGGCCTCGGCGCCGGAAAGGGGGTGTCGCGCAGGGACTTCCGAAGCGCGCGGGCGCGGTCGGGGTAGTGGGCGAGGATATCCGCGAGCTTGTCTGCGGCATCCCCGGTGTCGTCGGGGTTCATCATCGGCGGGCATATGCCGGGATGACGCTCCTGCAGGAACACGCTGGCGCCTGTCCGTTCCGAGAGCAGAACCGGGCAGCCGCTCAGGGTCGCCTCCAGCGCGACGTAGTTGAACGTGTCCGTGCGCGAGGGGATGACGACCACCGAGCGGCCGGAGAAGACATCTGCGCGCAGGGCCTCGTCGGACAGCCTGCCGACATACTCGGCTTCGACTCCGAGCGTTCGCGCCTGTGCCAGCACGTGCTCCGACCAGAGCTGCTGCGGCGACCATTCATTGTCGGGGCCGGTCAGCAGGCATCGGCCGTACTGTGCGCGCGGAACCTGCGCCATCAGCTCGATGAAGAGATCGGGCCCCTTGGCCCGGTCGAGGCGGCCGACATACCAGATGTCCGGCGGCCCCTCGCCGGGAGGCATCGCGTCCGGCGGCGGGAAGGTCTCGATCGTGTCGTGCATGTCGAGCGGTAGTATCGGCAGTTCCGTCGGCCACGTCTGATGCAGTCCGATGTCGGAGATCGTGTACCGGATGTCGGCGGCATTCATCGAACGGCGCTCGGCCGCCTCGATGGCGGAGATCGTCTCCAGATCACGTTCGAAATCATAGGCGTTCCGGCTGCTCACGCTCATCCATCCGAGCAGCGACAGCGCGATGGCGCCTGTCGAGATGCCGAAGGCCGAGAATACCGGACGGATGAGATGGGCGGCCGGAAGGAAGGAGGGGATGTCGACGACGTCGAACCGCGCCCCCTGAATGGCGACGGCGACACCGGCGATCAGCCGCCTGTAGTGAACCGTGGTCCAGTGCCCCTCATGGTCGCCGGGCCAGGCATGCCAGCCACCTTCGATGTCCTGGAAGGCGAATGGATGGGCATTGGCCGGCAACCTGCCCGCGCGCTTCGAGATCAGGTCGGGGCCACGAGAAGGATAGAAGAATTCACTGCCGGGATTGCGCTCGATGATCCGCCGGTAGAATACCTGCCCGCCACCGATGGTGTTGTAGAAATCGAAATCGAGAATCAATACTCGCACGGGATACCCAAGGTTGATTTCTCTATCCTGTTGATAAATAAGCGATGCCGGTGAATCTGTCGAGCGTTGCGCGCGGATGCGTGCCCGTCTAAGAAACGCCGCGACCATCTGGAGCCGACGCCGCCGTGCGCAAACCGCTGATCGTTTTCGATGGTCAGGAAAACCTGTTCGGACGGGCCCTGTTCTGCGTCTCGTCGCTTTATTTCGCCGAGCCGTGGTTCCCGCTCGTCACGGTCCGCTTCATCGACATAGAGAACCCGGACGTGTTGACGGCGCTGGCGGCCGCGCGCTGGGATCTCGGCATCGGGATCGAGGCGTGGGAACGGTCACGATCCTGCCTGACGTCGCCGCTGGCCGGCGCCACGGTCTATGCCGGCGTGGCCTATCGCTCGGCGGCCGGGATGCGGCTGGATGAAGCACGGGCCGGCGGGGTCGCTCCGGTGGTCATGCTTCAGCACCCGGACGCGGAGTGGTTGTCGGCATCGGCGCTGCTGCACGCGGAAATGGCCTTCGATCCGCGTCGTTTCGCCGATCACCTCGGCGCCATGGTGAAGATGCTGTCATGACGGAAGCCGTGCCGCGCGCGTCGACGGAGCTTCAATCCCGTCCCGACACCATTCTCGTCGTCGCCATGCCCAACAGCGTGCACACCGCGCGCTGGCTGAACATGGTGCGCACGCCGCATCTGCGCTTTGTGCTGCTGCCAATCTTCCGGTATCCCCTCAACGAAACGTTGCGCGACTGGAGGCCGGTCGCGACAGCGCGGGATGTCGCGGAACTCGGTGCCGGCGATGTCGGCGTGTTCGATCCCCCCGTCCAGTTCGACCATGCCGCCATCGTGGCGAATGAGCGTATCGGCTACCAGACCTGGATGCCGCACTTCATGGGCACCGGGATTGCCTTCGCCCAGCCGCTGCATCTCATGGAGGCGGTTCGCCGCTTCAGGCCCGCGCTGGTCCACTCGCTGGAAGTGCAGATGGCGGGCTATCTGTGTCTGGCGGGCAAGACGCATTTCGCCGGCGAGTTTCCGCCGTGGCTGCTCTCGAACTGGGGCAGCGACACCTATCTGTACCGGAAGCTCGAAGACCATCAGCCGAGATTGCAGCAGGTGGCGCGGTCCATCGACGCCTATCTCGCGGAGTGTCGCCGCGATTGCGCAGCCCTGAAGCAGATGGGCTTCGACGGCATCCTTCTGCCGCCGGTGCCGGCCTCGGGCGGCATGGATATCGAGCATCTCGCGGCGACCATGGACCTGCCCGCGCCCTCCACCCGCCGGGAGATACTGGTGAAGGGCTATCATGGCTGGTCGGGCCGGGCGCTGCACATTCTGGCGGCCATCCGCATGGCCGCGCCCGCGCTGCGTGGCTTCACGATCCGTGTCATTCACGCGCCGCAGGAAGTTCATGCCGTCGCGCTGCGGCTTGCCGCCGAGACGGGTCTCGATATCGTCAACGACCCCTATCTGGCCTCCCACGAAGATGCGCTCAGGCGGGTCGCCCGCGCGCGCATGACGATCGGCTGCGGCATCTCCGACGGGATCTCCACCACCTTGCTGGAGGCGATGATGGTCGGCAGCTTCCCGATCCAGTCGAACACCTCGTGCGGCGAGGAATGGGTGGAGAACGGGCGGACGGGAATTCTCTATTCGCCGCACGACATCGCGGCCCTTGCACAGGCGATCGAGCGCGCGGCGAGCGACGACGCGCTGGTCGACGCGGCGGCGTCTACGAACCGGCGAACGGTCGAGGAGCGCTGGAATGTCGGCATCAACGGGCCGGCGATGGTCCAGCGCTACCGGGTTCTGATCGACACCTTCGCCGCGCGGGCTCGCGCATGAACCCGTCGGCGTCCGAGCGGGCGGAAGCCTCGATCATCGTCCCGGGAGCGGCCGACGGCGCCGGAATCGTCGCCACGGTTCGCGCCCTGCTGGGGCAGAGCGTGGCGGTCGAGGTGATCGCGGTCTGCGACGCCGACGGCGCGCGGGCCTTGCAGGACGCGCCGCAACTGGGCGGCTCGCCCCTCCTCGTCATCGTGCCGGTGCCTTCCGGCAGCCCGCTGGCGGAACAGGTCGTCGCGGGCTGGGAGCAGGTGCGCGGCACCTATCTTGGCGTCGTGTGCGCGGGCACCAGGCTGCATCCGCGTCACGTCGAGCTGATGCTGGCGGCGGCCGGCGAGCAGCCTTCGGCCGGCGGCGTCTGCATCCGGGACCCGGCCTCCGCCGCTCTTCCGGGCAGTTGGGTCCGGCCGGACGCTGTCCGTCTTCAGGGATTCGCGCCCCTGCTCGCGGGCACGCTGGTTGCCGAAAGCCTGCTGGCGCGTGTGACGACGCTTCGCGCCTGCGGCGGTCCGTTGGCCGACTCGGGCGAGGGCTGCCTGTTCGATCTCGCCTTCCGTCTGGCGATGGAGGCGGGGCTGGGCCCTGTCGATCTGCCCGCACTGACGCGGCCGACCTTCCACGTTCCGCCGATGGATGCGGCGGGATCGGACGCGCTGCTGGCCCGCCGGCTGGCGGAGGCCGCGGAGCGCGGCCGGCTGGAGACTCCCGTCCTGTTCGAACTGCACGCCGCGACGCGGTCATGGCCGCTCACCCATCGCGCGGCGTGTGAAGCGGTCGATGCCGCCGTGGCGCGGCTGTCGGTGGCTGTGGGCGTCCTCGGCGTCCCGCCGGGCGGTGCCGATGGCCGTGGGATCGAGCGCTCCGGGGTGCGCCTCGTCCCTCTCGGCCGTCGCACGTCGCCGCTCGATGCGCTGAAATCGCTGGCGGAACAGGCGCCGGGTACGGACTATTTGTTGCTCGCGGAGATGGCTCCTCCGGACTCGGACAGCCTCGCCGGCCTGCTCCTGCGCAGCGAGGCGGCGGGGATGGACGCCTGCCTCCCGGTGGCGGATGACGGCCTGCTGCATCCCGCCCCGGCGAAAGGCCTGATCGTCGGAACGCTCTTCCGGGCCCGGACCCTTGCCGGCGTGCTGGCGTCGGGTGGGTTTGCCGACGAATTGGGCTTCTGGGCGCGATTCGCACGCGTCGGCGTCATCGACGCCCTCGACATCGCCGCGCCGACTCCGCTCGCAGCCGGCGAGGGCGCCTTCGTCCTGCTGGCGCCCCACAACGGCATGGGCGTGGAGACGGCACGCCGGAAGCGCGGGCGGCTGCGGCGATTCATGCGCCGATGGACGAGCGCCAAGGCCTACAGGGAGGCCTTCGGCCGGCTCGCGCATGCCTGTCGGCGCGGCTTCTCCCGTCACGCGCGAAAGGGCGGGCACTGACGGCATGCCCCGTTGCCCGCAGCGGTGCCTGCCCCTCGGGCGGACAGGTTCGTCGCGCTCCGGGCGGGTACCGATTGTGTTTCCCGCCGGACTGCGATGAATTGGGCCCGGGCGCGCCGGCCTGGCCGCGTGCGGCGCCCGATGATGATGCGTTCTCCTCCGGAGGTTCTGATGTTCCTGCCCGTCAAGCTCGCCGCGCCGCTCGCGCTGATCGTGCCGCTCCTCCTCGCCGCCGGTCAGCCGGCGGGCGCGCAGACGGCCGAGGCCCCCAAGGCAGAAGCGCTCAAGGCCCGGAGCGTCGCCCAGGCACGGGCCAAGACCACGACCTTCGACCGCTGGAGCGTGACCTGCCGCGAGCGGCTGGACGTGACCGACAGGAAAAGCTGCACGGCGACCCTCAAGGTCCGGCAGGCGAATTCGAAGAAGGTTGCGCTGCTCTGGCAGATCGGCCGCAATCCGGCCGGCGAGCCCTCCTTCCTCTTCCGCACGCCGCTCGGGGTGCGCCTTAAGGATGGCGTCGAGATCAGCCTCGACGGCGCCGCGCCGCGCCGCTTCGGCTTCGCCTCCTGCTCGCCGAATGGCTGCCACGCGGTCGGGGCGCTCGACGACGCCTTCGCCAAGGAACTGGCGGGGGCCAAGGAGGCGGTGGCGAGCTTCACCTTTGTCGACGGCAAGGCGCTGAAGGTGGCGCTGCCGCTTGACGGCATCGACAAGGCGCTGCCCGCCATCAAGGGGTAGGACAGGCCGGAAGCGGCGTTCCGCCCGCTCCGAATGCCCGCCAGCCCCTCCGCCGACGCGCATCAGCCATGAAGTCGATTGCGCCGGCGCTGGCGAATGTTACATTTCACGCGAGATGTTGAACAATTCGATCCTGGCCGCTCCCCTGTGAGGGCGGCCGGGGCGACGGCTTCGGCCGGGGAATTCGCAATGGTCGACGAGACCCAGAGTTGGGCCGGGGATCGGGGGGCTGAGGGGCCTGCCCGGGAAGAGCGGCCGCATGTCCGCGCGCGCCATTGGCGCGGGCGCGGCGGCTCGTCGTCCGGGCGCGCCTGCGAGGGTTCGGGCAATCAGTCCCGTCCGCGCAACAACGATCCGAGCTACGCCGCCCTCGACCTCGGCACCAATAATTGCCGCCTGCTGATCGCGCGCCCGACGGCGAGCGGTTTCCGTGTCGTGGACGCGTTCTCCCGCATCGTCCGGCTCGGCGAGGGGCTGATCTGCTCCGGCCGGCTCGGCGAGGCGGCGATGGACCGGGCGGTCGACGCGCTCAAGGTCTGCGCCGCCAAGATCGAGGCCCGCAACATCGCCGACCGCCGGCTGATCGCCACCGAGGCGTGTCGCTCGGCGGTCAATGGCGAGGACTTCATCCGCCGCGTGGAGCGCGAGACCGGGCTGGCGCTGGAGATCGTCGACCGCGAGACCGAGGCGCGCCTCGCCGCCGCCGGCTGCACGCCGCTGGTCGATACCCATTCCGACGGCGCCGTGCTGTTCGACATCGGCGGCGGCTCGACGGAAGTCGTGTGGCTCGACCGTGTGGAAACCCGCGACGGCGGCCCGCCGGCGGCGGTGATCCGCGCCTGGGTGTCGGTGCCGCTCGGCGTCGTCACCGTGGCCGAGCGCCATGGCGGCGTGAAGGTGACGCGCGACGATTTCGAGGCCATGGTCAACGAGTTCACCCCGCACCTCGCCGGCTTCGTGTCGGCGGTGGGGCCGCATAATTGCGGCCGGCTGCACCTGCTCGGCACCTCGGGCACGGTGACGACCATTGCCGGCGTGCACCTCGACCTGCCCCGCTACGACCGTTCGCAGGTCGACGGCACCTGGCTCGGCGCCGAGCAGGTGCGGGTCGTGGTCGACCGCCTGCTCGACATGCCGTTTGCCGAGCGCGCCGCCAATCCCTGCATCGGCGTCGAGCGCGCCGATCTGGTGCTGGCCGGCTGCGCGATACTGGAATCGGTGCGCCGGGCATTTCCCTGCGACCGTCTGCGCGTCGCCGATCGCGGCCTGCGGGAAGGAATTTTGGTGGAATTGATGCGTGCCGACGATGTGTGGCGTCAGAGGGCTGGAGCCCAGACGTGATCGACAAGCCCCAGCCCGGCAAGGGCGGCGAGGCGCGGCCGCTGAAGGTGCGGCTCAAGAAGGCCCGCTCGCTCTCCTCCTCGTCCCAGAAATGGCTCCAGCGCCAGCTCAACGACCCCTATGTCGCGCGCGCCAAGCGCGAGGGCTGGCGCTCGCGCGCCGCCTTCAAGCTGATCGAGATCGACGACAAGATGAAGATCCTCAAGCCCGGCCTGCGGGTGGTCGACCTCGGCGCCGCGCCCGGCGGCTGGAGTCAGGTCGCGGCCCAGCGGATCAAGGTCGAGGAAGGGCGCGGCAGGATCGTCGCCATCGACCTTCTGGAGATCGACCCGATCACCGGCGTCGAGTTCGCCCAGATGGACTTCCTGAAGGACGAGGCGCCCGAGCAGCTCAAGGCGATGCTGGGCGGCGACGCCGACCTCGTCATGTCCGACATGGCCGCCAACACCACCGGCCACCGGGCGACCGACCATCTGCGCATCGTCGGTCTGGTGGAACTCGCCATCGACTTCGCCCGCCAGGTGCTGGCACCGGGCGGGGCCTTCATCGCCAAGGTGTTCCAGGGCGGCACCGAGAACTCGTTGCTGGCCGAGCTCAAGCGCGACTTCACCACCGTCCGGCACGTGAAGCCGCAGGCCAGCCGCGCCGATTCCGCCGAACTCTACGTCGTGGCGACGGGGTTCAGGGGGCGGCAGGGCTAGGTTCGTCTCACGCCGCGCTGCCCATCTCGTTGGGCGTCTCCGCCGGCGCGGCCGGCTTGACGCGGCGCTGCGCCAGTTCCGCGCCGGCATTTGCCGGCAGGCGGATGAAGAAGAACACCGAGCACACCGCGATCGCCGCCACCACGAGGAAGGCGACGCTGAAATCGGCGAGCTGAATGTCGGTGGTGCCGCGCCAGCTCCGCATGCCGTCGAGCACCAGCGCGGCGGTGGCGACGCCGGTGGAGATCGACACCTGCTGCGCCACGCTGGCGAAGCTGGTGGCGCGGCTCATCGCCTCCGCCGGCACGTCGGCGTAGGAGAGCGCGTTGGTGCTGGTGAACTGGAGCGAGCGGAAGAAGCCGCCGAGCAGCAGCGCCCCGATCAGCACCAGATGCGGCATGCCCGGCTGGAACAGCGCGCCGACCGCGATGAAGCCGGAGGCGATGACGCAGTTGACCACCAGCACGCGGCGGAAACCGAAGGCGCGGATGATCGGCGCGGCGGTGAACTTCATCGTCATAGCCCCTGCGGCGGAGGCGAAGGTGATCATTCCCGAGGCGAAGGGGGTCATCCCGAAGCCGAGTTGCAGCAGCAGCGGCAGCAGGAAGGGCAGGGCGCCGATGCCGACGCGGAACAACGAGGCCCCGACCACGCCGGCATAGAAGGTCGGAATCTTCAGCAGGTTCAGGTCGAGGATCGGCCGCTCCGTGTGGTGGGCATGGCGGACATAGAAGGCCATCGCCACCGCCCCCACGGCGATGACGGCGAAGGCTATGGAGGGCGCGACCGCGTGCTGGCCGAGCAGCGCGAAGCCGAAGACGAGGCCCGCCAGCCCGACCCCCGAGAGCGCCATGCCGCGGAAGTCGAAGGGCGGCACGTCCGCCTCGCGAATGTCGGGAATGAAGCGCGTGGCGAGCGCGATGCCGACGAGGCCGATGGGGATGTTGAGGAAGAAGATGTAGCGCCAGTCGAAAAAGGTGGTGATGAAACCGCCCACCGGCGGGCCGATCACCGGGCCCAGCAGGGCGGGAATGGTGAGCCAGGCCAGCGCGGAGACCAGTTCCTCCTTCGGCACGGTGCGCAGGATCACGAGGCGCCCCACCGGCACCATCATCGCCCCGCCCATGCCCTGGATGATGCGGAAGGCCACGAAGTCCGGCAGCGAATGGGCCATTCCGCACAGAAGCGAGCCGAAGGTGAAGATGACGATGGCGGCGCGGAACACGGTGCGCGAGCCGAATCGGTCGGCGAACCAGCCGCTGGCCGGGATGAACACGGCGAGGCTGAGCAGATAGGAGGTCAGCGCCAGCTTGAGCGAGATCGGGTCCTCGTGGAGATCGGCGGCGATGGCCGGCAGCGAGGTGGCGATCACGGTCGAATCGAGCTGCTCCATGAACAGCGCGCAGGCGACGATGAGCGGGACGAGACGTTCGGAGCGCACGGGTCCATCCGTTACGGCGGCGGGAAAAGCGGGATTTTCGATA
Source organism: Ancylobacter sp. TS-1 (assembly GCF_009223885.1). Classification (NCBI taxonomy): domain Bacteria; kingdom Pseudomonadati; phylum Pseudomonadota; class Alphaproteobacteria; order Hyphomicrobiales; family Xanthobacteraceae; genus Ancylobacter; species Ancylobacter sp. TS-1. Next base: position 325,372 of record NZ_CP045144.1, read on the forward strand.
GTGTTCAGGGCTATAACGCCGCCTGCCGCCGCCTGCGACCTGGATCGCACGCAAAAATCCGTCATCACCGTGGGATTACGTAGCGGCGTTGCCACGGGTCGTGGCCGCGTGGCGGCAATGCGTGCAGCACAGAGGTAGATGCCTAGGAAAGCGGTGCGGGTCATGTTATGAGCCCTCGCCAACTCGAAGGGAGAGGGCGGACCAAGGCGCCCGGCCTCGCTTCGCTTATCCATCCATCGGGCAGACGCGGAGCCGGGCTCCGCAAGCCCATAATCGGGAGTTGGCGATGTCGGTTTACGACGGCCTCGCGCGGGAAGCGCTCACCTTCGACGACGTGCTCCTCAAGCCGGGCCTGTCCGACGTCATGCCGGGCGAAGTCGACATCCGCTCGCGCGTCACCCGCTCCATCGCGCTGAACCTGCCGATCCTGTCCTCGGCCATGGATACGGTGACGGAATGGCGCCTCGCCATCGCCATGGCGCAGGCTGGCGGCCTCGGCGTCATCCATCGCAACCTCGATCCCGAGGTGCAGGCCGAGCATGTGCGCCTCGTGAAGAAGTTCGAGAGCGGCATGGTGGTGAACCCCGTCACCATCCATCCCGACCAGCCGTTGGCCGACGCACTGGCGCTGATGAAGAACCACAGCATTTCCGGCATTCCCGTGGTCGAGCGCGGCCCTAACGGGCGCGCCGGCAAGCTGGTGGGCATCCTCACCAACCGCGACGTGCGCTTCGCCACCAATCCCGAGCAGCCGATCTGCGAGCTGATGACCAAGGAACGGCTGATCACCGTCCGCGAGGGCGTGGAGCAGGCCGAGGCCAAGCGGCTGCTGCACCATTTCCGCATCGAGAAGCTGCTGGTGGTGGACGATGGGGGCCGCTGCGTCGGCCTCATCACCGTCAAGGACATGGAAAAGGCCGTCACCAACCCGAACGCGGCCAAGGACGAGCAGGGCCGCCTGCGCGTCGGCGCGGCGACCACGGTCGGCGAGGACGGCTATCGCCGCGCCGAGCTGCTGATCGAGGCGGGCGTCGATCTTGTGGTCGTCGACACCGCGCATGGCCATTCGCGCAAGGTTCTCGATCAGGTCAGCCGCATCAAGACGCTGTCCAACAGCGTGCAGATACTGGCCGGCAACGTCGCCACCGGCGAGGGCGCGCAGGCGCTCATCGACGCCGGCGCCGACGCGGTGAAGGTCGGCATCGGCCCGGGCTCGATCTGCACCACCCGCATCGTCGCGGGCGTCGGCGTGCCCCAGCTCACCGCCATTCTCGACGCCGTGGAAGTCGCCCGCAGGAGCGACGTTCCCGTCATCGCCGATGGCGGCATCAAGTTCTCGGGCGATCTCGCCAAGGCGCTGGCCGCCGGCGCCGATTGCGCCATGGTCGGCTCGCTGCTGGCCGGTACCGACGAGAGCCCCGGCGAGGTCTACCTCTATCAGGGCCGGTCCTATAAGTCGTATCGCGGCATGGGCTCGGTGGGTGCCATGGCGCGCGGCTCGGCGGATCGCTACTTCCAGGCCGAAGTGAAGGACACGCTGAAGCTCGTGCCCGAGGGCATCGAGGGGCAGGTGGCCTATAAGGGCCCGGTCGGCGGCGTGCTGCACCAGCTTGCCGGCGGACTGCGCGCCGCCATGGGCTATGTCGGCGGCGCCACGCTGGACGATTTCCGCGAGAAGGCCCGCTTCGTGCGCATTTCCGGCGCCTCGCTGCGCGAGAGCCACGTGCACGACGTGACCATCACCCGCGAGAGCCCGAACTATCCGGGCGGGGTGTGAGGGCCGGAGTGTGAGCGGCGGGCCGTCCGGCCCGCGACCGACCGCCAGGGGGAGGGCCGAACCGTGTACGTCACTGCAACGCTGCTGCCCGTGTTCGTGCAGGTCGCCCTCACCTTCGTCGTGCTGTTCCGGCTAGGGGCATTGCGGCTGGAGGCGATACGGGCGGGCGGCCTCGTGCGCGAGGAGGTCGTGCTCGACGACAGGGGCTGGCCGCCGAAGGTTCGGCAGGCCAGCAACTGCTTTCGCAACCAGTTCGAACTGCCGGTGCTGTTCTATGTGCTGGCGATCCTCGCGCTGGTCACGCGGCAGACCAGCGACGTCTTCCACGTGCTGGCATGGCTTTTCGTGCTGAGCCGGATCGTCCACGCCGTGGTGCATGTCACCAGCAACGATGTGCGCTGGCGCTTCGGCGCCTTCGCCTTCGGCGCGATCGTGCTTCTGGCCATGTGGGCGCTGTTCGCGCTGGCCATCCTGCTGGCTCCGGCGCTGCCGTGAGCCTTGTACCGAGATTGGAGTTGCGATGACGCCGGCCGCCAGGCTTTCCGCCGCTATCGAGGTGATCGGCACCCTTCTGTCCGAACGCCGCCCGGCCGCCGACGTGCTCAAGGACTGGGGCCGCAGCCACCGCTTCGCCGGCTCGGGCGACCGCGCGGCGCTGTCCTCGCTCGTCTATGACGCCCTGCGCCGCCGCGCCTCCGCCGCGTGGATCATGGGCGAGGCGGTGGGCGATGAGACGCCCCGCGCGCTGCTGCTCGGCACGCTGCGTCTGGCGCGCGGGCTCGATGTCGACGCCATCGCGGTGCTGTGCGACGGTTCCCGCTTCGCCCCGGCGCCGCTCACCGACGACGAGCGCGCGCGGCTGGCGGACGCCTCGCTCGACGACGCCCCCGCCTCTGTGCGCGGCGACTATCCCGAATGGCTCGACGCCCCGCTCGCCGCCGTGTTCGGCGAGGCGCGGGCGCAGGAGGGCGCGGCACTGGCCGAGCGCGCCCCGCTCGATCTGCGCGTCAATTCGCTGAAGGGCGCCGTCGACAAGGCGCGCCAGCAGCTCGACCACCTCTCCCCCGAGCCGGGCGGCTGGTCGCCGCTGGCGCTGCGCATCGCGCCGGAGGCCGACGGCAAGGCGCCCCCGCTCACCTCCGAGCCCGCCTACATCAAGGGCCTCGTCGAGATACAGGACGAGGGCTCGCAGATCGCCGCCATCCTCGCCGCCCCGCCGCGCGGCGGGCAGGTGCTGGATCTGTGCGCGGGCGGCGGCGGCAAGACGCTGGAACTCGCCGCGCTGATGGACAATGCCGGCCAGCTCTACGCCTATGACGACGATCTGCGCCGGCTCGCGCCGATCCACGAGCGGGTCCAGCGCGCCGGCGCCCACAATGTGCAGGTCCGCTCGCCCAAGGGGCGCGGTCCCGAGCGCGCCGACGTGCTGGCCGATCTCGAAGGCCGCATGGACCTCGTGCTGGTCGACGCGCCCTGCACCGGCACCGGCACCTGGCGCCGCAACCCCGACGCCAAATGGCGCATGCGCCCCGGCGCGCTGGCCGAGCGGATGAAGGACCAGGCCGGTATCCTCGACGACGCGGTGCGCTTCGTGAAGCCGGGCGGGCGGCTCGCCTATGTCACCTGCTCGCTGCTCGACGAGGAGAATGCCGGGCAGGTGCGCGGCTTCCTCGACCGCCACCCGTCCTTCCGCGTCGTGCCGCCGGCCGAGACCGTGCTGGCGCTCGGCGAGCGCGGGCTCGCCCTGCGCGAGGCGGCGCTGGAGCGGCCGGAGGGACTGCTGCTGACGCCGCGCCGCACCCACACCGACGGATTCTTCGTCAGCGTCATGGTGCGCGACGCATGACCCGGATATGAACTGAAACGCCCGAGAAAGCTGACAGAGACCCCTATGAGCCAGACCGACGCCGCTGCCCACCACGACACGATCCTGATCATCGACTTCGGCTCGCAGGTCACGCAGCTCATCGCCCGCCGCGTGCGCGAGGAGGGCGTCTATTCGGAGATTGTGCCGTATCAGAGCGCGGCCGAGGCGGTGCGGCGGCTCAAGCCGGTGGGCATCATCTTCTCCGGCGGCCCGGCCTCGGTGACGGACGCGGGCAGCCCGCGCGCGCCCCAGGAAGCCTTCGATGCCGGCGTGCCGATCTTCGCCATCTGCTACGGCCAGCAGACCGCCGCGCTTCAGCTCGGCGGCGAGGTCGAGGGCGGCCATGCCGCCGAGTTCGGCCGCGCCGAGGTGACGGTGAACAAGCCCAGCGCGCTCTATGAGGGCGTGTGGGAGGTCGGCGAGCGCTATCCCGTATGGATGAGTCATGGCGACCGCGTGACCCGCCTGCCGGAAGGCTTCGAGGTGGTGGCCACCTCCGAGAACGCCCCCTGCGCCATCGCGGTGAACGAGGAGCGGCGCATCTACACCACGATGTTCCATCCCGAAGTGGTGCACACCCCGCACGGTGCGGCGCTGATCCGCAACTTCGTGCGCCGGATTTCCGGCGCGCGCGGCGACTGGGGCATGCGCGCCTATCGCGAGGAATCCATCCGCCGCATCCGCGAACAGGTCGGCCCGGAGCGGGTGATTTGCGGCCTGTCCGGCGGCGTCGATTCCTCCGTCGCGGCGGTGCTGATCCACGAGGCCATCGGCGACCAGCTCACCTGCGTCTTCGTCGATCACGGCCTGCTGCGGCTCGGCGAGGCGGAGAAGGTGGTGACGCTGTTCCGCGACGCCTACAACATCCCGCTGGTGCATGTGGACGCCTCCGAGATGTTCCTCGGCGCGCTCGAAGGCGTCACCGACCCGGAAGTGAAGCGCAAGACCATCGGCAAGCTGTTCATCGACGTGTTCGAGGACGAGGCGAAGAAGATCGGCGGCGCGGCCTTCCTCGCCCAGGGCACGCTCTATCCCGACGTGATCGAGTCGGTGTCCTTCACCGGCGGACCGTCGGTGACGATCAAGAGCCACCACAATGTCGGCGGCCTGCCCGAGCGCATGAACATGAAGCTCGTCGAGCCGCTGCGCGAGCTGTTCAAGGACGAGGTGCGCGCGCTCGGCCGCGAGCTTGGCCTGCCGGAAGTGTTCGTCGGCCGCCATCCCTTCCCGGGACCGGGCCTCGCCATTCGCTGCCCGGGCGAGATCACCCGCGACAAGCTCGACATTCTGCGCCTCGCCGACGAGATCTATCTCGAGGAAATCCGCCGCCACGGTCTCTATGACGAGATCTGGCAGGCCTTCGCGGTCATCCTGCCGGTGAAGACGGTGGGCGTGATGGGCGACTACCGCACCTATGACTATGTGGTCGGCCTGCGCGCCGTGACCTCGGTCGACGGCATGACGGCGGACTTCTACCCGTTCGACATGGCCTTCCTCGGCCGCGTGGCGACCCGCATCGTCAACGAGGTGAAGGGCGTCAACCGCGTGGTCTACGACGTGACGAGCAAGCCCCCGGGGACCATCGAGTGGGAGTGATGGCTGCAAATGGCGGCGATGGCTTCGTTGTGGCGGTAAGTCTCGGCGCTACAAGATTGCCGCTCGATCCCATAGGTCGGTAACGCCAGGCGTGCTCGCCGAATTCCTGGGTCTTCTGCCCTAGGAGACGGTCTCCAAGATCGCCCGCACGTCTGACTTTGGCGGGGCGCCAAAGAGCCGTCGATATTCGCGATTGAACTGCGTGACACTTTCATAGCCGACGCGAAGTGCTGCGCCGCCTGCGTCGATACGATCGGCGATCATCATTCTGCGCGCCTCATGCAGACGCAGATGTTTCTGGTATTGCAGCGGGCTCATCGCCGTCAACGCGCGGAAATGATGATGCAAGGTGGATTGGCCCATGCCCGCAATGTCCGCCAAGGTCTCGATGCGGATCGGCTGGTCGAAATGATCGCGCAGCCAGCGGATCGCGGCCGAGACGCGGTTGGTCTGCGTGCCGACCTGAACCGCATGTCGCAGCCGGCCGCCCACCGGCCCCGTCATGATCCGGTAGAGGATTTCGCGCTGGAGGGAGCGCGCCAGAATGGGAATGTCGACGGGCTGATCCAGCAGGTCGAGCAGGCGCAGTGCGGCGCTTGTCAACTCTGGCGTCACGGGCCCGATAGCGACACCCGGTCCGCTGCCCTCCGACGCGCGTCCGAACTGATCGACCTCGGCGATCAGCTCGCGCGCCAGATCGAGGTCGATGTCCAGCTTGAACGAAACATAGGGGTTCGAGGCGCTCGCATCGAGCACCTGGACGATGGTCGGCAGGCCGACAGCCGTCAGCAGGAAATGATCCTGATCGTAGAGATAGGTCTCATGACCCAGGACGACACGCTTCGCGCCGTGGATGATGAAGGCGAAGGACGGCTCATAGAGCGAGGAATCGGGCGCCATCGGCGAGGCGCGCCGATGCAGGGACAGGCCGGGAATGGCCGTGGCGAGGGAGCCTTCGTGCGGAAGATGCCTTTCGACGACTTCTCTCATGCGATGACGGGCGCGTTCCATCTCCTGCGTCTCCGTGGGTGCCTTGCCTTGCACGAACAAGCCGTTCCAGTCTCCTCGCCGATCTGATCTTCGTTCCATATCCTAGAAATCCGTCGACAAAATCGTCTCTTTCCATTGCTCGATGTTGTCCGCGAGCGCGGCGGATTTGTTGGCGAAAATTGCGTAGGCGTCGGAGCCCGTAGCCAGCCATACGGGCGCCTCCTCAGCCCCCACCAAAGCCAGCATAAGCGCCGCGAATTTCCTGGGGTCGCCGATCTGCCGGTGATTGTTGGCATCGAGTGCCTGCCGGTGCCGGGCGGAGGCTTCGGCATAGTCCTCGATGGCAAAATCGCCATAGCGCACGGAACTACCGTCGAGAAAATCGGTGCGGAAGCGGCCGGGATAGACGCAGGTGACCTTGATGCCGAACGGCGCCACCTCGCGGGCGAGCCCTTCGGACCAACCGGACACCGCATGCTTTGCGGCGCAATAGATCGACGAGCCTTCGAAGCCCTGCATACCCGCAATCGACGATATCGTAATAATGTGGCCCGAGCGCTGCGCCCTCATGACAGGCAGGACGGCCCGCGTGACATCGAAGACGCCGAAAACGTTGGTGGCGAACTGCCGCGATACGGTTTCCGGGGCGATCTCCTCGAAAGCGCCGAGCTGACCATAACCGGCATTGTTGACGAGAACGTCGATCCGCCCGAACCGCGCGATCGCCGCACCGACGGCCTCGTCGACCGCCGCGCGATCGGTCACATCGAGAGGGATCGTATGGAGCCTGTCGGCAAAGCCTTCCGGGGCCTCGCCGATCTGCTGCGGGTTGCGTGCCGTGGCGATGACGTTGTCGCCAGCCTCAAGGGCAGCGAGCGCAATTTCCAGGCCGAGACCACGATTGGCCCCGGTAATAAACCAGGTTCTCATAGCGCGAATTCCATTGTCGATTGGGCGCCAGCGCCTGTCGCGCCAACTCCGTGCAACCTATGGCTCCAAACGCACGGCGGCTAGAAACGGTCCTGCCTGTTTCTTGCCTGATCCTGTCGACAGGCCGCCGGAGACAGAGTCCTCACCTCTTCGGCGCCAGCCCGTCGAGCACGACATCCATCAGCCTTTCCGCCTGCTGGCGTCCCTCCGCATCATCAGGAGCGCGCCAGTAAAAGCCCATGAGCAGAAGCACATCGGCGGCCCGCAGGCCTTCCCGCATGCTGCCCTCGGCGACGCAGGCCCGGATCAACTCATCCAACGCAGCGATGACGGGAGCATAGGTTCCCTGGATCGCCTCCTGCGCGGCCGGGCTGTGCAGCGCATCGCCCAGCCCATGCTTCACGCGGATATAGCCAGCGAGCGCGGCAAACCACTGCCGGAGGGCGTGAACGGCCGTATTCCGCGCGAGCAGCGCCGGCACCGACGTGACCAGTTGCTCGATGTCATGGCGGTAGACGGCAAGAATGAGCGCTTCGCGGGTCGGAAAATGCCGATAGAGCGTCCCGGCACCGACACCGGCGCGCTTGGCGATCTCGTTCAGCGACATCGCGCCCGACTCCACAAAGGCGTCGTGGGCGATTTGCAGGATGTGCTCCCGGTTCTTGAGAGCATCGGCCCTCGTCGCTGAACGAGAATGCTCTTTCACCATGCGTCCCATTCGGCCTCGCCCAGGGCCCACTTGCAAAACGGAGAGTTCTCCGTTATTTCACTCTCACCAAGCGGAGAGTTCTCCACTAAGGCCACCTTAGGAGGCATCATGAACTATATCAAGCTCGGCAGGACAGGCCTGGACGTTTCCCCCATTGCGATCGGCGCCATGACCTATGGCGACCCCAAGCGCGGCCATCCCGTCTGGTCGCTTCCCGAGGAGGAGAGCCGTGGCCTGATCAAGCATGCCATCGAGCAGGGCATCAATTTCTTCGACACCGCCAACATGTATTCGCAAGGATCGAGCGAGGAGATACTTGGCCGCGCGCTGAAGGATTTCGCCAATCGCGACGGTGTCGTCATCGCCACCAAGCTGCGTCACCCCATGCGCCTCGGCCCGAACGGCAAAGGGTTGTCGCGCAAGGCCATCATGACGGAGATCGACCACAGCCTGCGCCGTCTCGGGACCGACTATGTCGACCTCTACCAGATCCACCGCAACGATCCCGAAACCCCGCTCGAGGAAACGCTCGAAGCGCTCCACGACATCGTGAAGGCTGGAAAGGTCCGCTATCTCGGCGCGTCCTCGATGCATGCCTGGCAGTTCTCGAAAGCGCTGCACCTGCAGAAGGCGAACGGCTGGACGCGCTTCGTGTCCATGCAGGATCACTACAACCTCCTCGCCCGCGAGGAAGAGCACGAGATGTTGCCGCTGTGCCGCGACGAAGGTGTCGGCACCATCGTCTGGAGCCCGCTGGCGCGTGGCCGCCTTGCCCGTTCCTGGAGCGAGGCGAAAGCGACGGTGCGCGCCGGCAGCGACCCCTTCGCCGACATGCTCTATACCCAGCTGACGGCGGAAGGCGACGAGGCCATCGTCGATGCGGTTGGTCAGATCGCCGAAGGACGCGGTGTCTCGCGCGCGCAGATCGCGCTCGCATGGCTACGTCGCAACCCGGTTGTGGTCGCCCCTCTCGTCGGCGCCAGCCGCCCGAGCCAGATCGACGATGCGGTGGCCTCGCTTGCCATCACGCTCACCGATGACGAGGCGCGCCTTTTGGAGACGCCCTATACGCCGAGGCACGACTTCCAGAGCCTCGCGGACGACAGGGAATTGCAGCGCATCATGGCGCAGATTCCGGGATTTCCGCAGTTGGCGGCCTGAAGTCACCAAGGGCCGAAGCCGTCAGCTTTACCTGCCGGCGTCGCTGGCCCGGCGCTCCGCCAAGGCGCGCACCATTCGTGTTGTCAGAAACGCGACGAAGATACGCGCCTTGGGAAGCGGATATCCCGGCGGCGGGGCGCCGGGAAGCAAGGTCACTTCGCCGTGGCGCCGAGCGCGGCAGCCGCCTTTTCGATGACGGCGGCGACCTGATCGGGGTGCGATTCATAGACCGAGTGGCTGGCGCCGGGCACCACGACGAAGGGGGCCTTTGCGCGCTCGTAATAGAAGCGCTCGAGATCCGGATTGATGATCTGATCATTGCCCGCGACGACGCCCCAGCTCGGCTTGGTCTTCCAGGCGGCGGCGGTCAGCGGCGTGCTGAACACGTCCTTGTAGGCGAGCACCTGCGAGCGCGCCTCGAACGTCGCCTGCGCCTTGGGCAGATCGGGCGCGAACAGCTTCGGGAACAGCGCCGGGTTCAGGTAGGTGTAGCCGTCGGCAGTCACTTCGACCGCACCCGGGGTCTTCGCCAGCACGCTCGGCATCTTCTTGCCGAGTTCGCCCTCGTCCTCGCCGACATCGGGAGCGTGGGCGGCGACATAGACCAGCCCGGCCACCTTCGGGTCGACCCCGGCCTGCGTGATGATCGAGCCGCCATAGGAATGGCCGACGAGAAGGGTCGGGCCGTCCTGCATGTCGATCACGCGCCGGGCGGCGGCGACGTCGTCGGCAAAGGAGGTTTCCGGCTCCTGAACCATCGACACGTGGAAACCCTTCCGGGTCAGGAGATCGTAGACCGGCTTCCAGCCGGACGCGTCGACCCAGGCACCGTGCACCAGCACGATGTTGCGGATCGGCTCGGCCTGCGCCGCGCCGGGGGCGGCCAGGGCGAGCAGGGAGGTGAAGGCGGCGGCACGGAGCAGGAACTGGGACATGGTTTACCCTCCGGTTTGCGGGACGCGGCCTCATTCGCTGGAGGCCTGAACTGTCGGTGGCAGCGAAACGCGGGCCTGACGGCGCGCTGATTTCCGGAGACGGACACTAGTTTCGGGGCGGGGAGAGATATTCCGCAAAGGAACCCTTCTTGCCCATCCGCTCGCTGCGGTGCCGTCGGGGAACATGGGAGGGGCGCCCATTGCCACGGCGCGGCCGGCGGATCGGGAACCCGCGCCGGGCCAAGTCCATTGTCCCTCGTTGGAAGGGGGCGACCATGCTGGATACCGGGCCGGGCGAGCGCAGGCTGATCGACGCCGCCTTTCGCGACGAGATGCGCCATGTCGCGGCGCGCGCCGCCGCGCTCGACGAGGATGGCTGCTTTCCCTCGCAGGACATTGCCGGCCTCGCCGCCGCCGGGGCGCTGGCCGCGCCTTTCCGCGCCGGCGATCCCGTTGTCGACGCCGAACAACTGCCGGAAGCGCTGCGGCGGATCGGCCATGCGAGCCTGCCGCTCGGGCGACTCTTCGAGGGCCATGTCAACGCGGCGATGCTCATACGCCGCTTCGGAACGCCCGGGCAATGGGAGCGGGCCGGGCGCGAGGCGCGCGCCGGCGCGCTGTTCGGCATCTGGAACACCGAAGGCGCGGACGGCGTGCGGCTGGTGCGCCGGGGGGGCGGCCTGCGTCTGCACGGCGGCAAGACCTTCGCCTCCGGGGCCGGCCATGTCGATCGGCCGCTGATCACCGCGCGCTGCGAGGAGGGTGGGATCGTCCTCGTGCTGGCGCGTCCCGATGCGGCGCCCCGCGCCGATCTGTCCGGCTGGAAGGCGCACGGCATGCGCGCCTCGGCCACCGGCAGCTTCGATTTCACCGATCTCGCGGTCGAGCCGGAGGACATCGTCGGCGGCCCGGGCGACTATCATCGCCAGCCCTTCTTCTCGGCCGGTGCGTGGCGCTTCTGCGCCGTGCAGCTGGGCGGCATCGAGCGGCTGGTGGACGAGGCCCGCCTGTTCCTGCGCGGGCGCGGGCGCCATGAAGACCCCCACCAGCTTGCCCGCATGGGCGAGGCGGCCACCGCCGCCGAGACCGCCCGGCTGTGGGTCGAGCGCGCCGCCCGGATCGCCGAGGCCGAGGATGTGGCGGCGAGCCCGGACGCGGCGGCCGCCGCCATCGCCTATGTGAATCTCGCGCGCGGCGCGGTGGAGCACAGCGGGCTGGAGGTGATGCAACTGGTCCAGCGTTCCATCGGCCTCGCCGCCTTCCTGCGCGATCATCCGGTCGAGCGGCTGTGCCGGGATCTGGCGACCTATCTGCGCCAGCCCGCCCCCGACCGTGCGCTTTGCGAGGGCGCCGCCCATATCCTGCGGAGCACTCAGCCGCTGGGGGAGATATGGCGATGAAACCCGATGCCGGTGCGGTCCTGCGGGCCGCCGAGGAATTTCCACTGGTCCGGCCCGAGGAGTTCGTACGCCGGCGGCTCGTGGTGGTGGCGCCGCACCCCGACGATGAAAGCCTCGGCTGCGGCGGGCTCATCGCCGCCTGCCGCAGCGCGGGTCTCCCCGTGACGATCGTCGTCGTCAGCGACGGCGCCGGGTCGCACCCGCGCTCGCGCCTGTTTCCCCCCGAGCGCCTCGCTGCCCTACGCAAAAGCGAGGCTCTGGCGGCGGCCGGCCGCCTCGGCGTGGCGGAGGGCGACGTGCATTTCCTCGGCCTGCCGGATCGCCGCGTGCCCGATACGGGACCCGAGGCGACGCAGGCGGTGGAGCGCATCGCGCATCTGGCGGCGGGGGCGGATGTCATGGCCGTCACCTGGCGCCACGATCCCCATTGCGATCACAAGGCGAGCTTCGCCCTGGCGCGCGCGGCCGCGCGGCAGGTCCCCGGCCTCGCCCTGTGGGAATACCCGATCTGGGGCTGGACGCTGCCGCCGCATGAACCGCTGGACGGCGCGCGCGCCGAGGGCGTGAGGGTGGATGTCGGCGATGCCCTGTCCGCCAAGCGCCGCGCCATCGCCGCCCATGCCTCGCAGACGACGGCACTCGTGCACGACGACCCCGCCGGCTTCCGGCTCACCCCTTCCATGCTGGCGCTTTTCGACACGCCGGCGGAAGTGTTCTTCGGTCCGGCCGCGTGAGCGCGAGCCTGCCGCCCGGCTATTTCGATGCGCTCTACGAAGCCTCGCCCGATCCCTGGGCGTTCGAGACCAGCGCCTATGAGCGCGCCAAATACGCAGCCACCCTCGACGCCCTGCCGGCGCCGCGCTACCGGCGCGCGCTGGAGGTCGGCTGCTCCATCGGCGTGCTGACGCGCCAGTTGGCCGACCGCTGCGACGCGCTGGTCGCCATGGACCCGGCGCGGCGCGCGCTGGAGCGGGCCCGCGCCCGCTGCCGCGATCTGCACCATGTCCAGTTCGTCGAGGGGCAGGCGCCGGGCGACTGGCCGCCGGGGCGCTTCGATCTCGTGATGCTGTCCGAGGTCGTCTATTATCTCGACCGCCACGACGTGACCCGCCTCGCGGCGCGGGCCGCCGCCTCGATGGAGCGCGGCGGCCATGTCGAGTTGGCGCACTGGGTGCGCGAGACGAACTATCCCCTGTCAGGCGACGAGGCGAGCGAGCATTTCATCGGCGCGCTCGGCACGTCCTTCCGCTGCCTCGCGCAGCAGCGCACCGACGACTACCGGCTGGATCTCCTCGTCGCGTGCTGAGAGCCGTTCGAGGCGGGCGTGCAGCCTCATGGCGGCGGCGAGATGCGCGTCCATCCGCGCGGGTGACAGCGGCCGGTGCGCGAGAACGGGGCTGAGGGCGAGCGCCGTCGCCCACGTCTCGCCGAAGCCCCGGTCCCCGGCCTCGCGGAGCCTGCCGGCCGGCAGGCTGAGCCGACGCTCCCAGTCGCGCAGCCCGGCGCCCGCCGCCAGAGCGTCGCGCAGCCGGCGCCGCGCGAGAATGCGCCGAAGCGCCGCCGGCAGGGTCTCCGGCGCATCGCCCCGGTTGCTGTCAGGCCGGCACCAGCGTTGCAGCGTCGCCGCGCAGCCCCCGGCGGCGCGCCCGTCGAGCCGTGCCGAGGTGGTGACGACGATGTCCGGGTCGTGGCGGATCGGGATGTCGTGCCGGGCCAGCGCGGCGGCGAGGGCGCGGTCTTCACCCACGGGCACGCAGGGAAGGCCGCCGATGCGGCGATAAGCACCGAGCGTCAGCGCGAAGCTGGCGCCGGACTCGGTGCCGTGATGGGGCCAGGGGTCGTGGGGCAGGGGATCGAGCCGGGCCGTCAGCGCGAGCAGTGCCTGTTCATAGGCGACCTGTCGGCGCCGGCGCCGGCGCGCCAGCGGGGGCAGCCACGATTCCTCCAGCGCGTCGAACTCGAACCGCCCCGCGACGGCGCCGCAATTCCCGGCGAGGCCGAGCAGGTTCCGCCGCAGCCAGTCCGGCCCGACGCGCGTATCCGCGTCGGTGGTCAGCAGGAAGGCCGGTCCCGGCCGCTCCTGCACCCACAGGCTGGCGACGTCGAGCGCCAGTCCCCGCGCATAGCCGGCATTGGCGTGGGGCGCCGGCAGGTCGACCGACAGGATCAGATGGGCGACATCCGTCGCCGCGAGACGGCGGCGGGCGCGCTCCGCCGTGGCGTCGCGGGAATTGTTGACCAGGAGAACGATGCCGAGGCCGTGCCCGTCCTCCCCGGTGGCTCCGGGGCGCTGGCCGACGAGCGCGGAGAGGCAGGCCTCGATGCGCTCCTCCTCGTCCCGCGCCGGCAGGGCGACGACCGCCCGGGGCGCACGCACTCCCGGATCCGCCGCGCGGTACAGCCGGCGGGCGAGGTCGAGGCGCGGGGCGTCGGCGATGAGCATCGGAAAGGATCCCGTGGGGCAGGCCTCGAACGCCCGACGCATGCCGCAGGTTCCGACCGGCCTTTCCCAACGGGTCGCAGCAATTTCCTGCGCCGTGCCAGCCCTCCCGCACCGCACCCAAGCGTGGAACCTCTGGCCGGTTCACGCGTTCACGCAGCTTGGATGCCTCTGCATCGGCGGCGTTTGGGCATTGGGTGGCCCGGGGGAAGTGAATGGGGCCGCACCACCGCATCGACACTGCCGGACACGCCTTTCTTGCCGTCGACAGCGAGATGGCGCGCCGGATTGCCGGCCATCGCTGGATGTCCACGCCGATCGGCCCGATCGAGGCTTGGCCGCCGAGCCTGCGCAACACGGTCTCCCTGATGCTGGCCTCCCCGGTACCTCTCGTCCTGCTATGGGGCGAGGCCGGGGTGATGATCTACAACGACGCCTATTCGGGTTTCTCCGGCGGTCGTGACAGCCGGCTGCTGGGCGCCAATGTGCGCGAGGGCTGGGCGGAAGTCGCCGATTTCAACGACAACGTCATGCGGGTGGGGCTGTCCGGCGGCACGCTGAGCTACCGCGACTTTCCCCTGACCCTGCATCGCGACGGCCATCCCGAGCAGGTCTGGCTGAATCTCGACTACTCCCCGGTCGCCGGCGACGACGGGCGGCCCGCCGGGGTGATCGCCGTCGTGGTCGAAGTCACCGAGGCCCATCGCACCCGCGTGGCGCTGGAGGCGAGCGAAGCCAAGCTGCGCTTCCTCGATTCGCTCGGCCGCGCGGTGGCCGACAGCCGCAACGCCGACGACATCCTCGCCGTCACCACGCAGATGACGGCGCAGCACATCGGCACGTCCAACTGCGCCTACGCCGACATGGACGAGGACGAGGACGGCTTCACCATTCGCGGCAACTGGCATGCGGAAGGCTCGCCCTCCATCGTCGGCCACTACCGCCTGGCCGATTTCGGCCGGCGTGCGGTGGAGGAACTGCGCGCCGGGCACCCGCTCGTCATCGCCGACAACGCGGCCGAGCTGCCGGCGGAGGAGGCGCGGATGTTCCAGTCCATGGGCATCGCCGCCACCGTCTGCATGCCGCTGATCAAGCAGGGCCGGCTGACGGCGCTGATGGCGGTGCACGACAGGCGCCCCCATCGCTGGTCTGACGATGAGCTGGCGATCATCCGCGAGGTCACGGAGCGCTCCTGGGCGCATATCCAGCGCGCCGGCGCCGAAGGCGTCATGCGCGCCCGCGAGGCGCACCACCGGCAGATTCTCGACAGCGCGGTGGACTACGGCATCGTCGCCACCGATCTCGACGGACGCATCACCCTGTGGAACCGGGGCGCCGCCGAGATGCTGGGCTGGACCGAGGCGGAAATGCTGGGCCAGCCGATCGCGGCGTTCTTCACGCCCGAGGATCGCGAGGTCGGCCGCCCCGAGGCCAAGCGCGCCGAGGCGCTCGACAATGGCCGCGCCGTCGACGCGCGCTGGCACCTCAAGAAGTCCGGGGCGCGCTTCTGGGGGCTGAGCGAGATGACGCCCCTGCGCGACGAAGCCGGCACGCCGATCGGCTTCGTCAAGCTCATCCGCGACCGGACCGACGAGTACAGGGCCGAGGCGGCGCTCCGCCGGAGCGAGGAGCGCCTGCACCGGGCGCAGACGGCCGGCGGCGTCGGCCTGTTCTCGGTCGACATCGCCACCAATCTCATCAGCGCCACCCCCGAGTTCTGCCGCATCTTCGGCATCGCCCCGGCCACCGAGATTCCCGCCTCGGTCGTCGAGCAGCTGGTGCTGCCGGACGATGCCGAGATCATCTCCAACGGGGCACGCCGACGCGCCGGGGAGGCCCTGCTCGACGTCGAGTACCGGGTCCGCCGGCAGGACGACGGCGAACTGCGCATCGTCGCCCGCAAGGCCGAATATGAGCGCGACGATACCGGCGCGCCGGTGCGCATGGTCGGCGCGGTGCAGGACGTGACCGAGCGCCGGCGCATCCAGTCGGCGCTGGAGAAGAGCGAGGCGCAGTTCAGTGCGCTGGCGCAGAACATGCCCAACCAGGTCTGGACCGCCCGCGCCGATGGCGGGCTCGACTGGTTCAACGACCAGATCTACGCCTATTCCGATGCCGCGCGCGGCAGCCTCGACGGCGCCGGCTGGACGGACCTCGTTCATCCCGACGACCTGCCTCTGGCGGTGGAGCGATGGCAGGCCGCGCTCGCCTCGGGCCGGACCTACGAGGTCGAGTTCCGCCTGCGCGACGCCAATGGCGGCTATCGCTGGCATCTCGCCCGCGCCGTCCCGCTGCTCGATGCACGGGGCACGATCACCGCCTGGATCGGCACCAACACCGAGATCGATGCGCAGAAGCGGACCGAGGAGGCCTATGCGCAGGACCGCGACCGGCTCTGGACGATCAGCCAGGACCTGATGCTGGTCTGCGATTTCCGGGGCGTGATCACCGCCGTCAATCCGTCCGCCCAGCGCCTGCTCGGCTGGGACGAGGCCGAGATGGTGGGCCGGGAGGTGATCGAGTTCCTGCACCCGGACGATGTCGAGGCCAGCATGGGCGAGCTGGCGCGCTCGTCGACCGGCGTCACCACCTTCGCCTTCGAGAATCGCTACCGCACCAAATCGGACGAGTTCCGGCTGCTCGCCTGGAGCGCGGTGCCGGACAATGGCCGCATCCACGCCGTCGGGCGCGACATCACCGAGCAGCGCGCGGTCGAGGACGCGCTGCGCCAAAGCCAGAAGATGGAGGCCGTCGGCCAGCTTACCGGCGGCATCGCGCATGACTTCAACAATCTGCTGCAAGGCATCTCGGGCAGCCTCGACATACTGACGAGCCGGCTCGCGCAGGGCCGCCTCGACGACCTGACGCGGTGGCTGGCGGGAGCCAAGGCCTCGGCCGACCGCGCGGCGGCGCTCACCCATCGCCTGCTGGCCTTCTCCCGCCGTCAGCCGCTCGACCCGCGTCCGGTGCGCGCCAATCCGCTGATCGCCTCGCTGGAGGACATGCTCAGGCGCACGCTCGGCGAGCGCATCGAACTCGAACTGGTGCTTGCCGGCGGCCTGTGGCTGACCCGGTGCGATCCCAACCAGCTTGAGAGCGCGATCCTCAATCTCGCGATCAATGCGCGCGATGCCATGCCCCAGGGCGGCAAGCTCACCATCGAGACCTGCAACGCTCATCTCGACAGCCGCTACGCCGCGCGCCAGCGCGACGTGAAGCCGGGACAATATGTGTGCATCTGCGTCACCGATACCGGCATCGGCATGAGCCGGGAGGTCATCGCCCGGGCCTTCGAGCCCTTCTTCACCACCAAGCCGATCGGGCAGGGAACGGGGCTCGGCCTTTCGATGATCTACGGCTTCACCCGCCAGTCCGAGGGCTATGCGCGCATCTATTCGGAGGTCGGGCAGGGTACGACGGTCAAGCTCTACCTGCCGCGCTACCGGGGGGATGATGAGGAGGCCGAGGATCCGGCTTCTGAGGCCGGCGCGACGCAGGGCTCGGAAGCGGGCGAGGTCGTTCTCGTCGTCGAGGACGAGCCGGTCGTGCGCGGCCTGATCGTCGAGATTCTCGGCGAATTCGGCTATCGCGCCATCGAGGCGGGCGACGGCCACCGGGGGCTGGAGATTCTCCAGTCCGGCCGGCGCATCGACCTGCTGATCACCGATATCGGCTTGCCCGGGCTCAACGGGCGGCAGGTCGCCGAAGGCGGGCGCCTCGCGCGGCCGGGCCTCAAGGTGCTGTTCATGACCGGCTATGCCGAGAACGCGGCGCTGGCCTCCGGCTTTCTCGAGCCGGGCATGGCGATGATCACCAAGCCGTTCTCGATGGACGCGCTGGCCAAGCGCATCCGCGAGATCATCGAAGGTCAGGACCGTCCGGGGGCGCCGCCGGGTTGAAAGCGCGCGGGAAGGCCGGTACAGGTCGGCCATGAAAAATATCGACAGCTTCCAGGATCGCCAGAAGACCGCCAACGCTGCCCGCGAGCGCATGCTCGCCCGGCTCGCCAGCCGCCCCGCGGCGGACGATCCCGCCGTTCTCGCCCGCGCCGCCGAGCGCCGGGCCATCGACGAGGCCCGGTCCGCGCGCCGCGTGGAGCGTCAGGAGGCCGATGCGGCGCAGGAGCGCCAGCGCATCGAGGCCGCCGCCGAGCACATCGCCAAGAACGAGGCCGATGCCAAGGCCCGCCGCGACGCCCGCTACGCCGCCCGCAAGCTGCGCACCGGCCGCGCCGTCGACTGACCGCCCGCCGCCACGAGATCAGGCAGCTACGAAACTTTACCGGTCAGGCGGTGTCGCCCGACCGGCAAGAGCGTGGCGTCGTTCCGATGCTCAGGGCTGGGCGACCGTCAGGTAGAGCCCGCCCGGCTTCTCGTTCGGGCCGGAAATCGCCGGCACCTTGTTCGAGATCGGCTTGAGCGACTTCAGATAGCCCGCCAGCGCGTCGGCATCCTTCGCGGTCAGCCGGCCGTAGGAGTGCCAGGGCATGGCCGGGGCGAGCATGCGTCCGTCGGGACGCTCGCCCTTGGTCACGGCCTTGATGATGTCGGCCTTGCTCCATTTCCCCAGCCCGGTCGCGTCGTCGGGCGTGAGGTTGGGCGGGAAGAACACGCCGAGCCCGGGTATCTGGAAGCCGACATCGCCCCCGCTCAGCGAGCGGGCGAAGTCCGGCTTGCCGAGCATGATGCCGGGCGTGTGGCAGCCGCCGCAATCCATGATCATGGCGAGATATTCGCCCCGCTTCACATCCGCATGGCCTGAGGCGGGAAGTCCCGCCAGACCGGCCGTGAGGGCAAGCAGTGTCGCAAGCACGTTCCTTTTCATGTGTGGTTACTCCCCCAGTTGACGATCGTCAGAGCGCCGGTCCCGCCGGCGGTCGACGCTGTTCCTGCACCTTGTTCTGCACGTCCTCAGGCACGTCGTGCGAACCGTCAAGCGCCGCCCGGACGAGCGCTCGAACAGCCCACACCTTCACATCCCGTGCCGCGTCGTCGTCGATACGCAGCACGTCCTTGAAGACGATCATCGCCTCTGGCCCGAAGATCAGGCTGAGCGCCCCGCACAGGCGCTGGTAATCCTCGGGCGTCATCCGCTCGCGGGCGGGGGCCAGCGCCGCCTCGATCAGCGGCAGGCGACGGTTCTGGCGCACGGGCAGGCCCCGTGTCTCCACCAGCACCGACGAGGCGAGCATCACCCGCAGCGCCGGCTCGTTGTCGTAGGTGACGCGGTGCAGGGCCTCCTCGGCCTTCAGCGCACGTGCCGTCGGGTCTGTCGACTCGTCGCCCTCGAACAGGCCCGACACTTCCGGCATGGCGATGTGCACGGAGGCTTCGGCCAGCATCACTTCGAGATTGGGGAAGTAGCGATAGGCGGTGGCGCGCGAGACCCGCGCATCCTCCGCCACGGCCTCCAGCGACGGCTTGCGCCCCTCCTTCATCAGCCGCGCGGCGGCGGCGAGAAGGTCTTTCCGGGTGCGGTAATGCTGGTTCGTCCGCTCGCGCGGCTTGGTGTCCGCCATCTCCGCGCCTCAGGAAAGCTGGCGCAGGATGGCGGCGACGTCGAGCCACACCTGCTCGCGGCGGATATTACCGGACGGCGCGAATTCGATCACGTGCAGCATGCGGAATTCGAGCGGGCGCCCGCGGCCCTCCATGCCGAAGGGGCGGCCCACCGCGCGCCCGCTCCACAGCGTCTCGTCGACGAGGAAGTTCTCGCCATACATGCGGCGGATCGGCGTGGCGCGGCCATCGGCGAGGTCGGCGAACAGCGTCTCGTAAAAGCCGCGCGTCGGCTCATGGCCGAAGGAGGGGCCGTGCGGCCAGCCGACCACGTCGTGCTCGCAATCGGGGGTGAGGGTCGAGAGGACGCCCTCCACATCGTCATTGGCCTCGAAGGTGAAATGCTCGTTGATCTTCGCGTCCATGAAGGCGGCGGTCAGGGTCATGATGGCTTCTCGTGATGACACGTATGGATCAAGTTGAGACTTATGTCTCATTAAGGGACGTGCATGTCAATTAGGTGAACCCGTCGGTTGCGACGTTGCGTTCGGCCGTTGACGTCACTGCGGTGCGCCGTGCTAGGGCTGGATTTCCGCCGGACAGGGAGTGCGCCGATGACCGCGAATGACTGGAGCGCCGCGCAATATCTGAAGTTCGAGGAGGAGCGCACGCGTCCTTCCGCCGACCTGCTGGCGCGGGTGCCGCTCGCCGCGCCTGCCGCCGCCATCGACATTGGCTGCGGTCCCGGCAACAGCACCGAACTGGTCGCGGCGCGTTATCCCGAGGCGGCGGTGGAGGGGCTCGATTCCTCGCCGGACATGCTGGAAAAGGCCCGCAGGCGCCTGCCGGGCCTTGTCTTCCATCTCGGCGACATTGCGAATTGGCAGCCGGCGCGCGCCTATGATCTCGTCTTCGCCAATGCCGTGCTGCAATGGCTGCCCGATCATGAGCGGCTGCTGCCGCGCCTTGCCGGCGCGCTGGCACCGGGCGGCTGCCTGGCGGTGCAGATGCCCGACAATTTCGACGAGCCCTCGCATGCCACCATGCGCGAGATCGCCGAGGTCGGCGACTGGGCGCCGAAGCTGCGCGGCGCCAAGGACGCCAAGGCCGATATCGGCTCCTTCGACGACTATTACCGCTGGCTGCGCGCCGCCGGCTGCGCGGTGGACATCTGGCGCACCACCTATGTGCACCCGATGGCGGGCGCGCCGGCCATCGCCGAATGGTTCAAGAGCACGGGGCTGAAGCCCTATCTCGACCGGCTCGACGCGGGCGAGCGCGAGGCCTTCGTGAGCGCCTATGTCGAGCGGATCGACGCGCGCTACGAACACCACGAGGGCGGGACGCTGCTGCTGCGCTTCCCGCGCCTGTTCATCGTGGCGCGCCGCCCCGGTTGAGGCGGCGCGGCCCTTGCGGGCTCAGAGTGCGCCGGACTTGATGTAGTCAACCATCTGGGTCGCGACCGTGCCCCAGCCGTCGTGGAAGCCCATCTTCTCATGCGAGTCGCGAGTGGCCGCGTCGCCATGGATGGCGAGTGCGGTGTAGCGCGTGCCGCCGCCCGAGGGCGCCAGCAGCAGCGCGCCGGTGAAGAAGGGCTTGGGCGCCGGGCGGAAGCCGGGCAGCAGCGTGTCGGTGAACACCAGCCGCTCGTGTCGCACCACGTCGAGATAGCAGCCGGCATTGTCGTGCTCCTCGCCCTCGGGCGAGCGCATCACCGTGCGGAAGATGCCGCCGGGGCGCAGGTCGATCTCGCAGTCGGCGATCGTCCAGGGCCTGGGAACGAACCATTGCCTGAGATGGGCCGGCGTCGTCCACGCCTTCCACACGAGGTCGACGGGGACGTCGATCTCGCGCTCCAGCTTGAGATCGTAGCGGGGATCGAACGCAGCAAGCGGGAAGGTCATTCGGGCGTCTCCTCTTTCATGGAAAGCAGATAGCTGTCGAGCCGGTCGAGCCGCTGTTCCCACAGCGTCCGCTGGCGACCGAGCCAGTCCTCGGCGACCTTCAGCTGGGCCGTCTCCAGCTGGTAGGTCCGCACCCGGCCGACCTTGCGCGAGCGCACCAGCCCGCACCCTTCCAGCACCTTCATATGTTCGAGGAAGGAGGGCAGCGCCATGCGGTACGGCGCCGCCAGCTCGCTCATCGACGCCTGCTTCGCGGTGAGGCGCTGCACCACGTCCCGGCGGGTCGGGTCCGCGAGGGCGCGGAAGATGCCGTCTATGGCGGAGGCGGGCGGGGCGGAAGCGTGAGTGTGCATAAGGGGCCGTGTGCCAGGTTCCAGTCGGTCTTACCTAGCGGCAGACAACATTTAGGTCAACACCTAAGTGTTTAGCGAAATGAAAGCCGGCCGGTGGGAACCGGCCGGCGGGGCAGGGTGGGCCGCGCGGCCCGGCGGGCGCCGGGCCGTCGGCGAGGGGGTCAGATCAGGCTGATCTTTCCGCTGGCGAGGTCGTAGAGCCCGCCCACGACCTTGATTTTTCCGCTCTCGACGGATTCCGAGATGATGGGCGTCGCCCCCTTCAACTCGGTCACGTTGTAGCGGACATTCTCGATGATCGCCGCGTCGAGCGGGTTGTCGGGCTTTTCCTTCAGCGCGATCTCGACCGCCGGCTTGATATGGCTCACCAGATCGTCGAGATGGCCGGGCAGGCTGATATTGTTCTTCACCACCTTGATGGTGGCGTCGACCGCGCCGCAATTGGTGTGGCCGAGCACCATGATCAGCGGCACGCCGAGGAACTTCACGCCATATTCGAGGCTGGCCAGGCCGTCATCGTTCACGAAGTTGCCGGCGACGCGCACCACGAAGAGTTCGCCCGGCCCCTGATCGAAGGCGAGTTCCGGGGAAACGCGCGAATCGGCGCAGCTCACCAGCCCGGCGAAGGGATACTGCGCCTTGGTCCGGGCCGCGCGGCCGGCCGAGAAGTCCTTCTGCTCGGGCGTGTTGGCGACATAGCGCGCATTGCCGTCCAGCAGCCGCTTGAGCGCCTCGTCGGGGCTGATCGCATTGGGCGGCGGCACGAGGGCTTCCTGCGCGAAGGCGGGCAGGGCGAAGCCGCCCAGAAAGGCGGTGGAGGCGAGGCCGAGGCCGGCGCCAAGCGCCCGGCGGCGGGAAAGGGCGAAGCTTTCATGGTCGGTGCACATGCGGGTTTCCTCTCGGGTCGGTTGTTCTGGACGGCGAGACGGCACGCGGCGAGGTTGGGCGCCGCCGGATCGCCGCACGGCGCGCCCCGCATGGATACCTCCGTTTTTCGTCCCGCACCCAGTATTTCTGTCGGCGGGGGGCGTTCCAGCCCAAACTTTGCAACGATCTGAGCGAAGGTCCGCACGGGTGCCGAGGCGAGAGGCGAGCGAGGCGGGCGCCGGCCCGACGCACCGGCCGGCGACCGCGCTGCCGGCAGGCTTCGACGCGGAGGCCGCGCGCCTGCTCGCCCATCCGCGCCTGCGGCCAGCGTTGGCGCACTATTGCCACGGCATGGCGACCGGCGCGACGCTCGACTGGCCCTACTACAAGCTGTTCGACCAGCTCGGGCGCTACCTCGTCTGCTACATGCTGATCCACAACTACTACGCCTGGCACGAGGGCGGGGGCCCGGCGCCGACGCTCGCCGCCCTGCAGAGGGCCTCGGGGGCCAGCCCGCGGCACACGGCCGGCTTCGTCGCCGCGCTCAAGGCCGGCCGGCTGGTGGAGGTGGAGACCGATTCTGCCGACCGGCGCGCCACGCTGCTGCGGCCGACGCCGCTGGTCATCGCCGAGATCGGGCGCTCGCTGCGTCTCTTCATGGCGGCAGCGGACCGGATCGAGGGCCGCTGTCCCGGCCGCGCCGGGGAACTCGCCGATCCCGACCGCCTGGGCGGCCTGATCAGCCGCTCGGCCGCCTATGTGCTGGCGAACGGCACGCTGCTGCACGCCTTCCCCGCGGTGCTGCATTTCACCCTGCGCGACTGCGGCTACCCGCTGCTGGCGGCGGTGGTGGGCAGCCACTATGCCGAGACGGTCGAGGGCGTCCCGCCTGCCGTTTCCCTCGGACGGCGGGCGCTGGCGGAGAGGTTCACGGTGTCGCCGGCCCATGTCGGCAGCCTCTTCACGCAGGCCGAGGCGCGGGGCTGGTTCGCCGTCGCGCCGGGCGGGCGTCTCGCCGTCATGGGCGAGGCGTTTCTCGCCGAGTTCGAGCGCTGGGCGGCCTGGCAGATGGTGCATGTCGAGCAATTGTGGGAGCCGGAGACACCCGCTTGAGCCGGACGGACGGCGATCGAGCAGGCCCGGCAGGGCAATCGCGCCTGTTGTCCCCCGCGACGAAATGCATCGTGTGGGGTGGACCTTTCGCCATCTAGGATCATTCTAACGGGGTGCTGGCATCAGCGCCGCGCGAAAAGGTGCCGCACGTGACGGTGCCGGATAGAACCTCTGCCTCGGAAGGACGCCATGAACCGCTTCGTCATCACCGCCGCCCTGCTTGCGCTGGGCTCCTCCGCCGCGCTCGCGCAGAGCCCGGCCGGCGATCCCGCCAAGGGCGCCAATGTCTTCAAGAAATGCATGGCCTGCCATGCGGTCGGCGAGGGCGCCAAGAACAAGGTCGGCCCGGAGCTTAACGGCATCATCGGCCGCAAGATGGGCTCCATCGAAGGCTTCAACTATTCCGACACGCTCAAGGAGCACAACGCCAAGGGCGATGTGTGGACCGCCGAGGTGCTCTCCAAGTATCTGGAGAACCCGAAGGCCTACCTGCCGGGCGTGAAGATGGTGTTCGCCGGTCTTCCGAAGGAGACCGACCGCGCCGATCTCGAGGCTTATCTCGGCCAGTTCAACCTCGA
Source organism: Ancylobacter sp. TS-1 (assembly GCF_009223885.1). NCBI lineage: Bacteria > Pseudomonadati > Pseudomonadota > Alphaproteobacteria > Hyphomicrobiales > Xanthobacteraceae > Ancylobacter > Ancylobacter sp. TS-1. The sequence goes on from NZ_CP045144.1 coordinate 349,490, forward strand.
CGGCACCAAGAAATAGCGTCCTGTCGCGGCGGCCCGCCGGTGTCGGCGGGCCCGCCCTCCCGGCCGGGTCGCCGCGCCCGACGCCTTGTCCGCCATGCCGGTCACACCCCGACTGGATCGCCGCCGTTTCCTCGCTCTCGGTGCCGCCCTGACGGCGGGAGCGGGCACGCGCGCTTTCGCCCAGGCGGACGCGGCGCCGCTCGCGCTCGAACAGGTGGCGCCGGGCGTTCATGTCTATCGCGCGCCCTATGCGCTGGTCGCTCCCGACAATGACGGGGCGATCGCCAATGCGACGCTGATCGTCGGCGACGAGGCGGCGGCGGTGATCGACACCGGCAACAGCCGGCTGGCCGGCGCCAGGCTCAAGGCGGCGGTGCGCGCCGTCACCGACCGGCCGCTGCGCTACGTCATCAACACCCACATGCACCCCGACCATACGCTCGGCAACGCCGCCTTCGCAGGGGAGGGGACGCGATTCGTCGGCCATCACAAGCTGCCGCGCGCGCTCTCCCAGCGCGCCGAAACCTATCTCGCGCAGGCGCAGCGCCTTCTCGGCGCGGAGGCCGAGGGAACGGCGATCGTGCTGCCCGACCTTCTCGTCGAGGACCGGCTCGTTCTCGATCTCGGCGGCCGCCCGCTGGAACTGGTGGCGCACCCGACCGCCCACACCGACAACGACCTGACCGTGTTCGATTCGGCGACCGGCACGCGGGTGATGGGCGACCTGCTGTTCGTGGGCCATATCCCCACGCTGGACGGCAGCCTGCTGGGCTGGCTCAGGCTGCTCGATTCGCTCGCGGCCCTGCCGACGACCCGCGCCGTGCCCGGCCACGGCCCCGCCAGCGTTGCCTGGCCGCAGGCGGCCGAGGCCGAGCGGCGCTATCTGCAGCTGCTGCGCGACGACGTGCGCCGCATCCTCGCGGAAGGGCGCCCGATGGGCGACGCGCCGGCGCTGGTCGCCACCGCCGAAGGCAAGGAATGGGCACTGTTCGACGAGTTCAACGCGCGCAATGCCATTGCCGCCTATCACGAGCTCGAATGGGAATGACCATGCTGCACTGCAAAAAGTGCAAACTGCCCGACTGAGGTAAAACCAAGTAATCCCGTCTGGTATAATGTATTTTATTTCGCTCTTGCAGCGAAATCATAATAGGTTCGTGTTCTCTAAGAGTTCTTATTGCGAACCCCTGCAATTCGGATTAGCCTCTTAGTGTCTTCGGCTTCAACGGCGCTCGGGAAGAAGTTCCCGATCCGGTTCGTAGGCCAGCTTGGGGCGGGATGCCCCCGTGAGATCCGGCTGCCTCTCCCCCAGCCGGTCGTGACACGCTGCCGAGGACAAAAAGGTCAGAACGGCAAACAAGCCGCGACGGGTCGATCAGCATGATCGGTCCCGGAGGATCGTTCAGGAGGAGAAGAGGCATGCGCAAGATACTTGCGGCGGCAACGATGGTTGCTGCGGTGGCCTACGCTTGGCCGGCAGCGGCCAATGATGGGCTGACGAAGATCATCAAAGATCCCAAGCAATGGGGCATCCAGACCGGCGATTACGCCAACACCCGTTATTCCAAGCTCGACCAGATCAATGCCGGGAACGTCGGCAAGCTCCAGGTGGCCTGGACCTTCTCGACCGGCGTGCTGCGTGGCCATGAGGGCGGTCCGCTCGTCATCGGCGACGTGATGTACGTGCACACGCCCTTCCCGAACATCGTCTATGCCCTCGACCTGAACGACGATGGCCGGATCATCTGGAAGTACGAGCCCAAGCAGGACCCGAACGTCATCCCGGTGATGTGCTGCGATACGGTCAATCGCGGCCTTGCCTATGCCGACGGCACGATCTTCCTGCATCAGGCCGACACCACCCTCGTCGCGCTCGACGCCAAGACCGGCGCCAAGAAGTGGTCGATGGTCAACGGCGACCCGAAGAAGGGCGAGACCAACACCGCCACCGTCATGCCGGTGAAGGACAAGGTCATCGTCGGTATCTCGGGCGGCGAGTTCGGCGTGCGCTGCCACGTCACCGCTTACGACATCAAGACCGGCAAGCAGGTGTGGCGCGGCTACTCGATGGGCCCGGACAGCGAGATCCTCGTCGATCCGGAGAAGACCACCGAGCTCGGCAAGCCGGTCGGCAAGGACTCCTCGCTGAAGACCTGGGAAGGCGATCAGTGGAAGATCGGCGGCGGCTGCACCTGGGGCTGGTACTCCTACGATCCCGAGACCAACCTCGTCTATTACGGCTCGGGCAACCCCTCGACCTGGAACCCGGCCCAGCGCCCCGGCGACAACAAGTGGTCGATGACCGTGTGGGCGCGTGACGCCGACACCGGCGTCGCCAAGTGGGTCTACCAGATGACCCCCCATGACGAGTGGGACTTCGACGGCGTGAACGAGATGATCCTCACGGATCAGCAGTTCAACGGCCAGCCCCGCAAGCTGCTCACCCACTTCGACCGTAACGGCTTCGGCTACACGCTCGATCGCGTCAGCGGCGAACTGCTCGTCGCCGAGAAGTTCGACCCGGCCGTGAACTGGGCCACCAAGGTCGACATGGACCGCAACAGCAAGACCTTCGGTCGTCCGATGGTGGTGTCCAAGTACTCGACCCAGGCGCAGGGCGAGGACGTGAACACCAAGGGCATCTGCCCGGCGGCTCTGGGCACCAAGGACCAGCAGCCGGCGGCCTTCTCGCCCAAGACCAACCTGTTCTACGTGCCCACCAACCACGTCTGCATGGACTACGAGCCGTTCCGCGTCAGCTACACCGCGGGCCAGCCCTATGTCGGTGCGACCCTCTCGATGTTCCCGGCCCCGAACAGCCATGGCGGCATGGGCAACTTCATCGCGTGGGACAACACCAAGGGCAAGATCGTCTGGTCGCTCCCCGAGCCCTTCTCGGTGTGGTCGGGCGCTCTGGCCACTGCCGGCGACGTGGTGTTCTACGGCACCCTCGAAGGCTACCTGAAGGCGGTCGACGCCAAGACGGGCAAGGAACTCTACAAGTTCAAGACCCCGTCGGGCATCATCGGCAACGTCACCACCTATGAGCACAAGGGCAAGCAGCACATCGCCATCCTGTCGGGTGTCGGTGGCTGGGCGGGCATCGGCCTTGCGGCCGGCCTGACCGACCCGAACGCCGGCCTCGGCGCGGTGGGCGGCTATGCGGCCCTGTCGAACTACACCAACCTCGGTGGTCAGCTCACAGTGTTCACTCTGCCGAACTGAGAACGGATGGCGGGCGTCCCGCTCGGGAGCCCGCCATTTCGACAACGTAGCGGAAGGGGCCTGGCCGCCGGGAAAACCGGTGAGCCAGGCCCCACCGTCTCCGGCACTCGCGCCTTATGAGAATCTTAGAACAATTCCGAAACGGGAGCGTGCGGGCGGTTGGCCTGCCCCCTGCGGCGGACACGGCCCCCTCGAGGCCCCCTGAGGAGACTGCTTCATGATGAATTCCGTTCGCGGATGGCTTGTTTCCGGCATCCTGCCGGCGTCCGCCGGCGTGTCGGCTGTTGTGCTGGCGGCGGCGCTGGTCCTGCCCGTCCCCGCCCGGGCCCAGGACGCGGCTGCGCCCGCAGCGACGGCGGCCGCCCCGGTCGCCAAGGAGAAGGACGAACTCGGCAAGTACACGCTGCCGGATGGCGATCCGATCTACAACATCGGGACCGACGGTACCCTCGACTGGTACACCTATTCCGGCTACCGCCGCTATCACGCCGAATGCCATGTCTGCCACGGCCCGGACGGCATGGGCTCGTCCTATGCGCCGGCGCTGGCGAACTCGCTCAAGACCATGACCTATGCGCAGTTCATGGAAATCGTCGTCAACGGCAAGCAGAACGTCGGCGTCGGCACGGCCGATCAGGTGATGCCCGCCTTCGGCGAGAACAAGAACGTCATGTGCTACCTCGACGACCTCTATGTCTACCTCAAGGCCCGCGCCGACGGCGCTCTGGGACGCGAGCGGCCGAGCAAGCGCGAAGACAAGACGAAGGCGTACACAGCCAATGAGAACCAGTGCTTCGGACGGCCGAGCTGACCGCGCGCCGGGCGTGAAGCCCGCGCGGGTGTCCAACGGCAGCGCCCGCCATGCGGCGGGCCGGCGGGGAGGCGGCGCGACGGCGGCGCTCCTCGCCCTTCTCGTGGCCGCCGCGCTGCCGGGCGCCGTTCCGGCAGCGGCGCAGGTGGCCGATCTCGTCGACCGCTCGACGCTGCGCGTCTGCGCCGACCCGGCCAACATGCCCTTCACCGACGAGCAGGGCGAAGGCTTCGAGAACAAGATCGCCGAGCTGATGGCCGAGAAGATGGGCCTGCCGCTCGACTACACCTGGTTCCCGCAGGCGACCGGCTTCTACCGGATGACCCTGGGCGCCAAGCGCTGCGACGTGGTGATGGGCTATGTCGCCGGCGGCGACCCTGTGCTCAACACCAATGCCTATTACCGTTCGGCGTGGGTGCTGGTCACCAAGAAGAGCGGCGACCTCGCCGATGTCGATACGCTGGAGGATCCACGCCTCAAGGGGCGCCGGATCGGCGTCGTGGCCGGCTCGCCGCCGGGCGACCTGCTCACCCGCAACGGGCTCATGCCGCTGGCCAAGCCCTATGCGATGATGGTCGACCGACGCTACGAGAACCCCGCCGAGACGATGATCGCCGACATCGATTCCGGCGAGATCGACGCCGGCATTCTCTGGGGCCCGATCGGCGGCTACTACGCCGGCAAGTCGCCGGTGGAACTGGCCGTCACGCCGTTGGTGAAGGAGAAGGGCGACCCCTCGCTCGTCTACCGCATCACCTTCGGAATCCGGCCGGGCGAGCTGAACTGGAAGCACCAGCTCAACGCCTTCATCAAGGAGGAGCAGGGCGCCATCAACCGCATCCTGCTCGACTATGGCGTGCCGCTGCTCGACGGCCAGGACCGGCCGATCGAACAGGCGCCTTGAGCGAACGGGGAGGCGGCGATGAGCAAACGGCCCGAACCGTCGCTCAGCCGCCTCGCCTGGCTCGGCATGGCGGGGCTCGCCGCCGTCCTGTTCGCCTTCGCGCCGACGTCGGGCCGGGGCGAGGCGGCGGTGCCGGAGCCCGACGGCTACCGCATGGACAGTTTTCGCGCACCCACTCCGGCGACGCTGCGCGGGGTGCGGGTGATCGACACCGGCGAGGCCGAGCGGCTGTGGCGCGAGAAGGCGGCGCTGTTCGTCGACGTGATGCCGCGCGACGTGAAGCCGGCAAATCTCCCTGCCGGCACCATCTGGCGCGACAAGCCGCGCGACCATCTGCCCGGCAGCGTGTGGCTCGCCAATGTCGGCTATGGCGCGCTCAGCCCGGAGATGAACGCCTATTTCCGCGACCGGCTCGGCGCCCTCACCGAAGGGCGGCGCGACGCGGCGCTGGTCTTCTACTGCCTGACGGATTGCTGGATGAGCTGGAACGCCGCGCGCCGCGCGCAGGGCGAGTACGGCTATACCAATGTGATCTGGTATCCCGCCGGCAGCGACGGCTGGGCGAAGGCCGGCCTGCCGCTGGAAAAGGCGACGCCGCTGGAATAGGCGGCCCGCCCCTCCCGATGGTCCGCGCCCGCGCCCCACACCGCTAAACGTGTATGCTCCCGGCATGAACGGGCGTCTGCTATCGTTGAGGAACTGGCTGGCCGGCCACTGGGTGGCGGGGGCCGGCTTCATGGCTGCGGCGCTGCTCGCGGCGACGCCGCTGCTGGCCGCGCTGGCCCCGCTGCCGCTGCTGCTGCTCTTCCTGCACAGCCCCGGCTACATGATCCATCAGGTCGAGGAACATACCGGCGACCGCTTCCGCCGCTTCGCCAATGCGCGGGTGTTCGGCGGGCGGGAGGGGCTCTCCACCCCGGCCGTGCTGGTGATCAATGTCGGCGCGGTGTGGCTGATCAATCTCGCCGCGCTCTACGCGGCGCTGGCATGGGGCGCCGGCTATGGCCTCGTCGCGCCCTACGCCATGCTGGTCAACGCGCTCACCCATCTGGGCGCGCGCGTCCGGCTCGGGGTCTACAATCCGGGGCTGGCGACGGCGGTGGCGCTCTTCCTGCCGCTCAGCCTCGCGACCCTGATCGTGATCGGCATGGAGCCGGAGGTCGGCTGGCGTTTCCACGCCGCAGGGCTCGCCGGCGCGGTGCTGCTGCACCTCGCCATCGTGGCCCATGTGGCCCTGCGCCTGCGGCGACTGGCCGGCTAGGCCGGTTCACTCCATCACGTTCTGGATCGTCCGTGCCAGCGAGAAGGCGCGCTGCTCCAGCAGCACCGGGCTCTCGCACACCGCCGTCACCGCCTGGTTGCGCGCGTCGTAGATCCGGGTGTCCCACAGCAGCTGCTGTTCCATCTCCGTGGCCTTGGCCTTGTCCTCATCGTTCTGCGCGGCCTTCTTGGCCTTGGCGAGGGCGAGGCTCTCCTCCTTGATCCGCTTCGACAGCTCGATCTGGTGCTGCGAGTAGCGCTCGATGCCGTTCATGATGCGGCTGCGCCGGGCGTTGATCTGGTCGAACACGCCGGCGAACAGCAGGGTCAGGCGCGGCTTGCGCTCGGCGCCGGCCTTCTGCGCGAAGGCTTCCACCTGCTGCGTCGCGTCCTCGATCGGCGTGCGCTGGGCCACCAGCACCGGCACCAGCGCGGCGACGTCGCGGTCGTCCTGCCAGTTCAGGTTCTCGATGGCGGGGCCCGACCACATCTGGCCGGCCGCGAGCACCGGCACCTTTCGCTGGATGCACGGCCACAGGCCGCCCGCCGGGGCGGCCGCCAGCGCCGGGGCGCAGGACAGCAGCAGCAGGGGCACGGCGATGCGGAGGGTTCGGAACGACGTCGCGGGCGAGGTCGCGGGAGCGGTGGTGCTGGGCATGGGCTCTTCCTCGGGTCTTCGTTCGGGCGCTCTGCGGCGCTCTTTGGTGTCTGGCCGGTTCGTCTATTTGGCGTTCTCCGGCCCGCCGCGGCGGGCCATCACTCCGGCGGAAGGATCATACGCCAGGATCGAGGCGCCGAGGAACACCAGCGCGCAGCCCGCGACCACGAGCGCCGAGAAGGGCTCGAACTGGCCGTAGAGCGCGAAGCGGATCACCTCGACCGCATAGGTGAAGGGGTTCAGCGTGCAGATCCACCACAGCGCCAGGCTGCTCTCCTGCACCCGCCAGAGCGGGTAGAGCGCGGAGGAGGCGAAGAACATGGGGAAGATGACGAAGTTCATCACGCTGGCGAAGTTCTCCATCTGCCGGAACAGCGAGGACATCAGCAGCCCCATGGCGCCCAGCATCAGCCCGGTGAGCATCAGGGCGGGCAGCACGGTGAAATAGCCGATGGGCGGCAGTTCCACCTCCCAGAACCAGGCGACGGCGAGGAAGGCGTAGACCTGCAATAGCGACACGCAGATGCCGGCCGTCAGCTTGGAGACCAGCAGGAACCAGCGCGGATAGGGACTCACCAGCAGGATGCGCATCGCCCCGACCTCGCGGTCATAGACCATGGAGAGCGAGGATTGCAGCCCGTTGAAAAGCTGGATCATCGCCACCAGCCCGGGCGTCACATAGACCTCGTAGAGGACATAGGTGTCATAGGGCGGGATGATGGAAACGCCGAGCACCGAGCGGAAGCCGGCGGCGAAGATGAACAGCCATACCAGCGGGCGCACCAGCGCCGAGAGAAAGCGGCCGCGCTGGTTGAGGAAGCGCAGCCCTTCGCGCCAGCAGATGCCGACGAGCACGACAAGATAGCCTGACAGCGGCAGGCGGAAACGGCCGGGCACGCTCATGCGGCGGCCTCCGCGGCCGTGTCGCCGCCATCCCCGACCAGCTTCAGGAAGGCGGCGCCCAGTTCCGTCGCATCCGCCTGCGCGAGAATGTCCTCATAGGTGCCATCGGCACGCACGCGGCCCCGGTGCAGCACGACCACGCGGTCGCCGGGCGCGATCTCCTCGATGATGTGGGTGGCCCACAGCACGCCGAGCGATTCCTGCGCCACCAGCCGGCGCACCAGCGCCACCAGCGCGGCGCGCGAGGCGATGTCGAGGCCGACGGTCGGCTCGTCGAGAAGGAGGAGGCGCGGACGGTGGATCAGCGCGCGCACGATCTCGACCCGCCGCATCTGGCCGCCGGAGAGATTGCGCACCTTGTCGCGCGCGCGGTCGGCGAGGCCGTCCACGTCGAGCAGTTCGAGCGCCCGTCGCCGGCCGGCGGCGAAGCCGATGCCGTGCAGCGCGGCGTGATAGAGCAGGTTTTCGAGGACCGAAAGCTCAAGGTCCAGCGTGCGTGCCTGGAAGACGACGCCGAGCGCGCTCAGAGCGGCGGCCGGCTCGCGCCGCACGTCGCGGCCCAGCACGTCGATGGCGCCGCTGCGGTTGTCGTAGAGCCGTGTCACGAGCGAGAAAAGGGTGGTCTTGCCGGCGCCATTGGGGCCCAGCAGGGCGGTGAAGCTGCCGGCGGGAACCGTGAGGCTCACATCGTCCAGCGCCTTGCGCGTCCCGAACTCATGGGTGACGTGGCGTACCGCGAGTGCCGCGGGAGCCGGAGCGGCGGCGGGCGCGCCCTCGTGCGGCGGGGTGGTCATGGCATCTCCCGTCATGGCGCCTTCCGCGTCGAGAGAAGAAAAGTCCCCGGCGGCTGCCGGGGACAGTGTCACGAGGAGATTAGGCTGTCCAAACGCGGACGTCTGTCACTTCACGATGAATTCGCCCTTCATGCCGCGCTCTTCCATGCCCTTGCAGTACCAGGGATAGGTGCCCGGCTTGATCGGCACGAAGAACATCTCGGCCTCGCCTTCCTCCTCGAACTCCAGCTCGGTGAGGTGGATGGCCTTGATCTCCATGCCGCCAGCCTCGACCTTGCGCAGGAAGATGTTCTGGAACAGGCCGGGCGACTGCCAGGCGCATTCCTTCTTGCCGGTCGACTTCACGGTCAGCGAGTAGGACTTGCCGGTCTCCAGCTCGTACTTCGTCTGCGAGACGCCGAAGCCGGAATTGCCGGTACCGACGGTGAGCTCTTCAAGTTCGACCGGCTTGAGCGTCAGGTCGCCCTTGGCATAGGCGAGGCCCGAAAGGGCGAGCGTCGCGGCAGTGGCGAGAATGATGTGTTTCTTCATGGCGGTTCCTCCGAATTGGCTGTGCGATTTGTCTTGTTGGCCTACGGCACCACGACGACGCCCCAGGGGGCGCGGCCGACAGTGACGGACTTGGTGACTTTGTCGTTGGCGACGTCGATGACCGAGATGTCGTTCGAGTTGCCGTTGGTCGAGAGCAGGAACTTCTCGTCCGGCGTGAAGCCGAGCTGCCAGACGCGCTGGCCGACCAGCAGGTACTTCTCGACCTCGAGCGTCTTGGCGTTCACCACCGCGACGCGGTTGGCCGGGCCGAGCGCCACATAGGCCTTGGAGCCGTCCTTGGTGATGCGCACGCCGACCGGCTGGATCGCGTCGTCGGTCACGCCGGGGATCTTGAAGGAGATCTTCTTGATGATCTGCCAGTTGGAGGGGTCGACCACCGCGACCGTGCCGCCGACCTCGGCGGAGACCCAGAGCTGCTTGCCGTCCTTGGAGAATTCGGCGATGCGGGGGCGGGAATCGACGAGGATGTTCTCGATGATCTCGTTGTTCGAGGTGTCGACCACATGCGCCATGTTGGTCGTCTCGGACGTGTTGACCATGAACTTGCCGTCCGGGCTGATGCCCATGCCTTCCGGCTCGACGCCGACCGGGATTTCGGCGACCAGCTCGTTGTTCTCGACATTCACCACCGTGACCATGTTGTCGTCTTCGTTGGCGATGTAGAGCGGGTTGCCCGACGGGTGCAGCACGAACAGTTCCGGGTCGGGACCCGAGCGCAGCGTCTTGACCAGCTTGAGCGTGGCGGCGTCATAGACCTCGACGCGGTTGTCGTCCGAGGCGCAGACATAGATCAGCTTGCCGTCCGGGCTGGCGATGATGCCGCGCGGACGCCGGCCGGTCTTGATCGTGTCAATGACCTTCAGCGTCTCCATGTCGAGCACGGTCATCGTGTGATCGCGCTCATTGGTGACGAAGGCGCGCGGGCTGGCTTCGGCGGGCAGGGCGTCGACCAGCAGCAGCCCCGCGAGGGCGGCGATGCCGGTCGACAGCATGATCGGACGTTTCATCGTTTCCTCCTGGCAATTATTTGATTTTATTGAATCTATTGGAACTTGCAGGCCGACTCAGGCCGGTCGAAGCCGAGCGTGTCGAGCGGCGACGTCTGGTGCAGGAAGCCGGCCTGCGGGGAGAGCGTCACCGTGTTGGTGGCGTGGGTGAGCAGGATCGGCTGGCGCAACTGGTGATCCCAGTCGCGGAACGAGGCGGCGACGCCCTTGAACACCGGCAGGTCGTAATCCGGCGAGAGCATCTGTGCCGTCACCTTGGCGGGGTCGCTGTTGCGGGTCTTGAGGCTGGCCGAGCCGACCGCGAACACGCCCTGCCACATCTGGAAGTCGAGCGGCTGCATCAGGCGCTTGGACTGCTTGAAGAAGCGGCTCTGGAGCTGCGAGGCGCCCCAGTTCTCCATGGTCGGGTGCCAGGACAGCGGCATAAGCCCCTGCGTGCCGGCGATGGGGCGCGACAGCCATGTGTTGTAGGGCAGGATGTCGCCGAACTCGCCGAGTTCGTCGGCGACGACCAGCATGTCGTACTCGCCCACCTGGGTGCCGCGCGGCACCTCGGACTGGGCGGTGGCGCGCGCGTCGGGGCCGTAGTCCCATGTCTTCTCGGCGACGATCTTGGCGCCGAACTTCTTCGCCGAGCGCCGCACGGCCTCGGCATAGAGCCTGTCGCCGTCGGTGCGCCCGACCATCAGGAACCAGTTGCGCCAGCGCTTGGTGACGAGGAACTGGGCCAGGGCGTCGGCCAGCATGGCCCGGCTGGGGGCGATGTGGAACACGTTGGCGCGGCAGTCCTGCTGACGCAGCCGGTCGTCGCTGGCGCCGACATTGATGAAGACGACGTTCTGCCCCTTGAAGGCGTCGGCGATCTTCACAAGCTGGTCCGCCGGCACGTCGAGCAGGATGAAACCGTTGCCCGCGTCGACCAGCTTCTGCACCGCCGGCAGCGGGTCGCCCTCGGTCGGCACGGTTTCGGTCGTCAGCTTGTAGTCGAGCTTGAGGAAGCGTCCGCTGGTGAGGTTGTCGCGGATGCCGAGTTGTGCGCCGGCGAGGCCAAGGTCGTCGGGGGGCATCTGCAGCGGGGCGATCCAGGGCGGCGGCACGGGAAGCTGGCGCACCACCCCGATGCGGAAAGTCTGCTCGGGCGCGATCGCGGCCGCCGGCTTAGCCGCCAGCGGCGGCGGTGACGTTACGGCAGGCGCGCTCGTGCCCGCATCCTGCGCGCGGGCGGGCAGGGGAGCCAGGCTTGCACAACCCGCCGCGATCAGCGCCGCTGCCGCGACGCTTGCCATCCATCTCATTGGTCGTCCATCCCACGGCTGGTGTTGTTGTCCGGGACAGTGTCTTCGGAACTTTTCTCAGGTGCCGTGGGAAAACTCTACGCAATCGGAAACAAGCATTCAATAAAATTGCGAGTATAAGAAACTAATAAGAAAATGTAACGTCCCTGTTATTCGAAGCTTAGCACATGTATTGCAATCGGGAACTTTTTCCCGGTCACTTGCGGGAGAACATTCCGGCGATATGATTGGCGCAGGGTGAAGAATGCCCGATCGCTGGAGGCGAAGCGTGACGAAACCCGTGAATCGTGTCGGCCTGATGCTGGCAGCCGCGCTTGGCCTCTGCGTCCTTGCCGGCGAGGCGGGGGCGGCGACGCGCGTGGCGGTGTTCGACTTCGAACTGCTCGACACCAGCAGCGAGGTCGACATTCGCGGCCCGAAGCCGGAGGAGATGCGCCGGCTCGCGCTCATCACCGACGAGGTGAAGCGGCGCATGGCCGCCGCCGGCTACGACATCGTCGATCTGGCGCCGGCGAAGGCGCGCATCGAGGACGCCACGCCGTTTCGCAACTGCAATGGCTGCGAACTGCCGATCGCCCGGGATATCGGCGCCAACATCGAGGTGATCGGGCTGGTACAGAAGGTCTCCAACCTCATCCTCAACATCAACTTCCAGATCCGCGACGTGGAGACCGGGCAGGTGCTGCGCGCCGGCAGCGCTGACATCCGCAACAACACCGATGAATCCTGGCTGCGCGGCGTGTCCTATCTCGTGCGCAATCGCCTGCTCGATCCGCCGCCGACCGGGAAAGCCGCGCCATGAAGACCGCCTTCACCTCCGCCGCCCTCTCGCGCCGCCGGCTGCTGGCCGGGGCCGCCGGTCTGGCGGGCCTCGCCTGCCTGCCGTTGCCCGGCGCGGCGCAGGAGGCCGCACCCGGCGCGCCTTCCTGGCGGCTGCGCGTCGGCACGCTGAAATTCGGCACGCTCAACTGGCTGCTGGAGACCATCCGCGCCGAGGGCTTCGACACGCGCGAGGGGCTGGCGCTGGAAAGCGTCGACTTCGCCGGCGGGCAGGCGACGACGGTTGCGCTTCAGGCGGGCGACATCGACCTTATCGTCAGCGACTGGCTGTGGGCGCTGCGCCGCACGCAGGACGGCGAGCGCATGCGCTTCGCCCCATTCTCCAACGCGCTCGGCGCGCTCATGGTCGCGGCCGATGGCCCGGTGAAGGGGCTCGCCGACCTCAAGGGCCGCAAGATCGGCGTCGCTGGCGGCGCGCTCGACAAGAGCTGGCTGCTGCTGCGGGCCTATTACAAGGCGCAGGCCGGCACCGATCTCGCCGAGGCCGCCGAGCCGGTGTTCGGCGCCGCGCCTCTGGTCAGCGAGCAGCTCGCGCTCGGCCGCGTCGATGCCGTGCTCACCTTCTGGCCCTATGCGGCGCGGCTCGATGCGCGCGGCTTCCGCCGGCTGCTCGACGTGAAGGAGATCGTGCGCGGGCTGGGCATCGACCCCACGCCGCCGCTGGTCGGCTTCATCTGGCGCAACGCCGTCATGACCGAGCGGGGAGGGGCGATCTCCGCCTTCCTGCGCGCGGCGGCGTCCGCGAACCGGGTGCTGGCGACCGACAACGCCGCGTGGGAGCGCCTGCGCCCGCTGATGCAGGCCGGCGACGATGCCGAGTTCGCGCGGCTGCGCGACTATTACCGCGCCGGCATTCCCGGCACCTTCGGCGAAGCCGGGCGCGCCTCCTGCGCGAAACTCTACGACGTGCTGGCGCAGATCGGCGGGCCGGAACTCGTCGGGCCGAATCCCGGATTCGACCGCTCGCTGTTCGGCCCCGTGGGCGAGTGAGGCCGGCGTGTCGACGCTCGCCCGCCTGCTGCTGACCGGGCTTTCGCTGGCCGCGCTGCTTCTCGTCTGGCAGGTGGCCGCGTGGTGGGCGGCCTCGCCTCTGCTTCCCGATCCCGCCGCCGTGGTCGAGGCGGGCATGCGCGCGACGCAGACGGGCGTTCTGCCGTCGAGCATCGCCATCACGCTCGGCCGGGTCGCGGCCAGTTTTCTCATCGCCATGGTGGTCGGCTCGGCCATCGGCATCGTGCTGGGGCGCTCGCTGGCGCTGAACGAGGTGTTCGGCCCGTGGGTCATCGTGCTGCTGAACCTGCCGGCGCTGGTGGTCATCATCCTCTGCTACGTCTGGTTCGGCCTCACCGAGGCGGCGGCGATCACGGCGGTATCGATCAATAAGATCCCCAATGTCGCCGTCACCATGCGCGAGGGCGCCGCCGCGCTGTCGCGCGACCTCGACGAGATGGCGCGCGTCTACCGGCTGGGACCGCTGGGCACATTGCGCCATGTGGTGCTGCCGCAACTCGTGCCGTTCTTCGCCGCGAGTGCGCGCTCCGGCCTCGCGCTGACCTGGAAGATCGTGCTGGTGGTCGAACTGCTCGGCCGTTCCAATGGCGTCGGCTTCGAGTTGCAGACGGCGTTCCAGTTGTTCGACGTCGCCACCATCCTCGCCTATGCGCTGGCCTTTACCGCCGTGGTGCAGTTCATCGAGGTCGGCCTGCTGCAACCCTGGGAGCGGCGCGCTAGCCGGTGGCGGCGATGAGCGCGCTGGTTCTCGATATCGCCGGGAAGATCTACCCGGCACAGGCCGGCGCCCCGGCACGCGAGATCTTCCGCGACTTCCGCCTCGACGTCGCGGCGGGCGAGTTCCTCGTGCTGCTCGGCGCCTCGGGCCTCGGCAAGACGACGCTGCTCAACATCGTCGCCGACCTCGACCGCGGCTTTCGCGGCGCGGTGCGCTTTCCGGCGGAAACGGGACGCCCTCGCATCGCCTACGCCTTCCAGAATCCGCGCCTGCTGCCCTGGCGGACGGTGCTGGAGAATATCGCGCTGGTGCTGCCGCCCGGCGAGGAGAGCCGACGCCGGGCGCTCGCCATGCTGGGCGAGGTGGGGCTGGCGGAACTCGCCGATGCCTATCCCGAGCGGCTGTCGCTCGGCCAGCAGCGCCGCGTGGCGCTGGCGCGCGCCTTCGTCATCGAGCCGGACGTGCTGCTGATGGACGAGCCCTTCGTCTCGCTGGACGAGGCGGGCGCGGCGCGCCTGCGTGTGCTGCTGCGCCGGCTGCTGGCGCAGCGGGCCGCCACGGTGCTGTTCGTCACCCATGACAGCGCCGAGGCGGTGGAACTGGCGAGCCGGATCGTCGTTCTGGACGGCACGCCCGCCCGCATCGTCCGCGACCTGCCGGTGCGCCTGTCGCCCGAGGAACGGGCCGACCCGGCCCGCATCGAGGAACTGCGCCGGAAGATCAGCGCCGACGGCTCCGGCCAATAAAAAGGCCCGGAACCAGAGGTTCCGGGCCGGGGGGCATTGGCTTGAGAAAGGCGGTTTGCCGCCTTCTCCGTAGCGCCAAGCGACGGCGGGTGTGCCGTCACTTGTTCAGGAATATCGCCGCCAACCGCTGGAGCAGGCCCTTCGGATATTGGGCCGCGGGCGGAGCTGTTGTCTGCCCAGGGTTGCTTCCGATCTAAGCGGCGAAGGGGTGCTTGGCCGAGGCGGCCTGAGCAAGTACTTCCTTGATCGAAGGCGAGCCGTCGACGGCGCGCTTCAGGGCTTCCTTGGTCGCCTGGTAGTTGAACTGCTGGATCTTGGCGTCGTCCGCCGCTTCCCAGTGGATGAACACGCCGACCGAGATGAACAGGTCGTCGGCTTCTTCCTCGGGGATCACGCCCTCGGCCACGCTGTCGACGACAGCCTTGGCGACGGCGTACTGGGCGGGGCCGAACATCTGGACGGCCTGACGGGCGTCCTTGATCGTCACCTTGTTGAACAGGATGGTGTTCGGCTTGGCGAGCAGGTTCGGGGTCACCACCGCGAGCAGCGAGGTGAAGCCGTCCTTGTTGTTCGTCAGCGCGTTGACGAAGGCGCTCTCCGCCGCCGAGCCGCGCGGCCCGATGATGAGGTCGATATGCGCGACTTCGTTGCCATCGCCCACCAGCGACTCGCCGATGAGTACCTTATTGATCTTGGCCATCTATTCCTCCCAGAACGGGGTTGCATGACGGAGGGCCGGGTATGCCCTCCAGAGATGTCCCGGCTATCTTTGTTGCAGCGTTTGGAACACCAAACCGGTTGGCCCGATAGCGCGACCAGACACGTTACGGGCGTGAGACTAGGCCCGCTTCCTCTTTATCCGCAAGGGATTCTTCAGGCGTGTGACGCGGCGGCATCCGCTTGCCCCATGCTTTCTCGCCGAAGATCGTGAACGGGGTGAACTGTTGCGAAGCGCGGCGCCATGGTTAAAACTTCGGCAGACCGGCTGCGCAGCCGGTGCCGCGCGCGGCGAGGGCACAGTGCGTGCCGCTCACCGGATACCGGGACGGTATTTTGGTGTGGATAACGGTGGCGTGGTTCTTGCTGCGTTGAGGCGTAGGCCGGGTTGGTGCAACTGCCGCGGGCGGTGTATGCCGCCATCCTTGGCCTGACGGAGGAAATGCTCGGGCGACGTCTTCAACCACGCCTCGAGGACTATTCATGGAGCTTATTCTCTCGATCTGCCTCATTGCGAGCCCCGGCACCTGCCGCGAGGAGCCCGTTTCCGTCGGCTTCGAACGGCCGCCGGCGCCTTTCCAGTGCATGATGGATGCGCCGGTGCGGATCGCCGAGTGGAGCGAGACCCATCCCAAGTGGAAGGTCACGAAGTGGCGCTGCTCCGCTCCCGGCGTGGCCGGCCGCGACATCTGAGGCG
Source organism: Ancylobacter sp. TS-1 (assembly GCF_009223885.1). Classification (NCBI taxonomy): domain Bacteria; kingdom Pseudomonadati; phylum Pseudomonadota; class Alphaproteobacteria; order Hyphomicrobiales; family Xanthobacteraceae; genus Ancylobacter; species Ancylobacter sp. TS-1. The sequence continues at coordinate 365,628 of NZ_CP045144.1, forward strand.
TCCCGCCGGGCGTCCGGTTTCTGCTGCGCCGCAGCGTGCGCGCGCGCGCCGTCCGTGGGATCATCGCCGCGCCATCCCAGTCCGGGTGGCGTAGATCGGTGAGACGCCATGGGGCGTGGCTTGTTCTCGTCGCTCAGGGCGCGCATGGCACTTCTGCTGTCCGTCGCCGTGCTGGTGACGGTGGCTTCGACGGTGCTGCTGGTGTTCGCGCTCGGCGCGGCGAACACGCAGCTTGACCGTCTGGTGTCGGCGCAGAACCGTCTCGAACTGCTATCGGCGATTTCGGGGCGCATGGGCGACTACGCGCTCACCTCGCTTCAGACCGCGCAGCAGCCGGGCGAGCGCACGCGGGAAGCGCTGGTGTCCGCGCGCGCGGCGGCGCTTGCGGCGTTCGACCGCTTCGAGAAAACGCTCGGCGACGACGTTCAGCGGTTTCAGGACGAGGAGCAGCGCACGCTGATGGCGGCGCGCAGCCGCACGCTCGCGCGTCTCCGGGCACAGTTCGAGGTGCTCGACCGCCAGGTCCAGGCGGCGCTCCTCCGTCCCGATCCCGGCATGAATGTCCGCGTGGTGCTCGATGTCTTCGCCGCCGGCTTCGGCAGCCCGCTGAGCCAGGCGATGGAAGAGGAGCGCACCACGGCCCATGAGGCGCAGGCCTCGGTGCGCGAGCTGCGCGAGCGCACCATACGCTGGGGGCTGATCGGCGTCGCGTTCGCCTGCATCGTGGCCGTGTTTCTCTATCACCGGCTTGGCCGTTCGCTGGTCAACCGCGTGGCCGACGTCGCCGCCGCCGCCGCCGACATCGCGCGCGGGCGCTCCGATACCCGCGTCAAGGTGACCGGGCACGACGAACTCAGCCTCGCCATGGCGCGGTTCAACCGCATGGCCGCCCATCTCGCCCGCCGCGAGGAGCGGCTGGTGTCGGCCCAGCGCCATCTGCGCGAGACGGTCGATGCCCGCACCGCCGAGCTGCGCGCCGCCAACCGGCGGCTGGAGGATGTCGACCTCGCGCGACGGCGCTTCTTCACCGATGTGAGCCATGAACTGCGCACGCCGCTGACCGTGATCCTCGGCGAGGTGGAGATCACGCTGCGCCCGGCCAATCCCCGCGAGGAGGATCTGCGCGCGGCGCTGCTGGTGATCCAGTCGCGGGCGCGGCGTCTGCACCGGCGCGTCGAGGACCTGCTCCGCATCGCCCGTTCCGAGAGCGGGCAGATCGAACTCGACCGCTCACCCTTCCTCGTCGCCGACCTGCTGGCCGACGTGCGCGAGAGCATGTTGCCGGTCGCCCGTGCCGGCGGCCTCGCTTTGGAAGCGCGCTGCGCGCCGGACGACCTCGCCGTCGATGCCGACCGCGACTGGCTGCGCCAGACCTTCGACGGCCTCGTCGCCAATGCGGTGCGGCATTCGCCGCCCGGCGAGACGGTGTTCCTCGAAGCCCGCCGCGAAGGGGGGGATGTGGTGATCAAGGTGCGCGACCGTGGCACCGGCATCGCCGCCGACGAACTGCCGCACGTGTTCGAGCGGTTCTGGCGCGGCACCGCCGGCGCGCGCGAGGGCACCGGGTTCGGCATCGGGCTGGCGCTGGCGAAATGGATCGTCGACCGCCATGGTGGTCGCATAGAAATCGAAAGCGGCACGGGCGGCAGCGAGGGCAGGGGCGGCACCTGCGTGAGCGTGCGCCTTCCGGTCCCGGTGCCGGACACAACGCTGGAGGCAGCCCAATGAACATTCTGATCGTCGAGGACGATCCCGACATCGGCTCGCTGCTGCGGCGCGGCTTCTCGTCCGAGGCCTACCAGGTCGAGCTTGTGGGCGATGGCGAGCAGGCGCTGCGCGCGGCCAATGGCAAGGCGTGGGAGGCCATCATCCTCGATGTCATGCTGCCCGGCCGCTCCGGCATCGAGGTGTGCAAGGCGATGCGCGCGGGTGGCCAGACCGCGCCGATCATCATGCTGTCCGCACGCTCCAGCGTGAACGAGCGCACCGAGGGGCTGATGGCCGGGGCGGACGACTATATCGTCAAGCCCTTCGCCTTCGAGGAACTGCTGGCGCGGGTGAAGGTGCAGGCCCTGCGCCGCAACGGCGAAAGCGAGCCGCGCGCGCTCGAAGTGGGCGCGCTCAGCCTCGATCTCGACACCCGTCAGGCGCAGCTCGGCGGTACGCGCGTGCGGCTCACCGAGCGCGAGGTGGAACTGCTGGCGCTGCTCATGCGCCATACCGGGGAACCGTTGTCGCGGGCCGACATCTTCGCGGCGCTGTGGGCGGGCCATGGCGGCGCCTCGCTCAACGTGGTCGACGTCTATGTCGGCTATCTCCGCCACAAGCTGGCCGAAGCCCTGCCGGATGGCGGTCAACTGATCGTGACGGTGCGCGGGCGCGGCTTCATGCTTGAAGTTCCGTCAGCGTGAACGAGGCGCGCGTGCCGCAGCGACAGAAAGGCTTGATGGCCTTTCATGTGGTATTATGTGTACCTGTTTAATTGTGGTGCGTCTTTCTTGACGAATGAACGAATGATCATCACATTGCTTTTGCGGTTCTAATCACCGCAAATCAACGCAATCTCTTATGATCTTCTTATGAAGTATAAAGAGGTTGAAATACCGAGGAGGAAGAAATGGCCTGGACCACTCCGCGTATCGTCGAAGTCTGCGTCGGCATGGAAGTCAACGCCTACTATCCGGCGGATTTCTGAGCCTTAAGGGGCGGGGTGTCGCGATATCGGTTTGCCGATGCTCACGTTCCCGCCCCGCTTAAGGCTTGTCGTCCTGGGATCGGCCGCTGGCGGCGGATTCCCGCAATGGAACTGCCGCTGCGCGGTCTGTTCCCTTGCCTGGGCCGGCGACCCGAGGGTGCGTCGCCGCACCCAGGCATCGGTCGCCGTGAGCGCCGATGGCGTCCATTGGGCGCTGGTGAACTGCGCTCCGGAAGTCCTGTCGCAGATTCAGGCCGTGCCCGCGCTGCACCCGCAGGCGGGGCTCCGGCATTCCCCGGTGTCGGCCGTGCTCCTGACCAATGCCGACATCGACCATGTCGCAGGGCTTCTCAGCCTGCGCGAGGCACAGCCCTTCTCGTTGCTGGCGACGCCCGCCGTGCATGAGGTGCTGCGGACCAGCAGCGCCTTCGACGTGCTGGCGGAAGGCGTGGTGGAGCGCCGGCCGGTCGAGCTTGGCGCCTCCTTCGAACTGGTCGAGGGCGTCAGCGCGACCATCTTCCCCGTACCCGGCAAGATCGCGCTCTATCTCGAAGCGCGCGAGGAGGCCGAGAAGGGGCGCCTCGTCACCGATATCGAGGGCGAGCAGACCATCGGCGTCGAACTCTCGGCCGGCGGGCGGCGGGTGCTCTACATCCCCGGCTGCGCGGCGATGACCGACGCGCTGCGCGAGCGCCTGGAAGGCGCCGACGTCGTGCTGTTCGACGGCACGCTCTGGCGCGACGACGAGATGGTCCGTGCCGGCGTCGGAACCAAGACCGGCGCGCGCATGGGCCACATGTCGATGTCCGGCGAAGGCGGATCGATAGAAGCTTTGCGAAAGGTCAAGGTCGGCCGTAAAATCTATGTCCACATCAATAACACCAATCCGGTGCTCGTTGATGGCTCCGAAGAGCGGATAACGGCGAATAAAGCCGGATGGGAAATCGCTCAAGACGGGATGGAGATTGCCTTATGACTACGCTTCTTTCGCCGGAAGAACTGGAAGCGCGCCTGCGTGACGTCGGTGCACGGCGCTATCACAGCCTGCACCCCTTCCATAAGCTTCTGCACAACGGTGAGCTCAGCTTCGGCCAGGTGCAGGCTTGGGCGCTCAACCGCTACTATTATCAGGCGATGATCCCGGTGAAGGATTCCGCCATCCTCGCCCGCATGGAGGAGCCGGAGCTGCGCCGCGTGTGGCGCCAGCGCATCGTCGACCATGACGGCAACCATGAAGGGGAGGGCGGCATCGCCCGCTGGCTGAAGCTCACCGACGGGCTCGGCCTCGACCGCCATTACGTCACCTCGCTGGAAGGGCTGCTGCCCGCCACCCGCTTCGCGGTGGACGCCTATGTGCATTTCGTCCGCGAGAAGAGCCTGCTGGAGGCGATCGCCTCCTCGCTCACGGAGATGTTCTCGCCCGGCATCATCGGCGAGCGTGTCGCCGGCATGCTGAAGAACTACGATTTCGTCTCCAAGGAGACGCTGGCCTATTTCCAGAACCGCCTCACCGAAGCGCCGCGCGATGCCGATTTCGCGCTCGCCTATGTGAAGGAGCACGCCCGCACCCCGGCCCAGCAGGCCGCCGCGATCCGTGCGCTCGAATTCAAGTGCGACGTGCTCTGGGTGCAGCTCGACGCGCTTTATTTCGCCTATGTCGACCCGAAGATGGCCTATCCGGGCAAGTTCGTCCCGAAGGAATGAGATGTCCGGCACCCCGGGCGGCCGGCACGGTCGCCCGGGGGCGTCGGCGGAGCCGGACGGCGCCGATGGAAAGAGAGACGTGATGACCGCCATTCTTGCCGCGACCGGCGTTCCCAAGCTTGCGCGCGGCGTGCGCCTGCGCAACGACGAGGCGCGCGGCCAGTGGGTGCTGCTGGCGCCCGAGCGCGTGCTCAATCCCGATCCGGTCGCCGTCGAGATCCTGAAGAAGGTGGACGGCGCGCGCTCCATCGACACCATCGTCGACGAGCTGGCGAGCACCTTCAGCGTGGAGCGCGAGCGGGTGGCGGGCGATGTCGATTCCTTCCTCGCCGGTCTGGTCGAGAAGGGCATGATCGAGCTGGCCGTGCCGAGCATCGGAGATGCAGCGTCATGAATGTTATCGCCCCCGCCACGCACGCCGAGGCGCCGGTGCGCCCGGCGCCGCCCGCGCCCTATGGCATGCTCGCGGAGCTGACCCATCGCTGCCCGCTGCAATGCCCCTATTGCTCGAACCCGGTCGATCTCGACCGCCGCAATGTCGAGCTCGATACCGAGACCTGGCTGCGCGTGTTCTCCGAGGCCGCCAAGCTCGGCGTGCTGCAGGTCCACCTTTCCGGCGGCGAGCCGACCGCCCGGCGCGATCTGGAGGTGATGATCCGCCATTGCGTCGAGGTCGGGCTCTACACCAACCTGATCACCGCCGGCGTCGGCGTGACGCCCGAGCGCCTGCAGTCCATCTCGGATGCCGGCGTCGACCATGTGCAGCTGTCCTTCCAGGGCGCGACGCCCGAGATCACCGACAAGGTGTCGAACTATCGCGGCGCCCATGAGCGCAAGCTCGCCGTGGCGCGCGAGGTGCGCCGGCTCGGCCTGCCGCTCACCGTCAATTCGGTGGTGCACCGGGCCAACATCCACCAGATCCCCGCCTTCATCGATCTGGCGCTCGACCTCGGCGCCAAGCGCATCGAGATCGCCCATTCGCAATATTACGGCTGGGCGCTGCGCAACCGCGGTGCGCTGATGCCGACCCGCGATCAGGTGTTCTGGGCGCTCGACGTGGTGGAGGAGGCGCGCGCGCGGCTCAAGGGCCAGCTGACCATCGACGCGGTGGTGCCGGACTATTACGCGAAGTACCCCAAGCCCTGCATGAATGGCTGGGGCCGCCAGTCGCTCAACGTCACGCCGTCCGGCAAGGTGCTGCCCTGCCACGCCGCCGAAACCATTCCCAGCCTCGATTTCTGGAACGTGCGCGAACATTCGCTCAGCGATGTGTGGCTGAACTCGCCGGCCTTCAACGCGTTTCGCGGCACCGACTGGATGCCGGATCTGTGCCGGAGCTGCGAGCGCAAGGAACTCGACTGGGGCGGCTGCCGCTGCCAGGCGATGGCCATTGCCGGCGACGCGGCCGCCACAGACCCCGCCTGCCACAAATCGCCCCTGCATGCCCATCTGCTGGCGCTGGCCGAGGCCGACGCGACGGGCAGCGAGGATTATGATTACCGGCGCTATGCGGCGCCGGACCGTACCAGCTGATCCGGGAGTGCCATTCATGTTGCGTAGGGCGAAGAGATTTGCCGGCCCGCTTTTCGCTGCGGCCTGCCTGATGGCCGCCGGTGCTGCGCTGGCGGCGCCGCCCGCCACGCCGACGGCGGGGCAACTCTTTTTCGAGACGCCGTATCTGGCGAAGGTCGCCCCCGGCACGACGCTGAACTACAGCTACAAGCACGTCGCCGCCGAGGCCAAGCTTGGCGAGAGCTTCGACGAGACGCTGGCGATGGCGGTGACGGCCCCGGCGGACGATCCTACCAAGCGTGTCGCCGACGTCGCCATCCATCGCGGCGACCGGGAAGGCGAGGCGGGGCCCTTTCCCACGCTGAACGGCAACCCGATCGCGCTGATTCTGCTTGAACGCGACGTGAAGGAGATGGCGCAGCTCACCAAGGGCAGCCCCTTCTACCTGCGCAACCGCGTGCGCGAGAATCTCGGCACCGGCAAGGTCGAACCGGCGCGCTTCACCTATGACGGCAAGGAAGTGGAGGGCTGGAAGCTCAGCTTCACGCCCTTCATCCAGGACCCGAACAAGGACAAGCTGCTCGAGCTGGCCGGGCGCCGCTACGAGTTCCTGTTCTCGGACGCGGTGCCGGGCGGCCTTTATTCCATCGACGTCGTCACGCCCAAGGCGGACGGCTCGTCCAACATCATCGAGACCCGCCTCGCCTTCACCGGTGCGACCAGCACGCCGACGGCGAAGTAGACGGGCGACCGGGAGAGACGCCATGTGGAAGAACGCCATGCGGAACGGAAGGCGCGTTCGAGGGGTCAAGCTGATGGGCACGCCGGCGCGGTTCGCGTCGGCGACGCTCGTCGCGCTTGCGCTGGGGGCTGGGGGCGCGGTGGCGCAGGAGGCCGGCGCGACGACAAGCTCGGGCCTCAGCGTCGGCCTCGCGCCGGGCGTCACTCCCGGCGTCTCCCGGCCTGCGACCTCCGGGCCGGCGGCCGGGCTGATCAACGACTATCCGACGGTGGCGCGCGCCGACTACGTGTTCGGCTGCATGGCGGCGAACGGCCAGACCCGGCCGGCGCTGGAAAAGTGCTCCTGCTCGATCGACACCATCGCGACCATCCTGCCCTATGAACGCTATGTCGAGGCCGAGACCATCCTCAGCGTCGGACAGGTCGCCGGCCATCAGTCCGAGCTGTTCCGCTCGGCCGGCATCTTCCGCGACATCGTGGCCGACCTGCGCCGGGCGCAGGCGGAAGCGGAAGTCACCTGCTTCTACTGAGGCCGGTTTGCCCGTGAAGACGGGCGGCGGCGGGGCCGCGCCTTGAGCGCCGCGACCCCGGAGCGCGCTGGCGCGCGTCCGGGATGACGGTGACGGGGCTCAGCCTGCCGGCTTTAGTTCGCCCTCGAACTTGCGCCCGTCCGTGTCGCCGGCATCGACATGGATTTCCCGCCCCGTGGGCTCGTAGGAGACGCGGATCGCCGGGTCCTCGCTCAGCGAGATGCCGCCCTCCATCGAGAAGACCAGCGCGTCGCCCTGCATGACCTTGATGTTGTCGACGAACTGGGCGGGAATATAGGTGCGCGTCAGCGGGTCCATCTGCAGGCCGGAATAGTTCGGATGGCGGATCATGAGCTGGAGCTGCGACACCCGGCTCGCCTTGCTGGCATCGCTCAGGCCGTCGGCGCTGACGGATTTCAGCTTCAGCTGGCCGAGATTCTTCAGCGCCGTCTCCTCATCCTTCATCGCCGGCGCCGAGCAGCCGCCGGAGGCTTTCACATAGCTCTCGGCCATGTGCAGGCCGCCATCGCTGGTTTCGGCAATAACGCGCACATAGGAGTAGGAATTGACCCGCAGCCGGGTGCCGAGCGCGACGTCGCGGCGCTCGCCCCCGAAGGTGAAGGTGGCGGCGACCGGCGCGGGGTTCTCGTCGACGATGACGGTGAGCTTGCTGATCGTGCGCGGATCGCCGGCGGGCAGCATCACCTCGACCTCGATCGGCACCATGGCGGCATCTTCCGCCCGCTTGGGCGCGGTGAGGTGCACGAGCGGGCTCGCTTCCTCGATAGGGCGCTCGCCGAACACGTCCGGCTTGAGCGACTTCCAGCTGGCGTCGGCGCCGGGCTCCTGCGCCGCGGCCGCGCTGACGGCGAGGGCGGAGAACAGGGCGACGGCAAGAATCAGGCGGATTCGGCGATGCATGGCGATCTCCCGGGGCCCGTCGGATCGTTCATCGTCCGGCGGTTACCTGCATCATACGCCCTTGTGGCGTGGAATTGCAGGCACGAACACGCGAGCGCGTCGGTCGGTCGCTGCCGGTGCCGTTCCGTTCACTTTGCCGTGCCTTGCCGCTTCCGCGCGGGCCTCGCCGGTGCGATGTTCGCGCCGTGGCGTCGCCCTGTCCGGCGCCGATGCGAAATCAGGACGTAGCCGCTCATGCTTTCCCGCCGCTCGCTGTTCCAGGCCCTCGCCGCCGCACTCATTGCCGCTCCGCTCGGCGCTGCGGCGGTATCGGATGCGCAGGCCCAGTCCATCCCGACCAGCCGCCCGCCGACGCCGCGCCGCGAGCCGCGCCCCGCGCCGCGCCGGGGCTATACCTGGGTGCCCGGCCACTGGGCATGGAAAGCGCGCAGCGGCTGGATCTGGACGCCGGGGCACTGGGAAGAGAACCGGCGCGGCTTCGAGTTCGTCGGCCCGCGCTGGGTTCTCCGCCGGGGCCAGTGGATCTACGAGCCGGGCCGCTGGGTGCGCAGCTGGCGCTGAGGGAGCTTGGCGGCGGTAGCGGGCAGGGGATGATTCTTCTCAACGAACCCGCCGCGGTGCGATTGTAGGCTTGGAGCACCAGAGTTAATCTGACTGCGAATCCAACCGGGGGTCTCCTATGTCCAAGTCCATCGCCATCAAGCTTTCCGCCGTCGCCATCGTCGCTCTCGTCGCGGCGGGCTGCACCACCACCGAACGCCGCGTGGGTACGGGCGCGCTCATCGGCGCCGGCACGGGCGCCGTCATCGGCGGCATCGCTGGCGGCGGCACGGGCGCGGCCTGGGGCGCGGGCATCGGCGCGGTGGCCGGCGGCGCCATCGGTGCCGCGACCGCCAAGTGATCGCTGCTGCCAAGTGATCGCTGCTGCCAAGTGATCGCGACCGACGCATTGCGTTGAGACCGACGAGGCCGCGCTCCGGAAACGGGCGCGGCCTTTCGCTGTCCGCCCGGCGCGGCGGCCATTGCAGGACGGGGACGGGCGTGAGCGTCACGATCTACGGCATCAAGAACTGCGACACGATGAAGAAGGCCCGCGCCTGGCTCGACGGGCACGGCATCGCCTACGCCTTCCACGACTACAAGGCGTCGGGCATCGACGCCGGCCATCTGAAGGAGTGGGCCGGCAAGGCCGGCTGGCAGACCCTGCTCAACCGCGCCGGCACCACCTTCCGCAAGCTCGACGACGCCGACAGGGCGGATATCGACGAGGCGAAGGCGCTGGCGCTGATGCAGGCGCAGCCCTCGCTCATCAAGCGCCCGGTGCTGGATGTCGACGGCGCGCTGCTGGTCGGCTTCAAGCCGGAAGCCTATGAGAAGCAGTTCGGCTGAGCGTTTAGCCGTCATCCCGGAATTGCCGCAGGCAATATCCGGGATCGCGCCCCGGCTTCTTCTGCACGCGATCCCGGCTCTTCGCTGCGCTTCGGCCGGGATGACGGCAAAGGGACGGGCAGCGAGCCCTACCCCTTGATCCCGCGCGGCTTCCCTGCCACATCCCGGACCATGAACGCGCTCTCCAATTCCGCCGCCTCGCCGATCGCGCTCGAAGTCGCGCGCCGACGCACCTTCGCGATCATCTCGCACCCGGACGCGGGCAAGACCACGCTGACCGAAAAGCTGCTGCTGTTCGGCGGCGCGATCCAGCTCGCCGGCCAGGTGCGCGCCAAGAAGGACCGGCGCTCGACGCGCTCGGACTGGATGGCCATCGAGCGCGAGCGCGGCATTTCGGTCGCCACCTCGGTGATGACCTTCGAGTTCGACGGCCATGTGTTCAACCTGCTGGACACGCCGGGCCATGAGGACTTTTCGGAGGACACCTACCGCACGCTGACCGCCGTCGACGCGGCGGTGATGGTGATCGACGCCGCCAAGGGCATCGAGGCGCGCACCCGCAAGCTGCTGGAAGTGTGCCGCCTGCGCGACATTCCGATCATCACCTTCATCAACAAGATGGACCGCGAGAGCCGCGACCCGTTCGAGATCCTCGACGAGATCGAGAAGACGCTGGCGCTCGACACCACGCCGATGACCTGGCCGGTCGGGCGCGGGCGCGACTTTGTCGGTACCATGGACATCGCCACCGGCGGCATGCGGCTGCTCGACGGCGACGAGGGCAAGACCGGCGCGCTGCGCCAGATGAGCATGGCCGAGATCGCCGCGCTCAACGTGACGCTGGACGAGGCGGCGCTCGCCGAGGAACTCGGCCTCGTGCGCGAGGTCTGCAACCCGTTCGAGCTGTCCGCCTTTCTCGAAGGGCACCTCACGCCGGTCTATTTCGGCTCGGCGCTGCGCAATTTCGGCGTCGGCGACCTGCTCGAAGGGCTCGGCCGCTTCGCCCCGCCCCCGCGCGCCCAGCAGGCCGACAAGCGCCGGGTCGAGGCCGAAGAGCCGCGCATGACGGCCTTCGTCTTCAAGATCCAGGCGAACATGGACCCCAACCACCGCGACCGCATCGCGTTCGCGCGCCTGTGCTCGGGCAAGCTCCAGCGCGGCATGAAGGCGAAGCTGGTGCGCACCGGCAAGCCGATGGGCCTCGCCACGCCGCAATTCTTCTTCGCGCAGGACCGTCAGCTCGCCGAGGAAGCCTATGCCGGCGACGTGGTGGGCATCCCCAATCACGGCAATCTGCGCATCGGCGACACCCTCACCGAGGGCGAGGACATCAACTTCGTCGGCGTGCCGAGCTTCGCGCCGGAAATCCTGCGCCGGGTGAAGCTGCCCGACGCGATGAAGGCCAAGAAGCTGAAGCAGGCGCTGCAGGAGATGGCGGAAGAGGGCGTGGTGCAGGTGTTCCGCCCCACCGACGGCTCGCCGGCGCTGGTCGGCGTGGTCGGCCCGCTGCAGCTCGACGTGCTGAAGAACCGGCTGGAGGCCGAGTACGGGCTGGAGGTCGGCTTCGACATGTCGGAGTTCCAGCTCGCCCGCTGGGTGTCGTCGGAAGACCCCAAGCGGGTCGAGGAGTTCGCCGCCGGCAACAGGCTCTCGACGGCGGAGGATCTCGACGGCGATCTCGTCTTTCTCAGCCCGTCGGCCTTCATGATCGGCTACACCGGCGACCGCTGGCCGGGCATCGTCTTCACCGATGTGAAGGACGTGAAGAAGGCGGCGTGACCGGCGGGCCGGCTAGAGCGCCTGCAGGCTGGCGCGGCTCGACGCGATCCGCGGGTCGGCGATGACCACGCTGTCGCGGCCGGCATTCTTGGCGGCGTAGAGCGCCTTGTCGGCGTCGTTCAGTACCTGCTCGAAGCCCGCGCCGTTCATGAAGGCGATGCCGGCGCTGACCGATGCCTCGAGCCCTGCGATCTCCAGTTCCGCCGTCAGTTCCCGGAAGCGGTGCCGGATCCGCTCGGCCGCGCCCAGCGCCTCCTTGGCCGAGGCCGCCGGCAGAAGCACGGCGAACTCCTCGCCGCCCAGCCGCGCCGTGATCGCCGGTTGCGGGGCGTGATGCGTCATGGCGCGGGCGAAGAGAATGATGACCCTGTCGCCGGTGGCATGGCCGTGCTGGTCGTTGATCGCCTTGAAGCGGTCGAGGTCGAAGACGATCACGGCGGTCCCCTCCGCCAGCGCCAGGCTGGCGGCGGCTTCGAACAGCGCGCGCCGGTTGAGCAGGCCGGTCAGCGCATCGGTCATCGCCTCCAGCCGGTGGTGGCGGGCGATGCGCGCCTGATTGAGCGTGAGCGTCACGGCGCCGACGCCGGGTATGCAGGCGATCATGACGAGGAGCGACAGGTTTTCCGCCCAGCCCTGCGGGGCGGAATCGAGCACGGGCTGCCCGCTCTTCAGAAGCTCGACAGCGCAGGCGAGGAAGGACAGCGCCATGGCGGTATACAGGCCGCACAGGCTGGCGATGGCATAGGGCGCCTCTCGCCGGGCCTGCCAGTACTGGCCGGCCGTGAGCAGCAGCAGCGCGCCGACGGCGAGGTTGATCGGGACGAAGCCGAGGCCGGTATAGCCCGCCGCCAGCGCCGGCAGCGCCAGCACCCAGCTCGCCAGCGTCAGGCGAATGACCAGGGGGCGCGGCGAGCGGTCGGTCCGGAAGCGATAGCCGGCCCCCACCAGCAGCGAGAGGCCGGCGATGATGATGGCGAAGGCAACGACGCCCGCCAGGGGCACCGGGTGCGCCACATAGAAGCCGTAGATCAGCAGCCCGAGGCCGGAAACGGCGCCGCCGGCCGAGCAGGCCAGCAGATAGCCGTCCTTGGGCGCCATCAGCCAGCCCATGAAGATCATGATCGACAGGCAGGCTGCCGATATGCCGACGGCCGTCAGCAGAGTGACGTAATCAAGCAGCATGGCAATGGCCGTTGCGGGTTCGGCGGGCATGCTGCCCTTACGGGAGACGCGATGCAATCCGTCGTCGTGATCGACCTCGCCCGCGCGGGACGATTTTCCGCTCAGCGGGTCACGATGATCCGGGTATTGGCGCTGCCATATTCCTTCACCAGGGCGAACAGCGCCGCCGCATTGTTCGGGTGGAGGCGCACGCAGCCATGCGAGGCGGGGCGGCCGAGCCGGCGAATGTCGGTGGTGCCGTGGATGGCATAGCCGCCATTGAAGAAGATCGAGTAGGGCATCGGCGCGTTGTCGTATTTACGCGAGTAGTAGCGCCGGTGCATGCGCTGGACCCCGTAGCTTCCGGTCGGGGTCCGGTAGCCCTTGCGGGCAGTCGAGACCGGCCAGGAATAGCGCGGCTGGCCGTCGACGATGACCTCCATGCGCTGCTTCGACAGGTTGATCTGGGCCACCACGATGCGCGGGGCGACCGGCTCCGGCGCCGTCGCGGCCGGCGTCACCGACGCGACGGGCGCGTTCGCGGCCGGGGTGGCGACGGCAGCCGCAGGAGTGGCGACGGGAATGGCAGGGGCGGCGGCCGGCATCGCCGGGGTGGCAATGGGGGTGGCGATTGCGGTGGCCGGCGTCGCGTCGGAGGGCGACGGCGATGCGGAGGCGGGCGTCGTTGCCGCCTGCACGGCCGCCGGCTGCATGGGCACGCCATGCGCCGCTCCGGCGGGCAGGGTCGCCGCCTGCGCCTCCGGCCCGGGGATCGTCGCGCCGGGCCTGGCGAGGGACGGCGCGGCGCTGCCGTCCGGCTGGGCGAGGCTTTCCGCATGGACGGGAAGCGCCGTCAGCAGCGACGCGGCCATGGCGAGCACAGTGAACAGGGACTTCATGCCGGCTCTCCCCCAGATTGCGGCAGCATTCTGACATGCGGAGGCGGCGCGGTGGAGCGCCGATGCCGGCTATGGTTTACACAACCGTATGATCGCAAGGCGCCGGCCGGCCCGCGCCGCGCGTCCGCCGGTCCCTTACGGACGCGCGGAACGACCGATGGCGCTTCGATTGGAAACGATCTAGCGTCGCGCCGGAATCCAATCCGGGAGCGCTTCAATGATCCTGATGCTGGTGGGCCTCGCCCTCTTCGTCGCCATCCACGTCGTCGCCGCGCGCCGCAAGGCCGGCGCCGCCGCCTTCGCCGGCATGGGCACGACGACCTATCGCACCCTCCATGCCGTCGTGGCGGTGGCCGGGCTGGCGCTCATCGCCTACGGCTTCGGCCAGTGGCGCGCGGAAGGCCCGCTCCAGCTCTACATCCCGCCGGTTGGGCTGCGCCATCTCGCGCTGCTGCTGATGCTGGTCGCCTGCATCGCCGCAATCGCCGCGCTGGTGCCGAGCCACATCAAGGCGTGGCTGAAATTTCCCTTCCTCGTCGCCATCAAGATCTGGGCGCTGGCGCATCTGCTGGCCAATGGCGACGCCGCGACGGTTACGCTGGCGGTGGTCATTCTCGGCTGGGCCGTGGCCCTGCGCATCCTCGCCAAGCGCCGTGGCGCGCCGCTGCCGGTGGCCCCTGCTGGCTGGTCGGGCGACCTCGTTGCGGTCGTCGGGGGTGTCGTGCTTTATGCCGTCCTCACCTTCTGGTTCCACCCCTACATCGTCGGGGTGCCGGTGATGGGTTGAGCGGCGCGCCCGCAAAAGCGCGCGCCGCGACGAGCAAGAGGAACACGCCAGACATGTCCGTCCAGTCCGCCGCGCGCCGTCTGACCGCACCGGATATCCGTGCGAAGAAGGGCGGCGATCCGATCGTCTCGCTGACCGCCTACCACGCCCACACGGCCCGCCTCATCGACCCGCATGTCGACTTCATGCTGGTGGGCGATTCGCTGGGCATGGTGATGCACGGCATGGAGACGACGGTGCCGGTGACGGTCGACATGATGATCCTGCAGGGGCAGGCGGTCATGCGCGGCTCCTCGCGGGCTCTGGTGGTGGTGGACCTGCCCTTCGGCTCCTATGAGGGCTCGCCGCAGCAGGCCTTCGCCACCGCCGCGCGGGTGCTGAAGGAAACCGGCGCCGGCGCGATCAAGCTGGAAGGCGGGCGGCGCATGGCCGAGACCGTGCGCTTCCTCGCCGACCGCGGCGTGCCGGTCATGGGCCATGTCGGGCTGACCCCGCAGGCGATCAACACGCTGGGCTCGTTCAAGGCGCTTGGCCGCGACGAGGCGAGCGCGGCGCTCATCCTCGACGATGCCCGCTCCATCGCCGATGCCGGCGCCTTCTCCATCGTGCTGGAGGCGATCTCCGAGCCGCTGGCCCGGCAGATCACCCGGGAGGTGGCGCCGCCGACCATCGGCATCGGCGGCTCGCCCGCCTGCGACGGGCAGATTCTGGTGCTGGAGGACATGCTCGGCCTGTCCGACCGGGTGCCGAAATTCGTGAAGAAGTTCGCCGATATCGGCCCGTCCATCGGGGCGGCGGTCGAGTCCTATGCCAGCGAGGTGCGGGCGCGCAGCTTCCCCGGGCCCGAGCACGTCTACGCCCCGAAGAAGTCCTGAAAAGACAAGCCGGCCGGCGAGGTTGCGCGGGTTCCGGCGCGATTTGCCTTGTTGAGGCCGCATCGCTAGTTTACCCGGCCCTTTCCAGTACGGCCCACCGGCGCACGGGCCTTTTGACGAGCTTTCGACGGACGCGACATGGCTGACATCTTCCACGAGATCGACGAGGACCTGCGTCGCGAGCGATTCAACCGGCTGTGGACCCGTTACGGTTCGTATCTGATC
Source organism: Ancylobacter sp. TS-1 (assembly GCF_009223885.1). Lineage (NCBI taxonomy): Bacteria > Pseudomonadati > Pseudomonadota > Alphaproteobacteria > Hyphomicrobiales > Xanthobacteraceae > Ancylobacter > Ancylobacter sp. TS-1. Next base: position 380,846 of record NZ_CP045144.1, read on the forward strand.
GGCCTGGCCGTGCTGGTCGTCATCGCCGTCGCCGGCTGGCGCGGCTATGAATGGTGGCGCCTCCAGCAGGATCAGGCCGCCGGCGCGCAGTTCGAGACCGCGCTGCAGCTCGCCGTCGGCGGCAAGGCCACCGAGGCCGAGGCCGCCTTCCAGCAGATCGAGAAGGAAGGCACGCCGGGCTACCGCGTCCTGGCGCGCTTCCGTGCCGCCACCGAGCTTGCCAAGACCGACCGCGCCGCCGCCATCGCCGACTATGACGCGATCGCCAAGGATCCCGCGATCAGCCCGCTGATGCAGAACGTCGCCCAGGTGCGCGCGGCCCTGCTGCTGGTCGACACCGCCCCGCTCGCCGACATCGAGAGCCGGCTCAAGCCGCTCGACACCCCGACCGGCGCCTTCCGCCACTCGGCGCGCGAGATCGTCGGCCTCGCCCAGTACAAGGCCGGCGACTACAAGGCGGCCACCGACAGCTTCACCGCGATCCTGAACGACGGCGAGACCCCGCCCGGCCTGCGCCGCCGCGCCGAGCTGCTGCGCACGCTGGCGGCAGCCTCGATGCCCATGCCGGCGCCGACGCCCGCCGCGACCCCCGCCGCCGCCCCGGCCGTGCAGTGAGGAGGCGCGCCATGCACCGGCTCCCCAAGCTCTCCCGCCGGATGCGCCGGGCGCTGCTGCTTGCGCCGGTGCTCGGGCTGACCCTCGCGGTCGCCGGCTGCGAGACGCTCGATTCGATCAACCCCTTTGTCGAGCGCGAGAAGCTGCTGCCGGGCGCCCGCGCGCCGGTCTTCCCCGAGGGCGTTCCCGGCGTCGACTACAACCAGCCGCCGCCGCAGCCGGCTAATTCCAGCTATGGCTACCCGCCTGCCGAGCCAGCCCCGGCGGAGCCCGCGACGACCGGCGCAGCCCCTTCCGGCCAGTGACGCCACCGGCGCGGAGGCGCCTTTACCGATGACGATTACCGTCGCCATTGTCGGCCGGCCCAATGTCGGCAAGTCGACCCTGTTCAACCGTCTGGTGGGCAAGCGCCTCGCGCTTGTCGACGACCGCCCCGGCGTGACCCGCGACCGCCGCGAGGGCGAGGCGCGCCTCGGGCACCTGTCCTTCCGCGTCATCGACACGGCGGGGCTGGAGGAGGCGAAGTCCGAGACGCTCGAAGGGCGCATGCGCGGCCAGACCGAGGCCGCGATCGCCGACGCCGACGTGCTGCTGTTCCTGATCGACGCCAAGGCCGGCATAACGCCGAGCGACCGCGTCTTCGCGGACCTCGCCCGCCGTTCCGGCAAGCACACCATTCTCGTCGCCAACAAGGCCGAGGCGCGCGGCTCGGAAGGCGGCACGCTCGATTCCTATGCGCTCGGCCTCGGCGAGCCGGTGGAACTCTCCGCCGAGCATGGCGACGGCATGGCCGACCTCGTGCGCGCGCTGGCCGTGGTCGTGCCGGACGAAGAGGACGAGGAGGAAGAGGACGGCCCCGGCGGAAGGCGCATCCGCGTCGCCGTGCTCGGCCGCCCCAATGCCGGCAAGTCCACCCTGATCAACGCCCTGCTCGGCGAGGACCGCCTGCTGACCGGCCCGGAGGCCGGCATCACCCGCGATTCCATCGCCGTCGACATCGAGCGCCACGGCGTGGCGCTGCGCGTCTTCGATACCGCCGGCATGCGCAAGCGCGCCCGCATCGACGACAAGCTGGAGAAGCTCTCCGTCGCCGACGGCCTGCGCGCCGCCCGCTTCGCCGAAGTGGTCGTGGTGCTGATGGATGCCACGCATCCCTTCGAAGAGCAGGACCTGCGCATCGCCGACCTCGCCGAGCGCGAGGGGCGGGCGGTGGTGCTGGCGCTGTCCAAGTCCGATCTGGTCAAGGACCAGCCGGGCATGGTCAGCCAGATGCGTGGGGAGGCCGACCACTGGCTGCCGCAGCTCAGGGGTGCCCCGGTGGTGCTGCTCTCGGGCCTGACCGGCGAGGGTCTCGACCGTCTCGTGCGGGCGATCCAGCAGGCGCATGAGGTGTGGAACCGGCGGGTGTCGACCAACCCGCTCAACCGCTGGCTCATCGAGACGACCGAGAACCATCCGCCGCCGGCGGTGTCCGGCCGCCGCATCAAGCTGCGCTACATCACCCAGCCCAAGGCGCGCCCGCCGAGCTTCGTGCTGTTCTGCTCGCGCGCCGACGCGCTGCCGGAAAGCTATGTGCGCTATCTGGTGAACAGCCTGCGCACCAGCTTCGACCTTCCCGGCGTGCCGATAAGGCTCACGCTGCGCGAGAAGGACAACCCCTACGCCGAGAAGGAGTAGGCCCGCCGGCTGCGGGCGGTCTTGTCCGCCCGTTCCACAGGTCTTGCCCCTCTCCGCGCGGCGTCGAACGCCGCCAGCCCTTTTCCCGCATCCGGCGCCGCCCCCTTGAGTGTGGGCGCCAAAAGTGGACGTCACCGATGCTCATCGGCATTCTCGCGGGCCTCACCACGGGGGCGTTGTGGGGGCTGGCCTTCGTGGCGCCGCGCGTGGTGGCGCCCTTTTCCGCTCTCGACATTTCGGTGGCGCGCTATCTGATCTTCGGTGTGGTCAGCGTGGCGCTGATGGTCCTGCCGCAGTTCCGGCCGACCGGCCTGTCGTGGCGCATGCTGGCGGTGGGGCTCGCGCTCGGTGCGGTCGGCACCTTCGGCTACTTCCTCGCCATCTCCTATGCCGTGCTGCTCGCGGGCGCGGTGCTGCCGCCGCTCATCACCGGCACGGCGCCGGTGTTGCTGGCCATCGTCGCCAATTTCCGCGAGCGGTCGCTGCCATGGGGGCGGCTGGCGGTGCCGCTGCTGCTGATCGCCGCCGGTCTCGGCGTGGTCAATCTCGCCAGCCTCCAGGAGAGCGCCACCGGCGAGGTCGGACGGCTGCTTGGCGGCGTGGCGCTGTCGGTGTTCGCTCTGCTGATGTGGGTCGCCTATGGCCTCGCCAACGCCGTCGTCATGCGCGCGCCCGATGCGCCCGATGCGCTGCGCTGGACCGGCGTGCAGGGGCTGGGCTGCGGCGCGCTGGCGCTCCTCCTGCTCCCGGCGATCTCGATGGGGCCGGCGATGCCCGATCCCGACAGCGCGGCCACGTTGCGCTTCCTGCTGTGGGCGCTGGGGCTCGGCGTCGTCACCTCCTGGGTCGGCACCTATGGCTGGGTGGTTGCCTCCGAGCGCCTGCCGATGGCGCTTTCCGCCCAGCTCATCGTGGCGGAAACGGTGTTCGGGCTGATCTACGGCCTGTGCTTCGAGCAGCGCTGGCCGACCGCTGCGGAGGCGGTCGGCGGGCTGCTGCAACTGGTCGGCGTCGTCGTGGCGGTGGCGATCTTCTCCCGCCGCCGGATCATGCCGGAACCGCAAACGCCTTGAGGCTGCGCGTGGGGAAGTCGTAGAGCTTTCCGGTCTCCTCGAAGCTCGGCAGGCAGAGCGCGAGGATGGACTGCGCAAGTTCCTCCGGGGCGGGGAGGGTTTCCGGGTCCTCGCTGGGGAACGCCTTGGCGCGCATGCCGGTGCGAATCGGGCCCGGATTGATCAGGTTCACCTTGAGCTTCGAGATGTTGGCCACCTCGTTCGCCCAGGTGCGCGCCAGCACCTCCACCGCCGCCTTGGTGACGGCATAGGGGCCCCAGAAGGCCCGCGCCTTGTGCGCGGCGCCCGAGGACACCAGCACCGCTCGCCCGGCGGTGGAGAGCCGCAGCAGCGGGTCCAGCGAGCGGATGAAGCGCCAGTTGGCGGTGAGGTTGACCGCCAGCGTGTCGTCCCACTCCTTCGGCTCGATCTGGGCGAGCGGCGTCATCGGGCCGAGCACGCCGGCATTGCCGACGAAGATGTCGAGCCGGCCGAAGCGCTCGAACAGCGCGCCGCCGAGCCGGTCGATGCCGGCACCGTCCTTGACGTCGAGCGGCACGAGGGTGGCGCTCGAACCGGCGGCGACGATGGCGTCGTCGAGTTCCTCCAGCGCGCCGGAGGTGCGCCCGATCGCGATCACATGCGCGCCGGCTTCGGCCAGCGCCAGGGCGGTCGCCCGGCCGATGCCGCGCGTGGCGCCGGAGACGAGGGCGAAGCGGCCGGCGAGCGGGCGCGCGGCGGTGTCCGCCGGGGGAAGTTCCGACATGGCGTTTCCTCGAACTGTCAGCTTTCGTCCGTCAGCACCACCGACGGCGCCGAGCGCCGGGCGGGGCCGTGCGTGACGGCCTCGATGTTGTTGCCCTCGGGATCGAGCACGAAGGCGGCGTAATAGCCGGGGTGATAGTCGCGCAGGCCCGGCGCGCCATTGTCGCGCCCGCCGGCCGCCAGCGCGGCGGCATGGAAGCGGCGCACCGTTTCCTCGTCCGCCGCCTGGAAGGCGATGTGAGCCCGCCCGGTCGTCGGCTCGCCGGGCGAGACGAACAGCTCGTCGGCGAAGAAATAGCCATCACCCTCGACCAGCGGCACGCCGAGCACGTCCAGCACCGCCGCATAGAAGCGCCGGCACGCCGCGAAGTCGGCGACGACCAGCGACACGTGGTCGATCAGCCGGCCGCGATGCCACTGCGTCAGCTCGACCATGCCGGCTCAGCTCGCCTCGGCGAGCAGCGAGAGCTGGCGCGGGGATTCCTCGCCGTCGCGGTCGGTGAGCGGGGTCGGGTACTCGCCGGTGAAGCAGTGGTCGGTGTATTGCGGGCGCGCGGGGTCGCGGCCCTCATGGCCCATCGCCTTGTAGATGCCGTCGATGGAGAGGAAGGCCAGGCTGTCGGCGCCGATATAGCGGCGCATGCCTTCGAGGTCGTGCGTCGCCGCCAGCAGCTTGTCGCGGTCCGGCGTGTCGATGCCGTAATAGTCCGGGTGGGTGATCGGCGGCGAGGAAATGCGGAAATGCACCTCGCGGGCGCCGGCCTCGCGCATCATGCGGACGATTTTGACCGAGGTGGTGCCGCGCACGAGGCTGTCGTCGATCAGCACGATGCGCTTGCCCTCGACCACGGCGCGGTTGGCCGAGTGCTTCATCCGCACGCCCTGGTCGCGCACCGACTGGGTCGGCTGGATGAAGGTGCGGCCGACATAGTGGTTGCGGATGATGCCAAGCTCATAGGGCAGGCCCGAGGCCTGCGAGAAGCCGATGGCGGCCGGCACGCCGGAATCGGGCACCGGCACCACGAGGTCGGCATCGGCCGGGGCCTCGGCGGCAAGCTGCATGCCCATGGTCTTGCGCACCTGGTAGACCGAGTGCCCGCCGACGACCGAATCCGGCCGGGCGAAATAGATGTACTCGAAGATGCAGGGGCGGGGCGGCACGCTGCCGAAGGGGCGCAGCGTCTCCACCTTGTCGGAGGAGAAGACGATGACCTCGCCCGGCTCGATGTCACGCACGTGGCGCGCACCAATTATGTCGAGAGCGCAGGTCTCGGAGGTCAGGATCGGGTGGCCGTCGAGCTCGCCGAGCACCAGCGGGCGGATGCCGAGCGGGTCGCGCGCGCCGACCAGCTTCTTGTTGGTGAGGCCGACAAAGGCGTAGGCGCCTTCCAGCGTGCGCAGCGCGTCGATGAAGCGGTCGGTGAAGCGGGGGCGCTTGGAGCGGGCGACGAGGTGGAGCATCACCTCGGTGTCGGAGGTCGACTGGCAGATGGCGCCGTCGCGGATGAGCTGGCGGCGCAGGGAGAGGCCGTTGGTCAGGTTGCCGTTATGGGCGATGGCGAAACCGCCGCCGTCGAGTTCGGCGAAGAGCGGCTGCACGTTGCGCAGGATGGTCTCGCCGGTGGTCGAATAGCGCACATGGCCGACCGCGATATGGCCGGGCAGGCGCTTGATCGCCTCGCCGTCGGAGAAGGCGTCGGAGACCAGGCCGAGACGCCGCTCGGAGTGGAAACGCCTGCCGTCATAAGTGGTTATGCCGGCGGCTTCCTGGCCGCGATGCTGCAGGGCGTGCAGGCCGAGCGCGGTGATCGCCGCCGCGTCGGGGTGCCCGTAAATGCCGAACACGCCGCACTCCTCGCGCAGCGTGTCCCCGTAATCGTCATAGAACTCGTCCGCCTGCGCCGGTTTGGACGACACGTGATCAGCAGTCAGATTGGCCATCGGACCATCGCTCCTCGGCGCAGTTCAAGGCTGCGCCCGCTTCATGCTCGAATGCAACTGGGCCCCGGGACGGCTTTGTCCCACGGGCGCGGTCGAATTATGGCGCCGAAGGCTTTGCCTGGCCGGGAGCGGCAGGAGCCGGGTTGAACGGCTCCGGCGGCGGCTCGGTCGGCTCGGCATCCTTCGAGCTGCGAATGTCGCGTATCAGGCTCTCGGGGTCTTCCGGCAATACGGAGATGAGCCAGTCACCCGCACTTTGCAAGACCAGCTTGGAGCGGGCGTCGCGAATCCATTCGGGCTGGCCCTGCTCGTTCTGGACCAGCCAGTTGAAGAACAGGTAGGCCACAACCATGATCAGGAAGCCGCGGGCGAGGCCGAACAGGAAGCCGAGCGTGCGGTCGAGCGCGCCGATGCGGCTGTCGAGCACGAGGTCGGAGATGCGCACCGTGATGATCGAGACGATCAGCAGGGTGACGATGAACACGCCGCCGACCGTGGCCGCCATCGCGAAGGTGTCGTTGGAGATGTACTGCTTCGCGTAGGGCAGGACGTGGGGATAGGTGTAGAGCGTCACCAGCGCGGCGGCGATCCAGGAGGCGATGGCGAAGACCTCGCGCACGAAACCGCGCACCATGGCCAGCAGGCCGGAGACCACCATCACGGCGACGAGGATGATGTCGAGCAGCGTCAAGACTATCGCACCGTGGTCGAGGCGGCTTCCGGCGGGATCGGGCAGCGAATCTGCACCGTCCCTGCCCTCAGCAGGATCGCGCGACGTATAGCGTGCGGGAGGGCGCGCGTCATCCCTCTTGGCGCTCGCGCGGTGCCCGGCGGGGTGCCCGCGAGGCGATGGCGGCCACGATATCCCCAAGAGAGGTCACCGTCTCGGTGGCGAGCGGGGGCTCCAGCGCCTCTTTCGCCGCTTCCTTGGCCGTCTCCTTGCCCGCTTCCTTGGCCTTCGCGTTGCCGCTCGCGCTGCCCTTGGCCTCCGGCGCGACGGCGCGGGTGAAGCCGAGCTTGGCCGCTTCCTTCAGCCGCGCCAGCGCGTGCGGCACCGGGCGCACCGCGCCGGTCAGGCTCACCTCGCCGAAATAGACGCAGTCATGCGGCAGCACCGCGCCGGACAGCGAGGAGATGAGCGCGGCGGCGACCGCGAGGTCGGCGGCCGGCTCGCTGATGCGGAAGCCGCCGGCGACGTTGAGATGCACGTCATGCGCGCCGAGCTTGATGCCGCAGCGCGCCTCCAGCACGGCGAGCACCATGGAGAGCCGGCTCGGGTCCCAGCCGACGGCGGCGCGGCGCGGCGTGCCGAGATTGGTCGGCACCACCAGCGCCTGAATCTCGACCAGCACCGGGCGCGTGCCCTCCATGCCGGCATAGACCGCCGTGCCGGGCGCGCCGCTGTCGCGGTTGGACAGGAACAGCTCGGAGGGGTTGGCGACTTCCGCCAGGCCGAGGCCGGTCATCTCGAACACGCCGATCTCGTCGGTCGGCCCGAAGCGGTTCTTCTGCGCCCGCAGGATGCGGAAGTGGTGGGCGCTGTCGCCCTCGAAGGAGAGCACGGCGTCGACCATGTGCTCGACCACGCGGGGGCCGGCGATCTGCCCGTCCTTGGTGACGTGGCCGACGAGGATGACGGCGGCGCCGGCGCGCTTGGCGTAGCGGATGAGGATCTGCGCCGAGGAGCGCACCTGCGTGACCGTGCCGGGGGCGGATTCCACCGTGTCGGTCCACATGGTCTGGATCGAATCGATCACCACCAGCGCCGGCCGGCGACCCTCCGACAGCGTGGCGACGATGTCCTCGACATTGGTTTCGGCGGCAAGCTCGACGGCGGCGCCGGCAAGGCCCAGCCGCTCGGCGCGCAGGCGCACCTGCGCCACCGCCTCCTCGCCCGAGACATAGATGACGCGGTGCCCGGCGCTGGCCAGCGCGGCCGAGGCCTGAATCAGCAGGGTCGACTTGCCGATGCCGGGATCGCCGCCGATCAGCAGCACCGAGCCGGGCACCAGCCCGCCGCCGGCCACCCGGTCGAGTTCGGAAATGCCGACGCGCACGCGCGGCGCGTCCTCGGAGGCGCCCGAGAGGCTCTCCAGCGCGATCAGGCGCCCCTTGCGGCCGCCGCGCAGCGTCGCCGGCAGCGTGTCGGCGGCGGCGGTTTCCTCGGCGATGGAGTTCCACGCGCCGCAGGAATCGCAGCGGCCCTGCCAGCGCGTATGCGCGGCGCCGCAGACCTGACAGATGAAGGAGGCGGCGCGCTTGGCCATGAGGGCGGTCGTCCGGCTGTTGATCGATCCCTGCTTCTATCGCCATTCGGCGAAAGAACAAACAGGGATCAAAGGGCGGCGCCCGGCGCTAGACCCAGCGCCGGTGATAGCGCCGGCCAAGCGAGGTCAGGATCTCGTAGTCGATGGTGTGGGAGTGGCGCGCGAGGTCGTCGAGGCTCAGCCCGTCGCCGAGTAGCGTGGCGAAGTCGCCGGGCTGGATGTTGTCCTCCGCCACCTCGGTGACGTCGACGGCGAGCAGGTCCATCGAGATGCGTCCGATCAGCGGGCAGCGATGGCCCGCTATCACCGCTTCGGCGCCCGGCCGCAGGTCGGAGGCGCCGGCGAGGCGCGGTATGCCGTCGGCATAGCCGGCCGAGAGGATGGCGACGCGGCTCGGGCGCAGCGCGGTGTGCGCCCCGCCATAGCCGACCGTCTCGCCCTCATGCACCCGGCGAAGCTGCACGACGCGCAGCTCCAGCCGCACCACCGGGCGCAGCGGCGCCACGTCCTTGCGCGGGCGCCCGCCATAGACCGCGATGCCCGGCCGCACGAGGTCGAAATGGTACGCCGGATCGCCCAGCGCGCCGGCGGAATTGGCGAGCGAGGCGCGCACATCCGGGAACAGCGCGGCGATGGCGCGGAAATCCTCGAGCTGGCGCGCATTGAGCGGATGATCGGGCTCGTCGGCGCAGGCGAGGTGGCTCATCACCAGCACCAGCGGAAAGCCCAGCTCGTCGCGCCCTTCGGCGACATTCACGGCTTCGGCCGGAGTGAGCCCCAGCCGGTTCATGCCGGTGTCGACATGGAGTGCCGCCGGCAGGCCCTCGCCGATGTCGGCGCAGAAGGCGCTCCAGCGTTCCACCTGATCGGCGCTGCCCAGCACCGGGCGCAGCGCCTGCTCGCGATAGGCCGCCTCGGTGCCGGGGAAGAGGCCGTTGAGGACGAAGATCTCGGCCTCGGGCAGCAGGCCGCGCAGTTGCCGGGCCTCGGCGAGCAGAGCGACGAAGAAGCTGCGCGCGCCGGCCTGCCAGAGCGCCGGGGCGGCCCGCGTCAGGCCGATGCCATAGGCGTCGCCCTTCACCACGGCGGCGCAGGCGGCCGGCGCCGCGCGGCGGGACAGTTCCTGATAATTGGCGGAAAGCGCCGACAGGTCGACGGTGAGGATGCCGCCGGCCTCGGAAAGCGGAATGTCGCGGTCGGTCACGGTCGGAAACTCAATGGTCCGGCAGGCGGTCGCCCTGCGCGAGCGAGGAGAAGCGGGTGAACTGCGCCTCGAAGGCGACCTTCACCGTGCCGGTGGGGCCGTGGCGCTGCTTGCCGATGATGACTTCGGCGGTGCCCTGGGCGGCCTTCATGTCCTGGTCCCACTTGAACCATTCCTCGCTGCCTTCCTTGGGCTCCTTGTTCTTGAGGTAATATTCCTCGCGGAAGACGAACATCACCACGTCGGCATCCTGCTCGATCGAGCCCGATTCGCGAAGGTCGGACAATTGCGGACGCTTGTCGTCGCGGGACTCGACCTGACGCGAGAGCTGGGAGAGCGCCATGATCGGCACCGCCAGCTCCTTGGCCAGAGCCTTGAGGCCGGTGGTGATCTCGGTGATTTCCTGCACGCGGCCTTCCGACGCCTTCTTGGACGAGCCGGTCAGCAGCTGGAGATAGTCCACCACCATGAAATCGAGGCCGCGCTGGCGCTTGAGCCGGCGGGCGCGGGCGCGAAGCTGCGCGATCGAGATACCGCCGGTGTCGTCGATGTAGAGCGGGATGGTCTGCATCATCTGCGCGCCGGCGGCGAGCTTGTCGAAATCGCTTTCCGAGATGTCGCCGCGGCGGATCTTGTAGGAGGGAATCTCGGTCTGCTCGGCGAGGATACGGGTAGCGAGCTGCTCGGCCGACATTTCCAGCGAGAAGAAGCCGACCACGCCGCCGTCGAGGGCGCGGATCGAGCCGTCCGGCAGCGTCTCCGAGCGGTAGGCGGCGGCGACGTTGTAGGCGATGTTGGTGGCGAGCGCGGTCTTGCCCATGCCGGGACGGCCGGCGAGGATGATCAGGTCGGAGGGCTGAAGGCCGCCCATCATGTGGTCGAGGTCGTCGAGCCCGGAGGCGAGGCCGGACAGGTGGCCGTCGCGCTGGAAGGCGCGGCTGGCCATGTCGACGGCTTCCTTGAGGGCGTCGGTGAAGCGCAGGAAGCCGCCATCGTAGCGGCCGGTCTCGGCCAGCTCGTAAAGCCGCTTCTCGGCCTCCTCGATCTGGTCCTGCGGCGTGGCGTCGATCGGGGCGTCATAGGCCTCGTTGACGATCTCCTCGCCGATGGCGATCAGGTCGCGCCGCACCGACAGGTCGTAGATGGTGCGCCCGTAATCCTCGGCGTTGATGATCGTCGTCGCCTCGGCGGCGAGGCGGGCCAGATATTGCGGCACCGTCAGCCCGGCGACGTCGAGTTCGCCCGGCAGGAAGGTCTTGAGCGTGACCGGCGTCGCCACCTTGCCGGCGCGGATCAGCGCGCTCGCGGTCTCGTAGACGGCGGTGTGGATAGGCTCGAAGAAATGGCGCGGCTCGAGGAAGTCCGACACCCGGTAGAACGCCTCGTTGTTGACGAGGATCGCACCCAGCAACGCCTGCTCCGCCTCGACATTGTGCGGGGCGCTGCGGAAGGTCGCTTCGGGCGCCGCCGGCTGGCGGTTGGGGGAATCGAGCATGTCGTATCCGGGTGCGGGTGGTGCGCCCCAACAGGAGCACGCTTCACAGAGCTACCTTCACCCCGGGAACGAGTCCGGGCGAATCGCACGCGTCCTATTTTGTCCTGTGGAGGGCCTGTGGAAAGCCGAATCTCGCTTGACGGGATTCGGCCCCGGCGGGGGAGGGCGGCGCCTTCTCCCGGCCGTTCCCGGCGCTACTCGCCCGCCAGCCGCAGCCCCGGGCGGTTCTGGCGCTCCATGTCCTTCAGCGCCTTCTCGGCCTCCGCGATATAGGTGCGCGTGAGCGGCACCACGCCCTCGCGCCGGGCGAGCTGGACCTGGAAGACCATCATGCCCTGATGGCGGAAGGCCATCTCGGAGGAGGCGAGATAAAATTCGAACATGCGCACGAAGCGCGCATCGTAGAGCCGCTCCACCTCCTCGCGATGGGCGAGGAAGCGCTCGCGCCACGCCTTCAGCGTCTCGGCGTAATGCAGGCGCAGGATCTCGACATCGGTGACGAACAGCCCGGCCCGCTCGATGGCCGGCAGCACTTCCGACAGCGCCGGGATGTAGCCGCCGGGGAAGATGTACTTGGCGATCCACGGATTGGTGATGCCCGGCCCCTCCGAGCGGCCGATGGAGTGGATCAGGGCGACGCCGTCCTCCTTCAGCAGCTGCGCGACCCGGGTGAAATACTCGTCGAAATGGCTGACGCCGACATGCTCGAACATGCCGACCGAGACGATGCGGTCGAACGGGCCGGGGACGTCGCGGTAGTCCTGGAGGCGGAATTCGGCGCGCTCGGCGAGGCCGCGTTCTTCGGCGCGCGAGCGGGCGACGCCGAGCTGCTCCTGCGAGAGGGTGACGCCGGTCACCTGCGCCCCGGCATTGCCGGCGAGATAGAGCCCCATGCCGCCCCAGCCGCAGCCTATGTCGAGCGCGGTGAGGCCCGGCCGGTCGAACAGCAGCTTGGCGGCGATGTGGCGCTTCTTGGCGAGCTGGGCGTCGTCGAGCGACTGGCCGGGATGCTCGAAATAGGCGCAGGAATATTGCCGGTCGGCGTCGAGGAACAGCGAGTAGAGCCGGCCGTCGAGGTCGTAATGGTGGGCGACGTTCTTCTGCGAGCGGTCGCGCGGATTGAACTGCGCCAGCCGGCGGAACAGGAAGCGCAGCTTCATGAGAAACTTCGCGCTGGCGCTCGGCACCTGCAGGCCGACCTGCGCCATCAGAACCGCGAGCACATCGGCGAGGTCGCCCTGCTCGATCTCGGCGCCGCCCTCCATGTAGGCTTCGCCGAACTTCAGTTCCGGATCGAAGAATATCCGGCGCTGCCAGGCCTGCGAGGTGAAGCGGACGGCGAGTGGCTCTCCTGTGCCGTCGCCGTAGGTGGCGCGCATGCCGGAGGCGAAGATGACGGTGAGCGAGCCGCGCTGAACGATGCGCGCGAGGACCTGCGAGAGTAACCGTTCCATCGGCCAACCCCAAAGGTACTGGCAGACCGATGACACCAGCCGCAAGGGCTGTGCGCCAAGCGATGCTGCCTGCCCATGACCTGGGCATGTCTATGATCTGCAAATCATTGCATCACATGATTTTCGTCCCGGCAATATTCCAGAGGGTGCATCTTATGCAAAAAAGCCCGGCCGCGAACGGCCGGGCTACGCCTTTTGACGTATTACGTTAGGTCAATGCTTCAGGCCTGCTCGTCCTCAGCCTCGACCTCGGCCTCGGCGGCGGCCTCCTCCAAGTATTCGGCCTCGTCCTCGTCCTCGTCGTCGCGAACGACCGAGAGGTCTTCGCCGCGCGACTGGCGGGCGGCTTCCTCGGCGCTGCGGGCGACGTTGGCGCGCACGTTAACCTCGACCTCGGGGTGCAGCGTCACCGGGACGTCGTGCAGGCCGATGGTCTTGATCGGGTGGTTGAGGACGATCTGCTGGCGCGAGACCGAGAAGCCGGCGGCGGTCAGGCCCTCGGCGACGTCACGCGAGGACACCGAGCCGTAGAGCTGGCCGGTTTCGCCGGCCTGGCGCACCAGCACGACCTCGGTGCCGGCGAGCTTCTCGCCGACCTTGATCGCCTCGGACTTCAGTTCGAGGTTGCGGGCCTCGAGCTGGGCCTTCATCGAGTCGAAGCGGCTCTTGTTGTCCTTGGTGGCGCGCAGCGCCTTGCCCGAGGGCAGGAGGAAATTGCGGGCGAACCCGTCCTTGACGCGGACGATGTCGCCGATCTGGCCGAGCTTGGCCACGCGTTCCAGCAGAATGACTTCCATTTTCGTTCTCCGTTCTATGTCGTCTGATTTCAATCGGGGCAGGGTCAGCCGTCGTTGGCTGCCGGCGGACCGCCCTTGGGGCCCCCGCGCCGGAAGCGGCCGCGAAGGCCGAAAAGGGTTTCGACAAGGCCGAGCAGGGCGAGGGCCGCGAAGGGCCAGCCCAGCGCCAGCGCGGCGATCCACACCGTCGCGATCACCAGCGAGCGGCCGGCGGCGCCGCGGGTGATCCAGTGGATGGTGGCGAGGCCGATGAAGCCGAAAGCCATGATCAGCGTGGCGCTGAGCAGTTCCGCCAGCAGCCCGACGAAGCCGCCGGCCAGGCTGGCGGCGATCAGCGTGCCGGCCAGCAGCGCCGTGCTCGCGCGCGGCACCGAGATGGTGGCAAGGTCCGGCCAGGGGCGCATCAGCCGGCCCGACAGGCGCGCGGCATGGGCGCCGAGCCAGAGATTGCCGAGCTGCGTCACCATGGTGACGACGGCGGCGGCCGGCGGCATCACCACCACCAGAAGGTCGATCAGCCGCTCCATCTCGGCGCCACCGGCGCCGGGATTCTCCTCCAGCATCGCCTGAAACAGCGTGCGCAGCGCGGCCTGGTAGCCCTCGACCGAGCCGGCCACCAGCGGGATCAGCGCCGCCACGGCGAGGCAGCCGAGAATCGCGGCCGCCAGCACCACGCGGCCGATCGGGAACCACTCGAACGGGCCGTCCGGCTGCGACTGGCGGGCCATCAGGGCGAGATAGGAAAGCACATAGGCGGGCAGGCCGACGCCGGCGACATAGGCCAGCAACAGGTCGAGCCCGAAGAACACGCCGATGGCGACGGCGGCCGACGACGCGGCGGTCAGCGCGGCGACATGCGTCCAGCCGAGACCGACGATGAGGATGGGCAGCGGGGCGAGGTAGAACAGGGGCAGGGCAATGGCGTTGCCGGTCGCGACGGTGGCGACCAGAAGGGCGGACGCCGCACCGGCGCCGAACGCTATGAGCCAGTTCTGTATCATCGACGCGCTGTCCCGCTTTCGGCGGTTAGAGGCGGATCATGTCCGCCCCAGCCAAGCTCCACGGGATCAGCCCCGTGGACCTGTCGGAAATTTCTCGTATGCGACGTCCCCGGCCGGAGCCGGGGACGCTAGGGCGTCACGCGATCAGCGGATCACGAAGGGCAGCAGGCCGAGGAAGCGCGAGCGCTTGATCGCCTGGGCCAGTTCGCGCTGCTTCTTGGCCGAGACGGCCGTGATGCGCGAGGGAACGATCTTGCCGCGCTCGGAGATGTAGCGCTGCAGCAGGCGCACGTCCTTGTAGTCGATCTTCGGCGCGTTGGCGCCGGAGAACGGGCAGGTCTTGCGACGGCGGAAGAAGGGGCGACGGGCGCCCGAGGAGTTCGCGGAAGGACCGCCAGTACCACCGAAAGCCATCACTCGTTCTCCTGGTTGGCCGGAGCCTCATCACGGTCGCGGCGCGGGCCACGATCGCCACGGTCGCCGCCGAAGCCGCGACCACCACCACCACCGAAGCCACGGTCGCCGCCGAAGCCGCGATCACCGAAGCCGCGATCGCCGCGATCGTCACGGTCACGCTTCTGCAGCATGACGGACTGGCCTTCCTCAAGCTCCTCGACGCGGATCGTCAGGACGCGAAGCACGTCCTCGTCGATGCGCTGCTGGCGCTCGAGCTCGGCAACCGCCGCCGCCGGGGCGTCGATGTTGAGCAGCGAGAAATGGGCCTTGCGGTTCTTGCGGATGCGATAGGTGAGCGTCTTCACGCCCCAGTACTCGGTCTTGAGGACCGAGCCGCCATTCGCTTCGATCACGCCCTTGAATCGGGCGGTGAGTTCCTCGACCTGCTGCGCCGTGACGTCCTGGCGCGCGAGGAACACGTGCTCGTAGAGAGCCATGTTTCGTGCCTTTCCAATAGGATACCGCACCATTGCGGCCCATCATCCCGGCGCCGAGCCCTTCGAGCCCCGGAAAGGCTCGAACAATCTCGAAGGCGGGGACACGGGACGACGCAGACCCTCGGGCCTGCTGCCGGCACGGGGATGAGCCCATGCGCGACCGTCCGTTCAGCCCCCGGCCGGGACTGACAGTGCGCGGGCTTATACGTGAAAAGCGGCGGAAATCAAGGCCGAGACGCGGCGGCGATCGACGGTTCGGGTATCGCGGGCGCAACGGTGGCGCCGTCCACCTCGCTGCACACGCGGCCGCGACCGGACCGTTTGGCGCGGTAGAGCGCCTCGTCCGCCCGTCCGGTCAGCGAGGAGGCGCTGTCGCCGCGCCGGAAGGTGGCGACGCCGAGGCTCAGCGCGACCGCAAGCGCATGGCCTCCCATCGCGAAGGGCGTGGCGGTGGCGGCCATGCGAAGCCGCTCGGCCAACGCCTTGCCCTGATCGAGGTCGCTGTGCAGGGCGATGACGGCGAATTCCTCGCCGCCCGTGCGAAACACGCGGTCGGTGCGCCGTCCCTGCGAGGTGAGGAGCCGGGCGACATGGACGAGCACGTCGTCGCCGCGATCATGTCCATATTCGTCGTTCACCTGCTTGAAGTGATCGACATCGATGACGATGAGGGCGAAACCGGCGGTTCCCGCGCCGGCGGCATCCATCGCGTCGGTGAGGGCGCCGATGAAGGCGCGCCGATTGGCAAGGCCGGTCAGCGGGTCGGTGTAGGCGGCGTTCTCCAGTTCGGCGATCTTCATGACGTCTCGGGCGGTCCGCCGCGCCAGCGTGACGACGCCGAACATGAAGCTGGCCGCCGTGACGTCGAGGGCCGCGCCCAGCAGGGCGCTGCTGCCGCCCGGCTCGACGGTCAGGCGGTTGAGCGCCGAGAAGGTGCCCAGCACCAGCGTCGCCGCGAGCAGCCACGACATGCCGAGCCAGGCGCGGCGAAGGGCGCGGCGCGGCGCCATATGCGCCAGTCGGAAGGCGCGCATGCCGGCGGCGCCGACGAGAAAGAAGGAGAGAAGGTCAAGCAGCAGGACGAGGGTGGTCATCTGAACCGTTTCGAATGTACGCGCCACGAGGTGCCGTTCGGGCGGGAGCCGAGCGGGGAACTCCGTGAAGGGCCCAGGGCACGGCGCGCCGCCTCCCGGGCCTTGCAGCTTGACATGGGGCGCCGGCCGGTGTTCCTGCGCCCGCCAATTCCTAGCGCAAGAGTAACCTTACGTCATGAGCAGCGCGTTCGTTTTCCCCGGCCAGGGCAGTCAGGCCGTCGGCATGGGTAAGTCCCTCGCCGACAGCTTCGCCGTCGCGCGCGCCGTTTTCGAGGAAGTCGACGAGGCGCTCGGCGAGAAGCTCTCCACCATCATGTGGGACGGGCCGATCGAGACGCTGACGCTGACCGCCAACACCCAGCCCGCCCTCATGGCCGCCTCGGTGGCCGCGCTGCGGGTGCTGGAGAGCGAGGCCGGCCTCGATCTCGCCCGTGACGCCGCCTTCGTCGCGGGCCATTCGCTGGGCGAATATTCCGCGCTCGCCGCCGCCGGCTCGATCTCGCTCGCCGACACGGCCCGGCTGCTGCGCCTGCGCGGCACCGCCATGCAGGCGGCGACGCCGGTCGGCACCGGCGCCATGGCGGCGATCCTCGGCCTCGATTTCGAGCAGGTCGTCGCCGTCGCCGCCGAAGCGGCTCAGGGTGAGGTCTGCGACATCGCCAATGACAACGCGCCCGGTCAGGTCGTGGTCTCCGGAGATGCCGCGGCCGTCGAGCGGGCCTGCGAGATCGCCAAGCGCGAGGGCGCCATGCGCGCCATCCTGCTGACCGTTTCCGCGCCCTTCCATTGCCGGCTGATCGCCTCCGCCGCCGACGCCATGCGCGAGGCGCTGGCCGGTGTCGAGGTGCGCGCGCCGAAGGTGCCGCTGGTCGCCAACGTGACCGCCGCGCCCGTGACCGATCCGGACGAGATCCGCGCCCTGCTGGTGAAGCAGGTCACGAGCACGGTACGCTGGCGCGAATCCGTTTCCTTCATGGCGGGGCAGGGCGTCACCCGCCTCGTCGAGGTCGGCACTGGCAAGGTGCTGTCCGGCCTCACCAAGCGTATCGCCCGGCAGGTTGCCGCCGCCAATGTCGCAACGCCCGAGGATGTCGCCGCCTTCGCCGCCCCGGCGGAAGCGTGACGGTCCCGGCTTGAGAGATATCAGGAGAGTCCCGTGTTCGATCTGACAGGCAAGACGGCCCTCGTCACCGGCGCGACGGGTGGCATCGGCGGCGCCATCGCCCGGTCGCTGCACGCGCAGGGGGCCACGGTGGCGCTTTCGGGCACCCGCCGCGAGGTGCTGGAGGCGCTGGCCGCCGAACTCGGCGAGCGCACCCATGTGCTCCCCGCCGACCTCGCCAACATCGAGCAGGTCGAGGCCCTCGTGCCGCAGGCCGAGGAGGCGATGGGCGCCCTCGACATTCTGGTCAACAATGCCGGCATCACCCGCGACGGCCTGTTCGTGCGCCTCTCCGACGAGGCGTGGGACACGGTGATCGCGGTGAACCTCACCGCCGGCTTCCGCCTGACCCGGGCCGCCGCCCGTTCCATGATGCGCCGGCGCACCGGCCGCGTCATCGGCATCACCTCGGTGGTGGGCGTCACCGGCAATGCCGGCCAGGGCAATTATGCCGCCGCCAAGGCGGGGCTTATCGGCATGTCGAAGGCGCTGGCCAAGGAAGTGGCGGCGCGCGGCGTGACGGTGAACTGCATCGCGCCGGGCTTCATCGCCACGCCGATGACGCATGTGCTGAACGACAAGCAGAAGGAAGCGATTCTCTCCGCCGTGCCGGCCGCCCGGCTGGGCACGCCGGAAGACATCGCCGCCGCTGCCGTTTATCTCGCCTCCGACGAGGCCGCCTATGTGACGGGCCAGACCCTGCACGTGAACGGCGGAATGGCGATGATCTGAGCAAGGCCGCGCCGACCGCTGTTAACCCGCTCTTTACGGTGCTGGTTTTGGTGGTTGAAGTGTGCTAACGACCGCCTCGGCTCACAGGGGTGGACACCGCGACACCGTCGTGGATTCGTCCGGACACCTCCTGTAATCGGGGCAGAAAACAGGCCGCCAGCACCGCGTTCGCGCGGGGGCCAAATGGAACAACGTAGCAACCTCCGGATACGGACGAGGGTGAACCGATGAGCGATATTGCCGAGCGCGTGAAGAAGATTGTAGCCGAGCATCTGGGCGTCGAGCCCGAGAAGGTTACCGATAATGCCAGCTTCATCGACGATCTCGGCGCCGACAGCCTCGACACGGTCGAGCTGGTCATGGCCTTCGAAGAGGCCTTCAACGTCGAGATCCCGGACGATGCCGCCGAGACGATCCTGACCGTCGGCGACGCGATCAAGTTCCTGGAAAAGAACGCGGCCTGAGGGCTGCTCACATGCGCTGCGGCGGGGGTCCCGTCGCGGCGCCCACAGGTCAGAAGTTCCCCGGAGACATCGTATGAGGCGCGTCGTCGTTACCGGCCTCGGCATGGTGACGCCGCTTGGTTGCGGCGTTGACGTTACTTGGAAGCGACTCCTTGCCGGACAGAGCGGGGCCCGGCGCGTCGAGAACTTCGACGTCTCGGACCTGGCGGCCAAGATCGCCTGCCAGATCCCGCGCGGCGATGGCTCCGACGGCACCTATAATCCCGACCAGTGGATGGAGCCGAAGGAGCAGCGCAAGGTCGACGAGTTCATCGTCTATGCGATGGCCGCCGCCCGTCAGGCGCTGGACGATGCCGACTGGCATCCGACCTCCTACGAGGACCAGTGCGCCAGCGGCGTGCTGATCGGCTCTGGCATCGGCGGCCTCAACGGCATCGCTGAGACCAGCCTGCTGTTGCAGGAGCGCGGCCCGCGCCGTGTGTCCCCCTTCTTCATTCCCGGCCGGCTGATCAACCTCGCCGGCGGCTACGTCTCCATCGAGCACGGGCTCAAGGGCCCCAATCATGCGGTGGTCACGGCCTGCTCGACCGGCGCGCACGCCATCGGCGACGCCGCCCGTCTGGTCGCCTTCGGCGATGCCGACGTGATGGTGGCCGGCGGCACCGAATCGCCGATCAACCGGCTCGCCATGGCCGGCTTCGCCGCCTGCCGGGCGCTCTCCACCGGCTATAACGACACCCCCGAGAAGGCGTCGCGTCCCTATGACCGGGACCGCGACGGCTTCGTCATGGGCGAGGGCGCCGGCGTCGTCGTGGTCGAGGCGCTCGAGCACGCGCTGGCGCGCGGCGCCAAGATTTACGGTGAGATCGTCGGCTACGGCATGTCGGGCGACGCCTACCACATCACCGCCCCGTCCGAGGACGGCGACGGCGCCTATCGCTGCATGCAGGCGGCGCTGAAGCGCGCCGGCATCACCTCGGCCGAGGTCGACTACATCAACGCGCACGGCACCTCGACCATGGCGGACGGGATCGAGCTGGGCGCGGTGCAGCGCCTGCTCGGCAACAATGCCGCGCGGGCCTCGATGTCGTCGACCAAGTCGGCCATCGGCCATCTGCTCGGCGCTGCCGGCGCGGTGGAGGCGATCTTCTCGCTGCTGGCGATTCGCGACCAGATCGCCCCGGCGACGATCAATCTCGACAATCCCTCGGTCGAGACGCCGATCGACCTGGTGCCGCACACGCCGCGCCCGCGCGAGATCGAATATGCGCTGTCGAACTCCTTCGGGTTCGGCGGCACCAACGCCTCGCTGGTCTTCAAGCGCTACGCGAACTGACCGCAAGGTGATGACGGCGCAGGGAAAGTCGCGGTACTCACGTACTGTCGGCTTCCCGCTTTCGCCATTATTTCGGGTAGTCTGCCAGTGCGTTGCGCTGCCCGCGGACGCAAGGCGAGGCACCCGATGACCGACGAGACACCGACCACGCCGACCGGCGCCGAAGCGGCGCCGCCCCCGCCGGTGGCGAACGCTCCCGAGCCGGCCCCGACCCCCGCGCCCGCGCCGGCCCCCGCCAAGGCGGAGAAGGTCCGCCGGCCCTCGCGCTGGGCACGCCATCCCCTCGTCGCGGCGGGCAGCGCCGTGTTCACCCTGTTGCTGGTCGCCATCGTGCTCGGCGGCGGCGCGCTGTGGGTCGGCAAGTCCCGCTATCAGGCCGTCGGCCCGCTCGCCGAGGACAAGGCGGTCATCGTGCCGAACGAATATGGCGTGATGGACATTGCCGACCTGCTGGTGCGCCAGGGCGTGATCGAGGACAAATGGGTGTTCGTCGGCGCCGCCATGGGCACGCGCGCCTCGGGCAAGCTGAAGGCCGGCGAGTACGAGTTCGACAAGGGCGCCTCGATTCAGCAGGTGCTCGAAACCCTCGTGTCGGGCAAGGTGATTGAATACACCGTCACCATTCCCGAGGGGCTGACCAGCGACCAGATCGTGGAGCGGCTGGCCGAGGTGGCGGAGCTGTCCGGCTCGGTGCGGCAGGTGCCGCGCGAGGGCAGCCTGATGCCGGACACCTACAAGATCACGCGCGGCACCTCGCGCGAGGACCTGCTGCGCCGCATGGCGCGCACGCAGGACGTCACGCTGAAGGAAATCTGGGCCAAGCGCGACCCCGACCTGCCGCTGAAATCGCCGGACGAACTCGTCATCCTCGCTTCCATCGTCGAGAAGGAAACCGGCGTTCCCGAAGAGCGCCACCAGGTGGCGGCGGTGTTCGTCAACCGGCTCAACAAGAAGATGCGTCTGCAGTCCGACCCGACCATCATCTACGGTCTGGTGCGCGGCAAGGGCCGGCTGGAGCGCCCGCTGACGCGCACCGACATCTCCACCCCGACGCCGTTCAACACCTACACCATTCCGGCCCTGCCGCCCGGACCGATCGGCAATCCCGGCCGGGCGTCGCTGGAGGCCACCGCCAATCCGGCCAAGATCAAGGCGCTCTATTTCGTCGCCGACGGCACTGGCGGCCACGCCTTCGCCGAGACGCTGGACCAGCACAACAAGAATGTCGCGCGCTGGCGGCAGGTCGAGAAGGATCGCAAGATCGATCCGGCCAGCCAGCCGGCCGGCACCTCCGGCACGACCGGCGCGACCGCGGTCGACTGAGCGGAGGATCCCGGCCCGACGCCCGCTTGAGGCCAGCGGCGCCGGCTATTATGGTCCGCCCGCCGCGAGGGCGCGGACGGGGGATGGAATGGCGCTTGCCAGCATGACGGGTTTCGCACGCACGCAGGGTACCAGCGGCGCGTGGGGATGGGCCTGGGAACTCAAATCGGTCAACGGCAAGGGCCTCGACGTGCGGCTGCGGCTTCCCGCCGGCTGGGAGGGGCTGGAGCCCGGCCTCAAGCAGATCGCCTCGCGCGCGCTCTCGCGCGGCAATGTCAACGCGAACCTCACCCTGACCCGCACCGACCCGGAGGTCAGCGTCCGCGTCAATGAGGACGTGCTGCGCGCGGTGATGACCTCGGTGCGCCGCGTCGCCGCCGATCTCGACGCCCCGCCGGTGCGGCTGGAGAGCCTGCTCGGGCTCAAGGGCGTCATCGAGGTCTCGGAGGCCGAGGAAGGCGAGGCCGAGCGCCGCGCGGCGGAAGCGGCGGTCATCGCCGGCTTCGAGATGTCTCTCACCGCCCTCACCGCCATGCGCCTGCAGGAAGGTGCGGCATTGGGCATCGTCCTCAGCGAAAGGCTGGACGGCATCGCCCGGCTGACGGCGGCGGCCGAGGCCAATCCGGCGCGCCGGCCGGAGGCGATCCGCGCCAAGCTCGCCGAGCAGATCCGCACGCTGATGGACACCGGCGCCAGTTTCGACGCGGACCGGCTGCATCAGGAGGCGCTCGTACTCGCCTCCAAGGTCGATGTGCGCGAGGAACTCGACCGGCTGGTCGCCCATGTCGCCGCCGCCCGCGCCATGCTGGCCGAGGGCGGCGCCGTGGGGCGCAAGCTCGACTTCCTCGCGCAGGAATTCAACCGCGAGACCAACACGCTCTGCTCCAAGGCCAACGACGTGTCGCTGACCGCCATCGGCCTGGAGCTCAAAGGCCTCGTCGAGCAATTTCGCGAGCAGGTCCAGAACATTGAGTGAGGACAGGATGAGCGAGACCAACGAGAACGCCGCGACGCCCGGTGCCGCCATTGGCGGCCGACGCGGGCTTATGTTGATTCTCTCGTCGCCCTCTGGCGCAGGCAAATCAACCCTGGCCCGCCTGCTGCTGGAGCAGAACCCCGATATCTACCTCTCCGTCTCGGTGACGACGCGCGGGCGCCGGCCGAGCGAGGTGGAGGGCGTGCATTACCACTTCCTGACCCGCGAGCGCTTCGAGCGGCTGCGCGATGCCGGCGACCTGTTGGAGTGGGCGGAAGTGCACGGGAATTTCTACGGCACGCCGCGCGAGCCGGTGGAGGCCGCGCTGACGGCGGGGCGCGACGTATTGTTCGACATCGACTATCAGGGCGCCGAGCAGCTCTACGAGAAAATGCGCGAGGACATTGTCGGCGTCTTCATCCTGCCGCCCTCCGCCGCCGAGCTGAAGATGCGGCTGGAGCGCCGGGCGGAGGACGCCTCGGGCGTCATCGAGAAGCGGCTGAGGAATGCGCGCACCGAGATCGCGCACTGGCGCGACTATAATTACGTGCTGGTGAATGCCGACCTGAACAGCACCTTCGCCAATCTGCGCAACATATTGCTGGCCGAGCGCCTGCGCCGCGAGCGCCAGCCCGGCCTCGAACCCGTCATCGAACGGCTCGATCAGGAACTGGCGAGGCTGACCGACTGAGCGCCGCCGCGCAGCGCGACCCAGGCATTGGCGAGCGCGACGAATCCCTCGACCGGCACGCGCTCGGCCCGCTCGGTCGGTTCGATGCCGGTGGCCGCCAGAAGCTCCATGACGTCGACGCCCAGGCTCTTGAGGCTCTGGCGCAGCATCTTGCGGCGCTGGCCGAAGGCCGCCTCGGTGACGCGTTCCAGCGCCCTCAGCGAGCAGGGCAGGGGCGCCGCGCGCGGTACGAGGTGCACCACGGAGGAGGTGACCTTGGGCGCCGGCACGAAGGCGGAGGGCGGCACGTCGAAGGCGATGCGCGCCTGCGCCCGCCAGCCGGTGAGGATGGCGAGCCGGCCGTAATGGTCTTCCCCCGGCGCGGCGACTATGCGCTCGGCGACCTCGCGCTGGAACATCAGCGTCAGGCTCTCATACCAGGGCGGCCACGGATCGGTGGAAAGCCAGCCGATGAGCAGGGGCGTCGCGATGTTGTAGGGCAGGTTGGCGATGAGGACGGCGCGCCCGCCTTCCGGCACCAGCGCGCGGTAATCCGTCTCCAGCGCGTCGCCCTCGATGATGTCGAGCCGCCCGGGGTAATGCGCCGCCACCTGCGTCAGCGCGGCGATGCAGCGTGCGTCGCGCTCGATGGCGATCACCCGGCGCGCGCCGAGCGCGAGGATGGCCCGTGTGAGGCCGCCGGGGCCGGGGCCGACCTCGACCACCGTCACGTCGTCGAGCCGGCCGCCGGTGCGGGCGATCTTCGAGGTGAGGTTGAGGTCCAGCAGGAAGTTCTGGCCGAGCGACTTCAGCGCCGACAGGCCGTGCTCGCGTATGACCTCGCGCAGCGGGGGCAACTCGTCGATGCTCATCCGTCGATGCCCATGCTTCGTCCCCCGCGCGGCATCACGCCGGAGGGCCGTCGAACGCCAGTTCGGCAGCCGGTTGGCCTTCCGCACGGGCGGCGTCGCGGCCGGCGAGGCGGCGGGCGAGGCGCAGCGCCTCGATCAGGCTCGACGGGTCGGCGCGGCCGGTGCCGGCAATATCGAAGGCGGTGCCGTGGTCGGGGGACGTGCGCACGAAGGGCAGGCCCAGCGTCACATTGACCGCGCGGTCGAAGGCCAGCGCCTTCACCGGCGCCAGCACCTGGTCGTGATAGGCGCCGATGGCGACGTCGTAGCCGGCGCGGGCGGCCGGATGGAACAGCGTGTCGGCCGGCAGCGGGCCGCGCGCATCGATGCCCGCGCGGCGCAGGCTCTCGACGGCGGGGCGGGTGACGATCTCGTCCTCCACGCCCAGCGTGCCCTCTTCGCCCGCATGCGGGTTGAGCCCGCAGACGGCAAGGCGCGGGGAGGCGATGCCGAAGCGGCGCTCGAGGTCGCGGGCGACGATGAGGGCGGTCTCGACCAGCAGCTCCTGCGTGAACAAATGCGGCACCTCGGCCAGCGCGACATGGATCGTCGCCGGCACCACGGCGAGTTCCGGCGACCAGATCATCATCACCGGGCGCGGCGCGGGCTCCCCGCACAGATGCGCGAGATATTCGGTATGGCCGGGAAAGGTGAAGCCGGCGGCGTAGAGCACCGCCTTCGAGATCGGGTTGGTGACGACGGCGCCGGCGCGGCCGGCCTGCACCAGCGATACAGCGGTGTCGATCGCGGCGCGCGCGGCCGGCGCGCTGCTCGCATCGGGGCGACCGGGCGCGGCGGCGGCGGGCGGTCCGGCGGGAACCACCGGGAGCGCCGCGTGGAAGTGCCGGCCGGCATCCTCCGGCGAACACTCGGCGACCGGCACGGAAAGGCCGAGATGGGCAGCGCGGGCGCGCAGCAGGCCGGCATCGCCGGTGACGAAGAAGGCCGGCAGGTCGCGCTCATTGCGCAGGAGCCAGGCCGCCAGCGTGATGTCGGGGCCGATGCCGGCAGGCTCGCCCATCGTCAGGGCGAGGGCGGGCGACGGCGCGGCGGACATGGATGCGGTGGTCATGTGCCGTCAGCGATACTGGATCATGACGGATTTGCGGGCATCGGCCAGCAGGCGCTGGGACACCGCATCGAACTGCTTGGTTTCGAGCTCGGTGCGGGTTTCGCGCTTCTGGGTGCTCTCGCCGACCACCTCGCGGCGACCGCAGACGGCGACCATCTCGATGCCGGCGCGGGTCACTTCCGGGGCGGTGAGCTGGCCGATCGGGGTGTCGTCCATAACCTTGCGCACGGGCGCGCTCATGTCGGCCGAGGTGCGGATCACCGGATCGCGCACGACGGTCTCGCGCATGCCGCGCACCGTGGCGACGCCCGTCTCGCAATCGGCGAAGGCCTTGCGCAGATTGTTCGCCTCGGCGATGCGCTGCGAGCGCTCGGCGGGGCTTGCGGTGCGCGAGACGACCAGCACGATCTGGCGGACGGTGTATTCGGTGGTGCGCTGGGCGCGGGTAAGGTCCTCGCCCTTGCTCTGCAACGCCGCGAACACGTCGGAATCGCGCACCGTCGCTGCCGAGGAGTAGCGGCTGCGCACATAGTTGTTCCACACATAGTCGGCCCGCATCTTGGACTTGAGCATGCGGGCGTCGAGGCCGGCCTGCGCCAGCGCCGCGGTGAGCTGCTCGGGCGTGCGGCCGGTGCGGGTGCCCATGCGGGCGAACATCTTGTCGATCTCTTCCTTCTCGGCGGTGATGCCGAACCGCTCGGCGGTGACGACCTTGAGCCGTTCGTCGATCAGTTCCTCCAGCGCCTGCTTCTGGGTCGGCGAGCGGCGCTCGGTAAGCTGGGCGAGCTTGATACGCTGGGCGACGTCGAAGCTGGTGATGGGCTGGCCCTGCACCATCACGAGGATTTGCTGGGCGAGGGCCGGGGCGGGCAGGGCGGAGACGGTGCCGAAGGCGCCGAGGGCGGCCAGAGCGAGGGCGACGGCCCGCGTGGCGACCAGACGACGGCAGGCGAGCCAACCATCCCGAATCCGATCCGCTCCGAGCATGTCCGCCCCCAATCTTCCCTGGCCTATTGCGCGCAGGCCCATGTCTCTTCCGATGGATCGTGCTCTTCTGATCGGCGGATGTGGCCTCAATACGACGCCGGCCGTCAGTCGCTGCTGCTGGAGCCCGACCCGAGCTGGGACGAGAAGCCGGCCTCGCCCAGGGTCTTCAGCGAGATCGTCACGAGCACCGTGTCGACCCGCGAGCGGTTGCCGCTCTCGGTGAAGTCCGAGCGGTAGCTGAGCGCGAGGCCGAAGCACTCGTCGGCGTAGGAGACGCCGAACAGCGTGTAGTCGATCTCGTCGAGGTTCAGGTTGTAACGGGCAGCGGCGCGCAGGCTCCACCGCTCGTCGAGCTTGAGCGTGCCCATGCCGAGGATGCCCTCGCGCTCCTCGTAATAGCCGAGCTCGGGCTGCGCCGTGTACAGGCCGTAGAGGGCGCTCACGGAGAGCTTCTCGGTCAGCACGGCGCGGCCTTCGATCTCGTAGCGCTCCACCGACCAGTCGGCCTGATCGAAACGGAAGCGGTTGATCACCGAGAAGTTCTGCGTCGGCTGGTAATAGAGGCGGGCGACATAGTCCGAGGCGTCGGTTTCCAGACCCGACTCGGCGCCGGTATTCGCCATGTCCTCATAGGCGTAGGAGTTTTTGCCGAAGAGCTGGTAGGACTGGCCGAACAGCGCGTTGATCTGACCACCGCCGTTGAAGTTGGCGGTGTACTGGATGCCGATGTTGCCGCGCCCGCCGCCTTCCACGCGGTCATAGCCCGAGTACTTGCTGACATCGAACAGGTTGGTGTCGTCGAAGATCAGGCTCTGGGCGTCTTCGTTCGGGAACTGGCCGATGTCGGTCTCGTCCGGACGGATGATGACCTGCGCGATCGGCTCGATCGTCTGCGTGCCCCAGCTCTGCGCCGAGATGAAGGGATAGCGGTATTCGAGGCCGACCGCCGGCATGGCGCGGAACAGCTGCTCGTCATTGCCGGGCAGCCACGGGGAATCATCCGCCTGCGACTGCACCGAGGCAACGTCGAGCTGCATGTTGAAGAACGGCGTCCACATCTGGCCGGCGGTGTCGATGAAGGTCCGGCGCCAGTCGACCACGCCCGACAGGCGGGTGTAGCTGCCGACCATGCCGCGCATCAGGCACGCATCGCGAAGCGCCGCGCCGGCATCTTCGACCTTGGCGAGGTCGCACTGGTTGGTCGGGCCGTCATACAGCGTCGGGAAGGTCGGCGCGTACAGGGCCGAGGTAGCCCGCAGGTCGATCTCGTCGCGGGTCAGGCTGGTCAGGTTGAAGTCGTAGCTGAACTGGCCGCCGAGCACCGATTCGCCCAGCGTCTTGCTGTAGTCCAGCACCGGATGGATGACCGGCTGCTGCGCCTCCACGTCGTAAGAGGTGAGGCCGGTGAAGTACATGGCGCGCAGGTCGAAATAGCTGCGGTCGCCCTGGCCGACGAGGTAGATCTGCGACGTCACCTCGCGCGTGGTGGCGCTGATCAGGTTGTAGTCCTGAAGGAAGGTCTCGTCTGACATCAGCCAGCCGTCCCAACCCCAGTACCAGTTCTCGTTGATGTTGAAGCGGCCGTGCGTCTCGACCATGCCGCGCTGGTCGCGATAGCCCGGCTGGCCGGCGAACTCGTCCTTGTCTTCCTGGATGATGCCGGCGGCGCGGATCGAGTAGGTGCCGGTCTCCAGCCGATGGCGGAACTCGCCGTCGAGCATGACGCCCTGCTTGGAGACGAAGAGCGGCGAGAACGTCACGTCCATGTTGGGCGCGATGTTCCAGAAATAGGGAACGGTGACGCCGTAGCCGATTTCCGACGAGTTCACGAACTGCGGAACCAGGAAGCCGGACTTGCGCTTCACCGTCGGGTCGGGGGCCTCCATATAGGGGACCCAGGCGATCGGAATGCCGAAAAATTCGAGGCGCGCATCCTCGAAATAGATCGTCTGTTCCTTTTCCTTATGGATGATCTTGGCGGCGCGGACCTGCCACAGCGGCGGCTTTTCCGGCTTTTCCTTACAGGGTTCGCAAGGCGTGTAGGCGCCGCTCGTGAGCACCGTGGTGTCGCCGCCCGAACGGTCGGCGCGCGCCGCGACGAAATGCATGTCGTCCGGGGTGTCGATGCGCAGCGAGTTCACGAAGCCGTCGGCGAAGTCCTGCGACAGGTCGAGGCTGTCGGCGGCGATGACGGTGCCGTCCTTGTCCTTGAGTCGCACACCGCCCTCGGCGCGCAGGCGGCTGCCCTGCTGGTCGTAGACCACGCGCCGCGCCTGCAGCACGGCGCCGTCGTAATAGATCTGGACGTTGCCCTCGGCGATGACCTCGTTGCGCGTGTAGTCGTAGACCAGCTCATCGGCGGTCACGAGCATCTTCGCGTTGGGATCGCTCTGGCGCTGCTGGAGCACGCCGGCCGCCAGGGCCGAGCTTCCGCCCTGTTCCGACTGCGCATGCGCACCCGTCGCCGGCACAAACGCAACCAGCGTGGCGGTACTCACCGCGAAGAGCAGCCGACAGGCGGCGGTGTTCAGCCAGCGCATGCGCCGGGAACGCCTCTGATCCGCCTGGCCGGCTATCACGCTGCCGACCTTCATCCGTCCTCCCGGTGAAGCAGGATGAGAACCCCCATCAAAGCTCCAACGACCGCTGGAAACCACGCTGCAATAATGGGATGCACGATCCCGGCCTCGCCAAGATCCTCTGCGAGCTTGGTAGACACATAAAGCAGAAAGCCGGCCGCGACGCCACCGAGAATCGTCTGACCGATGCCGCCGAAGCGGAAGACGCGCAGGCTCACCGAGGCCGCGATCAGCACCATCGCCAGCAGCAGCATGGGTCGCGCCAGCAGGCTCTGATACTGCAGCCGATAGCGTTCGACGCCGAAGCCGAGGCGCGAGGCGGCCTCTATGGCGGCAGGCAGATGCCAGAACGGAACGGTATCGCTTTGCAGCGTGTCCTGGACCTGATTCGGCGTGAGATTCGTCGCGAGCATGTACGTATCGTACTCCTGCAACCCTATTGCAGGAGTTAAGACGCGCGCATTTTCCATCCGCCAGGCGCCTGATTCCAGGATGGCGCGGCGCGCCTCGATGCGCTCGATCAGCTTGTCGTCGGTGCCGAACAGAAAGACGTTGACCCCGGTCAGCACGCGCCCGCCCTCGCTCGTCGCGGCGGCCTGGATGATCGCCTGCCCGTCCACGCTTTGCTGGCGCATCCAGAAGCCGCCCGTGGTCGAGGCGAACAGGCCGGTCTGCCGGTTGAATATCTCCGCCTCGAGCCGGCTGGCGCGGTCCTTGAAGTCGGCCGACACCGGGTTGAAGACGGTTGTGGAAAACACCCCGAGCAGCACGGCGAGCAGGCAGGCGGGCGCGATGAACTGCCACGCCGAGATGCCCGAGGCGCGCGCCACCACCAGCTCCAGCCGGCGCGACAGGGTGAGGAAGGTGCCGATGGCGCCGAACAGCACCGCGAAGGGCAGAAGCTGCTCGGTGAAGAACGGCATCCGGTAGATGACCAGCAGAATCAGCGTGCCGAAGTCGACGTCGCGCTCGCCCACGCGGCGGGACAGTTCCAGCAGGTCGATGAGCATGATCAGGCCGGAGCATCCCAGGAAGATGCCAAGCACCGAACTCAGGAAGCGGCGTCCGAAATAGGTGCCGAGCGTGCGGCCGATCACGTGGCGGCTCCGCTTCTGACCCGGGGGAGGGGCGCGCGTCCCGTCATGGCGTTCTCACTGCACCGTGGCGCGAACGACACGCTGGGCGAGCGCGTCGATGCGGCGGCGGATGACGTCGGGCATGCGTGGCTTGAACCGTCCGCTGAGCGACAGCATGGAACCGATGATGAAGAGGATGGGAACGAGATAGACCAGCGGTATGACCTCGGGCGAATTGCGGACCTGGTTGACCAGGCCGAAGCTCGTCACCTGAAGGCAGATGATGAACGGCGCCGTCGCCGCAAGCGCCAGGCCGCGGCCCTCGCGCGTCGTGCGCGGCTCGGCCAGCGCGGCGCAGGCGATAGCGAAGAAGGCGAGCACGTAGAGCGGCAGCGACAGCCGCCGATGTATCTCCTCGGTGAAGCGCCCCGCCTCCACCATGTAGACGAAGTCCTTGGGGTTGGGGTTGAGCAACTCGCGGAAGGAGCGCTCCGGCGCGCGATACACCGTGTTCTCGCCGCTGGAGGTGAAGGGCGACAGATCGAAGGCGTAGCGCTGGAACTCCACGACATTGCTGTCCGGCTTGCCTGGCGTGCGCCTGTGGATGGCGCCCTCTTCGAGCACGAGGAACGTGCCCTCCGCCGAATCGATCACCTGTCCCCGTTCGGCAAGGTAGGTGTTGACCTGGTTCGGGTCGCGCGCGTCGTTGATGAAGATGCCGCCGAGCACGCCGCTCGCATTGCGCTCGCGCACGTTGAAGACCATGCCCTGCGCGAGCGGAGTGAAGCGGCCCGGCTGGGCGATGAAGGCGACCACGTCCGCTCGCACCCGCGAAATCTCATAGCGGAACTGGCGCATCGCCGCCGGAACCAGTTCGAGCGACAGCGCCGCACAGCAGGCCGCGACGATGAGAGCCAGAATCACCAGCGGGCGCAGGAAGCGCCAGGTCGAGATGCCGGCCGCGCTCGCCACCACGATCTCGGAATCGCTGTTCATGCGGAACAGCGTGTGGGCGACCGCCATGAACAGAGCCGCCGGCGCGAGGCCGAGGATCAGCGCGGGCAAAGCGAGGCTGGTGATGACGATGAAGGCGATGATCGTCTGGCCCTGCGAGGTCATGATGTCGAGTTCGCGCAGCGCCTGCGTGACCCAGATCATGGCGGTCAGTACCAGGAGCGTCCCGAGAAACGCCGTCACGGCAGATCGGAACACATAGCGGTCCAGGCGGGTCATCGAGCGGCGTTCCCTGCGTCTTTATGGAGACGTCCGCCGCCCCGGCGCGACCGTCCTTTGACCACGATGAATAATTGGCCGAGCGCTCGGGCGCAAATCGGGCCGTCCGGCGTCGACGCCAAGGCCGTTTGAGTCTCGTCGCCCGGCGCGCATTCGGCTAAAGGTGAGTGAATTCCGCCGAGCCCCAATCAAGGTGCGCCAATGCCCGATAGCGTAAAGATCAGTTTCGCCAAGCTCCCGACCTCCCTGGAGGGGATCGTCGTGCTCCTCGCCGCCGAGCCTGTCGAGGGAGATGTGCCGGCCTTCGCGCCCGCCGTCGAGGCGCTGCTCGCCCCGGCCGGCGACCTCGTGTCGCGCGCCGCGCATGCCGACCGCTTCACCGGCAAGGCGGGCAAGGCGACCGAGATCGTCGCGCCGACCGGGCTCGCCGCCGCGCGCGTCATCGTCATGGGCATCGGCAAGCCGTCCGAGCTGAAGACGTTCGACTGGCTGAAGCTGGGCGGCAACATCTTCGGGCGGCTGCCGGCCTCGGCCAAGGATGTCGGCGTGGTGCTGGCGCTGCCGGGCGGCGAAGTGCCGGCCGAGGCGGCCGCCGAGCTCGCGCTCGGCCTGCGGCTGCGCGCCTATTCCTTCGATCGCTACAAGACCAAGAAGAAGCCCGACGAGGCGACCCCGCGTCCCAAGGTCACTCTTTATATAGAGGACGACGCGGCGGCCAAGCGCGCCTGGAAGAAGCGCGAGGGCATTGGCGAGGGCGTGGTAATCGCCCGCGACCTGGTGAACGAGCCGGCCAATGTGCTGACCCCCACCGAGTTCGCCAAGCGCGCCGGCGACCTCGCCAAGGTCGGCGTCGATGTCGAGGTGCTCGGCGAGAAGGAGCTGAAGAAGCTCGGCATGGGCGCCCTGCTCGGTGTCGGCCAGGGCTCCGAGCAGCAGAGCTATGTCGTGGTGATGCGCTGGAACGGCGGCAAG
Organism: Ancylobacter sp. TS-1; assembly: GCF_009223885.1. Classification (NCBI taxonomy): domain Bacteria; kingdom Pseudomonadati; phylum Pseudomonadota; class Alphaproteobacteria; order Hyphomicrobiales; family Xanthobacteraceae; genus Ancylobacter; species Ancylobacter sp. TS-1. The sequence goes on from NZ_CP045144.1 coordinate 412,594, forward strand.
TCCGGCGAGGCGCCGGTCGCCTTCGTCGGCAAGGGCGTGGTGTTCGACACTGGCGGCATCTCCATCAAGCAGGCCGCCGGCATGGAGGACATGAAGGGCGACATGGCGGGCGCGGCCTGCGTGGTCGGCCTCATGCACGCGCTGGCGAGCCGCAAGGCCAAGGTCAACGCGGTCGGCCTGATCGGCCTCGTCGAGAACATGCCCGACGGCAACGCCCAGCGCCCCGGCGACATCGTTACCTCGATGTCCGGGCAGACGATCGAGATCATCAACACCGACGCCGAGGGCCGTCTCGTGCTGGGCGACGTGCTCTGGTACGCCAAGGAGCGGTTCAAGCCGCAGTTCATGATCGACCTCGCCACGCTCACCGGCGCGATCATCGTGGCGCTCGGCACCGAGCATGCCGGCCTGTTCTCCAACAATGATTCCCTCTCGGAGCGGCTGGCCGAATCGGGCCTCGCCACCGGCGAGAAGGTGTGGCGCCTCCCGCTTTCGCCCGAATACGACAAGCTGATCGATTCGAAGTTCGCCGACATGAAGAACACCGGCGGACGATTCGGCGGCTCGATCACCGCCGCCCAGTTCATCCAGCGCTTTGTCGGCGATGTGCCGTGGGCACATCTCGACATCGCCGGCACCGGCATGTCCTCGCCCGCCAGCGAGTTCAACCGCAGCTGGGGCTCGGGCTGGGGCGTGCGCCTGCTCGACCACCTCGTCGCCCGCCACTACGAATCCTGAGCGGACCCGGCGCGGGCGCGCCGGCCGCGATGAGCGAAGCCCTCCGTGGGAGCCTCTCCGTGACGGAAGTGTTCTTCTATCATCTGCAGGGCCGGCCGCTCGAGGCGGCCCTGCCGCAGCTTCTGGAGAAGTGCCTGGAGCGCGGCTGGCGCTGCGCCGTGCAGGTCGGCGCCCCGGAACGGGTCGAGGCGCTCGACCAGCTTCTGTGGACCTATGACGACGCCTCCTTCCTGCCGCACGGCACGGACCGCCAGCCCGACCCGGCCCGGCAGCCGATTCTGCTCACCACCTCCGAATCGAATCCCGGCGGCGCAGCGGTGCGATTCCTGATCGACGGCGCCGCGATTCCCGATCCTTCCGCCTATGCGCGGGTGATCCATCTCTTTGACGGCAACGATTCCGACGCCATCGAGCAGGCGCGCAATGCCTGGCGCGCGGCGCGCGCGGCGGGATTCGAAGTGGCCTATTGGCAGCAGGGACCGGACGGGCGCTGGGTGCGGCGATGATCCGGCGCCCTCGGGGCAGGCGGCGCCACAATTGCACGCATACCAACGCTTCCGGCGTCTGGGCGAAATCCGTTAAGCCTTGATTTACCAAACCTTTCGCAAACTATGCCACTGGGGCACGCGCTATTCGGCTACCGCGTGAAAATTGTGTCTCGATGGCAACACTTCGTTGCGGAATAGCCGGCGAGGGCACTTTGCGGCCACTTTCGCTTTGCACCGCCGGATCGTTTCGAACAGTATCGCTGTGGATGCCGCGCTCTGCGGCGGGTCCTGACAATCGAAAACCCAACATTGGTCCAATTTGGGGGAGAATGAAGTGAAGACGGTCATTAAGAATGTGCTGCTCGGCTCGGTCGCTGGGCTTGCCATGGTCGGGACTGCTGCGGCGGCCGATCTGCCTGTGAAGGCGAAGGCTGCGGAATACGTGAAGGTCTGCTCCGCTTACGGCGCTGGCTTCTACTACATTCCGGGTACCGAAACCTGCCTGAAGGTCGGCGGCTACGTCACTGCCGACACGTACTACACCGACCTCGACACCAACCTTCGCGTCAACGGCTTCGCCGTTGCCAGCGATGATCCGGATGGTCAGGTCTACTTCCAGACCCGCGCCGCGATCCAGCTCGATGCCCGCACTCAGACCGAGTACGGCACCCTGCGTTCGTACATCGAAGCTCGTTTCGAGTACGGTGAGAGCTTCGGTTTCGATCAGAACGACGAGACCAACGAGTTCACCTTCTCGGACAACAGCATCAACGACGCTTACCTGAAGTTCGGCTACATCCAGTTCGCCGGGTTCACGATCGGTAAGGCGACGTCGGCGTTCGACTTCTGGGCCGGCGACGGTTGGCTCGGCATCGAGCCGGGTAACTACTACTCGGATACGACCCCGAACCTGATCTCCTACACTGCTGACTTCGGCAACGGCTTCTCGGCGACCATCTCGCTCGAAGACGCCTATGCCCGTGAATACAGCGAGGACAACTTCGTCCTCCTGGACGGCCAGCAGGTTCCGGACATCGTCGCCAACATTGCCTACGAAGGCAGCTGGGGCGCGTTCAAGGTGTCGGGCGCGTATCACGACAACGGTGAATACGGCACGCTGGACGGCTTCAGCAATCCGTACACTGTCAGCGGCGACGCTGGCTGGGCGGCTCTGGCCGGTGTCCGCTTCGACATCGCTGAGACCACCACGCTGTACGTCGAAGGCGTGTATGCGGACGGCGCTTCGGGCTATCTCGGCCTGGCCGGCACGCTGCCGAACATCGACTTCTTCGGCAACAACGTTGGCGGCTGGTACGTCGGCGGCGCTCTTATCCACTACTGGACCCCGACCGTCTTCACCGGCATCGTCGGCAGCTACACCGAGAGCGACTCCTTCGCTTACCTCCCGGCCGCTACGGCCTCGTTCTCGGGCTACAACGTCGGCGTGAACATCGGTTGGAAGCCGGTCAAGGGTCTGACCCTTGCCCTGCAGTACGACTACCTGAACGCCGATTGGGACTACTCGAACGTGGGTGAGTTCGAAGACTTCTTCACCGCGTCCGAGACCGCCGAGCAGAACCGCATCACCTTCACGGCGAAGCGCGCTTTCTGATCTCGTCCGAGATTGGACTACGGAAAGCCCCGGCCTTGTGCCGGGGCTTTTTGCTTTTGAGGCCGATGAAGGCATCCGCGAAGGGCGCGCCGGCAAACGGGCCGCCGCCTGCGTTACAGATACTGGCGTTCCAGACGCGGCGTTCCGGATCGTGACCTCGAGGTCACGTCGCTCCGGTCGCGGCTTTCCAACTCGTGGCTTCCAGATCGCGGCGCGCGATCAACTGATCCTCGGCGCCGGGGCGTCTTCGCGAGTGGGACGCCAGCGGGTGCGGCACCTCGGGCGCGCTGTATCGGACGCGCGCCATGGCGGAGCCCGGGCATCCCACCCGTGCCGTTTCCTCACATCGTCGGATAAGAAATCTCGCCTTCGAGCCGGCCGTCGCTCAGGCCATCGCGGCGTCGAGCGCGGCGGAGTGCTCGAGCCATTCCTCCTCGGCGCGGGCCAGCGCGACCGCGGCGTCGGCGCGCTCGCGGGCGAGGCGCTGCGCCTCGGCCGGCTGCTTCAGGTAGATCGTCTGGTCGGCCAGCTTCTCGTCGAAGGCGGCGATGGCGCGTTCCAGCTTCGCCATGAGAGCCTCGGCGTCCTTGATCCGGCGCCGAAGCGGCGCCGTTTCCGCGCGCCGGTCGGCCGCCTGCCGACGCTCATCGGCGCGCGTGGCGCCCGGATCCTTGCGCTGTGCCGAGGCGCTGCGCCCGACCACCAGCTTCTGGTACTCGTCGAGATCACCCTCATAGGGCCGCACCGTGCCCTCGGCGACCAGCCAGAGCCGCTCGGCGCTGGCGTCGAGCAGGGAGCGGTCATGGCTGATCAGGATCACCGCGCCGGGAAAATCGTTGATCGCCTCGGTCAGCGCCTGCCGCGCGGCGATGTCGAGATGGTTGGTCGGCTCGTCGAGAATGAGCAGATGCGGCCCGTGAAACGCCGCGAGGCCCAGTAGCAGCCGCGCCTTCTCGCCGCCGGACAGGGCGGCGATGGTCGTGTTGGCGGCGCCGCCGGAAAAGCCCATCTCCGCCGCACGCGAACGCACCTTTGCCTCGGGCGCGTCCGGCATCAGCCGGCGCACATGGTCGTAAACCGTCTCTGCGGCCACGAGTTCGTCGAGCTGGTGCTGCGCGAGATAGGCGATCTCAAGCCCGGCGGCCCGCACCATACTGCCGGATAGCGGGGCGAGGCGGCCGGAGATCAGCTTGGCGAAGGTCGACTTGCCGTTGCCGTTGGGGCCGAGGAGGGCGATGCGGTCGTCATGGTCGATGCGCAGTGTGAGACTCTTCAGCACCGCCCGCCCGTCATAACCGGCCGAGACGCCGTCGAGCGTCAGGATCGGCGGGGAGGGGATGCGCTCGGGATGGCGGATGGAGATCGCCGCCGCTGCCTCGCCCACCATCTCGGCGATCGGCGCCATCCGCGCCAGCGCCTTCAGGCGTGACTGCGCCTGCCGCGCCTTGGTCGCCTTGGCGCGGAACCGCTCCACGAAGGCTTCCATGTGCTTGCGCTTGGCTTCCTGCTTGGCGCGCGCCTTCTGGTCGACCGCCTGCTTGTCGGCCCGCTGCCGCTCGAAGGAATCATAGCCGCCGCGCCAGAACGTCAGCTTTCCCTGGTCGAGATGCAGGATGAAGGAGACCGACTCATTCAGCAGTTCGCGGTCATGGCTGACGATGAGCACGGTGCGCGGATAGCGCGCGAGATAGTCCTGCAGCCAGAGCGTGCCTTCGAGGTCGAGATAGTTGGTCGGCTCGTCGAGCAGCAGCAGGTCGGGCTCGGCGAAGAGGATGGCGGCGAGCGCCACGCGCATGCGCCAGCCGCCGGAGAATTCCGAGCAGGGCCGCTGCTGCGCCGCCTCGTCGAAGCCGAGACCGGCGAGAATGCGCGCGGCGCGGGCGGGCGCGGCATGGGCGTCGATGTCGACGAGGCGCAGCTCGATATCGGCGATGCGGGCGGCATCCGTGGCGCTCTCGCGCTCCTTCAGCAGGCTCGCGCGCTCGGTGTCGGCGGCGAGCACGACGTCGATCAGCCGCTCCGGCCCGGCCGGCGCCTCCTGCGCCACCTGCCCGATGCGCGCGCCGGTGGGAATGCGGATATCGCCGCTTTCCAGTGCCATGTCGCCGGTGATGGCCCGGAACAGCGTCGTCTTGCCGGTGCCGTTGCGCCCGACCAGACCGACGCGGGCGCCGTCCGGTATGGCGGCGGTCGCGTGGTCGATCAGCAGCCGGCCGGCGATGCGCAGGCTGATATCTTCGAACAGGATCATGCGGGTCTTGTGCCGCGCGCTCGCGCGGTCGGCAAGAGCCATATGCGGGGCGCGGTGCCGGGCCCTGGCGCGAGGCGTGCGGTCGGCGGGCAAAGTTCAGGAACGCGGGCGGCGGCCGAGCCGGCACGCGCTCGCCTGCCCGGGTTCAGTCCGGCCGCGTCCGGCCGGTCTCGCGCTGGAAGTAGATGAGGTCGAGTGAGGGCGCCGCCTCCTTGCCGAGAAAGCTACTGATCAGGCAGTGGACCTGCCCGCGATGGTGGGTCTGGTGGTTGAAGACGTGGTCAAGCACCCCGGTCAGCGGCTGAATGAAGCGTGCGCCGCTGGCATTGGCATAGTGCAGCTCGCCCGCCAGATCGTCGGCGGTCAGCGTGGCGACGTGGCGCGCGATCCGCTCGTCCTCGGCGCGGCGCGCGAGGGTGAGGACGGGGAGCGTGTCGAACAGGATGGCGTCGAGCCGGTCCGGCGCGTCGCCGGTGCCGGTGATGCGGCGCATCCACATCCGGTCCCCTGTCAGAAGGTGGTTGAGCGTCGCATGCACCGAACCGAAGAAGGCGCCGCCGTCGGTGCGATAGGCCTCCTCGCCCAGCCGCGCGGCCACGGCGTAGAGGCGGTCATTGGCCCAGGCATTGTAGGCGGCGAAATCGCGGTAGCGACGGGTGAGGAGATCGGCAAGGTTGAGGGAACTGGCGGCGGCGGTCACGGGCGTCCTCTCGGCTTGGTCACGAAGGATGGCATGGCGCCATGGTGCAGCCTCGGGGCCGGTCGTTCCAATTCGCAGTGGTGATGGCCGCCATCACGGACGGCACAGCGCCGGCCGGTCCGTCGAACGAAAAGGCCCCGACCCTGCGGGGCAGGACCGGGGCCATATCGTGCGACGCATGCCGGGTCGGCGGGAACGGCCGGCGCCGCGCGTTTCCGTTTCCGGAATGGGTGCATCATGCACGGGGCCGGACAACGGCGCCTGAACGTGCCGTTGGCTGATGTTCATCGGAAGGGGGCTGAAAAAAGAGTGCCCCGGCTCCCTGGGGGAGGAGCCGGGGCTATTGGGCTCGCGTTGGGGCTTGGGGGAGTGGGGATGCCGCGAGCCCGAAACCTTTATTCTCAGTAGCAGACCGCGCGCTCGACCTGGACCATGCGGCCCGCATCGCTCATCCAGCGGCTCTGCATCACGCAATCACCGGCGACCGGCTCGGCGGGAATCTCCACCGTGGCAACCGGAACCGCGCGCTTGAAGTAACCCGTGGCGGACGCCGCGCCGATAAAGAGCGCGGTGAAGCCCATGGCTGCGGCAACGGCGCTTATGACAATCGTCCTGAACATGTCCGCACCTCGTCCACCTGCCGGCGGACGGGCCACCGGAGTTCTAAGCTGTCATTACTTCACTCTCGACTTCGGAAAGGGACGCGATAGGCATCACATAGGCGCCAGCGTCGCCATCATTTCTGGCGTGCCGTGCGGAACGAAACAATACGCGTTCGTTCATACGTGTTTGCCTCACCCGATCCGTTAATGCACTCTTAACGTGAGCACCCCCGGTAAAGTTCCAAGGGGTGTTCATGAAGTCGTGATCGCTCTTTATTCGGCGAATACGCAGCGGCGCTCCTTGACCAGCCGCGGGGTGCCGCCGGCGAAGTCGATCCGGCGTTCCATGAAGCAGGTGCGGTAGCCCTTCGCGGCCGCGACGGCCTGCGCCGGATCGGCGCCGGCGCCGGCCACCGAAAGCAGCAGCAGGACCGGCAGCCCGACGAGCAGCGCCGCCAGCGTCAGCGGGGCCAGAAGACTCCGCTTCAGCCTTCCCGTCAGGGGCTTGTTCAGGCTCATCTTCATCGGGGCGATCCGTGCTGGGGCCGGGCGGCGTTGATGTCACAACAGATGAGGCCGCCTCCGGTTGCGTGCAATGCGCCGCTTTTCATCTCGCACGATGCCGCCCCCGGCCTGTCGGAACGCTGTCGAAAACGCCGCGTGCGGCTCATCTTGTCGGGACGGGGAGGCCCCGCTATAAGCCCTGCGAACCCAACGCCCCCCAATGTTTCAGGAATTGAAGCCATGGCGCTCGAGCGCACCTTTTCGATCATCAAGCCCGACGCCACCCGTCGCAATCTCACCGGCGCCATCAACGCCACCATCGAGAAGGCGGGTCTGCGCATCGTCGCGCAGAAGCGCATCCTGCTCACCCGCGCCCAGGCCGAGACCTTCTACGGCGTCCACAAGGAGCGCCCCTTCTTCGGCGAGCTCGTGGACTTCATGATCTCCGAGCCGATCGTCGTGCAGGTGCTGGAAGGCGAGGATGCCGTCGCCAAGTATCGCGAAGTGATGGGCGCCACCAACCCGGCCAATGCCGCCGCGGGCACCATCCGCAAGGAATTCGCGCTTTCGGTCGGCGAAAACTCGGCTCACGGCTCCGACAGCCTGGAGAACGCGGCCATCGAAATCGCCCAGTTCTTCGCGGGCAACGAGATCGTCGGCTGATCGCCGCAGTCTTCGCGCCTCTCGAACGCTGAATTGACGCCCCGCCCGAAATACCGGGCGGGGCGTTGTCTTTTGCGCGGCAGCGTCGCACTGTGCGGCCGCAGCACAACGAAGTCATGAAAATGCGTTACATGGGGTTGGCCACCTCATGAATTATTATGTATGTTGCTGTCATGGGCGCTGCGGGGGTCCGGCCACGGAGAAGTGGCCCGCAGCGGGGATGCCGTATTGGCGCGCCAAGAGCGCCCGGGAGTGGGCCCGCCGGAGCCACCTCCTCTTGCCTCACCGTTGCACGGCGCGCCAACGCCAAAAAACCTATGCAAACCCCGTCCGTTCAAGGGCGGCAGGTGAGGGAACAAGACAATGGATTATTTCGAGCCGCTGTTCTGGCTTGCACTCCTCAAGATCATCTGGATCAACGTCCTCCTGTCGGGCGACAACGCCGTCGTCATCGCGATGGCGTGCCGGTCGCTGCCGGACAAGATGCGCCGTACCGGCATGATCCTCGGCGCCGGTGTCGCCGTCGGCATGCGCATCGTCTTCACCGCCATCATCGCCGTGCTGCTGGGCCTGCCCTGGCTGCGCGTCGTCGGCGCGCTGGCCCTGATGTACATCGCCGTCGATCTGGTTCTGCCGGAAGAGGGCGAGGAAGGCGGCGTCGCCGCGCATGACAATCTGTGGCGCGCGGTCGGCACCATTGCCGTGGCCGATCTCGTCATGAGCCTCGACAACGTGGTCGCCATCGCCGCCGTGGCCGATGGCAACTGGACGCTGATCATCATCGGCCTGGTCATCTCCATCCCGATGATCATCGCCGGCGCGGCGCTCATCATGGGCCTGCTGGCGCGTTTCCCCTTCCTGGTCTGGGCCGGCGCGGCTCTGCTCGGCTGGGTGGCCGGCGAGATGTTCGTGTCGGACGTCAAGGTGCTGGAGTACTTCGGCGAGGCCGCGGTGCACCATTACGAATATGCGGCTGCCGCCCTCGGTGCCGGCCTGGTGCTGGCGATCGGCTGGGTGCTGGCGCGCCGGCGTACCGCGCACTCCGCGCACGGCTAGTAAATCGTCGGGTTTCCCTCCCCGTTGACGCCCGCGACCTCATCCGTCGCGGGCGTCTTCAGTTTGAACCGTGAAGTCTGAGATACTTAATAACGTATACCAGAAACCACGGAACGGACGGGCCGCCCGAGGCTCAACGACATATCGACGATCAGAGAGGATACGATGGACTTTTCGAGCCCTGTCTTCTGGGTAGCGTTGCTCCAGATCATCTGGATCGACCTGCTTCTCTCCGGCGACAACGCGGTGGTCATCGCGCTGGCGTGCCGTTCGCTGCCGGAGAAGCAGCGCAAATGGGGCATCTTGCTCGGCGCCGGCGCTGCCGTCGGCCTGCGCATCCTGTTCGCGCTCGCGGTGTCCTACCTGCTCGGCGTGCCGCTGCTGAAGGTGGTCGGCGCGCTGCTGCTGTTCTGGATCGCCATCAAGCTGGTGCTCGACGAGGGCGGGGAAGCCCATCATGTCGAGGGCGCCGACAGCCTGTGGAAGGCCGTCCGCACCATCGCCATCGCCGACGCGGTGATGAGCCTGGACAACGTGGTCGCCATCGCGGCCGCCGCGCGCGGCCATGCCGAACTGTTCATCTTCGGCCTGCTGCTCACCATCCCGCTGATCATCTTCGGCTCGCAGATCATCCTGAAGCTGATCTCGCGCTTCCCGGCCCTGATCTGGTTCGGCGCGGCGCTGCTGGGCTGGATCGCCGGCGAGATGCTGGTGGGCGACAAGATCGTTCTGGAAACCATGCAGGGCTTCGCGCCTGAGCTGGTCGAGAAGATCGAGGATCCGGAGGATCCGGTCGGCCTGAAGCCGGCGGCCCTGCCGCACTACCTCGCGGCGGTCGTCGGCGCGGCCTTCGTCGTGGCCTTCGGCTGGATCGCGAAGAGCCGCCGCGCGGAGGCGACCGCGCACTGAGCGCGACCGCCCTGCGTTAAGGTGTGAAAAGGCGAGGCGCTCCGCTACGATGGTGGCGGAGCGCCTTTGTCATGAATCAGCCTATGCCTAATCCCCGCGCCGACGCCCTCTCGGCCACCCGCACCGGCTATTCCGCCTGCCCGCACGACTGTCCCTCGACCTGCGCGCTGGAGATCGAGGTCGCGGACGGTCGCATCGGACGGGTGCGCGGTTCGAGCGCCAACACCTTCACCGCCGGCGTCATCTGCGCCAAGGTCGCGCGCTATGCCGAGCGCGCCAACCATTCCGACCGGCTGACCCGCCCGCTGCGCCGCATCGGTGCCAAGGGGGAGGGCGCCTTCGCCCCCATCGGCTGGGACGAGGCGCTGGACGAGATCGCCCACCGCTTCCGCGAGGCCGAGCGCGCGCATGGGCCGGAAGCCGTCTGGCCCTATTACTACGCCGGCACGATGGGACTGGTGATGCGCGACGGCATCAACCGGCTGACCCACGCCAAGGGCTATTCGCGCTTCTTCTCGAGCATCTGCGTGAACCCCGCCTGGAGCGGCTTCCTCGCCGGCACCGGGCGGCTCGCCGGGCCGGACCCGCGCGAGATGGCCAAGTCCGACTTCGTGGTGATCTGGGGCACCAACCCGGTGTCGACGCAGATCAACGTGATGACCCACGCCATCCGCGCCCGCAAGGAGCGCGGCGCGAAGATCGCGGTGGTCGATGTCTATCGCTCGCCGACCATGGAGCAGGCCGACATCCCGGTGCTGATCCGCCCCGGCACGGATGGCGCGCTGGCCTGCGCGATCATGCACGTGCTGTTCAGGGACGGCCTTGCCGATCGCGCCTATCTCGCTGATTTCGCCAATGATTCGGCCGGTCTTGAATCACATCTTGAAGACCGCACGCCGGCCTGGGCCGCCGCCATCACCGGCATGCCGGCCGAGGACATCGAAGCCTTCGCCCACGCCATTGGCCGGACTCCGAAAACCTTCATCCGCGCCGGCTACGGCTTCACCCGCTCGCGCAACGGCGCCGTGGCCATGCATGCGGTGAGTTGCATTCCCACCCTTACCGGCGCGTGGCAGCACGAGGGCGGCGGCGTCTTCCATTCCAACTCGGCGATCTACCGCTGGAACAAGCGCCTGGTGGAAGGCCGCGACATCAAGGGCGTCACCTCGCGCGAACTCGACCAGTCGCGCATCGGCGATATCCTGACCGGCGAGCCCGAGGCGCTGCTCGGCGGTCCGCCCGTCACCGCCATGCTGATCCAGAACACCAATCCGGTCTCGGTCGCCCCCGACCAGTCGAAGGTACTGGCCGGCTTCGCGCGCGAGGACCTGTTCGTCGCCGTCCACGAGCAGTTCATGACCGAGACCGCCCGCATGGCCGACATCGTGCTGCCGGCGACCATGTTCACCGAGCATGACGATCTCTATCAGGGCGGCGGCAACCAATATGTCATCCTCGGCCCCAAGCTGGTCGAGCCCCTGGGCGAATGCCGTAGCAATCACGAGGTGATCGTCGCGCTGGCCGAGCGCCTCGGCGCCGCGCATGAGGGGTTCCGCATGAGCCCGCGCCAGCACATCGACTGGATGCTGCAGGCGACCGGGCGCGGCACGGTGGAAGAGCTGGAGGAAAAGCATTTCCTCGACGTGCAGCCGGATTTCGAGACGGCGCATTATCTCAAGGGCTTCGCCTGGCCGGACGGGCGCTTCCGGCTCAAGCCGGACTGGGCGAAGGTGCCCTATGCGGCGCCGGGCCGCTTCGGCCCGCATGAGGACATGCCGCACTGGCCGGACCACTGGGCGGTGATCGAGGAAGCGACGGAGGACTATCCGTTCCGCCTCGTTACCGCGCCGGCGCGCTCCTTCCTCAATTCCAGCTTCGCCGAGACGCCCGGTTCGGTGGCGCGGGAGAAGCGCCCCGAACTGCTGATTCACCCCGAGGACGCGGCCGGCCTCGACATAGGCGAGGGCGATCTGCTGCGCGTCACCAGCCCGCGCGGGCAGGTGCGTCTGCATGCCCGCCTGTTCGATGGGCTGCGGCGCGGCGTGGTGGTGGCGGAATCGATCTGGCCGAACCGCGCCCATCGTGGCGGGCGCGGCATCAACAGCCTGACCGGCGCCGACCCGGTGGCGCCGGTGGGCGGCGCGGCGCTGCACGACAACCATGTGCGGATCGAGCGGGCGCCGGAGACGGGCGAATGACCCGCTAGTCCGGGAACCGCTCGACATGGGTTTCGGCCGTGCGCCCGACATAGAGCGCGCAGCGGCCGGAGAAGGACACGACATAGAAGGCGCAGCCGGCCGCCGCCGCCTTGGCGCAGAAGCCCTTGTAGCTGTAGTCCGGAACCTGCTGCTGCGCCTCGCGGATGGCCTCGCCGAGGCGCGCCGCATCGAAGGCGGCGGCCACCGGCACGTCGAGCATGTGCATGGGCAGTTCGAAGTTTCCGCCATCGGGGAAGTAATAGGCCGCGCGCGCCCGCCGGAAGTCGATGGCGTAGCTTTCGAAACCCTCCTCCATCAGCATGCCGACGATCGTGGGGAAGCTCAGCGTATTCTCTTCGGCGCCTTTCAGGCATGCGGCGGCGACGGCCTGCTTGCGCGGGTCCATGGTGGTCTCCATCGGTGAGAGTGGGTCGAAATCAGTCGATCGGCACGGCCGCGAGCCCCCGGGCGTCGACGATCCGGCGCAGCAGGCGCTCCAGGCTCGCGCGCTCGTCGGGGGTGAGCGGTTCGAGGCAGGCGGCATCGTTGGCATCGGCCAGAGCCGCGAGGCCCGGCACCAGCGCCGCCCCGGCCGGGGTGAGGGCGAGGGTCTGGGCGCGGCCATCCTCGGGGTCGGCGGCGCGCCGGACGAGACCCTTGGCGATCAGGCGGTCGGCCAGCTTGGTGATGGCGCCGCGCGTCATGCCCATTTCGTCGGCGAGCCGGCTCGGCGCCAGCGGCGGCCGCCCGTAGAGCGCGCGCAGCGTCACCCATTCGGCGACCGTCACGTCGCGGTCGGCCAGCCGGGCGGCGAAGGCGTGCGAGACATGGTTCGACACCAGCCGCAGCCAGAAGCCGAGATGGTCGGTGAGGTCGGAGACGGGGGGGAGGTCGGAGGTTTGGGGCTGATCGGAGGTTTCGGGCTGATCGGGCATGGCGTCTCGCCGGGGCAAGAGTGATTGACTAGGAAACTATAACGAGATAGTTTCCTAGTCAATCATATTCGCGCCGCGTGCGGATGGGCGGTTATCCATCGAGGAGGGGGCGGCTCAGGGCGCCGGCGGCACCACCAGCGCGGGCGGGGCGATCTCGAATTCGTCGATGGCTACGCGGGCGCCGTCGAGCCGGGCGCGGCCCTCCGCCACGAGGCGCAGCGCGGCCGGGTAGATCACATGCTCCTGCGCCAGCACGCGGGCGGCCAGCGTGTCGGGCGTGTCTGCTTCCAGCACCGGCACGGCGGCCTGCATGATGATCGGGCCGACATCCATCTCGGGCGTTACGAAATGCACTGTGGCGCCATGGATCTTCACGCCCTCGGCCAGCGCCCGCTCATGGGTGTGCAGGCCCTTGAAGCTCGGCAGCAAAGCGGGGTGGATGTTGATCATCCGGCCGGCCCATTTCTGCGTGAAACCGGGGGTGAGTAGGCGCATGAAGCCGGCGAGGCAGACCAGCGCGACCTGCTCCTCCTCCAGCACCGCGTCGAGCGCCGCGTCGAAGCTCGCGCGGTCGGCGAAGCCCTTGTGGTCGACGGTGCGGACCGGGATGTTGCAGGCCTGCGCGCGGGCGAGGCCGTGCGCCTCCGGGCGGTTGGAAATCACCACCGCGATCTCGACGGGGAAGTCCGGCGCGCTGGCGGCCTCGATCAGCGACATCATGTTGGAGCCGCGCCCGGAGATGAGGACGGCCACGCGAGGTTTGGTCATGGGCAAGCTCTGCTTCAGCATCCTTCGAGGCTCGCTTTGCTCGCTCCTCAGGATGACGGGAATCTCTAGAACAACGTCATCCTGAGGTGCCCGGCGACGCCGGGCCTCGAAGGATGGTCATCACAGCGGCTCGCCGAGGGCGAGTGCGCCGTCGTAGACGGTGTGGGCCGCGCCCTCGCCGGGCTCGATGGCGCCGAGATGCACCACGTCCTCGCCGGCGTCGGCGAAGGCGTCGGCCACCGTCTCGGCATCCTCGGGGGCGCAGACCACCACCATGCCGATGCCGCAGTTGAAGGCGCGCAGCATCTCTTCCGGCGCCACCTTGCCGACCTGCGCCAGCCAGCGGAACACCGGCGGGACGGTGAGGCCGGACAGGTCGATACGCCCGACCGTGCCCTTGGGCAGCACGCGCGGCAGGTTCTCGGTCAGCCCGCCGCCGGTGATGTGGGCGAGCGCCTTGACCTTGCCGGTGGAGCGGATCGCCTCCAGGGCGGACTTCACATAGAGCCGCGTCGGGGTGAGCAGCGCCTCGCCCAGCGTCTTGCCGGGCGCGAAGGGGGCGGGCGCGTCCCAGGCAAGGCCCGAGACCTCGACGATACGGCGCACCAGCGAATAGCCGTTGGAGTGCACGCCCGAGGAGGCGAGGCCGAGCAGCACGTCGCCGGGGCGCACATTGGGCGAGGGCAGCAGCTCGCCGCGCTCCACCGCGCCGACCGAGAAGCCGGCGAGGTCGTAGTCGCCGTCCGCATACATGCCGGGCATCTCGGCGGTCTCGCCGCCGATCAGCGCGCAGCCGGATTCCTTGCAGCCCTGCGCGATGCCGGCGACGATCTTGGCGCCGACCTCCGGGGCCAGCTTGCCAGTGGCGAAATAGTCGAGGAAGAACAGCGGCTCGGCGCCCTGCACCACGAGGTCGTTGACGCACATGGCCACGAGGTCGATGCCGATGGTCTCGTGCCGGCCGGTCTCGATGGCGATCTTCAGCTTGGTGCCGACGCCGTCCGTGGTGGCGACGATCAGCGGGTCCTTGAAGCCGGCGGCCTTGGGGTCGAACACGCCGCCGAAGCCGCCGATATCGGCATCGGCGCCGGGGCGGCGGGTGGCCTTGACCAGCGGCTTGATGAGATCGACCAGCCGGTTGCCGGCGTCGATGTCGACACCCGCGTCGCGATAGCTGAGGCCTTTTTCCGTACCGGTCATCATGCGTCCCCTGGGAATGCTCGCGGATTAGCGGCTTATCGGCCCGGCGGCAAGCGCGGCGGGTGGGCGAGCGCGGCGGGCCGGCAGGCGGCGGCGCGGGCTCAGGCGGCCCTTCTGCGCGCGCCGGCATGCTCGACGCCGAGCGCGATCAGCCCGGCCGCCAGGCCCCAGAAGGCCGAGCCGATGTCGAGGAGGCTGACGCCGGACGCCGTGACCGCCAGCGTCAGCACGGCGGGGAACCGTTTGGCGGTGTCGCCCATGGCGGTGCCGAGCGCGTTCACCAGCGGCGCGAGCAGGGCGAGGCCGGCAAACGTCGCCACCAGCCCCGGCGGCAGCGCCGCGATCAGCGCCACCACGAAGGCGCCGCCGGCGGCCAGCACGAGATAGGAGAGGGCGTAGAAGGGCGTCGTCATCCAGCGCTTGGCCGGGTCGGGATGGGTATCCGGCCCGGTGCAGATGGAGGCGGTGATCGCCGCGAGGTTGCTGGTGAGCGAGCCGAGCGGGGCGGTGATCAGCGAGGCGACCGCCGTGGCGGCGAGGATCGACTGCGTCGGCGGCTTGTAGCCGGCCGCCTGCAGCACGGCGAGGCCGGGCAGGTTCTGCGAGGCCATGGTGACGACGTAGAGCGGCAGGCCGATGCCGATCAGCGCGTGCAGGTCGAAGCGCGGGGCGATCAGCTCCAGCGTCGGCCAGGTGCCGGCCGGCAGCGGCCCGACCCGGCCGAGGAAGAAGGCGAGGGCGATGCCGATCGCCAGCACCGCCAGCACCGAGCCGAACGGGCTGATGCGCCGCGCCACCAGGAAGATCAGCACCAGCGGCAGCACCAGCAGCGGATCGGCCTGCCCGGCGGTGAACACGGCGGTGCAGAAGCGGAACAGCACGCCGGCCAGCATGGCGGCGGCGATGGAGACGGGAAGGCGCTGCACCAGCGTGCCGAGCGGCTTCACCGCCGCCGTCACCAGGATCAGCACGCCCGCCAGCAGGAAGGCGCCGACCACCGTCTCCGGGGTCAGCCCGTGCGAGCCGGCGATCAGCGCGGCGCCGGGCGTCGTCCAGGCGGTGATGATCGGCATGCGATGGCGCCAGCCGAGAAAGGCCGACGTCAGTGCCATCGACAGGCACAGGCCGATGACGCCGGAGACGGTCTGCGCCGGGGTGGCGCCCACCGCCTGCGCGGCGGCGACGATCAGGGCGAGCGTGCCGCCGAAGCCGACCAGCGCGGCGACGACGGCGGAGGTGACGACGGAGGAACGCATGCGGGGATCGCTTTCCGGCGGGGGAAGGGTGCCGCCCGCCTTTTGCCACGCGGACGGCGGAATCGCCACGGCTCCCTTCGCCGGGGGAGCGGAAGCCGCCCGCAACCCGCTGTGAATGGCGGGGGTGATCCTTCTTGTGCATCGCGGATACGGGATTTTCCTGTATCTAATTATCCGACGGCGACGGGCCGGTTCTCGAGGGTGCGTATCGTATGGCGTGGCACAAGCAGGTGACGTTCTGGCTGGGGGTGCTCGCGGCCTTCGTCGTGGCCGCCTGGCTGCTGTCCAGCGTGCTGCTGCCCTTCGTCGCCGGCCTCGCGCTCGCCTATTTCCTCAACCCGGTGACGACCCGGCTGGAGAACTGGGGCATCAACCGGCTGGTGGCCTCGCTGGTGACGATCACCCTCACCCTCCTGCTGGCCATCCTGCTGATGCTGCTGGTGGTGCCGATCTTCGGCTCGCAGCTCGCCGCCTTCATCCAGCGTCTGCCGGAATATATCGGCAAGCTGCAGAACATGCTGACGGGCGAGGGCGAGAGCGCGGCTTGGCTGCGCAATTTCGTCGGAGACCGGCTGCCGAGCGTGCAGAGCGGGCTCAACGAACTGGTGTCGCAGGGCGCCACCTACATGCTGACCCTGATCCAGGGGCTGTGGACGGGCGGGCAGGCGCTGCTTTCGGTGTTCTCGCTGCTGGTCATCACGCCCGTGGTCGCTTTCTACATTCTCAACGACTGGGAGCACATGGTCGAGAAGGTGGATTCCTGGCTGCCGGTTCGCCATCGCGCCACCATTCGCGATCTTGCCCGGCAGATGGACCGCGCCATTGCCGGCTTCGTGCGCGGCCAGTCGCTGGTGTGCCTCATTCTCGGCAGCTTCTACGCCATCAGCCTCACCATGAGCGGGCTGAATTTCGGCTTCGTCATCGGCTTCGTCTCGGGAATCATCACCTTCATCCCCTATGTCGGCTCGCTCACCGGGCTGGTGCTGGCCGGCGGCGTCGCCATCGTGCAGTTCTTCCCGGACTACACGATGATCGCGTTCGTCATCGGCATCTTCGTCTTCGGCCAGTTCATCGAGGGCTACATCCTCTCGCCCAAGCTGGTGGGGGACAGCGTCGGGCTGCATCCCGTGTGGCTGATGTTCGCCCTGCTGGCCTTCGGCTATCTGCTGGGCTTCCTCGGCTTGCTGCTGGCGGTGCCGCTGGCGGCGGCGGTGGGCGTGCTGGTGCGCTTCGCCATCAACCGCTATCTCCAGAGCCCGCTCTACACGGGCGAGGACGAGCACGGCGCGCTTCCGCCGCCGCGCCTCCCGGCGATGCCGGATTCGCGGATCCGCTGAGCCATGGCCTCGCGCCAGCTTCCCCTCGACCTTCCGCATGCCGACAGCCGCACGCGCGACGATTTTCTGCCCGGGCCGGCCAACGAGGCGGCGCTGACGCTGATCGAGGCGTGGCCGGACTGGCCGGCGCGCGCGCTGGCGCTGGTGGGGCCGGACGGCTCGGGAAAGTCGCACCTCGCCGCCATCTTCGCGCAGGCGAGCGGGGCGCCGGTCGTTCCCGCCGCCGGGCTGGAGGCCGAGGCGCTTCCCGGCCTGCTGGCCGGCGGGGCGCTGGTGGTCGAGGATCTCGGCGAGGGCGAGGTGCCGGAAGCGGCGCTGTTCCACCTGCTCAACCTCGTCGGCGAGCAGGGCGCCAGCCTTCTCGTCACCACGCGCCGCCCGCCCACCGCGCTCGCCGCGACGCTCGCCACCCGCGACCTCGCCTCGCGGCTGCGGGCGCTGCCGACGGTGACGCTGGGCGCGCCCGACGGCGAGATGCTCGCGGCGGTGGCGCTGAAGCTGTTCGCCGACCGCCAGATCGTGCCCGACGAGGCGCTGCTCAACTACCTGCTGCCACGCGTGGAGCGCTCCATTGCCGGCCTGCGCGACATCGTGGCCGAACTCGACCGCGAGGCGCTGGCGCGCAAGAGGCCCTTGACCCGGGCGCTGGCTTCGGAACTTCTGCGGGCCCGCGCTGCGGAGGGCGAGGCGATGGTGGGCTCGACCGAGTCCGGCGTCGCGCGTCCGTTAATTGTCTAGCCAACAGGTTGCGTGCACCATGTCATCCATTCGTAACGCTGCGCGGCGACCTTCGCGCCGGTCGAAGAAGATAGTCGGCAAGCCGGGTGGAGTGGCGGGAGTGAACGAGACCGAGACCGGGGCCGTGACGGCCGAACTGGGAGAGGCGCCCGTCCATGCGCCGGTGGTGACGCGCCCGCTGGAGGCGGACCTCGCCGCCTCGCCGGAACGCTTCATCAACCGCGAGCTGTCCTGGCTCCAGTTCAACCGCCGCGTGCTGGAGGAGGCGTCCAACCGCGAGCACCCGCTGCTGGAGCAGCTTCGCTTCCTGTCCATCTCCGCCAACAATCTCGACGAGTTCTTCATGGTCCGCGTGGCGGGTCTCAAGGAACAGCTTCGCGAGGGCTATGGCGGGCGCAGCCCGGACGGGCTGACCCCGGCCGAGCAGCTTCCGCTCATCGGCGCCGCCTCGGCGGCGCTGGCCGAGGACCAGCAGGCGCGCTGGCGCGAACTGCGCCAGGAACTGATCGGCGGCAACATCGTGCTGGTCGACGGCGCCGATGTCGACAAGGCCGACCGCGCGCTGCTCGACGACTTCTTCCTCATCCATGTCTTCCCGGTGCTGACGCCGCTGGCCATCGACCCGGCGCATCCCTTCCCCTTCATCCCCAATCTCGGCTTCTCGCTGGCGCTCCAGCTTGCCCGCATCCATGACGGGCGGACGATGAACGCGCTGATCCGCGTTCCCGCGAAGATCGACCGCTTCATCCGCCTCACCGACGGCGAGGGCGGGGTGATGCGCTTCATCACGCTGGAGCAGATGATCGGCCTGTTCATCGGCCGGCTGTTCCCCGGCTACCGGGTGCGCGGGCAGGGCGGGTTCCGCGTCATCCGCGACAGCGACCTCGAAGTCGAGGAAGAGGCCGAGGACCTGATGCGCCAGTTCGAGTCGGCGCTGAAGCGCCGGCGCCTGGGGCAGGTCATCCGGATGGAGATCGACGCCTCCATGCCCGAGGAACTGCGCACCTTCGTCGCCCGCGAGCTCGGCGTGGTCGAGGACGAGATCTTCCTGGTCGACGGCGTGCTGGCGCTCAACGAGTTCAGCCAGCTTGTCGGCATCGACCGGCCCGATCTCAAGTTCAAGCCGTACAATCCGCGCTTTCCCGAGCGCATCCGCGACCATGCCGGCGACTGCTTCGCGGCGATCCGCGAGAAGGACCTCGTGGTCCATCACCCCTACGAATCCTTCGACGTGGTGGTGCAGTTCCTGCGGCAGGCGGCGCGCGACCCGAACGTCGTCGCCATCAAGCAGACGCTGTACCGCACCTCCTCCGACAGCCCGATCGTCAAGGCGCTGGCCGAGGCGGCCGAGGCCGGCAAGTCGGTGACGGCGCTGGTCGAGCTGAAGGCGCGCTTCGACGAGGAAGCCAACATACGCTGGGCCCGCGACCTTGAGCGCGCGGGCGTGCAGGTGGTGTTCGGCTTCCTGGAACTGAAGACCCACGCCAAGCTCTCGCTTGTGGTGCGCCGCGAGGGAGGCACGCTGGCGAGCTACTGCCATGTCGGCACCGGCAACTACCACCCGATCACGGCGCGCATCTACACCGACCTGTCCTACTTCACGGACGACCCGGTGATCGCCCGCGACGTGGCCCGCATCTTCAACTTCATCACTGGCTATGCCGAGCCGGCGGAGCTGGAGGCGATGTCGGTTTCGCCGCTGACGCTGAAGGCGCGCATCCTCGACCATATCGACGCCGAGATCGCCTTCGCCAAGGCCGGCCGTCCGGCGGCGATCTGGCTCAAGATGAACTCGCTGGTCGACCCCGCCATCATCGACGCGCTCTACCGGGCGAGCCAGAGCGGTGTGCCGGTGGACATCGTGGTGCGCGGCATCTGCTGCCTGCGGCCGAACGTTCCGGGCCTGTCGGAAAACATCCGGGTCAAGTCCATCGTCGGCCGCTTCCTCGAGCACGGGCGCATCTACGCCTTCGGCAACGGCCACGGCCTGCCGCATCAGGAGGCGGCGCTCTACATCTCCTCCGCCGACCTGATGCCGCGCAATCTCGACCGGCGCGTCGAGACGCTGTGCCCCATCGTCAACCCGACGGTGCACATGCAGATCCTCGACCAGATCATGGTGGCCAACCTGCAGGACAACCAGCAGAGCTGGCGCGTGTTGCCGGACGGCTCCTCGCAACGCATAGTGCCGGGCGAGGGCGAAGAGAAGTTCAACGCCCAGCAGTATTTCATGACCAATCCGAGCCTGTCCGGACGTGGGAAGTCGCTCAAAGACTCGTCGCCGCGAAACCTCCTCCGTCGCCGCGACCGCGCGTGACGCCATGAGCAGTTCCGCGCGCGAGGCCGGCCACGGCCTGATTTCCGGTGCCCCGATCGCTGTGATCGACATCGGCTCGAACTCGGTTCGCCTGGTCGTCTATGAGCGGCTGTCGCGCAGCCCGACGCCGATCTTCAACGAGAAGGCGTCCTGCGGCCTTGGCCGCGAGGTGCTGACCACCGGCAAGCTGAACCCCGACGCGGTGGCGAAGGCGCTCGTCACGCTGCGGCGTTTCCGCGTGCTGTGCGACCGCATGGGCGTCGGCAAGGTCTATGTGCTGGCCACCGCCGCCGCCCGCGACGCCTCCAACGGCCCGGAATTCGTCGCCGCCTGCACGGAAATCTGCCGCACCGAGGTCGAGGTGCTCTCCGGCAAGCGCGAGGCGCAGCTTTCCGCGCTCGGCATCCTCTCCGGCGTCCATCACGCCAATGGCGTCGTCGGCGACCTCGGTGGCGGCTCGCTGGAACTGGCCGACCTGCACGGCCAGCGCATCGGCTCCGGCGTGACCTTCCCGCTCGGCGGCCTCGCTTTGCAGGACACGTCCGGCCGTTCGCTCAAGAAGGCGGACAAGATCGCCAAGGACCTTCTGGCGAAGGAGCCACATCTCGAGCACCTAAAGGGCCGCACCTTCTACGCCGTTGGCGGCACGTGGCGCGCGCTGGCGCGCCTCCACATGTTCCAGCGCGGCTATCCGCTGCACGTCATGCACGGCTATGTCATTCCCGGCCGCGAGGCGCTGGAGTTCTGCCGGCTGGTGCGCCGGGTGCCGGTGGACACGCTCTCGCGCATCGACACGGTCTCGGACGTGCGCCGGCCGCTGCTCGCCTATGGCGCGCTGGTGCTGGAGCACATCCTGCGCGTCGGCAAGCCGGCCAATGTCTTCCTGTCGGCGCAGGGCGTGCGCGAGGGGCGGCTCTACGAATTGCTGTCCGACGACGAGCGCAAGGCCGATCCGCTGATCAGCGCCGCCGCCGAGCTGAACGAGGTGCGCTCGCGCTCCACCGCCCATGGCTGGGAACTGATCGACTGGACCGACCGCTTCATGGCCTCCTCCGGCATCGACGAGAGCGTCGAGGAGAAGAGGCTGCGTCATGCCGCCTGCCTGCTCTCGGACATAAGCTGGCGGGCGCATCCCGATTATCGCGGCGAGCAGAGTCTCAACCTCATCGCCCATGCCGCCTTCATCGGCGTCGACCATCCCGGCCGCGCCTTCCTGGCGCTGGCGATCTATTACCGCCATGTCGGGCTGATCGACGAGGATCTGTCGCCGCGCATCCGCGAGCTGGTCTCGGCCCGGCTGCTGGACCGCGCGCGCATTCTCGGCGCGGCGATGCGGGTCGGCTACATCCTGTCCGCCGCCATGCCCGGCACGCTGCCGCTGACCCCGCTGACGGTGGACCGCGGCAAGCTGGCGCTGCTGCTGACCGGCGATCTGGCGCCGCTCGGCGGCGAGCGCATCGTCAACCGGCTGCGCACGCTGGCGCGGCTGATCGGCCGCGAGCCGATGGTGGTGACGACCGGCTGACACTCACGCGATGGGAGAGGGGCTCAGGCCTCGGGCGCCGGCGCCGGGATGCGCTCGACGGCGATCACCCGCCCGCGCTGCATGGCCAGCGCCAGTCGGCCGGATTTCAGCGCCAGCGCGCTCTCGCCGAACAGCTCGCGCCGCCAGCCGTGCAGGGCGGGCACGTCCGGCTCGTCCTCGGAGGCGATGCGTTCGAGGTCGTCCACCGTGGCGATCACCTTGGCGGCGACGCCGTGGTGCTCGGAGGTCATGCGCAGCAGCACCTTGAGCAGCTCGACCGTCGCCGAGGCGCCGTTGGAAAGCGGCTTCTCGCGCTCGATGCGGGGCAGCGTCTTGGGATCGCGCGCAAGGCCCGCCTTCACCGCCTCGACGATGGCCTCGCCGGCGCGGGAGCGCTCGAAGCCCTTGGGCACCGAGCGAAGCTGGCCGAGCTTCTCGATCGAGGTCGGCTGCTGCGAGGCGATCTCGCCGATCACGTCGTCCTTGAGGATGCGCGAGCGCGGCGTGTCGCGCGACTGCGCCTCGCGCTCGCGCCAGGCCGTGACTTCCATCAGGACGGCGAGGTCCTTGGGCTTGCGGGCGCGCGAGCGCAGCCGTTCCCAGGCGCGCTCGGGCTCCTGCCGGTAGGTGTCCGGCGAGGTGAGCACCGCCATTTCCTCGCCCACCCAGTCGGCGCGGCCGCGCTTCTTGAGATCGGCGTCGAGCTTGAGGAAGACGTCGCGCAGATGCGTCACGTCGGCCTCGGCATAGGCGATCTGTGCAGTGGAGAGGGGGCGGCGCGACCAGTCGGTGAAGCGCAGCGACTTGTCCAGCACATGGCCGGTGAGGCGCTGCACGAGCTGGTCGTAGGAGATCGAGTCGCCATGGCCGAGCACCATGGCGGCGACCTGGGTGTCGAACACCGGGTGCGGGATGATGCCGGCGAGGTGCCAGACGATTTCGATATCCTGCCGGCCGGCGTGGAAGACCTTGAGCACCTTCTCGTCCGACATCAGCGCGAAGAAGGGGGCAAGGTCGATCCCCTCGGCCAGCGCGTCGACGACGACGGCCTCGTCGGTGCTGGCGAGCTGCACGACGCAGAGCTTCGGCCAGAACGTCGTCTCGCGCAGGAACTCGGTATCGACGGTGATGAAGGCGTGCCGGGCCAGCCGCCCGCAGGCTGCTTCGAGGTCGTCTGTGGTGGTGATCATGTTCATGTCGGACATGTTCATATCGGAGTCGTGCCCTCGATACACCCCGAAATAGCGCCGTAATTGTCGAGAAGCATTAACCATTCGCCTTTACGAATCGCAGGCGAATTCAACCGCCGGTTTCGGCCGGCCTCTCCCCGGGGGAACCCATGAAGAACGTCGCCTTCGCCCTTGCCGCGGCCGTGCTGGCCGGCTCCTTCGTTCCGGCCGCCGCCGCCGAGCGCGTGGATGCCGGCGTGCTGGTCTGCAATGCCGGCGCCAGCATCGGCATGCTGGTCGAGTCGAAGCAGGAGCTGACCTGCACCTTCACCCCGGCCGACAACAGCCCGGTGCAGAAATATTCCGGCACCATCAAGAATATCGGCCTCGAACTCGGCGTGACCGGCGGCGGCGTGATGACCTGGGGCGTGCTGGCGCTCACCAAGTCGGTCGCGCCGGGCGCTCTGGCCGGCCCCTATGCCGGCGTCACCGGCGATGTCGCGCTCGGTATTGGCGTCGGTGCCAACGTGCTTGTGGGCTCCGACCAGTCCGTCGCGCTCAACCCGGTCTCGGTCTCGGGCAATGTCGGCGCCTCGCTGGCGCTCGGCGTCGGCGGCCTGCACCTGCGCTACGTGCCGTGATCTCTCCCCACGCGGGCGCGCCGCGTCCGCGTGGGCTCTCTTCTTGACAAAGCCCGGCCCTGCATGCACCCCTCCGCGCGCCCCGCGAGAGGGGTTTTCGTTGTTGCCAGCCGGCGTCCGCGCCGGGAAAAGAGCCGGGGTTCACCCATGCACCGCTATCGCACGCACACCTGCGGAGCCCTTCGCGCGAGCGATGTCGGCGAGACCGCCCGCATCTCGGGCTGGTGCCACCGCATCCGCGACCATGGTGGCGTGCTGTTCGTCGACCTGCGCGACCATTACGGCCTGACGCAGGTCGTGGTCGATCCCGACAGCCCGGCCTTCAAGCTGGCCGAGACCGTGCGCGCGGAATGGGTGGTCCGCATCGACGGGCGCGTGCGCCTGCGCCCGGCCGGCACCGAGAATCCCGACCTGCCGACCGGCCAGGTCGAGGTCTACGCCACCGAGATCGAGGTGCTGGGCGCCAGCGCCGAGCTGCCGCTCCCGGTCTTCGGCGATGTCGAGTATCCCGAGGAGACGCGGCTGCGCTACCGCTTCCTCGACCTGCGCCGCGAGAAGCTGCACAAGAACATCATGACGCGCGGCGCCATCGTCGACGCCATGCGCGCGAAGATGAAGGGGCAGGGCTTCTTCGAGTTCCAGACCCCGATCCTCACCGCCTCCTCGCCGGAAGGCGCGCGCGACTTCCTCGTGCCGAGCCGCCTGCATCCGGGCAAGTTCTACGCGTTGCCGCAGGCGCCGCAGCAGTACAAGCAGCTGATCATGATGAGCGGCTTCGACCGCTACTTCCAGATCGCCCCCTGCTTCCGCGACGAGGACCCGCGCGCCGACCGCCTGCCGGGCGAGTTCTACCAGCTCGACCTCGAGATGAGCTTCGTCGAGCAGGACGACGTGTTCGCCGCCGTCGAGCCGGTGATTACCGGCGTGTTCGAGCAGTTCGCCGACGGCAAGCCGGTGACGAAGAACTGGCCGCGCATTCCCTACGCCACTTCGATGCAGAAATACGGCACCGACAAGCCGGACCTGCGCAACCCCATCGAGATGCAGGACGTGTCCGAGCACTTCCGGGGCTCGGGCTTCAAGGTGTTCGCGCGCATGCTGGAAGCCGAGCAGAACCGTGTCTGGGCGATTCCCGGCAAGGGCGGCGGCTCGCGCGCCTTCTGCGACCGCATGAACTCGTGGGCGCAGGGCGAGGGCCAGCCGGGCCTCGGCTACATCATGTGGCGCGAAGGCAATGAGGGCGCCGGCCCGCTCGCCAACAATATCGGTCCCGAGCGCACCGAAGCCATCCGCGCGCAGCTCGGCCTTGAGGCGGGCGATGCGGCGTTCTTCGTCGCCGGCGACCCGGCGAAGTTCGTGAAGTTCGCCGGTCTCGCCCGCACCCGTGTCGGCGAGGAACTGAACCTCGTCGACCATGACCGCTTCGAGCTGGCCTGGATCGTCGACTTCCCGTTCTACGAGTGGAGCGAGGACGAGAAGAAGGTCGACTTCTCGCACAACCCCTTCTCCATGCCGCAGGGTGGGCTGGAGGCGCTGAACGGTCAGGACCCGCTGACCATCAAGGCGTTCCAGTACGACATCGCCTGCAATGGCTACGAGATCGCGTCGGGCGGCATCCGCAACCACCGCCCCGAGGCGATGGTGAAGGCGTTCGAGATCGCCGGCTATGACGAGGCGACGGTGCAGGAGCGCTTCGGCGGCCTCTACCGCGCCTTCCAGTACGGCGCCCCGCCGCATGGCGGCATGGCGGCCGGTGTCGACCGCATCGTGATGCTGCTGTGCGGCACCACGAACCTGCGCGAAATCTCGATCTTCCCGATGAACCAGCAGGCGCAGGACATCCTGATGGGCGCGCCCAACGAGGCGAGCCCGAAGCAGCTTCGCGAGCTGCACATCCGCACCAACCTGCCGGAGAAGTGAGGCGATACAAGTGAGGCGGCAAAAGTGAGGGAAAAGCCCTCTCCCCGCGGGGAGAGGGTTGGGTGAGGGGCTTTTGAGGCTCCGCCGGCAGGGCGCCCCTCACCGACCCGCTTCGCGGGCCACCTCTCCCCGTCGGGGAGAGGGTAAGGGGGCACGTCGCGCCTTCGGGCCGGCCGTCATGGCCGGGGTTATCCCGGCCATCCACGTCTGGATCGGTCCAGCACGCGTCACCGCCCCAAGTCGTGGATCCCCGGCACGAGGCCGGTGATGACGTCGGTTCCCGGCGGATGCCGTCGGGGCCTTCGATCCCTTCAGTTCTTTTCCAGCACCTCGACATTGAGCTCGTCGACGATGCCGAGCGCGTCGTCGCCCTTCAGCCCTTCGATGATGGCGAGCAGCGGCAGCGGGGGCGCGCGCGGTGTGAGGCGCAGCGCCAGCGTGCTGGTGGGCTTCTGGATGAAGCTGACGAAGGCCTGCACCGCCGGGCCGAGTTCGGGCCGGTCGGTCACAGCCTGCGCCAGCAGCAGGTCGGCGAAGCCGGCGATGAGCTGGCGGATGTCATCGGCGGCCATGCCCTGTTCCTTCGCCGCCTCGTCGAGCTTCTGCTGGTAGAGGCCGGAATCGGTCACGCTGACGTCGAGCGCGGTGAGGTTGATCTGGCCGATGCCGGCCAGCGCCTCGTCGGGCTCGGTGGAGAAGACGGAATCGTCCACCTCGCTCAGCACCAGCTTCGCGGTCAGCGAGAAGCCGTCGGAGACCTCGACATAGAACGGATCGAGCGTGACGGTGCCGTCCGCCTCGTTCCAGCTTGCCCCGATGTCGGCGGCGACGCTCGCCCGGCCGACCTGATCTGGAACCAGCGCGAAGGCGCTCTGGCCGCGGCCGACCGCGCCGGTCGGGCCGGTCATGCGCAGCGTCGCCGAGAACTGCGTCGGCAGCGCGTCGGGCTCGCCGGTCCATGCCAGCGCCAGCTTGTCGATGCTCACCGGCCCGCCCTCGTCGGTGGGCGCCTCGGCCCCCGACAGCTCGACGCTGCCGACGAGGCCGAACAGCGGCGCCGGCCATTCGAGCAGGGCGTCCGCGTCGCGCGCCATCTGCGCGGCCGCCGCCATCGCCGCGCCCGGGCGCAGCCCGCCGATCGCCAGCCGGTCGACATGGAACGGCTTGCCGTCCGCCTCGGTGCCCTTCAGCGTCTCCAGCGTCAGCGCGTCGAGCCGCCCCTCGTCGAGCGGGCCTACCCTGAGAGTGGCCAGCGACGCCTTGCTGCCGTCGGGCGTCTCGCCCTCCAGCCCCTCGAAGGTGACGGCCCCGATGCGCAGGCCGCCATCATAGACGCCGGCCATGGCCTCCATGAGCCGGGAGGTCTCGTCGGCGGAGGGGTTCTCGCCGCGCGCCGAGAGAAGCTGCATGTGGCGGCCGATGGCGAGCAGTTCCTCGGCCGGGATGGCGGCGGGACGGATGGCCACGTCGCGAGCCTCCATGCGCTGCCAGCGCTGGACCAGCCCGTCCTCGGCGTCGAATGCGTAACCGTCCACGGTGACGGCCTCGTAGAGCGTGCGGAACTGGGTGGCGGCCTCGCGGGCCTGCGGGTCGAGCAGGACCAGCAGCGCCGACAGGTCGACGCCCTCGGCGTGGACGTCGCCGACCGAGCCGCGCCCGGCATAGCGCGGGGCGCCGCCCACGGTGAAGCGCGAGGGGGCGATGTGGGTGCGGGCGAAGCGCCCGTCCTTCAGCCTCTCGAAGCCGGCCGCGCCGTGCGTGACCTCGGTTTCGATGAGCCGGTCGCCGGCGCCGCTGCGGGTCTTCATCGTGGATTCGGGGATGGTGATCCGGTCGGCCGTGACCTGCCGGAAGAAGTCGAGCGCGACCTGCCACGGCGCGCCCTGCGTGCGCAGCTCCGAGGGAATCTCGACGGCGGCGAGCGCGATGTGCGGGGCGCGGTAGCGCGCCTCCACCGCCGGGGCGAGCGGCAACGGCCCGTCGAAGGCCAGGCCCTCGATCGACACCTCATGGGCGTAGATGCGGACCGGCGAGGGGCGCTCGATGCCGCTGGCGACGAAGGCGGCGATGGTCAGCGTCCCCTGACCGGGCGCGGAAAAGGAGAGGTCGCGCAGCTCGAAACGCCCGGCGAGCACGTCATAGGCGACCTCGCCGGCCTCGGCCGCGACGCCTTCCGCCTTGAGATTGGCCAGAACGGCGTCGACATGGCTTCGCGCGAGATAGCCGACAAAGGCGGTGAAGCCGAAATAGCCGCCGACGCCGGCGACGAGGAGGGCGACGAGGGCGACGACGAAAGTCTTGCGCATGCGGACCGGACCTGAGAAGGACGCGCGAGGCGGTTCCCGCCGTCGCACCTTTGCCGCGCACGATAAACCAAGCGCCTCAAGGCGAGCATTACATTTTGGGACGGACCCATGTTGGGAAAGACGTTGTGCGGAGAGGCAGAATCCCTATGCTCCCCCGCCACGTCCGGGGGAAGGAAACGCCATGGCCTCATATATCTCCGATGATCTGCGCTCAGGCGCGATGATCTATCACCGGCTGCCGCGGCCGGGTAAGCTCGAAATCCAGGCGACCAAGCCCCTGGCGAACCAGCGTGATCTCGCCCTGGCCTACACCCCCGGCGTCGCCGCCGTCTGCGAGGCCATCGCGGCCGACAAGTCGCTGGCGGCCGAGCTGACCACGAAGCAGAACCTCGTGGCGGTGGTCTCCAACGGCACCGCCGTGCTCGGCCTCGGCAATATCGGCCCGGAAGCCTCCAAGCCGGTGATGGAGGGCAAGGCGGTCCTCTTCAAGAAGTTCGCCGGCATCGACGTCTTCGACATCGAGATCAACGCGCTCGAACCCGACCATGTCGTGACCGTGGTGGCGGCGCTGGAGCCGACCTTTGGCGGCATCAACCTCGAGGATATCAAGGCGCCGGAGTGTTTCGAGATCGAGACCCGGCTGCGCGACATGATGAACATCCCGGTGTTCCATGACGACCAGCACGGCACGGCGATCATCGTCGTGGCGGCCATCGTCAACGCGCTGCATATCGGCGACAAGAAGCTGTCCGAGGTGAAGATCGTCACCTCCGGCGCGGGCGCGGCCGCCATCGCCACGCTCAACCTGCTGCTCTCCATGGGCGCCCGCCGCGAGAACATCTGGGTCACGGACATCGAGGGCGTGGTCTATGAGGGCCGCGAGGCGCTGATGGATCCCTATAAGGGCGTCTTCGCGCAGAAGACCGACTTGCGCACGCTGGCCGAGGTGATCGCCGGCGCCGACATCTTCATCGGCCTGTCCGCCGGCGGCGTGCTCAAGCCCGAAATGCTGAAGGCCATGGGCGAGCGCCCGCTGATCATGGCGCTGGCCAACCCGACGCCCGAGATCATGCCCGACCTCGCCCGCGACGCCCGCCCCGATGCGATGATCTGCACCGGCCGCTCGGACTTCCCGAACCAGGTCAACAACGTCCTGTGCTTCCCCTTCATCTTCCGCGGCGCGCTCGATGCCGGCGCGACCACGATCAACGAGGAGATGAAGGTCGCGGCGGTCAACGCCATCGCCGAGCTGGCGCGCGAGACTCCCTCCGACGTGGTGGCCCGCGCCTATGGCGGCGAGACGCCGGTGTTCGGACCGAACTCGCTCATTCCCTCGCCCTTCGACCCGCGCCTGATCCTGCGCATCGCCCCGGCGGTCGCCCGGGCGGCGATGGACTCGGGCGTCGCCAAGCGTCCGATCGCCGATTTCGAGGCCTATCTGGAGGAGCTGGACCGCTTCGTCTTCCGCTCCGGGCTGGTGATGAAGCCGATCTTCGCCACCGCCAAGCAGGCGCCCAAGCGCGTGATCTACGCCGAGGGCGAGGATGAGCGCATCCTGCGCGCGGCGCAGGTCGTGGTGGAGGAGGG
The DNA here is from genome assembly GCF_009223885.1 of Ancylobacter sp. TS-1. NCBI lineage: Bacteria > Pseudomonadati > Pseudomonadota > Alphaproteobacteria > Hyphomicrobiales > Xanthobacteraceae > Ancylobacter > Ancylobacter sp. TS-1. Next base: position 442,014 of record NZ_CP045144.1, read on the forward strand.
CATCGCCCGCCCGATCCTGATCGGCCGCCCCTCGGTGATCGAGACGCGCCTGCAGCGCTTTGGCCTGTCGATCCGCCCCGGCCGCGAGTTCGATCTCGTGAACCCCGAGGACGATCCGCGCTACCGCGACTATGTGCAGACCTATGTCGAGCGCGCCGGCCGGCGTGGCGTCACGCCCGAACTCGCCCGCACGCTGGTGCGCACGACGCCGACCGTGATCGCCGCCCTGGCGGTGGTGCGCGGCGATGCCGACACCATGCTGTGCGGCGTCGAGGGCCGCTTCATCCGGCACCTGCGCCACATCCGCACCATCATCGGCCTGGCGCCGGGCGTGCGCGACGTGGCGGCGCTGTCCATGCTGCTGACCCAGAAGGGCGCCTTCTTCCTGTGCGACACCCAGGTCCAGCTCGACCCCTCGGCCGAGGATCTCGCCGAGATGGCCCAGCTCGCCGCCGCCCATGTGCGGCGCTTCGGCATCGAGCCGAAGGTGGCGCTGCTCTCGCACTCCGATTTCGGCAGCCGCGACGACGGCAGCGCGATCAAGATGCGCCACACGCTGGAGCTGATCCAGCAGCGCGCCCCCGACCTGATGGTCGACGGCGAGATGGAGGGCGACAGCGCGCTGGTGCCCGAGATGCGCGAGCGGGTGATGCCGGGCGGCCGGCTGAACGGGGTGGCCAACATCCTCGTCATGCCCAATCTCGACGCCGCCAACATCGCCTACCAGATGGTGAAGGTGTTCGGCGACGCGCTCCCGGTCGGGCCGATCCTGCTCGGGCCCTCGCGCCCGGCGCATGTGTTGACCCCCTCGGTGACGGCGCGCGGCGTGGTCAACATGACCGCCATCGCCGTCGTCGAGGCGCAGGGCGTCTGATCCGGTCCCGCCCCGCCGGGGCGGCCGGGCAAGCGAGGCGAGGCGCGCGCTGACGGGTGCGCGCTTCCGGTCTATGATGGTCCCGACATACCGGCCGGCGTGGCGGGCAAGAGCCCCTTGCCCCCGCCCATGCGGCGGCGGGTACGCGTCGTGGACATCGCGGGCGCCGGGGTGGGCCCGCCACAGGAGCTGAACCCATGCTTGCGCGTCTTTCCCTCGTCGCCCTGGTCGCGGCCGGCGCCGTCCTCGGCTCTCCGGTGGTGCCCGCACGGGCCAACGACACCGCCGCTGGCGCGATCATCGGTGGCGCGGCGGGCGCCCTCATCGGCGGCGCGGTCTCCGGCAGCGCCGGCGGCGCCGTGGCGGGCGCGGTGGTCGGCGGCACGGCCGGCGCGATCATCGGCAACCAGAGCGACAAGAACAAGAAGAAGGGCTCGTACTATTTCTGGTCCGGCGGCAAGTGCTTCTACCACTACCCGAACGGGCAGGTGGTGAAGGTCAGCAAGAGCTATTGCTGACCGGCTATTGCTGACCGGCTGTTGCTGATCGGCGCTTGTTGAGCGGCGCTGGCCGGGCGGCTGTCGCCGGCGCGAAGCTGCCGGCGGGTCGCGTTCGTCCCCTCATCCATCCCCCTGCCGCGCCGCCTCGTGAGAGGCGGAGCGGTACCTCGACGCTGGAGACCGAGATCATGAACATCCGCTGGACCCTTGCCGCCCTTGCCGTCGCGGGGCTGACGCTGTGGGCCGCGCCGCAGGTTTCCGCGCAGAGCAGCGCGGCGCGCGGCGCCGTCATCGGCGGCGTGGCCGGCGCGGCGGTCGGCGGCGCGGTGACCGGCACCGGGCGTGGCGCGGCGGTCGGGGCGGCGGTCGGCGCCGGCACGGGCGCGGTCATCGGCGCCAACCGCAGCCGGGCGCGGGCCCATTATTTCCGGCGCGGCAATCGCTGCTATCTGCGCCAGCGCAATGGCCGCGTGGTGCGGGTCGACCGGCGCCGCTGCTGGCGCTGAGCGCGGCGGGCGAACCGCGCCGGGCGCGCGCGAACAACCTGCGCGGGTTACCGTCAGGTCAGTTTTCGCCGGAAAGTTAGTTTGTGCTCGAATTGTGGCCATCCGTGCCGTGGAAATGACATATTTCTGACCAAGCTGTGGTCGGCACGCATTCGGTGGAGTGAGGGGGCTGCCCGCAGGGCAGGCCGTTCGCTCCCTCGGAAGTCGGCTGCAATTCGGCGTTTCCCACCGGGCTGCGCCGGCTGTCACACAGGTCTCGAAGGTTCTATCTAATGGCGGATACCGGCACGGTTAAGTGGTTCAACGAGCAGAAGGGCTACGGCTTCATTCAGCCCGACAATGGCGGCAAGGACGTCTTCGTCCACATCAGCGCGGTTCAGCGTTCTGGCCTGCAGGGCCTGCGTGACGGTGACAAGATCTCCTTCGAGCTGCAGACCGATCAGCGGTCTGGCAAGACATCGGCAGTCGATCTGCGTCCGCTCTGACGCAGACTTCGACGGCTTCGGCGGACTGGTCTGTCCGTTTTAGATTGAATACAATGTCGTCGTTCCTTCCGGGAACGGCGACATTTCTGCTAGGCGCCCATCACTTAGGCCCGCGCCGCCCCTTGCAATGACCGCCATTCGCGCTAGTCTCGCGCACAGACTTTGGCTGGACTCTGGGCCGTTTCACCTTGCCTCGCTTGGTGCACGTTCAGCACTCTTCCAAATTCGACCCAGCGGCAGGGGCCTCGCTCCAGCTGACATTCGCAACCTCGATACGTGAGACTACCCTTATGTCTACCCAGACCGGCACCGTGAAGTGGTTCAACGACCAGAAGGGCTACGGCTTCATCCAGCCTGATGGCGCGGGCAAGGACGTGTTCGTCCATATCAGCGCGGTTCAGCGTTCGGGCCTGCAGGGCCTGCGTGACGGCGAGAAGGTGTCCTTCGAGCTGCAGACCGACCAGCGTTCGGGCAAGACCTCCGCGGTCAACCTCCGCGTCGGCTGAGAGCCGTCCGACGGGACGCCGCCGGCCGCGGTCGCTGGCGTTTCGCTACGATCAGGAAAGCCGCTGGCCCTCCGGGACCGGCGGCTTTTTCATGGCGGGGGTGGCGAGGTGCGCCCCTCAGCCACCGGCCTCGGCGCCGCCTCCGGGACCCCCGCGCGGGCGCTCCAGCAGCACCATTGGCCGGCCGCCATAGAGGCCTTCCGCAAAGCGGGTGAAGCCGAGCTTGCCGGCGACGTGGAGCGAGGCCGCATGGTCGGGCTCGATCATGCAGGTGAAGCGCGTGCCCCGGCCATGCGCGTCGCCCCAGGCGAGCGCCGCGCGCATTGCCTCCTCCGCCAGCCCCTGGCCCTGTGCCGCCGCCCGCAGCGCCCAGCCGGCCTCCATCGTGCCCTCGATGGAGGGTTCGAGCGTGCGCTTCATGTCGTGAAAGCCGGCCTCGCCGACCAGCGCCCCGCTGGCGCGCTCCTCAAGGGCGAAGAAGCCGAAGCCGAGATGATGCCAGAGCCCGATCTGGCGCAGGAAGCGCACCCAGGCCGCCTCGCGCGCCAGCGGCTGCCCGCCGATGAAGCGCGTCACCTCCGGCTCCGCCCATATCCGGGCATAGGCCTCGAAATCGTCCGGCCGGTAGGCGCGCAGGATCAGGCGGGGCGTGTCGAGGGTGGGGATGAGGGGCATGCGTCCTCGCGGCGTGAGGGCCCTCAGCTCGAGCGCCCGTCATAGGTCATGGGCGACAGCGCGGCCGGATCGACGTCGCGGAGCGTGCGCACGTTCACCGCGATCGTCGGCGTGCCGTCGGGCGCCGTCGCCTTGGAGAAGGTCTGAACGCCGCAATCGGCGCAGAACATATGGCTGATGAGGTGGCGGTTGAAGCGGTATTCGCGCAGCCTGGCCTCGCCGGATTCCAGCTCGAAAGCGGAGGTCGGCGCGAAGGCGAGGATCAGCCCCTTGCTGGTGCAGATCGAGCAGTTGCAGGCGATGGTGCGCGTCAGGTCGAGGCTGACATTGTAATGGACGGCGCCGCAATGGCAGCCCCCCGAGAGCTTCGGCACGGCCGCATCCGGTGCGCCGTCGTCATCCGCGTGGTTCTCGTTCCCCGTATGGTCGGACATCGTCTTCCTCCCCTGTCCCGGTTGAGGTCGGGCCCGGCGCCGATGTCGGGGCCCCTAAATGAAAACGGCCGGGCGAGCCCGGCCGTTCTTCTGTTTCTATCCGAATACCGGCTCAGCTGCACCCCGTCGTCGACCCGCAGGTCTCGCATTTCAGGCAGGTGCCATTCCTCACCATGGTGAAGTTCTGGCACTCGGGGCAGGCCTCGCCCTCATAGCCCTTGGCGCGGGCGATGGCGCGGGCCTCCGCCTTGGTCGGGCCGGTGGCGGCGGCGATCGCCGGGGCGGCGGCGGGGGCCGACCAGGGGAGGGCGTCGGTGCTGCCCAGTTCCTGCTCGTCCTCGTCCATCGGCTCGGCCTTGAGCGCGGTGGCGCCCTGGATGCCGCCGCGCAGCGCCGTCACGTTCGACGCCGCGCTGGTGGGCAGCGTGGTGCCGGCCGGCACCACCATGAGGCTGACATTCTTGCCGCGCATCAGGCCCTTCGACACCATGCGCGAAGCGGCGCTGGTGGGCGAGGCCTTGCCCTCTTCCACGCCCTTGCCCAGCGCGTCGAAATTCGACTCGCCCGGCTCGACATGGCCGAGCTCGTGGCGGCCGAGATAGGACACGGCGAGCTCGCGGAAGATGTAGTCGAGGATCGAGGTGGCGTATTTGATCACCTCATTGCCCTGCACCGGGCCGGCGGGCTCGAAGCGGGTGAAGGTGAAGGCGTCGACATACTCCTCCAGCGGCACGCCGTACTGAAGGCCCAGCGACACCGAGATGGCGAAGTTGTTGATGAAGGAGCGCAGCGCCGCGCCTTCCTTGTGCATGTCGATGAAGATCTCGCCGAGGCGGCCGTCATCATATTCGCCGGTGCGCAGATACACCTTGTGGCCGCCGACCACCGCCTTCTGGGTGTAGCCCTTGCGGCGGTCGGGCATCTTCTCGCGGTCGCGGATGGCGACCACGCGCTCGATGATCTTCTCCACCACCTTCTCGGTGATGTGCGCGGCGCGCGCGGCGGCGGGCTTCTCCAGCAGCGCCTCGACGCCGTCTTCCTCGTCCTCGTCGTCGGAGACGAGCTGCGAGTTCAGCGGCTGCGAGAGCTTGGAGCCGTCGCGGTAGAGCGCATTGGCCTTCAGCGCCAGGCGCCAGGAGAGCAGGTAGGCTTCCTTGCAGTCCTCGACGGTGGCCTCGTTCGGCATGTTGATGGTCTTGGAGATCGCGCCCGAGAGGAAGGGCTGCGCCGCCGCCATCATCAGAATGTGGCTGGTCACGGACAGGTAGCGCTTGCCGATGCGCCCGCAGGGATTGGCGCAGTCGAAGACGGGATAGTGCTCCGTCTTGAGGAAGGGCGCGCCTTCGAGCGTCATGGCGCCGCAGACGTGGATGTTGGCGGCCTCGATGTCCTTCTTCGAGAAGCCAAGGAAGGACAGCAGGTCGAAGGCCGGATCGGCCAGCTTGTCGGCCGGCACGCCGAGCCTCGCAAGCGCCTCGTCGCCGAGCGTCCAGCGGTTGAAGATGAACTTCACGTCGAAGGCGCTCTTCACCCCGGCATCGATCTTCGCCAGCGTGGCGTCGTCGAAGCCCTTGGTGCGCAGCGTCGAGTGGTTGATCGCCGGCGCCTGGGTGATCGAGCCGTGGCCGACCGCATAGGCCTCGATCTCGGCGATCTGGCTCTCCGAATAGCCGAGCGTGCGCAGGGCCTCCGGCACGGCGCGGTTGATGATCTTGAAGTAGCCGCCGCCGGCCAGCTTCTTGAACTTCACCAGCGCGAAGTCGGGCTCGATGCCGGTTGTGTCGCAGTCCATGACGAGGCCGATCGTGCCGGTGGGCGCGAGCAGCGTGGTCTGGGCGTTGCGGTAGCCATGCGTCTCGCCGAGCGAGAGGGCGAGGTCCCAGGTCGCCTTGGCGCGCTCGACGAGGAGCGGCTGCGGCACGCTGGCGTGGTCGAGCGGCACCGGGTTGGTGTTCAGCCCCTCATAGCCGCCCTTCTCGCCATAGGCGGCGCGCCGGTGGTTGCGCATGACGCGCAGCATGTGGGTCGCGTTGGGCTGATAGCCGGGGAAGGGGCCGAGTTCCTTGGCCATCTCGGCCGAGGTCGCATAGGCGACGCCAGTCATGATGGCGGTCAGCGCGCCGCAATAGGCACGGCCGGCTTCGGAGTCGTAGGGAATGCCCGAGGTCATCAGCAGGCCGCCAATATTGGCGTAGCCGAGGCCGAGCGTGCGGTACTCGTAGGAGAGCTTGGCGATTTCCTTGGAGGGGAACTGCGCCATCAGGATCGAGATTTCGAGCACCACCGTCCACAGGCGGCAGGCATGCTCGTAGCTCTCGACGTCGAACGTGCCGTCCGCGTTACGGAACTGGAGCAGGTTCAGCGAGGCGAGGTTGCACGCCGTGTCGTCGAGGAACATGTACTCCGAGCACGGGTTGGAGGCGCGGATCGGCCCGCCCGCCGGGCTGGTGTGCCAGTCGTTGATGGTGGTGTGGAACTGGATGCCGGGATCCGCGCACGCCCAGGCGGCGTGGCCGATCTTCTCCCAAAGCTCGGCGGCCTTGAGGGTCTTGGTCACCTTGCCGGTGGTGCGCGAGGTCAGGTTCCAGTCGGCGTCGGCCTGCACGGCGCTGAGGAAGGCGTCGTCGACGCGCACCGAATTGTTCGAGTTCTGGCCGGAGACGGTCAGATACGCCTCCGAATCCCAGTCGGTGTCGTAGACCGGGATGTCGATGTCCTTGTAGCCCTGTCGCGCGAACTGGATGACGCGACGGATGTAGCTCTCCGGCACCTGCGCCTTCTTGGCGGCGCGGATCTCGCGCTTCAGGGCGGGGTTCTTCTCCGGATCGAAGCAGTCGTCGCCGTCGCCTTCGCAGTTCACGCAGGCCTTCATCACGGCCTTCATGTGCTTGGCGAGCATCTTGGAGCCGGCCACCAGCGCGGCGACCTTCTGCTCCTCCTTCACCTTCCAGTCGACATAGGTCTCGATATCGGGGTGGTCGGCGTCGACCACCACCATCTTGGCGGCGCGGCGGGTGGTGCCGCCCGACTTGATGGCGCCGGCGGCGCGGTCGCCGATCTTGAGGAAGCTCATCAGGCCGGAGGAACGGCCGCCGCCCGACAGCCGCTCGCCCTCGCCGCGCAGGGCGGAGAAGTTGGAGCCGGTGCCGGAGCCGTACTTGAACAGGCGCGCCTCGCGCACCCACAGGTCCATGATGCCGCCCTCGTTCACCAGATCGTCGGAGACCGACTGGATGAAGCAGGCGTGCGGCTGCGGGTGCTCATAGGAGGACTTGGAGCGGGTCAGCTTGCCGGTGATGTAGTCGACGTAGAAATGCCCCTGGCTGGGGCCGTCGATGCCATAGGCCCAGTGCAGGCCGGTGTTGAACCACTGCGGCGAGTTGGGCGCGGCCATCTGCATGGCCAGCATGTAGCGGTGCTCGTCGAAGAAGGCCTGCGCGTCGACCTCCGAATCGAAATAGCCGCCCTTCCAGCCCCAATAGGTCCAGGTGCCGGCCAGACGGTCGAAGACCTGACGGGAATCGGTCTCGCCGGTGAAGCGCTCCTTCTCGGGGAGGGCGCCGAGCGCCTTGTCGTCGGCGGTGCCGCGCCACAGGAAGGAAGGAACGGTTTCTTCCTCGACCTTCTTCAGCCGCGCGGGCACGCCGGCCTTGCGGAAATATTTCTGCGCGATGATGTCGGTCGCGACCTGGGAGAAGTGGTCGGGCACGTCGATCGCCTCGAGCCGGAACACAATGGATCCGTCGGGATTGCGAATCTCGCTCGTCGCCTTGCGGAACGCGATGTCCGCATAGGGAGAACGGCCGGCCTTCGTATAACGGCGCTCGATGCGCATATTCGTCGTCCCCGGTTCGTGGTGGACCTGTCCCCAGTCCACTCAGCGACATTCAAAGCTCCGGACTCTGCGTCCGCATACCTGTCGGTCCCGGTTGGCGAACGGCTTCAAAGCCTGTCCGCTCCGGTGTGTTTTTGGCACGCACAAACGCTTCGCCGGAACCAATCTCCGGCGATGGAGCCCGCTTCAATCTGGATGAGTCGGCTGCAAAACCTACGCTGCCGCCGACGGGGCCAAACTGGCCGACTCCCTTAATCGCGTCAACCTTCCGTCACAAACTCTAGTGTGGAGGAGGTGAAAAATATCTAAATGTAGATGGTGCCGTAATCGCTCGCTTTCCAGAGCGGAAGTCCCGATTCCGCGGGGATTCGCGTTCCGAGTCCAGCCCGAATAAACGGCGAGGCAGGATGCGTAGAAAAGCGGGGATTGTTGGGGCCCCACAATTTCAGTTTGTAGATGTGGGTCGGGCCACTCCTCAGGAGTGTAAGGCGCCTGCTTCCATGCTTCCCCATCGGCATCGCCCGCCGGGCAATCCGGCCTTTGCGGAAAGGCATTCGAAAGGCCGGGCCGCGGCCTTGGCGGGCCGGGGGACCGGCGTATATCTGCCCCGACATTCCATAGCCCGCATCCTCTGGCCCGAATCCCCTGGCGCGAAGGCAGACCCATGAGCCGCTCCCATCCCGAAGCCGACGCCGGAGGCGGCGCAGCGGTCGCCCCGCCCTCGCACTCCTCCGTCACCTTCTTCCTGCTCGCGCTGGCGGCCGGCCTTGGGGCGGCGAATCTCTATTACGCCCAGCCGCTGGTGGCGCTGATCGCCGACGATATCGGGCTGGACGAGACGCTCGCCAGCCTCGTCGTGACCGTCGGACAGGTGGGCTACATATTGGGCCTGCTGCTGCTGGTGCCGCTCGGCGACATCCTGGAGAATCGACGGCTGATCGGCTCGATCATCCTGTGCGCGGCGGCGGGGCTCGGGCTCGCCTTCGTCTCCAGCACCCCGGCGACGTTCCTGCTGGCGGCGCTGGTCTATGGCGTCGGCTCGGTGGTGGCGCAGGTCGCCGTGCCCTTCGCCGCCCATCTGGCCCGGCCCGAGGAGCGCGGGCGCAAGGTCGGCAGCGTGGTCAGCGGGCTGATGACCGGCATCCTGCTCGCCCGTCCGGTGTCCAGCCTGCTCGCCCACTGGCTCGGCTGGCGGGCGGTCTTCCTCATTGCCGCGCTGGCCATGCTGGCGCTGGCCGTCGGCCTGCGGGCGGCGCTGCCGCCGCGCCATCCCGGCGGGCGCACCAGCTATCGCCAACTCGTCGGCTCGCTCTGGCCGCTGATGCGCTCGCAGCCGGTGCTGCGGCGGCGCGCGGCGTATCAGGCGGCGATGTTCGGCGCCTTCACCCTGTTCTGGACCGCCGTTCCGCTTCTGCTCGCCACGCCGCAGTTCGGGCTCGGCCAGCAGGGCATCGCGCTGTTCGCGCTGGCGGGGGCGGCGAGCGTCGTCATCTCGCCGCTGGCCGGATGGATCGCCGACCGCGGCTTCTCCCGCGCCGCGACGGGCTGGGCGCTGGTGCTGGCGGTGGCCGGCTTCCTCGTCACCGAGCTGGGCGTGGGCCTCTCCTCGGTGGTGGTGCTCGCCATCGGCGCCATCGTGCTCGACTGCGCGGCGACGGCGAATCTGGTGTTCGGCCAGCGCGCCATCTTCATGCTGGCGCCGGAGGTGCGCTCGCGGCTGAACGCGCTCTACATCGCCACCTTCTTCTTCGGCGGGGCGCTCGGCTCGGCGCTGGCGAGCCCGCTCTACGAACTCGCCGGCTGGGGCGCGGTGACGGGCGCCGGCATCGGCCTCGTCGGGCTCGCCCTGGCCTATTTCGCCACCGAGTTCCGCCGTGCGTAAGACCCGCGCGCGAGCGCGGGCACGCTGGACACCGGGCGGCGCGGGTGGCATGTTCCGCCCGAGCTCCAAGCCGGCGCAGGGACGAATTCCGTGAAGCTTTCCGACGTCATCACCGAGACCTTCACCTGGTGGAACGGCCAGACCATGGGCACGCGCTTCCACACATGGCGCCATGGTGAGTTCGTTGGCGAGGACGAGGCCGGCAACCGCTACTACCGCACCAAGGGCGGCAAGATCGACCCGGCGCTCGGCTTCGAGCGCCGCTGGGTGATCTTCAACGGCTATGCCGAGGCGACCGCGATTCCGCCCGGCTGGCATGCCTGGATGCACCAGCGCTCCGACGTGCCGCCGTCGCAGGAGACCTATGTCCCGCGCGAGTGGGAGAAGCCGCACCGGCCCAACCCGACCGGCACCGCCAATGCCTATCACCCGCCCGGCTCGACCCTCGCCAGCGGCCACCGCCCGGTTGTGACGGGCGACTACAAGGCCTGGACGCCCGAGTGACCCTTCCGCGTCCGGCGGGGCGCATGTCGCCGCGCCCGCCCCGACATCGCCGCATTGCCCGTCATCTTGGCCTCAGGCGCGCGTCGACGGGGATGCGCGGCAGCCGAGGCCTTTCGATGTTCGCCGCTCCGTTCCGTTCCGCGCTTCTCGCCGCCGTGGCGCTTGCCCCCGTGGTTCTCGCCCCCGTGGTTCTTGCCGCGTTGACGGCGCCGCTCGCCGCCCAGCAGGGCTGGCAGGGCGGTGTCGATGCCCAGCCGCTGGCGCCGCCGCCCGGCCTGCCGTCCGGCCCGGTCGAGAATCCCGATTCGCCCCCCGGCGGCCCCGGCGTGCCCTCCATCATGGAAGACCCGGACGCCGGCGCCCCGCGCGCGCCCGCGCAGGCGCCGCCCGAGGTTCCCGGTCAGGCCAGCGTCGGCCCCGGCGGCGACATCGAGGTGGTGCAGCCGCCCGAGCAGAAGGTCGAGAACCCGACCGCCGAGTTCTCCGGCCTCGACAAGATCACCGGCCGGATCATCTCCTTCGACGTCTCGATCAACGAGACCGTCCAGTTCGGCGCGCTGCGCATCACCCCGCGCGCCTGCTACACGCGGCCGGAGACCGAGCAGCAGAACACCACGGGCTTCGTGGAGGTTCAGGAGATCACGCTCGACGGCAAGGTGCAGCCGCTGTTCGGCGGCTGGATGTTCGCTTCCAGCCCCGGCCTGCACGGTGTCGAGCACCCGATCTACGATGTGTGGCTGACCGACTGCAAGCAGAGCGCGCCGGTGATCGCCTCGCCCGGCGGCCAGCAGTAGAAATCGGCCTCGCCCTCCGCCAGCGCCTCGGCGAGCAGGCGGTGATACTGGCGCCGCGGCACCTCGATGGCGCCGAAGCTCTTCAGGTGATCGGTCACGAACTGGGTATCCAGCAGCACGAAGCCGCCGCGCTTCAGCCGCGCCACCAGATGCACCAGCGCCACCTTCGAGGCGTCGCGGGCCGTGTGGAACATGCTCTCGCCGAAGAAGGCGCGCCCCAGCCGCACCCCGTAGAGCCCGCCGACGAGTTCCCCGTCCTGCCACGCCTCGACCGAATGGCAGTAGCCGCGCGCGTGCAGGTCGCAATACAGCTTGCGGATGCGCCGGTTGATCCAGGTCGAGCCGCGCCCGTCCGCCGGGGCCGCGCAGCCGTCGATGACCGCCTCGAAATCATGGTCGATACGGATTTCGTAGCGGTCGGAGCGCACGGTGCGGGCGAGGCGGCCGGTGATGGCGAAGCTGTCCAGCGGGATCACCCCACGCCGCTCCGGCTCGATCCAGTAGAGGCCCGGATCGTCCGCGCTCTCCGCCATCGGGAAGATGCCGCAGGCATAGGCCTTCAGCAGCACTTCCGGCGTAATCTCGACCTGATGTTCGCGCGGGTGTGACATAGCGGCAGAATGACGGAGATCGGCGGCGCTGTGAAGGCGCCGCCGCCCGTTCCGCCGTCACGCCGGAAGGCGCGTCAGCTGCCCGGCTCGCCTTCGGCGAGGAAGTGCTCGAGCCAGTGGATGTCGTAGGCGCCGCGCTTGATGTCGTCATTGTCGACCAGCTCGCGGAACAGCGGCAGCGTGGTCTCGATGCCTTCCACCACGAACTCGTCCAGCGCGCGCTTGAGGCGGGCGAGGCATTCGTCCCGCGTGGCCGCATGGACGATCAGCTTGCCGGCGAGGCTGTCGTAATAGGGCGGGATCGAATAGCCCTGATAGACCGCCGAATCCACCCGCACGCCCGGCCCGCCGGGCACGTGCCAGTTGTCGATCCGGCCCGGCGAGGGACGGAAGGTGCGCGGGTGCTCGGCGTTCACGCGGCACTCGATGGCGTGGCCGTTCAGCTTGATGTCGTCCTGCGTCACGCTCATCGGCAGGCCGGCGGCGACGCGGATCTGCTCGTTGATCAGGTCGACCCCGGTGATCGCCTCCGTCACCGGATGCTCCACCTGGATACGGGTGTTCATCTCGATGAAATAGAACTCGCCGTTCTCGTACAGGAACTCGATGGTGCCGGCGCCGAGATATTTCAGGTCGCGCATGGCCTGCGCCACCGTGCCGCCGATGCGCTCGCGCTGTTCCGGCGTGAGGATCGGGGAGGGGGCCTCCTCCAGCACCTTCTGGTGGCGGCGCTGCAGCGAGCAGTCGCGCTCGCCGAGATGGATGGCGTTGCCCTTGCCGTCGCCCAGCACCTGGATCTCGATATGGCGCGGCGTGCTGAGATATTTCTCGATATAGACCGCATCGTCGCCGAAAGCGGCGCGGGCCTCGGAGCGGGCGGTCGACAGGGCAGAGGACAGCTCCTGCTCCGAGCGCGCAACCTTCATGCCGCGACCGCCACCGCCGGCGGCGGCCTTGATCAGCACGGGATAGCCGATCTCGTTGGCGACCTTGACCGCCTCGTCATCCGAGGTGATGCCGCCATCCGAGCCGGGCACGCAGGGAATGCCGAGCTTCTTGGCGGTCTTCTTGGCCTCGATCTTGTCGCCCATGATGCGGATATGCTCGGGCTTGGGCCCGATGAACTGCACGCCGTGGTCGATCAGGATTTCGGCGAAGCGGGCATTCTCGGCGAGGAAGCCGTAGCCCGGATGCACCGCCTCGGCGCCGGTGATCTCGCAGGCGGCGAGCAGGGCCGGGATGTTCAGGTAGCTGTCCCGGGCCGGCGGCGGGCCGATGCACACGCTCTCGTCGGCGAGCTTCACATGCATCGCGTTGGCGTCGGCGGTGGAGTGCACCGCGACGGTGGCGATGCCCATTTCCTTGCAGGCGCGCAGCACCCGCAGCGCGATCTCGCCGCGATTGGCAATCAGGATCTTGCCGAACATCGGGGCGCTCCTCACTCGATGATCAGGAGCGGCTCGCCATATTCGACCGGCTGCGCGTTCTCGACGAGGATGCGGGTGACGGTACCCGCGCGGGGGGCGGGGATCGCGTTCATGGTCTTCATCGCCTCGACGATCAGCAGCGTCTGGCCTTCCTTGACCACCGAGCCGACGTCGATGAAGTACTTCGCGCCCGGCTCCGGGCCGAGATAGGCGGTGCCGACCATCGGCGAGGTGACGAGGCCGGGATGCTTCGACACGTCTTCCGACGCGGCGGGGGCGGCGACAGCGGCGGCCGGGGCCGGTGCAGCGGCCGGCGCGGCGACCGCCACCGGCGCGGCGGCATAGACCGTCGGCGGGGCGCGCACGACGCGGATGCGCAGATCCTCGTGCTGCACCTCGATCTCGGTGAGGTCGCTCTCGGACAGCAGGTTGGCGATCTCGCGCACCAGCGCAGGGTCGATGTTCGGCTTGTTGGTTTTCATCATGATCCCGTGACGGTCGCTTCCCGTCTCCCTTCAGCTGGCGCGGCTGCCGGCGGAGCCGGCAAGCGCGTCGATGGCGAGCCGGTAACCCTCGATCCCGAGCCCGCAGATCACGCCGCGGGCAACGGGCGAAATGTAGGAGTGATGGCGGAAGGCTTCGCGCGCGAAGACGTTGGACAGGTGGACTTCGACGACATTGAGGCCGACCGCCTTGATGGCGTCGGCGACGGCGACGGACGTGTGGGTGTAGGCGGCGGCGTTGAGCACGACGCCGAGCGAGCCGCGCGCCTCCTGCAGGAAGGTGACGAGCTCGCCCTCGTGATTGGTCTGGCGAAACACCAGCTTGAGGCCGTGGCTCTCGCAGGCCGCCCGGCAGGCGGCCTCGACATCGGCCAGCGTGGCGCGGCCGTACACCTCCGGCTCGCGCGTGCCGAGCAGGTTGAGGTTCGGACCGTTGAGAACATGCACCGTGTCGGGCATCGCGCCTCAGGAAGCCAGCCGCCGCCCGCAGTGGCCGGGGCGGCTGGGGTTTATAGGCAATGCCTCGCCCCGCGCCAAGCCCCGCCGCGCCGCACGCGGCAGTAACCCCCAGCCGGTTGCAGCGGCAGGGGGCGCCGGGTGGGCCGGGAAGGCGTCATCCCCGGGCCGGGTCCGGGCATCCACGTCTTCCGCCGGACGCATGGGGCTGACGGGGTCAGCGGCTCAGCACTGGACCTTGCCGCATTTGCGGACTGCGGCGATGGCCTCGCGGAGCTGGTCGTGGCCGACCGCGCCGACCACCACCTCGTCGCCGAGCACATAGCTCGGCGTGCCGTCGATGCCGAGCGCATCGGCGATCTTCAGGCTCTCCTGAAGGGAGGCGTCGATCTCCGGGTTCTCCAGCGCCTTCTCGAGCGCGGCGCGGTTGACGCCCACTTCGGCGGCGGCTTCCAGAGCCTTCGCCTTGTTGGCCTGGCCGCGATCGCTCAGCAGCTTCTGGTGGAAGGCGAAGTACTTGTCCGGCGCGGTCAGGCGCACCGCCACGGCGACGCGCGCGGCCTCGACCGAGCCCGGTCCGAGCACCGGGAATTCCTTCAGCACCACCTTGAGCTTCTTGTCGCTGCCGACCAGATCGACGAGGTCGCCGAGCGCCCTTTTGCAGTAGCCGCAATTGTAGTCGAAGAACTCGACGAGGGTGACGTCGCCATCGGGGTTGCCGACCACGACGCCGCGCGGCGAATCGAAGATCAGCGGCTTGAGCTCGGTCAGGGCCTGCTTGCGCTGGCCGGCCTCGGCGGCCTGCTGGCGCTTCTGCAGCTCGACGATCGCTTCCTGGATCACTTCCGGGTTCTTCAGCAGATAGTCGCGGATGACGCCCTCGAACTCCTTGCGCTGCGCGTCGTCGAGCGCCGCGGCGGGCGTGAGCGCCGCCCCCAAAAGGAGGACGGCGGCGAGCCCGGCGGCGAGGGTGCCGCGGCCGGCACGGCGAAGGATGGACAGCGGCGACATCGGATTCTCCAGGGGACAGGGGATGCGGCGCGGCCTCACGGGCCGGCCTTTTTCTTCGAACGGGGATCGACCGGCGGCTTGAAGTTGACGATGTCGTCGGCCTTCAGCCAGCCGGGCGAGCCAAGGGGAAAGCCGTTCTTCGCGCGCGTCGCCAGTTCGCGGGCGGAGCGGAACTCCCCGCTCATGAACGCGGCCTGGGCGGAGGCGAGATCGGCATTGGGTATGTCGCCCTTCCGGCCATAGGCCATGGCGAGGTAGCGCCAGCCGCCGGGCGAGGAAGGCTCGCGCTGGAGGCTGAAAGTCAGCTCCCGCACCGCCTCGTCCATGGTGGACTTGTCCTCGGTGGCCACCAGCGCCTGGCCGAGCAGCATGCGGATCAGCGGGTGGCCGTTGGAGAGCTGCACCGCGCGGCGCAGCGGCGGAACCGCCTCGCGCGGCCGCCCGGCCTCCAGCAGCGCCTGCCCCTTGATCTCGTAGAAATAGGGATTGCCCGGCTGCTCGGCGATCAGCGCGTCGATCTGGCGGATCGCGTCGGGAATGCTGCCATAGCGATAGGCCGAGATGGCGCGGGCATAGCGTGCCGGCAGCGAGGTGCTGGAGGCCGGATAGGCGCGGCTGACCGCGTCCGGGGTCTGGGTGAAGCCGACCAGCTTGGCGCGCATCATGTCGTGGCGGGCCTGCAGCGCCGGCGGGTCCTTGGTGTCGTAATAGGGGCTCCGGCGGGCGAGTTCGGACAGCAGCGCGATGCGCTCGGTCGCCATCGGATGGCTCAGCACATAGGGGTCGACACGCTGGCTCAGGAACATCTGCTCGTTCTGGAAGCGCTCGAAGGTCGTCAGCATGCCCTTGGCGGACTGCTTGGTGGCGGTGAGGTACTTCACCGCCGCCTGGTCGGCCGAGGCTTCCTGGCCGCGCTGGTAGGACAGCAGCGTCCGGCGCGCCATTTCCTGCGGCGCGACGAGGGCGCTGGCCGCCGCGCCCATATTGGCGCCGGAGGCCGCGCCCGCGGCGATGCCGCCGGCGGCGAGCAGCATGCCGACAATGGCGGCGGTCTGCACGGATTCGAGCTGCTGGCGCATGTTCGACAGGTGGCCGCCGGCGATGTGGCCGGTCTCGTGCGCCAGCACGCCGATGATCTCGTTCGGCGTCTTGGACTGCTTCAGCGCCCCGGTATTGATGAAGATGCGCCGGCCGTCGGCGACGAAGGCGTTGAAGGAGTCGCTGCCGACCAGCACGATCTGGATGTTCTGCTGGGTCAGGCCGGCGACCTTGAAGATCGGTCGCGTATAGTCGCGCAGAAGCTGCTCGATCTCGGCGTCGCGGATGATGTTGGGCTGCCGGCCCTGGCTCTGCGCCATGGCGGGCTGGAGGGCACCCTGGCCGGCGAGGGCGGTCGCGGCCACGAGGCCGAGCCCCCGCGCCGCGCGCGCGAAGGCGCACCCGAGCCGCGAGGGCCGGGCGGGCGGGTTCCGCCGAAGCGGGGGGTTGTCAACGAGCCTGGGAAGCATCATCCATCGACACGAAATTGTGCGGGCGACCTGACGCTGCCGCGACGGCAGGGTCAAGTCTCGCCCTCATCATCTTCTATTGAACGCCAGCCGACACGAGCCCGAGAATGCGGCGCGGATGCGGCGGCCCGGCAAGGTTCGGCAACATGAGCTCATCTTCCGCACCGACCCCGACGCAGGTCGCCGCGCGTCTCGCCGGCGCCTCGCGCCGCAGCGAGATCGCCCCCTTCATCGTCATGGACGTGATGGAGCGCGCCGCCCGCATCGAGGCGGCGGGCGGCCACGTCATCCACATGGAGGTCGGCCAGCCGGCCGCCCCGGCGCCCTCGACCGCCCGCGAGGCGGCGCGCCGCGCGCTGGAGCACGGGCGCATCGGCTACACCACCGCGCTCGGCCTGCCGGGCCTGCGCGCCCGCATCGCCCGCCACTATGGCGACACCTACGGGCTCGACCTCGACCCGGCGCGCGTGGTGGTGACGACGGGTTCCTCGGCCGGCTTCCTGCTCGCCTTCCTGTCGATGTTCGAGGCGGGCGACCGGGTGGCCATCGCCAATCCGGGCTATCCGCCCTATCGCCATATCCTGACCGCGCTCGGCTGCGAGCCGGTGCTGATCGAGACCGATGCCGCCTCGCGCTGGGTGATCACGCCGCAGGCGCTGATCGAGGCGCACCGGCGCACGCCGCTCAAGGGCGTGCTGGTGGCCAGCCCCGCCAACCCGACCGGCACCATGATGCGCCCGGAGGCGCTGGCCGAGCTGATCCGCACCGCCGAGGGGCTCGGCATCCGCTTCATCTCCGACGAGATCTATCACGGGCTCGACTACGCCTTCCCCGCCAGCACGGCGGCGGCGGTGAGCGACGACGCGACCATCATCCATTCCTTCTCGAAGTATTTCTGCATGACCGGCTGGCGCGTCGGCTGGATGGTGATGCCGGCCTCGCTGGTGCGGGCGGTCGAGCGGCTCCAGCAGAACCTGATGATCTCCGTGCCCACGCTCTCGCAGGTCGCCGCCGAGGCGGCGTTCGACGGCGCGGCCGAGATGGAGGCGGTCAAGCACGGCTATGAGGAGAATCGCCTGATTCTCACCCAGGGCCTGCCGGCCGCCGGGCTGCCGGAATTCCTGCCCGTCGACGGGGCGTTCTATCTCTATGCCGACGTCTCGCGCTTCACCGACGATTCGGCCGGCTTCGCGCGCCGCCTGCTCGACGAGGCGCTGGTGGCGGCGACGCCCGGTGTCGATTTCGACCCGCATCGCGGCCACCATTACCTGCGCCTGTCCTATGCCGGCTCCGCCGACGAGATGCGCCAGGCCGTGCACCGCATCGGCGATTTCCTGCGCAAGGGGTGAGGCGGGCGCTCAGCGTTCCGCGCCGGCCGCGTCATAGGCGGCCTGGGCGGCGAGGATGGTGTCCATGTTGCTCTCGGCCCAATGGGTCAGCGCCGCCGCGGTCTGTGCCAGCGTGCGCCCGAGCGGGGTGAGCGCGTACTCCACCGTCACCGGCACGGTCGGGTAGACGGTGCGGGTGATCAGGCCGTCGCGCTCCAGCTTCTTCAGCGTCTGCGACAGCATCTTCTGCGAGATGCCCTTGATGTCGCGGCGCAGATGATTGAACCGCATCGTGCCCTCGCCGAGATGGTCAAGGATGAGCAGCGCCCATTTGTCGGCCAGCCGGTCCAGCACGAGGCGCGTAGGGCAGCGGTCCTCATAGACGTCATAGGCGGGGTGCATCGTCTCTCCGTCGATCCCGGCGGCGCGGCAGGTTTCCCCGACGCCACCATGTGAGCCGAAAGTGCTCTCTTTCGCGCCTCTCCGGCAACCAGTATGTTTTCATCAGAAACATGGTTTCTACTGGATACTAAGGAGAGTGATGATGTCAGGCAACAATCCCGCCGGGAAAATTCTCGTGCTCGGCGCCAGCGGCCATGTCGGCCGCCCGCTGGTGAAGGCGCTGCTCGCCAAGGGCGAGGCGGTGAAGGCGGCCTCGCGCGGCGGCCAGCCCATCGAGGGCGCCGAGGGCGTCGCCTTCGAATTCGGCAAGCCGGAGACCTTCGCGGCGGCGTTCGAGGGCGTCGACCGCGCCTTCGTCATGCTGCCCGGCGGCTATGTGAACTCGAAAGAACTGCTGACGCCGGTCATCGAGGCCGCCGCCGCCCGCAAGGTCAAGGTGGTGCTCCAGACCGCCATCGGCGTCGACGCCGACGATTCCATCCCCTACCGCCAGGTCGAGCTGGCGCTGATCGGCGCGGGCGTGCCGTATGTGATCCTGCGGCCGAACTGGTTCACCGACAATTTCCTCAATTTCTGGAAGCCGGGCATCGACCACGCCGGCGTCGTCGCGGTGCCGGCGGGCGAAGGCAAGTCGAGCTTCGTCGACGCGCGCGACATCGCCGCCAGCGCGGCGAGCGCGCTCACCAGCGACCGCCTCGACGGGCTGGCTTTCAACCTCACCGGCCCGCAGGCACTGGGCTATGGCGAGGCGGCGGAAATCCTCTCGGGCGTCATCGGCCGGAAGGTCGGCTACACGCCGATCGACGACGAGACTTTCGTCGGCATCCTCACCGGCGCGGGCGTCGGCGAGGACTATGCGCGCTTCCTCGCCTTCATCTTCCATCCGGTGCGCGAGGGCTGGACGGCCGGTGTCACCGACGCGGTGGAGACGCTGACCGGCCATGCGCCGATTTCGGTAGCCCGGTGGGCGCAGGACAATGCGGCGGCGCTGCGGGCCTGAGGCGCGGGCAGCCTCTCCCGCAAAAGAAAACGGCGCCGTGAGGCGCCGTTTTCCGTTTTCAGACGGCGAGTAAGCTCACTCGCCGAAGATCTTGCGCTGCCACCAGCCGGTGCGGCGCGGACGGTTGGGGTCGTCATCGGCCGGTGCAGGCGCCGCCTCGGGAGCGGAAACCGCCGCCGGCTCTTCGGCGGGGGCCTCGGCGAACGGCTCGGCAGAGGTCGACTCAACCGGCGCCGGCTCGGCAGCCTCGGCCGGAACCTCGACAGGCGCGCTCACGACCGGCGCGGGCTCGCGCACCGTGGAGCGACGCCGGCGCGGCTTGGCTTCGGTGGCGGGTGCCGCCTCCGGCGCGGGGGCGGCTTCCACCGCCGCAGCCTCGGTCGCGACCGCTTCGGGGGCGGCAGCCTCGGTCGCCGCTTCCGCGACGGCCTCGGTGCCGGTGTCCTCGCCGGCCTTGCCGCCACGCGTGCGGCGGCCGCCGCGACGGCCACGGCGCGGACGCGCCTCCTCGGCCGGGACGTCCTCGGCGGGAGCGTCCTCGGCAGGAGCTTCCGCCGCCGCCAATTCCGCGACCGGCGCGGGAGCCTCGGCGCTGGCGTCGTCGGCGGTCGTCTCGGTCACATAGGCCTCGGCAGGCGCCTGAGCGGCGGGAGCCTCGGCGGCGGTGTCCGCGTCGCCATCCGCATCCTCGTCGCCCTCGCCGTCGTCCTCGAACTCGATGCCGGCGGTATCGGTACCGTTCTCGCCGTTGCGCTGGCCGTTCTCGCCATTGGGGCCGGCACCGCGCCGACGCCGGCGACGCCGGCGGCGACGGCGTCCGCCGCCATCGCCCAGCGCGTCACCCTGGGCGTCGCCCGGGCCTTCGCCGCTCGCGGCGGCCGCCGGCTGGGGACGGCTCGGGGCCGCAGCCTCCTCCTCGGCCTCGTCCAGCTCGTCGGCGATGACGATCTCGTCCTCGGGCTCGATCACCAGTTCCGGCGCGCGCGGCAGCGGGATCGGGTTCAGCACCGCTTCGCCCTTGTCGATGGCGAAGGGGGTCAGCCCGGTCAGCGTCGGGTCGGCCGAGATGGTGATGAGCACGCCGAAGCGGGTCTCCAGCTCGTGCAGATGCGCGCGCTTGTGGTTGAGCACGTAGAGCGCGTTCTCGGCGCGCGTGCGGACCACGAGGTTATGCGTGTTGGAGCGCTGGAGCATGTCCTCGGCGGCGCGCAGGAGCTGCAGCGCGACGGAGGGCGAGGAGCGCACATGGCCGGTGCCGCCGCAGTGCGGGCAGACCTCGGTCGAGCTTTCCAGCACGCCGGTGCGGATGCGCTGGCGGCTCATCTCCATCAGGCCGAAATGCGAGATGCGGCCGAGCTGGATGCGGGCGCGGTCGTTCTTCAGGCAGTCCTTGAGCTTGCGCTCGACCGCCCGGTTGTTGCGCTTCTCGTCCATGTCGATGAAGTCGATCACGACGAGGCCCGCGAGATCGCGCAGGCGCAGCTGGCGGGCGACTTCCTCGGCGGCTTCGAGGTTGGTCTTGAGCGCGGTGTCCTCGATATTGTGCTCGCGGGTCGAGCGCCCGGAGTTCACGTCGATGGAGACCAGCGCCTCGGTCGGGTTGATGACGAGATAGCCGCCCGAGCGCAGCTGCACCTGCGGCAGGAACATCGCGTCGAGCTGGCTCTCCACCCCGAAGCGGGTGAAGACCGGCTGCAGGTCCTTGTAGACCTTCACGTTCTTCGCATGGCTCGGCATGAGCATGCGCATGAAGTCCTTGGCCTCGCGATAGCCTTCCTCGCCGGCGACCAGAACCTCGTCGATGTCCTTGTTGTAGAGGTCGCGGATCGAACGCTTGATCAGCGAGCCTTCCTCATAGACCAGCGACGGCGCGGTCGAACCCAGCGTCAGCTCGCGGACATTCTCCCACAGGCGCAGGAGATACTCGAAGTCGCGCTTGATCTCCGGCTTGGTGCGGTTGGCGCCGGCGGTGCGCAGGATGACGCCCATGCCCTCCGGCACTTCGAGGTCGGAGGCGACCTCCTTCAGCCGGCGGCGGTCCTCGGCGGAGGTGATCTTGCGGGAGATGCCGCCGCCGCGCGCGGTGTTGGGCATCAGCACCGAATAGCGGCCGGCGAGCGACAGATAGGTGGTGAGCGCCGCGCCCTTGTTGCCGCGCTCTTCCTTGACGACCTGCACCAGCATCACCTGCCGGCGCTTGATCACTTCCTGGATCTTGTAGGTGCGGGCGCGGCCACGCGGGGCGGCGCGCTCGGGCACTTCCTCCAGCGCGTCGTCTGAGCCGACCTCGTCGACGATCTCTTCTTCGCCGGCGATCTCCTCGACCTCGCCGCCACCCTCGTCATCGGAGGAGGACGGACGCCGACGCGAGCGGCGCGCGGGCGCGGCGGCCTCGCCGTCGCCATCCTCGGGCGCTGCGGCCTCGGAGACGCTCTCCTCGGTGTCGGCGCTCCTGGCGGCGCCGCGCGGGCGGCGGACGCGGCCCTTGGGCTTGTCCTCGTCTTCCGCCTCGGCGTCGCGCCGCTGCTGGCGCTCTTCCTCGGCGAGCAGCGCCTGACGGTCGGCGACCGGGATCTGGTAGTAGTCGGGATGGATCTCGCTGAAGGCGAGGAAGCCATGCCGGTTGCCGCCATACTCGATGAAGGCGGCCTGAAGCGAAGGCTCTACCCGCGTTACCTTGGCGAGGTAGATGTTGCCGCGCAGCGGCTTGCGGTTGGCGGCCTCGAAGTCGAATTCCTCGACTCGGCTGCCGCGCACCACCACCACCCGGGTCTCCTCGGGATGGGTGGCGTCGATAAGCATCTTGTTGGCCATAGAACTCTCATATGCGGCAGCGGCCGCGTCGACGTCGCGAGGGACGCCCGACGGCAGGGGCCGTGCCAGTAAGCGGTGATCGGAAGCGGGCAGGGGATGCGGCGATTGGAACGGAACGTCTCGCAAGAGGAGCGCCGACGCGATGCACAGGCCACGGGCCGGAGGGCGCGCATGCGGCGGGAAAACCCTCCGCGCACCTGACCCTCACTCGCCGGCTGACGCATCATCGTAGGCTGCCGTCCATCCTCGACCGAACAGGACAAGCCGCGACCGCGCGCGATCCGGCTCAAGGCACATGGTGGCAGGGCCGCAATGGGCGCGACATCACGAAGAGTCGCGCGTGGAAGCGGTGTCCGATGGCCCGGAAGCGACGGCGCGGACCGCGATCCTTCGGCGCGCGGTCGTTCCGACCGCGTGCGGCACCGCCACGCGCCTCCGCGCCAGTCAGCGCGGGGGCTTTTATCGTCGCCCTGTGCCGGGCGCATCCATCGCTGGCGCGCCCTTCGCCTCGGGATCGCAAAGCCGGACGTCATCGAGCGACCCGGAATGCGAACCATATGCGTGCCCTTAATAGCGGCATGCGTGCCGATTTGGCAAGGATCGCATCCGATTGATCGGAATCGGCGCGTTGCTCGCGGGCAACGGCCGGACGCAACCGCGAGTCGCCATGCGGGCGACGGTTAACGCTTCGTTGGTATTTGGCTAGAAAGGTCGGGAGGCGCGGCGCGATGTGCGACGCGATGCGCGGCAGGATGTTTTCCGGGCTGGAGGTGGCAGGCGGCGATGGCGATGCGTGGGGGAATGATCGGGCTCTGGCTGGCGGCGGCGCTGTGGCTGCCGGCCAGCCTGTCCGTGTTCGCCCCCGCCCGGGCCGCCGAGCCGGTGGTGGCGAGCGACGCGCGTCTGGCTGGCGACGGCGAGCGCACCCGCCTCGTCGTCGACCTCTCGCGTTCGGTGCCGCTCGGCGCCTTCACCCTTGCCGATCCCTACCGGGTCGTCATCGACATTCCCGACGTCGTCTTCGCGCTGCCGCCGACGGCGGGGCAGGAGGGGCGCGGCCTCGTCGCCGCCTATCGCTTCGGCCTGTTCGCGCCCGGCAAGGCGCGCATCGTGATGGACGTCAACGCGCCGGTGACCATCGACAAGGCCTTCGTGCTGGAGCCGATGGACGACCAGCCGGCCCGCCTCGTGGTCGATCTCGTCAAGACCGACCGCGCCACCTTCGTCAGTGCGCTCAAGGCGTCCTCGTCGCAGCCCCACCGTGCCGAAGTGCCCGAGATGCCGACGGCCGAGCAGGCGCAGGTGGGCGACATGCGCCCGGTGATCGTCATCGATCCCGGCCATGGCGGCGTCGATTCGGGCGCGGTGAACCCGGCCTTCGACGTCACCGAGAAGCAGCTCGTGCTCACCATCGCCCGGCAGCTCCACGACCGGCTGGAGGCGAGCGGGCGCTACCGCACGCTGATGACGCGCACCAAGGACACCTATGTCTCGCTCGGCCAGCGCGTGCGCTTCGCCCGCGAGAACAACGCCCGGCTGTTCATCTCGCTGCATGCCGATTCGCTCGGCTCGCGCGACGGCGACGTACGCGGCGCCACCATCTACACGCTCTCCGACCGCGCCTCGGACGGGGAAGCCCAGCGCCTCGCCGATTCGGAGAACAAGGCCGACATGATCGCCGGCCTCGATCTTTCCGAGGAACCGGCCGACGTGGCGGGCATCCTGTTCGACCTCGCCCAGCGCGAGACGCGCAATTTCTCCGCCCATTTCGCCCGCACGCTGGCGGGCAACGTGGCCGGGGCGGCGCGCCTGCACAAATCCCCGCTCAAATCGGCGGGATTCAAGGTCCTGAAGGCACCCGACGTGCCCTCCGTGCTGTTCGAGCTGGGCTATCTTTCGAGCAGCAAGGACCTCGAACTCATGACATCGACGGAATGGCAGGCTAATGTCACCGAGGCGATGACGGTGGCCATCGACGCCTATTTCGCGGCGCAGAAGCCTCACGATGCCGTTCCGGTCGCGCTGCCTGCCGGCGTGAACGGAGCCAGCGCCCGGCCGGTGGCCGCCACGCAGCCGTCACCGGCCGCGATTAGGCCATAGTTGCCGCGCACACGCTGCCCTAAGGGCGACGTCGGATAACGGACTCGCATCGCGTTGGCGCGCGGTGGAGTCCCCAGCTTACGGGGGCGAGGGCCGCATGCGGCTGCTTCTGCGGTTTCTTGGTTTCCTGTTCGCTCTCGGCACGATCGTGTTCATCGTCGGCGGGGCGGCGGCAGGCTATTTCGTCTGGAAGTTCTCCCAGGACCTGCCCGACTACTCCCAGCTCCAGAACTACGAGCCGCCGGTGATGACGCGCATCCACGCGGCCGATGGATCGCTGCTGGCCGAGTACGCCAAGGAACGCCGGCTCTATCTGCCGATCCAGAACATTCCCGAGCTGGTGAAGGAAGCCTTCCTGTCCGCCGAGGACAAGAACTTCTATTCGCATGGCGGCATCGACCTGACCGGCATCGGCCGCGCCGGCTACGCCTTCCTGCAGAATTACGGCTCGGGCCGCCGCCCGCAGGGCGCCTCGACCATCACCCAGCAGGTGGCGAAGAACTTCCTGCTGACCAACGAGGTCTCCTTCGACCGCAAGATCAAGGAAGCGCTGCTCGCCCTGCGCATGGAGCGCGCCTATTCGAAGGACAAGATCCTCGAACTGTACCTGAACGAGATCTATCTCGGCATCGGCTCCTACGGCGTCGCCGCCGCCTCGCTGCTCTATTTCGACAAGTCGGTCTCCGAGCTGACCATCGCCGAGGCCGCCTATCTCGCCGCGCTGCCCAAGGGCCCGAACAACTACCATCCGTTCCGCCGCCACGATGCCGCCGTCGACCGCCGCAACTGGGTGATCGATCGCATGGCCGAGAACGGTTACATCACCCAGCAGGAAGCCGACGCCGCCAAGGCGACGGACCTCGCCGTCACCGTGCGCCCGACCGGCGCGCACATCTTCTCGGCCGAGTATTTCGCCGAGGAGGTCCGCCGCGAGATTTTCGAGCGCTACGGCGAGGAAAAGCTCTATGGCGGCGGCCTGTCGGTGCGCACCACGCTCAACCCCAAGCTCCAGCAATACGCCAAGAAGGCGCTGCTGGACGGGCTGACGCGCTATGACGAGCAGCGCGGTTTCCGTGGCCCGGTGACGCGCATCGAGACCTCGGGCGACTGGGGCGGGCGCCTCGCCGATGTGCGCACCTTCACCGACATTCCCTGGCGCCTCGCCGTGGTGCTCGATTCCGACGCCAAGGGCGCGCGCATCGGCCTTCAGCCGCAGCGCGACCGTTCCGGCGTGCTGTCGAACCAGCGCGACGTCGGCATGATCACGCCGGACGGCGTGAAATGGGCGACCCGCAACGCCAAGAACGGCGTCTCCGGCGTGCTCAAGCCCGGCGACGTGATCTATGTCGAGCCGGTGGACGGCAAGCCCGACCAGTGGCGCCTGCGCCAGCAGCCCAACATCGAGGGCGCGCTGGTGGCGATGGACCCCTCGACCGGGCGCGTGCTGGCCATGGCGGGCGGCTTCTCCTTCGACGAGAGCCAGTTCAACCGCGCCACCCAGGCCCAGCGCCAGCCGGGCTCCTCCTTCAAGCCCTTCGTCTACGCGGCGGCCATCGACAATGGCTACACGCCCTCCAGCGTGATCATGGATGCGCCCTTCGAACTGGCGCAGGCCGGGCAGGCGACGTGGCGGCCGGAGAACTATTCCGGCAAGTTCTACGGGCCGCAGACGCTGCGCTTCGGCATCGAGCAGTCGCGCAACGTGATGACCGTGCGCCTCGCCAACGATCTCGGCATGCCGCTGATCGTCGAATACGCCAAGCGTTTCGGCGTGTCCGACAACCTGCTGCCCGTGCTCTCCATGTCGCTCGGCGCCGGCGAGACGACGGCGGTGCGGATGGCCGGCGGCTATTCGATGTTCGCCAATGGCGGCAAGCGCATCAAGCCGACCCTGATCGACCGTATCCAGGATCGCTACGGCAAGACCATCTACCGTCACGACGAGCGCGAGTGCCGCGGCTGCGACGCCGCCAAATGGAGCGGCCAGAGCG
Organism: Ancylobacter sp. TS-1; assembly: GCF_009223885.1. Taxonomy (NCBI): domain Bacteria; kingdom Pseudomonadati; phylum Pseudomonadota; class Alphaproteobacteria; order Hyphomicrobiales; family Xanthobacteraceae; genus Ancylobacter; species Ancylobacter sp. TS-1. The sequence goes on from NZ_CP045144.1 coordinate 468,160, forward strand.
AGCCGGTCCTGATCGACCGCCGCGAGCAGGTGCTCGACCCGATGACCGCCTACCAGATCACCTCGATGCTGGAAGGCGTGGTCCAGCGCGGCACCGGCACGGCGCTGAAGGAGCTCGGCAAGCCGATTGCCGGCAAGACCGGTACGACCAACGAGGAAAAAGACGCCTGGTTCGTCGGCTACACCCCCGACATCGTGGTCGCGGTCTATCTCGGCTTCGACACGCCCAAGCCGATGGGCAAGGGCTCGACCGGCGGCCTGCTCGCCGCGCCGGTGGTGCGCGATTTCATGAAGGCGGCGCTGGCCGACCGTCCGGCGGTGCCGTTCCGCGTGCCGCCGGGCATCAAGCTGATCCGCATCAACCCGAAGAGCGGCCTGCGCGCCGGCCCGGGCGAGGCGTCGATCCTCGAAGCTTTCAAGCCGGGCACCTCGCCGCCGGACAGCTACTCGATCATTGGCGCCACCGATGCGTCCGGCAATCCGATCGGCATCAATCCCGAGGCCGACCGCGCGGTCGGCGCGAGCGGTACCGGCGGGCTCTACTGAGCGCCCGCCGGCGGGTCCGCCGGCCTCGCTTTTCTCAGGCGTGCGGCCAGGCCAGGAATTCCGGCAGCGATTCGGCATGCGCGGCGTGACCCGCCACGGCCGGGAAGGCATTTGCCGCCACGACGTCGGGGATGAGGTCGCGGGTGAAGGTCCAGGCGATGGCGGCGGTGATGTCGGCCTGCAGCGGCCGCGTCCCGGCCAGCCAGTCGCCGCCGGTGCCGATCTCTTCCTCCAGCAGCCCGTAGGCGGCGAGCAACTGGCCCGTCACCCGGTCGATCCAGGGCTGGTGCTGCTTTTCGGCCGGGCGAAGCTGGCGTTCATAGACGATCTGCACGCTCTTCTCGCAGGCGGCGAGGGCGAGGCCGATGATGCGCTGGGCGCGCGCATGGGCGTCGATGTCGGCCGGCACGAGCGAACGGGCCGGATCGGCGAGGCGCTCGGCATGTTCGAGGATGAGGCTGGATTCCATCAGCACCACGCCCGCATCCGTCACCAGAGTCGGCGCCTTGACCACCGGATTGACGGCGGCGAAGCGGTCATAGTGCCGGAACACCGATACCCCTTCATGGACGAAGGGAAGGTCGAGGAAGGCCAGCGAGACCGCCACGCGGCGGACATAAGGCGAATCCAGCATGCCGATGAGGCGCATGGGGCTCTCCGTTTTCGGGAGGCACCAGCTTATTGCCGGGGCGCCATCCCGCAATGCCTGAGGGTCGCGCCGGACGCGTTTTCCGTTCCACGGCAGGCGGGCCGTTTACAGCCCTGCCCAAGCTCTCTATTTTCCGCCGCCTTCCGCCTCCTTCTGAGAGTGACCGAACCATGCGCGCCGATCTCGAAACGAGCATCGACGAGATCCGTGAAGCCGCCGGCCTGCTGCGGCAGCACATCGATTTCGATCGCTCCAAGGCGCGCCTTGCCGAGCTGAACGCGCTCGCCGAGGATCCGAATCTGTGGAACGACCCCGAGCGCGCCCAGAAGCTGATGCAGGAGCGCGGCACTCTGGAGGACGGTCTCGGCGCGCTGGAGCGCATCGAGCGCGAGCTCGCCGACAATGTCGAGCTGATCGAGCTCGGCGAGGCCGAGGGCGACGAATCGATCGTGACGGAGGCCGAGGCCGCGCTCGGCAAGCTCAAGGCCGAAGTGGCCCGTCGCCAGCTCGAGGCTCTGCTCTCGGGCGAGGCGGACGCCAATGACAGCTATCTCGAAGTCCATGCCGGTGCCGGCGGCACCGACAGCCAGGACTGGGCGTTGATGCTGCTGCGCATGTACACGCGCTGGGCCGAGCGGCGCGGCTTCAAGGTCGAGCTGATCGAGGAATCGGCCGGTGAGACCGCCGGGCTGAAGTCGGCGACCATCCTGGTCAAGGGCCACAACGCCTATGGCTGGATGAAGACCGAGGCCGGCGTGCATCGCCTCGTGCGCATCTCGCCCTTCGATTCGAATGCGCGGCGCCAGACCTCGTTCGCCTCGGTCGACGTCTATCCCGTCATCGACGACCGCATCGTGGTCGACATCAAGGAAAGCGATCTGCGCATCGACACGATGCGCTCGGGCGGCGCCGGCGGCCAGCACGTCAACAAGACCGAATCGGCGGTGCGCTTCACCCATATCCCGACCGGCATCGCCGTGGTGGCGCAGGGCGACCGCTCGCAGCACAAGAACCGCGCCACCGCGTGGGAAATGCTGCGCGCCAAGCTCTACGAGATGGAGCTGAAGAAGCGCGAGGCGCAGGCCGCCGCCGATCAGGCGGCCAAGACCGACATCGGCTGGGGCCACCAGATCCGCTCCTATGTGCTCCAGCCCTACCAGCTGGTGAAGGACCTGCGCACCGGCGTCACGTCTGGCACCCCGCAGGAAGTGCTGGACGGCGACCTCGACCCCTTCATGGAGGCCGCGCTGGCCCAGCGCGCCTATGGCGGCGGCCCGGCCAGCGTCGACGACGTGGACTGAGGCGAGGACGCCGAAGCGCGTCCTCCCCATTCTCGTCATCCCGGACGGCCCGGAGGGCCGATCCGGGACCGCGCAAACATTGGAGAGCGATCCCGGCTCTCGCTTCGCTCGGCCGGGACGACGGCCGTTTGCGGGTCGGCCACGCCCCCTACAGCGTTCGGGCGGCGGCGAGGACCTCATCGGCATGGCCGGCGACCTTCACCTTCGGCCAGACGCGCGCGATCCCGCCGTCGCGGTCGATCAGAACGGTGGTACGCTCGACGCCCATGTATTTTCGGCCATACATCGACTTCTCCGCCCATACGCCATACGCCTCAAGCACCTTGTGCGCCTCGTCGCCGGCAAGGTCGAAGGTCAGCCCCTCCTTGGAGCGGAACCGGGCGAGCGCCTTGTCGGGATCGGGCGAGATGCCGATGACGCGCGTGTCGGCGGCGTCGAAGTCCGGCTTCAGCCGGTTGAAGTCGTGAGCTTCGAGCGTGCAGCCCTGCGTGCCCGCCTTTGGATAGAAATACAGGACCAGCTTGCGCCCGCGACAGGCGGCGAGCGTCACGCTCTCGCCCCCATCTGTCGCAAGGGTGAAGTCGGGAGCGGGTTGCCCGTCAGCAATCTCGGCCATTTGCCTTCCTTTCGGCGTGATTTTGCGTTGTTCGGCTGGAAGGACGCAGCGGATCACCGTTCGTGATACTGCGCATGACCATCCGCGTGTCGAAAGCTGTCGCTCCCCGTCGACGGCAGGGGCATTATGCCCAAGCTTGCGAGGATTCGAGCCCTAGATGAAAGAGCCGACGACGCACAGGCCGGACCCCGGCGGAAAGCGCAACGTCAGAAAGCTGCGCATGCGTCGCGCGGCCAAAGCGTGTGTGGAGCAGGCGTGCGCGGAGCCCGCCGGCGGTCGCCGTTGGCTGCGCGTCTGCTACTGGTCGGGCGGCTCGCTCATCTGCGCCGGTGTCGTCGTCGTCGCCCTTGCCTATCTGCTGTTCGTTACCGGCGTCGTGACCATCGACATGGCGCGCCCCTATGTCGAGCGCGCGCTCGAATCCCGGCTTGGCGAGGGACGCACGGTCGAGATTGGCGGCATTCTGGCCGACCGCGCGCCGGAGGGCGGCATGGTTCTGCACGCCACCGACATCGTGGTGCGCGATGCCGGCGGCGATGTGATCGCCGTCGCCCCGCAGGCGGAAGTGGCGCTTCAGGATCGCTGGCTGCCCTGGCTGATGCAACCCAAGCGCGTCGATCTCGTCGGCGTCCGGCTGAACGTCCTGATCGACGCGCAGGGCCAGCTTGCCGTTTCCACCGAGGGCGGCGCGGCCATCGCCTCGCCCGACCATCCCATCGCCACGCTTCCTGCGCCGTCGGCGGCACCGGGGGAAGTCAGCCCGGCCGCCCTCGCGCATGAGGGGAGCCCTGCGGGCACGTCGCAGGCGCCGCCGCTGGCGGCGCCCTTCGCCCCGCTGCGGCTCACCGCGCTGGCCGCGCTCGCCCACCAGATCGACCGCGGCGGTCTCGACGGCGGCACGCTGAGTTCCATCGGCCTGCGCGACGGCGTCGTCGTCATCCGCAGCGAGGCCAGCGGGCGCAGCTGGACCTTCGACGATATCGACCTGTCCCTGTCGCGTCCGCACGAGGGCGGCGTGACCTTCGACCTCACGGCCGGGGGCACCGACGGGCCGTGGTCGGCGCAGGCCACCATCGGCGCACTGGTCGATGGCCGCCGCGATCTGGTTCTGGCCATCCGCGACCTTGCCCCGCGCGACCTGCTTCTTGCCGCCGGCAAGGCCGATGGCGACATCCTCGCCACCTCACCGCTTACCGTCGACCTCAAGGCCAGCATCGACAATTTCGGGCTGCTGCTGGCGAGCGAGGGGCGCCTCGGCGTCGGCGCCGGCGAACTCCAACTCGGCTCCGACGCGGCGGGCCGCATGCTCGTCGAGGAAGCCTCCATCGCCTTCGCGATCGATCCCGCCCAGCGCCTGATCGACCTGACCTCGGTGACGGTGCAGGCCGGACCCTTCGCCATGGACCTGACCGGCGAGGTACGCATGCCCGCCGACGCGGCGGGCAAATGGACCCTCACCACGCGCACGTCCCGCGCGAGTTTCAGCGGTGGTGGCCCGTTTGCCGAGAAGGTGCCGCCCTTCGTCCTCGACGACAACGCGGCCGTCCTGTCCTTCGATCCGGCGGGCCAGCGCCTCGCCATCGAGCGTGGCGAGCTGAAGGGACCGCAGGGCGGCGTGACCATTGGCGGGGCGCTCGATCTCGGCGCCGCCGTGCCCTCGCTCTCGATGAGCGTGTCAGCGACGCCGATGTCGGCCACCTCGCTGATCCGGCTCTGGCCGGTCCTGGCGGCGCCGGAGCCGCGCCGCTGGGTCTACGACAATCTGGTCGCCGGCGATGTGACTCACGCCGAGATCTTCTTCAAGGCGCCGCTGGCCTCGATCGGCCGCAAGGACCGGCCGCTCGCGGACGACGCGCTGAACATCGACATTACCGGCACCAATGGCCGTTTCGTCCCGGTGGTGGGGCTGCCGACCATCGGCGAGGCCAACGTCGCCGTGCGCGTGACCGGGCGCACCGCCCATGTCGACGTCGCCAAGGGCGTCATGGAGACGCCGGGCCGGCGCCGGCTCAACATCAGCGAGGCGGTGTTCGACGTGCCCGACACCGCGCCGGCCAAGCCCGACGCCAAGGTGCGGGTGGCGGTGAACGGCTCGGCCGCCGCCGCCATCGAGCTTGCCGCCATGCCGGCCCTGCGCACGCCCGGCGTGTTCCCGGTGGACGTGCAGACCGTGAACGGGACCATAGACGGCACGGCGCAGATCAACATCAGGCTGTCGGAGAACATCCAGCCCTCCGACGTCGACTACGCCTTCGATGCCGATCTCACCAATTTCGATGCCAGCAAGGTGGCGTTCGGCCAGAATCTCGACGACGCCAAGGTGCGCGTCTTTGTGACCCCCGCCGCCACCGTGCTGCGCGGACAGGGCAAGGTCGGCGGCGCGCCGGCGAGCTTCGAGTACAGCCGCCCGGCCAGCGGCGACATCACCTTCGTGCTCGCCGCGACGCTCGACGACGCCGCCCGCGAGAAGCTCGGCCTCGATCTCGGCGGCATGTCGGGATCGGTGGGCGTGAAGGTATCGGGCATAGTCGGCCCCAAGTCGAAGACTGCCGATGTCGATATCGACCTCACCAATGCGCGTCTGGCCGAGCTGGTGCCGGGCTGGTCGAAGCCGGCGGGCAAGCCGGCGCGCCTGACCGCCAAGGCGACGCTGACGAGCGCGGGCACGCGGCTGGAAGACCTCGTGGTGACGGGGCAGGGCGTCAACATACGCGGCACCGTCGAGCTTGATTCCAAATCCGCGCTGGTGAGCGCCAACCTGCCGACCTTCCAGCTCTCGGACGGCGACAAGGCGAGCGTGAAGGTCGAGAATGCCGACGGGGCGCTGAAGATCACGGTGCGCGGCGAGGTGATCGAGGCCCGCGCCTTCCTCAAGGACCTGATGGAAGCCCCGATTGCCGGCCAGCAGAACGTCAAGCCGGCCGACATCGACCTCGATGTGAAGCTCGGGGTCGTGGTCGGCAACAATGGCGAGACCATGCGCCAGGCCGCGCTCACCCTCTCGCGCCGCAACGGCGACCTGCGCGCCTTCTCGCTCGGTGCGCTGGTCGGGCGCGACGGCGGGGTCAATGGCGACCTTGCCACGCAGGGCAACGGACGCCCGCGCCTGCGCGTCGCCACCAGCGATGCCGGCGCGCTGCTGCGCTTCATCAACCTGTATGCGCGCATCTATGGCGGCGACATGTGGGTCGACATCGACGCGCCGCGCGGAGACGGCAAGGCCCAATTGGGCACGGTCAACATGCGCGACTTCATCATCCGCGGCGAGCCCGGCCTCGACCGGCTGATCGCCGCCGCGCCGAAGACCGGCGGCGACGGGCGCCCGCAGCCGGGCTCAGCCATTGTCTTCCGCAAGCTTCAGGTCGAATTCCAGCGCTCCGCCGAGCAGCTTTCGATCCGCGAAGGGGCGATCTGGGGACCGACCATCGGCTCCACCTTCGACGGCACGCTCGATTTCGCCAGCGACCGCATCGCGGTGCGCGGCACCTATGTGCCGGCCTATGGGCTGAACAACCTGTTCAGCCGGCTGCCCGTTGTCGGATTCTTCCTCGGCGGCGGCCAGAACGAGGGGCTGGTGGGCGTCACCTACGAGATCGTCGGACCGCTTTCGGGTCCGACGCTGCGGGTGAACCCGATCTCCGCCATCGCGCCGGGTTTCCTGCGCAAGATCTTCGAGTTTCGGCAGGCGCCCGACCCGACCCCGCCCGCCGTGGTGCCGACGCGGTAGGAATCGCCCTTACGGCGCGAATGTCGTCATTCCGGCCGGAGGCGTAGCCGGAGAGCCGGGATCGCTCTCCAAACTGCGCGCGATCCCGGATAGGCCTGCCGGCCGTCTGGGATGACGTGTGTACGCGAGGCCCTCACACCGGCTTCAGCAGCACGTGCTTCTTCTTGCCGAGAGAGAGCTTGATGACGCCTTCGGGCGTCAGGTCGCGGGCGGTCAGCACCGCCTTCTCGTCGGTGACGGCGGCGTCGTTCACCTTGAGCCCGCCGCCCTTCACCTGCCGGCGCGCCTCGCCATTGGAGGCGACCAGCCCGGCCTTCTCGGCGAAGGCGGCGAGCACGCCGATGCCTTCCTCAAGCTCGCGGGCGGGCACCTCGACGGTGGGCAGGTCGCCGGAAATCGCGCCTTCCTCGAAGGTCTTGCGCGCCGTCTCGGCCGCCGCTTCCGCCGCCGCCCGGCCGTGCAGAAGGGCGGTGATCTCGGTGGCGAGGAGCTTCTTCACCTCGTTGATGGCCGAGCCCTTGGCCTCCTGCGCGAGACGGGCGATCTCGTCCATCGGCAGGGTGGTGTAGAGCTTGAGGAAGCGCTCGACGTCGGCGTCCTCGGTGTTGCGCCAGTACTGCCAGAACTCGTAGGGGCCGAGCAGGTCGGCGTTCAGCCACACGGCGCCATTGACCGACTTGCCCATCTTGGCGCCGGAGGCGGTGGTGAGGAGCGGCGATGTCAGCGCGTAGAGCTGGGGCGTGCCCATGCGGTGGCCGAGATCGATGCCGTTGATGATGTTGCCCCACTGGTCGGAGCCGCCCATCTGGAGGCGCACGCCGTAGCGCTTCGACAGTTCGACGAAGTCGTAGGCTTGCAGGATCATGTAGTTGAATTCGAGGAAGGACAGCGACTGCTCGCGCTCCAGCCGCGTCTTCACGCTGTCGAAGGACAGCATGCGGTTGACCGAGAAATGCCGGCCGACATCGCGCAGGAACTCGAGATAGTTGAGGCCGCGCAGCCATTCGGCATTGTTGATCATCAGCGCGTCGGTGGGGCCCTCGCCATAGGTGAGGTAGTTCGAGAAGACGCGCTTGATCGAGGCGATGTTGGCCTCGATCGTGTCGACCGTCATCAGCTGGCGCGCCTCGTCCTTGAAGGAGGGGTCGCCGACCATGCCGGTGCCGCCGCCCATCAGCGAGACGGCGCGATGGCCGGTCTTCTGCAGCCAGTGCAGCATCATGATCTGGATCAGGCCGCCGGCATGCAGGCTCGGCGCCGTCGGGTCGAAGCCGATATAGGCGGTGACGGTTTCCTTCGCGAAGAGGTCGTCGAGGCCGGCTTCATCGGAGATCTGGTGGATGAAGCCGCGCTCCTGGAGGGTGCGGAGGAAATCGGATTTGAACGTGCTCATATCGGGCCTGCGGGCATCAACGCCATGTTAGGAACGGCGCGTCATGTATCAGTTCCGCGCGGCGAAAGCACCCCGAGCCCGCGCATGCGAGGAATGAGGATGCCCCGTCCCCTGAAGGCGATCGGCCTGATGAGCGGAACCTCGCTCGACGGCGTGGACGTGGCGCTGATCGAAACCGACGGCGAGAGCGTCGCCGCCTTCGGCCCCGACCTGACCCTGCCTTATGACGCTCGGGATCGTGCCCTGTTCACGCAGGCGCTGGAGGAGGCGCACGCACTCACCGACCGCGACGCCCGTCCGGGCATCCTTGCCGAGGCCGAGCGGCGGCTGACCGAGCGCCACGCGCAGGCGCTGGCGGCCTTCTTCGACGCGCATCCCGGCCATCGCGACGTTGCCGCCCTCGGCTTCCACGGCCAGACCGTGCTGCACCGGCCGGAGATCGGCCTCACCGTGCAGATCGGCGACGGGCCGGCGCTGGCGCGGGCGGTGCGCACGCTGACCGGCGCGCCGGGGCCGACTCTCGTTTACGACCTGCGCGCCGCCGACGTGGCGGCGGGCGGGCAGGGGGCGCCGCTGGTGCCGGTCTATCACCGGGCGCTGGCGCGGGGCCTGTCGCTGCCGGGGCCCCTGCTGGTGCTCAATCTCGGGGGGGTGGCCAACATCACCTTCATCGACGGCGAGGCGAACCCCATCGCCTGCGACACCGGCCCGGCCAACGCGCTGATCGACGATTTCATGAAGGCGCGCACCGGCGTGCCGCTCGACCGCGACGGCGCGGCGGCCGCCATGGGCCGGGTCGACGAGGCGGCGCTGGTGCGGCTTCTGGATCATCCCTTCTTCGCCCGGCGCCCGCCGAAGTCGCTCGACCGCAACGATTTCCGCGCCTGGGTCGCGGCGCAGGGCGGCCTCGAGGCGATGAGCGTGGAGGATGGCACCGCGACCCTCACGGCACTGACCGCCGCCTGTGTCGGCGCGGTGCTGGCGCATCTCCCCACCCGCCCGGCGACGCTGATCGCGGCCGGCGGCGGGGCGCACAACCCGACGCTGCTGCGCTTCCTGCGCGAGCGGCTGGGCGTCGAGGTGAGGGCGGCCGATGCGGTGGGCTGGTCCACCGACGCGCTGGAAGCGCAGGCCTTCGCCTTTCTCGCGGTGCGCGCGCTGCGCGGCCTGCCGCTGAGCTTTCCCACCACGACCGGCGTGCCCCGCCCGCTCTCCGGTGGCGTCATCGTCCCGCCGGCACCGGCTGCATGAGCCGCAGCAAGAGCCGCTGCCGCGACGGGTTACAGCAAAGCTGAACGCGTCATTCAAAAAATCTGAATTCATGTCAGGAATGTCGCAGTATTCCTGAAACGCATTAGTGCAATGCAAAATCTGATGATGCAGTGCACAATATCCCAGCTACATTGAGGCCTCCCGGAAGTCCGGCTCGCCAGGCACGCCGCTTCCCATCAACAGGCCTGGACAGAACTTGGAGACTTTCAGATGCGCAGCTTTCTCCGCGATTTTCTGCCGCTTGCCGTAGCTGGCGGCCTCGTCGCCGTCGCCGTCATCGCCCCCGTCCGCGCCGCCGACAAGGTGGCCGGTCTGCGTCCCGCCGCCGCCCAGACCATCAATATCGGCTATGTGAGCGGCGTTGCGTATTATACGCCGCGGGAAGACGGCTACCATGTCGTCGCGACGCTCAGCGTCGCCGGCGGTGCGCCGATCCGGGTCGCCGCGACCCTTCAGCCCGAGCAGGCCGTCAGCTTCTCGGTCCCCGGCGCGGCCGAGACCGCACCGAGCGTGGTGCAGATCGCCCGCCGTGGCGACGCCCTCACCGTGTCGAACCCGCCGGCGCGTCTCGTGCTCAACTGAGCCCGCATTCCCCCGCACAGCAAAAAGCCCGGCGCATACGCCGGGCTTTTTCATATGTCGGCCGAAAGAAAAGGGCGCGTCAGGCGGCGCTGGTCTTCTTGGCGGTCTCGGGCAGGCGCTTGTCGAGATAGGCGCCGACAACCTCCATCAGATCCTCGGTCTTGCCGTCGAAGAAGTGGTTGGCGCCCGGCACGGTCTGCTGGTCGATGACGATGCCCTTCTGCGTCTTCAGCTTCTCGACGAGGCCGGTGACGGCCGAGAACGGCACCACCGCGTCCTTGTCGCCATGCACGAACAGGCCGGAGGACGGGCAGGGGGCGAGGAAGGAGAAGTCGTAGAGGTTGGCCGGCGCGGCGATCGAGATGAAGCCCTCGACCTCCGGGCGGCGCATCAGCAGTTGCATGCCGATCCAGGCGCCGAAGGAGAAGCCGGCGATCCAGCAGGCCCGCGCGTCCGGGTTGATGGACTGCGCCCAGTCGAGCGCGGCGGCGGCGTCCGCCAGCTCGCCCTGCCCGTGGTCGAACGTGCCCTGGCTGCGGCCCACGCCCCGAAAGTTGAAGCGCAGCGTCGAGAAGCCGCGATTCACGAACTGGTAGTAGAGGTTGTAGACGACCGGGTTGTTCATCGTCCCGCCGAACTGCGGGTGCGGATGCAGGATGATGGCGATGGGCGCGTGGCGCTGCTTGGCCGGCTGGTAGCGGCCTTCGAGCCGCCCCTTCTCGCCGGTGAAGATGACCTCAGGCATGAAGTTCTTGACCTTGGATGCGGCGGGGCAGGGAGCGTCCGTTGGGGAGCGTCGGATCAAAGGCATCCGGCGCGTGTCCCAAGGGACGGCCATGCCGCAGACGCCTTGACGACATAGGGCTTGAACCCTAACTTATTAGAATAATTCTAATATGCTACGTTGGGTTGCGGTGACGGCGCGTTCAACCTGCTCGTCAGTCTCGCCCTTCGAAGACAATGGACGCCAAGCTATGAAGGACGCCGCCTGAATTTGCAAGCATATAGCGGAAGGAACGGGCAGACTGCGCGACAGCTTCCTATATAGGGAACACCCGCGCGAATTCGAGCCCAGAAGACGATGAACGAACGCATCTATCTCGACAACAATGCGACATCCCCGGTCCGGCCGGAAGCCCGCGCGGCGCTTCTGGCGGCGCTGGACGCGACCGGCAACGGTTCGTCCGTGCACAGCGAGGGACGGGCGGCGCGCGCTGTGATGGAGGCCGCGCGCGGTCACGTGGCCGCCCTCGTCGGCGCCGAGCCGCGCGGTGTGATCTTCACCTCTTGCGGCACTGAGGCCGACACGCTGGCGCTGACGCCCGACTACCGCCGCGGCGAGGAGCCGCTGGTGCTCGACGTGCTGCTGGTGAGCGCTGTCGAGCATGCGGCCGTTCTGCGCGGCCATCGTTTTCCCGCCGATCGCGTCGAGGTGCTGCCGGTGGACGCGCGCGGGCGCGTTCGCCTTGATGCTCTCGACGCGGCGCTCGCGCGCCATGCCGCCGCCGGCCGGCGGGCGCTGGTGTCGGTGATGGTGGCCAATAACGAGACCGGCGTGATCCAGCCGGTTGCCGAGGTGGCGCGCCGCGCCCACGCCCAAGGCGCGCTGGTGCATACCGACGCGGTGCAGGCGGCCGGTCGCATCCGGGTATCGCTGCCCGAGCTTGGCGCCGACCTGCTGTCGGTATCGGCGCACAAGATCGGCGGCGCCCCGGGCGCCGGTGCGCTGGTGATCGCCGATCCCGAACTGCGTCCGGCGGCGGTCTTTGCCGGCGGCGGGCAGGAGCGCGGCCTGCGCGCGGGCAGCGAGAACGTTCCCGCCATTGCCGCCTTCGGGGCGGCGGCCGAGCGCGCGGCGGCCCTTGTGGACACCGACCGGACGCGCATTCAAGCCTTGCGTGAAAGGCTTGAAGACGCTCTAAGGTGCGAGTTTCCCGAGCTCGTCCTGCTCGTCGGCGATGTCGATCGCCTGCCGAACACGTCGTGCCTCGCCCTGCCGGGCGTCCCGGCCGAGACCTTCGTGATCGCGCTCGATCTGGCGGGCGTGGCGGCGAGCGCCGGCGCGGCCTGCTCGTCGGGCAAGGTGGCGGCCTCGCACGTGCTGTCGGCGATGGGCGTGCCCGAGCGCATCGCGCGCTCGGCGATCCGGCTGTCCTTCGGCTGGTCGAGCGGGGAAGAGGATCTGGACCGGGCGCTGGGCGTTTTCCGCCGGGTGCTGCCGGGCCTTTTGCGCCGCCGCGCGGCGGCGTGAGGATGTGAGGAGCCGCGCTCGCGCGGTGGATGAAGGCGCAGGGCGGTCATCGCGCGATGGCTGCCGGCGAGTGTTGACCTGACCCGCGGGCCTTGACCCCGCGTGGGAGAGGAGATGAGACGATGCCGGCCGTACAGGAGACAGTGGACCAGGTCCGCTCCATTGATGTCGATCAGTACAAGTACGGGTTCTTCACCGATATCGAGTCCGAGAAGGCTCCCAAGGGCCTGAACGAGGACACGGTCCGCTTTATTTCGGCCAAGAAGAACGAGCCCGAATGGATGCTGGAATGGCGGCTGGAGGCATTTCGCCGCTGGCAGACCATGCAGGAGCCGGAATGGGCGCGGGTGAGCTATCCGCGCATCGATTATCAGGATCTGTATTACTATTCCGCGCCCAAGCGGCCGACGCAGCTGTCGATCGACGATATCGACCCGGAGATCCTGAAGACCTACGAGAAGCTGGGCATCCCGCTGCGCGAGCGCGACGCGCTGCTCGGCATCGCCAGCGGCGGCTCGAAGGTCGCGGTCGACGCGGTGTTCGACTCGGTCTCGGTGGCGACCACCTTCAAGGAGGAGCTTTCGCGGGCCGGCGTCATCTTCATGCCGATCTCGGAGGCGATCCGCGAGTACCCCGATCTGGTGCGCAAGTATCTCGGTTCGGTGGTGCCAGTGACGGACAACTTCTTCGCAACGCTGAACTCGGCGGTATTTTCCGACGGTTCCTTTGTCTACGTGCCCAAGGGCGTGCGCTGCCCGATGGAGCTGTCGACCTATTTCCGCATCAACGAGCGCAACACCGGCCAGTTCGAGCGCACGCTCATCATCGCCGATGAAGGCGCCTATGTGAGCTATCTCGAAGGCTGCACCGCCCCGCAGCGCGACGAGAACCAGCTCCACGCCGCCGTGGTCGAGCTGGTCGCGCTCGACGATGCCGAGATCAAGTACTCGACGGTGCAGAACTGGTATCCCGGCGACAAGGACGGCAAGGGCGGCATCTACAACTTCGTCACCAAGCGCGGCGACTGCCGTGGCGACCGTTCGAAGATTTCGTGGACGCAGGTCGAGACCGGCTCGGCGATCACCTGGAAGTACCCGAGCTGCATCCTGCGCGGCGACAATTCGCAGGGCGAGTTCTATTCCATCGCCATCTCGAACGGCTACCAGCAGGTCGACAGCGGCACCAAGATGATCCATCTCGGCAAGAACACGTCGAGCCGCATCATCTCCAAGGGCATCGCCGCCGGGCACTCGGACAACACCTATCGCGGTCTCGTCTCGGCGCACCGCAAGGCGACCGGGGCGCGCAACTTCACCAACTGCGATTCCCTGCTCATCGGCGACAAATGCGGCGCGCATACCGTGCCCTACATCGAGAGCAAGAACTCCTCCGCGCAGTTCGAGCACGAGGCCACCACCTCGAAGATCTCCGACGACCAGCTGTTCTACTGCCGCCAGCGCGGGCTCGATCCCGAAGAGGCAACGGCGCTGATCGTCAACGGCTTCGTCAAGGACGTGCTTCAGCAGCTTCCGATGGAGTTCGCCGTCGAGGCCCAGAAGCTGATCGCGGTGAGCCTCGAAGGCTCGGTGGGCTGACGGCCCGTCCGTAATCGTCATCCCGGACGCGGCCCGCCGCGATCCGGGATCGTTTCCCAGATTTCAGCGCGGTCCCGGCGCTCCGCTTCGCTTCGGCCGGGATGACGTGCTTCAGATACGGAATGAACGACATGGCCCTGCTCGAAATCGACAACCTGCACGCCAAGATCGACGGCGAACACGGCAAGGAGATCCTCAAGGGTCTCTCGCTGACGGTGAATCCCGGCGAGGTGCACGCCATCATGGGGCCGAACGGCTCCGGCAAGTCGACGCTGTCCTACATCCTCGCCGGCAAGGAAGACTACGAGGTCACGGAAGGCTCGGTGACGCTCGATGGCGAGGACCTGCTGGAGATGGAAATCGACGAGCGCGCCGCCAAGGGCGTTTTCCTCGCCTTCCAGTACCCGGTCGAGGTGCCCGGCGTCGCCACCATGACCTTCCTGCGCTCGGCGCTGAACGCGCAGCGCAAGAAGCGCGGCGAGGAGGAAATCTCCACCCCCGACTTCCTGCGTCTCGTGAAGGACAAGGCCGCCAATCTCGGCATCAGCCAGGACATGCTGCGGCGCGGCGTCAATGTCGGCTTCTCCGGCGGCGAGAAGAAGCGCGCCGAGATCCTGCAGATGGCGATCCTCGAGCCGAAGGTCGCGATCCTCGACGAGACCGATTCCGGCCTCGACATCGATGCGCTCAAGGTCGTGTCCGAGGGCGTCAACGCGCTGCGCTCGCCCGACCGCGCGATGATCGTCATCACCCACTATCAGCGCCTGCTCAACCACATCGTTCCGGACTTCGTGCATGTGATGCACAAGGGCCGCATCGTGCGCTCGGGCGGCAAGGAACTGGCGCTGGAGCTGGAAGCCAACGGCTATGCCGAGTACCAGCAGGACGCGGCGTGAGGATCGGGCGATGAACGCTGACATCCGTCCGATACGGACCCCTGCCGAGCAGGCGATCCTCGCCTCCCTGAGCGGCCTGCCGGCTGGCGGCGACCGCCTCGCCGACCTGCGCCGCGCCGCCGCCCGCTCCTTCGAGGAGCACGGCCTGCCGCACCGGCGGGTCGAGGAATGGAAGTATACCGACCTGCGCACCCTGATGCGCGAGGCCGTCCCGGTCGCCGGCACCGCCGCGGTGGCGCAGGCCGATGCGCGCGCGACTTTGCTGCGCGGCGTCGAGGCGCGCCGTATCGTCGTCGCCAACGGCGCCGTGGTGCCCGAGCTTTCCGACCTTGCCGATCTCGAGGAGGGGCTGAACCTCACCACGCTCTCCGCCGCGCTCGCCTCTGGCGACGAGGTTTTGGGCCGGCTCGGCGGCATCCTGCCGGGCCGCTATGATGCAGCGCTGGCGCTCAACACCGCGCTGGCCAAGGACGGCGTGGTGATCGTCGTCGCGCCCGGCGCGAAGATCGAGCGCCCGGTGCATGTCGCCCATGTTTTCGCCGGCGAGACGGCGGCGGCGAGCTATGTCCGCTCGCTGGTCGTGATCGGCGCGGGCGCGACCTTCACCTTCGCCGAGAGCTTCGAGGGGCCGGATGGCCTCGCCTATCAGGCCAACGCCGCCACCGAGTTCATGGTCGGCGACGAGGCGCATCTCGACGTGGTGCGGTTGCAGGAGGACGGGGCGGGCGCCTTCCATCTCGCCACCCTGCTGTTCGACATCGGCCGGCAGGCCATCGTGCACGCCTTCACCTTCTCGACCGGCGCGGCGGTGGCGCGGACCTCGCTCTATGCCACGCTGTCGGGCGAGGACAGCCAGGTCGGCTTCAACGGCGCGACGCTGCTCAAGGGCCGCCAGCACGCTGACGCGACGCTGTTCCTCGACCACACGGCGCCGGGCTGCGAGAGCCGCGAGCTGTTCAAGACCGTGCTGGACGATTCCGCGCGCGGCGTCTTCCAGGGCAAGATCGTCGTCCGCCAGGCGGCGCAGAAGACCGACGGGCGGATGATGAGCCGCGCGCTGGTGCTCGGCGACGAGGCGGAGATGGACAACAAGCCGGAGCTGGAGATCTTCGCCGACGACGTGCAGTGCGGCCATGGCGCCACCTGCGGGGCGATCGACGACGAACTGCTGTTCTACCTGCGCGCGCGCGGCATCCCGATGAAGGAGGCGCAGAGCCTTCTGGTGCAGGCCTTCGTCGGCGAGGCGATCGAGACCGTCGAGCATGACGGGCTGCGCGAGGCGCTGGTCGAGCGCGCCGAGGGCTGGCTGAAGGCGCGCGGCTGAGGCCGCTGGCCGCGCATTGATGTCGTCATCCCGGACGCGGCTTTGCCGCGATCCGGGATCGTCCGCCGAATAGGGCCATCTGTCGGCCCGCGATCCCGGCTCTGCGCTTCGCTGCGGCCGGGATGACGCCTTAACGAAAGGCCGGAAGATGACCCTCCACCCCGCCGTCGCCGACGGCAGCTACGACGTCCAGCGCGTGCGGCAGGATTTTCCGATCCTGTCAAAGACGGTCTACGGCAAGCCTCTGGTCTATCTCGACAACGCCGCCTCGGCGCAGAAGCCGGTGCAGGTGCTGGACCGCATGCGCTACGCCTATGAGAACGAATATTCCAACGTCCATCGCGGCCTGCACTTCCTCGCCAATGCGATGACCGAAGCCTATGAGCAGGCGCGCGAGCGCTGCCGCGCCTTCCTCAACGCGCCGTCGCTGGAAGAGGTGATCTTCACCCGCTCGGTGACAGGCGCGATCAACCTCGTCGCTTCCTCGCTCGGCCAGTCGATCAAGGAGGGCGACGAGATCGTGCTCTCCATCATGGAGCACCACTCCAACATCGTGCCGTGGAACTATCTGCGCGAGCGCAAGGGCGCGGTGATCCGCTGGGTGCCGGTGACGGAGGACGGCTCGTTCGATCTGGAGGCCTATAAGGGTCTGCTCAACGAGCGCACGAAGATCGTCGCCATCACCCACATGTCGAACGTGCTCGGCACGGTGACGCCGATCAAGGAAATCGCCCGGCTCGCCCATGAGGCCGGCGCTCTGGTGGTGGTCGACGGCGCGCAGGCGGCAGTGCACATGCCGGTCGACGTGGTCGATCTCGACGCCGATTTCTACGGCGTCACCGGCCACAAATTGTACGGGCCCACCGGCATCGGCGTGCTCTACGGCAAGCGGACGCTGCTGGAGAAGATGCCGCCTTATGAGGGCGGCGGCGAGATGATCCGCACCGTCACCGAAGACGGCGTGACCTATGGCGAGCCGCCGCACCGCTTCGAGGCCGGTACGCCGCCCATCGTGCAGGCCATCGGCCTCGGCGAGGCGCTCGCCTATATGGAGAGCCTCGGGCGCGGGCGCATCGCCGCGCATGAGGCCTCGCTCGGCGCCTATGCCAGCGAGCGGCTGTCGCGGATCAATTCCGTGCAGATCTACGGCGATGCGCCGGGCAAGGGCGCCATCTTCGCCTTCGACGTGAAGGGCGCCCATCCGCACGACATCGCGACCGTCATCGACCGCGCCGGCATCGCCGTTCGCGCCGGCACCCATTGCGCGATGCCGCTTCTGGGGCGATATGGTGTCACGGCGACGTGCCGGGCGTCGTTCGCGCTCTACAACACACATGAGGAAGTCGACGCCCTTGCCGACGCCCTCATCAAGGCTCAGGATCTTTTCGCATGAGCGAGACCCAGACCTCTGAAAGCCCGAACGCGGCCACCTTCGAATCCGGCATCCCTCAGGAGGAGCTGGAGCGGCTGACCGACGAGATCGTGACGGCACTGAAGACCGTCTACGACCCGGAGATCCCGGTCGACATCTACGAGCTCGGCCTGATCTACAAGGTCGACATCGCCGATGACCGGCAGGTGGCCGTCGAGATGACACTGACGACGCCGAACTGCCCCTCCGCCGCCGAGCTTCCCGGCATGGTAGAGGGCGCGGTGGCGAGCGTGGGCGGCGTGTCGGGCGTCACCGTGAACCTCACCTTCGACCCGCCCTGGGACCAGGGCCGGATGTCCGAGGAAGCGCGGCTGTCGCTGAACCTCTGGTGAGCACGGCGCCGGCGGGTGTGCCGCCGGTCTCCGGCGTGCTGGAAACCGGGCTCTATGTCGACGACCTCGCCCGGGCGCGTGACTTCTACGAGAGTGTGCTCGGTCTGAAGCCGATGCTCGCCGATAGCCGCTTCTGCGCCTATGAGGCCGGCCCGGCCAGCGTGCTGCTGCTGTTCCTGCGCGGCGCGACGACGACCCCGGTCGAACTGCCCGGTGGCACCATTCCCCCGCATGACGGGCAGGGCGCGCTGCATTACGCGCTGGCGATCCCCACGGATGCGGTCGAGGACTGGGCCGCTCATCTGGCGGCGCGGGGCGTGGTGCTGGAGAGCCGGGTCGACTGGCCCGGCGGCGGCATCAGCCTGTATTTCCGCGACCCCGACGGAAATCTCGTCGAACTGGCGACACGCGGGCTGTGGCCGAATTATTGAGAATTCGTCATCCCGGCCGAAGCGAAGCGGAGAGCCGGGATCGCTCTCCAATTGGCACGCGATCCCGGATCGGCCTGCGGCCGTCCGGGATGACGGCGAGGTGGAAGCGGCCGGAAAAAGGCCATCCACCCACGTCCTCGCCGCTGCGATGGCTGATCCGCGCCGCGTGATCTTGTGTCGGGTGGCCGTCTGCCCCACATTAGGCACACCGATCCGCCGGCCTTGAACCGGCGTCGATTAGGAGACGAGATATGAGTCAGCCCCGCCCGCGTCCCACTGTGATGACGCTGACCGACGCCGCCGCCGAGCGCGTGCGGCAGGTGATCGCCCGATCCGACAAGCCCGTGCTGGGCCTGCGCGTCGGCGTGAAGAATGGCGGCTGCGCCGGCATGGAATACACGATGGAGTTCGCCGAGGAGGCGGGCCGCTTCGATGAGGTGGTCGAGGACAAGGGCGTGAAGGTGCTGATCGACCCCAAGGCGATCCTGTACCTGATCGGCACCGAGATGGACTTCAAGGCGGACAAGCTCTCGGCCCAGTTCGTGTTCAACAACCCGAACCAGACCTCGGCCTGCGGCTGTGGCGAATCGGTCGCCATTACCCCGGTCCAGCCGGAAGCGACCGGCGCCGGCGCCTGAACCCGGCGCGGCGATGGACGAGGCGGCGATATCGGACATCTTCGCCGCCTTCGGCCCGGTGCGCTGCCGGCGCATGTTCGGCGGGCTCGGGCTTTATGCCGACGGGCTGATGTTCGCCATTGCTGTCGATGACACCCTTTACCTGAAAGCCGATGCCGGCTTCGCCGCGCGGCTCGAAGGCGAGGGCGCGCATATCTTCGCCTATGAACGGCAGGGCCGCAGGGTCACGCTCGGCTTCTGGTCGCTGCCCGAGGCGGCGCTCGACGACGTCGATCTTGCCGCCGACCTCGCGCGGCGCGCGCTGTTGGTCGCGCGTCAGGCGGCCGCCGTGGCTCCGGCGCGGCGCAAACCGTCGCTAAGCCGCGCGCGCGGCTGAACCTCCCGCCGCCTGCGCCGTTGCCATGGAGTGGCCAGCCATGGAGCGTGCGGCATGAATCTGGAAGAACTCGGCAATCTCTTCGTCCTGTACGGGCTCAACATCCTTTATGCGCTGGCGCTGATGGTCGCCGGCTGGTGGGTGGCGGGCCTGGTCGAGCGACTGGTGACGCGCGGGCTGGAGAATGCCCGGCGGGTCGATGCGACGGTGGTGAGTTTTCTCGCCAGCATCGCCCGCTACGGCGTGCTGGTCTTCGTCGGCGTCGCCGTGCTGCAACGTTTCGGCATCCAGACCACCAGCCTCATCGCCGTGCTGGGCGCGACTTCGCTCGCCATCGGCCTCGCCTTGCAGGGCACACTGAGCAATGTCGCGGCCGGGGTGATGCTGCTGCTGTTCCGGCCCTTCCGGGTCGGCGACGCGGTGGAGGTCGGCGGGCAGGCGGGCACGGTGAAGGGGCTGTCGCTGTTTACCACCGAACTCGCCACCGGCGACAACATCCAGGTGCTGATGCCGAACGGGCGCGTCTGGGGTGCGCCGATCGTCAACAAGTCGGTCTATGGCGAGCGCAGTTTCGCCTTCGCGCTGGAGCTGAAGCCCGATTCCGATATCGAACGCGTGCTGACCGAAGGACTGGCCTTCCTGCGCGCCGATCCACGCGTGCGCACGGAGCCCGGTCCGTCGGGCAGCATTTCGAAGATGGCGCTGGACCGGGTGGAGGTGGGCTTTTCCGGTTGGGCATCGAGCGGCGAGGCCGGCGGCGTACGCGGCGACCTGATTGCGCGCCTGCGCGAGATCACCCGCGTGCGGGACATTGCGCCCGCGTCGAGCGGCCATGACGGGAATGAGAAGGCGCCGGCCGCGCGGGCCGGCACCGTCGGCGGGCCGATCAGCCCGCCTTGTTGATCTTCACCGGGCGCAGCAGGAAGGCCGGCAGGTGTGAGGTGTCCGCCGGCTCGTCGGCCGGGGCGCGCTCGCTGCGGCGATGGGTCAGCGGCGTGACCGGCGCGCGAGCGGGCGCGGCGGCGTGGGCCGGAGCCTTCTCGCGCTCGCGTCCGCGCGGAGCGGGGGCAGCCGGTGCCGCGGTCGGCGTCGCAGCCTGCGCGGCGTCGCCATCCTTGCCGCGACGGCGGGAGGGACGGGCCGGACGCTCAGCAGCCGGCGTCTCGGTCGTCGGGGCAGCAGCGACCTTCTCGTCGACGACATCCGCCGGGGCGGGCGTCGCCTCGCTGTCGCGGCGGCGTGCCGGACGGGCGCCACGGCGCTCCTCGCGGCCGGAGTCCCGACCCGATTCACGGCCGGACTCGCGTCCGCGCGGGGTGCGCTCGCCACGCTCGCGTCCGCCGCGCGCACGCGGCTCGGAGGGCGGCAGTGCGTCGAGGGAGGAACCCTCCATCCAGTCGATCGGCCGCCCGATCAGTTTCTCGATGGCGGCAAGCGACTTGGTTTCGGACGGCGTGACGATGGTGAAGGCGGCGCCGGCGCGGCCGGCGCGGCCGGTGCGACCGATGCGGTGGACATAATCCTCGGCGTGGTGCGGCGTGTCGTAGTTGAACACGTGGCTGACCGCCGGGATGTCGAGGCCGCGCGCGGCCACGTCGCTCGCCACCAGCAGCGTCGCCTCGCCGGTGCGGAACTGGTCGAGCGCCTGCATGCGCGAGCGCTGGTCCATGTCGCCATGGAGGCAGACGGCCTTGTAGCCGTGCCGCAGTAGCGACTTGTGCACCACCGCGACTTCGCTCTTGCGGTTGCAGAAGATGATGCCGTTCTGGAGGGCATCGGCTTCGTTGATCAGCTTGCGCAGCGTGTCGCGCTTCTCATAGTCCTCCCTGCCGGAGGCGACGAGAAGCTGGGTGATCGTCGAGGCGGTGGAGGACGGGCGCGAGGCCTCGATCTGCACCGGGTTCGACAGGAACTGCGCGACGAGGCGCTGGATTTCCGGCGGCATGGTCGCCGAGAAGAACAGCGTCTGGCGGGTGAACGGCACCAGCTTGCAGACGCGCTCGATGTCCGGGATGAAGCCCATGTCCAGCATGCGGTCGGCCTCGTCGATGACGAGGATCTCGATGCCGGAGAGCAGCAGGCGCCCGCGCTCGACATGGTCGAGCAGGCGGCCGGGCGTGGCGATCAGCACATCGACGCCGCGCACCAGCTTGGCGTCCTGATCGCCGAAGGAGACGCCGCCGATCAGCAGGGCGACGTTGATTTTGTGGTTCTTGCCGTAGCGGCTGAAGTTTTCTTCCACCTGGGCGGCGAGTTCGCGCGTCGGCTCAAGGATGAGCGTGCGCGGCATGCGCGCCCGGGCGCGGCCCTGCTCCAGCAGGGTGAGCATTGGAAGCGTAAAGGCTGCCGTCTTGCCGGTGCCGGTCTGGGCCAGCCCCAGCACGTCTCGCCGGGCGAGTACGTGGGGAATGGCCTGCGCCTGGATAGGCGTCGGCTCGGTATAACCTGCGGCAGCGACGGCCGAGAGCACCTTGTCGCTCAGGCCCAGTTCATCAAAAGGCATCTGGGATCAATTCTACGGCCGCGCACCGCTTGCCGTTTCCTCGGGCCGTAACCGGGGGAAGGCTGCTTCGTCGTCGCACGGAGCGCATCAGTCGGATAGGATCGGACGACGCGACGCACCATAGGCGCAACGCCCGAGAAGTCAACGAGTTTCGCCGCTGTCAAGGGTCCTCCGGTGCATTCGCGACCGGCCCGGGCGGCAAGGGAAGGCAGGTAGCGCGATGAGCCGCGCATTCGTGAAGGAGGACAGCGGCGCCGATTCGCTGCCCGAGCGTCCGGTGAGCATGAACCGCAACCTCGTCACGCGGCGCGGCCTTGCCCGGATCGACGCCGAGCTGGGCCACTATCGCGAGGCGCTGGCCGGGGCCGGCGCGCGGGCGGATCGCGATGCCGTGGCGAGCGCCTCGCGCGAGCTGCGCTACTGGTCGGCGCGCCGGGCCAATGCCGAGCCCATCGACCCGCCGCAGGACGGCGAGGTCATCACCTTCGGCATGGCGGTGACGCTGGAGGACGCCAAGGGCCAGCAGCGCCGCTTCCGCATCGTCGGCGAGGACGAGGCCGATCCGCGCGAGGGGCGCATCGCCTGGGTCTCGCCGGTGGCGCGCGCGCTGACCGGCAAATGGATCGGCGACGAGGTGAGCCTGCCCGGCGGCACGATGGAGATCGTCACCGTCGACCGCCAGCCGGAGGCGGAGTGAGCGCCATGATCGTGCCCCTTGAGACGCTGCTGGTCTTCGTGCCCGCCGCCCTCGCGCTGAACCTGACGCCCGGAAACGACATGCTGTTCTGCCTTGGGCAGGGCATGCGCGCGGGTCCGCGCGCCGGCATCGCCGCCAGCCTGGGAATCGCGGCGGGCGGTTTCATCCATGTTTTCGCCGCCGCGCTGGGGCTGGCGGCGCTGCTCGCCTCGTATCCCGGCGCGTTTGAGGCGATACGCTGGGCGGGCGTGGCCTATCTGGTCTGGCTGGCGGTGCAGGCGTTCCGCGCGCCGGGGCCGCTGCTGACGCCCGCCGGGGGGATCGGGCGCACGCCGTGGCGGGCCTTTCGCGACGCGGTGGTGGTGAACGTGCTGAACCCGAAGGTGGCCGTTTTCATCCTCGCCTTCCTGCCGCAGTTCGTGGACCCCGCGCGCGGATCGGGCTTTCTCCAGTTCCTGCTGCTGGGAACCGTGTTCAATGTCGGGGGAACCGTGGTGAACGCGGCCGTCGGCGGATTCGCGGGCACCATCGGCGGCTGGCTGGAGCGCCGGGAGGGGCTGGCGCGGGCGTTCCAGCGGCTGACCGGCCTGATCTTCCTCGGCCTCGCCGCCCGGATTGCCTTCGAGCGGCGATAGCTGCCGGCCATGGCGCCGGCTATCATCATCGGCGCGTTTGGCCGACGATTCGCGGCAGGGGAGCGGGCGCACCCGTGACGAAGGAAGACATAGCGCGCATCGAGCAGACGGGTCTGTTCGATGCACACTGGTATGTGCGCCAGCGTCCCGGCCTCGTCCGCGAGGCGGGCCGGCGCCCGCTCAGGCACTATCTGCGGACGGGCTGGCGCGAGGGTCTGCAACCCTCGCCCTTCTTCGACGGCACGCATTATCTCGCCGCCCATGCCGACGTCGCCGCCGCCGGCTGCAATCCCCTGCTGCACTATGCTCTGTGGGGGCGCGACGAGGGCCGCACGATCCGCGCGGAGGAGACATGCGACGCTGCGGCGGACGTCGCCTTCTCGGTAATCCTGCCGACCTTTGACCGGATGCCCATCCTCGACGATTGCCTCCGCTTGCTCCTCGCGCAGACGCACCGCAATTTCGAGGTGATCGTCGTCGACGACGGCTCGACCGACGGCACCGGGGACTGGCTGCACCGGCACTACGCCGCCGAGCTTGCGCAGGGGCGGATGGTGTATCTGCGCCTCTCCGAAAACTTCGGCGTCGCCGCGGCCCGCAATGCGGGACTGCTGATGGCGCGCCATCCCTGGATCGCCTATGCGGATTCCGACAATTTACCATCACCCGGGCTGCTCGACGCCTTCGCCCGGCGCATCGTCTTCCATGGCGCGGCACGCACGCTGTACGCACGCTTCCTGCGCGAGAGCGACGCGCTCATCATCGGCAGGCGGTTCGATCTCGCGGAGCTGCGCCGGGAGAACTTCGTCGATCTCGGCGTGTTCGTGCATCACATCGACTGCTTCCGCGAACTCGGCGGGTTCGATGTCAGCCTGCGCCGCCTCGTCGACTGGGACCTCGTTCTCAAATACCTGCATCGTCACCCGCCGCTGTTCATCGACGAGGTGCTGCTCACCTATCGCGAGGATCCCCGCGGCGGGCGGGCGCGGATCTCCGATACCGAGGCGGTGCTGTCGCCGAAGACGCGCATCCTGCGCCGCTATGGCGGACGCAAGACGGTCACCAGTCTGATCGTCTGCTACAATCAGGCGGACTTCATCGCCGGCGCCATCGAGAGCGTGGCGTTTCAGCGCGGCGATTTCCAGCACGAGGTGGTGATCGCCGACGACGGCTCGACCGACGGCACGGCCGAGATCGCGCTGTCCTACTGCGAGAAATGGCCATGGCTGATCCGCTTGATCGGCGATGGGGTCAATCGGGGCATCGCCGGCAACTACCGGCGCGCCTTCGCCGCCGCCAGCGGGGACTATGTCGCCATCCTCGAAGGCGACGATTTCTGGCACGACCGGCAGAAGCTGGCGCGGCAGAGCGGCTTTCTCGACGCGAATCCCGACTGCCCGATGGTGTTCTCGCGCATCGAGATCGAGGCGGCGGGCAATCCCAAACGCCAGACGCTGGAGCGGCAGAACCGGCTGCGCAAGGACCGGCTGGACGGCGCCGACTTCCTCGCCGAGCCGACGCTCAACCTCATCGCCAACCTGTCGTGCTGCATGTTCCGCACCGATCTCATGAAGACGCTGCCGAGCGTGCTCTATCGCCACCGGCTGAGCGAGATCGGCCTCGCCTTCCATCTCGAGCGCATCGGCCCGCTCGGCTATATGCGCCGGCCCATGAGCGTCTACCGCCAGCATGCGGAAGGGGTGTGGAGCGGCGCCTCCGCCGAGTCCCGGCGGGCCAGCGGCCGCCTGGTGCGCGAGATCGCCAAGGCCGTCGCGCACGAACGCTACAAGCCGGCGCTTCAGGCGATCATCGACCGGGACTTCGCGCCGACTCCGCCGGCCTGACGTCGGGGCGGCCGGTCGTCAGATGTCGAGCAGTTCCTCGTTCGCGAAGGCCGCGCGCTCGGAAATGAAGGCGAAGCGGCTCTCCGGCTTGTTGCCCATCAGCCGCTCTACGATGTCGGCGGTCATGGCGCGCTCGGCCTCCGCGACGGTGACGCGCAGCAGGGTGCGCGTCTTCCGGCTCATCGTGGTTTCCTTGAGCTGGGCCGGCATCATCTCGCCGAGGCCCTTGAAGCGGCCGATATCCACCTTGCCGCGCGGGGAGAACTCCTTCGCCAGCAACTCGTCGCGATGCGCCTCGTCGCGGGCGTACAGCGTCTTGGCCCCCTGGCTGATGCGGTAGAGCGGGGGCACGGCGAGGAACAGGTGGCCGTTCTCGATCAGCTTCGGCATCTGCCGGTAGAAGAAGGTGACGAGGAGCGAGGCGATGTGGGCGCCGTCGACATCGGCGTCGGTCATGATGATCACGCGCTCGTAGCGCAGGTCCTCATCGCGGTACTGCGCGCCGGTCCCCGCGCCCAGCGCCTGCACGAGATCGGCAAGCTGCTGGTTCTGCGCGAGCTTGTCGCGGCCGGCGCTGGCGACGTTGAGGATCTTTCCGCGCAGCGGCAGCACCGCCTGGGTCTGGCGCTCGCGCGCCTGCTTGGCCGAGCCGCCGGCCGAATCGCCCTCGACGATGAAGAGTTCGGAGCCGGCCGCCGAATTGTTGGAGCAGTCGGCGAGCTTGCCCGGCAGGCGCAGCTTGCGCACCGCCGTCTTGCGGGAGATTTCCTTCTCCTGCCGGCGGCGCAGGCGCTCGTCGGCGCGCTCGACCACCCAGTCGAGCAGGCGGCTGGCCTGCGCCGGATTGCCGGCGAGCCAGTGGTCGAACGGATCGCGCAGGGCACTCTCGACGATGCGGGCGGCCTCGACCGTAGCCAGCTTTTCCTTGGTCTGGCCCTGGAATTCCGGCTCGCGCACGAAGACCGAAAGCATCGCCGCGCAGCCGGCCATGACGTCGTCGGCGGTGACGATGGCGGCGCGCTTGGCATTGCCCGTGCGCTCGGCATGGTCGCGCAGGCCCTTGAGCAGCACGGCGCGCAGGCCGGTCTCATGGGTGCCGCCCTCGGCGGTGGGGATGGTGTTGCAGTAGGAGGAGACCGCACCGTCGGCATCGCCGAGCCACGCCACCGCCCATTCCGCCGAGCCGTGGCCGCCAGGGCGCGAGGTCTTGCCGGCGAAGATGTCGGGGTGGACCAGCGTGTGGCCCTCTATGTCGGCGGCGAGATAGTCCTTCAGGCCGCCGGGGAAGCGGAAGACCGCCTTGGGCGGGATGTCGCTGCCCTCGACCAGCGCCGGATCGCAGCTCCAGCGGATTTCAACGCCGCCGAACAGATAGGCCTTGGAACGGGCCATCTTGAAGACCCGCGCCGGCTTGAAGCGGGCGCTCTCGCCGAAGATCTGCGGGTCGGGATGAAAGCGCACCCGGGTGCCGCGCCGATTCTGCACACGGCCGACTTCCTCGATCCGGCCGAGCGGCTGGCCGCGCGAATAGGTCTGGCGGTACAGCGTCTGGCCGCGCGCCACCTCGACCTCCAGCACGTCGGAGAGCGCGTTGACGACGGAGACGCCGACGCCGTGCAGGCCGCCGGAGGTCTCATAGACCTTGCTGTCGAACTTGCCGCCGGCATGCAGCGTGGTGAGGATCACCTCCAGCGCCGACTTGCCGGGATATTTCGGGTGGTTCTCGATCGGGATGCCGCGCCCGTTGTCGGTCACGGTCAGGAACCCGTCGGTCGTCAGCTCCACCTCGATGAAATTGGCATGGCCCGCCACGGCCTCGTCCATCGAATTGTCGATCACCTCGGAGAACAGGTGATGCAGCGCCTTCTCGTCGGTGCCGCCAATATACATGCCCGGCCGCCGGCGCACCGGCTCCAGCCCTTCCAGCACCTCGATGTCGGCGGCGGTATAGCCGGCCTCGCCGGGCGTTCCCTCGCGCGGAACGGCGGCGGCCGGCCGTGCCGGCGCGCGGACGGGACGGGGCGAGGAGGGGGCGGCGAAAAGGTCGTTATCGGCGTCGGACATCGTGTCTCGTGGCAGGGCCATTCGCTGGGCAATGCGGGCGCGGTTCCGGGCAGGAGGCGCAGTGGCACCTCTCTAACGGGAATCGTGCGTCGCTACTATGGCAGGATGGGACCGAAAGGAGAACACCGCCGGCATCATGGCGACAGGCGCGCCCACAGGCGGCGCAACGCGCGGAGCGTCCGCCGCCGCCTCCTGGGGTCGACCATCGTGCCGTCGAGCACGCTGCGCGCCAGCCGGTCGAGCACCAGCACGACATCCTCGCGCATGCGCCCGGTCCAGCCGGGGTCCGTCTCCATCAGCCGCGCGAAGGCGGCCTGCTCGTTCGCCGCCTGCGAGACGTCGACGCGCAGCGACGCCGGCCACCAGTCGGTGGTGTCGACGATGGCGAGCATGCGGGCGACCTGCGGCATCAGGCTGGCGCGGTCGCGCTTCCAGTCGGCGACGAAGTGCAGCGCGGTGGGGCAGGGCTCATAGGCGACATTGCCGGCATCCTCGCGCACGATCCGCTTCCAAAGGTGCCAGTCGCCCTGCGTCGGCACGTCCTCCGGCCAGTAGCCGGCCCGCTCCAGGCAGGAGCGCCGGTGGACGATGCAGGAGGCCGGCGCGAAATTGTGCCGGCGGAAGGCGGCCGCATCCTCGCGATTGCGCAGGTTGGTCGCGGTCGCCACCACGATGCCGTCGGTCGTCACCCAGAGCGGGCGCGAATAGGCGAGGTCGATGTGCGCGTCGTCGAAGAAGCGGCCCATGCGTTCGAGATGGTCGGGCAGCACAATGTCGTCATGCGCCATGAAGCCGATCAGTTCGCCGCGTGCCTGCCGCAGCCCGACATTGCGGTTGGCGTAGCCGAATCCGGGCGCCTTGGGCAGATCGAACCAGCGAATGCGCGGATCGTCGAACGCGGCGACCACCTGCGCGGTGGCGTCGGTGCAGCCATCGCCGACGACAAGCAGTTCGAAGTCGGGTTCGCTCTGTGCCAGCACGGAGCGGATCGCGACTCCGACGACGTCAGCCCGGTTGTGAGTGGGCAGCAGCACCGAGAAGCGCGGCGCCGAGGGGTCCGGCATGGCTCACCCGCCGCGCGCGTGCGGGCCGAACGAGAACGGGATCAGCGGCGTGTCGATCGGCAGGCGGTACTTGTCGGGGCTGCGATGGTCGTAGGCCATGGTGGGGTAGTTCACCACCAGAACGTCGGTGCTGCCGATGTTGTGGTCGGCGTGCCAGACATGCTTCGGCACGTTGACGAGCTGTCGGCGATAGGGCGTCAGCTTCAGCCGGTTCAGCATGCCGCAGGTCGGCGACCACGGGCGGGTGTCGTAGAGCACGAGCTCCATCTCACCCTGGATGAGGGCATAGCGATCCTCATGCATCTGATGAAGATTCCAGCCCTTCACCACGCCGGGTCGAATGGTGAAGAAGTAGGAGTAGAAGAAGGGATCGGGATATTCCGGCCAGCGCAGGTCGAAAAGCTCGCAGAGCGAGCCGCGCTCGTCGACATGGGTCGCGAGATCGCGGATCACGACGCCATCGATGAGCTGCGCGACCGAGGCACCGTCGCTCGCCACCGTCTGCTGGTCGCGCCTGGCCTGCGCGATCAGCTCGGCATGCCGGACGACCCGTTCATCGGCCGCTTCCTCGACGCTCATTTGCCAGCTCTCCGTTGGCATCCCGATTCGCCCGATGAGAAATTGGTGTCACGGTTCCTCGTCGCGCGATAGGCAGCCATGCGCGCGCCGTCTTCCCGCCATCACGCAATGGCGCTAGAGGAGGGCGCAAAGGAGACCGGACATGACGGACAGCAAGGCGCGGATCGCGATTCTCGGGGCCTCGGGCTATACGGGCTCGGAACTCGTGCGACTGTTGCTGCGCCATCCCCGCGTCGAGATCGTCGCGCTGACCGCCGACCGCAAGGCGGGCCAGTCCATGGCCGAGGTGTTCCCGCAATTCGCGCCCTTCGCGCTGCCCCGGCTCGTCACCATCGAGCAGGTGGAGTGGAGCGGCGTCGACCTCGTCTTCTGCGCGCTGCCGCATGGCACCACGCAACTCGTCATCAAGAAGGTGTTCGAGACCGCGCCGCATGTGAAGGTGGTCGATCTCTCCGCCGATTTCCGGCTGCGCGACGACGGCGCCTATGAACGCTGGTACGGCCACCCGCACCAGGCGCTGGAACTGCAGCAGGAAGCCGTCTATGGCCTCGTCGAGCTGTACCGGGACGACATCCGCAAGGCGCGGCTTGTCGCCAATCCGGGCTGCTACACCACGACCGCCATCCTGCCGGTGGTGCCGCTGATCGAGGCCGGCGCCATCGAGCCCGATTCCATCGTCGTCGATGCCAAGAGCGGCGTCACCGGCGCGGGCCGCTCCGCCAAGGAGAACCTGCTCTACACCGAGGTGACGGACGGCATGCACGCTTATGGCGTGGGCGGCCACCGCCACATGGCCGAACTTGACCAGGAATTCTCCCGGGCGGCCGGGCGCAGCATTGTGCCGAGCTTCACGCCGCACCTCGTGCCGATGAGCCGGGGCATCTACGCCACCATCTACCTGAAGACCGGCGCCGGAATCGGTGCCGAGGGCGTGCACCGGGTGCTGTCGGACTTCTATCGCGGCCAGCCCTTCGTGCATGTGCTCCCGCTCGGCCAGGTGCCGCAGTCGCGCTTCGTGAAGGGGTCCAACATGACCTTCATCGGCGTGGTGCAGGACCGCGCGCCCGACCGCGTGATCGTGGTCTCGACGATCGACAATCTGGTCAAGGGCGCCTCCGGGCAGGCGGTGCAGAACATGAACCTCGTGCTCGGCTACCCGGAGACGACGGGGCTGGAGCAGATCGCTCTGTTCCCGTGAGGGGCATGTGCATCCCGTCGTCATCCCGGCCGAAGGCGAAGCCGCAGAGCCGGGATCGCTCTTCCGGGACCGCTCTCTAATGCGCGCGATCCCGGATCGGCCCCTGGTCGTTCGGGATGACGGCACAGACCCAAGGCGCCGCTTCCCCGGGTTTGGCCCGGGGGCGCTAGGACTTCACCTTCACATAGCTGCCCGGCGCGTCCTCGATGGCGGGGAAGGGGCCCTCGCCCGGGATGCGGGCGGGCACCCGCCGTCCGTCCTGTTCCTCGATCCAGGAAAGCCAGTCCGGCCACCATGAGCCGGGATGCATCTGCGCCTTGGCGATCCAGTTCTCGATCTTCCCTTTCGGCGTGCCGCCGGTCCAGTACTGGTACTTGCCGCGCGCGGGCGGGTTGATGACGCCGGCGATATGGCCCGAGCCGGCGAGCACGAAGCGTCCCGGATTGCCCAGCAGCTGCACGCCGAGGAACACGGAAGCGGCCGGAGCGATGTGGTCCTCGCGGGTCGCCACGGAGTAGATCGGCAGGTTGATACGCTTGAGGTCGAGCAGCTTGCCGGCGAGTAGAAGGCTGCCCTGCGCCAGCTTGTTGTCGAGGTAGCAATTGCGCAGATAGAAGGAGTGGTTGGCCGCCGGCAGCCGGGTGGAATCCGAGTTCCAGTACAGGATGTCGAACGGGAACGGCGCCTGCCCCTTCAGGTAGTTGTTCACGACATAGGGCCAGATCAGGTCGTTGGCGCGCAGCATGTTGAAGGCGTTCGCCATCTTGCGCCCCTCCATGAAGCCGGATTCCAGCATCTTGCGTTCGAGATTGGCGACCTGCTCCTCGTCGATGAAAACCTTCAGGTCGCCCGCATGGGTGAAGTCGACCTGGGTGGTGAGGAAAGTCGTGCTGGCGACGCCGGCATCCTTGCCGGAGGCCGCCAGCCAGGCCAGCGTCATCGCCAGCATGGTGCCGCCGACGCAATAGCCCACGGCGTGCAGGTCATTCGTGCCGGCCGCCTTCTTGGCGACGTCGAAGGCGGTCAGGACGCCGGACTTCATGTAGTCCTCGAAGCCCTTGCGGGCGAGCTCGGGACCCGGGTTGACCCAGGAGACGACGAACACTGTCAGCCCGTTGGCCACCGCCCAGCGGATGAAGGATTTTTCGGCGGTGAGGTCGAGCACGTAGAACTTGTTGATCCAGGGCGGGACGATCACCACCGGGGTCGCCAGCACCGTCTCGGTTTGCGGCGCGTACTGGATGAGCTGCATCAGCTCGTTCTGGAAGATCACCTTGCCCGGGGTGACGGCGAGGTTCTCGCCGACCTGGAACTTGGAATCGTCGGTCTGGCGGATCTTCAGGTCGCCGCCGCCGGCCTCGATGTCCTCGGCCAGCATCTTCATGCCGCGCACCAGATTGTCGCCATTGGTGGCGAGCGTGGTGCGCAGCAGTTCGGGATTGGTCAGCACGAAGTTGGAGGGCGAGATCGCACTGGCGATCTGGCGCACATAGAACTCCGCCTTGTGCTTGGTGTGGGAGTCGATCTCGGCTTCCTCGACCATCTTCTCCGCCCAGTTGGAGGCGAGCAGATAGGCCTGCTTGATGGCGTCGAAGAAGGGGTTGCTGTTCCATTCCGGGTCGGAAAAGCGCCCGTCGCGCGGTGTCGGCTCGACCACCGGACGGGTCTTCTTGCCGCTGGCCTTCTTGAGCGCGGACGACCACAGCTCCAGATAGCCGCCGATCAGCCGGGACTGCGCCTCCACCGTGCGCTGGGGATCGGCCAGCCAGTACTCGGCGACATTGCCGATGGTCTTGGCGACGTCGGCGAGGTCCTCGGCCACGTCGTCTTTGATGCGTCCGTCCTCGCGCGGGCGCAGATAGGCGGCCATGGCGCGGCCGCCTTCCTCCATCATGCGCGCCAGATTGGCGGCGAAGACCTCGATGTCGATCGGCGCGACAGCGGCGCGGGCGGCGTCCGCCGCCGCGCTCGCCGATTCGGCGGCCGGAGGCGCGGGCTTGGCGGGAGCGGCCGGTTTCGCAGGCGCCGCCAGCTTTGCAGGGGCCGCCGTCTTTGCGGCTGCGGCCGGCTTGGCCGATGCCACGGGCTTCGCCGGCGCCGCCGGCTCGACCGGCTGTTGTGCCGGCGGGGCGGTTCTGACGGTGAACCGCGCCTTGATGGCGGCGCGGCGGGCTGGTGAGATCCCGGGCCGGGCGGCGGGGGCCTTGACCCCGGCCATCTTTGCCTCGGGAGCCTTCGCTTCGGATGCCTGCGCTTGCGGTGACTTTGCCTCGGCCTTCGGTGCCGGGCGCGAATCGGTGATCACCTTCGCCGCCTTCGCCTTCGCCGGTGGGTGTGCGGGGGTAGGCGGCGCGGCGACAGCGGCAACCTTAACGGAAGCGACGGCGACCGGCGACTTGCGCGTGGTTTTCGGCGCCGGAGCGGGAGCCGGCTTACCGACCGCCTTGGCGTCCTTGCGGGCTTTCGGTGCCGCCGGTGCCTCGGTAATGGCAGCGGCGCCGGAAGCCTTGGCGGCGCTGGCGGGTCTCGCCGGCGCGCTGGCGCGCTTGGGCGCTGCGCCGGCGCGCGCGGGAGCTTCGGCGGCCGGCTCCGTGGTGGAGGGCGTGGTCGTCTTCCGGCTGATTCGTCGGTTGCTCAACGCTTGTCCCCGCGCGCAGCTACGTTCATAGGTGGCCATAATAGACGCCCCGTCCGGTGCTAGCGAGTGCGTAACAGGCCGGAGGAAGGACGTTGCCGGGAGGTTCGGTGAGAGTACGGGTGGGCCAGAAGCGGCGAGGCGGTCGGCGGGGAGCGGTTGCGCTCCTTCTTGCCGGGCTGCTGCTCGCGGGCTGCGCCGCGTCGGGCGGGCCGTCCGGCATCATCACCGGCGAGGCGCTCGAGCCCCCGGCAGTGCCCGAAGCCGAGGCCGAGGTAGCCACACCCGCAACCGGCGTCACCACGGGCGTTCCGAGCTACTCCGCCGGCAGCACCACCGTGGACGTGGCGCCGATCCAGGCTGGGCGACTGCGCCCCGCCCCGTCGACGGCCGCCGTGCCGGTTTCCGAGCCTGTCGCCGCAGCGACGCCCGCATCCGTGCCGCCGGCCGCTCCCGCCGCGTCGCCGGGCTACCGGGATTCCTCCACCTCGCGCGCGGCGCCGGCGCCGAAGGGGCGCGAGAAAGAGGCGGAGAAGCCCTTCCCGCATTTCGGCACGCCCGTCCAGATCGGCGACCGTCCGGTGCTCACCACCGACGAGGCGACCCAGCTTCAGCAGAATCTGGAGAAGCTCGCCCGCGAGCGCGAGGCCAAGGCGGTGCGCGAGCTGGAGCAGGACCAGTAGCGAGATCGGTAGCGGGGCGGCTCTCGCCCGGCTTTGTCCTGCGCCGGCTCCGATACCATTCTTCTGCCCCTTTGGTCTGACATCGGTCGATGTGCGGGCGCTCGAACGGTGATATGAAGCGCCCATGATGCCGACCCCGCGAGAGAGGGGCGGCCTGGAGCTTGAGACCCATGACCGACTTCCATCGTATCCGCCGGCTGCCTCCCTATGTCTTCGAGCAGGTGAACCGCGTGAAGGCTACCGCCCGCAACGGCGGTGCCGACATCGTGGACCTCGGCATGGGCAACCCGGATCTCGATGCCCCGGCCCATGTGGTGGATAAGCTCAAGGAGACCATCGGCCGGCCGCGCACCGACCGCTATTCGGCTTCCAAGGGCATTCCCGGCCTGCGCCGCGCGCAGGCGGCCTATTACGAGCGTCGTTTCGGGGTGAAGCTGAACCCGGACACCCAGGTCGTGGCCACGCTCGGCTCCAAGGAAGGCTTCGCCAACATGGCGCAGGCGATCACCGCCCCCGGCGACGTGATCCTTGTGCCCAATCCCAGCTACCCGATCCACGCCTTCGGCTTCCTGATGGCGGGGGCGGCGATCCGCTCGGTGCCCTGCGAGCCGGGGCCAGAGTTTTTCCACGCGCTGGAGCGCGCGGTGGCGCACTCGATTCCCTCGCCGCTGGCGCTGGTTCTCTGCTACCCGTCCAACCCCACCGCGCAGGTGGCAGACCTCGATTTCTACCGCGACGTCGTCGCCTTCGCGAAGAAGCACGACCTGATCGTGCTGTCCGACCTCGCCTATTCCGAAGTCTATTTCGACGACAACCCGCCGCCCTCGGTGCTGCAGGTGCCCGGCGCGATGGATGTGACGGTGGAATTCACCTCCATGTCGAAGACCTTCTCCATGGCGGGCTGGCGCATGGGTTTCGCGGTCGGTAATGACCGGCTGATCGCGGCGCTGGCGCGGGTGAAGTCCTATCTCGACTACGGCGCGTATACCCCGATTCAGGTCGCCGCGACCGCCGCGCTGAACGGCCCGCAGGACTGCATCGCCGAGATGCGCAGCGTCTATCGGAAGCGCCGCGACGCGCTGGTCGACAGTTTCGGCAAGGCCGGCTGGGACATTCCGGTGCCGACCGCCTCCATGTTCGCCTGGGCGCCCATCCCGGAGAAGTTCCGTCATCTGCGCAGCCTCGAATTCTCCAAGCTGCTGATCGAGAAGGCGGACGTGGCGGTGGCGCCGGGCGTCGGCTTCGGCGAGCACGGCGACGAATATGTGCGCATCGCCCTTGTGGAGAATGAGCAGCGGATCCGCCAGGCGGCACGCAATATCCGCCGCTTCCTTGAAACGGGCGCGGAAACATTGCACAACGTCGTCCCTCTCGCCGCGGCGCGCTGACGCCCGCTCCTCGGGGCGGCGCCGCATCCTGGTCTTCTGTTGAGTTCGGACACATTGATGGCGCCGCCGCTTAAAATTGGCATCGCCGGCCTCGGTACGGTCGGCGCGGGCGTGGTGCGCATGCTGGCCCGCCGTGGCGATGAGATCGCGGCACGTATCGGCCGGCCGGTCGAGGTGGTGGCGGTGAGCGCGCGCGATCGCAACCGCAACCGGGACTGCGACCTTGCCGGCGTGCGCTGGTACACTGACGCGGTCGAACTGGCGCGCGATCCTGACATCGACGTCTTCGTCGAGCTGATCGGCGGGCCGGACGGCATCGCCAAGGCGGCCGTGGAGGCCGCCATCGCGGCCGGCCATGACGTCGTCACCGCCAACAAGGCGCTGCTGGCCCATCATGGCGTCGCGCTCGCCCGCGCAGCGGAGGTGAAGGGCGTCGGCATCCATTTCGAGGCGGCTGTCGCGGGCGGCATTCCGGTTATCAAGACGCTGCGCGAGGCACTGCTCGGCAATGAGCTGAACCGCGTCTCCGGCATCCTGAACGGCACCTGCAACTACATCCTCACCCGGATGCAGGAGGAGGGGCTCTCCTTCGACATCTGTCTCGATCAGGCCCAGCAGCTCGGCTATGCCGAGGCCGACCCGACCTTCGACGTCGACGGCTTCGACACCGCGCACAAGCTGGCGCTGCTCGCCTCGCTCGCCTTCGGCGTGCAGCCGGACCCCGAGGCGATCCATATCGAGGGCATCCGCTCCATCACGCTCGCCGACATCGAGGCGGCGGACGAGCTTGGCTACCGCATCAAGCTGCTTGGCGTTGCCGCCCGCACCGGCGGCGCGGTCGAACTGCGGGTGCATCCGACCATGGTGCCTAAACATTGGCCAATCGCGCAGGTCTCCGGCGTCACCAATGCGGTGGCGATCGACGGCGACGCGGTGGCGCTGACGCTGGTCGGCCCGGGTGCCGGCGGCGACGCGACCGCCTCGGCGGTGGTCGCGGATCTGTGCGATATCGCGGCCGGGCGCGGCGGCGTGCCCTTCGGCCGCCGGGCCGAAACTCTCCGCGCGGCGGAGAAGGCCGCAATCCAGCGTCATGAAGGTGGGTATTATATCCGCCTGGCGGCGCTCGACCGGCCTGGAACGGCGGCAGCCATTGCCCGCCATATGGCCGAGCAGAACATTTCGCTCGAGTCCATAATGCAGCACCGACGCGGTCGTCCCCATGGCGGGGAGCGCGCGGAGAGCGCGGAGGATCCGGCACCGGTGGTGCTGATCACCTACGCCACCACTGAGGACGCGGTGCGCCGCGCGATCGCCGCCATCGATCTCGATGGCGTGATCGCGTCGCCGCCGCAGGTGATACGGATCGAGAAGGACTGAGGGCTGGGACGATGGCGGAAGAGATTACGGTCAAGGCGGGCCAGGCGCTCGAGCGCATCCTGACGCTGGAACTGGTGCGCGTCACCGAGCGCGCGGCGGTGGCCTCGGCGAGCCTGCGCGGGCGCGGCGACGAGAAGGCCGCCGACAAGGCGGCGGTGGACGCCATGCGCCGCGAGCTGAACCGCCTGCCGATCGCCGGCCGCATCGTCATCGGCGAGGGCGAGCGCGACGAGGCGCCGATGCTGTTCATCGGCGAGGAAGTCGGCACCGGCAAGGGCCCCGCCGTCGACATCGCCGTCGACCCGCTGGAGGGCACCACCCTCTGCGCCAAGGACATGCCGGGCTCCATCGCGGTGATGGCCATGGCCGAGGGCGGCACGCTGCTCTACGCGCCGGACGTCTACATGGAGAAGATCGCCATCGGCCCGGGCTATCCCAAGGGCACGATCGATATCGACGCCTCGCCCGAGGACAACATCCACTCGCTGGCCAAGGCCAAGGGCGTGAAGCCCTCGGAGATCGCGGCGCTGATCCTCGACCGGCCGCGCCATGCCGCCATCATTGAGGCGGTGCGCCGGACCGGCGCGGCGGTGCAGCTGATCACCGACGGCGACGTCGCCGGCGTGATCCACACCACCAATCCTGACGAGACCGGGGTCGACATCTATCTCGGCACCGGCGGCGCCCCCGAGGGCGTTCTCGCGGCGGCGGCCCTGCGCTGCATCGGCGGCGAGATGTACACCCGCCTGATCCTCGACACCGAGGAGAAGCGCGAGCGCGCCAAGAAGATGGGCATTTCCGATCCGAAGAAGATCTACACCATCACCGACATGGTGCGCGGCGACTGCCTGATCGCGGCGACGGGCGTGACTACCGGCAATCTGCTCAAGGGCGTGAAGTATGACAAGGGCGTGGTGAAGACCCACACCGTTGTCATGCGCTCCGCCACCGGCACGGTGCGCTGGATCGAGGCCGAGCACCGCGACCTCTCCAAGTTCCATCTGGGCTGAGGCTCCCCGTCGTCATCCCGGACGGCCGAAGGCTGATCCGGGATCGCAGGGAGATTATCCTGCGAGCGATCCCGGCCCGGCCCTGCGCTTCGCTTCGGCCGGGATGACGAGCACTGTCCTACGGCGCGCGCGGCGCGCCGTTTTCATTTCGCAGGCTATCGGGCGTGCGGGGAGGGGCTCGGCTTCAGCCCGGGCTTTGGCTGGCGGCCGGTGTGCTGTATACCAGAGTGGCGACGGGACGCGGGCCCTCGGGCTCGCCTCGCGCCAGAACGCCAAACCGATTGCCAAGGGAACGACCCATGCCCGCTCCTCATTCGCTGCTTCCGCCCCTGCTGACCAAGATCGACGCGCTCATCGGCGCGGAGAAGTACCAGGAGGTCGCCGAGACCTATTCGGCCTTCGTGAAGGAGCATCCGACCACCAACTACCTCGCTTCCGAGCCGATCCCGTTCAAGCTGAACGTGGCGTTCTCGAAGAAGTACGGTTCCTCGGCCACCAACACCTTCACCCTGCGCAACACCACCTGGGCGTCGGACGTGAAGGCCGCCCTGAAGGCCGGCCCCGCCGACTTCGCGGCGCTGGTCGCCAAGTACGAGGCGGATGTCGCCGAGATCGCCAAGTCGTCCAAGAAGGTCGCCTGAGCGACATTTCCTGTTCGGACGCTGCCTTCGGAAAGGCCGGCACCGCGCCGGCCTTTTTCGTTTTGTGTGCCGGCCAAGCGAAGGCGCAGCCGTAGCGCCGCGCCGGGACCCAGCGCACAAACCCGCCGAAGGCACTTCGAGAAAGGGTCTTGCCGCTGCGCGTGGTTTTCCCTGGGTCCCGGATCGGCGCCGCGAGGGGCGCGGCTTGTCCGGGACACCGCGTTGTCACCCCGCCCTGGCCACGTCCTTCAGGAAATAGTCCACCCCGAGCTTCACCATGTCCGGCTGCGAGGCATGCGGGCCGGGATGCTCGATATAGGTCAGCTCATAGCCCGCCGGGCGCAGCTTGGCGGCGTGCGAGCGGCCGGCGGTGTGTATCGGCGTCTGGGTGTCGTTCTGGCCGTGGGCGATGAACACTTTCGGCGCGCCTTCCTGTGCCAGCACGGTCATGAAGCCGGCGGAGAAGGCGAGGATGTGGGTGACGATCCGCCCGTTGCTGAGCCCGGTGGAGAGCGAGTAGCTGCCCCCGTCCGAGTGTCCGGCGAAGGCGAGATGCGCCGGGTCGAGCGCGAAGCGCGAGGCCACCTCGGCCAGCCCGGTGCCGAGCCGCTCGAGGTCCGGCCCGTTGCCGGCGATGACGATGTCCCAGGTCGGCAGCAGCGACTGCGGCACCAGCAGCAGGAAGCCGTGTTCCTCCGCGTGCCGGCGCATGATCGGCAGGATCTTCTCGGCGCTGCCGCCGCCGCCGTGGAACAGCACCATCAGCGGCGTAGGCCGCGCTGGGTCGATGCCTTCCGGCACGATCAGCACATAGTCGCGCGTGTCGAACAGGCCGAGATCGTGCCGGCCGGGCGGGAGCGCGGGCCGGGTCGGGGCGACATGCCGGAAGTCGAGCCGGCCAAGCAGCGAGAGGTTCAGCATGGCGCGCACCATAATGCGCGAGCGTGCCCGCGCAAGCACATGCGAGGCGCCGCGAGGTCGTTTGCCTGCGTCATGTTCGGCCCGCAGGGCTGGCCGGCGCCCGACCCCCTAGGCACGCACGCGGCGCGGCGCTATCAGCGCCGGGCCGACGCGTGGCCCGCGCCGCGCTGCCGCGCGCATTCCGCCGCCGCACCCTCCCGCCTCTGGTCCGCAATGCCCCTCAGGGACAAGCTGCTCGCCCTCACCGTGATCTGCGTGTGGGCGCTCAACATGATCGTGGTGAAGCTCGGCGTGGCCGAGATTCCGCCGGTCTTCATGAGCGCGCTGCGCTTCGTGCTGGTGGCGGCGATCATCGTGCCGTTCACGCGGGTACCCCTGCGCCTGATGCCCGGCGTGCTGCTGGTCTCCTTTACCTTCGGCTCGCTGCATTTCGGCCTGCTCTTCGCGGCGCTCGAACAGGCCGAGGCGGGCACCAGCGCCGTCATCATCCAGCTCGGCGCGCCGATCGCCACCCTGCTCGCCTGCTTCGTGCTCAAGGAGCGGCTTGGGCTGGTCCGCTCGGTCGGTCTCGCCGTCTCGGTGGCCGGCATTGGCATTCTCGCCATCGGACCGACCATGCCCGGCCCGCTGCCGCTGGCGCTGCTGTTGATGAGCGCGACCGCCTGGGCGGTGACGAACCTGATCGTCAAGGGCATCACCGAGGTGAAGCCCATGACGATGATGGGCTGGTCGTCCCTCTTCGCGGTGCCCCAGCTCATGCTCGCCTCGTGGCTGGTCGAGGGCCATCAATGGGCCTCGCTCGGCTCGGCGGGATGGCATGGCTGGCTATCGGTGGTTTACAGCGCGGTGTTCTCGTCGATCATCGGCTACGGCATCTGGTACTGGCTGCTGCAGCGCTACCCGATCAACGTGGTGGTGCCCTATTCGATGCTGAACCCGCTGCTGACCGTGCTGTTCGGCATCGTGCTGATCGGCGATGATCCCTCGCCGGTGAAGATCATCGGCGCGCTTGTCATGGTCGCCGGCGTCGCGCTGATCCTGCGCAAGCCCGCGCGCGACCTGTCGAACCCGACCCTGCCCGACACGGCGTGAGGTGCGGGCAGGGCGCTTGCCCCGCCCGACCTTATGTCCGAGACTCACTTCGCCTTCAGGAACTCGCCGACTTCCAGCAGGATCAGCTCGTTGTCGTCGGCCTTCGCGGGATTGCGCGACGAGGAGAAGGGCAGGTTGTTGTCGTTGCCGACCACGATGTGGGTGGCGTCGACAACGTCGACATTCTCGATGGTGAAGAAGGGGAACGTCAGCACGCCGTCATTGAGCGGCTTGCGGGCGAGCTTGTTCGGATCGGCGATCTTCATCAGGTCGATATGGCCGATCTTGCGCACCGGGCCGCCGGCATTGGCGTCGGTCAGTTCGATCTTGGTGATGCGCTTGAACTTGGCGAGGTCGTGGAAGCAGTCCGGCCCCTTCGCGCCGGTGGCGCAGGCCTTGTCGACAGTGCCCTCGCCATTGTCGCGCTCGATGATCAGGCCGGTGGTGCCGTCTATCATGTTGAAGTCGCCGATGGCGTTGCCGTTCTGCTCCAGCACGTACTGCCACATGCGGCCGGTCCACTTCTGCGCAGCGACGTCGAATTCGAGGATCGGCAGGAATTCCTTGCCGTCCGCGGTCTTCTGCCAGTCCTTCTTTTCCGCGTCCCACAGCGGGCCTTCGAGCAGGGCGTAGAGATACTTGCCGTCCTTGGAGGCGGCCATGCCCTCATAGCCCTTGGAGCGGCGGGCGTTGAAGGTGGCGGGCGCGTTCGGCGCGCCGGCGGAGGCGACGGCGTAATGGTCGGGTGAGCGCACCGGCGTCTCGCCGGCCACGGTCTCGAACATTGCGAGCACCTTGCCGCTCTTGTCGGCCTTGATGAGATAGGGGCCGAACTCCTCGCCGATCCAGATGTGGTCGCCGATGGGCTGGAAGCTCTCGATGTCGAAGTCGGCGCCGGTCAGATAGCGCTTCTCCGTGCCCTCATGAACGATGCGGAACGGCACCTTCTTGTCGGGATCGGTGAGGAACACGGTCTCCAGCGGCTCGAACGCGCCGGTCGCCCAGTTGATCGTGTAGTGGCGCAGGAACAGCGCCGCGTCGGGGCTGTTGGCCTTCGAGCCGAAGCCGTTGTCGGTGATGATCCAGAAGCTGCCGTCCGGCATCACCTTGATGCCCGAATGGCCCTGCACCGGCTGGCCCTTGAAGGGAACCGACACGCCGGTCGGGCGGCCCGCCGACTTGCCCTCGACCGTGCCGACGGCATCGACGCGAGTGCCGGCGGTGAACTTGCCGGAAGTCTTCAGGTCTTCCGGCGCGTCGGCCGGCATGGCGATGAAGGTCTGCGCCGGCAGCACGGCGTGGCCGGCGAGCGTGGCGGGATAGGCATCCTGGGCGCGGGCGGCGGGGCCGGCCAGCGCGACGAGCGCGAGCGCGGCGCTCGCCAGCAGGCAATGACGGAAGGTGTTACGGGCCATGGCGGTTCTCCGTGCGGGGGGAGGTCGGCGGTGCCGAACCGCTTTCCTGACCCTTGGGCATGTCGCGCGCGCTACGGCGCGATGACGGAGCCATGACGAGGGGCGGGGCGCCCTGCGCGCCCTGCCGACTCGACGCGGGCGCGCGCTTGAGGCTTATCCTTGCCGCCATGAGTCTCGTCCTTCCCACCGCCGCTCCGCCGCCCCGGCCCTTCCTCGGCGTCGCCCGCTCGGCCACCGGGCGCTTCTGGCGCGAGCGTCTCGACCTGCGCGGCGCGCAGACGACGCTCGCCATCGTCCAGCGCTGCGGCGTGCCGGAGATCCTCGCCCGCGTGCTGGCCGGGCGCGGCGTCGCCATCGACGAGGTGGAGGCCTGGCTCGACCCGACCGTGAAGCGGCTCCTGCCCGATCCCGACACGCTCACCGACATGGGCGCCATGGTCGCCCGGCTGGCCGACGCGGTGACGGGCGGCGAGAAGGTCGCGGTGTTCGGCGACTACGACGTCGACGGCGCTACCTCCACCGCGCTGCTGGTCGAGGTGCTGCGCGCCGGCGGGCTGGACCCGGCCTTCTACATTCCCGATCGCATCTTCGAGGGCTACGGGCCGAACATACCCGCCATCGAGGGGCTGGCGGCGCAGGGCGCGCGGCTGCTCGTCGCCGTCGATTGCGGCACGATGAGCTTCGAGCCTTTCGCCAGGGCGAAGGAACTCGGCATGGACGTGGTGGTGATCGACCATCATCAGGCCGGCGAGGAACTGCCGGCGGTCGAGGCGCTGGTGAACCCGAACCGCGCCGACGACCTTTCCGGGCTCGGGCATCTGTGCGCGGTCGGCCTCGTCTTCGTGGTCGCGGTCGGGCTGGTGCGCGAATTGCGGCTGCGCGGCTGGTGGAGCGCGGCGCGGCCGGAGCCGGACCTGCTCGCCAGCCTCGACCTCGTGGCGCTCGGTACCGTGGCGGATGTGGTGCCGCTGCTCGGCCTCAACCGTGCCTATGTCGCCAAGGGGCTGATCCAGCTTCGCAAGCGCCAGCGCCCCGGGCTGACCGCGCTGATGGACGCGGCGCGGCTTTCCGGCCCGCCCAAGGCGTGGCATCTCGGCTTCCTGCTCGGCCCGCGCATCAATGCGGGCGGGCGCATCGGCGATGCCGCGCTCGGGACAAGGCTGCTGCTGACGCGCGACCCCATCGAGGCGCAGATGATCGCCGCCGAACTCGACCGGCTGAACAGCGAGCGCCAGCAGGTGGAACGCTCCATCGTCGCGCAGGCGGAGGCCGAGGCGGAAGCCGCGCTCGGCCGCGCCGGGGAGGGCGCGGTGATCCTCTCCAGCGGGCAGGGCTGGCACCCGGGCGTGGTCGGCCTCGTCGCCGCCCGGCTGAAGGAGAAGTTCGGCCGGCCCGCCTTTGCCATCGCCTTCACCGGCGAGACCGGCTCGGGCTCGGCCCGCTCGATTCCCGGCGTCGATGTCGGGCGCGCGGTGCGGGGGGCGGTGGAGCGCGGCATTCTTGTGAAGGGCGGGGGCCACGCCATGGCGGCGGGCCTCACCATCGCGCGCGAGCGGCTCGGCGAGCTGCGCGCTTATCTCGAGGAGACGCTGACCGGCGCGGTCGACGAGGCGCGCGCGGTGGACGAGACGGTGATCGACGGCGCCCTCTCGGCCGCCGGAGCCAATCCCGATCTGGTCGAACTGATCGAGCGGGCCGGGCCGTTCGGCGCCGGCAATCCGCAGCCGGTCTTCGCCTTCCCGGCCCATCGGGTGGTCTATGCCGAGCCTGGCAGCGCCGATCAGGTACGGGTGCGGCTGCGCGGCTCGGACGGGGCGGTGATCTCGGGCGTCGCCTTCCGCGCCGCCAATACCCCGCTCGGTCAGGCGCTGCTCGCCGCGCGTGGCCAGCAGGTGCATGTCGCCGGCACGCTCGATCTCGATTCATGGCAGGGCCGCACCCAGACCAGCCTGCGCATCACCGATGTCGCCTCGCCCGAAATCGGTTGAGGATCAGGCGGTTGGGCGCGCTTCCGGAATCAGGTTGCGAAGGGATTGAATCGCCCCGCGAGGTGGTGCTGGGCGCCTGTCAGACGCTAGAATCGGTTTTGCGGTGTCCGAGCCTAACGGGTTGGCGACGCGACAGTTTTGTCGCGAGGTTGCTTCGGAATCGGAGTGTCAGCTCAT
Source organism: Ancylobacter sp. TS-1 (assembly GCF_009223885.1). Classification (NCBI taxonomy): domain Bacteria; kingdom Pseudomonadati; phylum Pseudomonadota; class Alphaproteobacteria; order Hyphomicrobiales; family Xanthobacteraceae; genus Ancylobacter; species Ancylobacter sp. TS-1. The sequence continues at coordinate 511,431 of NZ_CP045144.1, forward strand.
GACCGCAAGTGACGGGAGCGACTCGCGAAATCCGCCTGCCGCCAATCCCCGTGTCGCCATCATCGGCGCTGGGCCGGCGGGGCTGATCGCGGCCGAGGTTCTGGCGCGGACCGGCTGCCAGGTGACGATCTACGAGCGCATGGCCTCGCCGGCGCGCAAGCTGCTGATCGCGGGACGCGGCGGGCTGAACCTCACTCATTCCGAGTCGCGCGACGCCTTCCTCGCCCGCTACGGCGACGCGGCGGAGTGGCTGGCCCCGTTCCTCGACGCCTTCCCGCCGGCACGGCTGCGCGCCTTCGCGGAGGGGGTGGGCGAGCCGACCTTCGTCGGTTCCTCGGGCCGCGTCTTCCCCCGGAGCTTCAAGGCCTCGCCTCTGCTGCGCGCCTGGCTGGCGCGACTGGAATCGCTCGACGTCACGCTGGCGAGCCGTCACCGCTGGCTCGGCTGGAACGCGGCGGGCGCGCTGCGCTTCGAGACGCCCGGCGGCGAATGGGAGGCGGCGGCGGACGCCGTGCTGCTGGCGCTCGGTGGCGCAAGCTGGCCGCGCCTCGGCAGCGACGGCGGCTGGGTGGAGCTGCTGCGCGCCGGGGGTGTCGAGGTCGCCGCACTGCGGCCGTCCAATAGCGGCGTGCGCATCGGCTGGTCCGAACCGTTCCGTACGCGCTTCAAGGGGCAGCCGCTCAAGCGCATCGCGCTCTCTGTCGAGGGCGCGTGCGTGCGCGGCGAGGCGATGATCGACGCGGAAGGGCTGGAGGGCGGCGCGGTCTACGCGCTTTCCGCCCGGCTGCGCGAGGCGATCGCGCGGGAGGGCCGCGCGATGCTCAGCGTCGATCTGCGCCCCGACATGAGCGCCGAGGTGCTGACCGACCGTCTCGCCGGCAGCCGAAAGGGCGAATCCACGGCGAACCGGCTGCGCAAGGTTGGTCTGCCTCCGGCCGCTGCCGGCCTGCTGCGCGAGGCGGGGCCGCTTCCCGCCGCGCCGGAGGAACTGGCGCGGCGCATCAAGGCGGTTCCGCTGACGGCGACCGGCATGGCGCCGCTGGAGCGCGCCATCTCCTCGGCCGGCGGGGTGACGCGGGCGGGTGTCGACGCGCGGCTGATGCTGCGCGCGCGGCCCGGCGTGTTCGTTGCCGGCGAGATGCTGGACTGGGAGGCGCCGACCGGCGGCTATCTCCTGCAAGCCTGCTTCGCCACCGGCTTCGCGGCGGCAGGCGGCATGCTGGACTGGCTCGGCCTGCTCCCGCCGGAGGGCTGGGACGGCCCATGGCCGGCGGCGGACGATGCGGCGGACAGGGAAGGGATGGCGCGGGACGACGGCTGAGGGAGCGCGTGCCGTCGTCCCGCGCGGTTCACGAGACCTGCCGGGAAAACGGCCTCGCGAAGGGTTTACCGATGTCCGTTCCCGCTGTTTCAGCGTATTCGCGGTCCGTCATCGGCGTTGGCAGGATAATTACGCTCGCTGATTGTCATGCACAACGATTATCTTCCGATATTATTACAGTTCTAAACTATACCCACGACGTTTTACTTAGAATGGCGTCGGCGCCGCCACGGCACCTTGCGCGCCGGGGGTGCGGGGCGTACCTCCTTGGGCGGGATTGCCGGGGGCGCGACGCACGAGGAGAGCCATGGCACGTCTGTTCTTTCGCCGGGGATCGGCCGCGGAGGCGGCGCCCGATGCCGCCCGGGAACTGGCCGCGCGGGCGCGGGCCATGCTCGGCGTCGGCGAGGAAACCACCATTTCCATCAGCGAGATCGCCTGCGGCGACCCGGCCTGCGGCGGAGCCGAGACAGTGGTGCTGGTGATGCGGCCGGGCCGCCGGACCGAGGCGGCCAAGCTCATGAAGCCGCTGGCGACCGTCACCGATGCCGAGCTTTCCGAGGCCTTGCAGCCATTACTTGCCCCTGCGTCATGAGCGCGGGTGGTGCATTGCAGTATTCAAGCGGATTTACATTCAGTCGTCGCCGACGACATGAGAATGTATAATGTAAAACCATTCTAAAGTGCAGCCGAAGACTTGCGATGTCTTCGGCTGGTAGCGTAGGAGTCTCCCGCAATGTGCCGCTCGGGCGGCGGGAGGAGACAATCCATGCGAGCCAGAACACTGTTCGCCGCGCCTGTGGTCGCGGCTCTTGCGTTGGGGGCCAGCCTTGCCGCCGGCCCGGCCGCCGCGGAAAGCGCGGCTCCCAAGGTCCGCGACATCGTCGCCACCTATGCCAACATCGCCGAAGCGATGTATGGCGACAGCCTGAAGACCGCCAAAGATCTCCAGAGCGCCGTTAATGCCCTGATCGCCGAGCCGACCGACGCCAATCTCGACAAGGCGAAGGCAGCGTGGAAGGCCGCGCGCGTGCCTTACCAGCAGACCGAGGGCTTCCGCTTCGGCAACGCCATCGTCGACGAGTGGGAAGGCCGCGTGAACGCCTGGCCGCTTGACGAGGGGCTGATCGACTATGTCGACAAGAGCTATGGCGACTCGTCCGACGAGAACCCGCTCTACACCGCCAACGTGATCGCCAACACCAAGGTCCGTGTCGGCAAGAAGACCATCGACGCCACCAAGATCACGCCGAAGCTGCTCGACAGCCTGCAGGAAGCCGGCGGCGTCGAGTCGAACGTCGCCATCGGCTACCACGCCATCGAGTTCCTGCTGTGGGGTCAGGACCTCAACGGCACCGGCCCTGGCGCCGGCAAGCGCCCGGTCACCGACTACGACACGAAGAACTGCACCGGCGGCAATTGCGAGCGCCGCGCCGCCTACCTCAAGGCCGCGACCGACCTGCTCGTCTCCGACCTCGAGGACATGACCAAGTGGTGGGGCCCGAAGGGCAAGGCCCGCGCCGCCGTGGCGAAGCAGAAGGACAAGGCCGCGCTCGGTACCATCCTCACCGGCCTCGGCTCGCTCTCCTATGGCGAGCTGGCCGGCGAGCGCATGAAGCTCGGCCTCATCCTGCACGACCCCGAGGAGGAGCATGACTGCTTCTCCGACAACACCCACAACTCGCATTATTACGACGAGGTCGGCATCGCCTCGATCTATCGCGGCAAGTACAGCCGCGTGGACGGCTCGACGGTCGAGGGCGCGTCGGTCGCCGCCTATGCGGCCGCCAAGGCGCCGAAGGCCGCCGAGGAGGCCGAAGCCAAGATCGACGCCGCGCTCGCCGCGCTGAAGGCGATCAAGGACGAGGCCGACAGCGGCAAGCAGGCCTATGACCAGCAGATCGGCGAGGGCAATGCCGAGGGCAACGCCCTCGTGCAGAAGGGCGTCGACTCGCTCGTCGCCCAGACCCGCGCCATCGAGGGCGTGGTCGGCGCGCTGAAGCTCAAGATCAAGGTCGAGGGCTCGGACAGCCTGGACGATCCGTCCAAGGTCGGCGAGTGAGAACGCGATGAAAACCGGCGGCGCGGGTCTCTCGCGCCGCGCCTTTCTCGGCGCGGGCGCGGCGCTCGGCGGGCTGGTCCTGCCGGGGCCGAGCCGCATCGGGCTGGCCCGCGCGGCGGCTCCCTTCGCGCCGACGCGCACGGTGACGCTGACCGCCGGCGAGATGGAACTGAAGCTGCTCGGCCCGGATGGCCCGGCGACGCGCATCCTCGCCTATGACGGCGTGCCCTTCCAGACGCTGCGCGTGCCGCGCGGCACGCGGCTGAAGGCGGAATTCGTCAACGGGCTCCATGAGGGCTCGACGCTGCATTTCCACGGCATCCGCATGCCGAACGAGTTCGACGGCGTGCCGACGCTGACGCAGCCTCTGGTGCAGCCGGGTGGGCGCTTCACCTATCTGCTGCCGCTCGACGATCCCGGCACCTTCTTCTTCCATCCCCATTGCGACGAGACCGGGCAGGCCGGAAAGGGCCTTGCCGGCGTGCTGCTGGTCGAGGATCCCCGCGATCCCGCCTTCGATGCCGAGCACGTGCTCTGCCTCAAGGACTGGCGCCTCGCGCCGGACGGCAGCTTCCTTCCGCTGTCCGAGCCCGAGGGCGCCTCCCGCGCCGGCACCTTCGGCGCCACCCGCACGGTGAACGGCGCCGCCTCCCTCGATCTCAAGGCGCCCGCCGGCGGGCATGTGCGGCTGCGCATCCTCAACCTCGATTCCACCCGCATCATGGATATCGGCGTCGAGGGCGGCGAAGCCTGGCTGATCGCGGTCGACGGCCATGCGCTCAAGCCCGTGCGGCTCGACGATCTGCCGGACGGCATCTGGCGCATGGGCCCGGCCCAGCGCATCGACCTCGACATCCGCATGCCGGCGGAGGGCGGTGCGGTGACGCTCGGCGACTACCGTGCCTCCGAGGTCTACCGCTTCGCCACGCTCCGCGCCGAGGGCCGGGCGGCCAAGCCGCGCAAGGGGCCGCTGGCCCTTCCGGGACCGGAGCTGCCGCGTCCGGACATGAAGAAGGCCGCCCGCTTCTCCTTCACCCTCCAGCAGGCGACCGACGCGGCGGTGAAGAACCTCGCTCTGCCGGCCGACGATCCGTTGGCCAAGGCGCTGATCGACAGCCTGTGCGTCGGATCGACCACCTATTGGGGCATCGATGCCGAATCCTGGCCGACCGGGAGCCGGCGCAACCTGCCGCCGCCGCTGGCGCGCATGGAGACGGGCCGCTCCTGCCGCGTCGAAATCAAGAACGAGACCCGCTTTCCGCACCCGGTCCACCTGCACGGCCATGTCTTCGAGGTGGTGAAATCGAGCCTCGACCGCCTGCCGCGCCACTTCGCCGACACGGTGCTGGTGCAGCCCGGCGAGGCGGTGGAGATCGCCTTCGTCGCGGCACCCGGCGACTGGGTGTTCCACTGCCACATTCTGGAGCATATGGAGACCGGGATGATGGGCTGGTTCCGGATCGTGTGATGGCACGGAGCTCCGCTTCCGCCCGCCGCCCGCGCGCCGCGCAGAAGGCGGGATTCGGCCGAAGGGTTTCCCCTGGGTCCCGGATCGGCGCCGCGCTGCGCGCGGCTTGTCCGGGAGACGCCCTCGTGTCCCGGACCAGCGGAGGCGCAGCCGAAGCGCCGATCCGGGACCCAGCGAAGACTCCGCGCAGCGGCCTCATCGGCAGCGTCGTTCTCCTCTGCGCCCTGCTTCTTCCCGCGCCGCTGTTCGCCGAGGACAGCCGCCTCGATGCCGCCATCGGCAAGGCGCTGTTCGAGCGGCCCTGGGTGCCGGCGCCGAGTTCCACCCGCGCCAATGACGGCCTCGGGCCGCTGTTCGATGCGCGCTCCTGTTCCGCCTGCCATCCCGGCGGGGCCGGGCGGGGAGCGGCCGCGCTCGACGCCGAAGGGCGGCCGGACGGGCTCGGCATGGTGCTCTCGCTGTTCCGCGCGGACGGTGCCGGCGATCCGGTCTATGGCCACCGGCTGGAGACGATGACCCTGCCCGGCGTGCCGGCGGAGGGCACCTTCGCGGTCGCGGTGGAGAATGGCCGCCGCATCCCGCGCGTCGAAGCGCCGGGCTACGGCCCGCTCGATGCCGCCACCCATGTCTCGCTGCGCACGGCGCCGGATTTGCGCGGGCGCGGCAAGCTGGAAAGGGTGGACGATGCGGCGATCCTCGCGCTCGAGGACCTGGACGACCGCAACAAGGATGGCGTGCGCGGGCGCGCCCGCCGGCTCGCCCATGCCGAGGGCGGCTCGACCGTCGGCCGTTTCGGCTGGAAGGCGAGCCACGCCAACCTCGCCAGCCAGGCCTCGGAAGCCTTCGCGCTCGATCTCGGCCTGTCGACGCCGCTGCGCATGGAGCCGTGGGGCGACTGTACGCAGGCGCAGGCCGCCTGCCGCAGCGCCCCGCACGGGCGCGACGGCGAGGGTGAGCCGGAGATTTCCGACGCCATCGTCCAGCGCATCGTCGCCTATCTGCGTGGCCTGAAGGCTCCCGCCTCCGAGCCCGACAGGCGCGGCGCGAAGCTGTTCGCCGCCACCGGCTGCGCCGCCTGCCACCGTCCCGCGCTGCCCATGCGCGGGGGCGGGAAGGTCGCCCTCTACACCGACGTCCTGCTGCACGAGATGGGCGAGGGGCTCGCCGATCCGGCCGGCGTGCCGGGCGCGGGGGCCGGGGAGTGGCGCACCGCGCCGCTGGCGGGGCTCTCCGGCGCTCTGGCGCGCGGCACCGGGCTGCTGCACGATGGCCGCGCCGCCGACGTCGCCGAGGCGGTGCGCTGGCACGGCGGCGAGGCATCGGGCGCCCGCGCGCGCTTCGAGGCACTGGGCGCCCGGGAGCGCCGGGCGCTCCTCGACTATGTTTCTTCCCTTTAGAGCGAGGCCGAGCATGAACCGTTCCCCCATCGCCGTGGCGCTCGCGCTGGCGAGCCAGATCGGGCAGGCGGCGCAGGGCGTGCCGGTCCTCGCCGCCGCCACCGCTCTCGTCTCCGGTTTCTTCGTCGGCCGCGCCGATGCGGCGGCGATTTCGGCGCCCGAGGTGGTCGAGGGCTGGCTGCTGCCGCGCTACGACACGCTGCTGGCCAGCGCGAAGGCGCAGCAGGCGGCGTGGGCGGCCTTCGCCAACGCGCCGTCCGCCGAGGGGGTGAAGGAGCTGAAGGCGCGCTTCGCCGCCGTCTCCGATGGCTGGGCCTCGGTCGAGTTCATCACCTTCGGGCCGGTGATGCTGTCGCTGCGCGCGGACCGCTTCAACCTATTCCCCGAGCGGCGCAACGCGGTCGGGCGCTCGGTGGCCGAGATCGTCGACGATCCGACCGACGAGCGGCTCCAGCCCGAGCGGTTCTTCCGCCTCAGCGCCGCCGTGCAGGGCCTGCCGGCGCTGGAGCGCCTGCTCTATGACGAGGGCGCCGAGGCGGCGCTGCTGTCGGGGCCGGAGGCCTCGCGTCGGCAGGCGCTCGGGCTCGCCATCGCCGGCAACCTCGCCACCATCGCCGACGAGATCCGCACCGGCTGGGGCGACCGCACGCAGGGACTGCTCGCCCAGCTCCTCGCCGGCAAGGCCGACCCGGTGTTTTTTCCCGAGCCGAACGCGCTGCTGAGCCAGATCGTCACCGATCTCGCCGGCGCCTATCAGCGCGTCGTCGACCAGCGTCTGCTGGTGGTGCTTGGCAAGAATGCCGACGAGGCGAAGCCCCTGCTTTCCGACCGCCGCCGCAGCGGGCTCGCCAAGGAGACCGTCGTCGCCATCATCACCAGCGCCGGCTCGTTGGCCGACGCGCTGGCGCAGGGGCTTCCCGCCGCCGACCGGGCGAGCCTGACGACGACCCTGCAGGCGGCTGCCAAGGCAGCGGCCGGGCTACCGGAGGATATCGGGCAGGCGGCGACCACGCCGCAGGGGCGCAAGAGCCTCGAAACCGCCATCGGCGCCTTCAAGGCGGCGCAGGCGGGCATCGCCCGTCCGCTCGCCTCCGGCCTCGGCGTGGCGCTCGGCTTCAACGCGCTCGACGGCGACTGAGGGAGGCGCGCATGGGCCTTCTCGATCTCACCCGCCGTTCGCTGGTCGGCACCTTCGCGACGCTTGCGGCGGCGCCGCGCGTGCTGTTCGCCGGCGGGGCCGCCCATGCGCGCGACCATCTGCTTGACGCCGAATGGCTGGCGACGGCGGGGGTGGGCGACGGCTTCGCGCCGGTGGTGCTGGCGCCGGACTTCGCCGCCACGCCGGTCGGCTTGGGCGCGCAGCGCCTGCATTGGGTGGAGCCGAGCCCGGACCGGCGCACGGCGGTGGCTGTGGCCCGCCGCCCCGGCACCATGGCCGTTCTGTTCGACCGCCGCGCCGGCACCGTGCTCGCCGGGTTCGAGCCGGGCGAGGGGCGGGTGTTCTCCGGCCATGGCCGCTTCATCGACGGCGGCCGGCGCTTCCTTGCCGTCGAGATCGAGCGCGACACCGGCGAGGGCGTGGTGACGCGCCGCGTCGTCGAGGCGGGATTCGCCATCGAGGCGGAATGGGCCTCGTCCGGCATCGGCCCGCATGACATGCTGCCCGCCGGCGGCGCGCTGGTCGTCGCCAATGGCGGCGTCGAGCCGCACACGCCGGAGGCGGTGGGGGCGGAGATCGCCGGCGCCAGTATCGCCCGGCTCGATCCCGTCACCGGCGCGGTGCGCTCGGTGGCGGCGCTGGGCGATGACCTTTCCTCACTGTCGCTGCGCCACCTCACCTCGGGCGCCGACGGCTTCACCGTCGTGGCGGCGCAGGACCTGCTGGCCGACGGCATTGCCCGGCCGCTGCTCTACGCGGTGGAGGGCGAGGGCCTACGGGCCTTCGACGCGCCGGACGAGGAATGGCGGGGCCTGCGCACCTATGTCGGCTCTGTGTGTCTTGACGCATCGGGCGCCTATGTCGCCGCCGCCTCGCCGCGCGGCAACCGGGTGGCGCTGTGGCGGCGCGATGGGCGCTTCCTCGGCTCGCTCACTCTGGTCGACGGCTGCGGCCTCGCCCCGACCCGCGAGGCGGGGCAGTTCCTCGCCACCAGCGGGCTCGGCGAGACGGTGCTGATCGCCACCGACGGGGAGGGCGTCGGCGTCGTCGCCCGCCGTTCGGGTGGCCCGCGCTTCGACAATCACGCGACGCTGGTCGGCCTGTAGCGACGCGCCGGCCATGCCGGCGCGCCGTTCGGGTTTGTCAGAAGCGGACCACGGCCATGCTGGCGCGATGGTCGGACGGCCACGGCGTGACCACGATATCGGCCTCCGGCGCCTTCTCGCCGACGATGCCGGCCTTGAGAACGCTCAGGCCGGCGGCGCGGCCATAGGTGAAGTCGATGCGGTCGTGATGGTCGCTCGGGTCCGAAGGCTCCGACGTGGTGGTCCAGGTAAGGCCGGGCTTCTGCACCGGATCGGGATTGGCCACGCGGAACAGGTCGAGGAAGCCGGCTTCCCCGGTCATCCGCAGCGAGGTCGGCCAGGCGACGGCGAGGGGCTGGCCGCCGGCCTTGGCCACGGCTTCCGTCCAGTCGAGATGGGAGGGCTCGTTGAAGTCGCCGAACACGAAGACCGCGTCGGCGCCGTCCGCCGCCTTCAGATCCTGCATGAACAGGTCCATGGCCGGGCCGCGCGCCGCCTTTGCCGCGGCCACCGCCTCGTCGGCGGTCTTGAAGAACGGGGCCGGCCCGTACTCGATGCCGAGCAGCTGGTAGGGCTGATAGGGGAAATCGGGCAGATGCAGCGAATAGGCGAACACCTTGCGGCCCTTGACGTCGATCTGGACGCCGAGGTCGTTCGCCGTCGGCTGGACGATCGGGTAGCGGCTCAGAATGGCGCCGCCCCACAGGGCGGGATTCCGCTTGGTCTGATCGTAGTGGAAATAGCCGAGGCGCTCGGCGATGGCCTTCGCTACGCTGGCGCCGGTCGGCACGCAATTGTCGGCGTCGCAGGGGTCGGGCTCGGGCTGCGTCTCCAGCAGGGCGACGATGTCCGGGTTGACGGCCTTGATGGCGGCGACGGTCTCGTCGACCGGCTTGCCGTCATTGGCGCCGCCGCCCCAGATATTGAAGCTCATCACCGTCAGCTCGGTCGGATCGGCGGCCCGTGCCGCCGCCGGCAGAAGCGCGGACGCGATCAGCGATGCCAGAAGAAGACGTTTCATTCGGGGCTCCCGGGAGTCCTCGTCGAGCGGTGCGACCGCCGGCCCGACGGGAAGGTGACGATGTTCTGGGGGCCGGAGCGTGCGAGAGAGGAGGGTTCCTCGACGGTTGCCCCGGCCGTCCGCTCCTCCTAGGAGGTGCCGCTGACGGCGGTATGACGGTGCGGCCGACATGCCGTGATCTTTTCTTTGCCGGCGTCTGCAGGGATAAGGTGGCGGACCCGTCATCGCCGCCGGTAATGTCATGAACTCGCTCTTCGCCGACCTGCCCACCACGATCTTCGAGACCATGTCGCGGCTCGCCCGCGAGCACGAGGCGGTCAATCTCGGGCAGGGTTTCCCGGACGATCCCGGTCCGCTCGACGTGCGGCGCAAGGCGGCCGAGGCGGTGGTGGACGGCTGGAACCAGTACCCGCCGATGATGGGCACGCCGGAGCTGCGCCGGGCCGTCGCCGACCATTACCGCGACTGGCAGGGGCTCGACCTCGATCCCGAAGCCGAGGTGATGATCACCTCGGGCGCCACCGAGGCGATTGCCGGCGCGCTGCTGGCGCTGATCGAGCCGGGCGACGAGGTGGTGCTGTTCCAGCCGCTCTACGACGCCTACCTGCCGCTGGTGAAGCGGGCCGGCGGCGTGCCGCGCCTCGTGCGCCTGGTGCCGCCGGCCTGGCGGCTGACGGAGGAGGCGCTGGCCGGTGCGTTCACCCCGCGCACCCGCCTCGTGCTGTTCAACAACCCGCACAACCCGACCGGCCGGGTGTTCGGCCGCGACGAGCTGGACCTATTGGCCCGCTTCTGCGAGGCGTCGGGGGCCGTGCTGGTGAGCGACGAGGTGTGGGAGCACGTGATCTTCGATGGTGCTGAGCATGTGAGCGTGCTGGCGCTGCCGGGGATGCGCGAGCGCGCGGTGAAGATCGGCTCGGCCGGCAAGATCTTCGGCATGACCGGCTGGAAGGTCGGCTTCGTCTGCGCCGCGCCGGGGCTGATGAAGGCGCTGTCCAAGGCGCACCAGTTCCTCACCTTCACCACGCCGCCGGCGCTCCAGCAGGCGGTCGCCTACGGGCTGGGGAAGGAGCGCGACTGGTTCCTCGCCACCCGCGCCGGTCTCCAGCGCTCGCGCGACCGGCTGGCGGGCGGGCTCGCCGCGCTCGGCTTCCGGGTGCTGCCCTCGGCCGGCACATACTTTCTCAATGTCGACCTCGCCCCGCTCGACCCGAGTCTGCGCGACGAGGCGTTCTGCCTGCGGCTGGTGGAGCGGGAAGGGGTGGCGGCGATCCCGGTCTCGGCCTTCTATGCCGAGGAGCCGGTGGAGAGCGTGGTGCGCTTCTGCTTCGCCAAGACCGACGCCACGCTCGACCGCGCGCTGGAGCGGCTGGCCGGCATGGCCGCGCTCTCGAATGCATACAAATGAATGATTTTGCGCGGGATTGAACGCGAACCTGACTAATTTCGAAGTTTTCGCTCATGATTTAGGCATGTCCGCCTTCCAGCCATGGCGCGGGGGTGGAGCGGGCGGTTGCCCGGCCGGCTGCCGGGTGCTTGGCACGGCCATTGCACTCCTTTCCCTCGGCGCGCGGACGGGGGTCCTGCGCGTGAACTCCAGAAGGGAAAGAATATGCTCAACCTGTTCAGTCAGGCGCGGCACGCGGCTCGTCGCGTCGCCGTCGGTGCCGCCGCGCTCGCGCTTGCCGGTACCGCCATTCCGGCTTCCGCGCAGGAAACGATCAAGGTCGGCGTTCTGCACTCGCTGTCGGGCACCATGGCCATCAGCGAGACCACGCTGAAGGACACCGTGCTTTTCATGGTGCAGGAACAGAATGCGGCGGGCGGCGTGCTCGGCAAGAAGCTTGAGGCCGTGGTGGTCGATCCGGCCTCCAACTGGCCGCTCTTCGCCGAGAAGGCGCGCGAACTCATCGCCAAGGAAAAGGTCGCGGTCGTGTTCGGCTGCTGGACCTCGGTGTCCCGCAAGTCCGTGCTCCCGGTCTTCAAGGAGCTGAACTCCATCCTTTTCTACCCGGTCCAGTACGAGGGTGAGGAAAGCGAGCGCAACGTGTTCTACACCGGCGCCGCCCCGAACCAGCAGGCGATCCCGGCCGTCGACTACCTCATGGCGAATGAGGGCGTGAAGCGCTGGGTGCTCGCCGGCACCGACTACGTCTATCCGCGCACCACCAACAAGATCCTCGAGGCCTATCTGAAGTCCAAGGGCGTTCCGGCCGAGGACATCATGATCAACTACACGCCGTTCGGTCATTCCGACTGGCAGACGATCGTGGCCGACATCAAGAAGTTCGGTTCGGCCGGCAAGAAGACCGCCGTCGTCTCGACCATCAACGGCGACGCCAACGTGCCGTTCTACAAGGAACTGGGCAACCAGGGCATCAAGGCGACCGACATTCCGGTCGTGGCCTTCTCGGTCGGTGAGGAAGAGCTCGCCGGCATCGACACCAAGCCGCTCCTCGGCCACCTCGCCGCGTGGAACTACTTCCAGTCGGTCGACACCCCCGAGAACAAGGACTTCATCGCCAAGTGGCGCGCGTACACCAAGAACGACAAGCGCGTGACCAACGACCCGATGGAAGCCACCGTCATCGGCTTCAACATGTGGGTCAAGGCGGTCGAGAAGGCCGGCACCACCGATCCGGACGCGGTGATCCCGGCGCTGATCGGCGTCGCGGTGCCGAACCTCTCGGGCGGCTTCTCGGCGATGATGCCGAACCACCACATCACCAAGCCGGTGCTGATCGGCGAGATCAAGGACGACGGCCAGTTCGACATCGTCGAGCAGACCCCCGGCCTGATCGTTGCCGAAGAGTGGTCGCCCTACCTCGAAGGTTCGAAGGACCTGATCGCCGATTGGCGCTCGCCGATGAACTGCGGCAACTTCAACGTCAAGACCGGCAAGTGCGGCGGCGCGGGCAAGTGAGCCCGACGCCCGGGCGCGGTCCCGTGGATCGCGCCTGAGCACAGCGACGACCTCCGGCCGCCCACGGGCGGCCGGATCCCGCCTCTGGCCGCCCGCCTCCCTCGGGGAGGGCGGCGAAGCCGGCGGAGCAGGGGTTCCGCCGCGCGTCGGCGGCCGTGCGTCCCGGGATGGGGCCGGGAGTTCCGACATTCGATCCCAGGGATCCGGTTCCCGACATCCGGTCCTCCACATCCGACTTGCCGTCGCCGGGAAGCCCTCCGGCTCATTCCGCAGCGCCATATCGACGGAAGATGATGACATTCAGCGTCCGACTTCTCCGCCTCGCCCGCGGGTTCCTCGTCGCCCTTGTCGCCTGCTGCGCCGTCCTCGGCGCGGAGCGCGCCTCGGCCCAGGACATCAGCGCGCCGCTGGCCCAGCTCGCCAATGACAATTACGGCGACACCGAAGCCGCCCTTTCCGCCCTCGCGCTCAGCGGAAGCCCCGCTGCCGCCGGCGTGGTCGCCGCCCTCGCGGACGGCAAGCTCGTCTTCAGCGCCTCTCCCCGCCAGGTCTACATCCGGGGCGACGCCGGCCTGCTCGATCCCGTGACGCTCCAGCCGGTGGCCGATCCGCCGGCCGTGAAGCCGGTGCGCGTCAACAACCGCATCCGCCGCGCCATCGAGGCTGCCGACGGCGCCCTCTCGCTGGTGAGCCCCGACCCGGCCAAGCGGCTGGAGGCGGCGGTGGCGGTCGGTCGTTCCCGCGACGAGGCGGCGCTGCCGGCGCTCGATATCGCCCTCGCCAAGGAGGCCGACCCGAAGGTCAAGTCGGCGATGACGCTGGCGCGCGCCTCGATCCTCATCGGCAAGGAAGGCATCAGCCCCGCCGAACGCATCGCCGCCGTCGATCTCGTCGCCGCCGAAGGCAACCAGGAAGCGCTTGCCATCCTGCGCAGCGTGCCGGATAGCGCGGCGCCGGAGGTGAAGCAGGCGGCGGCCGCCGCCATCGACGCCATCGAGCGCAACCTCGCCATGTGGAGCATGGCGCAGAATGTCTGGTACGGCCTGTCGCTGGGCTCGGTCCTGCTGCTGGCCGCCATTGGCCTCGCCATCACCTTCGGCGTGATGGGCGTCATCAACATGGCGCATGGCGAGATGGTGATGCTCGGCGCCTACACGACCTTCGTCGTGCAGGAACTGATCCGCACCTACAATCCCGGGCTGTTCGACCTGTCGCTGATCATTGCCATCCCGCTCGCCTTCGTGTTCACCGCCCTCATCGGCGTGATCATCGAGCGCACGGTGATCCGCTTCCTCTACGGACGGGCGCTGGAAACGCTGCTCGCCACCTGGGGCATCTCGCTGATCCTCCAGCAGGCCATCCGCACCATCTTCGGCCCGACCAACCGCGAGGTGGGCGCGCCGAGCTGGATGTCGGGCAGCTTCGAGATCGGCCAGCTCTCCATCACCTATGGCCGTCTCTGGATCATCATCTTCGCCATTCTCGTCTTCGTGGCGCTGCTGGCGACGCTGCGGCTCACCCGCATCGGCCTCGAAATGCGCGCCGTGACGCAGAACCGGCGCATGGCCGCCTCCATGGGCATCCGCACCAACTGGGTCGACGCCGCCACCTTCGGCCTCGGCTCGGGCATCGCCGGCATAGCCGGCGTGGCGCTCAGCCAGATCGACAACGTCTCCCCGAACCTCGGCCAGAGCTACATCATCGACAGCTTCCTCGTCGTGGTGTTCGGCGGCGTGGGCAATCTGTGGGGCACGCTGGTCGGCGCCATGTCGCTCGGCGTCGCCAACAAGCTGCTCGAACCCTATGCCGGCGCCGTGCTCGGCAAGATCGCGCTGCTGGTGATCGTCATCCTCTTCATCCAGAAACGCCCCCGCGGCCTCTTTGCCCTCAAGGGGAGGTCGATCGAAGCATGAGCATGACCCAGACCCGTCAACCCGCTTTGCTGGGCATTAGCGGCCTCGTCTTCCTCGGCGTTCTCGTCGCCGTCGCCGTGCTGGTGCCCGTCCTCAACCTCGCCGTGTCTCCGGATTCGGCGGTGCATGTGCCGACCTATGTGGTCTCGCTGCTCGGCAAATACCTCACCTACGCGCTGCTGGCCCTCTCGGTCGACATGATCTGGGGCTATGTCGGCATCCTCTCGCTCGGCCAGGGCGCCTTCTTCGCGCTCGGTGGCTACGCGATGGGCATGTACCTCATGCGCCAAATCGGCACGCGCGGCGTCTATGGCGACCCGGTGCTGCCGGACTTCATGGTGTTCCTGAACTGGAAGGAACTGCCCTGGTTCTGGTACGGCTTCGACTGGTTCCCCTTCGCCGCGCTCATGGTGCTGCTGGCGCCGGGCATCCTCGCTTTGGTGTTCGGCTGGTTCGCCTTCCGCTCGCGCGTCACCGGCGTCTACCTGTCGATCATCACCCAGGCGATGACCTTCGCGCTGCTACTGGCCTTCTTCCGCAACGACATGGGCTTCGGCGGCAATAACGGCCTGACCGACTTCAAGGACATACTGGGCTTCAACATCCAGGCCGACGGCACCCGCCTCGTGCTGTTCGTGCTTTCGGCGGCGGCGCTGGGGCTCGGTTATGTGCTGTGCCGCTTCCTCGTGCGCTCGCATTTCGGCAAGGTGCTGGTGGCGATCCGCGACGCGGAGACCCGGGTGCGCTTCACCGGCTACCGGGCCGAGAACTACAAGCTGGTCGCCTTCGTCGTCTCGGCCATGCTGGCCGGCATTGCCGGCGCGCTCTACGTGCCGCAGGTCGGCATCATCAACCCGTCCGAGTTCTCGCCCGCCAACTCCATCGAGATCATCGTCTGGGTGGCGGTCGGCGGACGCGGCACGCTGGTCGGCGCGGCGCTCGGCGCGGTGCTGGTGAACTACGCCAAGACCTACTTCACCTCCGGCCTGCTGGCGCCCTACTGGCTGTTCATGCTGGGCGGCCTGTTCGTCGCGGTGACGCTGTTCCTGCCCAAGGGCATCGTCGGCACCTTCTACGAGTGGAGGGCGCGGCGCAGCGAGGGTGACGACATACCTGGCGGCGAGGCCCTCGCCGAACCGAAGCCGGCAGAGTAGGGGAGCGGACCATGAGCGACACCGAAACGCTGGCGCCGGAGACTCCCGTCGCGGAGGAGGGCGCGCCCGCCAATACGCGACTGACCGAGGCGCTGCTCTATCTCGACGCCGTGACCGTCACCTTCGACGGCTTCCGGGCGCTGAACGCCCTGTCCTTCACCGTCGATCCCGGCGAGATGCGGGCCGTCATCGGACCGAATGGCGCCGGCAAGACGACGATGATGGACGTCATCACCGGCAAGACCCGCCCCGACCGCGGCGACGTCTTCTTCAATGGCGGCACCACGGATCTCACCAAGCTCGACGAGACGCAGATCGCCACCCTCGGCATCGGCCGCAAGTTCCAGAAGCCGACCGTGTTCGAGAGCCATACGGTGATCGACAATCTGCGCCTCGCGCTCAAGGGCCAGCGCCGCGCGCTGCCCAACATCTTCCGCCGCGAGTCGGGGGCCGAGCGCGACCTCATCGACGAGATCTTCGAGACCATCCGGCTGACCGAGCACCGCGACCGCCTCGGCGGCGCGCTCTCGCACGGCCAGAAGCAGTGGCTCGAGATCGGCATGCTGCTGGCGCAGGATCCCAAGCTGCTGCTGGTCGACGAACCCGTCGCCGGCATGACGGATGCGGAGACGGCGCAGACCGCCGAGCTGCTGCGCGAGATCAACGCCAACGGCCATTCCGTCGTCGTCGTGGAGCATGACATGACCTTCGTGCGCGACCTCGGCGTGCGTGTCATGTGCCTGCACGAGGGCTCGGTGCTGGCGGAGGGCACGCTTGACCAGGTGAGCGCCAATGAGCGCGTCATCGAAGTCTATCTGGGACGCTAGGCGCATGCTGGAAGTTCAGGACGTCAACCTCTTCTACGGCGCGGCGCAGGCGCTGCGCGGGGTCTCGCTCAAGGCCGAGCCCGGTAAGGTCACCTGCGTGCTCGGGCGCAACGGCGTCGGCAAGACCAGCCTGATGCGCGCCATTGTCGGCCAGGCGCCGGTCGCCAAGGGCCGCATCCAGTTCAACGGCGACGACATCACCACGATGGCGCCTTCCGAGCGCGCCCGGCGCGGCATCGCCTTCGTGCCGCAGGGCCGCGAGATCTTTCCGCTGCTCACCGTCGCCGAGAACCTCCAGACCGGTTTCGCGCCGCTGAAGCGCGCCGACCGCAACATACCCGACGACGTGTTCTCGCTGTTCCCGGTGCTCGATTCGATGCTGCGCCGGCGCGGCGGCGACCTGTCCGGCGGCCAGCAGCAGCAGCTCGCCATCGGCCGCGCGCTGGTGATGCGGCCGAAGGTGCTGGTGCTGGACGAGCCGACCGAGGGCATCCAGCCTTCCATCATCAAGGATATCGGCAACGCCATCCGCTACTTGCGCTCCAAGGGCGACATCGCCATCGTGCTGGTCGAGCAGTATTTCGACTTCGCCAAGGAACTGGCGGACCATTTCATCGTGATGGAGCGCGGCGCGGTCGTCATGTCCGGCGACGGCGCGGCCCTCGAGGACCCGGATGTACGCAACCGAATTGCCGTCTGACGGCACCGTCGCCGCCTCGATCCCGGTCGAGCGGCGCGGGCAGGGGCGGGTTTCGGTCGAGGCGTTGGGGCTGGACGGACGCACGGTGCGCGGGCGCATCGAGGAGTCCGGTTTCGCCCGCGTGCGTTTTCCGCTCTCGGGCCGGCGTGGCCGTTCGCTGGAAGCGGTGATGATCAACACCGGCGGCGGGCTCGCCGGCGGCGATGCCGCGCAAACCTGCCTTCATGCCGGGCGCGGTGCCCAACTTGTGGTCACGACGCAGGCGGCCGAGAAGGTCTATCGCTCGGACGGCGCGCTCTCGCGCGTCGCGGTCGAACTGTCCGTCGAGGACGGCGCGTCGATCGACTGGATGCCGCAGGCGACCATCGTGTTCGACGGCGCACGGCTCGAACGCTCCATCGCCGCGAACATCGCCCCGCAGGCGCGGCTGCTGCTGGTCGAGCCGGTCATACTCGGCCGCACCGCACACGGCGAACGCCTCTCGCACGGCCTGCTGCGCGACCGCTGGCGCATCCGCCGCGGCGGCCGGCTGATCTATGCCGACGGCCTCCATCTCGACGGCGACATCGCATCGACGCTGGATCGCCGCGCCACCGCCGGCGGCTGGGCCGCCTTCGCGACGCTGTTGCTGGTGGCGCCCGACGCCGAGGCGCGGCTGGAGGCCGTGCGCGCGGCGCTCGGCCTGTCCGAGGACGCGCCGGACGGATTGCCGGACGGGCTCGACGCCGGGGCCAGCGCGTGGGACGGCATGCTCTCGGTGCGCCTGCTTGCCCGCGATGGCGCCCCGCTGGAGCGCGCCATCGCCCGCACGCTGGGTACGCTCGGCGTCGCCGAGGTTCCGCGCATCTGGCACTCCTGATGCACGTATCGTTCGCCTTTCACACGACCGCCGCCCTTGCAGAGCCGGAGATGTACCGATGAACCTGAGCCCGCGCGAGAAGGACAAGCTCCTCGTCGCCATGGCCGCCATTGTGGCCCGCCGCCGCCTGGAGCGCGGCGTGAAGCTCAACTATCCCGAGGCGGTGGCGCTGATCACCGACGTGGTGGTCGAAGGCGCGCGCGACGGCCGGACGGTGGCCGAGCTGATGACGCTCGGAACCACCGTGCTCACCGCCGATCAGGTCCTGCCCGGCGTGCCCGAGATGATTGTCGAGATCCAGGTCGAGGCGACCTTCCCGGATGGCACCAAGCTCGTCACCGTGCACGAACCCATCTCCGGCGGCCATCATGTCGGCGCGCCCGGCGAGATCATGTTCGAGGAAGGCGAGATCGAGCTTCTGGTGGGTCGCGAGTTCATCTCGCTCACCGTCGCCAATACCGGCGACCGGCCGATCCAGGTTGGCAGCCACTACCATTTCTTCGAGACCAACCCGGCGCTCGCCTTCGAGCGGGACAAGGCGCGCGGCATGCGCCTCGCCATTCCCTCCGGTACCGCCGTGCGCTTCGAGCCCGGCCAGAGCCGCGAGGTGAAGCTGGTGGCGCTCGCCGGCAAGCGGGAGGTCTACGGCTTCCGCCAGGACGTGATGGGCAAGCTGTAGCTACCCGCCCCTTCGCACCGCCTTTTCGCCTGACCGAATGTCCGGAACGGATTGCCCCATGTCGATCAAGATTTCCCGCGCCATGTATGCCGAGATGTTCGGCCCCACCACCGGCGACCGCGTGCGTCTCGCCGATACCGCGCTCATCATCGAGGTGGAGAAGGACTTCACCGTCTATGGCGAGGAGGTGAAGTTCGGCGGCGGCAAGACCATCCGCGACGGCATGGGCCAGTCGCAGATCATGCGCGCGGAAGGGGCGGTCGATACCGTCATCACCAACGCGCTGATCCTCGACCACTGGGGCATCGTCAAAGCCGATATCGGCATCCGCGACGGGCGCATCCACGGTATCGGCAAGGCCGGCAACCCGGACATCCAGCCGGGCGTCGACATCATCATCGGCGCTTCCACCGAGGTGATCGCCGGCGAGGGCAAGATCATCACGGCGGGCGGCTTCGACAGCCACATCCATTTCATCTGCCCGCAGCAGATCGAGCACGCGCTGATGAGCGGCGTGACGACGATGCTGGGCGGCGGCACGGGGCCGGCCGCGGGCACCAACGCAACCACCTGCACGCCCGGCCCGTGGCACATCGAGATGATGCTGCGCGCCTTCGACAGCTTCCCGGTCAACCTCGCACTGTCCGGCAAGGGCAACGCCTCGCTGCCCGGCCCGCTGGTCGAGCAGATCGAGGCCGGCGCCTGCGCGCTGAAGCTTCACGAGGACTGGGGCACGACGCCGGCGGCGATCGACAACTGCCTCGCGGTGGCGGACGAGTACGACATCCAGGTGATGATCCATACCGACACGCTCAACGAGAGCGGCTTCGTCGAGGACACCGTCGCCGCCTTCAAGGGCCGCACCATCCACGCCTTCCACACCGAGGGCGCGGGCGGTGGCCACGCGCCGGACATCATGAAGGTGGTGGGCCTGCCCAACGTGCTGCCCTCCTCGACCAACCCGACGCGCCCCTTCACGGTGAACACGCTCGACGAGCATCTCGACATGCTCATGGTCTGCCACCATCTCGACCCGCTGATCGCCGAGGACCTCGCCTTCGCCGAGAGCCGCATCCGCAAGGAGACCATCGCGGCGGAGGACATCCTGCACGATCTCGGCGCCATCTCGATGATGAGTTCGGACAGCCAGGCCATGGGCCGGCTCGGCGAGGTGATCACCCGCACCTGGCAGACCGCGCACAAGATGAAGCTTCAGCGCGGCCTGCTGCCGGGCGATAGCGAGCGCAACGACAATGCCCGCGCCAAGCGCTACATCGCCAAATACACCATCAACCCCGCCATCGCGCACGGCGTCTCGCGCCATATCGGTTCGGTGGAGAACGGCAAGCTGGCCGACCTCGTGGTCTGGTCGCCGGCCTTCTTCGGTACCAAACCGGACATGGTGATCAAGGGCGGCACCATCGTCGCGGCGGTGATGGGCGATCCGAACGCCTCCATCCCGACCCCGCAGCCGGTGCATTACCGGCCGATGTTCGGTGCCTTCGGCAAGGCGCGCACGGCGACCTGCCTCACCTTCGTCTCGCAGGCGGCGATCGACCTCAACGTCGCCGCGAAGCTGGGGCTGGAGAAGCGCACGGTGGCGGTGGAGAATGTGCGCGGCGGCATCGGCAAGGCGTCGATGATTCACAACAGCGCGACCCCGCAACTCGAGATCGACCCGGAAACCTATGAGGTGCGGGCGGATGGCGAGTTGCTGACCTGCGCGCCCGCCACCGAGCTGCCCATGGCGCAGCGCTACTTCCTGTTCTAAGGATCGGTGCCGCGACCGCGCGTCTGCCGGCCGCGCCGATCTGAAGGAGACGAGCATGATCCGCGCCCGCACCATTCTTCCCGCCGGAAGCTGGGATGTCGCCATCGCCGCCGACCGCGTTGTTCTGCCCCATGACGGCCGCTACCGCCGCCGCATCGCCATGCGTGGCGAGGGCGACGTCGCCTTCCTGCTCGACCTCGCCGAGGCCACGCGCTTGAAGGACGGCGACGGGCTGGCGCTGGAGGATGGGCGCACCGTCGCGGTCGTCGCCGCCGAGGAGCCGGTGGCCGAGATCGTCGCCCGCGATCCGCACCATCTCGCCCGGCTCGCCTGGCACCTCGGCAATCGCCACGTGCCGGCCGAACTGCTCGCCGACCGCATCCGCATCGCCCGCGACAGCGTGCTGGAGGAGATGGCGCGCGGCCTCGGGGCCAGCGTCGAGGTCGTGGACGCGGCCTTCGAGCCGGAGGGTGGCGCCTATGAGGGCGCCGAGGCGCACGGCCACGCCCATCATGGCCATGCCGATCATGACCACGCGCATCATGAGCATGGCGAGGCCTGCGGCTGCGGCCACGATCACCATGATCACGACCATCATGAGCACGAGCATCACGGTCACGAGCACGCGCACGAACCCAAGGCCGGCGAGAAGCCGTCGCGGGACGTGCTGCATGTGCATGATCACGCCCACGAACACGCGCATGCTGACGAGCACGGCGCGGCGTGCGGCTGCGGCCACGATCACGGCCATGAGCACGGCCACAAGCATGAAGACCACGACCATCACGATCACGAACATCATGGCCACGGCCATCGGCACGGGCACTAGGCCGGCGCCATGAGCGAGGCGGCTGCCGTGCCCGTGGGCGCCTCGCCCGATCTGCTGCCGTTGTTCGTCTGGCTCTCGCCGGCCTATCCGGTCGGCGCCTTCGCCTATTCGCACGGACTCGAATGGGCGGTGGAGCAGCAGGATATCCGCGACCTCGCCTCGCTGACGCGCTGGGTCGACGATCTGCTGCGCCATGGCGGCCCCTTCGCCGATGCGGCGCTCCTCGCTCATGCCTGGCGCGCGGTGGGCGAGGCGGACGAGGCCAGACTCGTCGAGGTTCTGGAACTTTCCGCCGCCTTCGCGCCCTCGCGCGAACGGCAGATGGAAACGCTCAACCAGGGCGACGCCTTCCTCGCCGCGACCCGGGTTTCCTGGCCGGCACCGGCGCTGGAACGGGTCGCCGCGCTGTGGGACGGGCGCGTCGCCTACCCGGCCGCCGTCGGCGTGGCTGCGGCGGCGCACGGCCTGCCGCTGGCGGCGACGCTGGCGGCCTTCCTCAATGCGGTGGCGGCCAACCTCATCTCCGCCGCCGTCCGCCTCGTGCCGCTCGGCCAGACCGACGGCAACCGGGCGCTGGCGGCGGCGACGCTGACCGTCCGCGAGGTCGCGCCGCTGGCGGCGCAAGTGCCGCTCGACGATCTGGGCGGCGCGGCGCTCAAGTCCGACATCGCGTCGATGCGTCACGAGACGCAGTACACGCGGCTATTCCGAAGCTGAAGGCGAGGGGAATTCCATGGCAGGCGACAGCAGCGGCCCGCTTCGGGTCGGTATCGGTGGGCCGGTCGGCTCCGGCAAGACGGCGCTGATGGAGGCGCTGTGCCGGAGCTTCCGCGAACGCTACGACCTCGCGGCCATCACCAACGACATCTACACCAAGGAGGATGCAGAGATCCTCACCCGCGCCGGCGCGCTGCCGGCCGAGCGCATCATGGGCGTGGAGACGGGCGGCTGCCCGCACACCGCGATCCGCGAGGATGCCTCGGCCAATCTCGCCGCCATCGCCGAGATGCGCGGGCGCTTTCCGGCGCTGGACCTGATCCTCATCGAATCCGGCGGCGACAACCTCGCCGCGACCTTCTCCCCGGAACTGGCGGACCTCACCATCTACGTCATCGACGTCTCCGCCGGCGAGAAGATCCCGCGCAAGGGCGGGCCGGGCATCACCCGCTCGGACCTTCTGGTCATCAACAAGGTGGACCTTGCCCCGATGGTCGGTGCCTCCCTCGAAGTGATGGACCGCGACTCGCGGCGCATGAGGGGGCGGCGCCCCTTCGTCTTCGCCAATGTGCGCGCCGGCGACGGCGTTGCCGAGGTGGCGCGCTTCATCGAGGAGGCCGGCGGCCTCGTCGGCACCCCGGTAGGGCATTTGACCTAAGGGCGGGTCGCCTAGACACGCGATTGTCTATAGGCTCGTATATTGCTTGTCCGGCTCGCGAACGAAGCCGACAGTGCCGCCGGGCGCCGGCGGTGCATCGACGTGCTCCCGGTTCCGACTTGCCTGCCGACCCACCAGGTGTCCGATGGCCTATCCGCTACCCGAGAACGAGGCCGAGCGGCTCGCCGAGCTCCACTCGCTGGAGATTCTCGGCACCGGCCGCTCCGCTGCGCTGGAAGGTGTGTGCGTTCTGGCGCGGGAAATGCTCGACATTCCCAGCGCGGCGGTCGCTCTGGTCGATCGTGAACGCCAGTGGTTCAAGGCAGCGGCAGGAGTCGACTGGGAAGGCACCTCGCGCGAGCACTCCTTCAGCACATGGACCATCCTGTCATCCGACACGCTGGTCGTGCCGGACGCGTCCAAGGATGCTCGTTTCGTCGACAACATCTACGTCACCGGCGAGCCGCGCATCCGCTTCTATGTCGGTGTGCCGCTGGCGCTTCGCTCCGGCTTGAACATCGGCACGCTCTGTCTCTGGGGCCCCGAGCCGCGCACGCCGACATCGGCCGAGATCGAGCTGGTCGGGCATCTGGCGCGGATCATCGTCGACCAGTTCCGCCTGCACGAGGCGACGCGGCGCACCAAGCGCGACCTGGACCACCGGCGGATCAGCCAGAGTCTGCTCGAGATGCAGAGCCGCGAGCTCTGGCGCCGCCAGAGCCTGCTGGCCCAGACCGAGCGGCTGGCCAGGGTCGGTGGCTGGGAATTCGACGTCGCGACCGAGCGCCTGAACTGGTCGGACGGCATCTACCGCATCTACGGGCTGACGCCCGGCTTCGAGCCTGACACGGAGCGCGCGCTTTCCCATTTCCCGCCGGAAGCTCGGCTGCACTGGCAGAAGAAATTCAGCGCGGCGCTACGTCTGCGCGAGCCCTTCGAGATCGAACTGCCCTTCGTCGACGCGCATGGCAATCACCGGCTGGTGCGCAAGTCCTGCCAGGTGGAGACAGATGGCGACGTCGTGGTGCGCGCCTTCGGCATCCTGCAGGACGTGACCGAGCAGAAGGAAGCCGAGCAGCGCATGTGGCACATGGCCAACCATGACGCGCTCACCGGGCTGCCCAATCGCGGCCTGATGCGCGAGCGGCTGGAGGCGGCGCTGCGCCGTTCGCGCCGCTCGCAGCGCCAAGTCGGCGTGCTGTTGGTGGATCTCGACCAGTTCAAGGACGTCAACGACACGCTCGGCCACGATGCCGGCGACGCGCTGCTGGTCGAGGCCGGCCGCCGGCTCAGCAACTGCATTGGCGACGCCGACATGGTGGCGCGGCTCGGTGGCGACGAGTTCATCGTGCTGCTGACGCGCATGGACAGCCCGACCGATGCGACCGTTGCCGCGCAGCACGTGCTGTCGGCGCTCAGCCTGCCCTTCAACTATCGCCGCTCGGCGCTTTCCTGCCGCGGCAGCATCGGCATCGCCGTCTCGCCGGAGCACGGCACCGACCCCTCGACGCTGCTCAAGAACGCCGACATCGCGCTCTACCGGGCCAAGGGTGGCGGGCGGGGAATCGCGGTCGAGTACGACACCCGTATGCAGCAGGCGACCGAGAAGCGCATCCAGCTCTATGCCCGCGTGCGTCTGGCGCTGCGCAACGGGGAGTTCCAGCCCTACTACCAGCCGAAAGTGTCGCTGCGCACCGGCTCCATCGTCGGCTACGAGGCGCTCATGCGCTGGCGCCATCCGCGTCGGGGTTTGCTCGGCCCGCAGGATTTCGGTCAGATATTCGACGATGCGGACCTCGCCATCGTCGTCGGCGAGCGCCTTCTGGAGGCGACGACCCGCGACATGGCCAACTGGGTGGCCCAGGGCTGCGACTTCGGGCATGTCGCCATCAACGTCACCTCTTCCGAATTCGCGCGGGGCGGGCTGCCCGAGCGGGTGCTCGCGGCGCTCGACAAGGCGCGGCTGGAACACGGCCGCCTGACCATCGAGGTGACGGAAACCGTCTTCCTCGGCCGGGGAACCGACGTCGTGCGGCAAAGCCTGCAGACGCTGAACAATGCCGGCGTGCGCATCGCGCTCGACGATTTCGGCACCGGCTATGCCTCGCTGTCGCACCTCAAGCAGTTTCCTGTGGACCGCATCAAGATCGACCGCTCCTTCGTTCACGACATCGAGCACGACGTCGACGACGCCGCGATCGTGCGTGCCGTCATCCATCTGGGGCAGAGCCTCGGCATCGAGACGGTGGCGGAAGGCGTCGAGACGGCGGCGCAGGCCGCCTATCTGCGCGCCAATGGCTGCGATTTCGCGCAGGGCTTCCTGTACTCCAAGGCGCTGCCGGCCTCGCGCATTCCCGGCCTCATGCGCGGCTGGGATCCCGCCGGGGTGATGGGCGAGGGGCCGACCATCGACCTCGCGATCTGACCCGCCGCCGCGCAGGTGGCTGCACCGAGGAGGCGTTCCTCTGGTATGGTTCGCCGGCTCGGAGGGATAGCACCAGATGAAGTCAGTGAGTGCGGGCCGGAGCGGACGCAACGCGCCGCTCTATTCGAAGGGCGGTCCGCGGATTCCCAGCCGGATCGTCGAACTGTTCGACGCCTGCAGCCGTTCTGATCGCCGCGCCAGCCTGTTCCTTGTCGGGCTTTGCCTACTTGCGCTGCTGCCCGGCTTCTTCAGCATCCCGCCGGTCGACCGCAACGAGGCGCGTTTCGCGGAAATCTCGCGGCAGATGGTCGATACCGGGCATCTCGGCGAGACCCGGCTGGGCTGGGAGGTCAAGCGCACCCGCCCGATAGGCCAGCACTGGCTCCAGGCGGCTGTCGTCGCGGCGGCCGAGAAGGTCGGCATTTCCTCGGCGGATCGCCGTATATGGCTGTACCGGCTGCCGTCGCTGGCCAGCGCCATTGCCGCCGTGCTGCTCACTTTCTGGGCGGCGCTCGCCTTCACCCACCGCCGCGCCGCGATGCTGGCGGCGAGCCTGCTGGCCGGCAGCGTCGCCTTCAGCGTCGGCGGGCGGCTTGCCATCCCGGAAATGTCGCTTCTGGCGGCCACCGCTGCGATGATCGGGGCGCTGGGGCGGCTGTATCTTGCCGAGCGTCATGGCGAGGCCCTTGCGTACCCGGCGCATTCCGGCGGCGACGGGCGGCTGGCGCTCATCTTCTGGGCGGCCCTTGCCTTCGGCCTTTTCGCCAAGGGGCTGATGACCCCCATTTATGTGATCCTGCCGCTGGCCGCGCTCACGCTGGTCGACCGCTCCGCGCGGTTCCTGCGGCGGGCCCGCTCCTATACCGGACTGGCGCTGATCCTGCTGGTGGCGGTGGGCTGGTTCCTGCTGCGCCGCTACGGCGCGGTCGACACGCAGGAGGCCGCCCTCGCGCGTGGCCTGATCGGGCGCGTGCTGCCCGACTATCCCGGCTTCACCGGCCCGCCGGGCTCCTATCTGCTGCTGTTCTGGGCGATGTTCTGGCCCGGCGCGCCGCTGGCGGCGCTGGCGGTTCCGATCATCTGGAAGGCCCGGCGTATCGGCGCCGTGCGCTTCCTGCTGGCCTGGATCCTGCCGGCATGGCTGCTCTTCGAACTGTGGCCAGTCAAGTTGCCGGCCTATGTGGGCCCGACCCTGCCGGCCATTGCCATACTGATCGCCCTTGCCGTGGAGCGCGGCGCGATGGCGCTCGGCAATACGCGGCTGGCGCGCGTGCTCTGGCTCTGGCCGGTGATCGGCGCGGCCATCGCGGTGGCCGCGCTGCTCGGGCTCGCCGTCTTCGACCGCACCACCAGCGTGCTCGCCTGGCCGTTTCTCCTGCTCGGCTTCTTCGCGCTGGTGACGGCGGCCAGCTCGGTGCGCGAATATGGGGTGGAGAAGTCCGCCCTGCTGGCCATCGCCGGCATGCTGGTGTCGGGTTTCGGCGTGATGCAGCTCGTGCTGCCGAACCTGGACAGCTTCTGGCTCTCGCAGCGCATGGTCGCGGTCGCGGCGCAGGAGCCCTGTGCCGCCGGGGGCGGGGAGATCGAGGTCGCGTCCGCCGGCTATAGCGAGCCGAGCCTCGTCTTCCTGCTGCCTCGCCCGCCGCGCCTGCTCGACGGCGCGGCCGCCGCCGATTTCCTGAAGGAAGGCGGCTGCCGCGTCGTCTTCGTCGACCGGCGGCATGAGGCGCGCTTCGCCCGCCGGGCGGAGGCGCTCGGCCTGCGCATCCAGCGCGGCACCGAACTGCGGGGCCTCGCCTATGGCGACCTGCGCGAGGTGCGCATCACCGCCTACAGAAGCGGGTCCTGAGCGGCGCTGTGCGCGGCGAGCACCGCCAGCCCGCGTTCCAGATCGGCGATGAGGTCCGCCGGATCCTCCAGCCCGATATTCAGCCGGACGGCCGGGCCGCCCGGCTCCCAGCTTGTGGCGCTGCGGTAGTCGCTGCAGTCGAACGGGATGGCGAGGCTCTCGAATCCGCCCCAG
The DNA here is from genome assembly GCF_009223885.1 of Ancylobacter sp. TS-1. Taxonomy (NCBI): domain Bacteria; kingdom Pseudomonadati; phylum Pseudomonadota; class Alphaproteobacteria; order Hyphomicrobiales; family Xanthobacteraceae; genus Ancylobacter; species Ancylobacter sp. TS-1. The sequence continues at coordinate 538,422 of NZ_CP045144.1, forward strand.
CTATAGCCGAGTCCGAACAGGTCGAGGCTGTCGAGGAACGCATCCACGGCGGCCTTCGGGGCGGGTTGCAGGATGAAGCTGAACAGGCCGGACGCACCCTTGAAGTCGCGCTGCCAGATGGCATGGCCGGGATGCTCCGGCAGTGCCGGATGCAGCACCCGAAGCACTTCCGGGCGCTGCGACAGCCAGCGCGCCACCGTCAGTGCCGATTCCTGGTGGCGGGCCAGACGCACCGCCAGGGTGCGCAGCCCGCGCGCGCCGAGGAAAGCGTCCTCCGGTGCCACGGTGATGCCAAGGTCGCCATGGGTGAGCCTGAGCCGGCGGTAGGTGCGCGCATTGGCCGAGATGGTGCCGAGATTCAGGTCGGAATGGCCGCTGATGTACTTGGTGCCAGCCTGGATCGAGATGTCGACGCCGAAATCGTGCGGCCGGAAGAACAGCGGCGTCGCCCAGGTGTTGTCGATCAGCGTGACCAGCCCGCGCTCGGCCGCCGCCGCCACAATGGCAGGCACGTCCTGCATCTCGAAAGACTGCGAACCGGGCGTCTCCATATAGATCGCGCGGGTATTCGGGCGGATCAGCGCGGCGATGTCGGCGCCGACCAGCGGGTCGTAATAGGTCGTCTCGACACCGGCCCGCCGCAGCACCTCGTCGCAGACGCGCCGTGTCGGCTGATAGGCGCTGTCGACCATCAGCAGGTGGTCGCCGGCTTCCAGCACCGACAGCAGCGCGACGCTGACGGCCGAGAGCCCCGACGGCGTGAGCACGACTCCGGCGCCGCCCTCGATCCGGGTCAGCGCGGTCTCCAGCCCCTCCACGGTCGGGTTGCCCCGCCGGCCATAGCTGTAGCGGCCCGTATGGCCCTCCAGATCGGCCACGGTGGGCGACAGCACGGTCGATCCGCGCACGATCGGGACGTTCACAAAACCGTCAAACCGCTGCGGATCGCGGCCCGCGAGAACGAGTTCGGTTTCAATCGAGAGATGAGGGGAGGCTTCGCCTTCTGGTTGATCTGCCATTCCTGCTGCCTGCTAGCTGGGTCCGAAGCGGCGCCATTGGGAAAGCAGCGCCCGCCTGCCGTCAAGCGCTTGACCGGACCGGAATAGGGGGTTCTGATGACCCTGCGTCTGTTGTTGCGGTGGTGGCCGGCGGTCGATCCTCGGGTCGCGTCTGACGAAGGAAGTAGGAATGTTCCGCTCCCTCACGCCCCTTACGGCATGCGAATTGCTTTTCACATCGCCCGTGCCGACCGCATGCCTCGCGGCGGACACGTCAGCTCAAAACCGAATGAAGAAGGCAGCCAACATGAAACGCCTCCTCTCCACCTTCGCCCTCGCGGGTGCCTTCGGTCTGTGCGCCTTCGGCGCGCAGGCCGCGACCAAGCTCGAGCAGGTGAAGGCCAAGGGCTTCATCCAGTGCGGCGTCAGCCAGGGTCTCCCGGGCTTCTCCAATCCTGACGACAAGGGCAACTGGACGGGCCTCGACGTGGACTTCTGCCGTGCCGTCGCTGCTGCGGTGTTCGGCGATGCCACCAAGGTCAAGTTCACCCCGCTTTCCGCCAAGGACCGCTTCACCGCCCTGCAGTCCGGCGACATCGACATTCTGTCGCGCAACACCACCTGGACGATCACCCGCGACACCTCGCTGGGCCTGAACTTCACCGGCGTGACCTATTACGACGGCCAGGGCTTCCTGATCCGCAAGGACAAGAAGGTCAATTCGGCCATGGAGCTGTCGGGCGCCTCGGTCTGCACCCAGACCGGCACCACCACCGAGCAGAACCTCGCCGACTTCTTCCGCGCCAACAACATGACCTATGAGGTCATCGCCTTCGCCACCAACGACGAAGTGGTCAAGGCCTACGACGCGGGCCGCTGCGACGTGCTCACCACCGACCGTTCGGGCCTCGCCGGCGAGCGTCTCAAGCTGACCAACCCGGACGACCACATCGTTCTGCCCGAGATCATCTCGAAGGAGCCGCTCGGCCCGGTGGTCGCCCATGGCGACGACCAGTGGTTCGACATCGTGAAGTGGGTGCTGAACGCGCAGCTGAACGCCGAAGAGCTTGGCGTCACCTCCAAGAATGTCGACGAGCAGCTCAAGTCCACCGCCAACCCCGAGATCAAGCGCCTGCTGGGCACCGAGGGCAAGTATGGCGAGGGCATGGGCATCGGCAATGACTGGGCCTTCTTCATCATCAAGCAGATTGGCAATTACGGCGAGATGTACGACCGCAATGTCGGCCCCGACACCCCGCTGAAGCTCGCCCGCGGCGTCAACGCGCTGTGGAACAAGGGCGGCCTGCAATACGCCCCGCCGATCCGCTGATCCACGCATTCGAGGCTCCCGGCATGTGTCGGGAGCCTCGTTCTTTTCCGGGTGAAGCCGACGGCACGTTCGGACCCCGGCAAGGCAATGGGCCTCGAAAAGGGGCGAGGGGGACTATGACGGACCTTGTTGAGCACGCCCCGGCGCGTGCAAAGAGTTCATTCATCAACGATCCCAAAGTGCGCAGCATAGGGCTGCAGATCATCGCCCTGATCGTGGTCGTGGTGCTCGGCTGGATGTTCGCCGACAATGCGCGCGAAAATCTTGCGGCGCAGAAGATCGCCACCGGCTTCGGCTTTCTCGACAACACCGCCGGCTTTGGCATCAACCAGACGCTGATCCCCTACAGCGAAACCTCGACCTATGGCCGCGCCTTCGTCGTCGGCCTGCTCAACACCATTCTGGTCGCCGTGGTCGGCATCATCCTCGCCACCGTCATCGGCTTCCTTGTCGGCATCGGCCGGCTCTCCAAGAACTTCGTCGTCCGGCTCATCTCGACCATCTATGTCGAGGTGCTGCGCAACCTGCCGCCGCTGTTCCAGATCCTGTTCTGGTATCTCGCCGTGCTGAGCGCGATGCCGAACCCGCGCCAGAGCATCAACCTGCTCGACGAGGTGTTCATTTCCAATCGCGGCATCATCATTCCGCGCCCGCTGTTCGGCGAAGGAACAGGCCTCGTGCTGTGGGCCATGGGTCTCGCCCTGATCTGCGCCATCCTGTTCGGCCACTGGGCCGCGGCGCGCCAGGAGGAGACCGGCCGGCGGCTGCCGGTGCTGTGGGTCAATCTCTCCCTGCTCATCGGCCTGCCGATGATCGCGATGATCATCACCGGCTTCCCGATCACCTTCGAGCGGCCCGAGCTCAAGGGGTTCAACTTCGTCGGCGGCATCCGGGTCATTCCCGAATTCGTCGCGCTGACGGTCGCGCTCGCCACCTATACTGCGGCCTTCATCGCGGAGAATGTGCGCTCCGGCATCCAGGCGGTGAGCCACGGACAGACCGAGGCGGCGCATTCGCTCGGCCTGCGCAACGGCCAGACGCTGCGCCTCGTCATCATCCCCCAGGCGATGCGGGTGATCATTCCCCCGCTCACCAGCCAGTATCTCAACCTCACCAAGAACTCGTCGCTCGCGGTCGGCATCGGCTATCCCGATCTCGTCGCGGTGTTCGCCGGCACGACGCTGAACCAGACCGGCCAGGCGATCGAGATCATCGCCATCACCATGGGCGTCTATCTCGTGCTGTCGATCATTACCTCGGTGATCATGAACTCGTACAACAAGCGCGTCGCGCTGGTGGAACGGTGAGGGCGTGGCCATGAGCTTGACCTTCGACGACGGCACCTTCATCCGCACCGACCTGGTGGCGCCGCTGCCCCCGCCGCGCCGTCAGATCGGCGTCGTCGGCTGGGTGCGGGAGAACCTGTTCTCCAGTGTGCTCAATACGGTGCTGACCATTTGCGGCATCCTGCTGGTTGCCTGGGTGGTGCCCCCCTTCGTGCGCTTCATGATCATCGACGCGGTGTGGACCGGCGAGAACCGCGAGGCCTGCCTCGGGCCGGATGTCGGCGCCTGCTGGCCCTTCATCCATGCCAAGTTCGGCCAGCTGATCTACGGCTTCTATCCCATCGACCAGCGCTGGCGGCCCGACATCGTCTTCGCGGCGGGCATTCTCCTCATGGTGCCGCTGCTGGTGCCGAGCTGGCCGTTCAAGCGGCTGAACTCGCTGCTGTTCTTCGTGCTCTATCCGGTCGTGTCCTTCGTGCTGCTGACCGGCGGCAACATCGACGCCTCGGCGTTCCTGTTCGAGCATTTCGGCCTGATCCACGCCCTGGTCGGCGACGTGACCGTCGCCGGCGTCAACGCTACTTTCTGGGTCGACTACGTGCTGACCGCCGTCGCGGTGGCGGCGCTGGTCGGCGGCCTCCTGGCGCTGCTCGGCGGCAGCGGGACGGGGGCGGCGCGGACCACGCTCTGGGTGTTCCTCGCCTTTGGCGCGCTGGTGCTGGTCTGGGATATCGACTTCGGGCTCGAATATGTGGAGACCCGCCAGTGGGGCGGCCTGCTGGTGACGCTGGTCATCGCGGTGACGGGCATCGTCGCCTCGCTGCCGCTCGGCATTCTGCTCGCCCTCGGCCGGCGCTCGCAGATGCCGATCGTGCGGCTGCTCTCGGTGGTCTTCATCGAGTTCTGGCGCGGCGTGCCGCTCATCACCGTGCTGTTCTTCGCCACCTACATGCTGCCGCTGTTCCTGCCGCAGGGCACCAACCCGGACGCCCTGCTGCGGGCGCTGGTCGGCGTCGCCCTGTTCTCGGCGGCCTACATGGCCGAGGTGGTGCGCGGCGGCCTGCAGGCGATCTCGAAGGGGCAGTACGAGGGCGCGATGGCGATGGGGCTGAGCTGGAGCCAGATGATGCGGCTCATCATCCTGCCGCAGGCGCTCACCCTGGTCATTCCGGGCATCGTGAACAGCTTCATCAGCCTGTTCAAGGACACCACGCTGGTGCTGATCGTGTCGATCTTCGACTTCCTCGGCCAGCTTCGCGCCTCCTTCACCGATCCCAACTGGGCCTCGCCGGTGACGCTCTATACGGGCTTCGCCTTTGCGGGCTTGGTCTACTTCCTCTTCTGCTTTGGCATGTCGCGCTACTCCCTGTTCGTGGAGCGGCGCCTCAACACATCTCACCGGCGCTGACGGAGACGAAAACCCATGTCGGATACCCATTCGATCGTGCCGAGCGACGAGCTCCCCGCAGTGCACACGGCGCCGAGCCGGGAAGTCGCCGTCGAGCTGGTCGGCGTACACAAGTGGTACGGCGAGTTCCACGTGCTCAAGGACATCAATCTGCGCGTTCACCGCGGTGAACGCATCGTCATCTGCGGCCCGTCCGGCTCGGGCAAATCGACCATGATCCGCTGCATCAACCGGCTGGAGGAGCACCAGCAGGGCTCCATCGTCGTCGACGGCATCGAGCTGACCAACGATCTCAAGCGGATCGACGAGATCCGCCGCGAGGTCGGCATGTGCTTCCAGCACTTCAATCTGTTCCCGCACCTCACCATCCTCGAGAACTGCACGCTGGCGCCGATCTGGGTTCGCAAGATGCCCAAGCGCGACGCCGAGGAACTGGCGATGCACTTCCTCAAGAAGGTGAAGATTCCCGAGCAGGCCAACAAATATCCCGGTCAGCTCTCGGGCGGCCAGCAGCAGCGCGTGGCGATTGCCCGCGCCCTGTGCATGAAGCCCAAGATCATGCTGTTCGACGAGCCGACCTCCGCCCTCGACCCCGAGATGGTCAAGGAGGTTCTGGAGACCATGGTGAGCCTCGCCGAGGAAGGCATGACCATGCTGTGCGTGACCCATGAGATGGGCTTCGCGCGGCAGGTCGCCAACCGGGTGATCTTCATGGATGCCGGTCAGATCATCGAGGCGAACGAGCCGAACGCGTTCTTCTCGAACCCGCAGCACGAGCGCACCAAGCTGTTCCTGAGCCAGATCCTGCACTAAGCGGGACCGGCCGCCACTCGCATGCGTCCACATGCCGGAAGCCGCGATAAAGCGTGCTTCCGGCACGCCGCGCGGCAGCCGGGGCCCGGCGTGGATGTCTCAATGAAGCTTGTCTATATCCAGTTCCTGCGAGCGGCGGCCGCGCTTTCCGTCGTCGTTTTTCATGCGATAGGTACAGGCGAAACCTACCTGCGAGGGCAGGACACGGAGTGGTTCGGCCTGTTTCGACATGGTGACGTCGGCGTCGATATGTTCTTCGTCGTCTCCGGCTTCATCATGTTTCATTCGTGCAACAAGCCGAATGTCGATCCGTGGCTGTTCATTGCGCACCGAATCCGCCGGATTGTTCCGATTTACTGGGTGCTGACGGCGGCCTTCCTGTTCATCGGCTTTCTGTCTCCAGCTATCTTCCGGTCGCTGTCGTGGATGGATGGCGGGTTCATCTTGTCGTCGTTCTTCTTCATGTCGTTCCTGTTCGACCGCATGCCGATCATCTATGTCGGCTGGTCGCTCGAATATGAGATGCTGTTCTATTTCCTCATCTTCTTCTGCATGCTGGCGGTTCCCCGATTCATCTGGGTGAGCATAGCGGTGTTGTTCGCCGTAGGCGTCGCGGCGGGGACCATGCTGGATCCCGGCGAGAAGACCTGGGTGCTCATGTTCCTGACGCGCTCCTATCTGCTCGAATTCGTCTATGGCGTGAGCGTCGCGATGTGGCTGGAGCAGCGCCGGGTCCCGGGCATCATCCTGGTCGCCATTCTCGGGGCGACGGCGCTCGTTTTCTTCGACAATCCCTGGAATTCGCTCATCGTCGCGGGCATACCGGCGTCGCTGATCATTTGGGCGGCGGTGATGCTCAATCGTCGCTGGCCGGATATCGGGCCGGTCGGCCGTTGCCTCGGCTTCCTCGGCGACGCTTCCTATTCGCTCTACCTGGTGCAGGTCTTCACGATACCGGCCGTGTTCAAGGTCGTCCTGAAGACGATGCCGGCACTATCCCTCGATCTCGCGATAGCCCTCGCCACGCTCGTCACCCTCGCAGCCGGGGTGCTGGCCTATGCGCTCATGGAGCGGCCGTTGATGGCCGTCACGGGTCGTCTCATCTTCCGCCAGAGGCAGCGGGCGGGCGTGTGAGCCCGGCCGCGCCGTGCGCCTTTACTGAGCCGGGGATGGCGCGAGCCGTCAGGCGGGACCGATGGCCGCCGGCTGGTCGGAGGCGCCCCATTCGGACCATGAGCCGTCATAGAGCGCGGCGGGCGGCGTGCCGATGGCGTCCAGCGCCAGCCAGAGGATGGCGGCGGTCACGCCCGATCCGCAACTCGTGATGACGGGGCGGTCGGTGTCGATGCCGGCCGCCTCGACGGCGGCGCGGATCGTTGCCGGGTCGGCGAGCCGGCCGTCCTTCACCACCGCGTTGAAGGGCAGGTTGCGGGCACCGGGAATGTGGCCCGGGCGCACGCCCGGACGCGGATCTGGCGCGTCACCGCTGAAACGTTCGGCCGAGCGGGCGTCGAGCACCTGCGCCGTGCCGTCGATGCTGGCCGCCGCGACATCGGCCATGCCGGCGACGAGGGAACGGTCGAGCCGGGCGGCGAAGGTCGCGGGCGCCGGCGCGGCATCCCCGGCCTCGGTCGGGCGGCCCTCGGCAAGCCATTTGGGCAGGCCGCCATCCAGCACGAAGACGTTCTTGGCCCCGAAGGCGCGTAGGGTCCACCACACGCGCGCGGCCGAGAACAGGCCGACGGAATCGTAGACGACGATGGTGGAGTCATTGGTCAGCCCGAGCGCACCGGCGGCCTGCGCGAACTGCGCCTCACCCGGCAGCATGTGCGGCAGGCCGCTCGACGCGTCGGAGACGGCGTCGACGTCGAAGAACACCGCGCCCGGTATGTGGGCGGCGCGGTATTCCTCGCGCGCCTTGCGGCCGCTGGCCGGCATGTGCCACGAGCCGTCGACGATGGCGAGGCCGGGCTCGCCCAGATGTGCGGCGAGCCAGTCGGTCGAGACAAAACGGTTATTGTCGGTCATGGGGCACTTCCCGGCCGCGTGCGTGGCGCCTCAGGCCCAGGCCAGCCGCACGCGGCGGTTCTGCTGGCCCTTCTTCTCGATCTTCGTCACCTGCACCGCGCCGATCTCGTCGAGCGAGCGCACATGCGTGCCGCCGCAGGGCTGCAGGTCGATCCCGGCGATCTCGACGAGGCGCACGCGCCCGGTGCCGCGCGGTGGCTTGACCGAAAGGGTCTTCACCAGCCCCGGATTGGCGTCCAGCTCCTCGTCGGTGATCCAGCGTTCCGACACCTTCGCGCCGGTGGCGATCATTTCCGCCACCTTCGCGGTGATCGCGTCCTTGTCGAGCCCGGCGTCGGGAATGTCGAAGTCGAGCCGGCTCTCCTCCTCGCCGATGGAACCGCCCGTTACCGGGTAGGGCAGGGCGACCGAGAGCAGGTGCAGCGCCGTGTGCATGCGCATGCGCTTGTGGCGGGTCGGCCAGTCGAGGCGCAGCGTCACCGCCTCGCCGGGCTCGGGCAACTCCGTGCCGGCCGCCGGCACATGGACGACGTCGACCTTGGACGGCCCGTAAATGGCGGTTTCGATGGCGATCTCGCGGCCATCCGCCCGCACCAGCACGCCGCGGTCGCCCGGCTGCCCGCCGGCGGAGGCGTAGAACACGGTGCGGTCGGTGACGATGCCGCCTTCCGCCGTCAGCTCGGTGACGACGGCGGTCGTCTCCTTCTGGTAGGCGTCGTCGCGGAAGAGCAGGATCGTTGCCATCAGACCAGCACGTTCGGAATGTCCACGCTGCGCTCCAGCCAGCCCGGCACGGGCAGGCCCTTCTCGCGCAGGAAGGCGGGGTTGAAGAGCTTCGACTGGTAGCGCGTGCCGAAATCGCAAAGCACGGTGACGATGGTATGGCCGGGGCCAAGCTCCCGGGCGAGACGGATGGCGCCGGCAATGTTGATGCCCGACGAACTCCCGAGGCACAGTCCCTCATGCTCCAGCAGGTCGAACACGATCTGCACCGCCTCGGCGTCCGGAATCTGGTAGGCCGTGTCGATCGGCGCGCCCTCCAGATTGGCGGTGATGCGGCCCTGGCCGATGCCCTCGGTGATGGAGGAGCCTTCCGACTTGAGCACGCCGGTCGTGTAGTAGCTGTAGAGCGCCGCGCCGAAGGGGTCGGCCAGAGCGATGCGGATCGCCGGGTTGCGGGCCTTGAGCGCAATCGCGGTGCCCGCCAGCGTGCCGCCGGTGCCGACCGCCGAGACGAAGCCGTCGACTTTGCCGCCGGTCTGCGCCCAGATCTCCGGGCCGGTGGTCTCGATATGCGCCTGCCGGTTGGCGACGTTGTCGAACTGGTTGGCCCACACCGCGCCGTTCGGCTCGCTCGCCGCCAGCGCCTCGGCAAGGCGGCCCGAGACCTTCACATAGTTGTTCGGATTGGCGTAGGCGGCCGCCGGAACCTCGACCAGCGTGGCGCCGGCGAGCCGCAGCATGTCCTTCTTTTCCTGGCTCTGCGTCTCGGGGATGACGATCACCGAGCGGAAGCCGAGTGCGTTGCCGACGAGGGCGAGGCCGATGCCGGTATTGCCCGCCGTGCCCTCGACGATGACGCCGCCGGGGCGCAGCTCGCCGCGCGCCACCGCGTCCTGGATGATGAAAAGCGCGGCGCGATCCTTCACCGACTGGCCGGGATTGAGGAACTCGGCCTTGCCGAGAATCGTGCAGCCGGTGGCCTGCGAGGCGTGCTGGAGCTTGATGAGCGGCGTATTGCCGATCGCCTCGACGAGACCGTTGCGGATGTCCATGGTTCTTCTGCTGCCCTGCCCGAAAGGTCCACGAAGTTAGTGGGCCACTACCGGCTCGGCAACCGGCTTGCGCGTCAATTCCCGCGAATGCGCGCAAATCGGTCGAGCGCCCGCGCCCGTGCCGCCGCGTGGTCGACGACGGGGCGCGGATAGGTCTCGCCCAGCGAGACGCCGGCCCGGCGCAGCACCTCGGCGGGTGCCTCCCACGGCCTGTGGATGAGCGACGCGGGCAGGCGAGCGAGTTCCGGCACGAAGCGGCGGACATAGGCGCCGTCGGGATCGAATTTCTCGCCCTGGCTGACGGGGTTGAAGATGCGGAAATAGGGCGCGGCGTCGGCGCCGGATCCCGCCACCCACTGCCAGCTCGCCGGGTTGCTGGCGGGGTCGGCGTCGACCAGCGTGTCCCAGAACCAGTCCTCGCCCCGGCGCCAGTCGGTAAGACCGTGCTTGATCAGCAAGGAGGCCGCGACCATGCGCACCCGGTTGTGCATCCACCCGGTCTGCCAGAGCTGGCGCATGCCGGCATCGACGATGGGGTAGCCCGTCAGGCCCTTCCGCCATGCCGTCTCCAGCACGGCGTCGGGCTCCCATGCGAAGGCGTCGAAGCTGCGGTTGAAGTTCTCCCGGCCGATGTCGGGGAAATGGAACAGCAGGTGGTAGCTGAACTCGCGCCAGTACAGTTCGCTGACGAATTTCTCGACGTCCTGGCCGGGCACAAGGCCGGCATCACCGGCATGACGGATGGCAGCGAGCACCTGCCGGGGCGAGACCTCGCCGAAGCGCAGATGCGGGGAGAGGCGCGAGACATGCGGCCGGTCGGGCCGGTCGCGGCCCAGCGCATAGCCGGTAAGGCCCTCATCGATGAAGTCCGAAAGCCGGGCGGCCGCGCCCCGCTCGCCGGGCGTCCAGCTTTCGCGCAGGCCGCCGGCCCAGTCCGGGGCCGTCGGCTCCAGCGCCCAGTCGTCGAGACGCTCGCTGTCGGGCGCCTTCGCGAAACGCCATTCGCCCTCGGCGCGGCGCGGCACGCTCACCTCCTGCTGGCGGGCATTGCGGTAGAAGGGCGTGAAGACGCGGAAGGGGCCGCCGGCCTGCGTCTTCACCGTCCACGGCTCATGCAGCAGCGCGGCGTTGAAGCTCTCCACCGCGATACCCCGGTCGGCGAGCCCGGCCTTCAGTGCGCGGTCGAGGGCGATCTCCGGCGCGCCATAGCGCCGGTTCCAGAACACGGCATCGGCGGCGGTCTCCTCGACAAGCGAGGGAATGACGTCACCGGCCGGCCCCCGCCGCAGCACGAGCGTCCCTCCCAGAGCGGCGATCTCCGCGCCCAGCGCCGCCAGCGAGCGCCCGAGCCACCAGCGCGCGGCGCCGCCGAGCGGCCGGATGCCCGCGCTTTCCTCGTCCAGCACATAGGCGATGACCAGCGCCCGGCCGGACGCGCGCGCCGCCGCGATGGCCGGATTGTCGGCAAGGCGCAGGTCGTCGCGCAGCCAGACGAGGGCAGGGTGCTGGGAAGGCGTGGGCATGATCGGTCCACCATGACGTTGCGCCCTATCCTACGCGAACGTTCCCAACGAGGATCACGGACACTGGCCAAACCCTGCCGGTACTTAACAATGATAAGCATCATCGAAACAGGTTCGGTACATCGGCCGACAGGGGGCAACATGAACGCCGTCTTGTCCCCCGGGACCGCCGTCGTCACCGGCGCCTCAAGCGGGTCTATGCGGAGCGCCTCGCCCGGCGCGGCTACGACCTCATCCTCCGCTCAGCCGCCCGGCGGCGCGCTACGGCGTCGGCGCGGCGGTCTGAGGCGTCAGCAATCCCACTGCGTCAGTAGTCCCACTGGGCGCCGATGCCGACCTCGGCCGAGCCGTCGGCGCCCGTGGCACCCTGCAGGCGGATGTTCTTGGTCACGTCGACATCCACCGTCACCCGGCTCGATCCCGCCGTCGTGCCCTGCCGCACGCCAAGATAGATGTTGTCGTTGATCCGGCGGCCGACGCCGATCTGACCGCCGGTTCCTTCGGCATTGGCGCCGATGTCGAGGCTGTCGACGCCGAGCGAGCGGCGCAGATTCTCCAGCACGCCGGCACCGCCGGAAAACTGCGCGGCGATCTGCGCCAGCTGGAGCGCCTGGCCGGCATTGAGCGAGCCGGCGGAGCGGCCGAACAGCAGGCGCGCGATCACCTCGTCCTGCGGCAGCGTCGGTGTCGAGGAGAAGCTCACCGTGGGCCGCGAGGCCGGGCCGGAGATGAGAAGCTGCGCAGTGATGTCCGTGCTTGTCGTTTCCGCCACGAAGTCGAGTTCGGGTACGGTCGTGCCAGTGAAGGTGACGCGTCCGCGCGAGAAGGTGAGGCGGCGGCCGCCGAAATCGAAGGTGCCGCGCCGCAGTTCGAAACCGCCGAGCGCCACCGGCGCCCGTGTGGTCCCGCTCAGCTTCAGTTCGCCGCCGAGTTGGGCCTCCATGCCGAGGCCACGCACGAAGACATTGTTGCTCGGCGCCGAGAGCGCGAGATCGAGGGCGATGCCGCTGCGGCTTGCCGGCGCCGACCGGTTCACCGAAGGACTGAGCTTCTTGAACTTGCCGCTCGCATTGACGTGGCGGACGTTCAGGTTCTGCACGCCGCCGGGGAAGCGGTCCGGCACGTTGATGTCGAGCGCGCGCAGCACGAGCCGGCCGGTGAGGCGCGGGCCGTTGAGAAAGGCACCCTCCAACCCCAGCCGCCCCTCGGCGACGAGGCGCATCAGGTCGCTGTTCACCAGCGCGGCGTTCGACAGGTCGAGATCGATCCGGCCGGGATAGAAGGCGGCGGGATCGAGCGCGATGTTGCCGCGCCCCGTCACGCTGCCGCCATTGGTGGTGCGGGCGCTGAAGCTGGAGATGGTGACGGTGCGGTCGGTGCCGGTCAGCAGCGCCTCGATGCGGTCGAGCGCGACGCCGTTCACCGCATCGTCGAAGCGTCCGCCCGAGACACGCACCGTGCCGCCCGCCCGTGGCGCGGCGGCCGTGCCGCGCAGCGTGGCGTCGACAGTGGCGGTGCCGGTCAGCCGCGAGCCGGTGGTGGCGAGCAGCGGATTGACGATGGCGAGATTGACGGCGCCGCGCAGCGCCAGATCGAGATCGCCGGCCCCCACCGGCACCGAGCCGTTGACGGTGAAGCCCTGGAGATGCTGGCCGGTGACACTGGCGCGCAGCGCGGCGCGCCCGTCGGCAAGCGTGCCGGTCGCCGTGATATCGAACGGGCCGGCGCCGGAGGCGGCGAGATCCGGGCTGCTGAGGCGGGCGATGCGCAGATCATAGGTGCCGTTCGGGGTCTGCGGGGTGCCGCGAATGCGCGCCGTGCCGCTGAGCGTGCCCGAAAGGCCGGGGTCGCTGCCGGCCAGTCCCGCCAGCGCGAGGGGCAGGGCGCGCAGATCGGCCGAGAGGTCGAGCGCCGCACCGGCGGAACCGGAGATCGTCGCGCTTCCCCCGCCGGCGGCGAGGGCGAGGCGGTCGACGCTCACCGTGCCGGAGGCCAGCGTGAAGGTGGCCGGCGCGCTGGTCGCCACACTGAGGCTTCCCCGCGTCGCGGTGAGCCGGTCGAGCCGCAGCCGGGCGCCGTCCGGGCGTGGCTCCAGCCTTCCGCCGGCCCGCAACGTGGTGCCTTGTGCCACGGCGTCCAGCGTCAGGTCGGTGCCGTTGGCGTTTCCGTTGGCGCGCAGGGAGGCGGTCTCCACCGTGAGGCCGGAAAGGTCCAGCGCGCGCAGATCCGCCGTGCCGTTCAGCATCGGAACGCCGCGGGCGTCGCGCACGGTGCCGTCGACGGTGGCGGAGGTCACGGAGCGGCCGAAGGCGCGCAAATTGGCGGCCGTGGCGCGAATGGCGGCATCCTGCCGCCCCTCGGCGACCGAGAGCGTCACATCGGCGTCGAGCCGGCCGGCCATCTCCGTCAGGGCAAGGGCGGCGACATCGGCAAGATCGCCGGCGGCGACGGTGAGCCGGCCGGTTGCGAGGTTGTCGGGCGTGAGCGCAACGTCGCCGCGCGCCGTGACCGAGCCGATCGCAATATCGAGGCCGGACAGCGCGCGCGTTCCGTCCGCCTGCGTAGCGAGCGCGCCGGCGCCGCGCGCGGGCTTGCCGGCCACCTCGCCGGAAAGGGTGAAGCTGCCGGAAGCCGCGCCGGTGATGTCGGTGGCCGTCACGTCGATCGCTAGATCGCGCACGGGACGGCCCTCGGCGACGCCCTGCGGCACGCGCAGGCGTGCCTTCACGCCGAGATCGTCGACGGTGCCGGAAAAGGTGGCGTCGGCATCCAGCGCGCCGCCGAGGCGCGGGTCGAGGCGGGCGAGGTCGTCCAGCGTCAGCCGGGCGGCAAGGTCGGCGATATCGGCGGCGATGCGCCCGTTGACGGTGGCGGAAAGGCCCTGCGAGTCGATCTTGAGATCGCGTACCGATACGGCGTTGGTGCCATCGCGGGCGAGGGCGCCGTCGACACGCAGCGACGAGCCGACCAGCGCGTCGAGCCGCGCGATGCCGGTCGCCAGCCCCTGCGCGCTGCCCTGAACGCTGGCGCTGACGCGGGAAAGATCGGCAGCGGCGGACAGCCGCGCCTCCAGCGTCGCGCTGCCGGCGAGCGGGCGGCCGGCGAGGGGGGCGAAAGCGGCAAGGTCGAGCCGCCGGACGGAAAGGTCGCCGTCGATGGCCTGCGTGCTCGCCTCGCCGGTGAAACGCGCCTCGAGGGCCGTCAGTTCGACCGTCGCCGCCTGTACGGTGACCGCCTGCGCGGCCGGGACGGCCTGCGGATCGGTGGTGCCGGTCAGGCTGAACCGGCCGGAGGTTCCGAGCGCGGTGGCCACCTGCGGATCCTGCGCGGTCAACCCCGTCGCGGTACCGTCGACGGTCAGATTGAGGCGTCCCGACGAATCGGGCACGGTGCGAAGCGTCGCGTTCAGCGATGCCGCGCCATAGCCCGCTCCGGTGATGCCGGAGGCGGTTATCTCTGCATTGATAGCCGGCTGATTAACGGCGCCGCTTGCCGTTCCCGCGGCACGAAGCCCTTTCCACGCAATGCCTTGCGACAGGCCGACATATCGAGCCGCGTCGTTCGCGGTCACGTCGTAGGTGGCATTTAGTTTGCCGGCTGAATCAATGGTTCCGCTGGCCATCGCCTGAAAACCGGCGGCGCGTGCTGTCAGCTTCTCGACGGTGACATTCCGGGCGTCGTCGATCGTCCCAGCGCCGGCGAATTCGGCGCGACCCTCGAATATCGGCGCAATATCGGCCGGCAGCAGCCGGGCGATGTCGGCGTCGAGCGCGAAGGTGAGCCGGCGGCCGCCGGTGACGGCGCGGATTCCGGCTGCGCCGCTGGCTTCCGCGAGCGTGCCGGCGGAAAGGCGGAACTGGCCGTCCCAGGCGTCGAGCGGACCGCCGCCTTTCAGCGTCGCGGCGATCTCGGGCAGGCCGTCAAAGCCGGCGGCGCGCGCGATCAGCCCGCCGGCGGGCTCCTGGCCGGCAATGTCGAGGTCGAGCCGCCCGCTTTCGGGCGCGTATGTGGCCGAGCCTGAGAGGTTTCCGGGCGCGTCGAGCCGGTCGAGCGCGAAATGGAGCGAGACGCCCTGCGCCAGCGAGGCGAGATCGGCCGAGCCGGTGAGTGACAGCCGCGCCGAATGGCCGAGCACGGGCTCTTCCAGCACGATTTCGGGGATTTCGAGCGCATCGACGCGCACGGGCAGACCCCATGACGTGCCGCCGGTGGCGGAATCCGGCGAGGGCGGCAGTTCCGGCCGCCTGAGCAACTCGACGCGGGCGGCAGAAAGGCGCGGGATATCGAGCCGGCCGGCGAGCAGGGCGGTCGGCCGCCAGTCGAGCGCGGCGGCGTCGACACCGGCGAAGCGGCCTTGAGCATCGGCAAGCTCGATGCGCGCGGCGCGGATGTCGAAGGGAATGAGCCCGCCAATGCCGCTCACCGTCACCGCGAGATCCGGCGTGGAGGCGGCCGAGGAGACGATCCGTGCCAGCAGGGCGCGGCCGGGCGGGGTCTGCAACGCGCCGAAGGCCAGCACCGGCAGCAGTGCCAGCACGAGCAGCAGCAGGAGGAGAGGGCGAAGCGCGCGTTTCATCAGAAAGCCTGCCCCAGACTGACATAGACGCCGAAATCCCCGTCATCGGGGCCCGGATTCAGCGGGAAGGCGACATCGAGGCGCAGTGGCCCGATGGCCGTATAGTAGCGCAGGCCGATGCCGGCCGCGTATTTCATGCCGTCGAAGTCCGGCCATTCGGAGGCGAAGGCTGAGCCCATGTCGAGGAAGGGCACGATGCCGATCGTGTCGGTGACGCGCAGCCGGGCTTCCAGCGACGCCTCGAAGAAGCTCCGGCCGCCGATGATGATGCCCTCGTCGTTGCGCGGGCTCGCGGACTGGTACTCGTAGCCGCGCAGCGAGCCGCCGCCGCCGACATAGAAGCGGCGCTGGGGCGGCACGTCGTAGAGCCCGGCGCCGATGATGCTGCCGGCGGCCATGCGCCCGGCGAAGATGAGTTTCTTTTCCTCGTCGAATGCGTGGTAGGTCGAGACGGTGCCCTTGAACAGGGTTGGCCCGGCGCCGGCATCGCCGAGATGGGCGAAGGGCTCCACCGTGGCGAGGACGCGCCAGCCGCGCGAGGGATCGAGCTTGCTGTCGGTGCTGTCGTAGGTCAGTTCGAACGGCACGCCGACAATGCCGTAATCGCCGGTGCCGGTGCTGTCCTCCACCTGCGACTGTTCGAGGTCGAGGCTCACCTGCAGGCTCAACTCGTCGCTGTAGCGGTGACGCACGCCGACGAGCAGCGTCGCGGCCTCGCGCACATAGGCGTTCGTGACTTCACGCAGCACGGCGGCCTGCGCGACGAGATCGTCCTGCGCGGTGAAGATGCCCGGCTTGGTGAAGGAGGCGGCGATCTTGTAGCCGAACGGGTCGGCATCGGGCACCGCCTCGGAACGCTCGCCGAACCACGACACCTGCGCATCGAGCCGCAGCGTCTCGCCGCCGCCGAAAAGGTTGCGATGGCCCCAATAGGCATTCACCGCCGAACCGTCGGTGGAGGAATAGCTGGCGCCGAAGCCGACATAGCGCGGCTTGCGCGCCGCGACCTCGATCTGGATCGGCAGGCTGCCATCGGCGTCGAGGCGGTCGGCCTCGTGGATGCGCACGCTGGCGATGGACTCGTATTCGAGCAGGCGCCGTCGCAGCCGGTCGAGCGTCTCCGGCGAATAGGGCGTGCCGGGAGGGATCTCGATGCGTTCCTCGATGAAGCCCGGCGTGAGGAAATCCGCCCCCGACACGGTGAAACGGCCGAAGGTCGCGAAAGGCCCGGGCGCCACGTAGAAGGTGACATCCAGCGTCCGGGTGGCGTGATCGGCGGTCACGTCCTTGGCGGCGATGCGCGCGAAGGGGTGGCCGAGGCGGCGCCAGTGGTCGACAAGGGCGCCTTCGGCCCGGACCACCGAGGTCGCGAGCGCCGGTTCGCCGGGCAGGAGGCGCAGCCGCCTGAGCGTCGGCGCGTCCGGCAACGGTTGGCGGGTCGTCGCGTCAAACACCGCCACACGGCCGAAATGGAACAGCGGCCCGGCCGTGATGTCGATCCGCACCGGGACCGGCCCCTGCCGGCGGGCGGCTTCCACCCGCTCGAAAATACCGGGCGCGTCAGGCGCCACGCCAGCCAGCGTGATGCGGATGAGGCCGCCATAATAGCCGGCGGAATAGAGCGCGGCGTTGATGTCGCGCTGGTCCGCCAAAGCGCGGCGCACGAGGCCGGCTGCGCCGGCTGGCGCCCGTGCCTGTAGCCGCTCAAGATTGGACGCCGCCTCCACGCTGTCGCGCAGCGCGCTGTCGCCGCCGGCGAGTTCGATCGTCACCGTGTAGGGCGTGGCGTCGGGAGCGGGCGGGCCGGCGTCGGCGGTGCGCTGCGGGTTGAACAGGTTCAGCAGCGGATCGAACAGGCCGCCGCGCTGGGAGCCGTCCGCGCCGGCGGATTCCGTGCCGCCGAAGAGCTGGGCGGAGGCGGGAAGGGCACAGACGACCAGAAGCACCACCGCCAGCAACAGAGCGGGCAGCGGGCGCAGACGATCTGTCTCCCATCGGCCCGCCAATAAGTGCCCTCCGTCTGCTGGTCCCCGGAGGCCGGGCCCTCGCGGGAGGCGGTCTCCGATGAGGCCGCGCCATCGACGTCACGACCGATTGTGCTGGCTTGCCAATAGGAAAGCGCCCTCACTGATTGCCGCGCGCGGGTGCCTGCGTCAACCGTAAGGGAGGATGCATGCGAAGTTTCGCTGCCGCAAGGTTACCGGAAGGCAACCGGCACGCGCCCCGGCGGCGGTGTCGCTACCTCAGGTGCGGCGCACCCCGCCGGGCGCCCGGAACCGCGCCATCGGCGCCGCCAGACATCCGCTGCGCCTACGCCGAGCCCCTCGGGGGCATTCGCGGCGGCCCATCAGGGTTTGTGCGGGGCGCGCGCCTGGTGATTTCCCCCGGACCAACCCCTCAACATCCGGCGCTGTCGTCCGTGCCCGTGCAGCGGCGCGGCGCGCTGGATGTGTCCGCCCGTTGGCTTGGGGGGCGCAGGCCCGCCAATGGCCGGCGCCCGGCGTGCACCGCTGCCGCAGGCGCGGTGTGTTGCCGGCTCAGCCCGATCTTAGTCGCGGGGCCTCGGCGGCACGGGTTCGCCCCGTAAGCGTCGCGTCCGCAGGCGTGCCGATGGACGGCGCGCGGCATGTGCGGCTACTCGAGACGCGTGGTGTTGTCGGCTCAGGCCGATGCCGGTCGAGCCGGCCTGTGCCTCGAGGGTGCCGGTTCAACGGGAGCGCCGGCATGGGTTCCAGAGAAGGGCGGGGCACGGTCCGTCGGGTCGGCTTTTCCGCCTGGGAGCGCTTCCGGGTGTCGTCCGAGACGGTCTGGAGTGCGCCTTCCACCCTGCCCGCGCCTTCGGCCCTGCCCGCGTCGCTCCCGATTTTCCGCGAACAAATCCGCCTTCCGTGAATATTCCGGCCAGCACGGCGGCGCTGGACTTTCCGCATGCGCTGCACAGGGTCGCAGGACGCCCGCCCACAACGAGAAACTCGTCGCCCTCCTCGCCGGGCATCAGCCTCCAACGCGCGGCGTCTCTTCCGAGCCGATCCGCCACGGCGTCATCCCGCCGGCTTCGGCGTCGTGCCGATACCCGCGAGAAGCCGGCTTGAGGCGGGGATGCGCGGGATAATCGGGGATTCGCGAAGGCGTTTCGCCATTCGCGTAGCCGGATCGCCGGAGGCTAGTTCATGGGAGAACAGTCGCGTGCACCCCTGGTCCGCACGCTTCCTGTCCGCAACCTTTGGCGGGCAAGCCTAGGGCTACGAACTCCCGGCGCGCAAGGCGTTGCGCCTCAAAGCCTCGGCCCGCACGCGACCGACCCGCACTGCGCGGCGGCGGCTGTCGCGCGGACGGTCGGCGCAGGAGGCGCCGTGTGGGTCAGACGTCGAGAAACTGGCGAATTTCGGCGGCCAGCGCCTCGATCTCAAGCGCGCCCTTCGAGCCGGGAGCGGTCTCGACCACCGTCAGCCCCTCACCCATGCTGGCGGCGAACGCCACCCGGTTGCCGAGGCGGGTCTGAGCAGCAGGATGCCCCAGCGCGCGAATGGCCTCGCTGATCTCCTGTGTGAGCGCCGAGCGCGACTGGGCGCGATTTATGACGAGAAGCGAGGGCTTTCCCTCCTTGGCGATCATTTCCAGTGTCGGCTGCGTCGCCCAGAGGTCGATGGGCGTGGGCTGGACCGGCACGGCGACCAGGCTGGCGACCTCGATCGCCGGACGGGATTCCACATCCGATTTCGGCGGCGTGTCGATCACCACGAAGCTGAAATCGCGCGCCAGGCTGCGCGCCTCGCGACGCGCACCCCAGCCAGAAGCGGTGCGGAAGGTAAATCCGGTGCCGTCCTCACCGAGCGTCCTCTCGCGCGTCTCGAACCACTCGCCGAGACTTCCCTGCGGATCGCAGTCCAGCAGGGCGACGCGGCCAATGCCACGTTCCGCAGCGTGATGGGCGAGGGCGACGGCGAGATGCGCCGCGAGGGTGGTTTTCCCCGAGCCACCCTTCTGCTGGGCAATTGTGATAATAATACCACTCATCGAAAACGCCTCCAGAGAGTTCAGAAAAATAACCGTGTCTCAAAGGCAACAGTAGAAAGAGCGGCTCTCCGGGATGTCGGCGATACAACCGATGGGTGCAGTGCGTCGATGCCGGAAAACGGTCAGGCGGCGGCCGCGCCACCCAGGACGATCACCTTCGTCCCGACGGGGATGCGGTTATAGAGGTCGATGGCGTCCTGATTGATCATGCGGATGCAGCCGGACGACACATTGGTGCCGATGGTCTCCGGTTCGAGCGTGCCGTGGATGCGGTAGAGCGTGTCCTTGCCGTTCTGCCAGAGATACATCGCCCTCGCGCCGAGCGGATTCGACAGTCCGCCCGCCACCCCCTGCCCGCTGCGCAGCTGGGAGAGCTGCGCCTTGATGTCGGGTCGCCGCTCGATCATCTCCTTGGGCGGATACCAGTCCGGCCACTCCTGCTTGGAGTTGATGGTCGCCGTGCCCGACCAGCCGAACCCCTCCTTGCCGACACCGACCCCATAGCGGATCGCCGTGCCGCCGGGCTGGACCAGATAGAGGAAGTGCTCGCGCGGATCGATGACGATGGTGCCCGGCGGCTGGCTGGTCACATAGGCCACCTCGCGTCGCAGATAGGCGGGGTCGATCTCGGCGGTATCGACCCCCGCGATTGGGAACCTGTCGGCCACGGGGCCATAGGCGCCGACCGGCGCATAGGCCGTCACCGGAGCGATCGGGGTCAGCGGTGCGCTGGCCGTAGTGGTCCGCTTGCACCCTCCCAGGGCGAGGGCAAACGCCCCCAGGGAGAGGGCGAGCGCGGCGCGACGATCAAATTCCAACATCAGTGACAAGCCCCAACGCGTTCATACGCTGAATATTAGTGCGGATATGGTAAACAACCTGTTGTCAAACGCGTGAATAATGAGTCGCGTCGGACGCAGAGGAGGGTAGGCGTGCGATGTCGGGCCGAAGGGCCGGCAGCCGGTAACGTTAATGCCCAAGCGCATGTACTAAATTGCGCGCCGTAGTGACTGTATCGCAAACTATCGCGCAGTGAATGTCGAATCGGTATTTCGGAATTCGGCGCCAGAAGCGGAACATTTTTGCCAAAATAATACGTGGTATCAGCCCATTAGGCATCATTTATAAGGTGAGCAAAAACCCCTAACAGTCGTAGCCGTGAGTTGTCGACGTAGTTACACCAACACTCATGTTGCTGCACCGTCAGTACTGTTGTTTCGCGGCGACTTCCGGTATCCAGGTAGATGTGTCGG
The DNA here is from genome assembly GCF_009223885.1 of Ancylobacter sp. TS-1. Lineage (NCBI taxonomy): Bacteria > Pseudomonadati > Pseudomonadota > Alphaproteobacteria > Hyphomicrobiales > Xanthobacteraceae > Ancylobacter > Ancylobacter sp. TS-1. The sequence goes on from NZ_CP045144.1 coordinate 559,429, forward strand.
GCGGTGAGATGGGCGCCCGATCCTGGGTCTCGTGCCGATCTGGCTGATCGTCGCCGGGAGGCGCGAGGGTGATGCGGGCGGGGTGTCAAGATACCGCCATCACGCCGGAATTGACTCGGCGTGATTGGGATATGCATTTACCAGTAACAATGTTATTGTTCCAGCAGGTAGTGTTTCGGTACATCGGGGGGTGTGCCTATGTCAAAGTACAGTGCCTTGACGACGTTTCTGTCCAGTCGGACGCAGCCACGAATCTCCATGTCTTTCGATGACATAGAGCGGATTGTTGGCACGCGACTTCCACAATCGGCGTTCAATCACCGGGCGTGGTGGAGTAACAACCCAACAAACAGTGTTATGACCAAGGCTTGGCTGTCCGCAGGCTTCCGAAGCGAGGAAGTCGATATGGTCGGTCGAAAACTGGTGTTTTCTCGGCACCTGCCAAATGTCGCCGCCGACCCCGCGTCGGCGCGGCCGGCATCGGCCTCGACAGGCTCGCCTCTGGCGGGGCTCTTCGGCGGGCTCAGGGGCACGATCCATGTCGAGCCGAGCACCGATCTCACCCAGCCGGTGAGCATCGACTGGACGGTGGAGGAGTGACATGGGACTGCCGCTTTTGCTCGACACCTGCGCAGCGGTCTGGATCGCCCAGGGCGCCCCGATCGCCGACGAGGCGCGCGGCACACTGATCGAGGCGCGGCTGCGCGGGACCCCGATCGCGGTCTCGGCGGTAACGGCTTGGGAGATCGGGGTGCTGGTGCATCAGGGCCGGATCCGCCTGGCCATGGATCCGGCGAAGTGGTTCGCGGCGCTGAGCACGCTGCCGGGGGTGAGTGTCACCGCGCTGACGGCGGACACGCTGATCGCGGCGTCCTTCCTGCCGGGCATGCCGCCGAGCGATCCCATCGACCGCATTCTGATCGCGACCGCGCGCGACCAGGGGTACCGGCTGATGACGCGCGACCGGGTTCTGCTCGATTATGCGGAGTCGGGGAATGTGCAGGCCGTCGCCTGCTGAGGGTCAGCGCGGCCGGGGCAGGGAGCGCACGGCGTCGACCCAGCTATAGTCGAAATAGCCGTCGCGCCCGAGCGGGTGCAACCGTTCCGTGCGCAGCAGGCCGTGCTCGATGAAGGTCTCGTCGATGTGCACCCCCACCACCTCACCCAGCGTAAGGTGACTTCCGGCCGGTTCGCCGTGCCGGTCCTTCAGTTCGAGTGTGTCAATCCAGACACATTCGAGGGCGCAGGGCGCGGCGGCGACGCGCGGCGGCTTCACCATACGGCAGGGCGCGCGGGCGAGCCCGGCGAGGTCAAATTCGCTTTCGCCGGCCGGAATCGGCTTGGAGGTGAGGTTCACCGCCTCGATGAGTTCGACCGTGGCGAGATTGCAGACGAATTCGCGCGTCGCGAGGATGTTGCGCACGGTGTCCTTCAGGCCATCGCTCGAGAAGGCGACGATATCCGGCTGGGCGCTGACCAGATTGAAGAAGGAATAGGGGGCCAGATTGGCCACCCCGTCCTCGGAAAGCGTCGAGATCCAGCCGATGGGGCGCGGCGCCACGATGGCCTTGATGGGATCGTGCGGCAGGCCGTGATTGCGTCGCGCCGGCTCGTAGAACATGGCTCAGTACCGCGTCACAATGGCGCTCAGGGGCGGGCGCGGGCGGTCTTCCTGTGGCCGCGCGAGCGTGCCGATGTGAATGAAGCCGATGAATCGCTCATCCTCGGCGAGGCCGAGAGCGGCGCGCGCATGGGCATCATAGGCGTACCATTCGGTCAGCCAGGTGGCGGCATAGCCGTGCGCATGCGCGGAGAGCACGAGAAGCGTGGCGGCGGCGGCGCCCGAAAGCGTCTGCTCCCATTCCGGGATCTTGGCGTGCGGGCCGGCCTTCGACACGACGGCGATCACCAGCGGCGCCCGCGTCAGCCGGGCACGCTCAATGGCGAGGCGCTCGGCATCGGCGTCCGGGTTTTCGGCGGCGAAGACGGCGGCGATGGCCTCGCCGGCGCGCTCGCGCGCCTCGCCCGCGAATATGATGAAGCGCCAGGGCGTCAGCTTGCCGTGATCGGGCACGCGCGAGGCGATGGTGAGCATCTCCTCGATTTCCTCCGGCGTCGGTCCCGGCGCGGCGAGATCGAAGACCTTGGGGCTCTTGCGGGTCTTCAGCAGGGTCAGGGGGGCGGTCATGGGCGTCCTCACTCCTTATATATATGCGCCTAGCACGCGCCGGGCAGGGCACCAAGGCGCGCGGGCGTGCCTGAAGGCGGCAATTCGGAAAGCCACGGGAGGGCTGGCGGGGCCTCCGCGTCGGCGTGCGCGACTTGAATTTGCCGCCGTTTGGGGGCACCAACGGCGGCGATGTCCCACGCCCGACTGCTGCCGATCCGCCTGATTCGAGCCCGCCGCCCCCGTGCCGGCGGCGGCGTTCAGCGACTCGCCGCCGCGCTGCTGGTGGCGATGACCGCGACGGCGCAGGCGCAGTCCGGTTTTGTGCAGGATCCGTCCGGGGCGATGTCGTTCGGCCCCTCGCAATTCTCCCAGCCGCTCGCCGTCGAAGGGTTCGGCGGCCTGCCGGCCGGACGCGCCGCGTCGGACGGAAAGGGCCAGGCGCCGCGCGCGCCGGCGCTTCCGTCGCAGGCGCTCCCCTTCGTCGGCACCCCGCCTGCGACCGGCCCAGCCGCCGGCCCGCGACCCACGACCGGGGCGGCGGGCGCGATAACCGATCCGCACAGCATCCTGCCGCAGCCGCCGGCCGGAAAGGTGGCGATCGGCATGAGCGCGCGCTTCGGCGACAATGAGCCCTTCATTCCGCGCGGGCTGGTCTGGCGGGTCTTTGCCGACCGCCCGGAGGCGTCAGGCGCTTATCCGCTGGTGGCGGAGGCCGCCGATCCCGCGCCGGTGTTCTTCCTGTCGCCCGGCGGCTATGTCGTCCATGTCTCCTACGGGCTCGCCAGCGTCGCGCGCCGCATCGTCGTCGGCGACGAATCCCGCCGCGAACAGCTCGTCGTGCCGGCCGGCGGAGTCACGCTGCACTCGGATGTGAACGACCGTCCCATCCCGACGCAGAAGGTCACCTACGATATTTTCGAGGGCAGCTTCCTGCAGGGGCGGGCCTCCACGCGGCCCTATTTTCGCGGCGCCAGTTCGGGCGACACGATTATTTTGCCGGCTGGCGATTATTATGTCGTGTCTACCTATGGCGAGGGCAATGCCGTCATTCAGGCGGATGTGGCCGTTGCGCCGGGCAAGGTGACGGATGCCACGCTGCATCACCGCGCCGGTGAGGTGACGATGCGGCTGGTGAGGGTCGCCGGCGGCGAGGCGCTTCCCGAGACCCAGTGGTCGATCCTCACGCCGGGCGGCGACGGCATCAAGGAATCGATCAACTCTCTGCCGGTCTTCGTGCTGGCGGAAGGCGAATACACCGCTGTCGCGCGCTATGAGGGCAAGACCTACACCAAGGAATTCGCCGTCGAGGCGGGCAAGGACGGCCCGGTCGAGGTGATGATCGGCGATCAGGTGGCGCCGCAGGGGATCGAGCCCCAGGAGGGCAGCGGCGACTGATCCGCCGCGTGCCCGCATTTTATGGTCAACGCTTTCTTAAGTGCCGGTCGGCATCATCGAACCTCGATGGATGCAGCCGGGAGTCGGCCATGATCGTGCGTCAGTTTCTCGAATGGGCGCGTACGGCACCGGATGGGGCGCGCGCCAAGGCGGTCGCGGCCCTCGGCCGGGCCTATGTGCTTCCCGATCTCGGTGTGCAGGACCGGGCCGACATGGATGCGGCCTTCCCCCTGATCGCCGTCGATCCCTCGCCGCTGGTGCAGTTCGAGCTTGCCTCGGCGCTCTGCCGGCATCCGCTGGTACCTGCGGACCTCGTGGTCAAGCTGGCCGCCCTGCCGGGCGAGGCGGGCGAGATCGTGCTGGAACAGTCGCCGGTGCTCAATACCCGCGAGCTGATCGAGTTCTGCACCGCTGGAACCCCGGACCGCCAAGCTGCCATTGCCCGGCGCGAGGAACTGCCGGCGCCCATCGCCGCCGTGCTAGCCGAGTCCGGCGACATCGGCGCCTGCCTCGCGCTGGTGCGGAACCCGACCGCCGACGTGCCTGGCTTCGCGCTCGGCCATATCGTGGCGCGTTTCGGCACGGTGCCGGAGCTGCGGGAGGCGCTGCTGATCCGTCCCGACCTTCCCGCCGACGCGCATCACGCGCTGATCCGCACCGTCGCCGGCGCGCTAAGCTCCTTCGTCGAGGAGCGCCGCTGGCTCTCCCCGGGGGAGGCGGCCCGGGTCGCCCGCGAGGCGTGCGACAGTGCCACGGTCGCGCAGGCCGGCCGGCCCCATTTCACGGACGTGCGCGCTCTCGCACAAGCGCTGCAGGCGCGCGGCGAACTCACCTCCGCCCTGGTGCTGCGCTCGCTGCTGTCGGGCCAGATGCGCCTGTTCCTGGAGGCGATGTCGATCAGTTCGGGCATTCCCGTCGATCACGTCGCCGCGCTGGCGGCTGACCGTTCCGGCGATGCGTTCCGCCTGCTCTATGAGCGCCTCGGCCTGCCGGCGGGAGCCTTCGTGGCCTTCCGCACGGCGCTTCAGGTCGTGCAGGCGGAGGCCTATCTCGACGAGAGCGAAGAGGCGCCGGGCCTGCAGCAGCGCATCATCGAGAGGGTGATTGCCGCCTATGAGGCGCTGCCGGAGGAAGCGGAGAACAGCGTGCTCGCGCTGCTGCGCCGCTGGCAGGCGGAAGCGCGCCAGCGCCGGCAGGCAGCCTCGCTGGCCGCCTGAGGGCTCAGCCGAACTGCTCGGCGAGGATGCGTTCCTCGATGGAATGGTCGCGGTCGACCAGCATCGTCATGGACGAGGACTGGTCGAGCCGGGCACGCACCGCCACCACGCTCAGCACTTGGAAGTGGTCGGCGGTCGCGTTCACCGGCCGCTTCTCGAATTCCAGCACCGCGATGTCGACCCGCGCGCGGTCCGGCACCAGCGCGCCGCGCCAGCGTCGCGGGCGGAAGGCGGAAATCGGCGTAACCGCCAGCAGCGGCGTGCCGATGGGCAGAATAGGCCCCTGCGCGGAGAGGTTATAGGCGGTCGAGCCGGCCGGGGTGGCGACCAGAACGCCGTCGCAGATCAGCTCTTCCATGCGCATCTTGCCGTCGATGGCGATGCGCAGCTTCGCCGCCTGATAGGACTGGCGGATGAGCGAGACCTCGTTGAACGCCCAGGCGCGATGCTGCCGGCCGTTGACGTCGGTCGCCTCCATCATCAGCGGGTGGATGACGACGCGCTGCGCCGCCGCCAGCCGTGCCGGCAGGTCCTCCTCGCGGAAACTGTTCATCAGGAAGCCGATGGAGCCGCGATTCATCCCGTAGATCGGGGTGCCGCTGTCGCGGAAGCGGTGCAGCGTCTGCAGCATGAAGCCGTCGCCGCCCAGAGCGACCACGACGTCGGCCTCCTCGGGCGCGACATTGCCATAGCGCCCGACAAGCTGGGCCTGCGCCAGCAGGGCGTCGGGCGCCTCGCTCGCGACGAAGGCGATTCGGCCATATGCTCGCGGGGAGTCGGCTTCCACGCTGCTCTGACCGGCGGGGCGGGCGACTTCGTTCATGCTGGACGGCCCGGTGGTGATGGGGAACGGCGATGCCTGAAGGCGGCTATAGCATAGTCATGGTCTATACGACGTGGCCCGAGGCCGTCGAGGCGGAGGCGGCGGGGCGGGCCATTGTCGCCGATGGCCTGGCCGCCTGCATCAATATAGTGCCCGGCATGGTCTCGATCTATCGCTGGCAGGGCGAGATCGAGCGCGCGCAGGAGGTGGTGGTGATCTTCAAGACCCGTGCCGACCTCGCCGAGGCCGTCGCGCAGGCCGTGCGCGCCCGCCACCCTTATGAGACGCCGGCCGTGCTGTTCCTTCCCGTCGCCGGCGGCAATGCCGATTTCCTCGACTGGATCGCCGCCGAGACGGAAGGGTGAGGGCTGACGCCAGCCTTCAGCTGTCGCCTTCAACCTCGCGCAGATAGGGCTCGACCGGGCCCTGAAGCTTCACCGTCATCGGGTTGCCGGCGCGGTCCTTGGCCTTGCCGACGGAGACGCGGATCCAGCTCTCGCTGACGCAGTATTCCTCGACATTGGTCTTCTCGGCGCCCTTGAAGCGGATGCCGACGCCGCGCTCCAGAAGCTCGGCGTTGTAGAAGGGGCTGTTCGGGTCGCTCGACAAGCGGTCGGGAAGGGTGTCGGCCATGATGTCCTCAGGTCCGGGTGGCGGTCGGGGCGAGACATAGCCGCGCCCGCGTCCGCTTGCCAGCCCGTCGCGCGAGATCGCGTGCGCGCGGGTCTAGAGGACCGGCCGCCAGACCGCCGGAACCGCCTCATAGCCGTCGCCCGATTTGCGGATGAAGCCGGTGGCGGGGAAGGGGTAGTGATAGCCGGTGAGCTGGAGCCGCTCGGCGGCCAGCATGTCGTAGATGCGCTTGCGCGTCTGCGCCGCCTTGGCGCCGTCCATGTCGAACTGCACCTGCCAGTCCGGGTTCGGCGCGAACAGGATCGGCGTGTTGGTGACGTCGGACTGGATGAACAGCTTGCCCTCGCCCGAGGCGAGCACGAAGGCGGTGTGGCCGGGCGTGTGTCCCGCCGCGTCCACCGCCGTCAGGCCGGGGACGACCTCCTTGTCCCATGCGAAGCGCGCGACCTTGCTGTCGATGTCCTTGAAGACCCGCTTCACGTTCTGGAAATTGGCCTTGAGCGCGTCCGGCGCGCGGCTTTCCTCGCCCTCGTCCATCCAGAACGCCCATTCGGCTTCCGGCACCATGATCTCGGCATTGGGGAAGGCGAGCCCGCCATCCTCGGCGCGCAGGCCGTTGATGTGGTCGCCGTGGAAATGGGAGATGACCACCGTCTGGATGTCGGCCGGCTTCACCCCGGCCCAGGCGAGGTTGGCGCGCAGCTTGCCGACGGTCGCATTGCCCGGCTGGGGGCCGTTGCCGGTGTCGATCAGCGTCAGCTTGCCGCCATTGTTGATCAGCAGCGGGTTGAACTGGATGCTCATCACATCCTTGGGCTGGAAGGCAGCCTCAAGCGCCGCATTGACCTGATCGCGGCTGGCGTTGCGCACGAAGCCGTCCGGCAGCGGGAAGGTGCGGACGCCGTCGTTCACGGCCGTCACCTCGATGGCGCCGACCTTGTAGCGGTAGAGGCCCGGCACCTGCTGGCCGGAGCCGGTCTGCGCGGCGGCGGGGGAGGAGAGAAGGCCCGCGAGCGGGGCGGCGAGCGGCACCGCGCCGGCGCCGATCATCAAATGGCGGCGCGACAGGTGGGGCATCGGAACGGTGTCCATGGCAGCTCTCCAGACGTGAACGGACTCGGGCGCCGCAGGCTAGGGGGGCACCCGCGCGCGGTCACGCCGGGGAGGGGTCACGTTGGCGTGAGGGGGCGTCAGAACTTGTAGCGGTAGCCGACCTCGATGGCGTCATAGGAAGGCTGGCCGTCGCTCCAGTCGCGTTCGATGTAGAGCGAAATGCTGTTATGGGCGTTGAGACTGTAGGTGACGCCCATCGCCGCTTCGGGCGTGTTGTAGTCGTTCGAGTTGTCGAAGGCGTTGCGGTAGCGCAGGCGGAACGCGTTCCACGTCCACTTGTCGTTGAGCGGCACCGCTCCGGCGAGGGTGAAATAGTAATAGGGGAAGTTCGAGGGGTCGTCGGAGTGGATGAAGTGCTGGCCGATGCCGGCGCCCCCGGTGAGCGAGAACGCCCCGAAATCGTAGGTGTAGCCGACGCCGAGCTGGGCATTGAACTTGTAATCGGACGTGCCGGCGGTGTCGTAGTACTTCACCGCGCCGGAGACGCTGAACTTGTTGTCGAAGGTGTGCGCGACGTCGATCTGCCAGTCGGACGACTTGGTCTCGGTGAAGTCGTCCGGCGCACGCTCCGTGGTGTAGGAGCCGCCGATGCTGGTGCTGCCGGCCTGGGCCGCAGGGGCCCCGAGCAGCAGCGCGGCCGCGAGCACGGGGCAGGCGAGGAGGCGGTTTGTACGCATGCGGTCATCCCGGGTTGCCCCCGGCATCATTCCGGGCCGCTGTGCAACCTGGATGACGGAACGCGTGCGGTCTTACCGTTTCGCCCGGCCTAACGCCGCGGCTTGCCTTTGAGCAACACATAGGTGACAGCGGCGACGAGCGTCAGCACGACGAAGATCACGCCCACCACATTGATCACCGGCGACAGGCCGAAGCGCAGCCGCGAGGCGATCTCCGTCACCAGCGTCCACTCGCCGCCAATGGCGAAGACGGTGGTGTTGTAGTTCTCGAAGGATTGCAGGAAGGCGACGACGGCGGCGGTAAAGCAGGTCGGCGCCAGGAAGGGCAGGGTGATGCGTCGGAACACCAGCGTGTGGCTGGCGCCGAGGTCGAGGGCAGCCTCCTCCAGCGTGCGGTCCTGCCGCTGGAGCCGGGCGAGGAAGAGCAGCATGGCGTAGGAGGCGATGAAGCTCGACTGCGCCATGACAGCGACGAACAGCCCGCCCGGCACGCCGAATTCGCGCCAGAAGATCAGGCTGGAAATGCCCAGGATGATGCCCGGGGTGAGCACCGGCGACACCAGCACCGAATAGAGCACCGTGCCGGAGCGCTGGCCGAGCCGGGTGAGGATCAGCGCGCCCGAAAGACCGGCGGGGATCGACACCACGATGACGCCCAGCGCGACGAGCACGGAATTGACCAGCCCCTGCAGCAAACGCTCGTCATGCGCGAGCGCGACGAACCATTTCAGGGTGAAGCCGTGCCATTGCGTGACGGACGGGTAGTCGAAGGAGTTGAACGCCGCCGCCGACATCACCGCCAGCGGCAGGAAGAGATAGAGCACGAAGATGCCGATATAGATGTTCATCACCAGCCGGGCGCCGGCGCTCTCGGTGGCGGTGCTCATTTCGCGATATCCCTCAGCCCGACGCCGAACAGGCGCATCATGATGAGGATGAAGGCCGTGCACACCACGAGCAGCGACACCGCATAGGCCGAGCCCATGTTCCAGTTGTTGCTCTCGTAGAACTGCCGGTAGACGAGCTGGCTGAACCAGTCGCCGCCCTGGCCGCGTGTCATGATCGCCGGCACCGAGTAGGAGCCGGCCGACAGCATGAAGGTCATGATGCAGCCGACCGCGATGCCCGGCTTGGCGTGCGGAATGATGACCCGGCGATGGATGCGCAGCGTCGAGGCGCCGAGATCGCGCGCGGCCTCGATCTGGTTGCGGTCGAGCGTCTCCAGCGTGTTCACCATCGGGAACACCATGAACAGCACATAGGTGTAGATCATCGCCAGGAAGACGGCAGAGGGGTTTTCGAGGAAGGGAATCCACTCCCGCGCATCGAGATCGATGAAGCCCATCCATTGCAGCACGCCGTTGATGACGCCCCGGTAGTCGAGGATCATCAGCCAGGCGTAGACGCGCAGCAATTCGTTGATCGCATAGGGAACGATGAGCGCGACCATCAGGATGATCGCCTTGCGCGGGCCGCTGGCCAGCGCCACCACATAGGCGACGGGGTAGCAGACCACGAGCGCCAGCGCCGTCACCATCAGCGCATAGAAGATGGTCCGCACGAAGATGTAGAGGTGCAGGGCGCTCATGCGGGTGAAGTTGGCGAAGCCGTAGGTCTTGGGCGGGTCCAACTCCTGCGCTTCAAGCGTGCTGGCCTCGGCCTGCTTCTGCTGGAGGGCGCTATCGAAGGCGGCCTGCTTCGCGGGGTCGGCCTCGTTCTCGCGGTCGAGCTGGATCGTCGCGATCTCGTTGTAGAGCCGGTCGATCTGCAGCGAGATGTCGCCCTTGGAGTCCCGCCACCACAGCGACTGTTCCAGCATGGCGCCGAGCGGCACAAGGATCAGGGCGAGAATCCACACCGCCGCGATCAGCGCGATGACGCTGGCGAGCGGCCGGCCATAGGCTTGCGCCAGGCTACCCATGGGCGAGGGCCCCCATCGGGAAGACCAGCGCGTCGTCGACGCCGAAGGAGAGCATCAGCTCCTCCGGCAGTTCGCGCGCCGAGGGGCCGTTGGCAACGGTCACGGTCAGGGTTTGGCCGGCGGCGGCGCACAGGAGATTGACCGAGGGGCCTTCCAGATTGCGCGAGACGAGGCGTGAGGCGACCGCATTGGTGGCACCGCCGCCGAGGGTGATGCGTTCGGGCCGGACCATTACCAGCGCCTCCTCGCCGACCCGCAGCGGGCCCTTGATCCGCCCCTCGATGCGGCCGACCGGGGTGTCGACGCCGGTGAAGTCGTCGGTGAGGCTGGCGACCGTGCCGCGCAGCACATTCTGCTCGCCGACGAAGGTAGCGACGAAGGGCGTCGCCGGCTCGGCGTAGAGGAGATCGGCGTCGGCCACCTGTTCAAGACGGCCGCGGCTCATCACCGCGACGCGGTCGGACATGGCGAGCGCCTCGCCCTGGTCGTGGGTGATGTAGATGAAGGTGATGCCGACGCGCTTCTGGATGGCGCGCAACTCGGTGCGCATGTGCTGGCGCAGCTTCAGGTCCAGCGCGGAGAGCGGCTCGTCGAGCAGCAGGACGGCGGGCTCGACGGCAAGGGCGCGGGCGATGGCGACGCGCTGGCGCTGGCCGCCGGACAAGTCCGCCGGCTTCTTGTCGCCGAAGCCGCTAAGCGCCACCAGTTCCAGCAGTTCCTGCGCCCGGCGCTGCCGGTCGTGCCTGGCGACGCCGCGTGCCTCCAGCCCGAAGGCGACGTTCTCGGCCACGCTCATCAGCGGGAACAGCGCGAGATTCTGGAAGATGAGGGCGGTGGGGCGCTCGTTCGGCCCCTTGCCACCCATGTCCTCGCCGCCGATCAGCACGCGGCCTTCGGTCGGCTGGATGAAGCCGGAGATGGTCCGCAGCAGCGTCGTCTTTCCGCAGCCGGAGGGGCCGAGGATGGAGAAGAACTCGCCGGCATGGATGGCAAGGTCGGTCGGCTGGACGGCGGTCGAATCGCCGAAGCGGATGGAAACCTGATCGAGACGGACGTCCTTGCCGCGCATGGGCAGACCTCTGCATGAAGGAGAGCCGGAGGCCGGTGCCGGGGACGGCGCGTCGCCGACACCATCCCCGATCAACGTCGTCCTGAGGTGCCCGGCCACCGGCCGGGACTCGAAGAAGGTAGGTCCGGCCACCCGGCTCCGTCATCCCGCGCGGCGCGCGCAGTTCGGAATGACGGCCCGCCGGGCGTGGCCGGAACAAAGCGAGGGGCGGAGGGCCGCCCCGTGCCTCAGCTGTTGGTCAGCTTCTCGACGTACTCGCCGCGCAGCTTGGCGTAGAAGTCCGTCTGCATCGGCCACCAGAACAGGTTGTCGATGGTGCCGGCCGGATAGGCCGCCTCGAAGGCCGAGCGGGCCTCGTCGGAGAGGAACTGGCCCGCGCCGGCCGCCGCGCTGTTGTAGCCGGTGGTGTTGGCGAAGCGGGCGCCGACCTCGGGCTGGTAGATGAAGTTGGCGAAGGCGTAGGCCTGCTCGACATTGGCCGCGCCGGCCGGGATGCCGAGCGTGTCGGTCCAGGCCAGGCCACCTTCCTTCGGCATGCCGTAACGCCACTTCTTGTCGGTGTTGCGGTGGAGCAGGATGCCGGTGGTGTCCCACGTCTGGCCGATGGTGCAGCCGGCGTCGGTGAAGGCGGCGGTCGCCTCGGTGGCGTTGTTCCAGTAGGCGCCGATATTGCCCTTATGGGCGAGGATGTACTTCAGCACGCCCTCGAAGACGCGGCGCGAGTCGGCCTCGGACTTGTACAGGTCGAGGCCGCGGTCGGACTTCAGCTCGCCGGTGGCGTCGAGATAGAGCGCCACGCCGTTGAACACCGACTTCTGGCGGATGGCGGTCTGCTTGGGATTGCCGGCCAGCCACATGTCGCCATAGGAGATTTCGCCCGACTTCTTGTCCGGGAACTTCGTCGAATCCCAGGTGACGCCCTCGGTGCCCCAGTCGAACGGCACCAGATAGCGCTTGCCGCGATAGGCGGCGCCGAGCGTGAGCGAGTTGCGGTAGATGGACGGGATGATCAGGGAGGACTTGAACTTCGCCTCGTCGATCGGCTGAAGCAGGTTGTCCTTGTAGTAGTTCGGGCCGGTATCCACCGACGGGAACACGATGTCGAAGCCCTTGCCGCCGGCAGCGCGCAGCTTGTTCTCGCACTCTTCGTTGGAGCCGTAGGTCGACAGGTTCACCGTCACGCCCGTGGCGTTGGTGAAGTCGGCCAGCAGGGTGTTCTTGTCGAAATAGTCGCCCCAGGCATAGACGTTGAGCGAACCGGAGGTGGCGAGCGCATCGTGGGCGCGCAGCACGGCTGGCGCGGCAAGCGCGAAGGCGCCGGCTTTCATCAGGTCGCGACGCGAAAAGCGGGTCATATGTACCTCCCTTGGCCCCGATGGGCGAAACGGCGTTCGCTCTAGTTCCGGGGAATGAACGGACGATGACATGCGGGCGCGGCCGGCGGAAGGCGATGTCGCCTCAAGACAAATATTCCGTCGTATCCGAACAAACCTTCCCGAGCGTGAGAACCGTTGTGCGCGGTGGCGCGAGCCGGCAGGGGTGCGACAATCTGTCAGGTCGGAAAGCTCTGGCAATGGACCGCGCCTGCCTTAAGTTCTGCGCACCCGTTGATCCGGGCCCCTCTGACGCGAGCCGAGCCGGCGTTCGCGTGATGTCGGATCGCTTTCCGACGTCGCGCCGGTGGAACCGTGTCTAGATGAGATTGATTTCCTTTCCGACTGCATCCTTGTCCCGTCGTTGCGCGTTATCGCGCCGCGAACGGTCTGTCGTGACGATTTCGGGGGAGTGATCCGGTGGACTATTTGATGGAACTTGCCGCCAGTCCGGCGGCCTGGGCAGCGCTTGTCACTCTGGTGGCGATGGAAGTCGTGCTCGGCATCGACAACCTGCTGTTCATCTCGATTCTCACCAACAAGCTTCCGGAGGACATCCGGCCGCGTGCGCGCAAGATCGGCATCGGGCTGGCGCTGATCATGCGTCTGGGCCTGCTCAGCACGGTGGCCATCATCGTGACGCTGGTCGAGCCGGTATTCTCCGTGTTCGGCCATCCCTTCTCCTGGCGCGACATCATCCTGATCGCGGGCGGCCTGTTCCTGGTGTGGAAGGCGACCAAGGAAATCCACCACAGCATGGCGCCGCATGACGAGCAGGAAGCTGCGATGGGCGGGGCGCTGCAGGTGAGCTTCAGCGCCGCCATCGTGCAGATCCTGATCCTCGACCTCGTCTTCTCGGTCGACAGCATCATCACGGCGGTGGGCATGACCGAGCACATCCCGATCATGGTGATCGCGGTGGTCTTCGCGGTGCTGACCATGCTGTTCGCGGCGGGTCCGCTGGCGAACTTCATCAACCGCAACCCGTCCATCGTGATGCTGGCGCTCGGCTTCCTGCTGCTGATCGGCACCACGCTGATCGCGGAAGGCTTCGGCGCCCATGTCTCGAAGGGCTACATCTACACCGCCATGGCGTTCTCGGCGGCGGTGGAAGGCCTCAACATGATCCAGCGCCGGCGCCGGCCGGCCTCGCACTGACGCAGCTTCCCGGCGGCGTGGGGATGTGAAACCCCACGCCGCCGGACGATGCTATGATCGCGCTCCCACCCGCTCAGGAGCCCGGACATGAGTGACGACGCCGAACCGCCTTCCTCTCCCGACGCAGCCTCTCCACCCTCCGACACCAAGCTCACCCTGACCAAGCAGCGCTGGGCGCGCGAGGGCAAGTTCCTGACCGGACGGGTGACACGGCCGGAAGAGGACCGCCTGCCGCCCGGCCAGCATCTCGTGCGCGACTGGCCGGTTCTGGACCTCGGCATACAGCCGCGTGTGCCGCTCGACCGCTGGCGGCTCGATGTCGACGGTGCCGTCGAGAATCCCGTCTCCTGGGACTGGGAGACCTTCCGGGCGCAGAAGCAGACCCGCGAAACCACCGACATCCACTGCGTCACCACCTGGTCGCGCTACGACAACCACTGGGAAGGCGTGTCGACGCGCGACCTGCTCGACGTGGTGATGCCGAAGGCGGACGCGCATTTCGTCATGCTGCACTCCCATGACGGCTACAACACCAACCTCGCCCTTGAGGATTTCGCCGCCGAGGATGCGTTGATCGTCCATAGCTGGGAGGGGCAGCCGCTCACCCGCGAGCATGGCGGGCCGGTGCGGCTGGTGGTGCCGCATCTGTATTTCTGGAAAAGCGCCAAGTGGCTGAAGCGCATCGAGTTCCGCAGCTTCGACAAGCGCGGCTTCTGGGAGGAGAACGGCTATCACAACCACGCCGACCCCTGGAAGGAAGAGCGCTATTCCGCCGATGAGTGACACGGCGAATCTTCGCGCGCCACAATGAGAAAGGCCCGGACGGCATCCCGTCCGGGCCTTTTCTTATTTCGTTGCGATGGGGCGCTCAGCGCGGGCGGAAAGCCCCCGAACGCAGGAACGAGCCGGTCTGCCGGGCCGGCTCGGCCGGCTTCTCGGGCGGCCGGCCGGGCTTGGCGCTGCCGGACGCCAGATTGGCGAGCACGGGCGAGCCACCATTCTGACCGAGGCTGCCGAGCGTGTAGCCGGCCGGCTTGGCCGCGACCTGCTGGGGCTTGCCCATCGGCTGGCTGGCCGCAAGCGGCTTGGCCGGCGGCAGCTTGGTGGAAAGCGGCTTGGCGGGAGCGGCCTTCGAGGTCTGGTACTTGCCGGGCGTCGGCGTGGAGGGGGCGGACGTCTGGGGCCGCGCATAATTGCCGGCCTGCGGGCGCGGCTGCGCCTTGGGATCGGCGTTGCGGGCATATTGCGAGGTGCGCGGCAGGTCGGGCGAGACGGCAGGACGGCTGCTGGGGCGATTGATCGACAGTTCGGCCCGCAGCTTGGCCCAGGTCTCGGCCAGCGCGGTGGCGTCCCAGCTCGGTTCCTTCTCGTCGATCTCCCACTTCTCCATCTTGTCGGGCGTCGCCGCACCGGAATCGACCCGGTGGCGGGGCGTCGGCTCGGGCACCGCCTGCTGGACGGACAACTCGATGTCAGCGGGGGGAGGGGCAGCCGCCATGACGGGCGCTTGCGCCGGTGCGACCGCCTCGGGCGGCGCGGCCTGCAGCGCGACGGCCTGCATCTGCCCGGCATCCCCGGCAATCGCAAGTGACTGGACCGGCTGGGGAATAAGCGCCGCGAGCGCCGGCTGAACCGGCATCGGCACGTTCCACTTGCCGGTTTCCCACTCGTTGATCGCCCACATCACCGCAGCGCCGAGACCGGCGCCCGCACAGACGTCGGTGAAGCTCACGCCGGGCACGATGGAGAGATACAAGGCGCAGAGAACGCCGACACCGACATAGCAAGCGGGTGCGCGCCATTTCGACTGCATGACCAAATCCCCCAGGAATTTGAATCAACATAGCTGATTCGAGGGAATCTCAGAGGCTTAGCGTAGAGAAATAATCTCGAAACAATGCATCCGCCGTTAACCATTCGGTAACTATTGAACGATTACTGGCGGCATCGAATCACGTAGCATGCGAGTCTTTCCCGCAGGACGAATCGTCAGCTTCTCGCATGCGCCAGAGGTGGCTGGTGCCGGGTGAGGGGATCGAACCCCCGACCTTCGGTTTACAAAACCGCTGCACTACCGCTGTGCTAACCCGGCACATCTTGCCAGCCACGTCACAGTTCCGGGCATGTCTTGCATGCCTCGGCCGGATACGGCCCGAAGGCGGTAACGCGCTGCGCTCCGTTCGGAGGTACAGGCGTTTCGGCCACCGGCTGACGTTGCCACCACCGGGATTGTCATCGCCCAAGCCGCGTCGAGCGTCAACGGCCGATCGGCACGAGCGGGCCTTACGCCGAGTTCCGCGACAATTGCCGGAGACATGACGGAACGGTTCGCGGGCTTGTGGGCGCGGGCGCCGCGCGAGTTCTTTGCAAACGAAAATCGACATTGCGTCACGCATCGGCATCTGCGAGACGAGTCGCAGGGGAGGTGTTCTACGGTGGCGAGCCGTCTCCCCTTCGCCGCCGGCGCCGTCGGCGGCTCACCCTGAACGGGAGGCGAGATATGTTCCGATTTGCATTCGGGTTGGCAGCGTTGCTGCTGGCCTTCACGGCCGGCAGCGCGTCGGCCCAGACCATGAGCTACGCCGAGGCCGGGGCGCTCATCTCCAAGAGCTGCGGCCCGTCCATCGAGCGCTTCTGCGCGAAGGACAATCTCGGCACCGGCGAGATCCGCAACTGCCTGATGTCGCATCAGGACCAGGTGCCGCAGCAGTGCTTCGACGATTATGCCGCCGCGCGCGCCTCGATCGCCAAGCGCATCGCCGCGCAGGGCGACGCCTACAGCGTCTGCAATGGCAGCATCCGCGAGTTCTGCGCCGGCATTCAGCCCGGTGACGCCAACATTCTGACCTGCCTGCAGACCGCCAGCAAAGTCGTGCGTCCGGCCTGCAAGCAGGTGCTGAACGACGCCGGCTGGTGGAACTGACGGACCGGGACAAGGCCAGGGAAAGAGACAGATCATGACCCGTATTACCCGTTTCGTCGGGGGCATCGCCCTCGCAGCCATGATGGCGGCACCGCTCGCCAGCACGGCGACCGCGCAGACGCCCGACTCCGACGCGCAGATCATGCAGGGCCTGTCGCAGGCCACCATGTTCGATCCGTCGCTCACCGCCCAGGTGCTGCGCCAGATGGCTCAGGACGCGGTGGCCAGGAACGCGCCGCTGACGCTGGACAAGTCCGAGATCGCCAAGCGGCTCGACAAGCTGGCGCAGATCACTGTGCAGATCCAGTTTGCGCTCGGCTCGGACATCATCCGCCCCGAGTCCTACCGGACGCTCGGCGCCATCGCCGATGCGATGCACCACCCGATCCTGTGGAACTACAAGTTCATCGTCGTCGGCAACACCGACACGACCGGCACGCGTGCCTTCAACCTGAAGCTCAGCCAGCAGCGCGCCGAGGCGATCGTGCAGGCGCTGGTGACGGTGTTCGGCATTTCGCCGGCCCGGCTCGAGGCCGTCGGCCTCGGCCAGGAGGCGCTGCAGGTGCCCTCCAAGCCGCAGGACCCGATCAATCGCCGCGTGCAGATCTTCACCATCGGCACCGTCGGCCCGATGGGCAAGCCTGTTCCGACCAACGCGCCCTGATCGCGACAGGCGCGCGTCTCGCGTGCTAGCAAGGCCGGCCGGTGCCCGGGGGGTGCCGGCCGGCCTTTTTATTTGGCCGTTCCCCCACCGACGAATCCAGAGTTTCGGCAGATGAGCATCAAGAGAATCGAGGTCGGTCCGCGCATGAGCGAGGCCGTCATTCACGGGTCGGTCGTCTATCTGGCGGGGCAGGTCGCCAAGGGCGAGACCGTCACGGCGCAGACGGAGGCCGTGCTCGCGTCGATCGACGCGCTTCTGGCGCAGGCCGGCACCGACAAGTCCAAGCTGCTGACGGCGACCATCTACCTCGCCGACATCGCGACCTTCGCCGAGATGAACGCGGTGTGGGACAAGTGGGTCTCGGCCGGCAACACGCCCGCCCGCGCCACCGTCCAGGCCCTGCTGGCGACGCCCGACTACAAGGTCGAGATCGTGGTGAAGGCCGCCCTCTGAGACCGTCCGCGCCGGCGAACGCCGCAAAAAAGGCCCCGTCCTGCGACGGGGCCTTTCCATTTTGAGGCTCCGCCCGCGTGGGGCGGAGCCGGGGCACGCGATCAGTGCCAGTTCTCGAGGTCGCGGTCCTTGGTTTCCGGCAGGAAGATCAGGCCGATGATCGCCGTCATGACGGCGATGATGATCGGATACCAGAGGCCGGAGAAGATGTTGCCGGTCGCGGCCACGATGGCGAAGGCGGTGGGCGGCAGGAAGCCGCCGAACCAGCCATTGCCGATGTGGTAGGGCAGCGACATGCCGGTGTAGCGGATGCGGGTCGGGAAGAGTTCGACCAGCAGGGCCGCGATCGGGCCGTACACCATCGTCACGTAGAGGACGAGGATGAACAGGAGGCCGATCAGGGTGAGCGTGCGGCTGTCGCTCAGCACGCCGCCGACGCTCGGCTGCTTCACGATGGACGCGTCGCCCACCTTGGGATAGCCGGCGGCCTGGGCTGCGGCGACGATGGCGGCGCCGGACTTGTCGGTGTCGGCGATCGTGACCGGCGTGCCGTTGACCGAGACCGCCACGGGCGAGCCCGCCGGGCCCGGCAGCAGCGCGTAGTGCATCGAATTGGTCGCCAGCGTGCGGCGATAGACGTCGCACGGCCGGGTGAAGACGCGCACGCCGACCGGGTCGAACAGGGTTCCGCAGCTCGCCGGATCGGCGGTGATGTCGATCTTCACCGAGTCGGTGGCTTCGATCAGCTTCGGATTGGCGACGCGGGCGATGTTCTCGAAGAGTGGGAAGTAGGTCGCCGCGGCGATGAGGCAGCCCGCGATCAGGATCGGCTTGCGGCCGATCTTGTCCGAGAACCAGCCGAAGAAGACGAAGAACGGCGTGCCGAGGAGCAGGCTGAAGGCGATGAGAAGGTTCGCCGTCGTGCCGTCCACCTTCAGTGTCTGTGTCAGGAAGAACAGTGCGTAGAACTGGCCGCAGTACCAGACCACGGCCTGGCCGGCGGTGCCGCCGAACAGGGCGATGAGCGCGATCTTGGCGTTCGACCAGCGGCCGAAGGCTTCGGTGAGCGGCGCCTTCGAGCGCGAGCCTTCCGCCTTCATCTTCTGGAAGGCCGGCGACTCGTTGAGCGAGAGGCGGATCCAGATCGAGAAGCCGAGCAGGATGATCGACAGCAGGAACGGAATGCGCCAGCCCCAGGCCGCGAAGTCTTCCGGCGACATGGACAGGCGGAGCGTCAGGATGACCAGCAGCGAGAGGAACAGGCCGACCGTGGCGGTGGTCTGGATCCACGAGGTGTAGAAGCCGCGGCGTCCGTGGGGCGCATGCTCGGCGACATAGGTCGCCGCGCCGCCATACTCGCCGCCGAGCGCGAGGCCCTGCAGCAGGCGGCAGACGATGAAGATGACCGGAGCGGCGTAGCCGATCGAGTCATAGCTGGGCAGAAGGCCGACCAGGAAGGTGGCGATGCCCATCAGCGTCATGGTGACGAGGAAGGTGTACTTGCGGCCGATGAGATCGCCGAGGCGACCGAAGACCAGAGCGCCGAACGGGCGCACCGCGAAGCCGGCGGCAAAGCCGAACAGCACGAAGATGAACTTGGCGGTGTCGTTCGTGCCGGGCACGAAAGTGGCGGCGATGTTGGCCGCGAGCGAGCCCGCAAGATAGAAGTCGTACCATTCGAAGACCGTGCCGGCGGAGGAGGCGATGATCACCTTCCTCTCTTCCCGGGTCATCGGGGCCGCCTTCTTGGCGGGCCCTGCCGTTGTAACGCTCATTGTCGTTCCCTTCCCCAAAGTAAGTCGCGCCAATATCCAGACGTGCGAAGAACTGCGCACGCACGAAAGACGACGGGCTCGCCGGGAGCCTCGTCTGATGTCGTGATCGAGTTTGGGTGTTCCGCTGGAACGCCGTCCGCTCGGGCTTTTTCCTCCCGGAGGGCGGCCCACCATGCGCAGGCGGCGCCAGTCCCCGGTATCGCGATGCGCGGAATTCTTCGATTCCTTCTGCACCTCAACGGAAAGCTTGGCGAAAGCCGCTGGGTTTGACGATTGGCAATTGGTCGTAACCCCGCATTGCGCTGCAGTGCGGGAGAAAAATGCTGTAGGTGCGAAGTATTATCGGGCGGCTAGTCTCGTCCGCCGACGGCGCGGCGGGCGATATAGAGCGCGAGCACGGCCGCGTTCGACACGTTCAGGCTGATGATGGCGCCCGGCAGGTCGATGCGCGCGAGCGTGTCGCAGGTCTGGCGGGTGAGCTGGCGCAGGCCCTTTCCTTCGGCGCCGAGCACGAGGGCGGCAGGGGCGGAAAGGGTCGTGTCGACGAGATCGGCCGGACCCTCGCTGTCGAGGCCGACCACCTGCACGCCGCGCTCTTTCAGCTCGTCCAGCGCGCGGGCGAGGTTGCCGACGAAGCAGAACGGCACGTGCTCCAGCCCGCCGCTCGCGCTCTTGGCCAGCACGCCGGTTGCCGCCGGGCTGTGGCGGGCCGTGGTGACGATGGCGCCGACCTTCAGCGCCGCCGCCGAGCGCACGATAGCGCCCACATTATGCGGGTCGGTGATCTGGTCGAGCACCAGCAGCAGGTCGCACTCGGCCGCCTTGGCGAGACTGAGCACGGGCAGGGGGTCGCATTCGGCGAGCAGCCCCTGGTGCACCGCGTCGGGATCGAGCTGCCGGTCGATCTCGCCGGGGCGCACGATCTCCGGCGCGATCTTGAGCGGAATCGCTTCCTCTTCGAGCCGGCGCGCGGCGTTCTCGGTGGCGAGCAGGCGGCGAAACTTGCGGCGCGGGTTGCGCAGCGCCTCGACGACGCTGTGCCAGCCATACAGGATCGCGACGTCGTCCGGCCACGCGCCGAAGGGGCGCCCGGCGGGGCGCGGGCGCGGCGTGCGGTTGCGGTCGGCAGGGCGCGAGGGCCGGCCGTGCGGGCGGTTCGGGCGATCGTTCATGGCGCGCGTTCTGTCACGACACGCCCTCATTGGCAATTTGCCGCGCGTCCACAGTGTGGGGGACGGAGCCGCGAGCGGGGTTGACAGGGCAGGGGCACGTCACCATAAAGCCGGCCGCACGGGGGCGCCACGCTTTGCGCCGGACGCTCCCCGTGGGGTCGAAGGCCGGGGCGTCGTCCGCGTCGGTCGTGACCGACGCGACGTGCCTTGAGTGACCTGGGGGAGTGTCCCGAGCGGCAAAGGGGGCGGACTGTAAATCCGCTGGCTATGCCTTCGTAGGTTCGAGTCCTACCTCCCCCACCACGTCGCCTCTCGCTATATTGCCTCTACCTTTCGCGGGTGTAGCTCAATGGTAGAGCAACAGCCTTCCAAGCTGATGACGAGGGTTCGATTCCCTTCACCCGCTCCAAATCCGCCCGTGCTTCCTATATGAGGCGTGCGCCGGTTCCGTGCGCAGTCGGCATTCCGTGTGTGCCCGAGGCGTGAATCGCAGCGGGTGCGCCGCCCCGCCGCGCAACGCGGCACTTGCGGAATGAGCCGAAACCGCCTATCCCACGCCCCGATTTTCGCGACTTCCGGACTGTCGCTGAAGGAAAAACACTATGGCCAAAGAGAAGTTCAACCGTTCGAAGCCTCACTGCAACATTGGGACGATTGGCCATGTTGACCATGGCAAGACGTCGTTGACGGCGGCGATCACGAAGGTTCTTGCGGAGTCTGGCGGGGCGACGTTCACGGCGTACGACCAGATCGACAAGGCGCCGGAAGAGAAGGCGCGTGGCATCACGATCTCGACGGCGCATGTCGAGTACGAGACGGCGAACCGCCACTACGCGCATGTCGACTGCCCCGGGCACGCCGACTATGTGAAGAACATGATCACCGGCGCGGCGCAGATGGACGGCGCGATCCTGGTTGTGTCGGCGGCCGACGGCCCGATGCCGCAGACCCGCGAGCACATCCTTCTGGCGCGCCAGGTCGGCGTTCCGGCGCTGGTGGTGTTCCTGAACAAGTGCGACCAGGTCGACGACGAGGAACTCCTCGAGCTGGTCGAGCTGGAAGTGCGCGAGCTTCTGTCGAAGTACGACTTCCCGGGCGACGACATCCCGATCATCCGCGGCTCGGCGCTGGTGGCGCTGCAGAACGGCGACCCCAAGCTCGGCCACGATGCCGTGCTGGCGCTGATGGCGGAAGTGGACAAGTACATCCCGCAGCCGGAGCGTCCGGTCGACCAGCCGTTCCTGATGCCGATCGAGGACGTGTTCTCGATCTCGGGCCGCGGCACGGTGGTGACGGGCCGCGTCGAGCGCGGGATCATCAAGGTGGGCGAGGAAGTCGAGATCGTCGGCATCCGTCCGACCATCAAGACGACGGTTACCGGCGTCGAGATGTTCCGCAAGCTGCTCGACCAGGGCCAGGCCGGCGACAATGTCGGCATTCTGGTTCGCGGCACGAAGCGCGAGGACGTGGAGCGCGGTCAGGTGGTGTGCAAGCCGGGTTCGGTGAAGCCGCACACGAAGTTCAAGGCCGAGGCTTACATCCTGACGAAGGAAGAGGGCGGCCGCCACACGCCGTTCTTCACCAACTACCGTCCGCAGTTCTACTTCCGCACGACGGACGTGACGGGCGTGGTGACGCTGCCGGAAGGCACGGAAATGGTGATGCCGGGCGACAACATCTCGGTCGACGTTCAGCTGATCGTGCCGATCGCGATGGAAGACAAGCTGCGCTTCGCCATCCGTGAAGGCGGCCGCACCGTCGGCGCCGGCGTCGTCGCCGCCATCATCGAGTGATCGATGCAGGGATGCGGCTTGCCGCATCCCTTTCCGGCACCGGCATTTTTCCGCCGGACCTGCCGGACTGTTGATACCGGCGCCGCGTGCCCTCGACCTTCGCGCGCCGCCGGTTATAGTGCCTCGCGATTCGAGAGGCGGACGATCTGGCTGAAGCCCCGTCCGCTTCTTTAGGAGTGTAGCTCAACTGGTTAGAGCACCGGTCTCCAAAACCGGGGGTTGGGGGTTCGAGTCCCTCCACTCCTGCCACTCCCTCGGATGAGTGGCGGGCAAGGCGGCAAACGTCCTTTGACGCGAGGCAGCTTTGCGGGCTATACGCCCGCTTCGTGTATTTGACGGTACCGTCGCGGGTTGCCCACCGGGCGGCGCGTTACGACATCCTGCAGGCCGGCGTCGCGATCACACCGATTTTGGCGCGGGCGGCATCAGAGGCGTTTCGAGACGAGCATGGCGAAGACGAATCCGGTCGAGTTTTTCCAGCAGGTCCGCGCGGAAGCGCGCAAGGTGACCTGGCCGACCCGTCGCGAGACGCTGATCACCACGGCGATGGTGTTCGTCATGGTGGTTCTGGCCTCGCTGTTCTTCCTGGTCGCCGACCAGATCCTGAGCTTCGTCATCGCTCAGGTCCTCCAGTTCGGCCGGTGAGGAGAGACGCGATGCCCATGCGCTGGTACATCGTCCACGCCTATTCGAACTTCGAGAAGAAGGTCGCCGACTCCATCAAGGAGCAGGCCGCGCAGCGCGGGCTCACCGACCTGTTCGAGCAGGTGCTGGTGCCGACCGAGAAGGTCGTCGAGGTGCGCCGCGGCCGCAAGGTCGACGCCGAGCGCAAGTTCTTCCCTGGCTACGTGCTGGTGAAGATGGACCTCACCGACGAAGCCTTCCACCTCATCAAGAACACGCCGAAGGTCACGGGCTTCCTCGGCGCCGACAACAAGCCGATGCCGATCGCCGAGAAGGAGGCCATGCGCATCCTTCAGCAGGTGCAGGAAGGCATCGAGCGCCCCAAGCCCTCGATCACCTTCGAGGTTGGCGAGACGGTCAAGGTGGCGGACGGCCCCTTCGCCTCGTTCAACGGCATCGTCGAGGAAGTCGACGAGGCGCGCTCGCGCCTCAAGGTGGCGGTGTCGATCTTCGGCCGCGCCACGCCGGTCGAGCTGGAGTTCGCGCAGGTCGAGAAGACCTGATCGCCGATCCACGGCGGCACGTTCTGCGAGGGCGCGGCTTCGGCGGCGCCCTTTTTCGTTTGAGGCGCGCGTTAACGGGTTAACACCCTCGCCGCCGGCCGACCGCCTATCCTCCTCCCAAGCCTTGCCGCCGCGCCACGGACGGCGGCGTCAACATGGGAGGACACAATGGCAGGCAAACGCATCCTGATGATCGTCGGCGATTTCGTCGAGGACTACGAGACCATGGTGCCGTATCAGGCGCTGCTGGCCGTGGGCCACACCGTGCACGCGGTCTGCCCGGACAAGAAAGCCGGCGACAGCGTGGCCACCGCGATCCACGATTTCGAGGGCCAGCAGACCTATTCGGAAAAGCGCGGCCACAATTTCGCGCTCAACGCGACCTTCGCCGACATCGACCCGGCCCGCTACGACGCGCTGGTGATTCCGGGCGGGCGCGCGCCGGAATATCTGCGGCTCAACGCGCGGGCGGTCGAGATCGTCCGGCACTTCTTCACGGCCAACAAGCCGGTCGCCGCCATCTGCCACGGCGCGCAGCTTCTGGCCGGGGCGAGGGTGCTGGAGGGCCGCCTGTGCTCGGCCTATCCGGCCTGCCGCGCCGAGGTCGAACTGGCGGGCGGAACCTATGCCGACATCGCCATCGACGCGGCGGTGACGGACGGCAATCTGGTCTCGGCCCCGGCATGGCCGGCCCATCCCGCGTGGATCGGCCAGTTCCTCGCGGTGCTCGGCACCACCATTTCCCATGGCGAGGTGAACACCTCCGCTCGCCAGGCCGCCTGACGGCGACGGCCCCGATCGCGGGCGTACGCGCCTTCGCGGAACGGCCGAACGGGATTATGATGGCGCGGCGGGGCGGACGGCTCCGCCGCCAAGGGACGTCACAAGGTGGCGTCGCCAGGGAGGGCGTCATGTGCAAGCTCTTCATCGAGGCCGATCCCCGTCTGTGGCAGACGCGGCTCAAATCGGTGCGGCTCCACGGCTACTCGACCAGCGTGCGGCTGGAGAACCTCTACTGGCAGGTGCTGGAGGAGATCGCCCAGCGCGACGGCATGAGCCTTGGCCAGCTTCTCGCCAAGCTCCATGAGGAACTGGTCTTCGCCCATGGCGGGGTCGAGAACTTCGCCTCCTTCCTGCGTGTGTGCTGCGGGCGCTATCTGGCGCTCCAGCTCGAGGGCGACGTGCCGCGCGACCTCGGCACGCCGATCCGCAGCCTCGATGCCGACGCCATTCTCGCCCGCGAGGCGCGGCGCACCGGGCGCGGGCGGGCGCTGCCGTCGGCGGCGTGAGGGGCGGGTAGGTTAGTGCCGGCGCGGGCATCGCCGGCGGCTGTCATCCGGCTGCCACGTTGCGTCGGCACGCAAATTGCTGTATCGGAGCGACCGCGCCCCTCGGGTCGCATTCATACGCGGGAGGCACGGCCGGTTCGCCAGCCGGCGTGATACACGTGCCGCAACCGCGATCCTCCATATACGCCGCCCGCGATGAAGCCGTCGCGACGGCGTGCTTTGGCGTTTGCGACCGGCAGTCGCGGCGCCGAGGAGTTCGTCATGGCGAAGAAGATCACCGGCTACATCAAGTTGCAGGTGCCGGCCGGCTCGGCCAACCCCGCGCCGCCGATCGGCCCGGCGCTCGGTCAGCGCGGCCTGAACATCATGGAATTCTGCAAGGCGTTCAACGCCCAGACCGGCCAGCTCGAAAAGGGCATGCCGATCCCGGTCGTGATCACCGCCTATCAGGACCGTTCCTTCACTTTCGAGCTGAAGACTCCCCCGGTCTCCTACTTCCTCAAGAAGGCCGCCGGCCTCGAGACGAAGAAGAAGCCGGGCTCGGGTTCCAAGACCCCGGGCAAGGGCGGCTTCGCCGGCAAGGTCACGCGCGCCCAACTCGCGGAGATCGCCGAGAAGAAGATGAAGGACCTCAACGCCGACACCGTCGACGCGGCGGTCCGGATGATCGAGGGCTCCGCCCGTTCCATGGGCCTCGAAGTGGTGGGTTGAGCTGATGGCCAAGATTTCCAAGCGTATTCGCGCCGTCCGTGAGGGCATCGATCCGGTCAAGCTCTACGGGCTCGACGAGGCGATCCAGCTCCTGAAGGAGCGTGCCAACGCCAAGTTCGACGAGACCATCGAAGTGGCGATGAATCTCGGCGTCGATCCCCGCCATGCCGACCAGATGGTCCGTGGCGTGTGCAACCTGCCGAACGGCTCCGGCCGTACCGTGCGCGTTGCAGTGTTCGCGCGCGGCGCCAAGGCCGACGAGGCCAAGGCGGCGGGTGCCGACATCGTCGGCGCCGAGGATCTGCTCGAGACCATCCAGGGCGGCACGATCGATTTCGATCGCTGCATCGCGACCCCGGACCTGATGCCGCTGGTCGGCCGTCTCGGCAAGGTGCTGGGCCCGCGCGGCCTGATGCCGAACCCGAAGGTCGGCACCGTGACCATGGACGTCAAGGGCGCCGTCGAAGCCGCCAAGGGCGGCGCGGTCGAGTTCCGCGTCGAGAAGGCCGGCATCATCCACGCCGGCATCGGCAAGGCCTCGTTCCCGGTCGACAAGCTGGCCGAGAACATCCGCGCCTTCGCCGACGCGGTGGTCCGGGCCAAGCCGACCGGCGCCAAGGGCACCTATGTCCAGCGCATCGCGCTGTCCTCGACCATGGGCCCCGGCCTGAAGGTCGACACGTCGTCCGTGCTGTCGGCGGCGAGCTGAGCGGGTATCGATGCCTCGCGGCGAGAACGGGGCCGGTCGCGGCCCCGTGATCGCGGCGATGTGGATTTGTCAAGCCCTTGGTGCTATCAGGGGTGACAAATCCCGAGAGACCCACTATATGGGCGGTTTCGTTCCCGGCAATGAGTCGGGAGCGAACCAACAGATTCGCAGCTTTCGCCCGCGTAAAACCGGGCGGAGAGGCCGGCAGGGTTCGCCTTGCCGGCTTTAAGTCCTGTCCGAGACTGCCGGCGCCCCTCGTTCGAGGTGGCTTAATCCCGCTTCGGGGCCAGCATAGACGGGGTACGACCGAAGGAAGGGTTCCGGTCTCCGGGGCTTGGATTTCGGCTCGAACCAGCGCCTTGGCCGGTTTTCCGGTCCCAGGGGGACAGGATTCTAACCGTCGTCTCTCCGCGAGGAGGGGCGACAAGGCGCAAACCCGGCGGGGGAGCATGTCTTCCTCGCCACCGGAGAGCAAGTGAAGTGGATCGAGCACAAAAAGAAGAGCTCGTCACGTCGCTTTCCGAGGTGTTCAAGAGCACCTCGGTTGTCGTCGTGGCCCACTATTCCGGCCTCACCGTCGCCCAGCTGTCGGCCCTGCGCCGGCAGGCCAAGGCGGCCGGTGCGACTGTGAAGGTGGCCAAGAACCGCCTCGCGAAGATCGCTCTCGAAGGTTCGGACGTCGCGCATGTCGCGTCCCTGATGAAGGGACCGACCCTGATCGCCTATTCCAGCGATCCGGTTGCGGCGCCGAAGATTGCCACTGACTTCGCCAAGACGAACGACAAGTTCGTCATCCTCGGCGGAGCCCTCGGCAAGTCCGCCCTCAACCCCGACGGCGTCAAGGCTCTGGCCACGCTGCCGTCTCTCGACGAACTGCGCGCCAAGCTGGTCGGCCTCATCCAGGCCCCCGCCACCAAGGTTGCTCAGGTCGTCAACGCGCCGGCGGCGAAGCTCGCCCGCGTGTTCGGGGCCTATGGGCGCGAGAACGAAGCCGCGTGAGGCTTCCCGGTTAAATCTGGTTCGAACCGAAATCCAAGGACTTAAGTAAAATGGCTGATCTGTCGAAGCTCGTCGACGAGCTTTCCAACCTGACCGTTCTCGAGGCTGCCGAGCTCGCGAAGCTCCTCGAAGAGAAGTGGGGCGTTTCCGCTGCGGCCGCCGTGGCCGTCGCTGCCGCTCCGGGTGCTGCCGCTGCGGCTCCGGCCGTCGAGGAGCAGACCGAGTTCACCGTTGTCCTGGCTGCCGCCGGCGACAAGAAGATCGAGGTCATCAAGGAAGTCCGCGCCATCACCGGCCTGGGCCTCAAGGAAGCCAAGGACCTCGTCGAAGGCGCGCCCAAGCCGATCAAGGAAGGCGTGTCCAAGGACGAGGCCGAGAAGATCAAGGCTCAGGTCGAGAAGGCCGGCGCCAAGGTCGAGCTCAAGTGATCATCTGATCATGGGAGGCCGCCGGTTCGCCGGCGGCCTCTGCCTTCGCTCGCGGGCGAAGGCGACGTAGGAAGCCCGACGGCTTCCCCGACGGTCCGCAGCAGGATCGTCCGGCGAGCCGTCGGTTTGCGGAACGGTCAAGGGGCAGGCGTCAGGTCGCCTCATCCTTTTGACCGATTCGTTTCGCAAGCATGTGCCACCACCGTTGCCGGGCCTTTTGCCCGGGCCGTGGCTGGCGCGACGGTTACTGGGACGGAGCGAGGAGCGACATGGCGCAGACGTTCACCGGTCGTAAGCGGGTCCGCAAGTTTTTCGGCAAGATCAAGGAAGTGGCCGAGATGCCGAACCTCATCGAGGTTCAGAAGGCATCCTATGACCAGTTCTTGCAGATCGACGAGCCGAAGGGCGGTCGCGCGGACGACGGCATTCAGGCGGTTTTCAAGTCGGTTTTCCCGATCTCGGACTTCTCGGGCGCGGCCATGCTCGAATTCGTCCGCTACGAGTTCGAGCCGCCGAAGTATGACGTGGACGAGTGCCGCCAGCGCGGCATGACGTTCGCCGCCCCGCTGAAGGTGACGCTCCGCCTGATCGTGTTCGATGTCGACCCGGACACCGGCGCCAAGTCCGTCAAGGACATCAAGGAGCAGGACGTCTACATGGGCGACATTCCGCTCATGACGTCCAACGGTACGTTCATCGTGAACGGCACCGAGCGCGTGATCGTGTCCCAGATGCACCGCTCGCCGGGCGTCTTCTTCGACCACGACAAGGGCAAGACGCACTCCTCGGGCAAGCTGCTCTTCGCCGCCCGCATCATCCCGTATCGCGGTTCCTGGCTCGACATCGAGTTCGACGCCAAGGACATCGTCTTTGCGCGCATCGACCGTCGCCGCAAGATTCCGGTGACGAGCCTGCTGTTCGCCCTCGGCCTCGACGGCGAGGAAATCCTCAACACCTTCTACGAGACCGTCACCTTCGTCCGCACGAAGGACGGCTGGCGCATGCCCTTCGATCCCAAGCGGATGAAGGGTTACAAGGCCGTGTCCGATCTCGTCGACGCCGACACCGGCGAAGTGGTGATCGAGGCCGGCAAGAAGGTCACGGTCCGTCAGGCCCGCCAGCTCGCCGAGAAGGGCCTCAAGGCCCTGAAGATCTCCGATGAGGAGATGCTCGGACAGTACATCGCGCAGGACCTGGTGAACCCGCAGTCCGGCGAGATCTATGTCGAGGCCGGCGAGGAAGTCACCGAGAAGCTGCTCAAGCAGCTTGTCGACCTCGGCTATGACGAGGTGCCGATCCTCGACATCGACCACGTCAATGTGGGCGCCTACATCCGCAACACGCTGGCGGTCGACAAGAACGTCACCCGCGAGGACGCGCTGTTCGACATCTACCGCGTGATGCGTCCCGGCGAGCCGCCGACGCTGGATTCCGCGCAGGCGATGTTCCACTCGCTGTTCTTCGATTCCGAGCGCTACGACCTCTCCGCGGTCGGCCGCGTGAAGATGAACATGCGTCTTGACCTCGACGCCGCCGACACCGTGCGCGTGCTGCGCCGCGAGGACATCCTCGCGGTCATCCGCACGCTGGTGGAGCTGCGCGACGGCAAGGGCGAGATCGACGACATCGACCATCTCGGCAACCGCCGCGTCCGCTCCGTCGGCGAGCTGATGGAGAACCAGTACCGCGTCGGCCTGCTGCGCATGGAGCGCGCCATCAAGGAGCGCATGTCGTCCGTCGACATCGACACCGTGATGCCGCAGGACCTGATCAACGCGAAGCCGGTCGCCGCGGCCGTGCGCGAGTTCTTCGGCTCGTCGCAGCTCTCGCAGTTCATGGACCAGACCAACCCGCTGTCGGAGATCACCCACAAGCGCCGCCTGTCGGCGCTTGGCCCGGGCGGCCTGACGCGCGAGCGCGCCGGCTTCGAGGTGCGCGACGTGCACCCGACGCATTACGGCCGCATCTGCCCGATCGAGACGCCGGAAGGCCCGAATATCGGCCTCATCAACTCGCTGGCGACCTTCGCCCGCGTGAACAAGTACGGCTTCATCGAGGCGCCCTACCGCCGCGTGAAGGACAGCCAGGTGCAGGGCGAGGTGGTCTATCTCTCCGCCATGGAGGAGGGGAAGTACTACGTCGCGCAGGCCAACATCCCGCTCGACGCGGATGGCCGCTTCGTCGAGGACCTGATCGTCTGCCGTCACGCCGGCGACGTTCTGCTGGTCACGCCCGACCGCGTCGACTTCATGGACGTGTCGCCCAAGCAGCTCGTCTCGGTCGCCGCCGCGCTGATCCCGTTCCTTGAGAACGACGACGCCAACCGCGCGCTGATGGGTTCGAACATGCAGCGCCAGGCAGTGCCGCTGGTTCGCGCCGACGCGCCTTTCGTCGGTACCGGCATGGAGTCGGTCGTCGCCCGTGACTCGGGCGCGGCCATCGCCGCCCGCCGCACCGGCGTGATCGATCAGGTGGACGCCACCCGTATCGTCATCCGCGCGACGGAGGAGAATGACGCCTCCAAGTCCGGCGTCGACATCTACCGGCTGCAGAAGTTCCAGCGCTCCAACCAGTCGACCTGCATCAACCAGCGTCCGCTGGTGCGCGTGGGCGACCGGGTGACGAAGGGCGACATCATCGCGGACGGTCCCTCGACCGACCTCGGCGATCTCGCGCTCGGCCGGAACATCCTCGTCGCCTTCATGCCGTGGAATGGCTACAACTTCGAAGACTCGATCCTGCTGTCGGAGAACATCTCCAAGGGCGACGTCTTCTCCTCGATCCACATCGAGGAGTTCGAGGTGATGGCCCGCGACACCAAGCTGGGTCCGGAGGAAATCACGCGCGACATTCCGAACGTGTCGGAAGAGGCGCTGAAGAACCTGGACGAAGCCGGCATCGTCTATATCGGCGCCGAAGTTCAGGCGGGCGACATCCTCTGCGGCAAGATCACGCCGAAGGGTGAGAGCCCGATGACCCCGGAAGAGAAGCTGCTTCGCGCCATCTTCGGCGAGAAGGCGGCGGACGTGCGCGACACCTCGCTGCGCGTTCCCCCGGGCGTCACCGGCACGGTCGTCGAAGTGCGCGTGTTCAACCGTCACGGCGTCGACAAGGACGAGCGCGCCCAGGCCATCGAGCGCGAGGAAATCGAGCGTCTCGCCAAGGACCGCGACGACGAGCAGGCGATCCTCGACCGTAACGTCTTCGGCCGCCTCGCCGAGATGCTCGACGGCAAGACCGGCGTCGCCGGCCCCAAGGGCTTCAAGAAGGATACCGTCATCACCCGTTCGGTGCTGACCGACTATCCGCGCAGCCAGTGGTGGCAGTTCGCCATCGCCGACGATCACCTGATGGGTGAGCTGGAGGCGATCCGCAACCAGTACGACGAGTCGAAGAAGCGTCTCGAGCAGCGCTTCCTCGACAAGGTCGAGAAGCTGCAGCGCGGTGACGAACTGCCTCCGGGCGTGATGAAGATGGTCAAGGTCTTCATCGCCGTGAAGCGCAAGATCCAGCCGGGCGACAAGATGGCCGGCCGGCACGGCAACAAGGGCGTGGTCTCGCGCATCGTCCCGGTCGAGGACATGCCGTTCCTTGAGGACGGCACCCCGGTCGACATGGTGCTCAACCCGCTCGGCGTGCCCTCGCGCATGAACGTTGGCCAGATCCTGGAGACGCATCTGGGCTGGGCCTGCGCGGGTCTCGGCAAGGTCATCGACCGTGCCATCGAGAGCTACCGGCAGACCAACGACATCGCCCCGCTCAAGGACGCGTTCGGCAAGATCTACGGCAAGGATGAGACCGTCGCCTCGCTCGACGAGGAGGGTCTGGTCGAGCTGGGGTCGAACCTGCGCCGCGGCGTGCCGATTGCCACGCCTGTCTTCGATGGCGCCCGCGAGGCCGACATCGAGCACATGCTGGAGCTGGCGGGCCTCGACAAATCGGCGCAGTCGACCCTGTTCGACGGCCGCACCGGCGAGCAGTTCGACCGTAAGGTGACGGTCGGCTACATCTACATGCTGAAGCTGCATCACCTTGTCGACGACAAGATCCATGCACGCTCGATCGGCCCGTACTCGCTCGTCACCCAGCAGCCGCTGGGCGGCAAGGCGCAGTTCGGCGGTCAGCGCTTCGGCGAAATGGAGGTGTGGGCCCTGGAAGCGTATGGCGCTGCCTACACGCTGCAGGAGATGCTCACGGTCAAGTCCGACGACGTCGCCGGCCGCACCAAGGTCTACGAGGCGATCGTCCGCGGCGACGACACCTTCGAGGCGGGTATTCCCGAGAGCTTCAACGTTCTCGTGAAGGAGATGCGTTCGCTCGGCCTCAATGTCGAGCTGATGAACTCCAAGACCCACTCGGCGGTGCCGACCCCGGGCGAGAGCCTGCCGGCGGCCGAATGACCGACTGACAAGAGGGGCGGGCGGCGTATCGGCCGCCGCCCCTTCGATCGCTCGACAGATCAGACTTTTCAGTGACCCAAGCGAGCCGCGGCGGCGGAGGCGGGGTCCATCCGAAGGAGACGGCGATGAATCAAGAGGTCATGAATCTCTTCAACCCGGCGGCGCCGGCGCCGACTTTCGATCAGATCAAGATCTCGATCGCGAGTCCGGAAAAGATCCTGTCGTGGTCCTTCGGTGAGATCAAGAAGCCGGAGACGATCAACTATCGCACGTTCAAGCCCGAGCGTGACGGTCTGTTCTGCGCGCGCATCTTCGGCCCGATCAAGGACTATGAGTGCTTGTGCGGCAAGTACAAGCGCATGAAGTACAAGGGCATCATCTGCGAGAAGTGCGGCGTCGAGGTCACGCTGTCGCGCGTGCGCCGCGAGCGCATGGGCCACATCGAGCTCGCTGCCCCGGTCGCGCACATCTGGTTCCTGAAGTCGCTGCCGAGCCGCATCGGCCTGCTGCTCGACATGACGCTCAAGGACCTCGAGCGCATCCTGTACTTCGAATATTACTGCGTCATCGAGCCGGGCCTCACCCCGCTGAAGGAGCGTCAGCTCCTCTCGGAAGAGGACTATCTGCGGGCGCAGGAAGAATATGGCGAGGACTCGTTCACCGCGCTGATCGGCGCGGAGGCGATCCGCGAGCTGCTGCGCAGCATGGATCTGGAGAAGATCGCCGGCAATCTGCGCAAGGAGATCGCCGAGGCGACCACCGAGCTCAAGCCGAAGAAGCTGGCCAAGCGCCTGAAGATCGTCGAGGCTTTCCAGGAGTCCGGCAACAAGCCGGAATGGATGATCCTGACGCATGTTCCGGTCATCCCGCCGGACCTGCGCCCGCTCGTCCCGCTGGATGGCGGCCGCTTCGCGACCTCCGACCTCAACGACCTGTACCGCCGCGTCATCAACCGTAACAACCGCCTCAAGCGGCTGATCGAGCTGAAGGCGCCGGACATCATCATCCGCAACGAGAAGCGCATGCTTCAGGAAGCGGTCGATGCGCTGTTCGACAACGGCCGCCGCGGCCGCGTCATCACGGGTGCCAACAAGCGCCCGCTGAAGTCGCTCGCCGACATGCTGAAGGGCAAGCAGGGCCGGTTCCGTCAGAACCTGCTCGGCAAGCGCGTCGACTATTCCGGCCGTTCGGTGATCGTCGTCGGTCCCGAGCTGAAGCTGCACCAGTGCGGCCTGCCGAAGAAGATGGCGCTGGAGCTGTTCAAGCCCTTCATCTATTCGCGCCTCGACGCCAAGGGCCTTTCCGCCACCGTGAAGCAGGCGAAGAAGCTGGTCGAGAAGGAGCGTCCCGAGGTGTGGGACATCCTCGACGAGGTGATCCGCGAGCATCCTGTGATGCTGAACCGCGCCCCGACGCTGCATCGCCTGGGCATTCAGGCGTTCGAGCCGGTGCTCATCGAAGGCAAGGCGATCCAGCTTCACCCGCTGGTCTGCGCCGCCTTCAACGCGGACTTCGACGGCGACCAGATGGCGGTGCACGTGCCGCTGTCCATCGAGGCGCAGCTCGAAGCGCGCGTGCTGATGATGTCGACCAACAACATCCTGCACCCGGCGAACGGCGCGCCGATCATCGTGCCCTCGCAGGACATCGTGCTCGGCCTGTACTACCTGACCATGCTGCGCGACAACGAGCCCGGCGAGGGCATGGCCTTCGCCAATATGGGCGAGATCGACCACGCGCTGGCCAACAAGGTCATCACCCTGCACACCAAGGTGCGCGGGCGTCACATCGGCGTGGACGAGAACGGCGACCCGGTCTCGAAGATCTATGAGACCACCCCGGGCCGCATGAAGCTCGGCGAACTGCTGCCGAGGAGCGCCAAGATCACCTTCGACGTCGTCAACAAGCTGATGACCAAGAAGGAAATCTCGAACATGATCGACACCGTCTACCGCCACTGCGGTCAGAAGGAGACGGTCATCTTCTGCGATCGCATCATGACGCTCGGCTTCTCCAACGCCTTCCGCGCCGGCATCTCGTTCGGCAAGGACGACATGGTGGTGCCCTCCAAGAAGTGGGACATGGTCGAAGAGACCCGTGCGCTCACCAAGGAGTACGAGCAGCAGTACAATGACGGCCTGATCACCCAGGGCGAGAAGTACAACAAGGTCGTCGACGCCTGGGGCAAGTGCTCCGCGCGCCTCGCCGACGAGATGATGGCCGAGATCTCGGCGGTGAAGATCGACCCGAAGACGGGCCGGGCCAAGCCGATCAACTCGATCTACATGATGGCCCATTCGGGCGCCCGTGGTTCGCGCGAGCAGATGCGTCAGCTCGCCGCCATGCGCGGCCTGATGGCCAAGCCGTCGGGCGAGATCATCGAGACGCCGATCATCTCGAACTTCAAGGAAGGCCTGTCGGTTCTCGAATACTTCAACTCGACCCACGGCGCCCGTAAGGGCCTCGCGGACACCGCGCTGAAGACCGCGAACTCGGGCTACCTGACCCGTCGTCTCGTCGACGTGGCGCAGGACAGCATCATCACGATCCGCGACTGCGGCACCGACAACGGCATCGCCATGCGGGCCATCGTCGACGCGGGTCAGATCGTGGCGACGCTGGGCTCGCGCGTGCTGGGCCGCACCACGGCCGAGGACGTGATCGAGGGCGGCACGGGCAACGTCATCATTCCGGCGGGCCGGATGATCGACGAAGCCGATGTCGAGCGCATCTCGAAGGCCGGCGTGCAGGAGATCAAGATCCGCTCCGTGCTGACCTGCGAAGCCAAGAACGGCGTCTGCGGCACCTGCTATGGCCGTGACCTCGCGCGCGGCACGCCGGTGAACATCGGCGAGGCGGTCGGCGTCATCGCGGCGCAGTCGATCGGCGAGCCGGGCACCCAGCTCACCATGCGCACCTTCCACATCGGCGGCGCGGCGCAGCTCTCCGAGCAGTCCTTCATCGAGGCCTCGTTCGAGGGCACGGTGAAGCTCCGCAACCGCAATGTGGTGCGGAACTCCGAGGGCGAGCTGATCGCGATGAGCCGCAACCTCTCGGTGCTGATCATCGACCATGACGGCAGCGAGAAGGCGGCGCACCGCATCCAGTTCGGCGCCAAGCTGAAGGTGGATGACGGCGACGCGATCAAGCGTGGCCAGCGCATCGCCGAGTGGGACCCCTACACCCGCCCGATCCTCACCGAGGTCGAGGGCACGGTGGGTTACGAGGACCTGGTGGAAGGCGCCTCGCTGAGCGAGACGGTCGACGAGTCGACCGGCATCGCCAAGCGTGTCGTCACCGACTGGCGCACGGGCCGCGGTTCGGAACTGCGTCCCTCGCTGGTGGTCAAGGGTCCGGACGGCAAGGTGCTGAAGCTGCAGCGCGGCGGCGATGCCCGCTACACGCTGCCGGTGGAGGCGATCCTGTCGGCTGATCCCGGCTCGCAGATCAAGGCCGGCGACGTCCTTGCCCGCGTGCCGATGGAGTCCGCCAAGACCCGCGACATCACGGGCGGTCTGCCGCGCGTGGCCGAGCTGTTCGAGGCGCGTCGTCCGAAGGATGCGGCGATCATCGCCGAAATCTCCGGCACGATCCGCTTCGGCAAGGACTACAAGAACAAGCGCCGCGTCACCATCGAGCCGCAGGACTCGACCGACGAGGCGGTCGAGTACCTGATCCCGAAGGGCAAGCACATCCATCTGCAGGATGGCGACCTCGTCGAGAAGGGCGACTTCATCGTCGACGGCAACCCGGCGCCGCACGACATCCTGGCGATCAAGGGCGTCGAGGAACTCGCCGCCTATCTGGTCAACGAGATCCAGGAGGTCTACCGGCTGCAGGGCGTGCTCATCAACGACAAGCACATCGAGGTGATCGTTCGCCAGATGCTGCAGAAGGTCGAGATCGACGACGCCGGCGAGAGCGACCTGCTCACCAATGAGCAGATCGACGCCTCGGAGCTGAACGAGATCAACGAGCGACTGGTTGCGGAAGGTAAGAAGACCGCGAGCGGCCACCCGGTGCTTCTCGGCATCACCAAGGCGAGCCTGCAGACGCGCTCCTTCATCTCGGCGGCCTCCTTCCAGGAGACCACCCGGGTGCTCACCGAGGCGGCGGTCAACGGCAAGTCCGACGACCTCGCCGGCCTCAAGGAGAACGTCATCGTCGGCCGCCTCATCCCGGCCGGCACGGGCGCCCAGATGGCCAAGCTGCGCGTGACCGCGACGACCCGCGACGACCTGATCGCCGCGCAGAACGAGCAGGACGGCGTTGCCGCCAATGCGCCGCAGATCGAGGGTCCGGCCGCCGCCGAGTGATCGGCACGCCGGCACCCGCTCGGGTCCGCTGAAACAGAAAGGGCCGCTCCCTCGGGAGCGGCCCTTTTGCTTTGTGGGACGTGCGGCGCGGCTCAGGCGACGGTGAGGCGAACGTCCAGGCTGCCCTTGGTCGCGTGGGAGTAGGGGCACACGACATGGGCGCGGGCGACCAGATCCTCCGCCACGGCGCGCTCGATGCCCGGCAGCTTGATGGTCAGCGCCACGTCGAGGCCGAAGCCGGTGCCGTCTTCGCGCGGACCGATGCCGACATCGGCGGTGACGGTGCTGTCGTCGGGAACCTTGATCTTCTGCTGGCCGGCGACGAACTTGATCGCGCCGAGGAAGCAGGCGGAATAGCCGGCGGCGAAGAGCTGCTCGGGGTTGTTGCCTACGCCGCCCGGCCCCCCAAGTTCCTTCGGGGTGACGAGATCAACCTTCAGCGCGCCGTCATGGGTGGCGGCCGAGCCAGTGCGCCCGCCGGTGGCGGTCGCCTGCGTCCTGTAGAGAATGCTCATGATAGTCCTCCGCAAAAGGGCCGCGGCCCGGTGTTCATATGCGCCAATCAATCGTGCGCGATATAAAATGGATAGCTGGTCGCCCAATGCCTGTCTAGCGAAAAGTTATCGCGATAACTAATGTCGTGGTATGTTTCTCACGGCCGAATCTGGAAGGGCAGAGGGGCGGCAGGACGCCCGGTCCGTGAGCGGGCAGGGCACTCACCTTGGAAGCGGGCGACGGCGTGTGCGTCGGCCCCGAGGCGATCCATGCATCCGCACGGGCGGATCGGCCGCCGGCCCATGGTCGTGACGCGTGGCGGAACGGAGGAGGTTGCGATGAGCGAGACCGAAGATGCCCGCAGGCTGGAGAGTCAGTTCTGCTTCGCGCTCTATTCGGCGACCCATGCGGTGATGCGCACCTATCGGCCGCTGCTGGAGCCGCTCGGCCTGACCTACCCGCAATATCTCGTCATGCTGCTGCTCTGGGAGGGCGGCACGCAGACGGTGGGGGGAATCGCCGAGCGCATGCTGCTCGATTCGTCCACCCTCACGCCGCTGCTCAAGCGCCTCGAGCAGCTCGGCCTGGTCAGCCGGCGCCGCAACCCGGACAATGAGCGCCAGCTCATCGTCGCGCCGACGGCGGCGGGGATCGCGCTCGAGGAGCAGGCGCGGGCGATTCCCGAGGCGATTCTGTGCGCTTCGCAGCAGACGGTTGCCGATCTTCTACGTCTGCGCGATGAAATGACGGCGGTGCGGGACGCCTTTGCGGCGAATCGTACCGAGTCGCCGGGGGGCGCTTCCGACGGCGCAGCGCCCTGACCTTGCGGGCGTCACTTACTTGCGCCGCGTGACAGCGCGACGAAATCTAACGTCTTCAATGCCTCGCACGAGGGCGTGAGCGGCCAAACTTGCGGTTCGCACTTGACGGAAGACGACTCGACGCGTAGAAGGCGCCTACTTTCACGGCAGGCGGTTGGAATTACCGCGTTCGGACACCCTGTCTGGACACAGAATTCCAAGACGCTGCCGGGACGCATGCACGACCAAATCCGGCGCATGATCGCGCAATCGGGCGGTTTAACAACCGTTCGCGTGATCCTCTGAACGTTAGCGCCCTCGGCCAGCTTCTGGCCGGCGGCGCTTATTTTGTTCGCAGATAGCCCGGAGATGCGGCCCAGTGGGCCGGCGATGTGCAGATTGTTCCGAACCGTCGAGAGCGAATGCGGTTGTGGCCGCGGAAATTTGGGTTAGCGCGGGACACTCTGTCCTTAGCGCAGCGAGACGAAGGCGAGACACGTGCCGACGATCAACCAGCTGATCCGCAAGCCGCGGGAAGCCCAGAAGGCCCGGAACAAGGTTCCGGCGCTGCAGGCCAGCCCGCAGAAGCGCGGCGTTTGCACCCGCGTCTATACGACGACCCCGAAGAAGCCGAACTCGGCGCTTCGTAAGGTCGCCAAGGTTCGTTTGACCAATGGCTACGAAGTCATCGGTTACATCCCCGGTGAGGGGCATAACCTGCAGGAACACTCCGTGGTCATGATCCGCGGCGGCCGCGTCAAGGATCTTCCGGGCGTGCGCTATCACATCCTGCGCGGCGTGCTCGACACCCAGGGCGTCAAGAATCGTAAGCAGCGCCGTTCGAAGTACGGCGCCAAGCGGCCGAAGTGAGGATTGAGCGATGTCCCGTCGTCATCGTGCAGAGCGCCGTGAAGTCACCCCGGATCCCAAGTTCGGGAGCGAGGTGCTCAGCCGCTTCATGAACGCCGTCATGTATGACGGCAAGAAGTCGGTCGCCGAGCAGATCGTCTATGGCGCGCTCGACCTGGTCGAGAACCGCGCCAAGTCGGAGCCGCTGGGTGTGTTCACCCAGGCACTCGACAATGTGAGCCCGGCCATCGAGGTGCGCTCCCGCCGCGTCGGCGGCGCCACCTATCAGGTGCCCGTCGAAGTGCGTCCCGAGCGCCGTCAGGCGCTGGCGATCCGCTGGCTGATCATTGCGGCCCGTGCCCGCAACGAGAAGACCATGGTCGAGCGTCTGTCGGGCGAGCTGCTCGATGCCTCGAACAATCGTGGCACCGCCGTGAAGAAACGTGAAGATACCCACCGCATGGCGGAGGCGAACCGCGCCTTCTCTCACTACCGCTGGTGATGAAGAGAGCCGGGACGAGGATCTGATATGTCGCGCATTAATGCTATCGAAGACTACCGTAACTTCGGCATCATGGCCCACATTGATGCCGGCAAGACCACCACGACCGAACGGATCCTCTACTACACCGGCAAGAGCCACAAGATCGGCGAAGTCCATGATGGCGCTGCCACCATGGATTGGATGACCCAGGAGCAGGAGCGCGGCATCACCATCACGTCGGCCGCGACGACCGCTTTCTGGCATGGCAAGCGCCTCAACATCATCGACACGCCCGGCCACGTCGACTTCACCATTGAAGTCGAGCGTTCGCTGCGCGTGCTCGACGGCGCCGTGTGCGTTCTCGACGGCAACCAGGGCGTCGAGCCGCAGACCGAGACCGTGTGGCGTCAGGCCGACAAGTACAACGTGCCGCGCATCGTGTTCGTCAACAAGATGGACAAGACCGGCGCGGACTTCTTCCGCTGCGTGGAGATGATCATCGACCGCGTGGACGGCAAGCCGGTGTGCTGCCAGCTCCCGATCGGCTCGGAGAACAACTTCAAGGGCATCATCGACCTCGTCCGCATGAAGGCGGTCGTGTGGGACAATGAAGAGCTCGGCGCGAAGTATCACGACGAAGAGATCCCGGCCGAGCTGCTCGACCAGGCGGTCGAATATCGCGGCAAGCTGCTCGAGGCGGCTGTCGAACTCGACGACGACGTTCTCTCGGCCTATCTCGACGGCGTTGAGCCGGACGAGGCGACCCTGAAGGGCCTGATCCGCAAGGCCGTCATCGGTCGCGTGTTCAACCCGGTGTTCTGCGGCTCGGCCTTCAAGAACAAGGGCGTGCAGCCGCTGCTCGACGCCGTTTGCGACTTCCTGCCGAGCCCGATCGATCGCGGCGCCATCAAGGGCATCGACTTCGACACCGAGGAAGAGACCGTCCGCAACCCGAGCGATGCCGACCCGCTGTCGGTCCTCGCGTTCAAGATCATGGACGACCCGTTCGTCGGCACCATCACCTTCTGCCGCATCTACTCGGGCAAGCTCGAGACCGGCATGGGCCTGCTGAACTCGACCCGTGACAAGAAGGAGCGCGTGGGTCGCATGCTGCTGATGCATGCGAACAACCGCGAGGACATCAAGGAAGCCTATGCGGGCGACATCGTCGCTCTCGCCGGCCTCAAGGAAGTCCGCACCGGCGACACGCTCTGCGATCCGGCCAAGCCCGTGATCCTCGAGAAGATGGAATTCCCCGAGCCGGTCATCGAGATCGCGATCGAGCCGAAGTCCAAGGCCGACCAGGAGAAGCTGGGTCTCGCGCTCGCCAAGCTGGCGGCCGAGGATCCGTCCTTCCGCGTGTCGACCGACCACGAGAGCGGCCAGACCATCCTCAAGGGGATGGGCGAACTGCACCTCGACATCAAGGTCGACATCCTGAAGCGCACCTACAAGGTCGACGCCAACATCGGCGCCCCGCAGGTGGCCTATCGCGAGACGATCACCCGCAAGACCGAGGTGGACTACACCCACAAGAAGCAGACCGGCGGTACCGGTCAGTTCGCCCGGGTGAAGTTCGTGGTCGAGCCGAACGAAGTCGGCAAGGGCTTCGGCTTCGAGAGCAAGGTCATCGGCGGCGCGGTGCCGAAGGAATACATCCCCGGCGTGACCAAGGGCCTCGAAAGCGTGCTCGGTTCGGGCGTGCTGGCCGGCTTCCCGGTCGTGGACGTCAAGGTCGAGCTGATCGACGGCGCTTACCATGAAGTCGACTCGTCGGCGCTCGCCTTCGAAATCGCCTCGCGTGCGGCGTTCCGCGAAGCCCTGCAGAAGGGCGGCCCGGTGCTCCTCGAGCCGATCATGAAGGTCGAGGTCGTCACCCCGGAAGACTACACCGGCTCGGTGATCGGCGACCTCAACTCCCGCCGCGGCCAGATCCAGGGCCAGGACATGCGTGGCAATGCGAACGTCGTGAACGCGATGGTGCCGCTCGCCAACATGTTCGGCTACGTCAACACGCTGCGGTCCTTCAGCCAGGGCCGCGCGACTTTCACCATGCAGTTCGACCACTACGAGCAGGTGCCGTCGAACGTCGCGCAGGAAGTCCAGGCCAAGTACGCGTGACGCGTACGGCCTGACTGACTGAGCGTTTCGTACCCAACACAGAATATCGACCGACGGAGAGCCCCGTGGCCAAAGAGAAGTTCAACCGTTCGAAGCCTCACTGCAACATTGGGACGATTGGCCATGTTGACCATGGCAAGACGTCGTTGACGGCGGCGATCACGAAGGTTCTTGCGGAGTCTGGCGGGGCGACGTTCACGGCGTACGACCAGATCGACAAGGCGCCGGAAGAG
This sequence comes from Ancylobacter sp. TS-1, assembly GCF_009223885.1. Taxonomy (NCBI): domain Bacteria; kingdom Pseudomonadati; phylum Pseudomonadota; class Alphaproteobacteria; order Hyphomicrobiales; family Xanthobacteraceae; genus Ancylobacter; species Ancylobacter sp. TS-1. The sequence continues at coordinate 600,779 of NZ_CP045144.1, forward strand.
AAGGCGCGTGGCATCACGATCTCGACGGCGCATGTCGAGTACGAGACGGCGAACCGCCACTACGCGCATGTCGACTGCCCCGGGCACGCCGACTATGTGAAGAACATGATCACCGGCGCGGCGCAGATGGACGGCGCGATCCTGGTTGTGTCGGCGGCCGACGGCCCGATGCCGCAGACCCGCGAGCACATCCTTCTGGCGCGCCAGGTCGGCGTTCCGGCGCTGGTGGTGTTCCTGAACAAGTGCGACCAGGTCGACGACGAGGAACTCCTCGAGCTGGTCGAGCTGGAAGTGCGCGAGCTTCTGTCGAAGTACGACTTCCCGGGCGACGACATCCCGATCATCCGCGGCTCGGCGCTGGTGGCGCTGCAGAACGGCGACCCCAAGCTCGGCCACGATGCCGTGCTGGCGCTGATGGCGGAAGTGGACAAGTACATCCCGCAGCCGGAGCGTCCGGTCGACCAGCCGTTCCTGATGCCGATCGAGGACGTGTTCTCGATCTCGGGCCGCGGCACGGTGGTGACGGGCCGCGTCGAGCGCGGGATCATCAAGGTGGGCGAGGAAGTCGAGATCGTCGGCATCCGTCCGACCATCAAGACGACGGTTACCGGCGTCGAGATGTTCCGCAAGCTGCTCGACCAGGGCCAGGCCGGCGACAATGTCGGCATTCTGGTTCGCGGCACGAAGCGCGAGGACGTGGAGCGCGGTCAGGTGGTGTGCAAGCCGGGTTCGGTGAAGCCGCACACGAAGTTCAAGGCCGAGGCTTACATCCTGACGAAGGAAGAGGGCGGCCGCCACACGCCGTTCTTCACCAACTACCGTCCGCAGTTCTACTTCCGCACGACGGACGTGACGGGCGTGGTGACGCTGCCGGAAGGCACGGAAATGGTGATGCCGGGCGACAACATCTCGGTCGACGTGCAGCTGATCGTGCCGATCGCGATGGAAGACAAGCTGCGCTTCGCCATCCGTGAAGGCGGCCGTACCGTCGGCGCCGGCGTCGTCGCCGCCATCATCGAGTAAGACCAAACAATCCCGAGGGGCGCGGGATCGCCTGCGCCCCTTTTTCGTGGAGCTCGTTACAGAGCCCGACTGACGAGCCCTCTGGGAGCCTGAAGTCAATGAACGGCCAGAACATTCGGATCCGCCTCAAGGCGTTCGATCATCGCATCCTGGATGCCTCGACGCGCGAGATCGTCTCGACGGCGAAGCGCACGGGCGCCCAGGTCCGCGGTCCCATTCCGCTGCCGACGCGGATTGAGAAATTCACGGTCAATCGTTCTCCCCACGTGGACAAGAAGTCCCGTGAGCAGTTCGAGATGCGGACGCATAAGCGTCTGCTGGACATAGTCGACCCGACCCCCCAGACGGTGGACGCGCTGATGAAGCTCGACCTCGCCGCGGGTGTCGACGTCGAGATCAAGCTCTGAGAGAAGGCGAAGGGACACGGCCATGCGGTCAGGCGTCATCGCCCAGAAGGTCGGCATGACCCGCATCTTTAACGATGCAGGTGAACATGTTCCGGTCACTGTGCTGAAAGTCGATAATTGCCAGGTGGTTGCCCACCGTACTGTCGAGAAGAACGGCTATACCGCCGTCCAGCTCGGCGTCGGTAAGGCGAAGCCGCAGAACACCACCCGCGCGATGCGCGGCCACTTCGCGGTTGCGAGTGTGGAGCCGAAGCGTCGCCTCGCGGAGTTCCGCGTGGAAGAGGGCGAGCTGATCCCGGTCGGCGCCGAACTGACTGTCGACCACTTTGTGGTCGGCCAGTTCGTCGACGTCACCGGCACCTCCATCGGCAAGGGTTTTGCCGGTGGTATGAAGCGCCACAACTTCGGCGGTCTGCGCGCGACTCACGGCGTGTCGGTCTCGCATCGTTCGATCGGTTCGACCGGCGGCCGTCAGGACCCGGGCAAGACCTTCAAGAACAAGAAGATGCCGGGTCAGATGGGCGCCGAGACGGTGACCACCCAGAACCTCAAGGTCGTGCTGACGGATGTCGAGCGCGGTCTGATTGCGGTCGAGGGCGCGGTTCCCGGCAACAAGGGGGGCTGGATCCTGGTCGCCGACGCCGTGAAGAAGAAGCTGCCGGCCGAAGCGCCGAAGCCGGGCAAGTTCCGGCTGCCGGGCTCCGAGACGGTCGCCAGCGACGCCCCGGTGGTCGAGGCTGCGGTCGAGGAGAACGTGTGATGGTTGAAATCGCCGTTAAGACGCTCGAAGGCGCCGAAGCCGGGTCCGTGACCCTGTCGGACGAGATCTTCGGTCTCGAGCCGCGCCAGGACATCCTGCACCGCATGGTGGTGTGGCAGCTTGCCCGCCGCCAGGCCGGCACGCACGAGACCCTGACGCGCTCCGAGGTCAACCGGACCAAGCGCAAGATGTACAAGCAGAAGGGCACCGGCGGCGCTCGCCACGGCGCGGCTTCCGCTCCCCAGTTCCGCGGCGGCGCCAAGGCGTTCGGCCCGGTTGCCCGCAGCCATGCGAGCGACCTGCCGAAGAAGGTTCGCGCCCTCGCTCTCAAGCATGCGCTGTCGTCCAAGGCGAAGGATCAGCAGATCGTCATCCTCGATGACGCGGTGCTGACCGAGCCGAAGACCAAGCTGCTCAAGGAGCGTCTGGCGGGTCTGGGTCTGTCGAGCGCGCTGGTCGTTTCCGGCGCCGAGGTGGACGCCAATTTCGGCCTCGCCTCGCGCAATGTCACCCATCTCGACGTGCTGCCCGTCCAGGGCATCAACGTCTACGACATCCTTCGCCGTCGGACCCTGGTTCTGACGAAGGCGGCTGTCGACGCTCTGGAGGCGCGCTTCAAATGAGTCTCGATCCGCGCCACTACGACGTGATCGTGTCCCCGGTCATCACCGAGAAGGCCACGGCTGCGTCCGAGCACAACAAGGTCGTCTTCAAGGTTGCTCTGACGGCTACCAAGCCGCAGATCAAGGAGGCGGTCGAGAAGCTTTTCGACGTGAAGGTCGAGAGCGTCAACACGCTGGTCCGCAAGGGGAAGACGAAGTTCTTCAAGGGCCGCAAGGGCGTGCAGAACGACGTGAAGAAGGCGGTCGTGACCCTCGCCGAGGGCCACTCCATCGACATCACGACGGGTCTGTGAGCCGGAATTAAGGGACCAGAGACATGGCGCTCAAAACCTTCAAGCCGGTAACGCCGAGCCTTCGCCAGCTCGTCATCGTCGACCGCTCGGGCCTGTTCAAGGGCAAGCCGGTCAAGACGCTGACCGAGGGCAAGTCCGAGGCGGGCGGCCGCAACAACATGGGTCGCATCACGGTGCGGTTCCGCGGCGGCGGCCACAAGCAGGCCTATCGCCTCGTCGACTTCAAGCGCACCAAGCGTGACGTGGCTGCGACGGTGGAGCGTATCGAGTACGATCCCAACCGTACGGCGTTCATCGCCCTCATCAAGTATGAGGACGGCGAGCTCAGCTACATCCTCGCGCCGCAGCGCCTTGCGGTCGGCGACCGGGTGATCGCGTCGAAGAGTGTCGACGTGAAGCCGGGCAATGCCGCGCCGCTGGGCAACCTGCCGGTCGGCACGATCGTGCACAATGTCGAGCTGAAGATCGGCAAGGGCGGCCAGATCGCCCGTTCCGCCGGCTCGTATGCGCAGATCGTCGGCCGCGACCAGGGTTACGTGATCATCCGCCTCAACTCGGGTGAGCAGCGTCTGGTGCACGGCGAGTGCCTCGGCACGGTGGGCGCGGTGTCGAACCCCGACCACATGAACACCAACCTCGGCAAGGCCGGCCGCAAGCGCTGGCTCGGCCGTCGCCCGCACAACCGCGGTGTCACGATGAACCCGGTCGATCACCCGCATGGCGGCGGCGAAGGCCGCACCTCGGGTGGACGTCATCCGGTCACCCCGTGGGGCTTCCCCACGAAGGGCAAGAAGACCCGGAAGAACAAGTCGACCACGAAGTTCATTGTGTCCAGCCGGCACGCCCGCAAGAAGTGAGCGAGGGAATCTGAACTATGTCTCGATCGGTCTGGAAAGGTCCGTTCGTCGACGGCTACCTCCTCAAGAAGGCGGATGCCGCGCGCTCGTCGGGTCGTCACGACGTCATCAAGATCTGGAGCCGCCGCTCCACGATCCTCCCGCAGTTCGTGGGGATCACCTTCGGCGTTTACAACGGCAACAAGCATGTCCCGGTGTCGGTCACCGAGGACATGGTCGGCCACAAGTTCGGCGAGTTCGCCCCGACCCGTACCTATTACGGGCACGCGGCGGACAAGAAAGCCAAGCGGAAGTGAGGCAGGGTCATGGGTAAGGCAGCTCGTCCGCGCACGCTCGCGGATACGGAAGCCAAGGCGGTCGCTCGCAATCTTCGCGTGAGCCCCCAGAAGCTCAACCTCGTCGCGGGTCTGATCCGCGGCAAGAAGGTCTCGGTCGCTCTCGCCGACCTGCAGTTCTCGCGCAAGCGGATTGCCGGCGATGTGAAGAAGTGCCTCGAGTCGGCCATCGCGAATGCCGAGAACAACCATGAGCTGGACGTCGACGATCTCATCGTCGCCGAGGCTCATGTCGGCAAGGGCCTGGTGATGAAGCGCTTCGCCGCTCGCGCCCGTGGTCGTGCGAGCCGCATCGAGAAGCCGTTCTCGCATATCACCATCGTGGTGCGTGAAGTCGAGGAGAAGGCCTGATGGGTCAGAAGGTCAACCCGGTCGGGCTCCGGCTCGGCATCAACCGCACCTGGGATTCGCGCTGGTTCGCCAGCAAGGGCGAATACGGCCAGCTGCTGCACGAGGACATCAAGATCCGCGAAGCGCTTCATAAGCTTCTGAAGCAGGCGGCGGTGTCCAAGATCGTGATTGAGCGCCCGCACAAGAAGTGCCGCGTGACCATCCACTCGGCGCGTCCGGGCGTGGTCATCGGCAAGAAGGGCGCGGACATCGACAAGCTGCGCAAGAAGGTCTCCGAGATGACGAACTCGGAGGTGTTCATCAACATCGTCGAGATTCGCAAGCCGGAAATCGACGCCCGTCTGGTCGCCGAATCGATCGCCCAGCAGCTTGAGCGCCGTGTGGCGTTCCGTCGCGCCATGAAGCGCGCCGTGCAGTCGGCGATCCGTCTGGGCGCGGAAGGCATCCGTATCAACTGCTCGGGCCGCCTTGGCGGCGCTGAGATCGCGCGCCTCGAATGGTATCGTGAAGGGCGCGTGCCGCTTCACACCTTGCGCGCGGACGTGGATTACGGTACGGCCACCGCCTTCACGACCTACGGCACCTGCGGTGTCAAGGTCTGGATCTTCAAGGGCGAGATCCTGGAGCACGATCCGATGGCGCAGGACAGGCGCCAGGCGGAAGGTGAGCCGTCGGGTGGTCGCTCCTCGCGTCGCGACGCGGCGTGAGTTGAGACAGAAGGAATAAGAGGCGCGACATGCTGCAACCAAAGCGCACGAAGTTCCGCAAGCAGTTCAAGGGCCGTATTCACGGTGCTGCGAAGGGCGGAACTGACCTCAACTTCGGCCAGTTCGGGCTGAAGGCCATGGAGCCTGAGCGCGTGACCGCGCGCCAGATCGAAGCCGCGCGCCGCGCGCTGACCCGTCACATGAAGCGTGCGGGCCGCGTGTGGATCCGGGTGTTCCCGGATGTGCCGGTGTCGTCGAAGCCGACCGAAGTCCGCATGGGCAAGGGCAAGGGCGCGCCGGACTACTGGGCCGCCAAGATCAAGCCCGGCCGCATCATGTTCGAGATCGACGGCGTGAGCCAGGACATCGCCCGCGAGGCCCTGCGCCTTGCGGCGGCCAAGCTGCCGATCAAGACCCGCTTCGTCGAACGTATCGCCGAGTGATGGAGGGAAATATGACGAAGATTTCCGACATTCGGACGAAGACCGTCGACGAGCTGCAGGACAACCTAGTGAGCCTGAAGAAGGAGCAGTTCAACCTGCGCTTCCAGAAGGCGACCGGTCAGCTCGAAAACACGGCGCGTGTGCGTCAGGTCCGCCGCGATATCGCGCGGGTCAAGACGATCCAGGCGCAGAAGGCCGGTTCGCCGGCCAAGGCTAAGTGAGGAGAGGGCGATGCCGAAGCGTATGCTGCAGGGCGTCGTGGTGAGCGACAAGCAGGACAAGACCGTCGTGGTCCGCGTCGAGCGCCGTTTCACCCATCCGCTGCTGAAGAAGACCGTCCGTCGTTCCAAGAAGTATCATGCCCACGATGAGGGCAATGTGTGGAAGGAAGGCGACACCGTCTGGATCGAGGAGCACCGCCCCTTGTCCAAGCTCAAGAACTGGATCGTGGTCCAGGGCGAGAAGCGGGCTGAAGTCTGAGCGCCCGGAAACGGGATTGAGGGGCGCGCACCGGTGACGGTTGCGCGCGGTTTTTGCGAGAAATAGGTGCGTCATGATCCAGATGCAGACCAATCTCGACGTGGCGGACAATTCCGGTGCGCGTCGCGTCATGTGCATCAAGGTGCTTGGCGGTTCGAAGCGCAAGTATGCCCATGTCGGTGACATCATCGTGGTGTCGGTGAAGGAAGCTATTCCGCGCGGCCGCGTGAAGAAGGGCGATGTGATGAAGGCGGTCGTGGTTCGCACGGCCAAGGACATCCGTCGCGTCGATGGCTCGGTGATCCGCTTCGACCGCAATGCGGCCGTGCTGATCAACAACAACAAGGAGCCGGTCGGCACGCGTATCTTCGGACCGGTTCCGCGCGAGCTTCGCGCGAAGAACCACATGAAGATCATCTCGCTGGCGCCGGAGGTGCTGTGATGGCTGCCAAGGTCAAGAAGGGCGACAAGGTCGTCGTCCTCACCGGTCGCGACAAGGGTCGCACCGGTGAGGTGTTCGAGGTGCTTCCGAAGGAGGGTACCGCCCGCGTGCGCGGCGTGAACCTCGTCAAGCGCCACCAGCGGCAGAGCGCGAACCAGGAAGGCGGGATCATCTCCAAGGAGGCCCCGATCGACCTGTCGAACATCGCGATCGCCGATCCCAAGGACGGCAAGCCGACCCGCGTCGGTTTCCTTGTGCAGGCTGATGGCACCAAGGTGCGCGTCGCCAAGCGCTCGGGGGAGAAGATCGATGGCTGAGGCCAATTACACTCCGCGGCTGAAGTCCTTTTATGAGGACGTGGTCCGCCAGAAGCTGATCGAAGAGTTCGGCTACAAGAACGCCATGGAAGTGCCGACCATCGAGAAGGTCGTCATCAACATGGGCGTCGGCGAAGCCACTGCCGACACCAAGAAGGTCCAGAACGCCGCCGGCGACCTGGCGCTGATCGCCGGCCAGAAGCCGGTTGTCACCCGGGCCCGCAAGGCGATCTCGAACTTCAAGCTGCGCGAGAACCAGCCGGTCGGCGCGAAGGTCACCCTTCGCAAGGTGCGGATGTACGAGTTCGTCGATCGTCTCGTGAACATCGCCCTGCCGCGCGTGCGTGACTTCCGTGGCCTGAATCCGAAGAGCTTCGATGGCCGCGGCAACTACGCCCTGGGCATCAAGGAGCATATCGTGTTCCCCGAGATCAACTACGACAAGGTTGATCAGGCGTGGGGCATGGACATCATCGTCGTGACGACGGCGAAGACGGACGACGAAGCGCGCGCGCTTCTGAAGGCCCTCAATTTCCCGTTCCGTCAGTAAGCATCCCCTTCCGGCAGTGGGGCGAAGGCCCCAAACGCGGAGACTAGGAGCAAGGTCATATGGCGAAGAAGAGCGCGGTCGAGAAGAACGAACACCGCCGGAAGCTCGCGAAGAGCTATTCCGGTAAGCGTGCGCGTCTCAAGGCCCTGGTGAGCAACAAGGAACTGCCGATTGAGGAGCGCTTCGCCGCGGTCCTCAAGCTCGCGCAGCTTCCGCGTAATTCGGCGCAGGTTCGCGTCCGCAACCGGTGCGAGATCACCGGGCGTCCGCGTGCGTATTATCGCAAGCTTAAGATGAGCCGCATCGCGCTCCGCGAACTTGGTTCGCAGGGCCTGGTTCCCGGCCTCGTCAAGTCCAGCTGGTGAGGAGGCCGATTCATGTCCACGACTGATCCGATCGGCGATCTCATCACCCGCATCCGCAACGCGCAGATGCGCCGCAAGGAAAAGATCACCACGCCCGGCTCGCGTCTGCGCGCCAGCGTGCTCGACGTCCTGGCGGCCGAAGGCTTCATCCGCGGCTATTCAGCGGGCGAGCCGGTCAACGGCCGCACCGAGTTCGAGATCGAGCTCAAATATTATGACGGCGAGCCGGTGATCCGCGAAATTTCGCGCGTGTCGAAGCCGGGCCGGCGGGTGTACTCGTCGGTCAAGACCCTTCCCCGCGTCGCCAACGGCCTTGGCGTCGCTGTCGTCTCCACGCCGCAGGGCGTGATGGCGGACCACGAAGCCCGCGACAAGAACGTGGGCGGCGAGGTCCTCTTCACGGTCTTCTGATCGCGGAGGAGAGAGAGCACATGTCCAAGATCGGTAAAGCCCCCGTCTCCATTCCCGCCGGCGTCACTGCGACGATCGACGGCCAGACGGTGAAGGTAAAGGGCCCCAAGGGCGCCCTGGAAGTGAAGGTCGTCGACGAGATCGGCGTGAAGCTCGAGGACGGGGCCATCCTGTTCTCGCTCAATGGCGAGACCAACCGTCACAAGGCGATGTGGGGCCTGTCCCGCACGCTGGTGTCGAACCTGGTCGAAGGCGTGACCAAGGGCTTCGAGAAGAAGCTCGAGATCAGCGGCGTGGGTTATCGCGCGGCGGTGCAGGGCAAGGTTCTCAACCTCGCGCTCGGCTACAGCCACGATGTGAACTACGCGATCCCGGAAGGGATCCAGATCGTCACGCCGAAGCCGACCGAGATCGTCGTCTCCGGCATCGACCGCCAGCAGGTCGGTCAGGTGGCGGCCGAGATTCGTGAGTACCGCGGCCCCGAGCCCTACAAGGGCAAGGGCGTCAAGTACGCCGGCGAGTTCATCTTCCGCAAGGAAGGCAAGAAGAAGTAACGGACCCGAACCATGGCTCAGTATCAGGACGCTACCGAGCGCCGCAAGGCGCGTGTCCGTCGGGCTCTCCGCTCGACGGCGAACGGGCGGCCGCGCCTCTCGGTGCATCGCTCGTCGAAGCACATCTATGCGCAGATCATCGACGACGCTCGCGGCGTGACCATCGCGGCCGCCTCGTCGCTCGAGAAGGCTCTGCGGGAAAGCCTCAAGACCGGCGCGGATGTCGCGGCGGCCGAGGCGATTGGCAAGCTCGTGGCGGAACGTGCCGTCGCGGCCGGTGTGAAGGACGTGGTCTTCGACCGCGGCGCCTTCATCTATCATGGCCGCGTCAAGGCGCTCGCCGATGCCGCCCGCGAGGGCGGTCTCAACTTCTGAGATCACGAGCGGGATCCCCCGCAGAACGACGAGGATAAGATCATGGCTCGTGAACGTGAGCGTGAACGCGAAGATCGCGACAACACGTTCGTGGACAAGCTGGTCCACATCAACCGTGTTGCCAAGGTGGTGAAGGGTGGCCGTCGCTTCGGCTTCGCCGCGCTGGTCGTTGTCGGCGACCAGAAGGGGCGCGTCGGCTTCGGCCACGGCAAGGCCCGTGAAGTGCCGGAAGCCATCCGCAAGGCGACGGAAGCTGCCAAGCGCGCGCTGATCCGCGTGCCGCTGCGCGAGGGTCGGACGCTGCACCACGACGTGCACGGCCACCATGGCGCCGGCAAGGTCATCCTGCGCGCGGCTCCGGCCGGTACCGGCATCATCGCCGGCGGCCCGATGCGCGCCGTCTTCGAGACGCTGGGCATGCAGGACGTGGTGGCGAAGTCGTTCGGCTCGTCCAACCCGTACAACATGGTCCGCGCGACCTTCGACGCCCTGAAGAACCAGGACAGCCCGCGCCTTGTGGCTGCTCGCCGCAGCCTGAAGGTGTCGCAGCTTCAGTCCCGCCGCCGCGTCGATGACGCCGAAGCGACCGACTGACGCCAGGAGTAGGGAAGCTAATCATGGCGAACAGCACCAAGACGGTCACGGTGGAGCAGGTCGGTAGTGCGATCCGTCGCCCCGAGGACCAGCGGGCCACCCTCATCGGTCTCGGCCTCAACAAGCTCGGGCGTCGTTCGACGCTCGAAGACACCCCGGCCGTGCGTGGCATGATCTACAAGGTCCGCCACCTCGTCCGCGTCGTCGAAGCCTGACGGCGGGAAGGAGACTGGCTATGAGCCTGAACGAGATCAAGGACAACGCCGGCGCCCGCAAGAAGCGGATGCGCGTCGGTCGCGGCATCGGCTCCGGCAAGGGCAAGACCGCAGGTCGCGGCGTGAAGGGTCAGACCTCGCGTACCGGCGTGGCGATCAAGGGCTTCGAGGGCGGCCAGATGCCGATCCATCGGCGTCTGCCCAAGCGCGGCTTCCACAACATCTTCGCGCTGGACTGGAACGAGGTTTCCCTCGGCCGTATCCAGGCTGCGATCGATGCGGGCAAGCTGGACGCCAAGGCGACCGTGACGCAGGCGACGCTGGTCGAGGCGGGCGTGCTTCGCCGCGTCCGTGACGGCGTGCGCGTGCTCGGTTCCGGCGAACTGACCACCAAGGTCACGCTGGAAGTCGCCCATGCGACCAAGTCGGCGGTCGAGGCAATCGAGAAGGTCGGCGGCACTGTGACGCTGCTGGCGTCCAAGGCCGAGACTGGCGAAACGGCGGCCTGACGCTTAAGTCAGGCCTAACCGTCATTACCGGGCACAGACGAGGAGCGGAGCCACCATGGCCTCGGCAGCAGAACAGCTTGCGGCAAACCTCAACTTCGGTGCTCTGGCAAAAGCCGACGAACTGAAGAAGCGCATCTGGTTCACACTGGGTGCGCTTCTCGTGTATCGGCTGGGCACCTACATTCCGATGCCCGGGATCAATCCCGACGCGCTCGCCGACGTGTTCCGCACGGCGCAGCAGGGCATCATCGGCCTGTTCAACATGTTCTCGGGCGGCGCGGTCTCGCGCATGGCGATCTTCGCCCTGAACATCATGCCGTACATCTCCGCCTCCATCATCATCCAGCTGCTGACGACCGTCTCCCCGACGCTCGAGGCGCTGAAGAAGGAAGGCGAGGCCGGCCGCAAGCAGATCAACCAGTACACGCGCTACCTCACCGTGGTGCTCGCCGTGTTCCAGTCCTACGGCATCGCCGTCGGCCTCGAAGGTTCGGGCGCCGTGGTCGCGGATCCCGGCTGGTTCTTCCGCATCTCGACGGTCATCACCCTGACCGGCGGCACCATGTTCCTGATGTGGCTCGGCGAGCAGATCACCTCGCGCGGCATCGGCAACGGCATCTCGCTGATCATCTTCGCCGGCATCGTGGCGGAGCTTCCCTCGGCGATCGCCAACACGCTGGAACTCGGCCGTCAGGGCGCCCTGTCGACCGGCATCATCCTGGCGGTGATCCTGATGGCCGTCGCGGTCATCATGTTCATCGTGTTCATGGAGCGTGCCCAGCGCCGGCTGCTGATCCAGTACCCGAAGCGCCAGGTCGGCAACAAGGTGTATGAGGGCCAGTCCTCGCACCTGCCGCTGAAGCTCAACACGTCGGGCGTCATCCCGCCGATCTTCGCGTCCTCGCTGCTGCTCATCCCGACCACGGTCGCGAGCTTCATGCAGGGGCAGGGGCCCGGCTGGCTGACCACCGTCACCACGCTCATCGGCCACGGCCAGCCGCTGTTCATGCTGCTCTACGTGCTGCTGATCGTGTTCTTCTGCTTCTTCTACACCGCCATCGTGTTCAACCCGACCGAGACCGCGGACAACCTCAAGAAGCACGGCGGCTTCGTCCCCGGCATCCGTCCCGGCGAGCGCACGGCCGAGTACATCGACTATGTGCTGACTCGCATCACCGTCATCGGTGCGGCTTACCTTGCGATTGTGTGCCTGTTCCCCGAGATCCTGATCTCGTATGCGGCCGTCCCGTTCTACTTCGGTGGCACTTCGCTGCTGATCGTGGTGAGCGTGACCATGGATACGGTGGCGCAGGTTCAGGGGCATCTTCTGGCGCATCAATATGAGGGGCTGGTCAAGAAGGCCAAGCTCAGGGGGAAGCGCCGATGAGGCTTATACTGCTCGGCCCGCCGGGGGCGGGGAAGGGCACGCAGGCGCAGCGGCTGGTGGCGCGTCACGGCATCGTGCAGCTCTCCACCGGCGACATGCTGCGCGAGGCCGTTCGCAACGGCACGCCGATCGGCCTGCGGGCCAAGGCGGTGATGGATGCAGGCCAGCTCGTCTCCGACGATATCGTGATCGGCATCATTTCCGATCGGATCGACCAGCCGGACGCCGCCAAGGGGTTCATCCTTGACGGCTTCCCGCGCACGGTCGCCCAGGCCGAGGCTCTGGACAGCATCCTGAACGAGAAGGGCCTGAAGCTCGACGCCGTGATCGAGCTCAAGGTCGATCAGGACAAGCTGGTCCACCGCATCATCCAGCGTGCCGCTGAAACCGCTGCGCGCGGCGAGCCGGTCCGCAAGGACGATGACCCGGAAGTCTTCAAGACCCGTCTGGAAGCCTTCAACCGGGACACTGCCGTCGTCGCGCCCTACTATTCCGGGCGCGGGCTTCTGGTGGTGATCGACGGCATGAAGCCCATCGACGACGTGACCAAGGCGATCTCGGACGTTCTTGAAACTGTCTGAGTCTCGCACCTGCGGCTTGACATAGGGGCGGAATCGCTCTATGTGCCGCGCTTCACTCAAGCGGGTGCCACGCATCGACATCACTGGATGATGTCGCGTGGCCTCGTGCGTATCTCCGCAAGGGCCGGCCTCCACCGGACGCGGGGCGTTCAAATTCCGGCTCTGCCGGACGACATGGAGAATGCGACGTGGCTCGTATTGCAGGCGTTAACATCCCGACCAACAAGCGCGTCATCATCGCGCTTCAGTACATTCACGGCATCGGCGCCAAGAATGCGGCCGACATCGTCGCGAAGGTCGGTATCCCGCTCGAGCGTCGGGTGAACCAGCTCACCGACCAAGAAGTGCTGCAGATCCGCGAGACCATCGACCGCGACTTCCTCGTCGAGGGCGATCTGCGTCGCGAAGTCTCGATGAACATCAAGCGGCTGATGGATCTCGGTTGCTACCGCGGCCTGCGTCACCGTCGCGGCCTGCCGGTGCGTGGCCAGCGTACGCATACCAATGCCCGCACCCGCAAGGGCCCGGCCAAGCCGATCGCCGGCAAGAAGAAGTAATTCACGGCGGGCTCAAGCCCGCCGGACAGCGCCGGCGCCCCGTGCGGCCGGCGCATTCGCTACGAGTATCGTCCCGAGCGCCTGGAATGACGGGCGCGCCTGAAGGATCAAGGGTCTATGGCTAAAGAAGTTGCCCGTATCAAGCGCCGCGAGCGCAAGAACATCGCCTCCGGCGTCGCGCATGTGAACGCGTCGTTCAACAACACCATGATCACCATCACCGACGCGCAGGGCAACACCATTGCCTGGTCTTCGGCCGGCGCCATGGGCTTCAAGGGTTCGCGCAAGTCGACGCCGTACGCGGCGCAGGTCGCTGCCGAGGATTGCGCCCGCAAGGCCGCCGATCACGGCATGCGCACCATCGAGGTCGAGGTGTCGGGTCCCGGTTCCGGCCGTGAGTCGGCGCTGCGCGCCTTCCAGGCCGCGGGCTTCACCGTGACGTCGATCCGCGACGTTACGCCGATCCCGCACAATGGCTGCCGTCCGCGCAAGCGTCGGCGCGTCTGACGCTATTCATCCAGCGGCGCTCCGAGCGCCGCAGGGGCCGCTGCGTTTGGCATTACCTAACCGGCCGAGGCCGGGGACGGGGGTGCCGGCCAGGGTGTCCGGGGCACCGTCGAAACCAAGGGTGACGTCGTGATTCAGAAGAACTGGCAAGAGCTGATCAAGCCCGAGAAGCTTGAGGTCGCGGTCGGCGGCGACCCGAAGCGCCTTGCGACCGTGATCGCCGAGCCGCTTGAGCGTGGCTTCGGCCAGACGCTCGGCAACGCGCTGCGCCGCATCCTGCTGTCCTCGCTCCAGGGCGCGGCGGTGACGTCGGTGCATATCGATGGCGTGCTGCACGAGTTCTCCTCGATCCCGGGCGTGCGCGAGGATGTCACCGACATCATCCTCAACATCAAGGACATCGCTATCAAGATGGCCGGCGATGGCCCGAAGCGGATGGTGGTGAAGAAGCAGGGTCCGGGCGTCGTCACTGCCGGCGACATCCAGACGGTCGGCGACGTGCAGGTGCTGAACCCCGAGCTGGTGCTCTGCACGCTCGACGACGGCGCCGAGATCCGCATGGAGTTCACCGTCGACACCGGCAAGGGCTACATCGCGGCCGACCGCAACCGTCCCGAGGACGCGCCGATCGGCCTGATCCCGGTCGACAGCCTCTACTCGCCGGTCAAGAAGGTCTCCTACAAGGTCGAGAACACCCGTGAGGGCCAGATCCTCGACTATGACAAGCTGACCCTGACGATCGAGACCAACGGTTCGGTCACGCCCGAGGACGCGCTCGCCTATGCCGCGCGCATCCTGCAGGACCAGCTTGAGATCTTCGTGAACTTCGAGGAGCCCAAGCGCGAGACCGAGAGCCCGGCCATCCAGGAGCTGCCCTTCAACCCGGCGCTGCTGAAGAAGGTGGACGAGCTGGAACTGTCGGTGCGTTCGGCCAACTGCCTGAAGAACGACAACATCGTCTACATCGGCGACCTGATCCAGAAGACCGAGGCGGAGATGCTCCGTACCCCGAACTTCGGCCGCAAGTCGCTGAACGAGATCAAGGAAGTTCTCGCTTCCATGGGCCTGCACCTCGGCATGGAAGTGCCGGGCTGGCCGCCCGAGAACATCGAGGATCTCGCCAAGCGGTTCGAAGATCACTACTGAGCATTGAACGCGGCATTCGAGCCGCACAACAACCTCTCGGCTCGGAAGCCGTCGCACGTTAGGATAAGTCACCATGAACCACGGCAAGGCATATCGCCGGTTCAACCGGACCGCGGAACACCGCAAGGCCATGTTCGCCAACATGGCGCAGGCGCTCATCACCCATGAGCAGATCATCACCACCCTGCCGAAGGCGAAGGATCTTCGCCCGGTGGTGGAGAAGCTGATCACCCTCGGCAAGCGCGGCAGCCTGCACGCCCGTCGTCAGGCGATCGCCGAAGTGCGCGACGTCGCCGTCGTGCGCAAGCTCTTCGACGTGATCGGCCCGCGCTACAAGGAGCGCAATGGCGGCTACACCCGCATCATCAAGGCTGGCTTCCGCCACGGTGATTCGGCCGCGATCGCCGTGATCGAGCTGGTCGACCGCGACGAGAGCGCCAAGGGCGCCGCCGATCTTGCCCGCCTCGAGGCCTCCAAGTCCGAGGAAGCCGCCGCCGCGTGATCGGCGCCGCAAGGCAAGAGCTTGACGGGCAAGAGATTGCACGAGTTCGAATGAGGGGCGGCTGGACCGCCCCTTTTTCTTTGGCGCGCCGCCGGAAGCACGCAAGCGCGGGCGAAATAGGCGCCGGGCGCGGCGGGGCCTTTCTCGACCGGCGGCTGCGGACTATATCTGGCGCATGAAACGCTTCGCCCTGATTGCCGCCTCGCTCCTCGTCGCCGTTCCCGCGCTCGCGCAGACGCCCGCGACCGGCGGGCCGCGCGTGCCGGGCTCGCGCGCCGAGATCGGTCTCAGCTTCGCCCCGGTGGTCGCGCGCACGGCGCCGGCCATCGTCAATGTCTACGCGATGAAGACGGCGGCACGGGGCAGCAACCCGCTGCTGGACGATCCGTTCTTCCGGCGCTTCTTCGGCGATCGCGGCGGCCCGGACGTGCCGGGCTTCGACATGCCGCGCGAGCGTATCCAGCGTTCGCTCGGCTCGGGCGTGCTGGTGGACCCGTCCGGCATCGTGGTGACCAATAATCACGTCATCGATGGTGCCGACGAGATCCGCCTGTCCCTGTCCGACAAGCGGGAGTTCGACGCCGAGGTGGTGCTGCGCGACCCGCGCACCGACATCGCCATCCTGCGCATCAAGGACGGGAAGGGCGCCTTTCCCTCGGCGACGCTCGGCTCGTCGGACGATCTTCAGGTCGGCGACATCGTGCTCGCCATCGGCAACCCGTTCGGCGTCGGTCAGACGGTGACGCAGGGCATCGTCTCCGCGCTCGCCCGCACGCAGCGCGGCATCACCGATTACGGCTTCTTCGTCCAGACCGATGCCGCCATCAATCCCGGCAATTCCGGCGGCGCGCTAGTGGACGGGGCAGGGCGCGTGGTCGGCATCAATACGGCGATCTTCTCGCGCTCGGGCGGCTCGCAGGGCATCGGCTTCGCCATCCCTGCCGACATGGTGCGCGTGGTGCTGCAATCGGCGCTGTCCGGCAGCAAGGTGGTGCGGCGGCCATGGCTGGGCGCCGACTTGCAGGAGGTGACGCCCGACATCGCCGAGGGGCTCGACGTGGTGCGCCCGACCGGCGCGCTGGTGCAGGGCGTGCTTCCCGGCAGCCCCGCCGCCAAGGCGGGCCTGCGCGCGGGCGATCTCATCGTGGCGGTCGCCGGGCAGGAGGTCGACGATCCCGACGCCTTCGGCTTCCGCTTCGCCACGCGTCCGCTGGGCGGCACGGTCGATGTCGCGATTATCCGTCAGGGCAAGCCGGCGACGCTGCGGGTGGGGCTGGAGGCGGCTCCCGAGACGGTGCCGCGCGACGAGATCGTCCTGTCCGGGCGCTCGCCGCTGTCCGGCGCCACCGTGGTCAACCTCTCCCCGGCGGTCATGGAGGAGATGCGTACCATGGGGGCGACGAAGGGCGTGGTGATCACGGCGGTCGAGGAGGGATCGCCCGCCCAGCGCACCAGCTTCAAGCCCGGCGATGTCATCCTCGACATCAACGGCACCCCTATTGCCACGACGGCGGACCTCCAGCGCATCACCCGCACGCCCTCGCGGGCGTGGCGGGTCACGCTCCAGCGCGGCGGGCGCGTCATCTCCGCGCTCCTTCCCGGCTGAGGCGCCCTTGGCCGATCTTTTCGCCAGCGCGGGAATGGAGGGGCAGGCGCCGCGCCCGCTGGCCGACCGGCTGCGTCCGCAGCGGCTCTCCGAGGTGGTCGGGCAGGAGCACCTGACCGGCGCGGACGGCATGCTGACCCGCATGATCGCCAACCGCTCGCTCGCATCGCTCATCTTCTGGGGGCCGCCGGGCACCGGAAAGACGACGGTGGCGCGTCTGCTGGCGCGGGAGACGGACCTGCATTTCGAGCAGATCTCCGCCATCTTCACCGGCGTCGCTGACCTCAAGAAGGTGTTCGAGGCCGCGCGCGGCCGGCGCGCCATTGGGCAGGGCACGCTGCTCTTCGTCGATGAGATCCACCGCTTCAACCGCGCCCAGCAGGACGGGTTTCTCCCCGTCATGGAAGACGGCACCATCACGCTGATCGGCGCGACGACGGAGAACCCGTCCTTCGAGCTGAACGCCGCGCTGCTTTCCCGCGCCCGCGTGCTGGTGTTCAAGGCGCTCGACGCACAGGCCATCGAGGGGCTGCTGCACCGCGCCGAGGAGATGGAAGGCCGCCGGCTTCCGCTGGAGCCGGAAGCGCGCGCCGCGCTCGCCGGCATGGCGGATGGGGACGGGCGCTATCTGCTCGGCCTCGCCGAGGAACTGCTGTCGCTGCCCGAAGGCCCCGATCTCGACGTGGCGGGCCTTGCCGCCACTATGCAGAAGCGGGCGCCGATCTACGACAAGGGACAGGACGAGCACTACAACCTGCTCAGCTGCTTCCATAAGAGCCTGCGCGGCTCGGACGTGAACGGCGCCATGTACTGGGCGGCGCGCATGATCACCGGCGGCGAGGATCCGGGAACGGTGTTCCGGCGCCTGTGCTGCGCGGCGTCGGAAGATGTCGGCATGGCCGATCCGCAGGCGATGCCGCAGGTGGTGGCGGCGTGGACCGCCTTCGATCGCGTCGGCTGGCCGGAGGGGCGGCTGTTCCTTGGCCAGGCCATCGCCTATGTCGCGACCGCGCCGAAGTCCAACGCCGCCTATTCCGCCTTCAACGCGGCGCTGGCGCTGGCGCAGAAGACCGGCTCCCTGCCGCCGCCCAAGCACATCCTCAACGCGCCGACCAAGCTGATGAAGGAACTCGGCTACCACGCCGGCTACCGTTACGATCACGATTATCCCGATGCGTTTTCGGGACAAGAGTTCTTTCCTGAAGAACTCGCCGGCGATTCCCGGGCAGACTTCTACACGCCGAACGAGCGCGGTTTCGAGCGCGACGTGAAGAAGCGTCTGGAATACTGGGCGCGGCTGCGCGCCGAGCGCCGGGGCGGCAAATAGGCAGTACGGGTACACAAGGGCGAGGGTCGTGGCGTGCATGGCTGGATTCTGATCTTCATCGGCGCCGGCATCGGCGGCGTGCTGCGCAACGCGGTCGGCCTCACCGCCATGCGGCTGTTCGGCATGGGCTTCCCGATCGGCACGATGGCGATCAACATCATCGGCTCACTCGTCATCGGGCTGGTCGCCGGCTGGCTCGCCTTCAAGGCCGGGGCCTCGTGGAGCATGTACGCCAAGGCCTTTGTCATCACCGGCGTGCTCGGCGGCTTCACCACCTTCTCGTCCTTCTCGCTGGAAGCGGCGATGCTGGTAGAGCGTGGCCAGTTCGGCCATGCGGCCATCTATGTGCTGGGTTCGGTCGGCCTCTCGCTCCTCGGCGTCTTCGCCGGACTGGCCGTGATGCGCGCTCTCGCGTGACGTGGCGCCCTGTCTCGGCTATGTGCTGGGGCGAGGAGTAACCGATCCATGGCCGTTGAGACTCGCCGCGTCGACCCGGATGAAGAGGGCATGCGGCTCGACCGCTGGTTCAAGACGCATTTCCCCGACCTGTCCTTCGGCCATCTGCAGAAGCTGCTGCGCAGCGGGCAGGTGCGGGTGGACGGTGGCCGGGTGAAGACCAATACGCGCCTTGAGTCCGGCCAGAGCATCCGCATCCCCCCGCTGGAGGAGAAGCCGCAGCTCTCCGCCGCCGACCATATGGAGGCGGCGGAGGCGAAGGCGCGGGGCGAGGCGCCGCCGCGTCCGCCCCGGATCACGGCGGAAGACGGCGAGCACGACGTCGCCGCGCCGGCGGTGAAGCGGGCGAGTTCCGACGACAAGGACGCCCGCGCGCTGCAGGACATGACGCTCTACGAGGACCGCGACGTGCTGGTGCTCAACAAGCCCTTCGGCCTCGCCGTGCAGGGCGGCTCGGGCACCTATCGCCATGTCGACGGCATGCTGGAGGCGCTGCGCGGCACCGACGGGCAGAAGCCGCGCCTCGTCCACCGCATCGACAAGGACACCTCGGGCATCCTGCTGGTGGCCCGCACGCGGCTGGCGGCCTCGACGCTGGCCAAGACCTTTCGCTCGCGCGCGGCCCGCAAGATCTACTGGGCGCTGGTGCCTGGCGTGCCGCGTCCGGCACAGGGACGCATCTCGACCTATCTCGCCAAGGACGAGGCGGCCGAAAAGATGCGCGTCGCCCGCCATGGCGACGACGAGGCCAGCCACGCCATCTCCTACTATGCCGTGGTCGACCATGCGGCGCAGAAGCTCGCCTGGCTGTCGCTCAAGCCGGTGACGGGGCGCACCCACCAGCTGCGCGCCCATGCCGCCCATATCGGCCATCCCATCGTCGGCGATCCGAAATATTTCAACGTCGAGAACTGGCCGCTGCCGGGCGGCTTGCAGAACCGGCTGCACCTGCTGGCGCGGCGCCTCGTCATTCCGCATCCGCGCGGCGACCGGCTGATCGACGTCTCCGCGCCGCTGCCTCCGCACATGCAGCAGAGCTGGAACGTGCTCGGCTTCGATGCCTCGCAATACGATCCCATCGTCGACGCGCCGGAAAGCTGACGGCTCCGCGAATCGCGAAAGCGGGCGTCCCCGGCCCGCCATGCGGCGCGCGGAGGGCTGGAACGCGCGCGGTGCGTGGAACGGCCGATGGCGCCCGCGCGTGCAATCGGCTACGCCGTCGCGGCCTGTCATCATTTCCGGATTCCCGACCATGCCGCGCATCGTCCGCCTTGCCCTCGTTCTGGCGATGTGCGGGGGAATCGCTCCCGCACTCGCCGGGCAGGACTGCGCCGGCCGGCTCGGCACCTCGCGCGTCATGGAGGTGGACCCGGCGGGGCTTCAGGTCGGCACCAAGCATTTCCCGCAGACGCTGGACCTCGCCGACAAGGAGGTCGTGCTGACCTTCGACGACGGCCCGCTGCCGGCGACGACGCCGGGCGTGCTGAAGGCGCTGGCGCGTGAATGCGTGCGGGCGACCTTCTTCGTCATCGGCCGCAACGCCGCCGCTCATCCCGACCTCGTGCGCCGCGAGATCGCCGAGGGGCACACGGTCGGCCATCACAGCATGACGCATCCGATGACGCTGGCCGACATGCCCTATGACAAGGCCGTCGCCGACATCGAGAAGGGGCTGAAGGCCGATGAGCGGGCCGCCTATGGCGAGGCTGGGGCGCAGCCGCGCGTGCCGTTCTTCCGCTTTCCTGGATTCGGCTCTTCGCCGGAACTGCTGGACTATCTGAAGCGGCGCGGCATCGGCGTTTTCGGCGCCGATCTGTGGGCGTCGGACTGGAACCCGATGACGCCGCAGGAGCAGCTCGATCTGGTGATGGCGCGCCTCGACCATGCGGGACGCGGGATCATCCTGTTTCACGACACGCGCGGCCAGACGCTGAAGATGCTCCCGGCCTTCCTCGCCGCGCTGAAGGAGAAGGGCTACCGCGTCGTCCACATCGTGCCGTCGCCGGCACGCACGGCGGCCGTGCCGCGCTGAGGCGGCGGGGCGCCGTTGAGGGCGCTGGAAACGACAACGGCGACCCGAGGGTCGCCGTGTGTTCCGAAACCGGAGAAAATGGTGCGGTCGAGAGGACTCGAACCTCCACGGTGTTACCCACTGCCACCTCAAGGCAGCGCGTCTACCAATTCCGCCACGACCGCGTCGCCAGACGCCGAACAGACCCGAAAGCTGCCCGGCGCGAGCGGGGCATCGTCTAACAGATCGAATGGGGCTCCACAAGGCCCGCGCCCGCTGCGGGTCCGCCGGCCGCTCAGGCTGTGGACAGCCACGCTCCCCGCGCATGGCGCCGCCGGTCGCGACGCAGGAGACAGCGAGCGGAGGCGTGATTATCTAGAGGCCATGAACGACGCACCAGGCTCCGCTCCCGCCATCGCCCGCGATGCGCTCTCGCCGCTGCTCCTGCCCCGGCCCGGCAGCCCGCCGGTGCGCTGGCGCGTGTCGCGCGTGCCGGTCGCCTATCCCGATGCGCTGGCGACAATGGACGCGCTGGCCGAGGACATCGCCGCCGGCCGCGCCGACGAACTTGTGTGGTTGCTGGAGCATCCCCCGCTCTACACCGCCGGCACCAGCGCGCGGCCGGAGGATCTGGTCGATTCCGGCCGATTCCCGATCTTCGAGACCGGGCGGGGAGGGCAGTTCACCTATCACGGCCCCGGCCAGCGGGTGGCCTATGTGATGCTGGACCTCAAGCGCCGCGAGCCGGACCTGCGCCGCTATGTGGCGGCGCTGGAGGAGTGGCTCATCCGCGCGCTCGATTCGTTCAACGTCCGCGGCGAGCGCCGCGAAGACCGCGTCGGCGTCTGGGTCCGCCATCCCACCAAAGCGGGCGAGGGCGAGGACAAGATCGCCGCCATCGGCATTCGCGTCCGCCGCTGGGTGACGATGCACGGCATCTCGCTGAACGTGGAGCCGGACCTGTCGCATTTCGGTGGCATCGTGCCCTGCGGGGTGCGCGAGCACGGCGTGACCAGCCTTGTCGACCTTGGCCTGCCGGTGACGATGGAGGATGCCGATCTCGCGCTGCGCGGCGCCTTCCAGACCGTGTTCGGGCCGGTGGTGGATGAGGACGCCGGCTAGCCGGCCTCCCTAGCCCGTCGGCCAGACCGCGAAGTCGTCGAAGGCCTCACCAACCGGCACGGTCTCCCCGGCCGCCCGCACCTCCGCGACCGCCGCCGAGGGAGGTCCCCGGCGGGCGGCGAGGATCAGATCCTCCAGATCTTCGGGCGGGGCGAAGACCAGCGCCTCGACCGAGCCGTCGTGCCGGTTGCGCACCCAGCCCTTGAGCCCCCGGCGCACCGCCTCGCGCGCGAACCAGGCCCGGTAGCCAACGCCCTGCACGCGGCCGCGTATGGCAAAGCGGGTGGCAGTGGTCTCGCTCATGGTCGTCTCCGTATAAGCCAAGGCCCGTATAAGCTAGGGCCGGCAAACGAACCGGATTGCCGAATGGGGCGTTGCCGACGGTGGAAATGTGCCGCCGCCGACGCTTCATTAACAAGAATCCCCCTAGATTGGACGAGGGTTTTCGGAAGGCGGAAACAGCGTCTGCGACCCTTCACCCGCACCGGAGAAAGCATGCGCGAAGAGACCGATCTCGCCGTTCCGCCGCGCGGGCCGGACCACGAAGCCGATCCCATCGACAAGCCCGGCTTCGTCGCGGCGGTGGCGGGCGCCATAGAGACGCGCAACATCGCGGCGCTGAAGGCGATCGTCGCCGACCTGCACGAAACCGATCTCGCGCGGCTGCTGGAGGCGCTGCCGGCCGCCGACCGGCCGCTGATGATCGAGCTGCTCGGCAGCGATTTCGACTTCACCGCGCTGACCGAACTCGACGAGACGGTGCGCCTGCAGATCCTTGAGGAACTGCCGCGCCAGACCGTCGTCGAGGGCATGCGCGATCTCGAATCCGACGACGCGGTCTACATCCTCGAAGATCTCGACGACGCCGAGAAGCAGGCGATCCTTGCCGACCTGCCGGTGCCGGAGCGCGCCGCGCTTCAGCGCAGCCTCGACTACCCCGAGGAAAGCGCCGGCCGGCGCATGCAGACCGAGTTCATCGCGCTGCCGCCGTTCTGGACCGTCGGGCAGGCGCTGGACTACATCGGCGAGACCGAGGGTCTGCCGGACGTCTTCTTCGAAGTCTTCGTCGTCGATCCGTCCTATCGCCTCAGCGGCTCGGTGCCGCTCGACCGGCTGTTGCGCACCAAGCGGGGCGTCAAGCTCGGCGAGGTGGTCACGCCGGACCGCCATGTGGTCAAGGCGACCGACGACCAGGAGGACGTCGCCCGCGTCTTCGAGCGCTACAACCTGATCTCCGCGCCCGTGGTCGACGAGGGCGACCGCCTCGTCGGCGTGCTCACCATCGACGACATCGTCGACGTCATCCAGGAGGAGGCCGACGAGGACCTCAAGGCGCTCGGCGGCGTCGCCGGCGACGAGGAGCTGTCCGACAGCTTCTGGTACATCGCCAAGAGCCGCTTCTCGTGGCTGCTTCTCAACCTGATCGCCGCCAACATCGCCTCCTTCGTCATCGCGCTGTTCGAGGAGGAGCTTCACCGCATGGTGGCGCTGGCGGTGCTGATGCCCATCGTCGCCAGCCAGGGCGGCAATGCCGGCACGCAGACCATGACGGTCGCCGTGCGCGCGCTGGCGACGCGTGAGCTGCGGCCAAGCAACGCACGGCGCGTCGTCGCCCGCGAACTGCTGGTGGGCCTGTTCAATGGCGTCGTCTTCGCCGTCATCATGGCCGTCGTCGTCTTCGCCCGCTTCGGAATCGCCGATCTGGGCTTCGTGATCGCACTGGCGATGATCATCAATCTGGTCGCCGCCGCACTTGGTGGTATCTTGATCCCACTGCTGCTCGATCGGCTGAAGGTCGATCCTGCGGTGTCGTCGGGGCCCTTCGTGACGACCGTGACCGATGTCGTTGGTTTTTTTGCGTTTCTCGGGATTGCGTCGCTGTGGTTTTGAACTCTGCCGTTAAAGTTTGTATGCATGGCCAATCCGGATTGTTCTCACGATGCCGCGGCATGCGTTGTGGATGACGGCAGCCGGTCGGAGGAGCGGATGGGGGCGCCCGAGAGGGATCGTCTGGCCTTCCAGTTGAGGGACGAGGCGGCTGCGGACGCGGCCGCCGTTTCCGTGATCCCGCGCCGGCGGTTGCGGGCGGGCGACGGCATGATCCTCGCGGTGGCGCTGGTGATCCTGGCGGCCGTGATGGTCATGGGCGCCTTCGCCCTCGTCGCGGCCGAGCGGATCGACATCGCCGCCCGCGAACGCTGGAGCCGGCTGGTCACGGATGCGCTCCAGCGCCGCGCGTCCTTCCTCGAACGCGACCTGTCGAGCTTCGCGCACTGGGACGAGTCGGTGCTGCGCACCGCCTATTTCCTCGACGAGGAATGGGTCGACCAGAACTTCGGCAAGTGGCTCTACAACACCCAGCGCCACGATCGCTCCTATATCGTGCTCGAAAGCGGCCCGGCCTATGCGTCCGTCGACGGTGTCGCGATGGACCTGTCGTCGGCGCCCTACGACGCCGACGCGATCGCTCCGCTCGTCGCCGGCGTGGCGGCGGCCTTCCGCGACCAGCTTCTCGCCCTCAAGACCCTGCAGGACGGGGAGCCGCGCGGGCGCGACAATCCGCCGGTGTTCCGCGCCGGCTACATGCGCGTGGAGGGCCGGCCGGCGCTGGTCGGCGCCATCAGCATCATGCCCGATTACGGTCGCGTGGTTTCGCCCTCGCGCGTTCCGCCGGTGGCCGTGACCGTCCTGTTCCTCGAACGGCGCTTCCTGAGCGATCTGGTCGGCGAACTGCACATGGTCGCTCCCAGGGTGTCGGACGAACCGCCCGAACCGGGCCGACAGGGGGTTGGCATTCCCTTCCAGGACCGTCAGGCACGGCCGGCCTGGCTGACCTGGGAGCCGCAGAATCCCGGCCGGGAACTGCTCTCAGCGCTGCTGCCGGCGCTCATCGGAACCGCCGCGCTGCTGCTCGCCGTCGCGGCCATCGTGCTGTGGTACGCCCGCCGGGCCACAAAGGAGCTTACCGAAAGCGAGGAGCTGGCCTCGCGTCTGGCCTATACGGACCCGCTCTGCGGCCTCGCCAACCGGACCATGCTGATGCGCACGCTGGGCGAGAGGCTGCGGCGGGTCGACCGCTACAACCGTCTGGCGCTGATGTTCCTCGATCTCGACGGCTTCAAGGACATCAACGACACGCTCGGCCATCATGTCGGCGACCTGCTGCTCGCCGAGATCGGCCAGCGTCTGGGCCGGTTGCCGTTCAAGGGCGTGCTGGCCTCGCGCTTCGGCGGCGACGAGTTCGTGATCCTCATCTCCATCGACAAGGACACCGAAATCGCCGAGGCCGGCGAGATCATCCTCGACACGATCCGCCAGCCGGTGCGGGTGGGCGGGCAGACGCTGGTGGTGAACGGCTCCATCGGTTGCACCGTGGCGCCCGATCACGGCCTCGACGCCATCGAACTGATCCGCCTCGCCGACATCGCGGTCTACCGCGCCAAGGCCGAGGGGCGCGGCAACGCGCAGATCTTCGCGCCCAGCATGGAGCGCGAAGTCATGCGGCGGCGCGACCTCGAGATACAGCTGAGGCGGGCGCTGGCCGGCGGCGAACTGACCATCTACTACCAGCCGCAATTCGCCGTCGACGGCGAGGTCGTCGTCGGCTTCGAGGCGCTGGTGCGCTGGCTCGACCCGACGCGCGGCATCGTCTCGCCCGGCGAGTTCATTCCCATCGCCGAGCAGACCGGGCTCATTACCGAGCTGGACATGTGGGTGCTGCGCAATGCCTGCGCCCAGGCGCGCGACTGGGGCGGGGTGAAGCTCGCGGTGAATCTCTCGCCGGTCGACTTCCGCCGGCGCGATCTCGATCAGCAGGTGAAGCAGATCCTCGAAGAGACCGGCTTTCCCGCCGACCGGCTGGAGATTGAGATCACCGAGAACCTGCTCTTCGGCAACCAGCCGGAAGCCTTCGCCTCGCTCGCCGCCCTGCGCCGCATGGGCATCCGCGTGGCGCTGGACGATTTCGGCAGCGGCTACTCCTCGCTGGGCTATATCCGCCGGTTCCGCGTCGACACGATCAAGATCGACCGCGCCTTCACCCAGAACATCGGCCAGAGCGACGACGCGGCGGCGATCATCGATTGCGTGGTGCGGCTGGCGCGCGCGCTGGCCATCACGGTCACGGCCGAGGGCGTCGAGACGCGCGAGCAACTGCGCTACCTGCAATCGGTCGGCTGCCATCACGTGCAGGGCTATCTGCTGGCCGGCCCGGTGCCCGTCACCAGCATCAACCGCTATCTTGAGCGTGTGGTGCCGGCCTCGACCTCGCCGGCACGCACCCGCGTGGTCCTGTGACGGATCCCGGCGGCCTTTTCTTCGTCGCCTCCAAGCTCGTCTGGATGGTCGCCGTGCCGTCGACCTTCCTCGCGCTGCTGGCGGCTTGCGGGCTGCTGCTCGCGCTGCGCTGGCGACGGGTGGGCGGCTGCCTTGCCGTCCTCGGCGTCGGCGGGCTGCTGCTCGTCGGCCTCGGCCCGTTCGGGCGTGTCCTGCTGCTCGCGCTGGAGGACCGTTTCCCCGCCTATGTCGACGATGGCGGCCGGGTCGATGGCGTCATCGTTCTCGGTGGCGCCGAACTGCCCGCCATCACCGCCGCGCGCGGGCAGCCCTCCTTCCAGGAATCCGCCGAAAGGATACTGGCCATGGGCGAGCTGGGGCGCCGCTACCCGCAGGCCCGCCTCGTCTTCGCCGGCGGCAGCAGCAGCCTCGGCACGCAGCCGATGCAGGAGGCCGAGGTCGTCCGTCGGGCGCTGCCGCAGATCGGTCTCGACGAGGGGCGGGTCGCCTTCGAGCGTACCTCGCGCAACACGGCGGAGAATGCGCGTCTCGCCCGCGCATTGATCCAGCCGAAACCGGGCGAGCGCTGGCTGCTCGTCACCTCGGCCTTTCACATGCCGCGCGCCGTCGGCTGCTTCGAGGCGGCCGGCTTCCCGGTCATTGCCTATCCCGTCGATTTCCGCACCACCGGCGAGGCCGGATGGCTGCGCCCCTTCGATTCGGTGGCGCAGGGGCTGGGCTTCTTCGATCTCGCGCTGCGCGAATGGGTGGGGCTGGCCGCCTATTACCTGACCCGGTGGATCGCCAGTCCGTTCCCGGCGCCGCCGCCGAACTAACCCTGCGGCGGCAGGCCGAGCCGGTAGACGCCGCGCAGCTCCGCCGGATCGACCGGCTTGCCCTTCCGATAGATGACGAGCCGGCCGGCCCCGGCGAGCCTCACCGCCGCCCGGCGGACGAGCGGCAGCAGGCTCTGCCAGTCGGGGCCGGTGGCAAGGCTGCGGGCCACTTCCTCGGGCGCCACGGACCGCCCCGCGCCCGGTTGCGCGGCGACCGCGAGGATGGCGGCCTCGGCCGCCTCTTCGGAGGGGCGGACGGTGCGTTCGCCCGAAGAATTGTCATTCACTGTCGAGTACCCAATGCGAATCCGGCCCGAACTGCCGGTTGACCATGACCAGGAAGATGGCGACCGTCGCCGCCATCAGCGCCCAGCCGTTGATGTACCAGCCGAGATAGGCGATGGCGAAGAAGAAGGAACGCTGTCCGCGATTGAAATGGCGGCCGGCGACCGTCGCCATGCGGGCGAGCTTGATCACATGCGCCTGCGCCTGCGGCGTGGCGGCCTCGGAAGGCGGCGGCGTCGAGCCGAGCAGGATGGTCGTGTAGTTGAACAGCCGGTAGGCCCAGGCGAACTTGAAGAAGGCGTTGGCGAAGATCAGCGTCAGGCCCAGCGTCTTCAGTTCCCAGCCCGACCGGTTCGACTCTACGAAGGGCAGGTCGCGGAAGATCGCCATCACCGCGTCGGTGGACTGGAGGATGGCCAGCGAGGCACCGATGGCCAGCAGCGAGGTCGAGGCGAAGAAGGCGGTTCCGTTCTGCAGCGCAGCAACGATCTGCGCGTCGACGATGCGGTTCTCGCGCGCCAGCATGCGCTGCGTCCACTGCGTGCGGAACACATCCATGCGGCGGTTGAGCGAGCGCGTCTCCGCCCATCTCCCCTCCATCATGCCGTGATAGGTGATCCACGCGAGGGCGAAGACCGCGAAGGCGAGCGCGTCGATATAGCTGAACCCGAACATGGCCTTGCCTGCTGCGCCCCGCGTTTCGCCGGCGCCGGTGCGGCGGGCGGTCGCGTGCATGGTGAGGCGGGAGCGGCCGGCTTTCAATAGGCGCGGCGCGGGGAGGCGGCGGCCCTGTCATGAGCCTGTCATGCGTGCCGGGCGGGTCTGTCCTGCGGCGCCGGAAGTGGAATGTGGCGTTTTCGCGATTGCGAAATCGGTAACGTTTCATTAAGTGTTGTTGCAGCTAGCGCCTGCGCCGAGTCGAACTCGCGAGGCCGCGCGGCGAACGAAACGTTCCGAGGATCAACATGAATTCGGTATCCGAGCACTCCTGTTGGGGAGTTGCGCGTTGGGCCGTTGTCGCCTTTCTGGCTGGCGTTGCCCTTGTCTACCTTTTCGGCGGTTTCCAGGCGGTCCAGACCGTCGCCAGCTGAGGCATTCCGGTCCTAGGCGGCCGAGAGCAGCCACCCTGAGAGTTTTATGACGGCTCGGCCCGCAAGGCCGGGCCGTTTGCTTTTCGGCTCCCGCGATCACGCGGATTGATCGCCGCCATAAGCGTCATGCGTTTGCGCCGGCGCGGCATTTGCCCGAACCTGCCGCCGATCCCCTCCCAAGGAGAAACACGGTGGCGCTCAGGCTCATCATCGGAAACAAGAACTATTCCTCTTGGTCGCTGCGTCCCTGGCTGGCGCTGACCGCGCTGGGTATCCCGTTCGAGGAAATCCTCGTCCCGCTCGACGCGCCCGATTTCAAGGAGCGCGTGCGCGAGCATTCGCCGGCCGGCCGGGTGCCGGTGCTGATCGACGGCGAGGCGGTGGTGTGGGAATCCATCGCCATACTCGAGCACCTCGCCGAGCGCTTTCCCGACAAGGGCGTCTGGCCGTCCGATCCGGCGGCGCGGGGGCATGCGCGCTCGCTGGCCACCGAAATGCATGGCGGCTTCGGCGCGCTGCGCGGTGCCGCGCCGATGAACCTCTGGCGTCCGATCGAGCCGCGCGCTCTGCCGGAGGAGGCGCTCGCCGATGTCCGCCGTATCACGCGCCGCTGGAACGAGGCGCGTGCCCGGTTCGGGGCCGGCGGCGATTTCCTCTACGGCGCCTTCTGCGGCGCGGATGCGATGTACGCCCCCGTCGCGACGCGGCTGCGCACCTATGGGGTCGCGCTCGACCCGGTGGCGGACGCCTATGTCGACGCCATCCACGCGCACCCGGCCTTCGTCGCGTGGAAGGAGGCGGCGCTGAAGGAAACCGGGGCACTGCCGGAGGACGAGGTCGACTGGCCGACCGTCAAGCGCGTATAGAGGGGCGTCACTCCCCATGCGAGCCGTGCCATGCCGCTCCACCTCCTGAAGCTCTGCGTCGGCGCCGAGTCCATCGAGGACCTGGAGGAGTGGATTGCCGAGAATCTCGCCGGCAAGACGGCGCGCGGCGAGACGGCCGAGCAGGTGCACACGACCCGTATGGTGCCCACGCGCATGACCGAGCTGCTGGACGGCGGTTCGCTCTACTGGGTCATCAAGGGCGAAGTGGCCTGCCGCCAGCGCCTCACCGGCATCCGCCCCTTCGTCGACGGCGACGGCATCCGCCGCTGCCATCTGGTGATGGAGCCGGTGGTGCACCGGGTGATGCCGCGGCCGAACCGGCCCTTCCAGGGTTGGCGCTACCTCGCCGACAAGGACGTTCCGGCCGATCTGGCGGCGGGAGGCGACGCGCCGGCGCTGCCGGACACTCTGCGCCGCGAGCTGCGCTCGCTCGGCCTGCTCTGACCGATGTCGGACCCGAAGGCCGCCTTCCGCGTTGTCGTCCTGACAGCGAGGAAAGGAGAGACCGATGGTGCAGGATTCGGATGATCACCGCGTCGTTAGGAATGGCGAGGCCGTGGTGAAGGCGGACACCGAGGAGCGGCAGGCCGTCGAGGTGCGCCCGATGCGTTATGTGCTCGGCATCGGGCTGGCGCTGGTCATCGTCGGCATGGCGATCAGCTATTTCGGCGTCGTGTGACGCGAAACGCGGATCAGCCCGGCACGGCGAGATTGTCGATCAGCCGCGTCGCGCCGATGCGGGCGGCGACGAGGAGCCGGATCGGACCGTCGGACCGGGCCGCGACCGGCGCCAGCGTGGCGGCGTGGCGGGCCTCCAGGTAATCCAGCGCGAAGCCGGCGGCGATGACCGCGTGGCGCGCCGTCTCGACGCTCGCGGCGATATCGGCGCCGCCGGCGATGTCGGCCGCCGCCGCGCTCAACGCGCGATGCAACGCCGGAGCGCCGGCGCGATCCTCGGGCGAGAGATAGACGTTGCGGGAGGAGAGGGCGAGGCCGTCCGCCTCCCGCACCGTCGGCACGCCGAGGATGCGCACCGGCAGGTCGAGGTCGCGCGCCATGCGGGTGACGACCTGAAGCTGCTGGTAGTCCTTCTGGCCGAACAGTGCCACGTCGGGCGCCGCCTGACCCAGCAGCTTGGCGACCACGGTCGCGACGCCGGCGAAATGGGTCGGGCGGAAATCCGTCTCCAGCCCCAGCGCCGGCCCGGAAAGCGAAACGGTGGTGGCGAAGCCTTCCGGGTACATCTCCGCGACGTCGGGCACGAAGGCCAGCGCGACACCGGCGCCTTCCGCCTTGTCGAGGTCCGCCTCCAGCGTGCGCGGGTAGCGGCCGAGATCCTCGGTCGGGGCGAACTGGGTCGGGTTGACGAAGATCGAGACGATCGCCCGCGTCGCGTGCGCCTTCGCAGCTTCCATCAGCGCGACATGGCCGGCATGCAGCGCGCCCATGGTCGGCACCAGCGCCACCGTCTCGCCCGCCGCCCGCCACCGCGCCACCTGTTCGCGCAGCTCGGCGACGGTGTGGACGGTGCGGATGTTGCGCGGCGTGGCCATGTTCGGCTCCCCTGTCGTTCGGGCGGCGGAAGCTAGCAGAGCGGGAAGGGGGGTCAACCATCGGCGAGGGCCCCTGTTCGCCGGCCCCACCGGCCCGCTACACTCGCCGCGAATCCGCACGGGCATCCGCATGGCCATCGAGAAACGCAAGGACACCGCCCCGGCCGCCGTCTCGGCCGACATCGCCGCCTTTCTGGCGGAGGTGGAGCAGCGCGTGCCGCTGACCGCCGAGCGGCGCGGCAGGCTGATCTTCGCCCTCGACGCCACGTTGAGCCGGCAGCCGACATGGGACATGGCCTGCGGCCTGCAGGGAGAGATGTTCGATGAGGCGTCGAAGATCGGCGGGCTCGACATCCAGCTCGTCTATTACCGGGGCATTGGCGAATGCCGGGCCTCGCCCTGGCTGGCGGACGGCGGCAAGCTGGGCGCGCTGATGGCGCGCATCGACTGCCAGGGCGGACGCACGCAGATCGGCCGCGTGCTGCGCCATGCCGAGGCGCAGGCCGGCAAGGGGCCGGTCGGGGCGCTGGTGTTCGTCGGCGACGCGCTGGAGGAGCCCATCGACGCGCTCTGCGCCGAGGCTGGGCCGCTCGCCCTGCGCGGGGTGCCGGTGTTCATGTTCCAGGAGGGTGCCGATCCGGCGGTGGAACGCGGCTTCCGCGAGATCGCCCGGCTCACGCGCGGCGCCTATTGCCGTTTCGACGCCGGCGCCGCCGCCGAATTGCGGGCCTTGCTGCGGGCGGTGGCGAGCTACGCGGCGGGCGGCTCGAAGGCGCTCGCGGCGCTGGCCGGCAGTTCTCCCGGCGCCCGCCGGTTGATCTCGGCGATGCAGGATTCGCGATGATCAATCTGCTGGTCGGGGCGGCCATCGTCGCCTTCATCTTTTACGGCCTGAAGGCGTTTGGCCGCGCCGACGCGAAGGCGCTGGCCCGGCTCGGGCGCCGGGTCGGCGGCATGGCCCTGCTTGCCATCGCCGGCTTCGTGGGGCTGCGCGGCCATATCGAGACCGCGCTCCCCCTGGGGCTTTTCGGACTGTCGCTGATCGGCTGGGACATTCGCGGCGCGTTGCCGTGGTCGCGCGGCAAGGCCAGTCCGGGACGAAGCTCGAAGGTGCGTACCGCCGCGCTCGACATGGAGCTCGACCATGACAGCGGGCGGCTCACCGGCAAGGTGATCGCCGGTCCGCTGTCCGGCACGGCGCTCGACGCGCTGGACGTGCCGACTCTCGCGCGCCTCGCCCTCGACGTGGACGCGGAGAGCCGGCAGCTACTCGAAGCTTATCTTGACCGCCGGTCGCCCGGTTGGCGTGAACACGCTGATGGCGACGCGGGCCGGCGGCGCACTGATCCGGCGCGCCGTAGCGCGATGACGGAAGAGGAGGCCTACCAGATCCTGGGGCTTCAGCCGGGGGCGGGGGCGGACGAGGTCCGCAAAGCCCACCGATCCCTTATGAAGAAACTCCATCCCGATCAGGGCGGGTCGAACTATCTCGCCGCCCGGGTGAACGAAGCCAAGGACATCCTGCTCGACGGGCATTGAACCCTCCCGTCAGTTACGGAAAACCATACAGCCGAAGTCGCTCCGCTTGAGCGCCTGGCAGGCCCTGCGCGCGGCCGACTCCTGATCGAAGCCGGCGAAGCGGGCGCGCACGATCTTCGTCGAGCCCTTCACGGCTTCCTCGGTGTAGGCGTCGACCTTGGAGAGGGCGCCGGGCGCCTTCTGCTGGGCCTTGGCGATCTGGGCGCGGGCGTCCGCCTCGCTGCCGAAGGCGCCGATCTGGATCGCCCAGCCGGAGGGCGGCGTCGCCGCCCGCTCGGCCTGCTCGGCCTCCTGGCGCGGAATCTCGGTCGGGCCGGCGCTGGCAAGCTGCACCTGCTGCTTGATGGCGCGCTGGGCCGGGGCCGCCTGAGCCTGCGTGGCGCCGCTGGACTGGCCGCCGGAGAAGGACAGCGTGCCGAGAATGCCGGGCTGATTGCTGAAGCTGGCAGTAGGGGCGGTCGGGCGGGCGATGGCGACCGTCTTCACGGCGACGGGTACGATGGGGGCAACAGAACCGGCGGCCGGTCCGTCGGCTGCGGTCTGGTTGCCACGGACAGGCGGCGGCAGGGGGGTGGGCACCGAGGCGGTGACGTCAGCGTCCGAGACCACCGAGGCCATGGCGACGCGCGGATTGGCGGCGGGAACGGGGATGGTGGCGCGCGCCTGGGCGTTGGCCGGTGCGGGAACGGGCAGCGGAGCCGGATCGGCCGAGGCGAGCGCCACCGGCGCGCCGATCTCCTCGTCTGAGCCAGCGCCGGTCGGGGCACTGTTCATGCGAGCGACGGTCTGGCGGCCGGCAAAGGCGCGGGGCAGGTGCCGGTTGATCAGTGCGACCATCTTGTTGTCGCGCGCACCGGCGCTGGTGCCGCCGAGAACGACCGCGATCACGTAGCGGCCGTCCACCTTGACGCTGGTCAGCAGGTTGAAGCCGGAGGCGGCGGTGTAGCCGGTCTTGATGCCGTCGACGCCTTCCACCCGTCCGAGCAGGCGGTTGTGGTTGCGGATGGCCACGCCGCGATACATGAAGCTGCGCTCCTCGAAGTAGCCGTAGTACTTCGGGAACCGCTCCTGGACCGCACGGCCGAGGACGGCGAGGTCGCGGGCCGTGGTGACCTGCTGCGGGTTGGGCAGGCCGTTCGGGTTGCGGAAGGTGGTGCGGGACATGCCGAGCTGGCGGGCGCGGCGGGTCATGAGCTGGGCGAAGCTGGACGAGTCGCCAGAGATGTTCTCCGCGATGACCACCGCGACGTCGTTGGCCGAGCGGGTGACGAGCGCCTGGATGGCGTCCTCGACGGAAATAGTGGTTCCGGGCTTCACGCCAAGCTTGGACGGCTGCTGGGAGGCGGCATAGCGCGAGACGCGCAGCGGCGTATTGAGCCGCATCTTCCCGGATTCAAGCTGCTCGAACAGGAGATAGAGCGTCATCACCTTGGTGACGGAAGCGGGATGACGCAGGGCGTCGGCGTTCTCGGCGTCGAGAACGCGGCCCGTATTGGCGTCCATGACGATATGGGAATAGCCGCGATGCCAGGTGCCGCTCGGAGCGGCCGTACGTGTGACGGTCGCCTTGCTGCGTGCCGTCTTCTTTTTCTTCGACGCCGCTTCCGAGGCACCGACCCCGATGAGGGAGACCGCCAACACCGCCACGGCGGCACGCATGACAAGCGTGCCGACAATTCCCGGAACCCGCATCTACTCGTCCCGCTACTCTAGCCGGCTTGCGCCGGAACCCAACGCGCCCGGCAGGGCTTCTCTCGTCGCGCCACCTTTGTGGGCCGCGCGGCGAGCCGGATCGGTTAAGGAACCCTGCCGAACCATCACTTCCCAAACCTTAAGAAGGGCGCGGTTACAAAGTCGTAAAGAACGGCTTTCAAGCGTGTGGATGTGGCGAGAAGAAGGGGCGGGGGTGGCGATGCCGCGATGCCGGGGCCACACGCCGCTCATGTTGCGCTGCACAATTTCGCTTGACGTCGAATGGTGCGGCGCAGTACACAGGGGTCAGGGAGAGTTCCCGGGCGCGTGCGGCTGAAAAAGAGCGCAACGCGTGTGGCGACACGACAGGAGTTGGCTCAAATGGCTCAGAATTTCGACGACATCCAGAAGCTCGGCAAGGACAACATGGACCTCGCGGTCAAGAGCTTCGGCACCGTTTCCAAGGGCTTCCAGGCGATCGCCGTGGAAGTCGCGGACTACTCGAAGAAGTCCTTCGAGGAAGGCACCGCGACGGCCGAGAAGCTGTTTGGTGCCAAGACCCTCGACAAGGCGGTCGAGATCCAGTCCGACTATTTCAAGAATGCCTATGAGGGCTTCGTGGCCCAGGCGACCAAGATCGGCGAGCTTTACGCCGACCTCGCCAAGGAGAGCTACAAGCCCTACGAGAGCGTTCTCGGCAAGATTCCCGGAGCCAAGTGAGAGCTGGCTTCCAGCCCTCCACGCTTGCTTTCGCAAGGCCCGGCGGCAACGCCGGGCCTTTTGCGTTTCGGCGACGGGCGGTACGTCACCGAGGCTCAGGCCACCGTGCCGCCGGGCAAATTGTCACCGTATTGCGACAGCGGGAGCGCACGGCGCCTCTGGCGTCTGCGGGGGGGCATACATATTATAACCCTCATGAACCGGCGCGCCGGTTTGGGGAAAGCCTGAATGTCCGACCTGTACACGTCCGATCCACGTGCAACGATGATGGCTGACGACGAGCGTCGACGGCGCGGCGACAACGCGCCCGGCACGGCGGTCATCACCCGCACCAAGCCGCAGGCGAAGCGGCCAAATCTCTACCGGGTGCTCCTGCTCAACGACGACTACACGCCAATGGAGTTCGTCGTGCACGTGCTCGAGCACTTCTTCACGAAGAATCGGGAGGAAGCCACACAGATCATGCTGCATGTGCATCAGCATGGCGTGGGGGAGTGCGGCGTCTACACCTACGAAGTGGCCGAGACAAAGGTCACGCAGGTTATGGACTTCGCGCGCAAGCACCAGCATCCTTTGCAGTGCGTCATGGAGAAGAAGTGACGCTCCGCGACGGCTAAACGAAGAGGTCCCGATGCCCACCTTCTCCCGCAGCCTCGAGCAGTCGCTTCACCGGGCCCTCGCGCTCGCCAACGAGCGTCATCACGAATATGCGACCCTTGAGCACCTGCTGCTGTCTCTGGTCGACGACCAGGACTCGGCGGCGGTGATGCGCGCCTGCAATGTCGACCTCGACAAGCTCCGTCGCAACCTCGTCGAATATATCGATACCGAGCTGGACAATCTGGTGCAGGATGGCGGCGAGGATTCCAAGCCGACCGCCGGCTTCCAGCGTGTGATCCAGCGTGCCGTCATCCATGTGCAGTCCTCCGGCCGCGAGGAAGTGACCGGCGCCAACGTGCTGGTCGCGATCTTCGCCGAGCGTGAGAGCCATGCGGCCTATTTCCTGCAAGAGCAGGACATGACCCGCTACGACGCGGTCAACTACATCAGCCACGGCATCGCCAAGCGCGCCGGCATGTCGGAAAGCCGTCCTGTGCGGGGCGCCGAAGAGGAGACGGAGACGAAGACCGGGGAGGAGACCAAGAAGAAGGCCGATGCGCTCGAAGCCTATTGCGTCAACCTCAACAAAAAGGCGCGCGAGGGCAAGATCGATCCGCTGATCGGCCGTGACGGCGAGATCCAGCGCACCATCCAGGTGCTGTGCCGCCGTTCGAAGAACAACCCGCTCTTCGTGGGCGATCCCGGCGTGGGCAAGACTGCCATCGCCGAGGGACTCGCCCGCCGCATCGTCAACGGCGAGGTGCCGGACGTGCTCAGGAAGGCCACCGTCTTCTCGCTCGACATGGGCGCGCTGCTGGCCGGCACCCGCTACCGCGGCGATTTCGAGGAACGCCTCAAGCAGGTGGTCAAGGAAATCGAGGCCTATCCCGACGCCATCATGTTCATCGACGAGATCCACACGGTGATCGGCGCCGGCGCGACCTCGGGCGGCGCGATGGACGCCTCCAACCTGCTCAAGCCCGCGCTGGCCTCCGGCACGCTGCGCTGCATCGGCTCGACCACCTACAAGGAGTACCGCCAGTACTTCGAGAAGGACCGCGCCCTCGTGCGCCGCTTCCAGAAGATCGACGTGCCGGAGCCGACCGTGCCGGACGCCATCGAGATCCTGAAGGGCCTCAAGCCCTATTTCGAGGACTACCACCGGCTGCGCTACACCAACGACGCCATCAAGGCGGCGGTGGAGCTTTCCGCGCGCTACATCCATGACCGCAAGCTGCCGGACAAGGCGATCGACATCATCGACGAGTCGGGCGCGGCGCAGATGCTGCTGCCCGAGGCCCGGCGCAAGAAGATCATCGGCGTCAAGGAGATCGAGGCGACCATCGCCACCATCGCCCGTATCCCGCCCAAGACCGTCTCCAAGTCCGACACCGAGATCCTCGCGGCGCTGGAGACCACGCTGAAGCGCGTCGTCTACGGGCAGGACAAGGCCATCGAGGCGCTGTCCTCGGCCATCAAGCTCGCCCGCGCCGGGCTGCGCGAGCCGGAGAAGCCGATCGGCTCCTACCTGTTCTCGGGCCCCACCGGCGTCGGCAAGACCGAGGTGGCCAAGCAGCTCGCCTCCAGCCTCGGCGTCGAGCTGCTGCGCTTCGACATGTCCGAGTACATGGAGCGGCACACCATCTCGCGGCTGATCGGCGCGCCTCCCGGCTATGTCGGCTTCGACCAGGGCGGCCTGCTGACCGACGGCGTCGACCAGCACCCGCACTGCGTGCTGCTGCTCGACGAGATCGAGAAGGCGCATCCCGACCTGTTCAACATCCTGCTGCAGGTGATGGACCACGGGAAGCTGACCGACCACAACGGCAAGCAGGTGGATTTCCGCAACGTCATTCTGATCATGACGACCAATGCGGGCGCCGCCGACCTGTCGAAGTCGGCCTTCGGCTTCACGCGCTCCAAGCGCGAGGGCGACGACGTGGAGGCGATCAACCGCCTGTTCGCGCCGGAGTTCCGCAATCGCCTCGACGCGATCATCCCCTTCGCGCATCTCACCAACGAGATCATCGCGCTGGTGGTGGAGAAGTTCGTGTTGCAGCTCGAAGCTCAGCTGGCCGACCGCAACGTGACCATCGAGCTTTCCGACGATGCGACCGCCTGGCTGGTGGAGCGTGGCTACGACCAGCAGATGGGCGCCCGCCCGATGGGCCGGGTGATCCAGGAGCACATCAAGAAGGCGCTGGCCGACGAGGTGCTGTTCGGCAAGCTGCGTTCGGGCGGCCATGTCCGCGTGGTGCTGAAGACCGACGAGGAGGGCGAGACCTCGCTCGGCTTCGAGTTCCCCGAGGGCCCGATCACGCCCAAGCCGGAGAAGATCGCCCCGGCCAAGCCCAAGCGCGCCCCGCGCCGCAAGGCGCCGGCTTCCAAGGCCAAGAAGCCGGCGGGTGCCGCCGGACGCGCCAAGCCGACAAGCTCGCGCGTGCCGAAGGTGCCGCTGGTCAAGGCCTGATCCCGCTCCTGGAAGGCGAGGGACGAATGTAAGAGCCGCCCGCGGGTCACGCCGCGGGCGGTTCGATTCCGGGGGCACGTCCTCGTCGTTGCCTGACATGGCAGCCATGCGCGCGGCACCGCGCCGGCGTCGGATGGGTCGCTTGACGCCGGGAACCGGGGGGCCGATGTAGCGCGGGCGTCGAGATGAGCGTTATGCATTCAGATCCCCCATCGCCCGTTCCGGTCCCGCGCCGCCCTGTGTACTGGTTCCTGCGCGGCCTCGCGGCCTCGCTTCATGTCCCGGGCATCGTGCTCATCGTGACGTTCGTCGGCTTTGGCGGGCTCTTGCACGATCTCGGCTTTCCCGTCGGGGCGGGGCTTCTCTCGACCGTGCTGGTCTGGGCCCTGCCGGCGCAGGTGATCCTCGTTGGCGGCCTCGCGGCGGGCAGCTCGCTGCCGGCGTTGGCGCTGGCGGTGTGCCTGTCGGGGGTGCGGCTGCTGCCGATGGTCGTGTCGCTCATGCCGCTGATGCGCGGACCGCGCCCCAGCCTGTGGCGGGAGCTGGTCTGCGCCCATTTCGTCGCGGTGACGATGTGGGTGGAGGGTTTCCGCCTGCTGCCGAAGGTGGATCCCGACGGCCGCCCGGCCTTCGCGACCGGACTCGGGCTCGGGCTGTCGGTCCTCTCCATGTTCGGCACCGGGGTCGGCTTCTTTCTCAGCCACACGCTGCCCGGGCCGCTGGCGGTGGCGCTGCTTCTGCTGACGCCGATTTCCTTCACCATCCTGCTCGTGCGCAATGCGCGCCACACGGTGGACTGGCTCGCCATCGGGCTCGGTACCGCCATCATACCGCTGGCGGCGGGTTCGCCGGGCGGGCTCGACCTGTTCTGGGCCGGTGTGGGTGGGGGAACGCTGGCCTTCCTGATCGACCGCTATCGCCCGAGGCGCGCGCCATGAGCGGCCTGAGCGAGTTCACCGCCGTGCTGATCGTGATCTTCATCGGCTTCCTGCCGAACGAGGTCTGGCGCGTGCTGGGCGTGCTGTTCGGCCGGCGCATCGACGAGGACAGCGCCGGCATGCGCTGGGTGACGGCGGTGGCGACGGCGCTGCTTGCCGCCGTGGTGGCCCGCCTCGTGCTGGTGCCGAGCGGCGCACTGGTGGCGCTGCCGCTCTGGCTGCGCGTCGGCGCGGTGGCCGGCGGCATCGCCGGCTTCCTCGCGGTGCGCCGCTCCGTGCTGGCCGGCGTGCTGGTGGCCGAGGCGATCCTCGTCGTCGGCGCCTGGTGGCTCGGCGTGGCGTGAGCCGGGCGGCTCAGCCCTCCAGCGCCGCCGTAAGCGCGGCCGCCTGCTCGGCCAGAACTTCCGGCGTTTCCTTGTAGGAGAGCGGCGCGCGCAGCTCGACGCCGCTCTGGCGCGGGATTACATGGACATGCAGGTGAAACACTTCCTGCCCGCCGGCGGGCTCGTTGTGCTGGGTCACGGTGATGCCCTCGGCACCGAACGCCTTCACCTGCGCCTGTGCGATGCGCTGGGCGGCAGCGGCGACCGCCGCCAAATCCTCCGGCGCGACGTCGAGCAGGTTGCGGGTGGGCGCCTTCGGGATCACCAGCGTGTGGCCAGGCGCGCGCGGGAAGATGTCGAGAAAGGCGAACACCTTCTCATCCTCATAGACCTTGAAGGCGGGCAGCTCGCCGCGCAGAATCTTGGCGAAGATGTTGCCGGGATCGTAGGTCATCGCGAATCCTCCCTGTCGGCGGGGCGTGGAACGCGGCGGCCCGCCGGACAAGCCTGATCGCAAGCCGCGCGATGCGGGTCAAGGCTCCCGCTCACGGTTCGTCGTCGGCCCGGGTGCCGGCATGGCGGAACGGCCCGAGTTCGCTCAGTTCCTCGCCCGTCTCGGCGATGTAGCGGCGCTCGCGCTCGAGATAATGGGCGACGGCGGCGCGGAACTGCGGATCGGCGATGTAGTGCGCCGAGTGCGTCGTGACCGGCATGTAGCCGCGCGCCAGCTTGTGCTCGCCCTGCGCGCCGGCCTCCACGGTCGAGAGACCGCGCGCGATGGCGAAGTCGATGGCCTGATGGTAGCAGACCTCGAAATGCAGGAACGGATGGTGCTCGATCGCGCCCCAGTGCCGGCCATAAAGCGTATCCGCGCCGATGAAGTTGATGGCGCCGGCGATCCAGCGTCCGCCACGCTTGGCCATGACGAGAAGGATGCGGTCCGCCATCCGCTCGCCGATCAGGCGGTAGAAGTCGCGGTTGAGATAGGGGCGGCCCCATTTGCGCGAGCCGGTCTCCATGTAGAAGGCGAAGAAGGCGTCCCACACCTCTTCCGTCAGATCGGCGCCGGTGAGCGCGTGGACGGTGATTCCGTTATCCAGTGCCTCGCGCCGCTCGCGCCGTATCTGCTTGCGCTTGCGCGAGGCGAGATCGCCGAGGAACGCCTCGAAATCGTCGTAGCCGCGATTGTGCCAGTGGAACTGCTGGTCGGTGCGCGGCAGGAAGCCTTCCGCTTCCAGCGCCTGCGCATCGGCGTCGGTCAGGAAGGTGGCGTGAACCGAGGAGACCTGGCGCAGCCCGGCCAGCGCCACGAGGCCGCCGGCCAGCGCTGCGCGCACCGTCGCCGCGTCGGCGCCGGGCGCGGCCAGCAGGCGAGGGCCGGTTGCGGGGGTGAACGGCACCGCCACCTGGAGCTTGGGGTAATAGCGCCCGCCGGCACGCTCGAAGGCTTCCGCCCAGCCATGGTCGAACACGTATTCGCCCTGCGAATGCGACTTGAGATAGGCGGGGCAGACGCCGACGATGCGGCCTTCGGGGTCTTCCAGAACGAGGTGCTGCGGCAGCCATCCGGTCTGCGCCGACACCGCGCCGGACTCTTCCAGCGCGGAGAGAAAGGCGTGGCTGACGAAGGGATTGGCAGGGCGCTGCTGAACCGCCGCGCAACCCGCCTCAGGCACCGCGCGATGTTGTTCACGCACGGCGCGAACTTCATCTATCAAAGGCTTAGGGGGAGTTTCTGATGTAGGGTGCGAGGCGCCGGGGTTGGCGCAGCCATCCCAGGCATCGGGCGACAGCGCGCGGATTTCGCTCTCGACGCGGAGGCGGAAATTCTCGTCAGGCATGGATGAGGCTCGGCGGGACGGCGGGAACGATGGGCCCAATGTGCGCGTCCCCGATGCCGAGCGGAAGGGTGCTCACGCGATCGCGACGGCAGAGGCGCCGGCCCGGCTCAGGGCAGGAAGCCCTCGAAGATCATCTGGTCGGCATGCCGCGCGGCAACCGCGCGGTCCTCGGGCGTACGCACCGTCCAGGTCAGCAGCGGCAGCGCGACGGCGTGGCGGGCCAGCGAGACTGCCGTCGACGGCAGCTCCCGGACGTAATGGGCCACGAAATCCGGCCGCGTGCGCGGGAAATGCAGCAGGTTGCCCCAGGCGAACTTGGTCGCGGGGGAAAGGAAATCCCATTCGGGATCGTCGTAGCGGTGTTCCATGGTGATGCCGCGCGGGATGTGCGGGGCGAGGCGGCGCACCGCCGCGACGAGATCGGGATCGAACGACATCAGCGCCGCCGGCCCGTCATAGCCGGCCAATATCTCGGCGGCGCGGGCGGCGACGGCGGTGTCGCCGTCGAAGCGGCTTTTCAGCTCGATGACCAGCGGCACCCGCCCGCCGACGCGGGCGAGAAGCTCGCCCAGCGTCATCATGCGGTCGCCGGTGTCGCGCAGGTCGAGCGCCTTGAGCGCGGCGGCGGTCAGCGCCGCCGCCGGCCCGGTGGCGGTGGTCAGCCGCTCCAGCGTGTCGTCATGGAACACCAGCGCCTCGCCATCGGCGGAAAGCTGGATGTCGACCTCGATGGCGTAGCCGCGCGCCAGCGCCGCATCCACGGCGGACGGCGTGTTCTCGATCACGCCGCGCGCGGCATCGTGCAGCGCGCGGTGGGCGACCGGGCACGCCGTCAGCCAGGCGGGAGCGTTGGGCTGGAGCACCATGGACGGTCTCAGGCGAACTCGACGACCGCCTCGACCTCGACGCTGACATTGAACGGCAGCGCCGCCACGCCGACCGCCGAGCGCGCGTGCCGGCCGGCATCGCCGAACACCTCGACGAACAGGTCCGAGGCGCCGTTGACGACCTTGGGCTGGTCGGTGAAGTCAGGGGCGGAATTGACGAAGCCAACCAGCTTCACCACCCGCTTCACCCGGTCGAGATCGCCGAGCGCCGCCTTCATCTGGGCGATCAGGTTGATGCCGCACTGGCGCGCGGCGGCGCGGCCGGCCTCGATATCGGCCTCGCTGTTGAGCTTGCCGGCCATGAACTTGCCGTCGGCCACCGAGATCTGGCCGGAGATCCACAACAGATTGCCGCTGGTGACTGTCGGCACATAGTTCGCCGCCGGCGCGGTGGCGGCGGGTATGACGATGCCGAGGGCCGCGAGCTTGGCGTCAACCGTTCCAGACATGGGGTTCTCCTGCTATCGTGCTGATTGTGTGCCGGCGTGCGTCGGACGGCGCCCGTCCCGCTATCGCCACTTTCGAAGGGTGATGTTTGGCGGATCGGTTCGCTGTTCGCAAGCCGCGTGTGGGGCCTCCCGGGAGCCGAGTGACTATGCCTTTCGTCCGATCCTCAAGTGCCGTCGCCGCCCTTGTCCTGCTCTCCGGCTCGGCCCTGCCGGCCGCCGCCATCCAATTGACGCCGCACCGGGCGACCTACGAGATTTCCCTGGACGGCACCAAGCCGGCCAACCGGGTCGCGGGCGCCGAGGGGCGGATCGTCTACGAAATGCGCGGCAACCCCTGCGCGGGTTACTCGGTGCAGCTACGCCAGAACACGGATCTTCTGACCGAGGGCGGACGGGTCAACAGCGCGGTCTCGACCGCGACCTGGGAGGATGGCGAGGGCAATGCCTATCGTTTCCGCGTCACCAACACGCTGAATGGCGAGACGCCCGACGAGGCCGACGGCGTGGCCGAGCGCCGGGACGGCCGGCTGGTGGTCAAGGCGACCAAGCCGGAGCAGGACGAGCGCCAGCTCGGCTCCAACATCATGCTGCCGACCCAGCACGTGCTGCGCCTGATCGCCGCCGCCGAAAAGGGCGACTCGGTGCTCGACGCCAAGGTCTTCGACGGCTCGCCGGACGCCAAGAAGGTCTATGACACGCTCTCGGTGATCGGGCGCGGTGTGAGCGACGCGAAGGGGCTGGAAGACGCGGCCACCACCGCCGACCTGGCCGGCCGCACCCGCTATCCGGTGACGATCAGCTATTACGAGCGCGGCGCCACCAGCCAGACGCCGGACTACATCATCAGCTTCGACATGTTCGACAACGGCGTGAGCCGGAACCTGAAGCTGGACTATGGCGAGTTCGCCCTGCGTGGGAAGCTCACTTCCTACGAGGCGCTGCCGAAGGAAGAGTGCGCGAAGTAGGCGCGCCCGTATCGTCGGGAGCCGAGGTCTCGTCCGGCTGGTTGCGGTGCGGCTGCTCGGCGCCGCGCCGTCGCGGGGCGTCGAGCGCGATCCCCCGGTCGATGATCTCCTTGCCGAAGCGCGCGCGCAGCGTGTCGGTGGCGAGTTCGGCCAGCCCGCGCTTGGTCGCCTGCGTGTCGATCAGGTCGGCGGGGTCGGCGAGGGCCGGATCGCTCAGCTCCGAGACCCCGACGCCGATCAGCCGGAAGTGCCGCCCGTCCGCCTCCCGCGCCAGCAATTCGCGGGCATGGTCGAAAATGCGGTGGGCGAGGCGGGTCGGGTCCTCCAGCGAGCGCGCGCGGGTGATGAGGCGGAAATCGGAGGTCTTCAGCTTGAGCGTCACCGTGCGGCCGGCGAACCCCGCCGCCTTGAGGCGGTCGGAGAGCTTGCGCGTCAGCCGGTAAAGCTCCTGCTCCAGCGCGCGGAAATCGGCGATGTCGGTGTCGAAGGTGGTCTCCGTCGAGACGCTCTTGGTTTCGCGCTCGGGATTGACCGGCCGGTCGTCGATGCCGCGCGCGAGGCGGGCGAGGCGCAGCCCCTCATTGCCGAAGCGCCGCATGAGCGTCACCTCGTCCGCTGCCTGAAGGTCGGCGATCAGCCGGAAGCCCTCGCGGGCGAGGCGCTCCTGGGTCGCCTTGCCGACACCCCAGATGGTGCCGACGCTGCGCGGGGCGAGAAAGGCGACGGCTTCCGCACCGCCGATGACGGCGAAGC
Source organism: Ancylobacter sp. TS-1 (assembly GCF_009223885.1). Lineage (NCBI taxonomy): Bacteria > Pseudomonadati > Pseudomonadota > Alphaproteobacteria > Hyphomicrobiales > Xanthobacteraceae > Ancylobacter > Ancylobacter sp. TS-1. Next base: position 644,696 of record NZ_CP045144.1, read on the forward strand.
CGCGCGGCTTGTCGAGTTCCGAGGCGATCTTGGCGAGAAACTTGTTCGGCGCCAGCCCCACCGAGATGGTCACGCCGATCTCGGCCTCGATGGACCGCGCCAGCCGGGCGAGCGCGCGGGCGGGGCTCACGCCGTGCAGGCGCTCCGTGCCGGCAAGATCCAGGAATGCCTCGTCGATGGAGAGCGGCTCGACCAGGGGCGTCAGGCTGAGGAAACGTTCCCGGATCTGGCGGCCGACGGCGACGTATTTCGCCATGTTGGGCTTCACCACCACCGCTTCGGGACACAGCGCCAGTGCCTTGAACATCGGCATGGCCGAGCGCACGCCCTTCACGCGGGCGAGGTAGCAGGCGGTCGAGACCACGCCGCGCTTACCGCCGCCGATGATGACCGGCACATCGCGCAGGGACGGGTCGTCGCGCTTCTCCACCGCCGCGTAGAAGGCGTCGCAGTCGATATGGGCGACGTGGAGCGCGTTCAGCTCGATGTGACGCAGCACGCGCGGGCTGCCGCAATGCAGGCAGCGCGGCGCCTCGCCCGCATCATTCAGGCAGTCGCGGCAGAAGGCCGGAAGCCGTGGCATGGCCGCTCTCCGAAGAGGCTCGCCTCAGTCCTCGCCAATCCCGGCGTGGGCGAGGATCTCGCGCGCCGCCACGACATGGCCGGGGTCGATCCCGGCTTCGCCGGCATAGGAGACCAGCAGGTCCTGGCGGTTGATCAGGTAGTCGAGCAACGCCACATGAAACGCCGTCGAGCCTGCCACGCCGCGCAGATCCGCCGGCGACAGGCCGCTCTCCGCGAGGAAGGGGCCGATCCTTTCGGGGTCGCCGGCGAGAAAGCCGAGCGCGCCGAGGCCAACCTCGCGGGCGGCCTCGATGGTGGACAGGGAGCGGGAGCGGGTAGGGCGGCTTCTCATTTCCGGTTCCGTAAGGAATGCACGCGTAAAGCTAACCTATCGGCGGCGGATGCGTGAGCGAATCCGCCCACAGTCCCGCTGCCGTCGATCCGAGGATCCAGCGACCGATGCCCAAGACCATTCTGATCGTTGAGGATAACGAGCTTAACATGAAGCTCTTCAACGATCTGCTCGAAGCGCATGGCTACAGCACGGTCGGCACCCGCAACGGCATCGATGTGCTGGGGCTCGCGCGCCGCCACCGGCCTGATCTGATCCTGATGGACATCCAGCTTCCCGAAGTGTCGGGCCTCGACGTCACCCGGGCGCTGAAGGCGGACCCGGAGCTGAAGTCGATCCCGGTCATCGCGGTGACGGCCTTCGCCATGAAGGGCGACGAGGAACGCATCCGCGAGGGCGGCTGCGAGGCCTATCTGTCCAAGCCCATCTCGGTCGGCAAGTTCCTCGAAACGGTCCGGCAGTTCGTCCCGGTCGGCTGACCCGTCCGCCCGGCGAATCGCCACCATCGCCCCCACAATCCGTTTGCTTTCCGGAAGGGTTGCGATAGCTTTTCGGGCGGGTAACCGCTTGCCCTACGGAATGCTCGGGTCCGCCGCATCTCCTGGGCCCGTGGGGTTGGTCGGCGGGCGATGGCTGCGGAAGGCCTCTCCGCTTATCGTCCGCCGATTCCATTCCTCCGCAAGATCCCGAAATCCTTGTCCGCAAACACGAACCGGCCGGAAACGAAAAAAGGCGCCTTGCGGCGCCTTTCGCGTCTTCCGGGCCGGGCGTGCCGGCCGGCGTCGGCTCAGATCACTTGATCTTGCCTTCGCGGAACTCGACGTGCTTCTTCGCGACCGGATCGTACTTCTTGACGACCAGCTTGTCGGTCATGGTGCGCGAGTTCTTCTTCGTCACGTAAAAGAAGCCGGTGTCGGCGCTCGACACGAGCTTGATCTTGATGGTCGTTGCCTTGGCCATGACCGGGTCTCCTGGGAGCGTGGCATTCGAACGTGGCCCGCCACGCCGAAGAAATCATGATCGCGCGGCATCTCTGCCGCTCGTTGGCGTCCGTATCCGTGATCGGCGCGCGAATGTCAAGGAACGCCGCTCAGCGATCGCGCCAAATCTGCCCGGCGACCACCAGTACATAGACCAGCAGGAACGCGCCGATCGACCAGGCGAAGCCGTGCGGTTCCAGGATCTGCATGCCGCCGCCTACCGCCGTCGGCCCGACGGTGAGGCCGATGGAATAGAGCATGACGAAGGCGGCGTTGGCGGTGGCGAGAGCGGCGCCGTTGAAGCGGGCGCCGAGCAAAGCGAGGCCGACCGTGTACAGGCCGGCAACGATTCCCGTGGTGAGAAACACCGTCATCCACATCGCCCAGCCGTCGATGGCCAGATGTGGAATCAGGAACGAGCCGACCACGCCGATGCTGCCGCAGACGAGCAGCAGCCGGCGCCGGTCGACGCGGTCGCTCAGCAGCCCGAGCGGAAGCTGCAACCCGACATTGCCCAGCTCGGCAATGGTAAGCAGCAGCGCGGCCTGTCCCTCGTCGAGCCCGCGCCGCAGGCCGTAGAGCGGCAGGAAGTTGATCATGCCGGTTTCCACCGCGCCGAAGATGAAGGCGGCGAGCGTGGCCGCCGGCGCAACCAGCATCAGCGCCCAGACGCCGCCCGAGCTTTCCTTCTCGATGGCCGGTGCCCCTGCGGCCCCGATCATCACCGGGACGGCCGCGAGGGCGAACAGGGCGGCGCCCACCAGATAGGGCGCCCAGCCATGCGTGCCGACGAGGCTCAGCACCGCCGGCCCGCCGGCGAAGCCCATGGACAGCACGGTTCCGTAGATGCCGATGACGAGGCCGCGCCGGTCGTTGGGGGCCGCCGCGTTGATCCAGAACTCGCTGACCACGAACAGCACGCACAGCGCCGCGCCGAAGATGAAGCGCAGCGGGAACCAGAGCGCGAACGATTCCGTGACCTTGAACGCCAGCAGGCTCGCCGCCGCGCTGAGGATGGCGGCGAACAGCAGCGGCCCCGCGCCGAGCCGCCGCACGAGATTCGGCAGGAAGGGGGCGACCGCGATGGTGGCGATGCCGCCCATCGCGGTGTTGATGCCGATCCAGGTGCTGGAGATGCCGCGATCGTGCAGTTCGAAGGCGAGCAGGGGGATGGACAGCGCGAGGCCGAACCCGACCGCGGATATGGCGCCGATGGCCGCGGCGATGGACGCGATGTTCGTGCCGCTGCGGGCGGCGGGGGCATGCATGACGGTCACCCGGACTGCCGGGACGGAAAGTCCCGGGCCGATGCCTCTAGCCGATGGGTGGCGAAAGTCGAATGACTTTTGGCAATGGCAACATGACGGACCCTTCTCGATGCGCCCGCATCGTCAGGTCGCGCTCAGGCCAGCGCCTCGCGGAACACGCGGCCGCGCCGCGTGAAGTAGAACGGCACCGGCTGCCACGGCCGGTTGCCGCCCTTCAGCCGGGCGTCGATCTCCTCGATCATCGCCGCCGTTATGTGCGGCACAGGCGCCTTCCGCGCCTCGTCGAGCGTGAACCAGCCAGCCTCGACGAACTCGGCGTCCGGCCCGACGATGCCCTCCACCGTGTGGGCGACGTTGGAGACGTCCGCCATGAAGAAGCGGGTGTCGAAGCGGCGGGACAGGCGCGGCGGCGTGACGGCGCGGGCGACGAAGGTCAGCGCCTCGAGATTGGGGAACAGGCCCGCCTCGGCGAAGGCGCTCCATGCCACGGGCAGGCGCTCGGGCGTGCCGGCCTCGCGCGTGCCGATCAGCAGCCCGGTTTCCTCGAAGGTCTCGCGTATGGCGGCGAGCGCCAGCGCCCGCGCGCGGGCGGCGCTGGGCCGGGTGACGCGGGCGAGCAGGCGGCGCTCGCTCTCCGCGTCGAGCATGCCGTAGACGGGCACGCTGCGGTCGCCGGCATCGACCCGCCCGCCCGGAAAGACGAACATGCCCGGCATGAAGCGCAGCGCGGGATTGCGCCGTCCCAGCAGCAGGCGCGGGGTGCGGCGCGAGCGGTCGACGAGGATCAGCGCGGCGGCGTCGACCGGCCGGATGACCGGATGCACCGCGTCGCGCGTCTCGAGGGCGAAGCGTTCGGAGACGTCGGTAAGGGACATCGAGGAAGGGGGCGTCAGGAGGATTTGAGGGCGGCGGGCGCGGGCGCCAGCGCCGCCTCGTCGCGGCGGCTGGGCGGCAGGTCTTCGCGTTCCGGATCGGCGGGGTCGAAGCCATGCATGCGCAGCGCCCACTGGTAGCCGATGAGCGCGCCCTTCACCGGCGGCAGCAGCGCCAGCGAGAGGATGAGCGTCAGCGGCAGCCAGACGATCAGATGGAGCCACAGCGCCGGGTGCAGCGCCATCTCCACCGCCAGCAGCAGCGGCACGATGATGTGGCCGACAATGGTGATGACCATGTAGGGCGGGGCGTCGTCGGCGCGGTGGTGCCACATTTCCTCGCCGCAGGCGGGGCAGTGCTCGTTCACCTTCAGATAGGACGCATAGAGCGCGCCCTGGCCGCAGGCCGGGCAGCGCATGCGGAAACCGTTGACGAAGGCGGGGCCGACGGCCCGCGCGGGCAAGCTCTTCATCGTGTCGCGCCTCCCGGCGCCTATTTGCGTTTGCCGCCGCGGGCCGGACCGCGCGGGCGCTCGTCGGGGCGGCGGAAGCGGTTGCGCCCCGGGCCGCGCGGGCGGCGCTTGTCGCCCGCGATGTACTGACCTTCAGATATTAGCTCGAACCGCAGCGCGCCAGCCACGGGCGCCGCCTCGACAAGCTTCACTTCGACGCGGTCGCCCAGCCGGTGCATCTCGCCGCTCTGGTCGCCGATCAGCGCGTGGCGGGCCTCGTCGTAGCGATAATAGTCCATGCCGAGCGTGACGGCGGGGATAAAACCGTCGGCGCCGGTGTCGTCGAGCGCGACGAACAGCCCCGATTTGGTGACGCCGGAGATGCGGCCCCTGAAGGTGGCGCCGATCTGCTCGGCCATGTGGTGGGCGATCAGCCGGTCGATGGTCTCGCGCTCGGCCGCCATGGCGCGCCGCTCGCTGGCGGAGATGCGGGCGGCGATCTCGGCGAGCTGCTCGGGGGTGGTGCTTTCGGGCAGTCCGTCGCGGCCGAGGTCGAGCGCGCGCACCAGCCCGCGATGCACGATGAGGTCGGCATAGCGGCGGATCGGCGAGGTGAAATGCGCGTAGCGGCGCAGGTGCAGGCCGAAATGGCCGTAATTCTCCTGCGCGTACTCCGCCTGCGCCTGGCTGCGCAGGATCACCTGATTGACCAGCGGCGCCATCTCCGAGCCCTCGACGCGGGCGAGGATGTCGTTGAACTGCGCCGGGCGCACCGTTTCGGTCTTCGGCAGCTTGATGTCGAGCGTCTGCAGGAACTCGCGCAGGCCCGACATCTTCTCCAGCGAGGGCTGGTCGTGCACGCGGTAGACGAGGGGCGTGCGCTTCTCCTCCAGCGTCTCGGCAGCGGCGACGTTGGCGAGGATCATGAATTCCTCGATCAGCTTGTGGGCGTCGAGGCGCTCGGGGACGATCACCTTGTCGACGGTGCCGTCGGGCTTCAGCAGGATCTTGCGCTCGGGCAGGTCGAGTTCCAGCGGGGCGCGGATGTCGCGCGCCTTCTTCACGACGCCATAGGCGGCCCAGAGCGGGCGCAGCACGCCCTCGATCAGCGGATCGGTGGTCTCGTCGGGGCGGCCGTTAATGGCCGCCTGCGCCTGCGCATAGGCGAGCTTGGCGGCCGAGCGCATCATGATGCGGTGGAAACTGTGACGCTTCTTGCGGCCATTCGCGCCGACCACCATGCGCACGGCGATGGCCGGGCGGTCTTCCAGCGGACGCAGCGAGCACAGATCGTTGGAGATGCGCTCGGGCAGCATCGGCACCACCCGGTCGGGGAAATAGACCGAATTGCCGCGCGCCAGCGCCTCGCGGTCGAGCGCGGTGCCGGGGCGCACATAGGCGGCGACATCGGCAATGGCGACGGTGAGGATGAAACCGCCCTCATTGTCCGGGTCGAGGTCCGGCGTCGCATGCACCGCGTCGTCATGGTCCTTGGCGTCGGGCGGGTCGATGGTGACGAGCGGCAGGTCGCGCCAGTCCTCGCGATGGGCCATGGTGGCGGCCCGCGCCGCCTCGGCCTCGGCGACCGCCTCGCGGCGGAACACGCTGGGAATGCCATGCGCGTGGATGGCGATGAGGCTGATCGCCTTCTCGGTAGCGACGGAACCCAGCCGCTCCTTCACCCGCGCGGTGGGCAGGCCGTAGGCGTGGTGGCGCACCACCTCCACCGAGACGAGATCGCCCTCCTGCGCATCGCCGGCGAAATCGGAGGGGATGGCGAGTTCGCGGCCCATATTGCGCTTGTCGATGGGCACCAGCCGGCCGCCACCCTGCGCATCCCGGCGGAAGATGCCCAGCGTCAGGGTGCGCGCCTTCTCCATCAGCTTGAGCACGCGGCCATGGTGGCGGATCAGCCCGTCCGCCTCCGGAAGTTCCTCGGTCTTCAGCAGCACGCGGTCGCCGATGCCGGGGGCGGGGCCGGCCACCCGGCCGCGCCGGGCCAGACGCACGAGGATGCGCGGCGCCTCGCCGTGCTCCTCCTCATCCCAGTCGATGGGGGTGGCGATCAGCTCGCCGTCCTCGTCGCGCTCGATCACCTCGGCCATGACGGCGGCGGGCAGGGCGCCCGGCAGGTGCAGCTTGCGGCGCTTGCTGCCGACGAGTCCCTCATCGGCGAGTTCGCGCAGCATGGACTTGAGCGCGATGCGGTCGCCGCCGTCGAGCCCGAAGGCCCGCGAAATCTCGCGCTTGCCCACGTCGCCGCCATGCGAGGCGATGAACGCCATCAAATCCTCGCGACTGGGCAGACCTCTGGGCAGCGCCGGACGGGCGGGACGCGGGGACTTCGGTTTTGTTGGTTTGCGCACGATTCACCGTTGATGGGGCGGACACCCCGACGCTACCGGGATCGGGGCGCGGCGTCGACCGGACAGGCGGTTAACGAAGCGGGAGGCGGCCGGACTCTCTTGCAATCGCGGACCGATGCGCCGAATTTGCGCCGCTCTTGCGGCGGGAAGGCCCGCCGACTCTGGATATTTCCGATGGATGCCCGTTCGCCGGAGGCGGTTCCCGCCCCGCTTTCCCATGCCGAGATTCGCGTCATCGTCACCGGCGTCATGGTCGCGATGTTCCTGAGCGCGCTCGACCAGACCATCATCGCCACCGCGCTGCCGACCATCGGCTCGCAGTTCGGCGACCTTGAAAGCCTGTCCTGGGTCGTCACCGCCTATCTGCTCACCGGCACGGCGGTAACGCCGCTGGTCGGCAAGCTGGCGGATATCCACGGCCCCCGGCCGGTGCTGCTCGGCTCCATCGGCCTGTTCCTCGTCGGCTCGCTCGCCTGCGCGCTGGCGCCGGGCATGATGTGGCTGATCGCCGGGCGCGCGGTGCAGGGGCTGGGCGGCGGCGGGCTGATCGCGTTGGCGCAGACCATCATCGGCATACTGATCGCGCCGCGCGAGCGCGGGCGCTATCAGGGCTATTTCGCCATCGTCTTCATCACCTCCAGCATTGCGGGCCCGATCCTCGGCGGCTTCTTCGCCGAGCACCTGCACTGGTCGCTGATCTTCTGGATCAACCTGCCGCTCGGCCTCGTCGCCGCCGCGATGAGCGACCGCGCGCTGCGCCGGCTGCCGGCGCATCACCATCCGCACCGGCTCGACATTCTCGGCGCGGCGCTGATGTGCGCCGCGACGGTGGCGCTGCTGCTGGCGCTGAGCTGGGGCGGCACGCATTTCCACTGGCTCTCGGCGCCGATCCTCGGCCTGCTCGCGCTCTCCACCGTGCTGTGGATCGCCTTTGCGCTGCGCGTCGCCACCGCGAGCGAGCCGCTGGTGCCGACGGCGGTGCTCGCCAACCCGGTGGTGCGGGCGGGCGTGCCGGCCGCCGCCTTCGCCATGGGGACGCTGATCGGCCTGTCCATCCAGATGCCGCTCTATCTGGAAGGCGTGATGGGTCTGACCGCCTCGCAGTCGGGCGTCGCCCTCATCCCGCTGATGGCGGGCGTGGTGGTCGGTGCCACCGGGGCCGGCCGGGTGATGGGCAGCGTGACGCACTACAAGCGGCTGCCGGTCGTCGGCCTGATCGCCAGCATCCTGTCGCTGGCCATTCTCGCCGTCTGGCCGCTGGGGCTCCACATCGCCGCTGTCGCCGCCGCGATGGGCGTGACCGGAATCGGGCTGGGCACGGTGCTGCCGGTCTCCACCGTCGCCGTCCAGAACGCGGTGCCGCTGCCGCAGATGGGCACGGCGACCGGCGTGGTGAACCTGTTCCGCTCGCTCGGCGGCGCGGTGCTCACCGCCGGCTTCGGCGCCATCGTCATCGGCCTGTCGGGCATGGAGGGAAGCGCGCTGCTGGAGCGGCTGCTGTCCGGGCACGCCCAGGTCGCTCCGCTGGCCGATGCCTTCCGCTGGGTGTTCGTCGCCGGGGCGGTCTCTCTGGCGGTGTCCCTGATCGCCATCATCGCCATGGAGGAGCGCCCCCTGCGCTCCGCCCACGCGCCCGCCCCGCTGCCGGAATAGCGGCACCCCCGAAAACAGAAGGCCCGCCTGTGACCGGCGGGCCTTTCGCGTCTCGGGGCTCAGTCCGTCCGGATGGCTCAGCCCTTCTTGGCGGCCGCCTTGGTCTTGGTGGCGGTGGCCTTCGACGCCGTCGCCTTCTTGGCGGCCGGCTTGCGGGCCGCCGGGGCCTTCTTGGCGGCGGCGGGTTTGGCCGCCGTCTTGCGCGCGCCCGGCGCCGGAGGGGTGCCGCCGGCCTTGGCGCGGATCAGCTCCGCCGCCTGCTCCAGCGTCAGCGTTTCCGGGTCCGTGCCCTTGGGCAGCGTCGCGTTGATCTTGCCGTGGCTCACATAGGGGCCGAAGCGGCCGGCGCGCACGGTCATCATGCCGCCGACCTCCGGGAACTCGCCAAGCTCGCGCCCGGCGGTGGCGCCGCCACGACGGCCGGGCCCCTTGTTCTGCTTGTCGGCGATCAGCGCCACAGCCCGGTTGAGGCCGATGGCCAGGATGTCGTCGCCCGGCTCGATATTGGCGTAGATCTTCCCATGCTGGACATAGGGCCCGAAGCGGCCGATGCCGGCGAGGATGGGCTCGCCGCCGTCCGGGTGGCGGCCGATCTCGCGCGGCAGCGAGAGCAGGGCCAGCGCCGTATCGAGGTCGACATCCGCCGGGGCGAGGCCCTTGGGCAGGCTGGAGCGCTTGGGCTTCTCGCCGTCCTTGCCCTCACCGAGCTGAAGATAGGTGCCGAAGCGGCCGTCGCGCACCGTGACTTCGAGCCCGCTCTGGGGATCGGTGCCGAGCACGCGGGTGCCGTTGGCCTCGGCCGGATTGTCGGAATCGCCGCTCTGCGCCGCCAGCGGGCGGGTGTACTTGCACTCGGGATAGTTCGAGCAGCCGATGAAGGCGCCGAACTTGCCGACCTTCAGCGACAGCCGGCCGGTGCCGCAGGTCGGGCAGATGCGCGGGTCCGAGCCGTCTTCGCGCGGCGGGAAGATATGCGCGGTCAGCATCCCGTCGAGCGCCGAGATGACGTCGGAGACGCGCAGTTCCTTGGTCTCGCCGACGGCGGCAGTGAAATCGCGCCAGAAGTCGCGCAGCACGTCCTTCCACTGCAACTCGCCATTGGAGATGCGGTCGAGCTTCTCCTCGAGGTCGGCCGTGAAGTCGTACTCGACATAGCGGTCGAAGAAGCTCTCCAGGAACGCGGTGACAAGGCGGCCCTTGTCTTCCGGCACCAGGCGACGCTTGTCGAGACGCACATATTCGCGGTCGCGCAGCACGGCGAGCACGGAGGCATAGGTGGACGGCCGGCCGATGCCGAGCTCTTCCATGCGCTTGACGAGCGAGGCTTCCGAGTAGCGCGGCGGCGGCTCGGTGAAATGCTGGTCGGCCTTGATGCCCTTGTTGGCGAGGCCCTCGCCGGAGGTCATCGCGGGCAGGCGGCGGCTCTCCTCGTCCTCGTCGCCGTCGTCGCTGCCCTCGCGGTACAGCGTGAGGAAGCCGTCGAACTTCACCACCGTGCCGGTGGCGCGAAGCTCCAGCGCGCGGCCCTGCACCGCCGCGTCGATGTCGACCGTGGTGCGCTCCAGCTCGGCCGATTCCATCTGGCTGGCGACGGTGCGCAGCCAGATCAGCTCGTAGAGTTTCGCCTGCTCGGGTTCGAGATGGCGAGTCACGTCCTTCGGGCGGCGCGACAGGTCGGTCGGGCGGATCGCCTCATGGGCTTCCTGCGCGTTCTTCGCCTTGGCGGTGTACTTGCGCGGCGCCGCCGGGACGTAGCGGTCGCCATAGTCGCTGCCGATGACGGAGCGCGCCTGAGTCACCGCTTCCGGCGCCATGTCGACGCCGTCGGTACGCATATAGGTGATGAGGCCGACGGTCTCGCCGCCGACGTCGACGCCCTCATAGAGCCGCTGCGCGATCCGCATGGTGATGGCGGGGGCCAAGCCGAGCTTGCGGCTGGCTTCCTGCTGCAGCGTCGAGGTGGTGAAGGGCGGGTAGGGATGCCGGCGGGCCGGCTTCGCCTCGACCGAACGTACCGTGTAGTCGGCCTTTTCCAGCGCCGTGCGGAAATCCGTGGCCTCGGCCTCGGTGCCGACGTCGAGCCGGGTGATCTTGCGGCCGTCGGCGCCGACGAGGCGGGCCTCGAAAACGTCCTGGCGCGGCGTCGCCAGCTGGGCGGCGATCGACCAGTATTCGCGCCGCACGAAGGTTTCGATCTCGCGCTCGCGGTCGCAGACGAGGCGCAGCGCCACCGACTGCACCCGGCCGGCAGAGCGTGCGCCCGGCAGCTTGCGCCACAGGACGGGAGAAAGCGTGAAGCCGACGAGGTAGTCCAGCGCGCGGCGGGCGAGATAGGCGTCCACCAGCGCGGCGTCGATGATGCGAGGATGCTTCATCGCATCCAGCACCGACTGCTTGGTGATGGCGTTGAACACGACGCGCGAGACCGGCTGATCCTTGAGCGCGCGCTTTTCCTTCAATATCTCCAGCACGTGCCAGGAGATGGCCTCGCCCTCGCGATCCGGATCGGTGGCGAGGATCAGTCCGTCGGCGCCCTTCACGGCGCGGGCGATGTCGGCCAGACGCTTCTGCGCCTTGGGATCGACATCCCACAGCATGCGGAAGTCCTGCTCGGGATCGACCGAGCCGTCCTTGGCGGGAAGATCGCGCACGTGTCCGTACGAGGCGATGACCTCGTAGCCCGGCCCGAGATATTTGTTGATCGTCTTCGCCTTGGCAGGCGATTCGACGATGACGACCTGCATATGCCCGCCGCGTCCGTTTGCTAAGTCCAGCCCAAGAAGCGCCGGAAAATGGGGTAGCCGTCCCCACCTGTCAAATGGCATCCGCAACGCTGCCTGCGTCAGGGGCTACGTCGGGGCTGCTTCTGGCGCCGGCAGGCCCCTTCGGGCCTGTGGTAGCGGAACGATCCCGCTGGCGGCGGGTCTTTCCGATATGCAAGTCTTGGTAGCGAGCTACTATTGATCACACGCAGAGGTCGCGCGCGGCACGATTCCTGTGCTAGCTTTCCGTTTGACGCGTTCCCGCAACCGGCTGACAGCTCCGTGACCGACACCAATCGGGATTCCAGCTTGGCGCGCGAAGCGGCCGAGTACATCGCCACGCTGGCCCAGGAGCTGGCGACCATGGCCGCCGCGCAGAGGCTCGACCTTCTCCGTTACCTGCTCGAAATGGCCCGCGACGAGGCGCGCATGATCGCGGTGGAGCGTCTGCAACGCCCGGAGGACAGGTGAGGGCGGGTTTTCCGGCGGCAGGATGGCCGGCGCCTGCCGTCAGTAGGTGAGCGAGACGGCGCCGTTGGCGTGCCGCTCCAGCCGTCCCGCCAGTTCCAGTTCCAGCAGCAGGATCTGGACCTCGCTGACCGTCGCGGCGGACATGGCGACGAGGGAGTCGACCGGCAGCGGGGTCGGCCCCAGCAGCGAGAGCACGCGGGCCCGCACATCCTCGCCCGGCTCCGGGGCGGCCATCGCCTCGCTTTCCTCCTCGACGGCGAGCGGCGGCGGACGGTCGCGCAGCGCGCCGAGAACCTCCAGCACGTCCGCGGCGCTGGTCACGAGGGCCGCGCCCTGCTGAATCAGGGCGTTGGTGCCGCCCGCGCGCGGATCGAGCGGTGAGCCGGGAACCGCGAGCACCTCGCGTCCCTGCTCGCCGGCGAGGCGCGCGGTGATCAGGGAGCCGGAGCGTTCCGCTGCTTCCACCACCACGACACCGAGCGACACGCCGGAAACCAGCCGGTTCCGGCGCGGAAAATCCCGCGCGCGCGGCTCCCAGCCCATTGGCATCTCCGAGAGAATGGCGCCCTCGGCGGCAATGGCCTCCATGAGCGCTTCGTTCTCGCGGGGGTAGGGCCGGTCGTGGCCGCCGGCGATCACCGCGATCGTCCCGGTCCCGAGGCTGGCCTCATGCGCAGCGGCGTCGATGCCCCGGGCGAGGCCGGAGGCGACCACCCAGCCCGCCGCGCCGAGCCCGCGCGCGATGCGTACCGTCATGGTACGCCCGGCGCCGGAGGCGTTGCGCGAGCCGACAATGGCCACGGTCGGCCGGGCCAGCGTTTCCAGCCGACCGCGCACCGCGAGCAGGGGCGGGGCATCGTCGACATGGCGGAGCAGTGCGGGGTATTCCGGCTCCCCGAGCGCCACCAGCCGCCCGCCGATCCGGGCCAGCGCGGCGATCTCCACCTCGGCCTCGGCGATGGTGGGAATACGCGGGGGGATCAGGCCGCCGCCGCGCCGGGCCAGCGCCGGCAGCGCGTCGAGAGCAGCGGCAGCGCCACCGAAGCGGTTGATCAGGCTGCGGAAGGCGCGGGGGCCGACATTCTCCGTGCGGATCAGGCGGAGCCAGTCGCGGCGTTGCCCCGGGTCGAGATGAACGCCGCTCCCGCTCAAGCCTTATCCCTTCTTGCCGATCCGGCCTTCGGTGCCGGCGAGAAGGCGCCGTATGTTGGCGCGGTGCATGATCCACAGCAGCGTCGCCAGGATGGCGAGCAGCAGCCCGGTCTGCGGCGCGGCGAGGGCGAATGCCGCGACGGCGGTGAGCGCGCTCGCCACCAGCGCGGCCAGCGAGGAATAGCGGGAGACGAAGGCGACGGTCAGCCAGGCGGCGGCGAAGACCAGCGCGGCCTGCCAGGCCAGCGCCAGCGTCACGCCGAGGAAGGTGGCGACGCCCTTGCCGCCCCGGAAGCCGAGCCAGACCGGGAAGAGATGGCCGAGGAAGGCGCCCAGCGCGGCCGGCAGCGCGCCATTGGCGCCGATCAGCCAGCCGGCGAGCAGCACCGCCACCGTGCCCTTGAGGGCGTCGCCGAGCAGGGTCGCGGCGGCAAGTCCCTTGCGGCCGGTGCGCAGAACGTTGGTGGCGCCGATATTGCCGGAGCCGATGGAGCGTATGTCCTGCGTGCCGGCCCAGCGCGTCAGCAGTAGGCCGAACGGGATCGAGCCCAGCGCGTAGCCGAGGATCAGCGCGACATAGCTCGACAGCGGGGGCAGGGACCAGCTCATGCGGGAATGTTACCGGCTTTGCAGGGAAAGCACAGCCGGCGGCGGGCGCCGCCGGCGCACTTCTTACACGTATTCATATACCGTGCGGCCGCCGACCAGCGTGCGCACCACGCGGCCCTCGAAACGGGCCTCGTCGAACGGCGTGTTGCGCGAGCGCGACTTGAGCGTGGAGGCGTCGAGCAGCCAGGCCTCGTCGAGCGCGATCAGCGCGATGTCGGCGCGGCTGCCGGGACGCAGCGTGCCGCCGGGAAGGCCGAGCAGTTCGGCCGGCCGGGTCGAGGTGGCGCGGATGAGCGTGGCGAGGTCGAGCGCGCCGTCCTTCACCAGACGCAAGCCGGCCGCCAGCATCGTCTCCAGCCCGATGGCGCCGAAGGCCGCTTCCGAGAAGGGCAGGCGCTTCACGTCGACGTCCTGCGGGTCGTGGTCGGAGACGACGACGTCGATCAGCCCCTCCGCCACCGCCGCCACCAGCGCGGCGCGGTCGTCCTCGCCGCGCAGCGGCGGGGTGAGCTTGAAGAAGGTGCGATAGCCCACCACGTCGCGCTCGTTGAGCGTGAGGTGGTTGATCGAGGCCGAGGCCGTGACGTCGAGGCCGGCATCCTTGGCCCGGCGCAGCACCTCGAGCGATTCCACGCAGGTCAGCGACGCCGCGTGGTAGCGCCCGCCGGTGATCGAGGCGAGTCGCACATCGCGCTCCAGCACGATCGTCTCCGCCGCCTTCGGCACCCCGGCGAGGCCGAGGCGGGAGGCGAGCTCGCCCTCGTTCATCACGCCCTCGCCGGCAAGGCTGGCATCCTGCGTGTGGTGGACGATCAGCGCGCCGAAGTCGCGCCCATAGGTCAGCGCCCGGCGCAGCACTTGGGCGGACGCGACCGAGCGGGTGCCGTCGGTGAAGGCGACGGCGCCGGCCTCCATCAGCAGCCCGATCTGCGTCATCTCGCGGCCTTCGAGGCCCTTGGTCAGCGCCGCCATGGGATGGACGTTGACGATGGCGGTGTCGCGGGCGCGGCGCAGCACGAAGTCGACGATGGCGGGGTCGTCGATGACCGGGTCGGTGTCGGGCTGGCAGACGATGGTCGTCACGCCGCCGGCCGCCGCCGCCTGGCTGGCGGAAGCCAGCGTCTCGCGGTGCTCGGCGCCGGGCTCGCCGATGAACGCGCGCATGTCGACGAGGCCGGGCACCGCCACCAGATGGCGGCAATCGACGATCTCGGTGTCGGCCGGGAGGCCGGCGCCGGTGAGGTCGGTCGCGATGTCCTTGATGACGCCATCGGCGATCAGGATGTCGCCGCGCGTGTCGAGGTCGCGCGAGGGATCGAGGATGCGCGCCTTGGCGAGCAGGGTGGGGTGGCGGCGGTCAGGCATTGGGCAGGTTCCGCGAAAGCGCGTCCAGCACGGCCATGCGGACGGCGACGCCCATCTCGACCTGCTCGCGGATGAGGGACTGGGCGCCGTCGGCCACGGCCGAGTCGATCTCGACGCCACGGTTCATCGGGCCGGGATGCATCACCAGCGCGTCGGGCTTGGCGTAGCGCAGCTTGGCCTCGTCGAGCCCCCAGAAGTGGAAATATTCCTTCACCGAGGGGACATAGGAGCCGTTCATGCGCTCGCGCTGGAGGCGCAGCATCATCACGATGTCGACTCCCGCTAGGCCGCTGCGCATGTCGTGGTGAACCGCGACGCCGAAGCGGTCGATGCCCTTCGGCAGCAGCGTCGGCGGGGCGACGACGCGCACCTGCGCGCCGAGCGCCTGCAGCAACAGGATGTTCGAGCGGGCGACCCGCGAATGGGTGATGTCGCCGCAGATGGCGACCGTCAGCCCCTCGATCCGGCCCTTGTTGCGGCGGATGGTGAGGGCATCGAGCAGTGCCTGAGTCGGGTGCTCATGGGCGCCGTCGCCGGCATTGACCACCGAGCAGTCGACCTTGCGGGCGAGCAGCTCGACGGCGCCCGAGGCGCTGTGACGCACGATCAGCACGTCCGGGTGCATGGCGTTGAGCGTCGCCGCGGTGTCGATGAGCGTCTCGCCCTTCTTCACCGAGGAGGTGCTGACCGACATGTTCATGACGTCGGCGCCGAGGCGCTTGCCGGCCAGTTCGAAGGAGGACTGGGTGCGGGTCGACGCTTCGAAGAACAGGTTGATCTGGGTGCGGCCGCGCAACGTTGCCCGTTTCTTCTCCACCTGCCGGTTGAGAAGGACGAACTCTTCGGCGAGGTCGAGAAGGCCGACGATCTCGTCGGGCGACAGACCCTCGATGCCGAGCAGGTGCCGGCGCTGGAGGGTGAAACTGGCGGTCGGGTTCGATGTCATATCGAAGTCGGCTGGATAGACGCAGCCGCCCCCCTCCGCAAGCGTTTAAGCGCGCTGTCCAGACTTTCGGCGGGCATGGGCGGCTAAAGATGCGCCACGAGGGCGATCACGACCGGCATGGTGACGGCTGCGAGCAGCGTCTGCACGGTCAGAATCTCGGCCAGCAGCGGCGCGTCGCCACCCATCTGCCGCGCCAGCACATAGCCGTTCGGCGCCGAAGGCACGGAGGCCGCGACGGCGACGATGAGAAGGTCGACTTCGCGCAGGCCCAGGGCGTGCCCGAGCCCACTGGCCAGTGCCGGCAGCAAAGCGAGCTTGAGGGCGCTGGCGAACCAAGTCGCCGCGCGTGGGCGGCGCAGATCGCCGAGCCGCAGCCCGGCGCCGACGACCAGCAGGCCGAGCGCCAGCGAGGCGCGCCCGAGAATGTCGCCGAAGGTGAGGACGACCGGCGGGATCGGCACGTCGGCGACATTGATCGCCGCGCCGATGGCGCAGGACCAGATGAACGGGTTTCGCAAAAGCTGGAGCAGCATCAGGCGGTTGCTGGCGCCGCCATTCTCGCCGTGCCGTGCCAGCACGACGACGCTCAGCGCGTTGAGCACCGGGATCATGACGGCGAGGCCGACCGCCGCGACGGCAAGCCCGCGCTGGCCGGACAGCGCGCCCGAGACGGCGAGGGCGATGTAGGTGTTCCAGCGCAGCGCGCCCTGGAACAGCGAGGTGTAGCTCGGTCCCGGCAGGCCGAGCGCCCGGCAGATCGGCCGGCGCGCGAGGGTGAGCAGCGCGCCGACGATGGCAACCGAGCCGAGCAGCGTGGCGGAGACCTCCACCACGGCGACCTCGCCAAGCTCGGCGCGCGAGATGCTGACGATCAGCAGCGCCGGAAACAGCACGAAATAGGTCAGTCGCTCCAGCGCGATCCAGTGCGAGGCTTCGGGGAGCAGGCCGCGCTTGAGTGCGGCGCCCAGCGCGATGACGAGGAACACCGGCACGAGGGCGCCGAGCACCGCCGACATGTCAATCGCGCTCCGCGAGGAAGCGCAGGCGGTCGAGCGCGCCCTGAAGGATGAAGGCGGCCGCCTGCTGGTCCACCACTTCCGCGCGCCGGGCGCGGCTCATGTCGGTGGCGATCATGTCGCGTTCCACTGCGGCGGTGGACAGGCGTTCGTCCCACAGCACGATCGGAAGATCGGTGAGGCGGGCGAGGTTGCGGGCGAAGGCGCGGGAGGCCTGCGCGCGCGGCCCCTCGCTGCCATCCATGTTCACCGGCAGGCCGAGCACGAATCCGGCCGCACCGCGCGCCTCGGCCAGCGCCAGAATGCGTTGCGCGTCCGGGGTGAACTGCTTGCGGGAGATCGTCTCGACGGGTGCGGCGAGCCGGCGGTCGGGATCGGAGCTGGCGACGCCGATGGTCTTGGTGCCGAGGTCGAGCCCGATCAGTCCCCCGCGCGGCGGCAGGAGCGGGGCGGCGTCGGCAATGGAGAGGATCGCGGCGGCCATGATGGCCAGCGCCTAGCACGGCGCACGGGCCGGCGCCATGGCCGTTCGTTGCGGACGCGCACGCTGCTGTCACCGCAGGTGCCGGCCGGCCGTGCGAACGGGCGACGGTCGTGCTTGAGTTGGGATGGCGCAGCACTATCTTGCCGGCTGAAATCCCACGCCCGACGGAGTCATGGCGATGAAGATCACCTGGTTTGGCCATTCCGCATTCCGGTTCGACTTCGCGGGCAGGGCGGTGCTGATCGACCCCTTCCTGACCGGGAACCCGGGCTTCAAGGGCGACGTGGCCTCGGCGAGCGCCGGCGTGCGCCACATTCTGCTCACCCATGGCCATTTCGACCATGTCGGCGACACCGTCGACATCGCCGCTGCCAACGCGGCGACGGTGGTTGCCAATGCGGACCTTGCGGGCTGGCTCGGCACCCAGGGCGTCGAATCGCTGGAGATGATGAACACCGGCGGCACGATCCATCTCGACGGCTTCTCGGTGAGCATGGTGCGGGCCGACCATTCCTCGGGCATGGTCCGCGACGGGGCGACGGTCTATCTCGGCAACGCCAACGGGCTGATCGTGAAGGCGCCGGGCGAGCCGACCATCTGGCACATGGGCGATACCGACATCTTCTCCGACATGGCGCTGATCGCCGAGATCCACCAGCCGGACGTGGTGATCGTGCCGATCGGCGACCGCTTCACCATGGGGCCGGAGACGGCGGCGCTGGCGGTGTCGCGCTATCTCGGCGGGCTGACCATCATTCCGGCCCACTACGCCTCCTTCGGCCTGCTGGAGGCGAATGCCGAGCGTTTCGTCGCGCTGGTCGGGGACGAGGCGACGGTGAAGGTGCCGGAAAGCGGCGTCGCGTTCGTGCTCGGGCGCTGAACGCCCCACGCCCCGGGCGCTGGGCGCGGAAGCTGCGCCTTGCCGCCAATTCTCCGTCTGCCCTATGGTTGCGCCCCTTGCCCCCCGAGCGGACGGAGTCCCGGTGGCCCTTAGCAGCGTGAAGAAACTGGTGCCCGCCCCGGTCCGCGATCTGATCGCGCGTTGCCGCGCGGAACGGCGCGGACATTCCGGCGAGACGCTGCGGCACACCTATCTCGGTGAATCGCTCTCCGTGGTCGTCGCGGATGGCATGTCGAGGGGGTGGTACGGCGCCGACTGGCCGGAGGGCAGCCGGACCGAGATCGACCTGCTGGCGACGCTCGGCCTCCCGCGCGACGGGCTGATCTTCGACATCGGCGCGCATCAGGGCGTCGTGGCGATCCTGCTCAAGCGCAAGCTGGCGCCGCAGGGCCGGGTGGTCTGCGTCGAGCTGAACGGCACCAATGCCGCCGCCTGCACCGAGAATTTCCGCCTCAACGGCGAAGACAACATGGTCTGCCTGCACGCCGCGATTTCCGACCGGCCGGGCTTCGTGCGGGTGACGGGACGCTCGAACGGCCAGATCGTCGCCGAGCCGTCGATGCTGAATTTCCTCTACCCCAAGGTGGAGTGCCTCACCGTCGACGACATGATCGGGCGCTTCGGCACGCCGAGCCTCGTCTTTCTCGATGTCGAGGGAGCCGAGGTTCTGGCCATGAAGGGCGCGGAGCGCGCCCTCTCAAGCGTGAATGCCTGGTTCATCGAGTTGCATGGCGACGAGACCTGCGGACAGTTCGGCGGCTCCAATCGCGGAATCGCGCGGGTTTTCGCGGCGGCCGGCTTCACGCTCCATACGGCGGTGGACGAAGGGCCGTTCTTCCCGCTGGCGGATCCGGACGCGGTGACCGGCGAGCGCGGCTATCTGGTCGCGACGCGCGCCTGAGGCTCAGCCGGCGCCGATGGCCTTGAGGGCGTGGCGAACCGCGTTGGCCTGCCGCACCAGCGCGGTGGCGATCAGTCGTTCCATGGCGTCGATCAATGCCGGCTCGGCGACGATGCCGCTCCGCCCCTGATCCTCGGGACCGTAGCGCCGGATCAGGCCGGCCTCGGTCGCCTTTTGCACGATATCGACCACGTGCGAGCGCGAGACGCGGTAGGCACGCGCCAGTCCCGCGACCGTCACCGGCGTCCCGGACGGCGCGGTGCCGAACAGGCCGAAGGCGATCATCAGCCCGCCGTCGCGGTCGACGAAGAGTTCGAGTTCCGGGATGTCGTAGACCGGCCGCCAGCCATGGCGCAGCGGCTCCAGCAGCGCATCCACGAAGGCGGCGAGGAAAGCGTCGTCGTCGAGGCGGGCGAGCCCCGCCGCGCCCTCCGGTAGCACCAGCGCGAGCGCCTTGAGCAGCACCCGCCAGCGTTCGCGGTGGATATCCAGCAGGCGGCCGGTCACGATGAGCCGGCGCCGGCGCCGGTCGGCGTCGGGGGCCGACGTCACCAGCCCGAGCAGGCGGAAAGCCGACACTATCGCGGCGACGCGCCCCGGGCTGCAGATGCCGAGCGCCGACGCCTCGGCCTTGAGGCGCCCCGCCGTGAGACCCGGCGCCTCCGGCGGCTCGAAATGCATCTGCAGCATGAGCAGGGCGAGGGTAAGCCGCCCGCGATCGTTGAGAACGCGGGTCAGCAGGTAGTTGCCCCGATAGGCGGTGGCGAGGTGGATCGCCGCCTGCCGGGCGATCCAGGGAAAGTCGGGCCGCGCCCGCAGGCGACGGCGTTCCTCGGTTTCGCCGGGCATGAATTCCTCGAAACGGTATGTGACCCGGGCCGGGATCGGCGTGCTTCTCGGCGCGAACATGGACAAACCCTTCCTCCCGGCATTGCGACCAATAATCGGCATTGCCGCCACGCGCCGGACAGACGACAGTCGCGCTGTTTCCCCAAGGGGAAGTCAACGGAGTACAGCGAATGACCGGACAGCGTTCCAAGAATCGCTTCCGCGCACGTTATCTTGCACCGGCTGGTGCGGCAGTGCTGCTGCTCGCGGGCCTCGGTCTGCTCGATAACGGCACGGCGCAGGCGGCGGTGATCTACTGCACGGGTCCCGGCGTGCCGGTCGGATGCGTGGTGCGGCCGACGCCCTACGTCGCCCCGGCGGCTCGTGCGGCCGTCTATTGCACCCGCCCCGGATATCCTGTCGGCTGCGTGGGTGGCGTAGGTGCGCCGGGTGTCGGCGCTCCCGGCGTCGGCGTGGCGGGCACCCCCGCCGGCCGTGCCGTCGCCCGGCCCGGTCCCGGCGTCAACGGTGGCGGCCCGGTGAACCGCGCCGGACTGCGCTGAAACAACATCGACTCGGAGAGACTCATGTACACCTTCGACCTCACCCGCCGCGCTCTCGCCGCCGCCTGCCTTGCCGGCGCCCTCGTCGTGGCGCCCGCCGCCTTCGCCAACCAGGCCGCCGGCGATGCCTGCGCGGCGTCGCTGACGCCTGACGGCAAGGCGATCTATGCCGGCGTGATCGGCGCCGGCAACAGCGGCGACCTGCGCACGCTGGTCACCGACACCGCCCGCTCGCTCGTCATGTCGGGCCAGATCGACCGGGGCAATGCGCGCACCAACGCCGAGGCGGCGGGGCAGTGCCTGGAGCAGGCGCGCTCCTGAGCGCCGGAACGGCCGACATCCGAATCCCGCCGATGCCGGGCGCCGCGCGTTGCGGGGCGCGGTGCCCGCCTGCTATACGGCGCGCATCGGTTTTCAGTTGAACTGGGATTTCGGATGTCGGTCGATCAGGCGACGGTCCGGCGAGTGGCGCATCTTTCGCGCATCGCCGTGACGGAGGACGAGGTGGCCCATCTGCAGGGCGAGCTCAATGCCATTCTCGCCTTTGTGGACGAGCTCGGCGAGGTGGACACCACCGGCGTCGAGCCGATGACCAGCGTCATTCCCATGACGCTTCCGCTGCGCGCGGACGTCGTGAATGACGGCTTCTACCCCGAGCGGGTGCTGGCCAACGCGCCGGCGGCCGAGGACGGCTTCTTCGCCGTTCCCAAGGTGGTGGAGTGAGCCTCATGAGCGACCTGACCTCCCTCACCATCACCGCCGCCCGCGAAGGCCTCGCGCAGGGCAGCTTCACCGCCACCGAGCTGACGCAGGCCTATATCGACGCCATCGAACCGGCCGGCGACCTCAACGCCTATGTGCTGACCACGCCCGAGAGGGCGCTGGAGATGGCGGCCGCCAGCGACGCGCGCATCGCGAAAGGCGAGGCGGGGCTGCTGGAGGGCATTCCGCTCGGCATCAAGGACATGTTCGCCACCGAGGGCGTGCGCACCACGGCGGCGTCGAACATCATCCGCAACTTCGTTCCGGCCTATGAATCGACCGTGACCGCCAATCTGTGGCGCGACGGTGCGGTGCTGCTCGGCAAGCTGAACCAGGACGAGTTCGCCATGGGCTCGTCCAACGAATCGAGCGCCTTCGGCCCCGTTGTGAATCCCTGGCGGCGCAATGGCTCGGAGCAGCCGCTGGTGCCCGGCGGTTCCTCGGGCGGCTCGGCGGCGGCGGTGGCGGCGCATATCTGCGCCGGCGCGGCGGGCACCGATACCGGTGGCTCGATCCGCCAGCCGGCCGCCTTCACCGGTACGGTCGGCATCAAGCCGACCTATGGGCGCTGCTCGCGTTGGGGAATCATCGCCTACGCCTCCTCGCTCGATCAGGCCGGGCCGATCGCCCGTTCGGTCAACGACGCCGCGCTGCTGCTGCGTTCCATGGCGGGCCACGACCCGAAGGATTCGACCAGTGCGAACCTGCCGGTTCCCGACTATGAGGCGGCGGTCGGCGCTTCGGTGAAGGGCAAGCGCATCGGCATTCCCCGCGAATACCGCGTCGACGGCATGTCGGGGGAAATCGCCGCGCTGTGGGACAAGGGCGCCGACATACTGCGCGACGCCGGGGCGGAGGTCGTCGAGATCAGCCTGCCGCACACCAAATACGCACTGCCGGCTTATTACATCGTGGCGCTGGCCGAGGCCTCCTCGAACCTCGCCCGCTATGACGGCGTGCGCTATGGCGAGCGCGTGCCCGGCCGCGACATCGTGGAGCTGTACGAGAAGACCCGCGCCGCCGGCTTCGGCGACGAGGTGCGCCGGCGCATCATGATCGGCACCTATGTGCTCTCGGCCGGCTATTACGACGCCTACTACCTGAAGGCGCAGAAGGTGCGCACGCTGATCAAGCGCGACTTCGAGAACGCCTTCGCCGACGGCATCGACGCCGTGCTGGCCCCGGCCACCCCGTCGGCGGCCTTCGGCATCGGCGAGAAGTCCGGTGCCGATCCGGTGGAGATGTACCTGCAGGACGTGTTCACGGTGACGCTGAACATGGCCGGCCTGCCGGGTATCTCGGTGCCGGCCGGGCTCTCCTCGGAGGGGCTGCCGCTCGGCCTCCAGCTCATCGGCAAGCCCTTCGCCGAGCAGGAGCTGTTCGCGCTCGGCCAGGTGATCGAGGAGGCGGCGGGCCGCCTCGTCGTGCCGGAGAAGTGGTGGCTGTGATGGCACGGACGCTGCCCGACAACGAGAACGCCCTCGCGCCCTTCCGGACGGAGATCGACGCGATCGACGCACAGATGGTCGAGTTGCTGGCGCGCCGCTTCGAGGTGGTGAAGCACGTCGTGGCGGTGAAGAAGGCAGAGGGGCTTGCCGCCTTCCTGCCCGAGCGCGTCGAGGACGTGATCGAGAAGGTCAGCGCCCGCGCCGAGACCAAGGGCCTGCCGCCCGAACTCGTCGAGAAGCTCTGGCGCGTGCTGATCGAGTGGGTGATCGCCTACGAGAACGAGCGGCTGGGCTAGTCCGCAGCCTCCGGCGGCGCTGCCGCCTCGGCCCGACGGTCGGGCGCCGGGTCGAGAACCGATTCGACCCACTCGCCGAAAACCTCGACGTTGCGGCAGAAACCGGGCGGCGGGGCCGCGAGGTCCACATCCTCCAGCCAGGCGCGGCATTCCTCGCCGACGCGGCAGCCGAGGCACCGCTGGGCAGCGGCGCGCAGATCGTCGGCCCGCTGGCCGGCCAGCGCATCGAGATCGACGCCAGCATGGTCGGTCATCTCGCGGAACAGGCACAGACGTTCGTCGATCGTGTCCACGCGCATGGTTCGCCCTCCCGGCTTATCCTCCGCACCGCAAGGGCGTAGCGTGCGGCCGGGACCCGCCGGCGGCCTTGATCTGGCGCAACTTCCGCGCCGAGAGTTGTCGAACCCCGCCGCGCGGAGTAGGGAACTGGCCAATGACGGACAACAGCAGGCCCGATCCATGAACATGCACGCCCGCCCCGCCGACCCGAAGAAGCTCATCAAGGGAGCGACCGGCGACTGGGAAGTGGTCATCGGCATGGAGATCCATGCCCAGGTGACGTCGAACTCCAAGCTGTTCTCGGGCGCCTCGACCGAATTCGGCGGCGAGCCGAACAGCCATGTGTCCCTGGTCGACGCGGCGATGCCCGGCATGCTGCCGGTCATCAACGCCGAATGCGTGAAGCAGGCGGTGCGCACCGGGCTCGGCCTGAAGGCGCAGATCAACAACCGCTCCGTCTTCGACCGCAAGAACTACTTCTACCCGGACCTGCCGCAGGGCTACCAGATCAGCCAGTACAAGAGCCCCATCGTCGGCGAGGGCGTGGTGCTGGTGGACACGGCGGACGGGCAGATCGAGGTCGGCATCGAGCGGCTGCATCTCGAGCAGGACGCGGGCAAGTCGATCCACGACCAGCACCCGACGCTTTCGCTCGTCGACCTCAACCGCTCGGGCGTGGCGCTGATGGAGATCGTCTCCAAGCCGGACCTGCGCTCCTCGGAAGAGGCCAAGGCCTATGTGACCAAGCTGCGCACCATCCTGCGCTATCTCGGCACCTGCGACGGCGACATGGAAAAGGGCTCGCTGCGCGCCGACGTGAACGTCTCCGTACGCAAGCCGGGTGACGATTTCGGCACGCGCTGCGAGATCAAGAACGTCAACTCCATCCGCTTCATCGGCCAGGCCATCGAGACCGAAGCCCGCCGGCAGATCGGCATCATCGAGGATGGCGGCACGATCGACCAGGAGACCCGCCTGTTCGACCCCGGCAAGGGCGAGACGCGCTCCATGCGTTCCAAGGAAGAGGCGCACGACTACCGCTACTTCCCCGACCCGGACCTGCTGCCGCTGGAATTCGACGACGCCTTCGTCGCCGAGCTGAAGGCGCATCTGCCGGAACTGCCGGACGAGAAGAAGGCGCGCTTCGTCGCCGATTACGGCCTATCCGCCTATGACGCCGACGTGCTCGTCGCCGAGAAGGAGACGGCCGCCTATTACGAGGAGGTCGCCCGCGGGCGCGACGCCAAGGCGGCGGCGAACTTCGTCATCAACGAACTGTTCGGCCGGCTGAACAAGGAAGGCCGCGACATCGCCTCCTCGCCGGTCTCGGCGGCGCAGATCGGCGCCATTGTCGACCTGATCGCCGACGGCACCATCTCGGGCAAGATCGCCAAGGACCTGTTCGAGATCGTCTTCACCGAGGGCGGCGATCCGCGCGCGCTGGTCGAAGAGCGCGGCATGAAGCAGGTGACCGACACCGGCGCCATCGAGGCGGCGGTCGATGCGATCATTGCCGCCAACCCGGACAAGGTGGCGCAGGTTCAGGCCAAGCCCACCATGCTCGGCTGGTTCGTCGGACAGGTGATGAAGCAGACCGGCGGCAAGGCCAACCCGCAGGCGGTCAACGACCTGCTGAAGGGCAAGCTGGGCATATGAGCCCGGCCACGGCCCCCGCGCCGGCGGCCGGCGCCGTGACGGTCGAGGAGGCGCGGCGGGAGGACCTGCCCGCCATCGTCTCGATCCTCGCCCGCGAGACCATGTTCGGCGTGCGCGACAGCGCCGATCCCGCCGACTTTCCCGACTATGAGCGCGCCTTCGACGCCATCGCCGCCGATCCGCGCACCACGCTCTATGTCGCGCGGCTGGACGGGCGGGTGGTCGGCACTTTTCAGTTGGTCCTGTTCCGCGCGCTGCTGCGCCACGGGGCGCTGCTCGCCCATGCCGAGGCGGTGCAGGTGGACCCGGACATTCGCGGCAAGGGCGTCGGCAGCGCGATGATGGATTTCGCCATCGCCGAGGCGCGCCGGCGCGAGGCCGGCTCGCTGCAACTCGCTTCCAACAAGATGCGCTTCGACGCGCACCGCTTTTACGAGAAGGCCGGCTTCGAGAAGCGGCTCGACGGATTCAAGATCGACCTCGCCGCGCATGGCTGAGTCGGGCGGCCGGCCGCCTCAGGGCAGGCAGCGCGCCATGAAGACGTGCCAGGCCTTGGCGCCCGACAGATTGTGCCGGGTCTTGTAGTCCTGCCATTCGGCATTGCAGCGGTTGAGGGCCTCGCGGTCGCTCTCGTCCGGCTCCTTCGTCAGCGCGGGCGCGGGTTCGGGCGTCGGACGGGGGGAGACGGAGGGCACCGAGCTGCGCGGCTTCTGCGCCGGGGCGGCCTCCTTTGCAGGCGTGTCCTGCGCCGGCTGGGCACCGGTGCCGGCAAGGCACTGTTTGGCGAAGTCGCGATAGGTCTGGCTGCCGGTCTGGTTCTTCGCCTTCATCTCGTTCCACAGATCGGCGCACTGCTTGATCGAGGGCTGCGCCTGCGCCGCGGTCGAGCCGGTCGGCGTGGTGTTGCGCCGGGGCGGCGCCTCGGCGGGCTTGCCGGCCGCAGTGGCGGGCTTTTCCGCTTCGGCATCGGCCAGACACTGCTTGGCGAAGTCGCGATAGGTCTGGTTGCCGGTCTGGTTCTTGGCCTTCATCTCGTTCCAGCGGTCGGCGCAGAGCTTGGCCGGGGAGGGAGCCGATCCCGACTGGGCGAGCGCCGCACCGGCGGTCAGCAGCGTGACCGCGCCTGCGAGGAGAAGGAAGGCACTGATCCGCTTCACGTTGGCTGTCCCGTTGAGCTGGCCCGCCCATGGCACGCGGGCAGGGAAATCTAGCCGCTTCGGCACGGCGAGGCGAGCCGGCAATGGCGACCTTGCCAGCGCGCGGGGCCGGCTCTAGTTCTTGGGGAGGAAACGCCCGCGCCGGGCGACGAGAAGGCTCGCGCTCCATGGCCCAACTCCAGACCCGCCCCATCAAGCTCTATTTCTGGCCGACGCCGAACGGCTGGAAGATCACCATCATGCTCGAGGAATGCGGGCTTCCCTATGAGGTGATCCCGCTGAACATCGGCCGTGGCGACCAGTTCAAGCCGGAATTCCTCGCCCTCTCGCCCAACAACAAGATGCCCGCCATCGTCGACCCCGAGGGTCCGGACGGGGCGCCGATCTCGATCTTCGAATCGGGGGCGATCCTCCAGTATCTCGGCCGCAAGACCGGGCTGTTCTACCCGCCCGACGAGCGCGGTCGGGTCGAGGTGGACCAGTGGCTGTTCTGGCAGATGTCGGGCCTCGGGCCGATGGCCGGGCAGGCGCACCATTTCCGCATCTATGCGCCGGAGAAGATTCCCTACGCCATCGATCGCTACACCAACGAGGTGCACCGGCTCTATGGCGTGATGAACCGCCGCCTCGCCGACCGCCCGTTCCTTGCCGGCGACTATTCCATCGCCGACATCGCCTGCTTCGGCTGGGCGAAGCTGTGGGAGCGGCAGGGGCAGGACATCGCCGAGTTCCCGCATTTCGCCGCCTGGCTGGAGCGGATGCTGGCGCGCCCGGCGGTGAAGCGCGGCCTTGCGGTCAATGCCGAGGATCGCGCCAAGATCGACATCGCCACCGACAAGCAGGCGCAGGACGTCCTGTTCGGCCAGCGCGCGCGCTGATTTCCCGCCCGGCCCGGCGGCGCGCCGGTGGAGGCATGCGCATTCGGCCTTGACCGGGGGGCAGCGGAAACCTAGACAGGTCGCCGGCTTGACACCGCCACCGCCGCAAGGCGATGCGGGGCCGGCTGGAGACGTGGCCGAGAGGCTGAAGGCACTCGTTTGCTAAATGAGCAGACCCCCAAAAGGGTCTCGAGGGTTCGAATCCCTCCGTCTCCGCCATTTGCCGTTTTATCTAGAAAATTCAATATTTTATTCCGACCGGCGCCTGCGCGTCGGTCGTCCCGTGGGGGATTGTGCCGGCATGGGCGCGGGTACGCGCGCCATCCTGCCGGCACCGCCTCAGCGCTTCAGCAGGTTCTGCTTGGCGAGGTCGAGCACCTCGTCGCCGCGCCCGCTCATCACCGCGCGGATCATCCACAGGCCGAAGCCCTTGGCCTGCTCGATGCCGATGGTGGGCGGCATGGACAGTTCCTGCTTGGCAGTGACGACGTCCAGCACGGCCGGCCCGTCATGCGCCAGCACCTGCGCGACGGCGCCGGGCAGGTCGCCGGGGTCCTCGACCCGGACGCCGAGAATGCCCATGGCGCGGGCCATCGCGCCGAAATCGGGATTCTTCAGGTCGGTGCCGAGCCCGACGAAGCCGGCGGCCTTCATCTCCATCGCCACGAAGCCGAGCACGCCATTGTTGAAGATCACCACCTTCACCGGCAGCTTCTCCTGCGTGAGGGTGATCAGGTCGCCCATCAGCATGGCGAAGCCGCCATCGCCGGAGAGGGAGATGACCTGTCGCGCCGGCTGCGCCGCCTGAATGCCGATGGCCTGCGGCATGGCATTGGCCATCGAACCGTGCGCCAGCGAGCCGACCAGCCGGCGCTTGCCGTTCATCGCGAGATAGCGCGCCGCCCAGATGGTCGGCGTGCCGACATCGAAGGTGAAGGCGGCGTCCTCGGCGGCGAGTTCGCTGACGACCCGGGCGAGATATTGCGGGTGGATCGGCTTCTGACCCGGCGTGCCGACGGCGAGATCGTCGAGGCTCTTGCGCGAGCTTTTGTAGCGGGCGAGGCCGTCGTCGAGATGGCTGCGCTCGGTCTTCACGGTCAGGTGCGGCAGCAGCGCCGAGACTGTCGCGCCAACATCGCCGACAATGCCGAGATCGAGCTTGCAGCGCCGGCCGAGCTGGGCCGGCCTTATGTCCACCTGCGCGATCCTGACGTCGGTCGGCAGGAACTGCTTGTAGGGAAAATCCGTTCCCAGCAGCACCAGCGCATCGCAGGCATGCATCGCCTCATAGCCGGAGGCGAAGCCGATGAATCCGGTCATGCCGACATCATAGGGGTTGTCGTACTCGACATGCTCCTTGCCGCCGAGGGCGTGGACGATCGGGCTCTTGAGCGTCTCGGCCAGCGCCATCAGCTCGGCATGCGCGCCGGCGCAGCCGCGCCCGCAGAACAGCGTCACCCGCTCGGCGCCGTTCAGGAGATCGGCGAGCGCCTTGATCTGCGACCCGTCCGGCGTCACCACCGGCGCCGGGGGCAGCAGGCCGGCGACCGGCGAGATGTCCCGGTTCGGGGCGGGCATCAGCGCCACGTCGCCGGGAACCACGACGACGGCGACGCCGCGCTCGCCGACCGCCGCCCGGATGGCGTTCTCCAGTACATAGGGCATCTGCGAGGGGTCGGAGACCAGTTCGCAATAGACGCTGCACTCGCGGAACAGGTTCTGCGGGTGAGTCTCCTGGAAATAGCCGCCGCCGATTTCCGAGGACGGAATCTGGGCGGCGATCGCGAGCACGGGGGTGCGCGTGCGCTGGGCATCGAACAGGCCGTTGATCAGGTGCAGATTGCCCGGCCCGCAGGAGCCCGCGCACACGGCGAGCTTGCCGGTGATCTGCGATTCCCCGGCCGCGGCGAAGGCCGCCGATTCCTCATGGCGCAGATGCACCCATTTGATGTGGGGCGAACTCCGCAGGGCTTCGGTCAGGCCGTTGAGGCTGTCGCCGACGACGCCATAGATTCGTTCGACACCCGCCCGATCGAGCGTGTCGACCATGAGTTCCGCGACATTCCGTGACATGCGTCTGTCTCCGCCAGTATCTGATGGGCGATGGGGTCGGCGGGGGCGTCCGTCGGCCCGGTTTCATGTCTCGTCCGCGCGCTGCGCCGGCCACGGCGGGCAAGAGGTCGTCGCGTTCGCAGAGCCCCTAAGCGGTCTCGGGGGCGCCGAAGGCGGTGAACTCCTCGATGAGCATCTTGGGCAGGATCAGCCCGAAGGCCATGGCGATCATGACGGCGATGGCCGTGGTGCCGTCCATCACCGCCGCCGTCAGCAGTTGCGGGGAAGCGTCGGATCCCCCGTTGGTAAGGCCGATCAGGGCGTCGGCCATGCGGAACACGTAGGAGCCGGGGATCAGCGAGACCACCGAGGCGAAGGCGAAGGCGGCGAAGGGCGTGTGCAGCCGGTTGCTGATCGGCGTCACCGCCGCGCCGACGAACAGGCAGGCGACGAAGGAGGAGGAGGCCGCGCCGCCCCCCATCGCCAACACCGCCCAATGCAGCGCATGCCCCCCCATCCCCACCGCCATCGGAATCGGAAGCATCCGCCAGGGCATGGAGAAGAAGGTGCCGTAGGCCGCGATGGCGATGCCGGCCGCCCCAACGTCGACGCCGAGCGGCACGCTCACGCCGCCGCTGCCGAGCGGAATGCTCTGCCCACCCATGTAGAGGCCGGTGATCAGGCCTACCGTGATCAGCAGCACGAGCAGCCCTGCATAGGACAGGCGCTCGATCGCCAACGGCAGCCGCAGGCGGGAGAGGTCGAGCGCGCCGTTGAGGAGGTGCGGGCCGGGGACGAGGACCATGCAGGGACAAAGAGCGATCATGGACACCGACGCCGCCGGCATGAGATGCGCCGCCGCCACGGCGACCAGCCCGGCCAGCAGCGCCGCGCCGAGCGGCTGCGGCAGGGGATTGGCGAACCGATGCGCCAGCCCGCGCCGCAGACAGGCGCCCGCGAAGGCGCTGGCGAACACCAACAGGAGGATCATGCTGTCCGTGGTGCCGAAGATGACGGCCAGCGCTGCCGCGCCCGCCCCCGCGAGGCTGGCGAAGCGCAGCAGCGAAACCGGGGGCAGATGGGCGACCGCCTGGAGCTGCGCCAGCGCGTTCGACAGATCGAGCCGCCCGTCGCGCACGCCATCCATGATCCTCAGCGTTTCGGTGACCTTGTGCATCTCGACGCCGGCGGGCGTCGCCGGGACGATCTCCAGCCGCTCGCCTCCCTCCGGCAGGGCGAAGCGCAGCGCCACCTCGCCCCATCGCGCGCCGACGGAAACCGTCAGCCCGAGATGCGTGGCGAGGCGCGAGACGCTGACCACCGTGCGTTCCGTCGTCTGCCCGTTGCTGAACAGCAGGCCCGCGCAGGCGCGCAGAAGCGCGATGGCCTGCTCCTCGCCCGCCGGGGTGGTCTGCGCCATGTCAGACCTTCGGGTAGACGGGTTGGTAGGCCATCGCCTCGATCTGGGCGGCGATGTCGGCCGGACGCTCGACGCCGGCGAGGCCGTTGTCGAAGATCCGTTGGGCGATGCGCGCGGCCACGTGCAGCGAGGCGGCGCGGATGTCGTGCTGGGGCGGATAGATGAGGCCGCTGTCCAGTTCCTCCTGCGTCACCAGTTCCGCTACCGCCTGCGCGGCGACGATGAACATGTCCTCGGTGACGCGGGATGCCTGCGTCGCCAGCACCGCCATGCCCATGGCCGGGAAGATGTAGACGTTGTTGCCCTGGCCGGGAATGAAGGTCTTGTCGCCGAGCCGGACCGGCTGGAACGGGCTGCCAGACGCGAAGATCGCCCGGCCCTCGGACCATTTATAGGCTTCCTCGGCGGTGCATTCGGAGCGCGAGGTGGGATTGGAATAGGGGAAGATGATGGGCCGCTCGTTGATGCGGGCCATGGCTTCGATGACCGCCTGATTGAACAGCTTCGGCACCGTGCTGACGCCGACGATGCCGGTCGGCTTGATCTGCTCGATGGCGTCGACGAAGGACGCCACGGCGGCGTGGTCGTGGGTGAACGGCTTCTGGAAACCGGCGATGTCGGTGCGCGAGTTCACCATCAGGCCGTTGACGTCGAACAGCCAGTTGCGCGCGCGGGCCTCCTCGATGGTCAGCCCTTCCAGTACCATGGCCTGGCTGATGAGTTCGGCGATGCCGGTCGCCGCCGAGCCGCCGCCGAGGAACAGGAAGGTCTGGTCGGTCAGCTTCTGCTTCGAGATGCGCAGCGCGCCATAGATGCCGGCGACGGCGACGGCGGCGGTACCCTGAATGTCGTCATTATAGGTGCAGGTGCGGTCCTTGTAGCGCTCCAGGATCGGCACCGCGTTGATGTTGGCGAAGTCCTCCCACTGGATGCAGCACTTCGGGAACATCTCGTTGATGGTCGAGACGAACTCCTCGATGAAGGCGTCGTATTCCGCCCCCCGCACGCGCGGCTGGCGCAGGCCGAGATAGAGCGGATCGTCCAGATAGGTCTGGTTGTTGGTGCCGACATCCAGCGTGATCGGCAGCGTCATCTCCGGCGGCACGCCGGCGCAGACGGTGTAGAGCGCGAGCTTGCCCACCGGGATGCCCATGCCGTTCACCCCGAGATCGCCGAGGCCGAGAATGCGCTCGCCATCGGTCACGACGATGAAGCGGATGTCCTTCTCCGGCCAGTTGGCGATGAGGGACTTCAGCCGGCCCTTGGCGGTGATGGGCAGATAGAGGCCGCGCGTCGCCCGCAGGATGTGGTCGTATTTCTGGCAGGCCTCGCCCACGGTCGGCGTATAGACCAGCGGCATGAAGGTCGCCGGATCGGACATCAGCGTGGCGTAATAGAGCGTCTCGTTGCGGGCTTGCAGGTCGCTCAGCAGGAGATATTTCTGCAGGTCGCTGTCGAGCGTGCCCAGTTGCAGATGCACGCGGGCGATCTGGGTCTCCAGCGTGTCGACGCCGGGCGGAAGCAGCCCTTCGAGGCCGAGCCGGGGCCGGTCCTCCAGCGCGAAAGCGCTGCCGCGGTTGTGGACCGGATCGTGAAGCAGGGTCGGACCGACGATGGCCATGTGACGTACTCCGGAGTGTGCGACGGGCCCGCATGGGCGGGCGGCAAGGAGGTGCGGCAGGGACGTGCGGCGACAGGGACGTGCGCGACAGGGACTTGCGACGGCGGGCGGAGCGTCAGCCGTTCTCGTGAGCCACGTAGGGCTTCACCATCTTGGCGGGATCGACCACGCGGTTGAACTCTTCCTCCGTCACGAAGGCCAGATCGAGCGCCGCCTCCTTGAGCGACAGGTCGTTGTCCATCGCGTGGTGGGCGATCTTGGATGCCTTGTCGTAGCCGATCACCGGCGCCAGCGCCGTCACCAGCATCAGCGAGCGGTCCACATACTCGCCGATCTTCTTCAGGTTGGGCTTGGTGCCTTCCACCAGGAAGCGGCGGAAATTGGTGCAGCCGTCGGTGGCGAGCGTGATCGAGTGGCAGATGTTGAAGATGATCAGCGGCTTGTAGACGTTCATTTCGAGATAGCCGCTGGCGCCGCCGAAGCCCACCGCCACGTCGTTGCCCATCATCTGCACGGCCAGCATAGTCAGTGCCTCGGCCTGCGTCGGGTTCACCTTGCCGGGCATGATGGAGGAGCCGGGCTCGTTCTCCGGGATGATGAGTTCGGCGAAGCCAGCGCGCGGCCCGCACGACATCAGCCGGATGTCGTTGCCGATCTTGTAAAGCGAGGCGGCCAGCGTGCGCAGCGTGCCAGAGAACTGCACCAGCGCGTCATGGGCGCCCTGGACCGTGAACTTGTTGGGCGCGGTCACATAGGGCAGGCCGGTGAGAGCGGCGATTTCGGTGGCGACGGCCTCCGCGAAGCCCGGCGCCGCATTGATGCCGGTGCCGACCGCCGTGCCGCCGAGGGCGAGGCGATAGACGCCCTTCAGTGCGTCGTCGATGCGCTCCAGATCGTCGGTCAGCATGCCGGCATAGCCGGACCATTCCTGGCCCAGCGTGAGCGGGGTCGCATCCTGCATGTGGGTGCGGCCGATCTTCACGATGTCCTTCCACTCCTCCGCCTTGGCGGAGATGGCATCGCGCAGGCCGGCCACCGCCGGGATGAGGCGGGTGGTGGCGTTGACGCCGACCGCGATGTGCATCGCCGAGGGGAAGGAGTCGTTCGACGACTGGGACATGTTGACGTGGTCGTTGGGATGGACCGGCGCCTTGGACCCCAGCGGGCTGCCCGCGATCTGGCAGCAGCGGTTCGAGACAACCTCGTTCACGTTCATGTTGAACTGGGTGCCGCTGCCGGTCATCCATACATGCAGCGGGAACATGTCGTGGTGCTGGCCGGCGAGGATCTCGTCGCAGACGGCGGAGATGAGGCCGAACTGCTGGTCGGGCAGGCGGCCGCCCTTGTGGTTCGCCGCTGCCGCCCCCTTTTTGAGGGTCGCATAGGCGGTGATCATCTCCCGGGGGATCAGGTCCTTGCCGATGCTGAAATGCTCCAGCGAACGCTGGGTCTGCGCGCCCCACAGCTTGTCCGCGGGAACCTGGACTTCGCCGAGGCTGTCGGTTTCCGTGCGCATTTCAGTCATCAAGGAGCCTCCCCAGGCAGGACGAACGCCGCGTTCGCGGTCCGTCTATATTGAGAGCATGCAATCCCTTAGTGACGGGCGACGCAAGGTGATTGTGTGCTCCGGCCCGGCTCGCGCTGCCGTCGGTTCGCAGCATGGTGAATCGGCCGGCCGGGCCGGTCCTCGCGGGCGGCGCTAGGACCCCACGACGCCGTCCTTGACCACCACCCGGTACCCCATCAGTTCGGTCTTCGCGAACAATCCGGCCTTGCTGTACGGGTCTTCCGCCATGAGCTTCTCGGCCGCCGCGCGGTCTTCCGCCTCATAGACCATGACCGAGCCGCAGGGCTTGCCTTCCTCGTCGAGCATCGGGCCCGCGAAGACGAGGCTTCCGGCGATGGCGCGCAGGTAGTCGAGATGCGCCGGGCGGGTCTCAAGACGCAGTGGGAGGGCGCCGGGGCGGTCATGGGCGGTCAGGACGAATTGCACGGAAGGAACTCCTTGGCTGGTGGAAGGGGTGAGGGGGAAGGTAGGATGTCCGAAAGTCGGTCGCATCCTTTATCGGATGGCAAGGCGCATCGCGCGGCGCCTCAGGACATGTCCGGGCTCATGGACCGGGCAAGGTCGAGGAAGGCCCGGATCGTTTTCGCCTGGCTGCGCTCGCTGAGGCAGATCAGTGCCTCGTCCATCAGCACCGGCTCGCCTCGGATCGTGATCTTGACCAGCCGGGGATCGAGCCCGAATTCGGCCTCGGAGACGAAGCCGATGCCGAGGCCGGAGGCCACGATCTCGCGCACCGCCTCGCGGCCCTCGGCCTCGATGGCGAATTTCAGCTCGACCCCTGTTTTCGCCGCTGCCTCCTCCAGCCGGCGCCGGGTCTTGGAGCCCACTTCCCGGCCGACCAGCGGGAGCGCCGCGAGTTCGGTGAGCGACAGCGACGAGGTGCCCGCGAGCGGGTTGTCACGGCTGGTGAAGGCGGTGATCGGGGTCGCGTTCAGCCGGATGATATCGAAGTCGCGGCTGGGGTTCAGGTCGCCGAGCACGCCGATATCGGCCTCGTAGGCGAGCAGGTTCTCCACCACCGTCTCGGTATTGCCCGAGCGCACCGAGACCATCACGCCGGGATAGCGCTCGCGGAAGACGCGCAGCACGTGGACGATGTGGTGGGCGGCGTCCGCGACGATGCGCAGCCGGCCCGATCGCAGGGCGCGCGATTCCGACAGAAGCTCCAGCGCCTGACCCTCGGCGTCGAACAGGCGGCGGGTGATGGCCAGAAGCTCCTCGCCGGCGGGGGTCAGCGTGACCTGCCGGCGCTCGCGGTTGAAGAGCAGGACGTCGTACTCGGACTCGAGCTTGCGCACCTGATCGGAGATCGCCGGCTGCGTGAGATAAAGCTCCGCCGCCGCGCGCGAGAAGCCGCCGGAAATGGCGACGTGATGAAACGCACGAAGCTGCACATAGCGCATGGCGTGGCGGTCCCTGACGACGCTCGGTCGACGTCGGCTCTTATGTATCGATCCAGCTTATATGAAAATACAAAAGAACGATTTCACAGATGGCGGGGCCGCGTGCCATATGCGCCCGCACCACGGGACCGCTTTTGAGGGCCGCCATGCCTCTTCGCCAGAATGAGGACGCCGTCGCGGCGTTCGAGCCTCCGATGCTCGGGGAGCCCTACCTGCTCACGCCGGGACCGCTCACCACCTCGATGACCACCAAGCAGGCGATGCTGCGCGACTGGGGGTCGTGGGACGGCGACTTCCGCGCCCTGACCGCGGAACTGCGCCGCCGGCTGCTGGCGATGATCGGCGACACCGAAGGGGCGTTCGACTGCGTGCCCATGCAGGGCAGCGGCACCTCCTGCGTCGAGGCGATGCTGGGAACGCTGGTGCCGCGCGACGGCAAGGTGCTGGTGCTCGCCAACGGCGCCTACGGGCTGCGGGCGGCGCAGATCCTGCGCGTTCTCGGTCGGGCGCATACGCTGATTGACAAGGGCGACTACCTGCCCCCGCGCGGCGAGGAAGTCGGCGCCGCGCTCGATGCCGACCCGGCCATCACCCATGTGCTGGCCATCCATTGCGAGACCAGCTCGGGAATCCTCAACCCGGTCGAGGAAATCTCGCAGGCGGTCTATGCGCGCGGCCGCAAGCTGCTGATCGACTCGATGAGCGCCTTCGGCGCCGTGCCGGCGGATGTGGAGACCCTGCGCTACGAGGCCATCGTCTCCTCGGCCAACAAGTGCATCGAGGGTGTGCCGGGCTTCGGCTTCGTCATCGCCCGGAAGAGCGAACTGGAGGCGGCGAAGGGCAACAGCCATTCGCTGAGCCTCGACCTGCACGACCAGTGGGCGGTGATGGAGAAGACCGGCCAGTGGCGCTTCACCCCGCCGACCCATGTGGTGGCGGCCTTCATCGAGGCGCTGCTTCAGCATGCTGTCGAGGGCGGCGTCGCCGGTCGCGGCGCGCGCTACGCGAACAATCGCGACGTGCTGGTCGCCGGCATGCGCGCGGTGGGCTTCGAGACGCTGCTGGCCGACCGCTGGCTGTCGCCGATCATCGTCACCTTCTTCTGCCCGAACGATCCGGGTTTCTCCTTCCCGCGCTTCTACGAGCTGATGAAGGAGAAGGGGTTCCTGATCTATCCCGGCAAGCTGACGGCGGTGGAGAGCTTCCGCATCGGCTGTATCGGCCATCTCGACGCGAATGTGATGCGCAGCGTCGTCTCGGCGGCCGCGCAGTCGCTGGCCGACATGAAGGTCGCTTCCGCTGCGCCAGCGCCCCATGTGCTCGGGGAGCGCGCCAAGCTGGTCGCCTGAGGCGCGGCGCTCGGCCGGGCCGGGCCTTCCGCCCCGGTCGTGCCGCGCTGTCATCGGCCCGTTGGAACATACGTGCATTGCCGAGGCCGCGCCGCGCGCCTTGCCGGGAGACAGCCATGTCCGCTTCGCCGCTTTCGCTGGTTCATACCGAGGGCGAGTCCAACACCTCCCCGGCGCGTGCCGAATGGGCGGCGCGCCAGCAGGATCGCGTCACGACGGAACTGCTCCGGCGCGATGCCGACGCCTTCCTCCACCAGAGCCTGTCCAGCCCCTGCGTCAGCGCCATCGTGAAGGCCGAGGGCATCTGGATCGAGGACACCACCGGCCGCCGTTATATGGATTTCCATGGCAACAGCGTCCATCACATCGGCTATGGCCATCCGCGCCTGAAGGCGGCGATCGCGGCGCAGATGGACGAACTGTGCTTCGCCCCGCGCCGCTTCACCTGCGAACGCGCGGTGGAACTGGCGGAGACGCTCGGCCGGCTGGCGCCGGGCACGCTCGACAAGGTGCTGTTCACCACCGGCGGTTCGGATGCGGTGGAAGTGGCGCTGAAGCTGGCGCGCGCCGCCACCGGCCGCTTCAAGACGCTTTCCTTCTGGGACGCCTTCCACGGCGCCGGCTTCGGCGCGGCGAGCGTGGGCGGGGAGGCGACGTTCCGCTCCGGCATCGCCGGCCCGCTGCTGCCAGGCGCCGAGCATGTCGCGCCCTGGGCGCCGCATGGCTGCGCCTATGGCCATGACAATCTGGAGGATTCGGCCCGCGCCTGCGCCAGCATGATCGCCTATGTGCTCGGCCGCGAGGGCGACATCGCCGCCTTCATCGCCGAGCCGATGAGGGCGACGCCGCTGGTGCCGGCGCCGGGCTTCTGGAAGGCCGTGCGCGAGGCCTGCGACCGCCACGGCACGCTGCTGATCTTCGACGAAATCCCGACCGGCCTCGGCAAGACCGGGCGCCTCTTCGCCAGCGAGCACGACGGGGTGACGCCGGACATGATCGTGCTCGGCAAGGCGCTGGGCGGCGGCATCCTGCCGATCGCGGCGGTGATCGCCCGGCACGACCTCGACGTCGCCGGCGATTACGCCATCGGCCATTACACGCATGAGAAGAACCCGGTCACCGCCCGCGCGGCGCTGACCACGCTCGCCATCATCCGCGAGGAGGGCCTCTCCGAGCGCGCCGCCGAACTGGGCGCGCACGCGATGGGCCGGCTGCGCGAGCTGATGGCGCGCTCGCCCCATGTCGGCGACGTGCGCGGGCGCGGACTGCTGCTGGGGGTCGAGATGGTGGTCGACAAGGCCGGGCGCCAACCCGACCGGGCACTGGCCGAGACGGTCTATTATCGCTGCCTGGATGCGGGGCTCAGCTTCAAGATCAGCCAGGGCAACGTGCTCACCCTCTCGCCGCCTCTCGTCATCTCCCGCGAGGATCTGGACCGGGCGCTCGACATCGTCGAAGCCGCCGTCCTCGCCGCCTGAAGCCGCCTTCACCTCTCTGCCGACCTCAACCGGATGAATGCCATGTCGCTGTCTCACCTCAAGGCCGTCGTGTTCGACTGGGCCGGCACCGTCGTCGATTTCGGCTCGCTGGCGCCGATGGGAGCCTTCGTCGAGGCCTTCGCGGCCTTCGATGTGGCGATCACCATCGACGAGGCCCGCGTGCCGATGGGCATGGCCAAGCGTCCCCATGTCGCCGCGCTGTTCGCCATGCCGCGCATCGCCGCCGAATGGCAGCGCGTGCACGGCCACGCGCCGACCGAGGCCGACATCGACGCGGTGTATGACGTGTTCGTGCCGAAGAACATCGCCGTGGCGGCGAGCTTCGCCGACCTCATTCCCGGCGCGGCGGAAACCGCTGCCGCCATCCGCGCGGCGGGTCTGAAGATCGGCAGCACCACCGGCTATACCCGCGAGATCATGGCGAAGATCACGCCGGTCGCGGCCGCGCAGGGTTTCACCGCCGACGCCATGGCCTGCACCGGCGACGTGCCGGACGGGCGCCCGACGCCCTTCCTCATGTGGAAGGTGCTGACCGAATTGCAGGTCCATCCGGCCTGGTCGGCGGTGAAGGTGGACGACACCGAGGTCGGCATCGGCGAGGGGCTGAACGGCGGCGCCTGGACGGTGGGCGTTGCCGTCACCGGCAATGTGTTCGGCCTGTCGCGCGCGGACACCGCCGCTCTGCCGGCGGAGGTCTTCGCCCAGCGCCGCCGTCGCGCGGCCGAGAAGCTGGCGGCGGCGGGCGCCCATTACGTGATCGACGGCGTTGCCGACCTGCTTCCGGTGCTCGCCGCCATCAACGGGCGCCTCGCGCGCGGCGAGCGCCCGTAACGGCGGACAGGTGGAGGGCGGTAGCTAGAAGCCGGCCGCGCATCCGTCCGAGCGCGGATCGCCGGCGCCCTCCAGCCGTCCGTCGGCGTGGCGGACGATGGCGCCGGCATGGCCCATCATGGCGTCGAACGGCGCCACCGTCTCGACATCGTGACCGGCCGCCCGCAGCGCCGCGACGAGCGCCGGCGGGAAACGGTCCTCCAGCTTCAGTGTCACCGTGTCGGCGCCCCAGGTGCGCCCGAGCAGCCAGCGTGGGGCGGTGACGGCGGCCTGCAACTCCTGCCCGAACAGGGCGTAGCGCGAGAAGAGAGCGGCCTGCGTCTGCGGCTGGCCCTCGCCGCCCATGGTGCCGTAGACCATGTGGCGGCCGTCGTCGAAGGTGGCCATGGCGGGGTTGAGCGTGTGGAAGGGCTTGCGGCCGGGCGCCAGCAGGCGCGGGCCGTCGCCGCGAAGATGGAAGCTGGAGCCCCGGTTCTGCCAGACGATGCCGGTCTGCGGCAGCACCACACCGGAACCGAACTCGAAATAGATGCTCTGGATGAAGCTGGCGGCCAGCCCGTTGCCGTCGATCGCGCCCAGCCAGACCGTATCGCCCGCCGAAGGCGGCGCCGGCCAGGCGAGCGCCCGCGCCGGGTCGATGCGGCTGGCGAGGCGGTCGAGCGCAGCTTCGGTCAGCCAGTCGCGGGGATCGTCGGTCATGGCGTCGGGGTCGCCGATAATGCGGTCGCGCACCAGAAACGCCTGCTTGGTCGCTTCGATCAGCCCGTGGAGATGGTCGAATCCTTCCGCTTCGCGCACGCCGAGGCGGCTGAACAAGGCAAGGATCATCAGCGAGGACAGCCCCTGCGTCGGCGGGGGGAAGTTGAACAGGCGCGACCCCGGCAGCCTCACCGTCAGTGGGGCGACACGCTGCGCCCGGCAGGCGGCGAGGTCGTCGAGCGTCACCGGCGCGCCGGCGGCGGCCAGATCGTGCGCGATCTCGCGGGCGAGCGCGCCGCGATAGAAGCTCTCGGTGCCCTCGATGCCAAGCCGGTGCAGCGTCTCGCCGAGCGCCGGCAGCGCCATGGACGCCCCCGTGGCCGGCGGCCTGCCGCCATAGAGGAAGGTCTCGGCGAAGCCGGAGACGTGCGCCAGTTCGGGCAGCTTCTGCGTCGTCAGCTCATGCTGGCTCGCCGTGACGGCGAAGCCGTTGCGCGCGTGCCAGACCGCGTCCTCGAGCAGCCGCGCGAGGGGCAGCCTGCCGCCCCGCTCCGCGCTCACCGCCAGCGCCTCGCCCCAGCCGGCGACGGTGGCGGCGGTGGTGTTGGCAGCCAGCGGCCCGCGCTGGGGCACCGCGTCGAGGCCGGCGCGGAAATACAGCTCCGGCGTCGCCGCGGCGGCAGCCCGGCTGCAGGCGTCGATGGCGACGGGTTCCTTGCCCGGCCCGCCGATGAGCCAGAAGCCGTCGCCGCCGATGGCGGTCATGTGCGGGTAGACGA
Organism: Ancylobacter sp. TS-1; assembly: GCF_009223885.1. NCBI lineage: Bacteria > Pseudomonadati > Pseudomonadota > Alphaproteobacteria > Hyphomicrobiales > Xanthobacteraceae > Ancylobacter > Ancylobacter sp. TS-1. The sequence goes on from NZ_CP045144.1 coordinate 684,897, forward strand.
CGGCGAGCGTCGCGGCCATCGCCACTGTCGCCTCGACGGCGTTGCCGCCCTCGCGCAGCACCCGCAGGCCCGCCTCGGTGGCGAGGTGGTGCGGCGAGGTCGCCATGCCCCGGCGGGCACGAACCGTGTTCAGCATGTCAGGGTACTCCGGCTACCAGCCGATCGCCTTCGGCAGCCAGGTCGCCACCGAGGGGAAACTGAAGACCACGGCGACAGCGGCGAGCTGAAGCGCGATGAAGGGAAGGACGCCGCGGTAGATGTCGGCGGTCCGGACCTCGGGAGGCGCGACGCCGCGCAGGTAGAACAGCGCCCAGCCGAAGGGCGGCGTCAGGAAGGAGGTCTGCAGCACCGTGGCGATCAGCGCCGCCGCCCAGACCAGGTCGACATTGGCGTTGATCATCAGCGGCAGGAACATCGGCACCACGATGTAGCTGATCTCGATCCATTCGATGAAGAAGCCGAGCACGAAGATGATCAGCAGCATGAAGATGAGGATGCCGTCGGTGCCGCCCGGGACGAGCGCGAAGGCGTCGTGCACCAGCCGCTCGCCGCCCAGCCCGCGGAAGGCGAGGGCGAAGACCTGCGAGCAGATCAGCACGAAGAACATCATGGCGGTGATGCGCGCGGTGGACTGCACCGTGTCGACGAGGGTCTTCAGGGTGAAGCGCCCGGCGATGGCGGCGACGAGGATGGAGCCGAGCGCGCCCATGCTGGCGGCCTCGGTCGGCGCGGCGATGCCGCCGATGATCGAGCCGAGCACGGCGAGCACCAGCCCGATCGGCGGCAGCCCGACCTTGAGCGCCTTGAGCCACAGCTCCCGGCGCGGCATCGCCTGACGCTCGGCGAGCGGGATGGCCGGCACCTTCTCCGGCCAGATGACGCCGACGAGGAGCATGTAGATGCAGAAGATGGCGGTCAGCAGCAGGCCCGGCATCAGCGCCGCCGCGAAGAGCGTGCCCACCGACTCGCCGAGAATGTCGGCCAGCAGGATGAGGATCGTCGAGGGCGGAATGAGCTGGCCGAGCGTGCCCGAGGCGCAGATGGCGCCGCAGGACAGGCTCCGGTCATAGCCGCGCCGCAGCAGGGTCGGCAGGGTGAGCAGGCCGAGCGTGACGATGGTGGCGCCGACGATGCCCGTCGTCGCGCCCATGAGCATGCCGACAAGGATGATGCCGAGCCCCATGCCGCCCTTCAGGCTGCCCGACAGATGGCCGATCACCTCCATCAGCTCGTCGGCGAGGCGCGACTTCTCCAGCATCACGCCCATGAACACGAAGAGCGGGATGGCGATCAGCGTATAGTTCGCGGTGACGCCGTAGATGCGCGCCGGCAGCAGGCCGAACAGCGTCGTGCCGAAGCCGAGCCAGCCGAAGAAGAACCCGCTGATCGCCAGCGTGAGCGCCACCGGCACGCCGATGAACAGCATGACGAAGAAGGAGGCGATGCAGGCGATCGCCAGTATTTCATTGAGGGGCATCGGCGCTCACTCGGGCGGACGGTTCGGCCGCGCCGCCAAGGAAGGGGATCAGCGCGCGCAGCGTCGCGGAAAGGCTCTGGAGGAGCAGCAGGACGAAGCCGGCGGGGATCATGGCCTTGAGGATGAAGCGGTAGGGCAGGCCGCCGGGATCGGGCGAGCCTTCGCTGATCCGGTAGGACTGCATCACATAGGGCCAGGACAGCACGATCACGATCACCGCGAGGGCGACCACGCTCAGCGCCGAGAACAGGTCGATGGCCTGCCGCAGCCGGGGCGGCAGGTGCGCGTAGAGAATGTCCACCCGCACATGGCCTTCATGCTTGATCGTGTAGGCGATGCACAGCAGCGTCAGCGGGCTCATCAGGTGCCATTCAAGCTCCTGCATGGCCACCGAGCCGGTGTGGAACAGGTAGCGCAGCAGCACGTTGCCGGCCATGACGAGGACGAGCGCAAGGCCCGTCCACGCCGCCACCCAGCCGCAGGCCTCGACGATTGCGTCGAGGCCGCGGGCCCATTTCTCGAACAGGACGGTCATGATCCCCTGCGGATCTGGGTCTGGTACACCGCCTCGGACAGGCCGGCCCATTCGCTGTGCTTGGCCGCGAAGGCGGTGAAGCTGTCATAGACCTTCTTGATCTTCGGGTCGGAGTCGGCGAGCTGCTGCAACGTGGTGCCGGTGACCTCGCGCAGCTTGTCCACCACGGCCGTCGGATAGGGGCCGGCGATGACGCCCTGGTTCTTCACGAGGTCGACCATGGCCTCACCATTGGTCGCCTCGCACCAGGTGTGGCTGAGCACGTTGCAGGCCATGGCGGCGGTGCGGACGATCTCCTTGAGGTCGTCGGGGAGCGAGTTCCACGCGGTCTTGTTGACGATCAGCTCGGTCACGTTGTTGGGCTCGTGCCAGCCGGTGGTGTAATAATACTTGGCCGCCTTCTGCAGGCCGAGGCGGCGGTCCTGATAGGGGCCGACGAACTCGGCCGCGTCGATCACGCCGCGCTCCAGCGCCGGGAAGATCTCGCCGCCGGGCAGCAGCTTCACGTCGACGCCAAGCTGCGCGTAGACCTTTCCGGCAAGGCCGGGGATGCGCATCTTGAGGCCCTTGAAGTCCTCGACCTTCTCGATCGGCTTGCGGAACCAGCCGGACATCTGCACGCCGGTATTGCCCAGCGGCATCGGCACGAGGTTGAAGGGGTCGTACAGCTCTTCCCACAGCTGGAGGCCGCCGCCGTGGTAGATCCAGGCGTTCTGGCCCTGGAAGTTGAGGCCGAACGGCACGCAGGTGAAGAACTGCGCCGCCGGCACCTTGCCGGCCCAGAAATAGGAGTTGGCGGCGTTCATCTCGACCGTGCCGGACGAGACGGCGTCGAAGCCCTCCAGCGCCGGGATCAGCTCGCCGGCCGCGAAATGCTGGATCTTGAGGCGGCCGCCCGACATCTTGCCGACCAGCTCGCAGAAATAGGTCGGGCTGCCCGGACCGGCGACATAGAAGGGCGCACCGGGACCATAGGCATTGGTCATCTTCCAGCTGAAAGTCTGCTGGGCGCGCGCGACACTCGGCGCGGCCAGCGTGGCGGCAGCGGCGGTACCGGCGAGGCCGGCTCCCAGAAATCCACGGCGGTCCATGCTGTTCCCCTTGCTTCAAAATGGGCCGCGAACTGGCTTCGGCGCGCCCGGATCGAGGCTAGGTATCCCGCCGCGCTACGCGAACGGCAATGCCCCATAGGAGGCAGGGAGGGCGATGCGGCCCCGCCGGCACAGTCAAAAAAACGAATAAAATAATCATGATATCAATATATTGAGTGGCTTTGACGCGAAATTGTGCGGTACCGGCCGGGGCGGCCGCGACAAGTTTTTGTGCGCCGTTCGTCAAAGTGCTTCACTGGCGTTCCTCGCTTCCCCCGCGCAAAAGCGACGCCATCATGAACCGAGCCGTTCCCATCTCGATCAACGCCTTCCCCGCGAGCCAGCAGGAAGCGGCCTGGCGCGAGACGCTGGCTAGCCTCGCTTTGGCCGGCCGGTTGCCGAAGGACGCGGCGTTCCATTTCGGCGAGGTGTCGATCAAGCGCTCGCCGACGCTGGCGACCTTCGCCCTGCTGCGCTCCAGCGCGCAGGACCTGACGGCGCTGCCGAAGGGCGAGCCCCAGATCCTGATCGGCTTCGTGAATTACGGGCGCGGGCACCTCACCGATTCCGGCCGGCGGGCCGCCGAATTCGCCGATGGCGACCTGTGGGTCTGCGATCCGGCGGCGCCGTTCTCGATCCAGTTCCGCAACGACTTCGAACTGCTGCTCCTGCGCCTGCCGCGCGAACGGCTGGTGGGGCGCTTCGGGCGGGCGCCGACGGTGCCGACGCTGGTGCTGGGGGAATCGGTCTCCGCCTCCGCCGCCCGCCCGATGATGCGGGCGCTGGCGGCCAGTTTCGCGATGATGGAGGACGGCGACGTGATGGCCGCCGAGCCGGCCGTGACCGGCCTCGTGCTGTCGGCCCTGCTGGCCGAGGCGCGGCCGGAGGAGGACAGCGCCACGCAGGTGCAGTCGGCCCATTTCGCCCGTGTCTGCGCACAGATCGAGGCGCGGCTGCGCGAGCCGGACCTGTCGGTGGCCGACATCGCGCAGGCGGAAGGGCTCTCCGCCCGCTACATCCAGCGCCTGTTCGAAGGGCAGGACCGCTCCTTCTCCGACTATGTGCGCCATCGCCGGCTGGAGCAGTGCCGGCTCGAACTCGTCAATCCGCAGCACGCCGACCGCTCCATCGCCGAGATCGGCTTCCGCTGGGGCTTTTCCGACCAGGCGCATTTCAGCCGGGTGTTCAGCGCCGCCTATGCCATTTCGCCGCGCGACTACCGCAAATCGGCCGGAACGACCGAGGAGACCCGCTGGACGCGCGGGAGGCCGATGCATTCCGGCGCCCGGGCGGCGCGGCCGGCGCCGGTCGCGGCGCCGGCCTCCACTCCTGAGGAAGCCTCGCCCGCCGCCCCGCCGGCCGAGGTGGGCGAGCCCGGCCATCACCATCTGTCGGTATCGCGCGATAGCGTTCACTGGGGCTATCTCTCGCGCACCATCCCGCCCGTGCTGCGGGTCCGCTCCGGGGCGCGCGTCACCATCGAGACGCTGACCCAGCACGCCTATGACGACCATGAGCGGATGATTTCCGGCGATGCCGGTGCGGAGAACGTGTTCCGCTGGACGCGCGACTACAAGGCGGTGGACCGGCGCGGCGCCGGGCCGGTGAACGCCTCCATTTTCGGGCGCGGGGCGGGCGAGGGGTTCGGCGTGCATATCTGCACCGGGCCGATCTTCGTCCATGGCGCCGAGCCGGGCGACGTGCTCGAGGTCGAGATTCTCGACCTGAAGCCGCGCCCCTGCGCCAACCCGGCCCATGCCGGCTTCGCCTTCGGCTCCAACGCGGCCGCCGCGTGGGGCTTCCACCATGACGACATTCTCGACGAACCGCGCAAGCGCGAGGTCATCACCATCTACCGCACCGATGCGGCCGGAGAGAGCGGCTTTGCCGAGGCGGTCTATTCCTATCGCTGGGCGCCGCAGACCGACCCGTTCGGCGTGATGCATGAAACCATCGACTATCCCGGCGTTCCGGTCGACCACGCGCGGATCGAGAAGCGCGAAGGCGTGCTGACGGGCGCGCGCATTCCTGTGCGGCCGCATTTCGGCTTCATCGCGGTCGCCCCGCGCGAGACCGACATGGTGGATTCGGTGCCGCCGGGCTATTTCGGCGGCAATATCGACAATTGGCGCGCCGGCAAGGGCGCGGCGGTTTATCTGCCGGTCGCGGTGCCCGGCGCGCTGCTGTCCATCGGCGACCCGCATCTGGCGCAGGGCGACGGCGAGATCAGCGGCACGGCGCTGGAATGCTCGTTGACCGGAGATATCCGCCTCGTGCTGCACAAGCGCGGCGAGACGAACAAGGCGTTCCTGAACGGGCTCGGGGCGCCGCTGATCGAGACGCCCGACGCCTGGCTGCTGCACGGCTTCAGCTACACCAACTATCTGCGCGAACTCGGCCGCAACGCGCAGTCCGAGGTGTTCAAGCGTTCCTCGCTGAGCCGGGCGCTGCGCAGCGCCTTCCGCGCGACCCGCAAATTCCTGATGGAACGCTACGGGCTCGACGAGGACGAGGCGATCTCGCTGATGTCGGTGGCGGTCGATTTCGGCGTGACGCAGGTGGCGGACGGCAACTGGGGCGTCCATGCCCGGATCGCGAAGGCGATCTTCGAGAGACCGGCCGAGGGGCGGGGATAGCCCGGCCTCGTCCGCGCGCCAGCCGCCGCGCCCTCGCCGCCGCGCGGAGGCCGGCTGATCGTTCCGGCGTCTTTATGGCCCCCTTATGTGCGGCGCCGGCATTCCGGATCGAACCCTTATCGGCCCGGCCCTACATCCTCGCCATGCAGGAAACAGGAGCCGGATCATGCTCGATTTTCTCTACCTCGCCATCGCCATCGGCTTCTTCGTGCTGATGGCCTTCTATGCCCGCGCCGTGTCGAAGGGGTGAGGGACATGTTCGACCTCGTCCTCGGCAGCGCCGTCGCGCTGGCCCTCGCCGTCTATCTCGTGACCGCCCTGCTGCGGCCCGAGAAGTTCTGACGCGCCGTTCCCCTCGCTCGTGAAAGTCCTTTCGCCATGACCGTCATCGGCTGGCTCCAGATAGCCATCATCCTCGCGCTCGTCGTCGCCGCGGCCGTGCCCCTCGGCGCGTATATGGCGCGCGTCTATTCCGGCGAGCGCACCGTGCTCTCGGCCCTTCTCGGGCCGGTGGAGCGGGGCCTCTACCGCGTGGCCGGCATCGACCCGGCGCGCGAGCAGGGCGCGCTCGCCTACACGCTCGGCATGCTCGCCTTCAATCTCGCCGGCGTCGTGCTGCTCTATGCGATCCTGCGGCTGCAGGGGCTGCTGCCCTACAACCCGCTGGGCTTCGCCGGCCTCAGTCCGGACCTCGCCTTCAACACGGCGGTGAGCTTCGTCTCCAACACCAACTGGCAGTCCTATGGCGGCGAGACCACCATGAGCCTGTTCAGCCAGATGGCCGGGCTCACGGTGCAGAACTTCCTCTCCGCCGCGACCGGCCTCGCCCTCGCCGTGGCGCTGGTGCGGGCCTTCGCCCGCTCGAACGCAGTCACGGTCGGCAATTTCTTCGTCGATATGACGCGCTCGGTTCTCTACGTGCTGCTGCCGCTCGCCATTCTCACCGCGCTGGTGCAGGTGTGGATGGGCGTGCCGCAGACGCTGGACGCCACCGTTTCCGCGACCACGCTGGAAGGTGCGTCCCAGACCATCGCTATGGGTCCGGTGGCGACGCAGATGGCGATCAAGCAGCTCGGCACCAATGGCGGCGGCTTCTTCAACGTCAATGCCGCCCACCCGTTCGAGAACCCCAGCCCGCTCTCCAACGCGCTGGAAATCTGGCAGATGCTGGTCATCTCGACCGCGCTGGTCTTCGCCTTCGGCCGGCTGATCGGCGACCGCCGGCAGGCCCGCGCGCTGCTGGCCGCCATCGCCGTCATCCTGGTGGCCGGTATCGCCATCACCTACTGGGCCGAGGCGGCGGGCACGCCCTCGCTGCTGGCCGCCGGCATCGACCCGGCGGGCGGCAACATGGAGGGTAAGGAAGTCCGCTTCGGCCTCGCCGCCTCCTCCATGTTCGCGGCGGTGACGACCGGCCTGTCGGATGGCGGTGTGAACGCCATGCACGGCTCCTTCACGCCGCTGGGCGGGCTGGCGCCGATGTTCCTCATCCAGCTCGGCGAAATCCTGCCGGGCGGCAACGGCTCCGGCCTCTACGGCCTGCTGGTGATGGCGATCATCGCCGTCTTCGTCGCCGGCCTGATGGTCGGACGCACGCCGGAATATCTCGGCAAGAAGATCGAGGTCGCGGAGGTGAAGATGGCGATCCTCGCCGTGCTGATCCTGCCGACGGCGATCCTCGGCTTCTCGGCGGTGGCGGCGGTGCTGCCGGACGCGCTGGCCGGGCTCGGCAATGCCGGCCCGCACGGTCTGTCCGAGATCCTCTACGCCTATTCGTCGGCGGCAGGGAATAACGGCTCGGCCTTTGGCGGCCTCTCGGCCAACTCGCCCTGGTGGAACACCACGCTTGGCCTCGCCATGCTGTGTGGGCGCTTCGCCTACATCGTTCCGATGATGGCGATCGCCGGCTCGCTCGCCGGAAAGACGCGGCTCACCGCCTCCTCCGGCACCTTCCCGACCCATGGGCTGCTCTTCGTCGGCCTGCTGGTCGGCGTCATCCTCATCCTCGGCGGTCTGCAGTTCTTCCCCGCTCTCGCCCTCGGCCCCATCGCCGAGCAGGTGCAGATGCTGGCCGGCAAGACCTTCTGATCGCGCACGGGAGACCCGAAATGTCCACGCACACCCCTGCGAAGAACGCGTCCGGCTTCGTCTCGCCCGATCTGATCGGGCGGGCGATCCGCGACGCCTTCGTCAAGCTCAACCCGGTCGCGCTGATGCGCAACCCGGTGATCTTCGTCACCGAGATGGTGGCGGCGCTCGTCACCGTGCTGTTCGTGCGCGACTTCCTCGTCGGCCATCCGCTGGCCTTCACCGGCCAGATCATGGCCTGGCTCTGGTTCACCGTGCTGTTCGCCAACTTCGCCGAGGCGGTGGCGGAGGGCCGGGGCAGGGCGCAGGCGGATTCCCTGCGCAAGGCGCGCACCGACACGGTGGCCAAGCGCCTGAAGGACCCGGCCGCGCGCCAGCGTTTCGACCGGGTGTCGGCGCTCGATCTCAAGCTCGGCGACCACGTGCTGGTCGAGGCCGGTGACCTCATCCCCGGCGACGGCGAGATCGTCGAGGGCATCGCCTCGGTGAACGAGGCGGCGATCACCGGCGAGAGCGCGCCCGTCATCCGCGAAAGCGGCGGCGACCGTTCGGCCGTCACGGGCGGCACCACGGTGATTTCCGACTGGCTGGTGGTGCGTATCACCGCCGCGCCGGGCTCCTCCTTCCTCGACCGCATGATCGCGCTGGTGGAAGGGGCCGAGCGGCAGAAGACGCCGAACGAGATGGCGCTTTCGGTGCTGCTGGTCGGCATGACGCTGATCTTCCTGATCGCCGTCGTCTCGCTGGCCGGTCTCGGCCGCTACTCGGCCGCCGACGTGCCGGTGCCGATCCTCGTCGCGCTGCTGGTCACGCTGATCCCGACCACCATCGGCGGCCTGCTCTCGGCCATCGGCATCGCCGGCATGGACCGTCTCATCCGCCACAACGTGCTCGCCATGTCGGGCCGCGCGGTGGAGGCGGCCGGCGATGTCGACACGCTGCTGCTCGACAAGACCGGCACCATCACCTTCGGCAACCGCATGGCCAGTGAGATCATCCCGGTGCCCGGCATCACCGAGCACGAGGCGGCGCTGATCGCCGTGCAGGCGAGCCTCGCGGACGAGACCGCCGAGGGCCGCTCGATCCTGGCGCTGGCGCGCGGGCGGTTCGGCATCACCACCGAGCGGGCGGCGCTGGAGGGGGCGAGCTTCGTCCCGTTCTCGGCCGCCACGCGCCTGTCGGGCGTGGATGCCGCCGGCCGACGCATCCGCAAGGGTGCCGTGGACGCGGTGAAGCGCTTCGTCCATTCGGTCGATCCCAACGCCAGCACCGGCATCGCCGCCTTCGACGCGGCGGTGGAGAAGATCGCCCGTTCCGGCGGCACGCCGCTCGGCCTCGCCGAGAACGGAAGGCTGCTCGGCGTCATCCACCTCAAGGACGTCGTGAAGCCCGACATCAAGGAGCGTTTCGCCGAGCTGCGCCGCATGGGCATCCGCACGGTGATGGTGACGGGCGACAACCCGGTCACGGCTGCAGCCATCGCCTCGGAAGCCGGCGTCGACGACTTCATCGCCGAGGCCACGCCGCAGGACAAGCTCGCCTATATCCGCACCGAGCAGCGGCACGGACGGCTGGTCGCCATGTGCGGCGACGGCACCAACGACGCGCCCGCGCTCGCGCAGGCCGATGTCGGCGTCGCCATGCAGTCCGGCACCCAGGCGGCGCGCGAGGCCGGCAACATGGTCGACCTCGACAGCGACCCGACCAAGCTCATCGAGATCGTGGGCATCGGCAAGCAGCTGCTGATGACGCGCGGCGCGCTCACCACCTTCTCCATCGCCAACGACGTGGCGAAGTACTTCGCGATCATTCCCGCGCTGTTCATCGCCGCCATACCCGAACTGGGCCTGCTGAACGTCATGGGGCTGCACTCGCCGCAGAGCGCCATCCTCTCGGCGGTCATCTTCAACGCGCTGATCATCATCGCGCTGATCCCGCTGGCGCTGCGCGGCGTGCCCTATCGCGCGCAGGAGGCGGGGACGGTGCTCGCCCGCAACCTGCTGATCTATGGCGGCGGCGGCATCGTGCTGCCCTTCGTCGGCATCAAGCTGATCGACATCGCCATCGCGGCGATGGGGCTGGCGTGATGATCCCGTGACCGTCATCCCGGCCGCAGGCGCAGCCGGAGAGCCGGGATCGCTTTCCGATCCCGCGCGATCCCGGATCGACCTGCGGCCGTCCGGGATGACGAGATGAACTCAAGGAACCGACCCATGCTCACCTTTCTTCGCCCGGCGCTGACGTTGCTCATCGCCTTCACCCTGATCACCGGCATCGCCTATCCGCTGGCCATGACCGAGCTGGCGCAGGCGGTGTTTCCCGCGCAGGCGCGCGGCTCGCTCGTCGAGCGCGGCGGGCAGGTCATCGGCTCGGCGCTCATCGGCCAGAACTTCACCGCCGCGCGCTATTTCCATCCGCGCCCGTCGGCGGCCGGCGCCGGCTACGACGCTGCCGCTTCCTCCGGCACCAATCTCGGCCCCACCAGCGCCAAGCTGGCGGATCGGCTGAAGACCGACGCGGCGGCGTTGCGCTCGGCGGGCGTCGCGGGGCCGATCCCGGTCGACGCGATCACCACCTCGGGAAGCGGCCTCGACCCGGATATTTCGCCGGCGAACGCTCTCGCGCAGGTGGTGCGCGTGGCCCGCGCCCGGGGCGTGGACGAGGCTCTTGTACGCGACCTCGTCGGGGCGCACATAAAGCGGGCCCAACTCGGCGTTTTCGGCGATCCGCGTGTCAATGTCCTGGCCCTCAATCTCGCCCTCGACGCGGCCGCCCCGGTGGCCGCTCCCGCCGTCGCGCCGGCGCCCGGTTCCTGACGGGATGGCGCGATGAGCGTGGAAGACCCCTCGCGCGCCGACCCCGAGGCGCTGCTGGCCGCAGCGGAACGGGAGACGCGCGGCAAGCTGCGGATCTATCTCGGCGCCGCCCCCGGGGTCGGCAAGACCTATGCGATGCTCTCCGCCGCCCGCGCCGCAAAGGCTGCGGGCGGCGACGTCGTTGCCGGCATCGTCGAGACGCACGGACGCGCCGAGACCGAGGCGCTGGTCGCGGACATCGAGGTGCTGCCGCGCAAGGGCGTGCCCTATCGCGGCCGGCTGGTGCCGGAATTCGACCTCGAGGCGGCGCTCGTCCGGCGCCCCGGGCTGCTGCTGGTCGACGAATACGCCCATTCCAATGTCGACGGCAGCCGGCACCCCAAGCGGTGGCAGGACGTTCAGGAACTGCTCGCCGCCGGCATCGACGTGTGGACCACGCTCAACATCCAGCATGTGGAAAGCCTCAACGACGTCGTGCAGCGCATCACCGGCGTGCGGGTGCGCGAGACGGTGCCCGACACGGCGTTGCAGAAGGCCGACGAGATGATCCTCGTCGACCTGCCCTCCGACGAGCTGATCAAGCGGCTGGCCGACGGCAAGGTCTATATCGAGGACACCGCGACGCGGGCGGTGCAGAGCTTCTTCAAGCCCTCCAACCTCACCGCGCTGCGCGAGCTGGCGCTGCGGCGGGTGGCGGCCCGCGTCGACAGCGATCTCGTCGAGCGCATGCAGGGCTCCGCCATCAAGGGGCCGTGGGCGGCGGGCGAGCGGCTGCTGGTGTGCGTCGGCCCCGATATCGCCGCCGAACGCGTGGTGCGGGAAGCCAAGCGGCTCGCCGACCTGATGGGCGCGACCTGGTTCGCGGTGACGGTCGAGCGACCCGGTCATGTCATGTCGGGGCCGGACCGCAAGCGGCTGGAGGCCGGCATGCGGCTCGCCGAGACGCTGGGCGCCGAGACCCGTTCGCTGGTCGCGCCCGATGTCGTCGCCGAGCTGCTGCGCTTCTCGCGTTTCGAGAACGTCACCCAGATCATCATCGGCAAGGCGCGCCGGCGCCGTCCCGCCGCCTGGCTGCGCGGCTCGCTCGCCGACGCGCTGGTAAAGGCGGCGGACGGTGTGGCGGTGCATGTCGTCACTGCCGAGGCCGAGGGCGTGGCGCGCCGGCGCTTCCAGCTTCCGCCGCTGGGGCCGCTGCCCGGCTACGTGGCGGCGACGTTCGCGGTCGCGGTGGCGACGAGCGTCGGCCTGTTCCTGTCGCGCTTCGTGGCGCTGCCCAATGTCTCGATGCTCTATCTGCTCGCCGTGCTGCTGCCGGCGCTGCTGTATGGCGTCTGGCCGGCGATCCTGGCCTCGGGCCTGTCCTTCCTCGCCTACAACTTCTTCTTCATCGATCCGGTCGAGACCTTCACCATCGCCCGCCCGCACGAATTGCTGGCGCTGCTGGTGTTCCTGATCGTCGCGGTCATCATCTCGGCGCTGGCGGGGAGGGCGCGCGAGCAGACCCGCATCGCCGCGCAGCGCATGCGGGCGACGCGCCGGCTTTACGAGTTCTCCCGCAAGCTCTCCTCGCTCGCCGACCGGGCTTCGGTGGCGGAAGCCGCCGTCGTCGAGCTGCACGCCACGCTGGGGCGCCCGAGCGTGATCCTGCTGGCAGAGCAGGGGACGCTTTCCATCGGCGCCGCGTGGCCGCCGGAGGACCGGCTCGACACCGCCTCGATGACGGCGGCCGCCTGGGCGTTCGATCATGGCGAGGCGGCCGGGGCGGGCACCGGCACCCTGCCGAGCGTCGCCTGGCTGTTCCGCCCGCTGGGCGGCACCGACGGCGGCGCGCGCATCGGCGTGGTCGGCGTCGAGCGCAGCCCGGACAGCCCGCTGCTCGACGCGGAAAGCGAGCGCATCGTCGGATCGCTCTGCGAGCAGACGGGGGCGGCGCTGGTGCGCACCATGCTCTCGGCCGAGGTGACGCGGGCCCGCACCGCCGCCGAGACCGAGCGCGTGCGCAACATATTGCTCGCCTCGATCAGCCATGATTTCCGCACGCCGCTGGCCTCCATCCTCGGCGCCGCGACCAGCCTGATCGACTATGGGCCGGACATTCCGGCGGAGACCCGCCGCGACCTGCTCTCGCAGATGCGCGAGGAGGCCGAGAATCTCGACCAGATGGTGCGCAACCTGCTCTCCATGACGCGGCTGGAGGCCGGCGCGCTCGAACTCCACCGGGACTGGATGGACGCGGTGGAGCTGATGAACCGAGCGGTCTCGGCTGTGCGCCGGCGCGGGGCGACGCAACGTTTCGTGGTGACGGCGGCGCCCGATCTTCCGCTGGTGAAGGCCGACCAGAGCCTGATGGATCAGGCGCTCGGCAATGTCGTCGCCAATGCCGTGCGCTATGCCGGCCGCGATGCCCGCATCGGCCTGTCCGCCACCGTCATCGACGGACAGCTTGTGATCGCCGTCACCGATGACGGCCCCGGTATCCCCGCCGAGGCGCTGCCGCACGTGTTCGAGAAGTTCGTGCGCGCCTCGCGGGGGAGTGGGGATGGCGGCGACGGTTCCGGCCTCGGCCTTGCCATCACCCGCGGAATCGTCGAGGCCCATGGCGGCAGCGTCTCGGCACGCAGCCCCGCGCCCGGCCAGCGCAACGGCGCGCGGATCGCGCTGCGGCTGCCGCTGGCGCCGCTGCCGAAGGCGGAGGGGGAGGCATGACCGGCATCAGCGTTCTCGTCGTCGACGACGAACCGGCCATCCACCGCTTCATGGCGCCGGCGCTTGCCGCCAACGGCTATACGGCCCTGCGGGCCGATACCGGCACGGAGGCGCTCGCGCTGGCGGTGAACCGGCGGCCGGACATCATCGTGCTGGACCTCGGCCTGCCCGACATGGACGGCAAGGAGGTGCTCCGGCGCCTGCGCGAATGGTCGGAGATTCCGGTCGTGGTGCTCTCGGCGCGCGACCGCGAGATCGAGAAGATCGAGGCGCTCGACCTCGGCGCCGACGATTTCGTCAACAAGCCCTTCGGTATCGGCGAGCTGATGGCGCGGCTGCGCGCGGCGCTGCGCCACCGCATGCAGGAGAAGGGCGAGACGCCGGTGCTGCGTCTCGGCGCCATCGAGATCGACATTCCCCGCCACCGCGTGCTGCGCGAGGGGGCCGAGATCAAGCTGACGCCGAAGGAATTCGACCTGCTGGCCTTTCTCGCCCGCCATGCCGGCAAGGTGCTGACCCACCGCCAGATTCTGCGCGATGTCTGGGGCCCGGCGCATGAGCACGACACGCAGTATCTGCGCGTCTATGTCGGCCAGTTGCGCACCAAGCTCGAGGCGGACCCAGCCAATCCCGCGCTCATCGTCACCGAGCCGGGCATCGGCTACCGGGCCGGAGTCTAGCGGGCCGGAGTTTCATCCGGCCCGGCGTGCGGTTGCGCGTGCGTTCGTTCACGCGTCCGCTCGTTCACGCGTCGATGTCGACGTCGCGGGTCTCGTGGCCCAGCAGAAGGGCGATCAGCGTCAGCACCGCCATGGATGACAGGTACACGCCGACCCAGAACGGGCTGCCGGCGCCGTAGCTCCACAGTGCCACGGCGATGAACGGGGCGACGGCGGCGCCGAGGATCGAGGAGACGTTGTAGGCGATGCCCGAGCCGGTGTAGCGCACATTGGCCGGGAACAGTTCCGGCAGCAGCGCGCCCATCGGCCCGAAGGTCATGCCCATCAGGCTGAATCCGAGGATCAGCCACGCCATCACGCCGACCGGGCCGGCGGCGAGCATCGGCACCCAGACGAGGCCGAAGGCAATGATGGCGAGCGTCACTGAGATCAGCGTGCGCCGGCGGCCCCAGCGGTCCGCCCACGGTCCCGAGAGCATGGTGAAGATGCCGAAGAACACCACGCCGATGATCATCATCAGCACGAAGGTCGTGTAGTCGTAGCCCAGCCCCGGCAGCTTCGCGGCCACGGCGGCGCGGCCGTAGCTGAGCGAGAAGGTGGTCATCAGGTAGAACAGCACATAGGTCGCCAGCATGTAGAACGTGCCAAGCACCAGTTCCCGACCATGGGTGTGGAACACTGCGGCCAGCGGCAGCTTGCGCACCTTGCCGGCCTTCACGGTCTTCTCGAAAGCCGCGCTCTCGACGAGGTTGAGCCGCACCCACAGGCCGATGGCGACCATCACGATCGAGAACAGGAAGGGGATGCGCCAGCCCCAGTTCAGGAAGGCGTCCGACGGCCGGCTCGGATCCTCCGACGGCATCAGAGCGGCAATGACGAGGAACAGACCGTTGGCGAGGATGAAGCCGAGCGGGGCGCCGAGCTGCGGGAAGGTGCCGAACACGGCGCGCTTGCCGGGTGGGGCGTTCTCGGTCGCCACCAGCGCGGCGCCGCTCCACTCGCCGCCGAGCGCGAAGCCCTGCGCGAGCCGCATCACCACCAGCAGCGCCGGCGCCAGCCAGCCCACCTGATGGAAGGTCGGCAATGCGCCGATGAGGAAGGTCGCGATGCCCATGGTGAGCAGCGCGCCGACCAGCGTCACCTTGCGCCCGCTGCGGTCGCCGAGATGGCCGAAGAAGATCGCCCCCAGCGGGCGCGCCACCATGGCGGCGCCGAAAATGGCGAAGGAGGCGAGCAGCGCCGCCGTGTCGTTGCCGGCCGGGAAGAACAGGTGCGGGAACACCAGCACCGCAGCGGTGGCGTAAACGTAGAAATCGTAGAATTCGATGGTGGTGCCGATCAGGCTCGCGAGGATGACGCGGGAGCGGGGATTGGCAACGGCGCCGGCAGGTGCGGCAGCGAGAGTGGAGGTCATCGGGGGCTCCGGGACGGTCGGCCGGCCGGGCGCAGCGGCGCGGGGCGGCGGAAGTGGAGGCCCTTTTAGACCGCGAGGCCGGCAAAAGCAGCCCGCCGGCCTCATACTTTCGAACAGAAGGGCGCGAACGCGCCCGGTAGCGGGCGCCGGGTCAGCCCGGCGGATCGACCTTCACGCCCTGCGGGCCGACCTCGATCTGCAGCGAGTTCCTGTCGCGCTCATAGGCCTGATAGGCGAAGACGGCGGCGACGCCGGCCAGCACCAGCACGGCGACGGCGAGCATTGTGCGACTCATGAAGCTTTCTCCTGCATTCGGTTCTCCCCCGGCCGCGACACCCGGAGCGGGCCGGCGCGACCGCGAGCGGTAGCATAACGCCGGGGAGGCCCGCCGGTTCCCTGCCGCGCCGCCCGGCCGCCGCGACTTACCTTGCGGCTGACGCAGGGAACAGGGCACGCATCGGCGCGCCCTGCCTTTCGTCGCACCGGGATATTCCGGCTTTGCACGGGCTTCAACCCGGCCCGCCGCTGCGGCAGCCGGCGGTGACCGTTGCGTCGGTCCTGTCCGGTCGAATGCGAAAGAATTGAGGAAGGCGCGGGCCTACTGTCAGGCTGGTGACTTCATCAGTTTAAAATACCTCCCATGTTGAACGTGAATCATATCTTTCGCTGCGTAAGCATCCATTGGTATATTTCATATTGAATCGTTCGATGAAGCTGTTATCTGTCATATCAAAGTCGATGTTGTGTATTTGCGGAAGCGCGTAACTTACCGAACGGCAGTTGATGACGTTCGGTAATTTGAAGATCTGGGTTTTTGCCTCGTTCTTCGTGATTCCGCGGAAGCCATTTCTGCCGCGCCCCGGTGCGGAACGTGATGTCCGAAGCGGCCGGCAAGAGCCTGCGCGGAACCCAACAGGTCGAGGAAACGTCAATGGAAACGAGCACAACGAGCACCCGCGCCTGGGAACCCTGGTTCCAGCTCGGCTGCGGCATTCTCTGCATGGCGATGATCGCCAATCTTCAATATGGCTGGACGCTGTTCGTCGATCCGATCGATCAGGCGCATGGCTGGGGCCGCGCGGCGATCCAGACCGCCTTCACCATCTTCGTGCTGACCGAGACCTGGCTCGTGCCGGTCGAGGCGTGGTTCGTCGACCGCTACGGCCCGCGCGTCGTGCTGTCCTTCGGCGCGGTGATGATCGCGCTGTCCTGGATCATCAATTCCTATGCCGGCTCGCTGCCCATGCTCTATGCCGGCGCGGTGTTCGGCGGCATCGGCGCCGGTTCGGTCTACGGAACCTGCGTCGGCAACGCGCTGAAATGGTTCCCCTACCGTCGCGGCCTCGCGGCGGGCGCCACCGCCGCCGGCTTCGGCGCCGGCGCGGCGCTCACCGTGGTGCCGATCGCCAACACCATCGCGGCGCATGGCTACCAGACCGCGTTTTTCTGGTTCGGCATCGGCCAGGGCGTCATCGTCCTGATCGCGGCGCAGTTCCTCTACCCGCCGAAGTTCAAGATCGCCCCACCGAAGAAGGCGCTGGGCCTGCCGCAGAGCAAGGTCGACTACCAGCCCTCGCAGACCCTGACCAAGCCGGTGTTCTGGCTGCTCTATCTGATGTTCGTCATGGTCGCCTCCGGCGGCCTGATGGCGGCGGCGCAGATCGGCCCGATCGCCCACGACCTCGGCGTCGCCGACACGCCGGTCAGCATCTTCGGCATCTCCGCCGCCGCGCTGACCCTCGCCATCTCGCTCGACCGCATCTTCGACGGCTTCGGCCGCCCGATCTTCGGCTATGTCTCCGACCGGATCGGCCGCGAGAACACCATGTTCATCGCCTTCGGCACGGCGGCGGTGATGCTGCTGGTGATGGTGTTCCACGGCTCGAACCCGCTGGTGTTCGTGCTGGCGACGGCCGGCTTCTTCGGCGTGTTCGGCGAGATCTACTCGCTGTTCCCGGCCACCTGCGGCGACACATTCGGCTCCAAGTTCGCCGCGACCAATGCCGGCATGCTCTACACCGCCAAGGGCACGGCGGCGCTGCTGGTGCCGATCGCGAGCGTCGTGGCGGCGATCTATGGCTGGTACGCGGTGTTCGCCATCGCGGTCGGCCTGAACGCCACGGCGGCGCTGCTCGCCCTGTTCGTGCTCAAGCCGCTGCGCGCCCGCTTCATCGCGCGCACGGCGGCGGAGGCGGACGGCATGGTGGCGGCGCCCACGGGCCGCGAGTCGCCCGCGCACTGAAGACGACAGACAGTGACGGACGTCATCCCGGACGGCCGAAAGGCCGATCCGGGATCGTTGCGTGAATGGAGAGCGATCCCGGCTCTACGGCTTCGCCGTCGGCCGGGATGACACCTAGAGGCTCAGCCGGGCATACACTTCCGGCCGGCGGTCGGGGACATGGGTGTTGATCGCCCGCGCCGCCTCCAACCGCTCGGGCAGAAGATCGGCGAACAGCAGTTCCTCGCCTTCGCCGGCCAGCACCAGATTGCCGCCATTGGGATCGCCGACGCAGCTCAGCCCCATATAGTCCAACTCGCCCTCCTGCCCGCAGCGATTGGCGTAGGCGACGAACAGCTCGTTCTCGAAGGCGCGCGACGGCACCACGAAGTGGGACACCGCGTCATAGGGCTTCATGTTGGCGGTCGGCACCAGCACGAGGTCGGCTCCGGCCAAAGCGAGCGCACGTACCGCCTCGGGGAATTCGACGTCGTAGCAGATCAGCATGCCGACCTTGAAACCCTCCACCTCGGCCAGCGCCGCCGAGCCCTCGCCGGGCGCGAACATGGCGCGGTCGAGCGCGGCGAACAGATGGGTCTTGCGGAAGTTGAGCAGGGTCGTGCCGTCGCGGCCGATCAGCAGGCAGGAATTATAGAGCGTGCCGCCCTCGCCAAGCTCGGGATAGCCGTAGCACAGGCCGATATTGTGGGCGCGCGCGATGGCGCCGGCGCGCTGCGCGGCGGGGCCATCCGTCGGCTCGGCGACGGCGAGCGCCGCCTCGCGGCCGATATTGTAGCCGGACAGGAACATCTCCGGCGCCAGCAGCAGGTCGGCGCCACCCGCCGCCGCGCGGGCGGCGGCCGCCTCCAGCCGGTCGAGATTGGCGGCGGGGTCATTGGCGGGGTCGCCCGCCGTCTGGAGCAAAGCGAGGCGCATCACAGGCCCCGCCGCGCCTTGAGCGCCGTCACCGAGAGGCAGAAGATCTCGAACAGAACCTGCGCCGCCGCATGGGCGGTGTTGGACGTCGCGTCGTACTGGGGCGCGATCTCCACCACGTCGCCGCCGATCACGTCGATGCCGTTCAGGCCGCGGATGATCTCCAGAACCTCGCGCGAGGTCAGCCCGCCGATCTCCGGCGTGCCGGTGCCCGGGGCGAAGGCGGGATCGAGACTGTCGACGTCGAAGGAGACATAGACCGGGCCGTCGCCGAGCACCTGCCTCGCCCTGTCGATGATGGCGGGGATGCCGAGGCCGGTCACTTCCTCGGCGTGAATCACCGTCATGCCGCTCTCATAGGAGAATTCCCACAGGAACTCGGCGCCGCCGCGAATGCCGATCTGGATGGTGCGTTCGGGGTCGAGCACGCCGTCGAGCACCGCGTTGCGGAACGGGCCGCCATGGTGGAACTTGGCGCCCTCATAGGTGCCCGACGTGTCGCAATGGGCGTCGATGTGCAGCATGCCGACGGGCCGCTTCTCGCCGACCGCGCGCAGGATCGAGCCGGTGATCGAATGATCGCCGCCGACCGATAGCGGGATGACGCCGGCCGCGACGATCTTCTTGTAGAAGGCCTCGATGTCCTCGTGGCAGCTATCGAGGCTGAATCGCGAGCGGAACGGCACGTCGCCGATGTCGGCCGCCTTCACCTCGGCGGCGGGCACCATGCCCAGCACGTGCTCGTAGGGTCCGATCCGCTCGATGGCGCGCACCGCGCGCGGGCCGAGGCGGGCGCCGGCGCGGTTGGTGACGCCGAGGTCCATCGGCACGCCGACCAGCACCATGTCGAGGCCGCCGAAATCGGCCAGTTCCTGCACGTCGGGACGGTAGGGCGCATCGAGCAGCGTGGCGGCGCCGGCCCACGGCCAGACGCGCTTCTCGCCATCCTTGAACTGAAGTTCGGCGACGCGCTTAAAGGTGGGGTCGTACACCACCCCGCCGCCGACGCCGGCATATTTGGCCCGCAGCCTGTCGAGCTTCTCGTGATCGGACATTCGTGCCTCGTGCTGGCCTGATGGCTCTGGATGTGCGCTCAGGCTAGCCGGTGCCGGCGCGGCCGGGGAGGGGGCACACGCCCTCCCTTCGTCGGATGCGGCAAGGTGTGGCGCCGCGGGCTCAGCGGATGTTCAACAGGATCTCCGCCACCGCTTCCGGCGCGCTGAGGAAAGGCGAATGGCCGGTGTCGAGCTGGTGCAGATGCGCCCCCGGTACCGCCGCCTGCATCTCGCGCTGCACGGCGAGCGGCAGGCCGCGATCCTGCAAGCATTCGACATAGTGCCGGCGCAGCCGGCCGAAGCGATGCGGCGTGATGGCCGAGACGGCGGCGAAGGGCGCGTGCGGGGTGACGCGCACGAGGTTCGGCAAAGCGCGCTCGATGTCGTGCTCGGTGCAGTCGGAATAGAGCGAGCGGGCGATCAGGTCGCGCCGCGACAGGTCGAGGCCCAGCCCCTCCTTGCCGAGCCGCAGCATGCCCTGCGTCTCCACGATGGCGGGGTCCTTGAGATAGGTCGGCGTCATGACGAAATCGCGCGCCGAGCGGCCGGCCGGGGCCATGAAGCCGGTGAGGTAGACCAGCGCCTCGATGCGCTCCGGCATCTCCTCGCCGAGCCAGGTGCAGGTCGCCCCGCCGACCGAATGCCCGACCAGGATCGCCTTGCCGTCGACCCCTTCCAGCGCCGCGCGCACAGGGGCGGCATAGATGGAGATGTCGGTGACGGCGGCGGTCGGCGTGGTGTCGAAGCCGTGGCTGGCGAGGTCCGGCGCGATCACCGCATGGCCGGCGGCGCCGAGGATGTTCGCCACCTTCTGGAAGCAGCCGCCCCAGTGCCAGGAGCCGTGAATGAGGATGTAGGTGGCCATGGCGCATCTCCCCTGCGATTTGAGCGCGTCCTAGCCGCTGGCGCGCCGTCCGTCCAGCGCTGGCATGGGGTCGACCACCTCACGTCGCGCTTCCCGCCGCCCATCGGCCGGGATACATTTTGGCCATGACGCCGAAACAAGCAGAACACGGCGCGAGAGGGTGTCCATCATGTCGTATCGCCACGTCGTCGGGCCGCAGACTTACGCCTTCGCCGATCTGAAGGACCTGATGGCCAAGGCGACGCCGCTCCGCTCCGGCGACATGCTGGCGGGCGTCGCGGCGGCTTCGGCGGAAGAGAACGTCGCTGCCCGCATGTGCCTCGCCGAGGTGCCGCTGTCGGTCTTCCTCAGCGACGTGCTGGTGCCCTACGAGACCGACGAGGTGACGCGGCTGATCATCGACACGCACGACGCCGCCGCCTTCCGGCCGATTGCGCATATGACGGTCGGCGATTTTCGCGACTTCCTGCTCTCCGCCTTCGCCACCTCCGAGGTGCTGGCGGCGCTGGCCCCGGGCGTGACGCCGGAAATGGCAGCGGCGGTGTCGAAGCTGATGCGCAATCAGGACCTGATCGCGGTCGCCCGCAAGTGCCGGGTGGTGACGAAGTTCCGCAACACGATCGGCCTGCCGGGCACGATGGCGGTGCGCCTGCAGCCGAACCATCCGACCGACGACGCGGCCGGCATCACCGCCTCCATCCTCGACGGGCTGCTCTATGGCTGCGGCGACGCGGTGATCGGCATCAACCCGGCTTCCGACAGCATTCCCGCGCTGAGCGAACTGCTGAAGCTGACCGACGACATCATCCAGCGCTTCGACATCCCGACGCAGGCCTGCGTCCTGACCCATGTCACCACCTCGACGGAGGTTATCAACCGGGGCGTTCCGGTCGATCTCGTGTTCCAGTCGGTGGCGGGCACGCAGGCGGCCAATACCTCCTTCGGCATCGACCTCGCGATCCTCAAGGAGGGGCGCGAGGCGGCGCTGTCGCTCAAGCGCGGCACGCTCGGCGACAATGTGATGTATTTCGAGACCGGGCAGGGCTCGGCACTCTCCGCCAACGCCCATCACGGCGTCGACCAGCAGACGCTGGAAGCGCGCGCCTATGCGGTGTGCCGGCCGTTCGAGCCGCTGCTGGTCAACACCGTGGTTGGCTTCATCGGGCCGGAATATCTCTATGACGGCAAGCAGATCATCCGCGCCGGGCTGGAAGACCATTTCTGCGGCAAGCTGATGGGCGTGCCGCTCGGCTGCGACGTCTGCTACACCAACCACGCCGAGGCCGACCAGGACGACATGGACACGCTGATGACGCTGCTGGGGGCGGCCGGCGTGACCTACATCATGGGCATTCCCGGCTCCGACGACGTGATGCTGAACTACCAGTCCACCTCGTTCCACGACCAGCTCTATCTGCGCGAGGTGCTCGGCCTGAAGCGCGCGCCGGAGTTCGAGGCGTGGCTCCAGCGCATGGGCATCACCGGGCCGGACGGGCGCCTGAAGGCGCATCGCGGCAATCATCCGCTGCTGGCGGTCGCGCCGGAGCGGGCGACATGAGCAACGAACAGAAGCCGGCTAATAAAAGAGCAGACGACGGCGCTGTGCCGGTCGATTACGTGATCCACGATGTGTGGGAAAAGCTGGCCGCCATCACCCCGGCGCGCATCGCGCTCGGGCGCGCGGGTACCGGCCTGCCGACCCGCGAGGTGCTGCGTTTCGCGCTCGCCCATGCGCAGGCGCGCGACGCGGTGCACACCCCCTTCGATTCCGCCCGCACCGCCGCCGACATCGCCGCGCTCGGCTTCGAGACCGTCGAGGTCGCCTCGGCCGCGCCGGCGCGCGACGCCTATCTGCGCCGTCCCGATCTCGGCCGGCGGCTGTCGGACGAAAGCCGCGCCCTGCTGCGCGCGCGGGCGGGCGATGCGGTCGACATCGCCATCGTGGTCGCGGACGGGCTGTCCTCGACCGCGATCCACGCGCAGGCGGTGCCGTTCCTGACCGCGTTCCGGGAGCGTGTGGCGGAGGAGGGCTGGAGCCTCGCCCCCGTCGTCGTCGCCAGCCAGGCGCGGGTGGCGATGGGCGACGAGGTGGGCGAACGGCTCCGGGCGCAGGCCGTGGTGGTGCTGATCGGCGAGCGGCCGGGCCTGTCCTCGCCGGACAGCCTCGGCCTCTACCTCACCTTCGCGCCCCGCGTCGGCCGCTCGGATGCCGAGCGCAACTGCATCTCGAATGTGCGCGGCGAGGGCCTCTCCCACGCCCATGCCGCCTTCAAGCTGGCCTGGCTGCTCAAGGAGGCGCTGGCGCGCCGGCTGACGGGTGTGAACCTGAAGGACGAGAGCGACCTGCTCCTCGTCGCCGGCCAGCCGCCCGTGCCGCGCATCGGCTGAGGGGGGGTAACCCCTCAGTGCTTCCGGCCGTATTCCTCGTCGAGCCAGCGGTCGGTGACCGCGAGGCGCTGGAACACGAAGGCCACGGCGCGCAGGCGGTTGACCGTGGGGCCCTTCTCCCAGATCTCGCCGTGCTCGAAACCCATATAGATCGTGTAGCGCGGCAGCACGATGCCGAAGGGAAGGCGCAGGCGCACCGACTTCACCACCGCGAATTCCATGTGCAGCTTGGGCGCGGCGAGATAGCAGAAGCCGTCATCCGGCTCGAACTTGGCCGAGAGCTTCGGCGCCACGATCGGCGTCGCCTGCCGGATGACGCCGAGTTCCTCGGCGGTGAAGGGCAGCCGCTGCAGGCGGGCGACTTCCGCCTGCATCTCTCTCAGACTTACGCGTGGGGCCATCGTCTCCCGCCTCTCGTTTCCTCGCGGGCCTATGTGCCGCATGCG
Organism: Ancylobacter sp. TS-1; assembly: GCF_009223885.1. Classification (NCBI taxonomy): domain Bacteria; kingdom Pseudomonadati; phylum Pseudomonadota; class Alphaproteobacteria; order Hyphomicrobiales; family Xanthobacteraceae; genus Ancylobacter; species Ancylobacter sp. TS-1. Next base: position 708,251 of record NZ_CP045144.1, read on the forward strand.
GCTTCCGGGGAAAAGCCCCCCGCAGCGGGAAACCGGCTACTGGATATCGGTCTCCGGCGGCTCGTCGCCCTTGTAGGGGTCGGCGAGCGCGGCCTCCGGTGTGCTGACCGGCACCTTGTCGGCGGAGGTCATCGCCGCCAGCTTCTGCGGGCCGGCGCGGCGCAGGATCTCGCGGAAGCTCGGGTGCATGCCGCCGTCGACATAGGTCCAGGTCGCCGGTCCGCGCGAGGCGGAAATCAGGGCGATGGTCTGCTCGTCATGCGCCTGCTTGCTGGCCACCGCCTCGACGGCGGGATCGGGCGCCGCCATCGGGCAGGGCGCCAGCGGATCGCCGGCGGGCGGCGCCGCCTCGTTGCCGGGCGTGAAGCGGTAGCGCCCGCCGCAGGCCGAGACGTTGGGCGGCACCCTCGTCACCGCGAACAGGTCGGTGCCTTCCTTCAGGTTGCGCCAGAACGGCATGTTCGGATCGGCGCGGTGCTCGGCGAAATTGGCGGGAGTCATGCGGAAGGGCAGGGACTGCACCTGGAAGCCCGGCTGGCCGGCGGCGAGTGCCTCGCGCGCCACCGCATAGACCTCGCCCACGCCGTCATTAGTCATGGCGTAGCAGCCGGCCGAGGTGCAGGCGCCGTGCACCATCAGCGCGCTGCCGCCATAGCCCAGCGCGCGCTCGAGCTGGTTCGGATAGCCGAGATTGAAGGAGAGGTAGAATTGCGAGCGCGGATTCATCAGCCCGCGCGACACGGTGTAGAAGCCCTCCGGCGCCTGCCGGTCGCCCTCGCGGGTCTTGGGGCCGAGCTTGCCGGACCAGCGGCAGAGCGGATAGGTCTTCAGTAGCGCGTAGCGGCCCGAACTGGTGCGCTTCCACACTTCCAGCTCGCTCTCCTTCTTGTAGATGCGCACCATGATGGGGTCGTCGGGGCTCATGCCCTTGGCCGCCATCTCCTGCATCAGCTTGGGCGGAATCGGCAGCGAGCCGCGGTCGTCATAGTCCCCCCCGGCGCAGCCGGCGAGCAGGGCGGCAAGGCAGACAAGGATGGCGGTACGCAACAGCTTCATCGAAGGCGCCCTGGGTCTCACAACCGGGGTGGACGATCACGGCGAACCGACCGATCATCCCGAACACCCCGCCGCTTCTTCCGTGACGAGGAAAGTGGGCGTGGAGGTGGCGCCGCCGGAGCCGGAGCGGCATTTGCCGACAGGTAGCGCGATTATGGTATCCAAAGCGTTACCCGCCGGCCGCGCGCCGTAACCTATCGGGAGACCGCATTGTCGAAGGCGACGCGCGCCACCAAGGCACTGGAACAGGAGGGAATCGCCTTCACCGTGCACGCCTACGACTACGACCCGGACGCCGACCATATCGGCCTGCAGGCCGCCGCCGCGCTCGGCGAGCCGCCGGCGCGCGTGCTCAAGACGCTGATGACGCTGGTCGACGGCAGGCCGGCCTGCGTGATCGTGCCGTCCGACCGGGAAGTGTCGATGAAGAAGCTGGCGGCCGCGCTGGGGGGCAAGTCAGCGCAGATGATGAAGCCGGCCGAGGCCGAGCGCGCGACCGGCTACAAGGTCGGCGGCATCAGCCCTTTCGGCCAGATGCGCAAGGTCCCCGCCGTCATCGAGGCGGCGGCGCTGGAGCACGATCAGGTCTACATGAATGGCGGGCAGCGCGGCCTGCAACTGCGCCTCAACCCGCGCGACGCGCAGGCTGCGCTGGGCGCCGTGGCCGCGCCGATCGTGGCGTAGGGGCGCGGATGCGCGGGCTAGGCCGGTCCGAAAGAGAGCAGCGCGCCGCGGAACTGCTTAGGCGCTGCGATCGAGGCCTGACGGCGGGAAGTGGTTCTCCCCTATCCGCGCCGTCGCGGTGATCTCCACGCCGCTCACGCCGCCCCCGGTTCCGGCCGGGGGTGTCCATCGGACGCGTAATTAGCAGCTCAGAGCCCAATCTCTTCCAGATTTGGTCGAGAGGCTCCGCGCCATCGTTTGAAAATCTTTAAGCTATCTATGTCTACTGGCCCATGCTCATTGCGGTCGGTATAAGCGTATTTAACTAGAAGAGGTATTGCTTCTGCTATTTCAGCGAACGCTTCTTCGTCTTTCGAATTCGATATGTGTTCGACAGCACGTCCGTAAACATTTCTTATTGCGAATGCGTGTTGTCTCATGACCGGAGTATCAATGGCTGCATTTCGTGAAGGAAGTGGTGAGATAAGTATTGAATCAATTATTTCAATGATCTTATCTATCTCCGAAATAGCGTCGCCAGCTAAGAAAAGTTTTGGGCTGCCGAGTTTTATGTTTCGAGCAAATAGGAAAAGGACTTCCACACATCGACGATGCATGTCTTCTGCGATCTGATAATTGATTAATTTCTGGCGATCTGCGGCCTTTGTGGCCTGCGCCTTCTCCCGTTCACGCTCTAAGCCGTCTTGGCTTGCTCGGTTCCACGCAAACCAGATGGCACCCATGGCGCCCAAGAATTGAAGCCATGCGGCAACATCGCCTGATTTTGTCGCCGAGAAATCGAAGATTGGACCGTTAAGCGCTGTGGTGACGATCACGGCTGCAGCAAGCAGCATCACGGCGAGGCAAGAAAGGTGATGTCCGTGTTGGTCTCGCATCGCTTCCGCGCTCGAATTGCAGCTTGTCAAACAAGTACGCGATTCGTCGGGCTGCTGTGCATCCGCCAATGTTCACCGCCGTTTATGCGGAGCCGCCGAGTTTTATTCGACGAATATTAGACGGTTTTGACCAATGGGGTTGCGACCCATTGAAAAGCCTGGCGCGCCGACCAAAGTGAAACTGCGAACACCTATGTCGTTGAAATTGCATTAGTTTAGAAGGCGCCGTTGAATGGGCTTAAGCGACGTGTCGAGTTAGGGTGCCGGCATGCACGTCAATAAACAAATCCGCGCGGCACGTGCGTATCACCCGAGATCGAATCCCGCATGCTCCACCTCGGAGCTTGCCAGACATAGACTAGGTGGACCGCGAGTGGCAAAGATGCGAACTGGCCCACTCCGTGGGATGACGCAGCCTTATAACTAGGCGTTGATCGGGACTTCGGTCGGCGTCGAAGAGGGCGCCCTAGCAGCGTTGAGCCGATGTCGATGATGGTTGCACTCCTTCGCGGTCCGCTTGCGGCATCGCTCGCTAAAATGGGAGGCATCCTGACCAGTCAATTGCGCATCGACGCGGAACGCGCGGAACGCGAGAATCCACCAACCCCGCTGTCCAAATTTCTCGAGCCAGCTCTTAAAGTGCCGCGCAGATCGGGCGCTGAAGGCTCATCTCGCGACTTCAGCATTAGGCGCGCCTAATTGCCCACTGCCGCCGCAGCACAGCTGCACCTGTGGTCGATCTCGTGAGTGACACGGATCATGTCCGCCTCCATGCTAAGCATGAAAGAATCGGAGACGTCATGGCCGTTATGAAGGTGTTTACCGGGCCGCCCGGTACCGGGAAGACCTGGCGCGCGGCGCGCGCGGCGGTCGACATTCTTCGCCCGGGGACTGCATCAGACAACGTGCAGGCTGTCCATCAGCAACTGGTGGAGGAAGGAAGGATCGTGTGGGTTACGTTCCATCCGAGCTATTCCTACGAAGATTTTGTCGAGGGTTTTCGTCCAGAGGAAACACCGACAGGCAATGTGATCTATTCAATTGCGCAGGGGCCATTCCTGCTGGCGTGCAGAACAGCGAGTGCGGCTGTCAGCGCTAATCGGTTCGCCGTGGGACAGCTTCTCGGACCGAACGACAGATATCGAGTGACACATGTCGAGGCCGGCGGCTTGGTGCTAGCCACGGTCGCTAACACCCGTGGCGACGCAGTGGCGGGGGAGGAGGACGAGCCTGCCCAAGGTTTCGTGGATTTTTGGACGCTTAAGAAGTTTGCTGACCAGGGGCGCCCCGTTAAGGACTTCCGAATCCCAGGCAAGGAGAACGACCGAAAGAAGCAAGTGGCCCGGGAGCTCGGCGTACCCAGTACCTTTTTCAACAATGCAGGCCGTCATGCGGCTGTCTATGAGGCGCTCCAGAGGGACGGAACCGTAATCGAGCCCACCCCCGTCGTGTTGGTGATCGACGAGATTAATCGGGCAGACTTAAGTCGGGTGTTCGGCGAACTCATCACGTTGCTGGAGTTCGACAAGCGGCAGGGTGCTAGCGAGGAGCGCCGCGTAACCTTGACCTATTCTGGCAAACCGTTGGGTGTGCCGGCGAGCCTATCGGTCATAGGAACAATGAATACGGCGGACAAGTCATTGTCGACGGTGGACCTGGCGCTGCGCCGACGCTTCGATTTCGTGGCGGTGCCGCCCGAGCCCTTGCTTACGCCCGACCAATGGGCTGGGTTGGACCTGCGATCGCTATTTTCCGACCTAAATCGACGCATCACCGCGGTTAATGGACCTGAAAACCTTGTGGGTCATGCGGATTATATGTCGAATAAACTCGAAGAACTTCGCATCCGAGAGGGTTATGGCGATGATGAAGACGGCAGGTTGCGGGCTGTGGCTCATGTTTTGCGCATGAAGACCATTCCCTTCCTTGTAGATCTGTTCCGCGGCGACGGGCGTTTGGTCCGTTTTGTTGCCGGGAACGATCTATTTGTGGAAGAGCCAATGGACGATCTCGCCGAAGCGCTACAGGCGCTGGGACGGTTTGATCCTGACCCAGTAACCAGGCCTGCAGCATGGTGGCATCCGCGCGAACCCGATTGGGATGGTGCGCGTTTCGCGGCGCGATTCCCTTCCGTACCGGCTAGCGGAGTATGACTTGCGACGGCCAATCCCCGTTGTCACCGCGCGCGAGTTCGCTCCGGTGCCTTTACCTCAGAACTTAGATACGCCCCGCATCCGCGAGCGGCTGACAGCAGCGGCTCTGCGCGTAGGCGTATCGGGGTTCGAGACGCGTGGGCGTCGCCTGCATGCGCTCGGGGTAGTCGGAGTGGTTGATATCGGCGAGGTTGTCGTTGAGATTCTGCCCAAGACCAATGACGGTGCGGCCCGCGGCGACGATGTTGCCTTCCTCGGCGCGCTGTTCCGCTATGTCGGCGCGCCCAACGATCTCGGCCTGTCCGAGGCCGGCGTAGCGAAGGAAGGTGGCGATCTGCTTGAGATAGTCTTCACGTGGGCCAGCCGTCTGGCAGCAAAGTTGCTGGAGGAGGGACCGCCGCGCCGCTACACAGTGCAAGAGGAGTCTTCCTCGGCCGTGCGCGGCCGCGTGGAGTTGCGCCATCTCGTGCGGCAGCGGCCAGGACGTGCCTTCGAACTCACTGTCCGGCACGCACCATTGTCCCGCAACAACCCGGTTAGTCGGATCATCCGTTGGCTCATCGCGACCCTCAGTGAACGCACCGGTAGCATGGCGACTCGCGGACGCTGCCTCCAGCTCTTGGACCGATTGGGCGGAGTGGAGGCGGTCATGCCCAATCTACGTGACTTAGACGGTCTGGTTCCGACACCCTCCGAAGTAGCCTGGGCGCCTCTGCTAGCGCTGGCCCGACTTTTCCTCTTACAGGGGCATCCCGATCCCACGCGCGGCGGGGCCGTGGCGGCTATCGCGGTCCTCGTGCCTTTGCACGGTCTTTTTGAAGCTGCGGTACGGCGGGTCCTGCGGGACGGTCTGGCGCTACATGGCCTGAGACTAACGCGCGCGGGCGGTGCACTACTGCGCAGCGATGCGTCGGGAGGACTAGTCGATCTGCGACCAGACTTCCTTCTCAATCGGGATCACACTCCTGTTGTGGTCGGAGACGCGAAATGGAAAAGAATATTCAACGGCGATGGCGCACCGCAGCCGACGGAACGCGACGTCTATCAGCTGACGGCATATGTTGCGGCATTCGAGGCAAAGGCCGGCTTTATTGTGGCCCCTCTATCTGAGGGGCCAGGTCCGGCACTGCGCCAAGCCACCTATAGGCTGCGCGGATTGGAGCGGCAGGTGGACATTCTTGGCGTGCGGCTGCCGGTTCTAATCGGCACGAACACGGCAGCTTTGACCCTGCGCACCGCGCTCTGCCGGACGCTGTGCGATCTCTCTTGGCCAGCGGTGGGCTAATTACCCCAGGCGGCGGCGTTCACCGCGCGCCTTTGTGGCCCCTTCACGGGCCGATAGGATACGAGCAAGTCGTTCGGCGATGTTATGGCTCAGCAAGGGCGGCACGGCGTTACCGACCATCTTGAAAGCGTCCGTCAGCGATGCGCTATCGAAGGTGAACCAATCGGGAAAGCTCTGAACGCGAGCTGCCTCCCGAACCGAAATTGTGCGCGCTTCATAGGGATGGACATAGGCGTAGGTGTCCTTTCCCATATGACTGACTATCGTCTTAGATGGTCGCGTCGCATCCATGCGGGCGACCCAGTCGCCATGATTGCCTTCTCTTTTGGACAAATAGCTTTCAGTCAGCAAGTGATGTTGCGCGCCCAGTTTCTCGCCGGCTTGTTCAAGGAGAAGGCGTAGCGGGAGCGAGCCGTCGATCCGCGCTCGGAGGTCTGCTAGCGCCTCACGATGTGGTAGTTCCTGACCAGCTTTCCAGGCCGCTCGGGTAGTGGCGTCCAGTACGGAGGCGGGTATCGCCAGCAGGGCGTCAAGCACGCACGCCAGAGCATCTACCGTCTCCGCATCGTCGGCGCGATAGTCCATCCAACGACGGCCTGGCCCCATCAAGGCGAAAAATGCCGCGTCGTCGGCCCGCGGCGCACGCACTGCATGGCTGTCGACAGTCTCCGGGGCGATAGCGGTTCCGGGACGGGGTTGGCGAATCCAAGTGGTGAAAGGATCGGCGCCCGCCGTCGCTGCCGTAGCCGGCTTGGACATGGCGTCTGCTGAAGATTCTCCACCGACCGCCACAGGCGAGCCGAGTCCCGCCAAGGCCTGCCCCAGCCGCGCCTCCGGCAAACGGCGGAGGTCCAGACATGTTCGGGCGTCCACTTCGGCGGTTGGCCGATCCGTTCGGACGCCCGACATGAAGTAGCGTTGGCGCGCCTGTGGCACGCCGTGACGGGAGGCGTCGAGCACACGAGATGACACGGCGTAGGTCACTTCGCCCTCGGACATGGCCGCAATTGCCTCGGCCAGAACTTCTGTAGCTTGAAACTCTACGCCGTCAGCTTTCACCGTCGACTGAAAATGCTGTACGTTCTCGAAAAGAAAGGTGTCCGGGCGCAGGGCGCCGAGAACCATCACATACCTCTGGAACAATAGGTTGCGCGCATCTCCTGCTTCGGCACTGCCATGAACTTGGACCCGCGCGTCGCGTAAGCTCCGAATCTTGCCCCGACCTATGCGACTGAAGCCCTGGCACGGCGGTCCACCGACCAGAACCGACACCGGGCAGCTTTCAGCGTAGAGTCGCCCCAACGCTTCGGCGAAACCAGCATCTTCGAACAGGCCGGCGCGTAAAGTTAGGCGCTCAGCCCTCCAACGGACCCACGCGTCTCGAACTTTCGCCATAGCTGGAGTCCCCAGGAAGGCTACAAAAGCCCCGACTCGTCGCGCAGAGGCTGTCAATTGGCCTCGGCCGGTCGCCGCCTGTTTCTCAGATATTACCGCGACTTCTCGGTCCCATTCCGCACGGGCCGCGTTAATCTCGTCCGCTACAGGGCGGACACGGGAGCCGCGCACCGGGAGACGTTCAGCACCCGCCCATAGTACAAGTGATAGTGATGCGTCTCGGCTTGAGGTGCGCGGCAGCTTTAGTTTCTCATGAAAACCGATCACTGAAGTTTGGCTTAGCGCCTGGCGATCGAGGCCGTCGCTGGCCTCACGCCAAGCTGCTCCGATACGGATCTCATTGAGCGATTCGAGAAAAGCGTGATCCGCCGCAGCAATCCGGGCCAGAAATGTTGGAAAGGCGCCATTTGATAGGGCCGCAAGAGCGGCGGCCAGAGCGGCGTCGCCCAACACGTCGGAGGCATGCTGGACGTAAAAAGCGAGGAACTCCGCTTCGTTCAAGAACTCTGTCAAATCCATCTGTCGACCGACGTCGCGGTTGCCGCGTCCCATGGTGCGAACGTTGCTGTTCAAAACAGCTACGGGCGCCGCCTGGTTATCGATGGCCAGCACGGTTCGGAACTGCCGGCCACCGTCATAAAGGTCGAAGCCGAGACTTAGCCCACCGCAGCCCGAAAAGATGTCCACTACATAACGCGGCCGCGCGGGCGGCACCGGCGCCGGAACCAGTGCGTCCACTATGTGTTCTTCCGTCCGCTCGGGCAGAACGAAGACATTGGTCCCATCTTGGCGGCCGGCCAGCCAGTTTTCGTATTTTCGAGCGGAGTCACTGCGGACGTGCTCGCCGGCGAGGTGGTTCTGTAACGTTCCCATACCGACGCCAATGGCCCGGGCGGCGGCTGAAAGGGTAAAACCCCGCGTCTCGATGGCAGTTCGCACCCTGGACATAAGGGAGCCGGAGGCAGGAGGCGTCGGATTATGATTCGTCATGGCGGTCATCAGAAGGATAATACTCAGGTCGGGCAGTTTCGCCTTGGGGTTTGTCGACTTCAGGTCCGGTCGCGGAATGAAGGTACCACGATCATGTCAAATGCACACTGTCAGTGTGTAGAAGAAATGTCGCATTTTAGCAAGATCAATCCGTGACCCAACATACTGATCTCCTCGAGGCCGGGCAGGCGATTCGTCGCCGACGTATGGTGCTCGGTCTAAGTCAGGAGCAACTCGCCGAACGGGCCGGGCTCCACCGCAACTATGTCGGGTTCCTTGAGCGCGGCGAACGCAATGCCAGCTTGACAACGCTCTTCAGCCTCGCCCGGGCGCTCGAACTTACTATCGGCGAGCTGTTTGCCGGGGTCGGGGCCGGGCCCTGCGCCGAGGGCTCTTAACATGGCGCTGCTAGCTTTCTGGAACGCCCGCCCTGAGGAGGTTCGCACACTCTCCTTGGAGCAGGTCGTCTCTGCTGCTGGAGACGGGCGGCTGAGAGACGGCTCCGAATGCGCCCGGGAATTTCGGGCCTTCCTGGCCGACGCAGACGCCGACATGCTTGCTCGTTACGTAGCCGAATGTATTGAGGAAGCTGGCGGTCGACGGTCACGCAACGGCTTCGACGGCAGCGGTCTAGCCCTCCAAGACGTAGTCAACGAGATCGGCCGGCGCCTCGACTTCAATGTGGAGGATGGCCTCTACCAGGGCAGGCGCGACGCGATCGGCTATGATGGCATATGGCGAGATGGGCAGGGCGGGGATTTGGTGGTCGAAGTCAAGACCACTGAGGCCTACAGCATAGATCTGAACGTGATTGAGGCTTACCGCCAAAGGCTGATCGATGCCGGACGCGTGTCCGAACAGGCCTCCATACTCTTCGTCGTGGGACGCAAGGAAACTGGGGCACTCGAGGCTCAGATCCGCGGCTCGCGCCACGCTTGGACCATGCGTATGATCGGCATTGCGGCTTTGGTGCGACTCTTGGAAGTCAAAGTGAACGCCGAGGCTGCTGCTGTCGCCGCCCAGATCCGCGCGCTGCTCAGACCTGTAGAGTACACCCGTTTGGACGGTATAGTCGATCTTGTATTCCGCGTCCGACAGGACGTGGAGGAAGCGACCTCAGAGGCTGAGCTGCTTGAAGACGCCACCTCCTCCGGGCGACGTGAGTCACGACGGCAGGCTTCCGGGCTTCCGGCGCCGTCGACCGAATCATTTCGCGAGGCCGCCGCCGAGCGGATCTCCCGTCGCCTCGGAGTGCGCCTTGTGCGCCGCCGTCGTTCTCTGTTCGAGACTGCCGACGGCTCTGCGCGGGTGGTCGTGGCCGTCTCCAAGCGCTACGCGCGCAGCTATCAAGCCTACTGGTACGCCTATTATGACACTCAGAAGGCGTGGCTGGAGGAGGCGCAGAACGCTTGGATCGCCCTCTGCGCCGCAGACTGCGGCGACCTCTATCTTGTACCAGCTGCCGAGATTGCTCGGCATCTGGACCGGATGAACGTGACAAACCGGGAGGCGGATCGGACCTACTGGCATCTTCTCGTCCGACTGGTGGACGACCGCTTTGTCCTAGTGACGGGCGACACCGAAATCTCACTGGCCAAGTGGAAGTTGGATGAGTCACCCACCGCGTGAGAGTCGCGTTGCGACGCGACCTGATCCGCTTACGCTGGCGCAGCGGTCACACAATATGTCGATGATTCGCGGCCGAGATACAGGGCCCGAAATGGTCCTGCGTCGTGCGCTACACGCGCGCGGACTTCAGGTATCGGCTTCATGAACGACGCCTACCCGGCACACCTGATTTAGTTTTACCGCGATATCACGCCGCCGTCTTCTTCCATGGGTGCTTTTGGCACGGCCACGACTGTCGCTACGGAGTGACACCAGCCACGAATACCGCCTTCTGGTTAGAAAAGATCGAACGAAATCAAGCCCGAGACCGCAACACCAAGAACCAGCTTCTCGAACTTGGATGGCGAGTCCTTACGGTATGGGAGTGCTCGTTCCGGGGTGTGGGCAGGCGACGGCCGGAGGAGGTGGCCGGAGCAGTGGCCGACTTCCTCTGCTTCGGGGGAAGTACAGCGACGATTTGCAGTCAGAGAGTTCCGGAAATCACGGAGTAGGTTCCGCGATCGTGGTGCTTTGAGACCAGCGGCAGCGGCCGCGAGCTGGAGTCGGTGACCAGACCCCAGATATCAGTCGGTGTCCGGTTGCAGACGGGAGTTTTCGGACGAACTTTCAGATGGGTATGGGTACGCGCACGAATTGTCGTATTGCTCCACCGAGCAACCTTGCGTTTCCCTCATAGGTAATTCGGCCATTGTTCTGGGCAGGCCGTCACCGGACTTCATTCGCGGAAGGCGCGCAAGTCGCGCAACATCCCTACGAATGCGCCGCAGCTCCGGCCACGGGAAATGCCGCCGCTCGGCGCCATCAGCGCCGAGGGCAATCAGCGAGTCGAGCTTTGCGGAGAGACCGCGCAGAGACGTGGCGTCTGCCGCAAAGAGCCTCGCGATCAGTCGCTCTTCATCGACGGATGCCGCCGCCTCTTGCTGTCTGGTGGCGGTGTAGCCAATGGCGCGGTCCGCGTCGTCCCAGAGCCGTTGATGCGTGCGCAGCGCGGCGACCACTTCGTCACGGCGCGCGCAAAGCGATGGCAGATCGGCCGCAAGCTCATCGAACTGCCGCAGGGAGGCGATCCGCATTGGTAACGGCAATTCGTCTGCAGCAAGAACCGCCTGCGGAAACCCAACCGTCCGCGCCAGTTCGGATTCCAATCGCTGCTGTTTCTGGCAAAGAGCGAGCGTGCGCCGATGCGCGGCGCGCCACGCTTTCCATGCAAGGACAGCCGCATCCGTTGCGCGATGATCCTGCGGTTCGGCCGCAGCCGAACTGTTGAAGGAAGTGCCGCCGATCGTCATCAGGGCGGCAGAGAGAACGTCCCTCCGGGATGGCCGGGACAGACTCGTGCTAGTCTCAGAATCAGCCATGATCCGAGCTCCACGCAGCTTGGTTGTGGTCAGGCCGGATACGTGGGGCAAACACGTGTCCGGCCGCCTAGGCGCAGAAGGATAGCGACGACATGAAGCAACGGCAATCAAAAATCACTACAGTGTCGTGATTCATATGAGTGCTGCGCAATGCAAAATGGCCCGCGCCGCTCTCGGTTTGGGCGTGCGCGATTTGGCGAACCAGGCTGCCGTTTCCACACAAACCGTGACCCGTTTCGAGCGCGGTGAGACATTAAAAGCGGCAACGGTTGAGCGTATTCAAGCGGCTCTCGAAGCCGCCGGCATCGAGTTTATTCCAGAGAATGGCGGCGGCGCCGGTGTGCGCTTCCGCAAGCCGTCAGCGCCGGCCTAGGCCTCAGCGACCGCGGCTCCTGCGCAAGATCGCTGCGACTTCAGTGCGGTTCGGCGGCAGTTCCTTTGCAGCTTTTCCGCACCGCGACTGCCAGTCTTGAGCGGGGCACCGATAGCCGCTTCGCTTCAGGCAAGGCGCTGAATGGCGACGTCGCTGCCCACGTGGCGGCGCCTGCACCAGTTTGGCATCGCATTTCCGGCGGGTCTGACGAACAGCCGGTAGCGCTCGGCGCCCACGGCGCGTTTTCTGCCGCTCTGTCATAGTATATCAGCGATGTGGCGTGATCTCATTTGGGCCCGGGGAAGCGAGACAGCTTGAGGGCAGGATAAAAGCGCGCACATTGCGCGGCGGTCGGATGGTTGTTTTTGCAGGATATTTTCTAAACCTAGACACATTGCGCCGCTCAAGAGAAATGTGTGTGCCTTTCGGAAAGATTGTTGGCTGAACGCTCAGCCGCACATTGTCATCGTCTGATGACCACGTGAAGGCCATCACCCCTCGGTTTCGGATCGCGGTGCCTGCCACTTCTGGATCGTGGCGGAGAGAAGGGCTTCTCGGCAGAAACGCCGCCCCTGACCGAGGCGAGTCGCCTCTCCACAACGTGCCTGCACTGACCGCCGATGCCCCGTACGAGCTTCGCGCGCATGTTGGTGAAGTTCTGCCAGCAGCGCGCCACGACCGTCCTGTCGCCTCGCGACGCCGATCTGTTCCAGAACTGGCTTCTCGATCTCCTAGCTGCGCGCGTGCCACCGCCTCTAACCGAGCGCGACTATGACTGGCATGCGATCGCTCACGCCTGTGATGTCGATCACGCCGATCTGAAGCGTGCCGGCTCCATACTTGCACCCAGCCTTGATGCGCTGCGCCGTGAACTGGCGCGCCGCGGCCACGTCACGGTGGAGCGGGGCGCGGCGCGCCGCACACCGCCGAGATCGGAGCGGGGCACACCCCATCGTGGCGCGGACGAGCCGGAAGCTATGCCGCGCCGACGCGGCCCTCGGGCGAAGCCCATCATAGAGTTCCCCGAAAGCGACGGGCGGCCCTGGACCGACCCGCCCTCATTCGCCGATGCGCTCGATCTTCACATGCGCCGCCATGGCGACACCGCGAAGCATCTCGCCCGTGTCCTTGAGGCGAGCGCGACCCAGGTCGATGCCACGGCACTCAATCTGTGGCGCCGCGGCGTGAAGGTGCCGCGCGCCTCGCGAAGCCTCGCGGCGCTGGAGCTCATCGAGCGGCGCTACCGTCTCCCGCCGGGCTATTTCCGCTCGAAGCTGCCGAACGGAGACCGCTGCACCTCGGCGGGGACCATTGCCGGCATCAGTCGAGCCGAGCGACGACGCCTCGCCTGGCACCTGCCGCATGATTTTGATCGGCGCCCATTGAGGGAGAGGGAGGAGATCCTTGAGTGGGTGCAGCGCGTGGTGATCACGGGGACGACCGACTATCGCCGCTTCCAGGCTGCCGCCATGAAGCAGCGCTATTCGATCCGCTTTCCCGGCCTGCTCGACCAATCCTCCCGGCCGCGCGGGCTGTACCGGTTTTGCCGGGAGGAGGATGGATCGCTGCCGGATCCGGATCTCGCAAGTGCGGCGCTTGATGCGCCGCCCCAGCTGGCCGAGGAGATGGCCGATCTCGTCCGATTCAAGACGGCGACGCTGACGGCCTTCGGCTATCAGCGCAACGGTGTCTGGGGCGAGGAGACGGCATCCCAGAAGGTCGAACATCTCGGTCTGATGTTCGGTGCGCTGGCGGCCTCACCCAGCGGCGCGGTCCATGGCTTCGGCGTGCCGCTAGAGAATCTGAGCTTCAGTCTGCTGGTCTTCCCGATCGTGTGGGACTGGTACATTCAATGGCGGGAGCGTCGGCGCGGCTTCTACACCGCGTGGGAAGTCGACATGCTGCGGATCGCCGCCGCGCTCACCCGCGCCGAGACAGGCTGGCTGCGGCAGAACCCGCAGTTGGCCGAACGCATCCGCCCCATTCCCAATCTGATCACCGAGCGCGACGTTGCCGCTGCCCGCGCGGACTGGGACGCAGCTTGCGAGCAGATGCATCGCCACGGCCTCGCCCGCGCACGGGAGGTGCAGCGCGTAGCCCGCATCCATCGTGATCCCTTCGAGCCGATCATCGCGGTGCTGGAAGCGGAGAGGCCGGTCGCCGAGTATCGCAAGATCACCGAGGAGATCCTGCGGCTGATGCCGGACGAGAAGCGCTATCCGCGCGCGGCCGCCGAGGCGGTACGGGCCTTCCTCATGCTGCGGCTCGGTCTGCATCTCGGGCTACGCCAGAAGAACCTGCGTCAACTCCTCGTCTGTCCGCGCGGCCGGCTACCCACCTCGGAGCGCCGCCTCGCGGAGATGAAGCGTGGCGAGTTGCGCTGGAGCGAGCGCGACCAGGGATGGGAGGTGCTCATCCCCTCCGTCGCCTTCAAGAACGCGAACTCGTCTTTCTTCGGCAGCAAGCCGTTCCGGCTGATCCTACCGGACCTCGGCGGGCTCTATCACTATCTCGAGGCCTATATCGACCGCCACCGCCGGGTGCTGCTGAAGCACGCGGCTGATCCCGGCACGCTGTTCGTGAAGACGGTGAAGCTCACCAGCAAGGATGCCGGGTACTGCCAGAACACCTTCTATGAGGCCTGGCGTCTGGCGATCCAGCGCTATGGCATCCACAACCCCTACACCGGCCGTGGAGCCATCAAGGGCCTGCTGCCGCACGGGCCGCACAATGTCCGGGACGTGCTCGCGACCCACATCCTGAAGAAGACCGGCTCCTATGAGCAGGCGAGCTACGCCATCCAGGACACTCCCGAGATGGTCGCCAAGCACTACGGGCGCTTCCTGCCCCAGGACAAGGCCGCTCTGGCAGCGCAAATTCTCAACAAGGTGTGGGAGGCGGCGTGAGGGGAGAGGGTGCACGTGCGGCTCTCTCGCCGCCCGCTCTGCGCGATGGTGCGTTCCCGCATGGGCAATCCGCTTCCGCAGCAGGGCAGAGCGGACAGCGCCCAGATGGGCAGACTGAAAAGCCGCTCATTCGGGAGAGGAACGGTGCGATCAGGGCCAGGAACGGACTGGCCGGTTTTGGCTGCCGTTCTGCAGCCGACCCCATTGAGGGCCGTTCAACTCGTCGTAGCCAATGCCCAAACCTGCCGTCCATTCTTGGACCGATTATCGGCGTGATAGGGCTGGAGCGGACTGGCCGCGTTCAGCTGTTCTATCCAAAGACTAGACGTTTCGTCTTGCCTTTACTAATCCCTGCCATCAATTATCTTGGCTGCGACAACGATTGAAAAATGGTGAAAGTGATGGCGAAGGAAGAACAGCTGTTGGCGAACTCGATTCGAGATAGTTTTTATGAAGCAAATAAGATTGTCGACAAAATAACATACATCATCGAAGGCAATACCGTGGAGTGTATCAACACGGTTAATCCTGAAATGGATGAGGCCGACGAGCTTTTGGAGTGGTACATCACCAAGCTTTATCGCGATGTCGGAGTGCTGGCGGAACGGATGCAAGTGCCACGTATGGCAGAGCGCATCGCCGCCGAATTCGATGCCATCAAGAGCATTAACGATGTAAGGCCGAGCAACTTCGATGTTGGCCTAGTGAGCCCACACCTAAACCGTATCAGGGGCCACTTTGAGACCCTGGCAACAATGATCCACGGCACCGAGGTCACTGGGCTGGACGTGTTCCGCACCATTTTGGAGAACACCCCCGCTATCGTCGAGTTGACTGAGACCGATCCCAAAAAGGAGTCCGATGTCCAGAAGGCGGTGATGAAAGTACTTAGGATCGCCTTTCCAGATGTCGAACGAGAACCGTCGATCAGTCATGTGTTTAAACACTACAAACCTGACTTCGGGATTCGATCTCTCATGGCTGCTGCAGAGTACAAGTTTGCAGACGGACTTGCTGAGGTGCGGAAGTCGCTCGACGAAATATACACCGACATGAAAGGATATAGTGGTCACTACGATTGGCGCACGTTTTATGCGGTCATTTATACGACAGACACCATTGTAAATCCAAAAGAAATCGAAGCCGAATTCACCAGTGTCGGCGCTGATCTGAATTGGTCCCCGATCGTGGTGGTTGGCAAAGGCCAGCGCAAACCCAAGGTGCCGAAGAGCTAATCATCTTCCAAACCCACCGGAGCCTGAGGGTAAATTTCCACTTACCCTGTGACGGCTGCCAATCGAACTGTCAGCATTCCAACCCAGCCGGTCATGGCCCCGGGAGATCCTCATCGCCAACACAACAGCGCAATCAGGGCCGGGAGCGGAATGGCAGGTTATGGACAGCCGATCTCAGCAGAGGGACACTTGCTCATCGAGCAGTTGAAAGGCCAGAACCCTAAGCCGTACATCCGGCCGCCCTTTTCGGGCCGTCGGAATATTCCATTCGTTACTAGAAAAATGATAGGCTACTCAACCTTCACAAAGTTCGCTAACAGCTTTCCTCGCGTTCATTGCTTTGATAAGTCGACTCCGAGGTCCTAACCTCCCAACAGGCTCGGCAATGCGCGCGAGAGCTAATCTCTTCTCCGCTTGACATACGTTCTTCCGAATACGTCCGATCCGATTAAATTGATAGATAAATGGGCGTCGCCCAGAACGTTTCGTGGCCGTCTCACTTTTGGGTGCCAGTCGAGACAATGTCTTCGAGGTGGATTTCCTACGGTGGTCAGATCGCTATACGGCTAGTAGTTTTTCGTCGGCGGCGCTCGCTAATACAAGCGGGACATACCTAGCGCAATAAATGTTGAGCGATTCCGTGGCCCTGCTGCACGAAAGATATACGGAAACCATCTCGCGGAGATGACCGAACTGTGAAGTGGGAGCGGAGATCCTCAAGGCCAAGACCACGACGTGCGAGAACTGCGTCCCGCCCACGAACTGCCAAGGAGACACGACGACGGATCGCTTGCTATAAGCCAATCGCTCGATGTCGTCAAAGCTCTCAAGCCTGATCGTGTTGAGGCCCAGCTCGGCCATCCGCCCAGAAATCTCCGCGTCGATGTCGCCCAGAGTCACGACGCATATCCGATCGGAAGGTCCAGCACTGGCGTTGATGTCGGCGACCAACTCGGATGCCGCCACCATAGCCTCCTCCTCACTCGCAAAGGAGAACATCGACGGACGGTGCGTGCCGGCACCGCGGGTATCGTGAATGCGAAGCGGAAGGGCATTGAGGGGAAATTGCTGATATATGAAGCTGATGAACGCGAATATCTGCTCGTTGAAGCGATGGACGACCTCCAAGTATACCGGGACGTTTTCGACTGTGGCGCGCCGTGCATTAAGCGACGAGAACACTCCTTGCGCCGGATCTTCAGCGGTGACGAAGGGAACACCCCGCCGGGACCGCCCGAGCAGCTGCAGCGCGGTCCGCTCTTGCGGGTCGAAAACCTGCAGCTCATCCACAAGTATATAGTCGTAGCCTTCAGTTTCCTTCCTCATCCTCCAAGTAAACGTTTCCAGAACCCTAATTGCATCGAGTATGAACTGATCGGTGGTGATCGCGGACCGGTCGACCAACTCCTGCATAAAGGAGCGATACACCGCAATCACGAACCCCCTGTCGGCGATTGTCACGAACGGTGGCATCCAGTCTTCGCGGGATGACCCTAGGTATTCTTGAATCGATTCCGGGTCGTCGGGCGAGACTCCAGACGCGGTCAGTACGCCCGAAATCTCGTCGTAGAGATCCAGCGTGAGGTCGAGCCGCTGCCGGCTGTCCTTGGCGGCCGACACCGCGTCGCCTATCCAGTCCGCGACGCCAGGGTGGTTCGTGAGTTCGAGCTTTGATATCGTCTCGCCGATGATTTCGATCGACTTGAGGCGACCTTCGGAGGAATCATCGCCTATTACGTTTGTACGCTGCTGACCGATATGCCCCGCATGGAGCTCCAGCAGCGAAAGTAGAGGAAAGACGGTGATTGCATCGGGGGAGATTCCCCCGTTCAGGGTGTTGAGCACGCCGTCGATCCGCTCGGACATGGCCCAGCTATGCGTGGCAACGAGTAGCCGTCTACCCTGGGCCCGGACATCTTTGTCACGCGAAATTTGTATCGCTCGCATACACAACGCCAGCGTCTTTCCCGAACCGGCGGGACCGAGGATCCGTACCGACGCATTGATGTGTTGCTGGAGTATGTTCTTCTGGGAGTCAGAGAGCAAGTTCAGCCACTCCTCGTAGGATCGTCCCTCGACCACCGAGCGGCTTCCGATGGTCTCAAGGTCGAACTCCTGCGCGATCGCGGCGAAAGAGGACGTTTCCTGTTCCGTGATCTCTTTGGCGGCGAACTGGGCAACGACGCCCACCATGTCGTCTGGCCAGGCTCTCGGTGCAAAGTTCGCGATGTCCACTTCCGACCCTTGGGAAGACAGATAGTCGAACTTCACGCACCTGATTTCGCTGTTGATTTCGACCACCCACCGACGGCTTGAGACCTCACGCGGCAACGCGAAGAAGGCCAGCAGGTTCTTGTGGTGGTATTCCAACCAATGTCGCGGCAGATGGACCGGCGGCGACTTCATGCCTTTGACGACCCGAGCCACCCTGCGAAAAACTTCACTGGGGGCACCGCCGTCGTCTTTCAGGAATGCGAGCCATTTCGTCCCAACCAGGGCCAGAAATTGCCCGGGTGGCTCATTGGCGAGCCGATATGCGACAGTAGAGTGGCCGATGAAGAATCGATGTATGCCGTTCTCCTCCTTCGGAAACATCGATCCTGGGTCGAACGCACCGGTGGCCAGCGCTGCGTCGAGGGCGGACTCACTAATTAAGATCTGCTCAGGCATCGCCGAATGCCTCCTCTATGGCCTCATCAATCCCGTCTGGAATGTTTGGTAAGCCGATGTCCGAGAACACCTGCGCCATCAGCTGCGTCAACCGGTATCGGAACGGCGAATCCAAGCGTCCGAGTCGCTCGCCTGGGCGAGCGCCAACCTCTGAGGTCCGAAGTGCGATGTCATCCAGACCAACCTGCCAGATGTGCCTCAACCACGCTATGTGGCCAGCGATCCCCAATTTTTGAGTACTGGGGAGCATTAGCAGATCGCCGCGGCCGCGGATCTGGTCTCGGAGCGCGTTCTTCCCTTTGGGTCCGCTGCCGATGTCCCTCATCAGCTTAACGTAGCCTTCGACTGGGATGGAATCCGAGGCGCCGAAGACAAAGTCCGCCGCCACTTTCCGCGAATCATTCCCGTCTAGATCGGACAGTGCGCAGGTTTGCCGCAAAATGGTGAGCTTTGTTGCGCGCTCTTGGCTCACGTTGATCGAATATGCTTTGAACAGATATGTCTCGATTATGTCGCGCTTCCGCTCGCAGTCCTCGAACAACAGATACCGCTCGAGAACGGTTCGCGCATCGACGACCGGGACGAGCGTAACGAGGCGGGCATGCTTTCTCAGCTCGAGATCGCAATCGGCGGTGACGATTATTCCTACCTTGCGGAGGGGACTTTCGGACCGTTCGAAGACAATCAGATCGCCTTGGCGCAGTTTAGCGTCGGGGCCGACAGTGTCGTCCAGTAGCCACCCTGGGACATCATCCTGCAGGTCTGAACTCGCCAACGTCCCCCTCCACGACTATGCCGCAGTGAGGCACAATCTAACCTCGACCGATTCGATTCGAAAATCTAACCGTAATTCGCGGGGTTGGTCGAGCCGGCGTTGTGGTGGCCATTCACATTGAGACGACCGGCGGACGGTGTGCGTTCACGAAGATCTTAAAGGACACGCTTAGGTTCCACACCCCGCAGCTTGCAGCTTCAATTGAAGTTTCTCAAATATTTGGACGCGGTCCGCACCATCAGCCGTTCCGACACCAATAGAGGTTCTCTACACGTCAAAAGTAGAGCAGGCGCGACCCTGAGAGCAGCCGAAGCGGCGCCCTGGTGGCGGGAATGATATTTGGCTAAAGGTACTTGGATGCGTGAAGGTGACCGTTCCATTTTCATCAATCAGTTTTTGAAGCCATTTGAACGAAGGACCGCCTAGGCGCGGTCAACGTAAGAGGGAATGACCGAAATGGCGGCGCGAAACAGACGTCGCTACACGGGCAGTCGAACGCCAGGTATGGGTCGTTGCCGCCAGACTGCTCCACCAAACGTATCCCGGGAAAGACTCGCGCGCCGCATCTGACAAGTATTTTTGCGCTGCTGCACGTGGTTGTTCTGCGGCGTAGAAACGGCCCCTTGGCCAGTGGGGGGATGCCCTTGATCCTCCGCGCATGCGCCACTCGCGTCCGTTTCTTCCGAAGAAAATATCCAGTGCGGGCAGCGATGCTCCATCGCCAGCTTCGAGCTTGGCTGGCGCACCACTCTCAAAGATCCCGCACCGTGATGCGCGCATCATTCGAGATGCTGAGCAAAACCTTGCGCCCGCTGACTCCGTCGAGCATGATTCCAAGGTCGTGCATGTCACCGACGACTGGCCGTCGAACGTTCCGATCACACCTGACGAGGTCGATGTTGTCGAAGCCTTCCTCAGGCGGGAGATTGATGCGCTGCTGAGGTGACGGTGCTGCCGAATGAACCTGACGGAGGCGATTGGGCTATGAATGTAACCTTGCCGATCACCAGCCGGGCCGCCCTCTATCTCCGCGTCTCGACCACGCGGCAGGCCGACGTTGACCTGTCCATCCCAGACCAGCGCCTCCAGACCGCCGCCTATTGCGAGCGGCAGGGCTGGTCCGTTGTGGCGGAGTATGTGGAGCCGGGTGCGTCGGCGATGGACGACAGCCGGCACGAGTTCCAGCGGATGATCGAACGGGCATCCGATGACGATCGCCCATTCGATGTCATCGTCGTCCATAGCTTCAGCCGGTTCTTCCGCGATGCCTTCGGGTTGGAGATGTACATCCGACGCCTCGCGAAGCACGGCGTGCGGCTCGTCTCCATCACCCAGGAGCTCGGGGATGATCCAGCTCAGGTCATGATGCGGCAGGTCATCGCCTTGTTCGACGAGTACCAGTCCCGCGAGAACGCCAAGTATGTGCTGCGGGCCATGAAGGAGAATGCCCGGCAGGGCTTCTATAACGGCTCCCGCCTGCCGCTCGGCTTCGCCCTCGAAGAGGTGGAGAAGCGCGGCCATCGCACGAAGAAGCGAATCGTCGTTGATCCGGTTGAGGCCGAGCTGGTGCGGCTGATGTTCGATCTCTACCTGCAGGGAGATGGCACATCGGGTCCCATGGGCATCAAGGAGATAACCAAGCATCTCAACGCCAAGGGCTACCGCACCCGTCTTGGAGCCCGCTACGGTGTCGGCACCATCCACGGGATCCTGACCAATCCCGTTTATGTCGGGGAATGGAGCTTCAACAAGCGAAGCTCGAAGACCGGCCAGGTGAAGCCGCAGCACGAGGTTATCCCGATCTCGGAGCCGGCCATCCTCGAGCGCCGCACTTTCGACAAGGTGCAGAAGGCGCTCAGGGCGAAGAGCCCGCACAACAGCCCGCCACGGGTCATCTCAGGTCCGATCCTGCTGACTGGGCTTGCCTATTGCGCCTGCTGCGGCAGCTCCATGACGCTGCGCACCGGCACATCGAAGAGCGGCAGGGTCTATCGCTATTACAGCTGCTCCACCTCTGGCCGGGTCGGCAAATCCGCCTGCAAAGGGCGAACGGTGCCGATGGAGAAGCTCGACCATCTGGTCACACGCCATGTGGCCGAACGGGTCCTGATGCCCGAACGGCTGGAGGCGCTGCTGCAGTCCGTCGTCGACCGGCGGGTGAAAGCAGATGCCGAGGTTCAGGCGCGGATCGATGAACTCGCTCGCGAAAGGACGACAGCGGAAGACAAGCTCCGGCGGCTCTACCAGCTTGTCGCCGACGGCATCGCGGAACCCGACAATATGCTCAAGGAGCAGATTGCGAAGCTCAAGGTAGACCGGGATCGGGCGCATTCGGCCCTGAAGCGGATCGAGAATCAGGGAGCAGCCGCCAGCCGGCTTGATCCGGACAAGCTTGCCCGCTTCGGGCAACTCATGCGGTCAAACATCACAGAGGGTGAGGTGCCGTTCCGCAAAGCCTATCTGCGGTCGCTTATCGACGCGATCGAAGTCGACCAACACGTCGTGCGCATCCACGGGTCAAGGTCGGTGCTGGAAAGGGCCGTACTCGCCGACCGCGCCACCCAGCCGGGTGTTCGCGGTTTTGTACGGAAATGGCGCGCCCTAGGGGAGTCGAACCCCTCTCTCCACCGTGAAAGGGTGGCGTCCTAACCGATAGACGAAGGGCGCGCAGGCGGGGCCCTTATAGGGGCGAGCGAAGCCGCGCACAAGACGTCGCGGGACATGTCGTCCACAGCTCCGTCGAGAGCGGGTGCGTCGCCCGGCAGGGCCGCCGCGCGGGCGGGGCGGCCCCTCCGGCCGAGCGTCGGTCGCTCGCTTCTCGGGGAACCTTACTCCGGGTGCCTCATGTGGAGTTCACCCTTTGGAGTTCACGCCCCCGGGTTTACGATTCGGGGTTCACCACTCACCACTTGCCGATATTGGGCGCCGAGGCCCAGGGCTCCTGCGCCGGCAGGGCGGCGCCCTTCTGCAACAGCTCGATGGAGATGTTGTCGGGCGAGCGGACGAAGGCCATGCGCCCGTCGCGGGGCGGGCGGTTTATGGTGACGCCGCCGGCCTGCAGCTTCTCGCAGGTGGCGTAGATGTCGTCGACCTCGAAGGCGAGGTGGCCGAAATTGCGGCCCTCGCCATAGGCTTCCGGGTCCCAATTGTGGGTCAGCTCGATCTCGGCGACGCCTTCCTGCCCCGGCGCGGCGAGGAAGATGAGCGTGAAGCGCCCCTGTGGCACCTCCTTGCGGCGAACTTCCACCAGGCCCAGCTTGGTGCAGTAGAAGTCGAGCGAGGCCTTGATGTCGGTGACGCGCACCATGGTGTGAAGAAACTTCATGGGGTTCTCTTTCTGGCGTCGGCGGCGTGGCCGCATGTCGGGTGAGCGCAACATATGACGATGGACGACGACATCAAGGCTGCCTGCGACGCGCTCGGTGCCCTGCTGGCGACCATGACGCGCGGTGTGGCGTTCACCGGGGCGGGCATCTCCACCGAATGCGGCATTCCCGATTTCCGCTCGCCCGGCGGCCTGTGGACCCGCAACCGGCCGATCGACTACGAGGCGTTCCGGACCCGGCCCGACATGCGCGCGGAAGCCTGGCGGCGCCGCTTCGCGATGGAGGCGGCATTCGGCGCGGCGCGGCCGGGGCGCGGCCATCGCGCGCTGGCCCGGCTCATGGGGCAGGGGCGGCTCGCCGGCATCGTCACGCAGAACATAGACGGGCTGCACCAGGCTTCCGGCGTACCGCCGGAGCGGATTGTCGAACTGCACGGCAACACCACCTACGCGACCTGCCTCGATTGCGGCGAGCGCTACGAACTCGGCTGGGTGCGCGCCCGCTTCGAGGCGGCCGGCGAGGCGGCGCCGGACTGTCCCGGTTGCGACGGCCCCATCAAGTCGGCCACCATCTCCTTCGGCCAGCCCATGCCGGCGCCGGCCATGGCGCGGGCGGCCGAACTGACCGCCGCCTGCGACGTGTTCCTGGCCATCGGCTCCTCGCTCGTGGTGTGGCCGGCCGCCGGGTTTCCGGTGCAGGCCCGCCGCCACGGAGCGCGCCTCGTCATCATCAACCGCGAGCCGACCGAACTGGACGAACTCGCCGAACTGGTGATCCGCGCCGATATCGGCGACGTGCTGGAGGCGGCGACAGGCGGGTGAGGGCGCCGGGCGCGATAGCGGTCAATCGCGCACCACGAATCAATTTGGGTGTTTTCGTGGCGCGCCCGGGTGCTATGCTTCAAAATCAGAATCAAACGGCCCGGCCAATCCTCCCGGGTCATAGCGTTCCTGGAGGTAGGCAGCCGATGGTATCCGACGGTTCTCTGCCACGGCCGGGTCCGGATGCGCGCGATGCGCTGGACCGGGACGCCGATGCGGCCGAACGCGCGGACGG
Organism: Ancylobacter sp. TS-1; assembly: GCF_009223885.1. NCBI lineage: Bacteria > Pseudomonadati > Pseudomonadota > Alphaproteobacteria > Hyphomicrobiales > Xanthobacteraceae > Ancylobacter > Ancylobacter sp. TS-1. The sequence goes on from NZ_CP045144.1 coordinate 732,017, forward strand.
CGACGTCGTCCAGATCGCCGGGACCATCAAATGGTTCGATGTTTCCAAGGGTTACGGCTTCGTCGTTCCCGACGGTGGCGGCCGCGATGTTCTGCTGCACGTGACCTGCCTGCGCCGTGGCGGCTTCAATACCGCGCAGGAAGGCGCGCGCGTCGTGTGCGAGGCGATCGCCCGCGAGCGCGGCTATCAGGCGCTGCGCGTCATCTCGATGGACGCCTCGACGGCCCTGCACCATTCGCAGCTTCCGCAGGCCCGCACCCATGTGACGGTGCAGCCGGTCGGCGGTTTCGAGCGCGCCTGGGTGAAATGGTTCAACCGCCTGCGCGGTTTCGGCTTCCTCTCGCGCGGCGATGGCACCGAGGACATCTTCGTCCATATGGAGACTCTGCGCCGCCACGGCTTGACCGAGCTGCGGCCCGGACAGATGGTGCTGGTGCGCTTCGGGCCGGGCCCCAAGGGGCTGATGGCCGCCGAAGTGCGCCCCGATGGTGCGGAGACGCCGTCCTCGCATTAGGGCACGCCGTCTTGTCACCAGGGAGGGCGCCCGCGGGCGCCCGTGCAGCATGATCCTCGTTTCCACCGCGCCACGCCCGGGCGCGCGCACCGTGCGGCTGATCGCCGGAATCCTCCTTTTCGTGCTTCTCGCCGCCGTGTCGGCACAGGCGGCGAGTTTCGAGAAGCTCACCATCCTCACCCGCTCGGGCCCGGTCCCGGTGCAGATCGAGCTGGCCGTGACGCCGGCGGAACGGGCGAAGGGGCTGATGTACCGTACCGAGCTGGCGGCCGGTTCCGGCATGCTGTTCGATTTCGGCGTCGAGCAGCCGGTCTATATGTGGATGAAGAACACCTACATCTCGCTCGACATGGTGTTCATCCGCGCGGATGGCCGGGTGGCGAGCATCGCCACCGACACGGTGCCGCTGTCGACGGCGACGATCTCGTCGGGTGTGCCGGTCAAGGCGGTGCTGGAGCTGCCGGCGGGCACCGCAAAGGCGCTCGGCATCGCGGTCGGCGACCGGGTCGAGCACCGGCTGTTCGGCGTCCGCTAGCCGTCGCGGCGCCCGGCGCTCAGTAGAAGGGCGGGCCCCAGGGGCCGAGGTCGAACGAGGCCTGCTCGTTCATCATGGCCGTCATCTCCTGCTCCTTTACCAGCTTCTGCTGGAAGACCATCTGCTGGTAGGCGGAGAAGGCATCCTGGTTGCCGACATACAGGCACCCGCACACGGTCGGGTCGGCATAGATGAACACCGGCTGGCCGTTCTGGCTCTTCACCGTGAATTCGTTGGGCGGCAGGCTCTTGAGCGAGGCGATTCGCGCCGGGCTGTCGGCCATCCGCATCTTGAAGCCGGCGGCGGAGAGCATGTTGCCCTTATCCGGCGGCGGGTTCTGCGTGGTGGCGCAGGCGGAGGCGGCGATGCTGACGACAACCAGCGCGGCGATGGCGGAGGGCTTCACTCCCGATACTCCTGCGGCACGGACCCGAATGTGCGGAAGGTAACAGGCGATCCCCGGGTGTCGAGTCCGTCGCCTTCCGCCGAACTTTGGGGCCGGGCGTCGCCACGAGCCTTGCCATGCGCGGGCGCTCTGTGCCATTCCAGAGCGCCCACAGCCGACAGGCTCGGGCAAGCCGTGCATTCGCAACGGTTTCGATGGATCGGGGCATAGCGCAGCCCGGTAGCGCGGAAGTTTTGGGAACTTCAGGTCGCAGGTTCGAATCCTGCTGCCCCGACCATTCGGACGTGCGAGGCTGGGGAGCCAGGGTTAAGGGAGCGAAGGACATGGTGGCACGCATCTACAAGCCGACCCGCAACGCGATGCAGTCCGGCTCCGCGAAGACCAAGCTCTGGGTGCTCGACTATGAGCCCGAGCAGCCGCGCCAGGTCGAGCCGCTGATGGGCTATACCAGCTCCGGCGACATGAACAGCCAGCTGCGCCTGCGCTTCGACAGCAAGGAAGAGGCGGTCGCCTATGCCGAGCGGCACGGCATCGCCTATCAGGTGCAGGAGCCCAAGGAACCGTCGCGGCGCAAGATCGCCTATGCCGACAATTTCAGCTTCCGCCGCATCGGCCAGTGGACCCACTGACCGCGCCGGCGGTGCCGACCGGGCACGGACCGCGTAGCTCAGCTGGATAGAGCAGCCGCCTTCTAAGCGGCAGGTCGCTGGTTCGAGCCCAGCCGCGGTCGCCAGTTTCCTCCCCTCTGATTTCCCGATCTGCGCCACTCGGGCGCGCGGTTGTATTTGATCGCCAGCGCGACCCTGTCGTGCAATCATGCCGTTCTCATTGGGGGATGGGGCATGCTTTGGCGATCCGGCGTGGTGCTTCTGGCTCTGGTGCTGGCAGGGTGCGCCGACCATCGGATGGCCACTCCGCAACCCATTGCGGCGCGGGACATCGCCGATGTTCTGGTCGAGATCAAGCGCCAGCTCCAAGTCTATGCGATTCGCGTCGCGACGCTGGCGCCCGGCCGGCTGAGCAGCGAGACCGACCCTTCGGCGCCACCGCGCGCCTTCAATTGCGGCAATGGCGACATTCGCTTCGATGTCAGAAAGATCCGGCTTGCGCTGCTGACCAAGACATCGGCGTCCGCCAAGCTGTCGGCGGCGGGAACGCTCGGTGTCTCGCCCGTCTCGGTGGGCGTGGGAGCCGGCTACGGCGCCGAAGGCTCGCAGGAACTTGTGGTGTTTCTCTTCCCGCAGAAGACCAAGCCGCGCCTGTCGGAGGTCGACACGGCGGCGGCTGCGCCCATCGCCGCGCAACTGCTCGCGCTGCGTGACGCGATGATCGTCGCGGCGCAGGCGCCGGGCCCGTGCTGGCACACGAACACCCCCCAGCGGCCGGCGTCGGAGGCGGGAACTTACAAGCTCGGGCTTCAGGTCACCGTCTCGGTCGACGGAAAGATCGGCGTTACGCTCGCGCCAGTCACTCTGGGTGCCAGCGGCGAGGTCAAGAGTACCACCGGCAACGAGATGACCGTGACCTTCGAGCAGCCCGTGTCCGGCCCGGGCGATTCGGAAAGCTCCTACATCGTCCGCTAAGGCGCCCAGCCCTGCGCGGCACGCATAGCGACATGCCAGGGTCACGAAAGTCGAATCGCGACGCCGGCACGTCCGCGTTATCGGAGCCGGCCTTCCTCCGTTTCGGGTCTCGCCATGCATCGTGAACGTATCCGCCAGCCCTCGCTGTGGGAGAAGATCGTCAGCGCGGAGGAGGCGGCCGCTTATATTCGCGACGGCATGACGGTCGGCATGAGCGGCTTCACCCGGGCCGGCGAGGCCAAAGCGGTGCCGATGGCGCTGGCCGCGCGGGCGAAGACCGAGCCGCTGAAGATCACCCTCATTACCGGCGCCTCGCTCGGCAACGACCTCGACAAGCAGCTCGCCGAGGCCCACGTGCTCTCGCGGCGCATCCCGTTCCAGTCCGACCCGGCGCTGCGCAAGGCGATCAATGCCGGCGAGGTGATGTTCGTCGACCAGCATTTGTCGGAGACGGTGGAGCTTCTGCGCACGCGCCAGCTCGGGCCGATCGACGTCGCGGTGATCGAGGCGGTGGCGATCACCGAGCAGGGCGGCATCATCCCGACCACCTCGGTCGGCAATTCGGCCAGCTTCGCCATCCTCGCCGACAAGGTGATCGTCGAGATCAACCTTTCGCAGCCGACGCTGCTGGAAGGTCTGCACGACATCTACATCCCGACGCGCCGGCCGGTGCGCCACCCCATTCCCATCGTGGCGCCGGAGAACCGCGTCGGCCTGCCCTTCATCCCGATCGACCCGGAGAAGATCGCCGCCATCGTCGTCACCTCCAAGCTGGACTCGTCCTCCACCGTGCTGCCGCCGGACGCCGAGACGCGGGCCATTGCCGGGCATCTGACCGAGCTGTTCCGCCACGAGGTGGCGATGGGGCGCCTGACCAACACGCTGCAGCCGTTGCAGGCGGGCATCGGCACCATCGCCAATGCGGTGATGCACGGGCTGATCGACAGCCCGTTCCACAACCTCACCATGTATTCCGAGGTGCTTCAGGACTCCACCTTCGACCTGTTCGACGCCGACAAGCTCGACTTCGCCTCCGGCTCCTCGATCACCCTGTCGAAGGCCAAGTACGAGGCGGTGCTGCCGGAGCTGGCGCGCTACAAGCCGAAGCTGGTGCTGCGCCCGCAGGAGATCAGCAACCACCCGGAAGTGATCCGCCGGCTCGGCGTCATCGCCATCAACACGGCGCTGGAGTTCGACATCTACGGCAACATCAACTCCACCCATGTCGGCGGCACCCATATGATGAACGGCATTGGCGGCTCCGGGGACTTTGCCCGCAATGCCTATCTCTCCGTCTTCGTCACTAAGTCGACCGCCAAGAACGGCGCCATTTCGAGCCTGGTGCCGATGGTCGGCCATGTCGACCACACCGAGCACGACGTCGATATCGTCGTCACCGAGCAGGGGCTGGCGGACCTGCGCAATCTCGCCCCGCGCGAGAGGGCGCCGCTCATCATCGCCAATTGCGCCCACCCGTCCTACCGCGAAGCGCTGGCCGATTATCACCGGCGCGCGCTCGCCCGGGGCGGGCACACCCCGCATCTCATCGAGGAGGCGCTGTCCTGGCACGCGGCGCTGCGCGAGCGCGGGACCATGCTTCCGGGTTAGGCCGGGTTTCCTTGCGGGCGCAAAAGGCACTAAGCCTCGGGCGAGCCCAGCGTCCCGAGTCGCCAGCGCCCCCGAGCCGCCCATGCCCCGACGTCTTCGCCTCTATCTCGCCGGACCCGAGGTGTTCCGTCCCGACGCCGCCGCCGAGGGCGCGCGACTGCGCGCGCTGTGCGAGGAGGCGGGCGCGGAGGGCCTGTTCCCGCTTCACGCGGAGGGCGTCGACATAAGGCAGGCCTGCATCGACATGATCGACGACGCCGACGCCCTCGTCGCCAACATCACGCCGTTTCGCGGCGCGCATATGGACCCCGGCACGGCGTTCGAGATCGGCTATGCCGAGGCGCGCGGCAAGCCGGTGTTCCTGTGGTCGGACGACATGCGCACGCTAATCCAGCGCGTCCCTCCGGTGGCCGAGGGGCGCGATGCCGATGGGCACCTCGTCGAGGACTGGGGCAAGCCGGAGAACCTGATGATCGTGCCGGACGGGCGAACCGTGTGGCCGACAGCGCAGGAGGCGATCGCCGAGGCGACCGGCATGCTCGGCTTCTCGGTCAAGAATCGCGAGCTAAAGCGCCTGACGCGATTCCTCGTCACACTCGCCTTCCTGGCCAGCCTCGGCGTCGCGCTCGCTGCCGGCGCCATCGTCAACCGGATTGTCGGCTGGTAGCGCCGATACCCTGGTACCGAAGCAAGCGCGGAACAAAATCCGCCGTGCGCCGTTGTATCCGCAGTCGAGCCGGAGTTGCTCTACCGGCCGTTGTCCTGACTGCGAGATGGAGACATCATCATGCGCACGCTCATTCTTGCCACCGCTGCTGCGGGTATTCTCGGTGCGACCGCCGGCGTGGCCAACGCGACCCCGGAATATCGCGGCCCCTATTATGGACCGGGTGTCTATGAAGGCCGCAACGTCTATGTCGAGCCGCGCGGCCCGGTGGTCTATTCCGACGGCTATGTCCGGACGGTGCGCCCCATGGGCCCCGCCTATGGCTACGAGCCGACCTATGGCGACTCGTGGTACCAGCCCGGCGATCAGGCGATCATCAACCAGGAGCGCGCCAACGACCGCAGCAGCCGCTGACGTCATTGGAACCAGCGCTTTGAGGGCGGGCCATCGGCCCGCCCTTTTCGTCTGTCATCACGCGAACCCGGACCGCCGCGCTTGACGCCCGGCGCCGGGGGTCTCTTGAATGGGCGCTTCCGGCGACGCATCTGCGCCGGGAGCGGCGCCGCGCGGCGCCCCCATTTCGGAGACCGACATGACCAAGCACAGCGGCATTCCCACCGATACGCTTTCCCACGAGGAGCGGCTGGACCGGCTTGGGCAGGTGGCCGTGCATGTCGGCCTCGGCCTGCGTCCCGGGCAGGAACTGGTGATGACCGCCTCGATCGACGCGCTGCCGCTGGTGCGGCGGATCACCGAGCATGCCTACAAGGCCGGGGCGAGCCTCGTCACCACCCTGTTCAGCGACGAGGAGGCGACGCTGGCGCGTTTCCGCCACGCGCCCGACGACAGCTTCGATTCGGCCAGCGCCTGGCTCTATGAGGGCATGGCCCACGCCTTCAAGGCCGGCGCCGCGCGCCTCGCCATCTCGGGCGAGAATCCCTCGCTGCTGGCCAATGAGGATCCCGAAAAGGTCTCGCGCGCCAACCGCGCCCGCTCGAAGGCCTATATGCCGGCGCTTTCGCTGATCGCCGGCTTCGACATCAACTGGACCATCGTGTCCCATGCCTCGCCGTCCTGGGCCAAGGCCATGTTCCCGGACGATCCGGAGGACATCGCGGTCGCCAAGCTCTGGCATGCCATCTTCGCTGCCTCGCGCGTGGACACGCCCGATCCGGTCGCGGCGTGGGACGCCCACAATGCCGAGCTGCACGCCAGCACGGCGCGTCTCAACGGCAAGCGCTATTCGGCGCTGCGTTTCCGTGGCCCGGGCACCGACCTGACCGTGGGTCTGGCGGACGAGCACGAATGGGCGGGTGGCGCTTCCATCGCCAAGAACGGCATCGTCTGCAACGCCAACATCCCCACCGAGGAAGTCTTCACCACGCCGCACAAGGACCGCGTGGACGGCTATGTCGCCAGCACCAAGCCGCTCTCCTATCAGGGCACCTTGATCCAGGACATCGCGGTCAGGTTCGAGGGCGGTCGCATCGTCGAGGCCACGGCCCGCACCGGCGCCGATGTGCTGGGCAAGGTGCTGGAGACCGACGAGGGCGCGCGCCGGCTCGGCGAGGTGGCGCTGGTGCCGCACTCCTCGCCGATCTCCAAGAGCGGCCTGCTGTTCTACAACACGCTCTATGACGAGAACGCCGCCAGCCATATCGCGCTCGGCCAGTCCTATTCCAAATGCTTCATCAACGGCGCCACGCTGACGCCGGACGAACTGGCCGCGCGCGGCGCCAATTCAAGCCTGATCCATATCGACTGGATGATCGGCTCGGGTGAGGTGGACGTCGACGGCATCACCGCCTCGGGCGAGGCGGAGCCGGTGATGCGCAAGGGCGAATGGGCCTGATGGCCATCGGGCGGGAACGGGCGGCTTCCTGATGCCGCCGATCTATGATGAAGTCCCCCCGCCTCGCGGCCGGTCGAATCCGGCTTCAGGACGGGAGACGGGATTGATGTGTCGTTGGCGTGCCTGGTGGAAAGGTCTGCCGGCCCTTGCCGCGCTGGTCGGCCTCGCCGTGGTCTTCGCGCGCGGGCCCGTCGAGGAGCACCTCACCACCCGGGCCGAATCCCTGCTGTCGGAGATCGGCGAATCCTGGGCGCATGCCCGCTTCGAGGGCCGCAGCGCGGTGCTCGAGGGCGAGGCGCTCTCCGAGGAAGCGCGCATCAAGGTCCGCAACGAACTCGGCCAGCTCTTCGGCGTGCGGCTGGTCGACGACCGCACGACGCTGCTGCCCGAGCGCCGGCCCTTCACCTTCTCGGCGATACGTGACGGCAGCAAGTTGCATCTGGAGGGCTACGTGCCCTCCGCCTATGCACGCCGCCGCATCGCCGCCGCCGCGCAGGAGATGGCACCCGGTGTCGTGGTGACGGGCGAAAAGGAGCTGGTCCGGGCGCGCGGCGTGCCCGCCGGCGACTTCATCGGCGTGGTGGCCTTCGGCATCCAGCAACTGGCGAAGATGCCGGCGGGTCGCGTCACCATCTCGGACGATTCTTTCTCCATCGAGGGCCGCGCGCCCGATTTCGCCACCTATGACGCGCTGGAAGTGACGGTGCGCAGCGAACTGCCGGGCGACTTCAAGCTGGCCCGCTTCGCAGTCCTGCCGCCGGCCGTCTCGCCCTTCATCTGGTCGGCGACGCGCGAGCCGGACGGCGTGACGCTGTCGGGCTATATCCCGCTCGGCGATGCGCGCCGCTCGCTGCTCGACATGGTGCGCGCGGCGGTGCCGGGCGCCGCCATTTCCGACCGGCTGCGGCTGGCGGATGGCGCGCCGCCGACGGATGGCTGGCTCAAGGCGGTGTCCTTCGCGCTGAACCAGCTCGGGCGGCTGCCGAACGGCAAGGTCACGCTGTCGGGCACGACGATTGCCATCGAGGGCACGGCGCCGGACTTCGCCGCCTATGATTCGCTGGCAGGCGCGCGGCGCACGGTGCCCGAGGGCTACACGCTCACCCGCTTCGCGGTCGAGCCGCCGGCGGCAAATCCCTTCGTCTGGGGCGTGCAGCGCAACGCCGGAGGGCTGCGGCTCACCGGCTTCGCACCTTCGGAAGAGGCCAAGCGCCTGATCCTCGATGCCGTGCGCGGCGACTTTCCCGGCGTGCCGGTGAGCGACGAGATGCGGATCGCCTCGGGCGGACCCGGTGCCGAGGGATGGGTCGCGGCCACCAGCTTCGGCGTCGACCAGCTCTCGAAGCTGCTGGCCGGCGCGGTGCGCGGCAACGGCTCCACCCTGTCGATCTCCGGCGAGGCGCAGGACTCGGCGGCCTTCACCACCGTTCTGGCGGCTATCGACCAGTCGCCGCCGAAAGGCTTCATGCTGCGGGCCGATGTCCGCCCGCCGGTCGTCTCGCCCTATGTGTTCAGCCTGCGAAAGGATGTCGACGGGCTGACCGTTTCCGGCTTCTTCCCGTCGCCGACCGAGCATGAGCGGCTGATCGCCGCCGCGAAGACGCAGTTCCTCGGGGCGCCGGTCAACGACGTGTCGGCCGTGGCGCAGGGCGCCCCGCAGGGCTTCACCGCCGCTGCCATGGCGGCCATGCGCCAGCTCTCGCGGCTGGAGGCCGGCGAGGCCCGCTTCGACGACGCGAAGCTGAAGCTGACGGGTACCGCCCTCTATCCCGCCGCCATCGCCTCCATACGTTCCACGCTGGCCGAGGCGCTGCCCGAGGGCATTACCCTCGATATCGGTCTCGACGTCGCCCCGCCGCGTCCCCCACTCGACCGCGCTGCCTGCCAGAAGGTGATCGACGATCTGCTCGCCAAGGGCGCCATCGTCTTCGCCGGGGAGGGGGCCGCGATCGATCCGGCGAGCTTCGGCGTTCTCGACCAGGTGGCGGCCGTCGCGGCAAGCTGCCCCGACGCTTCCATCGACATCCGGGTGCGCCAGCCGGAGGCCGGCAACGCCGTGTCGACCGCGCGGGCGCAGGCGCTGACGCAGTATCTCGCCGCCGCCGGCATCGCGCCCGACCGTCTTCTCACCGGCGCCTCCGCTGACGTCGCGGCGCAGGGCCCGAGCACTGGCGGCGCCGACGCGGCCGGCATCCAGTTGATCGTGAGGTGACGGCGATGTGGTTCCTGGCCCTCGAACTGTGGCCCTATCTTCTTGCCGCGCTCGGCATCGGGCTGGTCACCGGCTGGCTGAGCGGCTGCGGTCCGTCACGTCGCGCCGCCGACGCGTCTGGCGAGAACGGCGAGGCCACGTCATGACGCCCTTCGCCCTTGAGGTCGCGCTTCTGCTGCTGGCGGCCTATGTCGTCGGCTGTGTCGGCGGTTGCTGGTTGCGGCGGCTCTGCACGCGCCGCCGGGCGGGTTGACGCAGCCTCACGCGGGCTCCGCCTGTCGCCGGTCAGACGCGGTGCGGCGTGGTCAGAGGCGCGAGCCGCGCAGATCCGCCTCGATTTGCAACGTGTCGCGCGAGCCGAAGCGGGACTTGTAGACCTGCGTGTTCTCCATCACGCGCTGCACATAGTTGCGCGTCTCGGAGAAGGGGATGCGCTCGACCCAGTCGATGGGATCGACCGAGGGGTCGCGCGGGTCGCCATACTGGGCGATCCACTTCGCCACATTGCCCCGGCCGGCATTGTAGCCGGCGAAGGTCAGGACATAGTTGTTCTGGTAGTTGTCGAGCAGGCTGCGCAGCTCGGCGGCGCCGAACTGCACGTTGACCGCCGGTTCGGCGAGGCGCCGGGGATCCAGCGTCACGCCGGTGCGCTTGGCGATGGTGCGGCCGGTCGCCGGCATCACCTGCATGAGCCCGGTGGCGCCGGCGCGCGAGATCGCCGAGGGATTGAACATGCTCTCCTGCCGGGCGATGGCGTAGACGAGCGCGCGGTCGACATCCTCGGTGATCGGCCGATAGCTCGGCATGCCGATGGTCGGGTAGGCCTCGGCCTCGAGCGGAATGCCGCGGTTCAGCGCGACCTTGCCGATGGTGGTCATGGTGCGCGCGTCGCCCTGCGACTTGGCGAGTTCGGCCAGCAGGCCAAGCTGCGCGGCGTCGGGCAGGCGCTCGGCGAGGTCGTAGGCGAGCGCGATCGACAGGGTCGACTTGTCGAGCCGTTCCAGCACCTTGAAGATCATCACGCCCTCGTCGCGGGCGAAGGTGGCGCGCTGGCTGGCACTGGCGGCCGGCGCCGTCTTGATCTTCACGCGGTCGATGCCGAGCCGGGCGCTGGCAAGCTGGCCGTAATAGGCGGTGCCGTACTCGGCCGCCGCCTGATACTGGGTGCGGGCATTGCCGGTGGAGCCGAGCGCCTCATAGGCGCGCCCCTGCCAGTAATAGCCGCGCGAGACGGTGGCCGGGTGGGTCTGGTTCTCCGGCACCTTGGCGAAGTGCTGGAGGGCGGTCTTCGGATCGTTGAGGAAGCGCAGCGCGATCCAGCCCGAGGTGAACTGCTGCTCGGCGCGCATGTGCTCGTCGTCGGGCGTCGCCGCCTCGCGCGCCACCTTGTAGGCGGTGCGGCTGTCACCCTTGTCGAGCAGGCCGCGCGCCACCAGCCGGCGCTCGATCCACCATTCGTCGGGATCGACCAGCAAGCCGGCATCCCTCGGCGCGCGGGCGAGGGTGGCCGCCGCCGCCGCGTGGTCGCCATTGCGGCGCTGCATCTTGGCGAGCGTGTAGATATAGGCCGGGTCCGACTTCATCGAGGCCGGCACGGCCGCCAGCAGCTTGCCGACATCGCCCTTGCCCGAGGACATGGCGATGCGGGCGCGGGCGAGGGCGGCGACATCGTCGCCGGCCCGCTGCGCGGCCCGCAGGCCACGGTCGGCGTCCTCGGCATAGAGCAGCTTGTCGGCCCGGTATTTGTGGTCCGTGCGGGTCAGCAGGCCGCCGAACTCGACCATCACGGTCGATTCCGCCTCCGAGGAGAGCGGGTCCTCCTGCCAGGCGTTGCGCAGCCAGGCGGCGCCGGCCTTTTGGTCGCCGGCGGCGAACAGGGCCCGGGCAAGGGCGACCTTGCCCTCGCCGGAGAGCGGCGCCTGTTCGGCGAAGAAATCGAGAATCGTCTGGGGATCGCGGTTCTCGGCATAGAGAAGGAATTCGAGCCGGCGCCGCAGCACGGTCGGGGTCGGCAAGGTCGGGTGCGCGCGCAGGATCGCCACGGCGCGGTCATAGCCGACATCCCGCGCGGTGACGCGCAGGGCGAGCCAGCGCACCAGCGCCTGCGAGCCGGGGTCGCGCATCGCGTCGGCCATGGCGAGCGCCTGCGCGCTGTTGCCGGCCTCGATGAGCTTCACCGCCTGCTGCAGATCGCTCATGGCGCCGGACAGGACGGGCGCGGGAAGCGTCGCCGCCGCCGCTCCCGCAGCGGCCGCCGTCGCCTTGGCGGGCTTGCCCTTGGCCGGCTTTTCCTTGGTGGCGCTCTTGGTCGACGGCTTGGCAGACGGCTTGGCCGGAGGCTTCGGCGCCGTAGCGGACTTCTTGGCCGGCTTAGGGGGCGGCGTGGGGGTCGGCGTCGCGGCCTCGGCACGGGCGATCAGGCCGGGCGAGACGATGGCGGCCGAGCCGAGCAGCAGCGCCGCCGTGACCTGAAGGAACGCGGCAGGGCGCGCCGTGCGGCGGCCCGCGACGGCGAGAGAGGGACGGTCGACCCGAAATTCGTTCACCGACTCGCCCATGGGCTTTGACACTCCCGTCCAACCGACGCTAACGGCACGGCGCCGGAACGCCTCGTGCACGTCTGTTGTCCCGCGATCTTATTGACGAATTGCTAACCACATCCCCCGCGCCGGTGTCGTGGCGGGCCTAGCCCACCCCCGGCCGCGCCGCCAGATGTCTCGCCATAGCCGGTCAAGCGGGCGAAACCGGGGCAGGGTGCCGCAGCGGACCGGCTTTGCCAAGCGGCCGCAAACAATGCGCTTCCTTCGGCCGCGCCGACGCGATATCTCATGCCCCCCGACAATGAAGGCCTCTCGCGCCCGTGCCCGGCACGATGCGCGACAACGACGAGAAAGACCTCAGGAGCGCGCCATGCCTCACTCGCTGCCCTTCCGTGGATCCTTTACGGCACTCGTGACGCCGTTCCGCGACGGCGCGCTGGACGAGAAAGCGTTCCGGGATCTCGTCGACTGGCAGATCGAGGAAGGCATTCACGGCCTTGTGCCCGTCGGCACCACCGGCGAGAGCCCCACCGTCTCCCATGAGGAGCACAAGGCTGTCGTCGAGTGGACCGTGCAGCAGTCGCGCGGCCGCGTGCCTGTGATCGCCGGCGCGGGCTCGAACAACACGATCGAGGCGATCGACCTCGCGCGCCACGCGGAGAGCGCCGGTGCCGACGCCGTGCTGGTGGTGACGCCCTATTACAACAAGCCCGGTCCGGAAGGGCTGTACCAGCACTACAAGGCCATCAACGATGCGATCGGCATCCCGATCTACATCTACAACATCCCCGGCCGGTCGGTGATCGACATGTCGGTGGAGACGATGGCCCGGCTGTACGAACTGCCGAACATCGCCGGCGTGAAGGACGCGACCGCCAACCTCGCGCGGGTGAGCCAGCAGCGCCAGGCGATGGGCCCGGCCTTCAACCAGCTTTCCGGCGAGGACGCGACGGCGCTGGCCTTCATGGCGCATGGTGGCGACGGCTGCATCTCGGTCGCCTCCAACGTGGCGCCGAAGCTCTGCGCCCAGCTCATCGACGCCTGCATCGCCGGCGACTATGTCAAGGCGCTGGAGTTTCAGGACCGGCTGTTCCCGCTGTTCCAGGCCCTGTTCGTTGAAACCAACCCGAGCCCCACCAAATATGCACTGAGCCTGCTCGGCAAGATCGTCGACGAGGCGCGCCTGCCGATGGTGCCGGTGAGCGAGAAGACCAAGGGTATCGTCCGCGACGCCATGCGCCACGCCGGACTGATCAACTGAAGATGTAGCGGGGCAAGCGCTCCGTTACGGAGCGAGAGCGATGGCCGAAAAGAAAGTCCAGGCACGCAAGGTCGTCGCCGATAACCGGCGGGCGCGGTTCGACTTCGACATCGGCGAGGTGTTCGAAGCCGGAATCGCGCTTTCCGGAACCGAGGTGAAAAGCCTGCGGAACGGCCGGGCGACGGTGGCGGAGAGCTACGTCTCGGCGAAGACCGGCGAGGCGATCATCTACAACACCTTCATACCGGAATACCTGCAGGCGAACCGCTTCAACCACGAGCCGCGCCGCCCGCGCAAGCTGCTGCTGCACAAGCGCGAGATCGCCAAGATCTGGCAGGCGGTCGAGCGCGAGGGCATGACGGTGGTGCCGCTGCGCATCTTCTTCAACGAGCAGGGCCGGGCCAAGGTGGAGATCGCCATCGCCCGCGGGCGCAAGGCGCACGACAAGCGCGAGGCGCTGAAGGAAAAGGACTGGGCCCGCGACAAGCAGCGCCTGATGCGCGACCGGGGGTAGAGATCGTCTGTCCGGCCGTCATGGCCGGGCTTGGCCCGGCCATCCACGTCTTGATCCGCGCCGAGCATTAAGTCGTGGATCCCCGGGCCAAGCCCGGGGATGACGTCGCTCAGAGTGGAAGCCGCGCCGCAATCACGAACTCCGAGCTGAAACAAAAGAAAAGCCCGGCACTTGGCCGGGCTTTTTGATTCGGTCTGTCAGCGCCGCTCAGTCCTTGGCGCGCTCGACATAGGAGCCGTCGGCGGTCATCACCACGATGCGGGTGCCGACGCCGATATGCGGCGGGACGGCCGAGCGCACGCCATTCGACAGCACCGCCGGCTTGTAGGAGGAGGAGGCCGTCTGGCCCTTCATCGCCGGCTCGGTGTCGACCACTTCGAGCACCACGCGCTGAGGCAGCTCGATGGCGATGCCGACGCCGTCGTGCATCTTCAGCATGACCTGCATGCTTTCCTGAAGATAGGCGGCCTGATCGCCGACCACGTCGGGATGCACCGCGACCTGATCGTAATTCTCGGGGTTCATGAAGTGATAGCCCTCGCCATCCGAATACAGGAAGGTGAAGGGCCGGTCCTCGACATGGGCGCGCTCGACCTGCTCGGTGGTGCGGTAGCGCTCGGAGATCTTAACGCCATCGGAGATGCGGCGCATGTCGAGCTGGGTCACCGGGGTGCCCTTGCCGGGATGAATGTTGTCGGCAGTCAGAACGACATAGAGCTTGCCGTCGATGTCGACCACATTGCCCTTGCGCAGCGTGCTGGCGATGACCTTGACCATAGAGGTCCTCTGGCTGTTGGGTGCGCCGCGTCGCGCGGAGGCACCGGGGGATTCCTTTGGGGGCCTCCTATACAAGCGCGCCCGCTATCCGCCAACCCCGGCGACACAACCTCACGGGAGTCCCCATGTCAGCCGAAGCCTCGCCATGGTGGTCGCCTTCCGTGCATGCCGACCGCCGGCCCTTCCTGCTGGCCCGCCAGCGCGTGCAGGCGGCGCTGCGTGCCTTCTTCGGCGCGCGCGGCTTCATCGAGGTCGAGACGCCGATCCTTCAGGTCTCGCCGGGCAACGAGGTGCATCTGCGCGCCTTCGCCACCGCGCTTGAGCGGCCCGACGGCTCAACGGCGCCGCGCTACCTGCACACCTCGCCGGAGTTCACCGCCAAGAAGCTGCTGGCCGCCGGAGAGACCCGGCTGTTCACGCTGGCGCGGGTGTTCCGCAATGGCGAGCGCACCGCGCTGCACCACCCCGAGTTCACCATGCTGGAATGGTACCGTGCGGGGGAGGGCTACGAGGCGCTGATGCGCGACTGCACCGCCCTGCTGGCGGCGACGGCGGAGACGGTCGGCGTGCGCCAGTTTCATTTCGGCGGGCATGTCTGCGACGTCAGCCTCTCCGCCGAGCGGCTGACCGTGGCCGAGGCCTTCACGCGTTTCGCCGGCATCGACCTGATGGCGACGGTCGGCCGGGAAGACAATGACCGCGAGCGGCTCTGGCAGGCGGCCCATGCCGCCGGCATCAGGGTGGCGCCCGACGACACATGGGCCGACGTGTTCACCCGCGTGATGGTCGAGAAGATCGAGCCCCGGCTCGGCATCGGCCGGCCGACCATTCTGTGCGAATACCCGATCTCGGAAGCCGCGCTGGCCCGGCCGAAGCCCGAGGACCCGCGCGTCGCCGAGCGGTTCGAGCTCTATGTCTGCGCGGTGGAGCTGGCCAACGGCTTCGGCGAGCTGACCGATCCGGTCGAGCAGCGCCGCCGCTTCATCGCCTGGATGGACGAGAAGGAACGTCTTTACGGGGATCGCTATCCCGTCGACGAGGATTTCCTCGAAGCCCTCGCCGTGATGCCCGAGGCGTCCGGCATCGCGCTCGGCTTCGACCGGCTGGTGATGCTGGCGGCCGGGGCGCGGCGGATCGAGGACGTGCTCTGGGCGCCGGTCGCGCCCTAACCCAGCGCGTCGATATGGGCGCGCACCCTGGCGAAGACGGCGTGGAACATGGCGGGCGTCAGCACGCCGGTGTTCGTGTTGTAGCGGGAGCAGTGATAGCTGTCGAAGAGCACCACATTGCCGAGGCGATGCACCGCGCCATGGGCGAATTTGTGGTGCGAGAGCCGCTCGCCATGCGCCGCCAGCACCTGGTCATGGGCGATCTTGCCCAATGCGACGATGGCGCTCAGTCCCGGCAGCAGGCCGATGGTGGCTGCGAGGAAGGGTCGGCACGCCTTCATCTCGTCGGTGGTCGGCTTGTTCTCCGGCGGCACGCAACGCACCGCATTGGTGAGGCGGGCATCGACCAGCCGCAGCGAATCGTCCGGCCGCGCCTCGAAGGTGCCGGTGGCGAAGCCGTAGGCGATCAGGGTCGAGTAGAGCAGGTCGCCGGCATAGTCGCCGGTGAAGGGGCGCCCCGTCCGGTTCGCTCCGCGCAGGCCCGGCGCCAGCCCGACGATGAGCAGCCGCCCGTCGACCGGCCCGAAGGAGGGCACCGGCGCATTGTGCCAGCCCGGCTCCTCGCCGCGCCAGTGCTCGCGGAAGGCGACGAGGCGCGGGCAGAACGGGCAGTCGCGCGCGGGCTCGGCCGGCGCCGGCGCGAGCGATTCGGCAGCGAAAGCGCCCCGGGATGCCACGCGCCGTTCCCTCAGGAGTCCGAGGCGTCGTCGCTCTCATCCGCCGGCGGCGGCGCGGTCCGTCGCTCGAGGAAGCGCGGCGTCTCCTGCATGCGGCCCGAGCGGTCGGCCGGGTCGCGTCCGATGCGGGCCTGGAGGTCGACGAGATCGAGGAACACATCGGCCTGACGGCGCAGCTCGTCGGCGATCATCGGCGGCTGGGTGTGGATGCTGGAGACCACGGTGACGCGCACGCCCTTGCGCTGGATCGCCTCGACCAGCGAGCGGAAATCGCCGTCGCCGGAGAAGATCACGATGTGGTCGACATGGGAGGCGAGTTCCATGGCGGCCACGGCCAGCTCGATATCCATGTTGCCGCGCACGCGCCGGCGGCCCTGGCTGTCGGTGAATTCCCGCGCCGGCTTGGTGACGACCGAATAGCCATTGTAGTCGAGCCAGTCGAGCAGCGGGCGGATCGAGGAATACTCCGTATCCTCGACCAGAGTGGTGTAATAGAATGCCCGCAACACATAGCCACGGCCCTGAAAGTCCTTCAGGAGTCGCTTGTAGTCGATATCGAAGCCAAGGGACTTTGTTGCCGAATAGAGATTGGCGCCATCAATGAAAAGGGCGATCTTTTCCATACTTTGAACCATACTCGGAAATACCGAACTCGTAAGATTGCAACGCCTTGCGCCGCTGCTGGAGAGCGGCGCGTCTGCCCCCGCATAGACATAGCGCATTTGTGGCGACCGCGAGACGGCGGCGTGGAGTTGCCGGGTCTTTTGCAGTGGATGGCCGTTCCGGCGGGGAGGGCGGGGCGCGGCCCTCGCTCGCCCGGGCGTGCCGTATGACCCTTGCTCCATCAGCCTCATTGGTTTAATGAGGCCGCTTCCCTTACACCGCCAGGAGTGCCGAAGCATGGCTCGCGTCACCGTCGAGGACTGCATCGACAAGGTCGACAATCGCTTCGAGCTGGTTCTGCTTGCCGGCCATCGCGCGCGCGTGATCGCGTCGGGCTCGCCGATCACCGTCGACCGCGACAACGACAAGAACCCCGTCGTCGCCCTGCGCGAGATTGCCGACGAGACGATCTCGCCGGACGATCTGCGCGAGGAACTGATCCACTCGCTCCAGAAGTTCACCGAGGTGGACGAGCCGGAGCCCGAGACCGTGCCGATGATCGCGTCGGCCGGCTCCGAGGGCGCCGACGATTCCGACATCATGCTCGACCGCATGACCGAGGAAGAGCTTCTGGCCGGTCTCCAGGGCCTCGTGCCGCCGGAGCCGAGCGACGACGACGAAGGCTGACCGGACCCGTTCCGGAACCTGCGACGGCCCGGCCCAGTGCCGGGCCGTTCGCGTTTTTGGGCGTCCGCGCAGGCACAAGCGACTTGCGACTCTGCGGCGCCCGGACGATATCTAGCCTATCGGCCATTCCGGCCGGCCATTCTCGCGAGTCCCTGTCATGATGCGGCAGTACGAGCTCGTCGAGCGCGTACGCCGGTACAATCCCAATACCGACGAAGCGCTGCTCGATCGCGCTTACGTCTATGCGATGCGTGCCCACGGCACGCAGAAGCGCGCTTCCGGCGATCCTTATTTCTCGCATCCGCTCGAAGTCGCCGCGATCCTGACGGACCTGAAGCTGGACGACGCGACCATCGTCGCGGCGCTGCTGCACGACACCATCGAGGACACCGACGCCACCCGCGAGGAGATCGACAGGATCTTCAGCCCGCAGATCGGCGCGCTGGTGGAAGGCCTCACCAAGATCAAGAAGCTGGACCTCGTGTCCAAGCAGGCCAAGCAGGCGGAAAACCTGCGCAAGCTGCTCCTTGCCATCGCCGACGATGTGCGCGTGCTGCTGGTGAAGCTGGCCGACCGGCTGCACAACATGCGCACGCTGAAATGGGTGCCGGAGGAAAAGCGTTCCCGCGTCGCGCAGGAGACGCTCGACATCTACGCCCCGCTCGCCGGCCGCATGGGCATGCACGACATGCGCGAGGAGCTGGAGGACCTGTCCTTCCGCCAGCTTTCGCCGGAAGCCTATGATTCCATCCTCAACCGCCTGCAGGCGCTGAAGGAGAACAATGGCGAGCTGGTCGCCTCCATTGAGCGCGAGCTGTCCGACGCCATCGCCCAGAAGGACCTGTCGGCGACGGTGAAGGGGCGCGAGAAGCGGCCCTATTCGATCTGGCGCAAGATGGAGCAGAAGTCGGTCGCCTTCGAGCAGCTTTCCGACATTTACGGCTTCCGCATCCTCGTCGAGCGGATCGAGGAATGCTACGCGGCGCTCGGCGTGGTCCATACCAAATGGCCGCTCGTTCCCGGCCGCTTCAAGGACTACATCTCGACGCCGAAGCAGAACGACTACCGCTCCATCCACACCACGGTGGTCGGGCCGGGCCGCCAGCGCGTCGAACTGCAGATCCGCACCCGGCAGATGCACGAGATCGCCGAATACGGCATCGCGGCGCACGCGCTCTACAAGGACAACGGCGCCTCCGACCCGCTGACCCGCGAATCCGGCGCCTATGCCTGGCTGCGGCGGACCATCGAGCTGCTGGCCGAGGGCTCGAGCCCAGAGGAATTCCTCGAGCATACCAAGCTCGAACTGTTCCACGACCAGGTGTTCTGCTTCACCCCGAAGGGGCGGCTCATCACCCTGCCGCGCCGGGCCACGCCGATCGACTTCGCCTATGCGGTGCATACGGGCGTCGGCGACCGGGCGGTCGGCGCCAAGATCAACGGCAAGATTTCCCCGCTGGTGTCCGAGTTGCAGAACGGCGACGAGGTGGAGATCATCACCGCCTCCGGCCAGACACCGCCGGCGGCGTGGGAATCCATCGTCGTCACCGGCAAGGCGCGCGCCGCCATCCGCCGCGCCACGCGCGCCGCGGTGCGCGCACAATATGCCGGGCTCGGCAAGAAGATCGTCGAGCGGGCCATCGTGCGCGCCGGCAAGGTGTTCTCCGAGGAGAAGCTCGCCGGCTCGGTCGGCCGCCTCGCGCGCCAGTCGCTGGAGGATGTCTACGCGGCGGTCGGGCGCGGCGAGATGCGCTCGGACGACGTGGTGAAGGCGATCTATCCCGAATGGACCGCCCCGCGCGCCGAGGATCGCGCCGCGCTCAAGGGCGAGGGCTGGTTCGAGCTGGAGCAGGGCCAGAGCCTCAAATTCAAGATCCCCGGTATCGAGAGCGACCCCGATCCCAAGACCGCCATTCCCATTCGCGGCATCAACCGCGAACTGCCGGTGCGCTTTGCTCCGAATGGCGGCGCCGTGCCGGGCGACCGCATCGTCGGCATCCTGTCGCCGGGCGAGGGCATCACCGTCTACCCGATCCAGTCGCCGGCGCTGCAGGAGTTCGAGGAAGAGCCCGAACGCTGGCTGGACGTGCGCTGGGACGTCGAGGAGGACGACCCGCAGCGCTTCCCGGTGCAGATCATCGTCGTCGCCACCAACGAGCCCGGCTCGCTGGCGCAGGTGGCGCAGGTGATCGGCGAGCGCGACGGCAACATCGAGAATCTGCGCATGTCGTCCCGCTCCGCCGATTTCACCCGCATGGTGATCGACATCGGCGTGTACGACCTGCGCCACCTCAACGGCATCATCACCGATCTGCGGGCGCGTCCGGTGGTGTCGTCGGTCGAGCGCGTCAACGGCTGACCGGGAACCGGACGGCCACCTCCGCGTTGCCCCGGCAGTGCCGTGACACGACCGGAGGAGCGCGCGATGGCGAACGATCAGATCCTGGCCAGTTTCCGCATCGTCTCGGGCGCCGCCCGTCAGTTCTGGGGCCGGATGGCCGGCGACCATCTGATGGCGGCGAGCGGTCGTCTCGAACAGGTCGCCGGAGAAGCCGCGCTCGCCTGCGTGCGGGCCCGCCGGCACGGCCTCGCCCGGGAGTTGCCTCCGACGGGGGCGTGAGGGAGCCGGCACGGGTGACGCGGCGGGCCGGATGGGCTATCACCGCACCCGTTCTGAAACTTCCTCCGGGCATTGAAAATGACACAAGACGAGGTCGTGGCCGAGTTCCGTGCGGCCGGCGCGCTGCTTGAGGGCCATTTCATCCTGTCGTCGGGCCTGCGCAGCCCCGTCTTCCTGCAAAAGATGTTCATCTTTCAGGACCCGGTCCGCACCGAGCGGCTGTGCAAGGCGCTGGCGCAGAAGGCCGAGGCGGCCTTCGGCAAGATCGACTATGTGGTCTCGCCCGCCGTCGGCGGCATCGTCCCCGGCTACGAGACCGCCCGCCAGCTCGGCGCCAAGGCGGTCTTCGTCGAGCGCGAGGACGGCCGCTTCCAGCTTCGTCGCGGCTTCACCATTCCCCCGGAGGCCAGGGTGCTGATGGTCGAGGACATCGTGACGACGGGCCTGTCCTCGCGCGAATGCCTCGCCTCCATCGCCGAGCACACGGCCAATGTCGTCGGCGCCGCCTGCCTGATCGACCGCTCGAACGGCAAGGCCGATCTGGGCGTGCCTCTCGTGGCGCTGGCGCGGCTCGACATTCCGGCCTATCCCGCCGACGCGCTGCCGCCGGAACTGGCGGCACTGCCGCCGGTCAAGCCCGGCTCGCGCGGCATCCAGGGCGCGAAGGGCTGAGACGATGACCCGCGTCGTTTCTCCCCTCCGCCTGGGCGTCAACATCGACCATGTGGCCACCGTGCGTAACGCGCGTGGTGGCGCGCTGCCGGATCCCGTGCGCGCGGCCCAGCTTGCCTGCGCCGCCGGAGCCGACGGCATCACCGCGCATCTGCGCGAGGACCGTCGCCATATCCGCGACACCGACATGCGCCGCCTGCGCGAGCACCTCACCGTGCCGCTGAACTTCGAAATGGCGGCGACCGACGAAATGGTCGCCATCGCCCTCGAACACCTGCCCCATGCCGCCTGCCTCGTGCCGGAGCGGCGCGAGGAGCGCACCACCGAGGGCGGGCTCGATGTGATCGGCGGCGGCATCGAACTGGCCCACAAGGTCGAGAAGCTCGCCCATGCCGGCATCCGCGTGTCGCTCTTCGTCGCGCCCGACGAGGACCAGATCGCCCGTGCCGCCGACATTGGCGCCGCCGTGGTCGAGCTGCATACCGGCGCCTGGTGCGATCTTCTCGCCGAGGGCCGGGCCGCCGAGGCGGAGGAGGAATTCGCCCGCCTGCGTCGCGCCGCCGTGCAGGGCGCCGCATTCGGACTGGAAATCCATGCCGGCCACGGCCTCGACTATGCCAGCGCCGAAACCATCGCCGCGCTGGAGCCGGTGCGGGAACTGAACATCGGCCACTTCCTCATCGGCGAGGCCATCTTCGTCGGGCTGGAGGCGGCGGTCCGCCACATGCGCGTCGCCATGGCGCGCGGGCGTGCGCGCCTCGGCGCGTCGCAGGCGGCGTGAGAGCGGGGCAGGGCGCGTGATCATCGGCATCGGATCGGACATCACGGATGCGCGGCGCGTCGCCGAGGTGCTGGAGCGCCACGGCGAGCGTTTCCTCGACCGGGTGTTTACGCCGGTCGAGCGCGCCAGGTCCGACCGGCGCACCCGCCGCGCCGAGAGCTACGCCAAGCGCTTCGCGGCCAAGGAGGCCTGCGCCAAGGCGCTCGGCACCGGGCTGGCGCAGGGCGTGTTCTGGCGCGACATGGGCGTGGTGAACCTTCCCTCCGGCCGCCCGACCATGGAGCTGACCGGCGGCGCCCGCGCCCGGCTGGACGCCATCACGCCGGCAGGCTTCGAGGCGCGCATTGACCTCACCATTACCGATGACGGGCCGCTGGCGCAGGCTTTCGTTATCATCAGCGCGGTTCCCGGATCGCACGGGGGATGACCTCCCGTCACCTCGTGCGAACGTGACTTGCGCGCGTTGCCGCTTCGTCTGCGAGCGGCTATAGGAGCGCGACGGCCGCCGCCGGCGGCGCACGCCGTGCGGCACGTGCACCGGAAAGCGACATGACAGCGACGAGCGAACAGAAGAAGAAGGAAGGCGGCCTCGGCGAGACCATCAAGGTCATCCTTCAGGCCTTTCTCATCGCCATCCTGATCCGTACCTTCCTCTTCCAGCCCTTCAACATTCCGTCCGGATCGATGAAGGAGACGCTGCTGGTCGGCGACTACCTGTTCGTCTCCAAGTTCAGCTACGGCTATTCGCGCTTCTCGCTGCCCTTCTCGCCGCCGCTTTTCGACGGACGCCTGCTCGGCTCGACGCCGAACCGCGGCGACGTCGTGGTGTTCAAGCTGCCGCGCGACGAGAGCACCGACTACATCAAACGCGTGATCGGCCTGCCGGGCGACGAGATCCAGATGATCAACGGCGTGCTCAACATCAACGGCGTGCCGGTGCAGCGCGTGGATGCCGGCTACTGGATGGACGACGAGGGCGGCGGGCGCGTCGAGCGCGTCAAGCGCTGGACCGAGACCCTGCCGAACGGCGTCAGCTACTACACGCTCGATCTGGTCGACAACGGCTTCTACGACAACACCCAGGTCTACAAGGTGCCGCCCAACCATTACTTCATGATGGGCGACAACCGCGACAATTCCACCGACAGCCGCGTGCTCAGCCAGGTCGGCTACGTCCCCTACGAGAACCTCATCGGGCGCGCCCAGATGATCTTCTTCTCGGTGAAGGAAGGCGACGCCGCCTGGCAGTTCTGGAAGTGGCCCTGGACGGTACGCTGGGACCGCATCTTCTCCTTCGTGCGATGACGCGCAGCCCCTCGCGCGCGGACGACGACGCCGGTCTTGACGTGCTTGAGGCGACGCTCGGGCACCGCTTCCGGGATCGCGCGCATCTGCGCCTCGCCCTGACCCACATCAGCTCGATCACTGGCCTGCAGGGCACGAAGGCGCGCGTGCGCTCCTATCAGCGCCTGGAATTCCTCGGCGACCACGTGCTCGGCCTCGTGGTGTCCGACATGCTCTTCCGGGCCTATCCGCAGGCGGAGGAGGGCGAGCTCTCGCGCCGCCTCGCCGATCTCGTCTGCGAGGACGCCTGCGCCGACGTGGCGCGCGCCATGGGCCTCGGGCCGCATCTGCGGCTGGGTTCCGGCGAGGACCGCACCGGCGGGCGCGAGCGGCCGGCCATTCTGGCGGACGTCGCCGAGGCCGTGCTGGCGGCGGTCTATCTCGATGCCGGATTTGCGGCCGCCGAGGCGACGGTGGAGCGGTTCTGGCGCCCGCGCCTGTCGACACCCGGCAGTTCCGCCCGCGACGCCAAGACGGCGCTGCAGGAATGGGCGCAGGGGCGCGGTCTGCCGCCGCCGTATTACCGGCTGGTCGAGCGTTCCGGTCCCGATCATAATCCCGAATTCCGGATCGCCGTCGAGGTGCCCGGCTATACGCCGGTCGAGGCGACCGGTCCGTCCAAGCAGAACGCGCAGAAATCCGCCGCTGCGGCGTTCCTCGAACAGGTTACCGAATGAACGAGTCGACCGAACAGACGCGCTGCGGATTCGTTGCCCTGATCGGGGCGCCGAACGCGGGCAAGTCGACGCTTACCAATGCGCTGGTCGGCACCAAGGTGTCGATCGTCTCGCATAAGGTGCAGACCACGCGCTCGCTGGTGCGCGGCATCGCCCTCGACGGGGTGACGCAGATCATCCTCGTCGACACGCCCGGCATCTTCGCGCCGAAGCGCCGGCTGGAAAAGGCGATGGTGCGCTCAGCCTGGACCGGGGCGGGCGATGCCGACGCCGTGGTGCTGCTGGTCGACGCGCGCGCCGGCCTCACCGAGGATGTGCAGGCGATCATCCGCGGGCTAGTCGACGTGAAGCGTCCGCGCGCGATCCTGCTCAACAAGATCGACCTGGTGAAGCGCGATACCCTGCTCGAACTCGCCGCCAAGGTGGCCGAGCTGATCACTTTCGACCGGCTGTTCATGGTCTCGGCGCTCTCCGGCGACGGCCTCGTGGAACTGCGCGAATGGCTCGCCCAGACCCTGCCGCTCGGCCCGTGGCTCTATCCCGAGGACCAGATCTCCGACGCGCCGATGCGCATGCTGGCGGCCGAAATCACCCGCGAGAAGCTGTTCCATCGCCTGCACGAGGAACTGCCCTACCGCTCGACGGTGGAAACCGACTCCTGGCAGGAGCGCAAGGACGGCTCCGTGCGCATCGAGCAGACCATCTTCGTCGAGCGCGAGAGCCAGCGGAAGATCGTGCTCGGCAAGTCCGGCGAGACGATCAAGGCGATCTCCATGGCGGCCCGCAAGGAGCTGACCGAGATCGTCGAGTCGCCGGTTCACCTGTTCCTGTTCGTGAAGGTGCGCGAGAACTGGGCCGACGACCCCGAGCGCTACCGCGAGATGGGGCTCGATTTCCCGCACGAGTGAGGCGCTCCGATGGAGTGGTCCGACGAGGGCATCATCCTCGGCCTGCGCCGCCACGGCGAGGCCAATGCCATCGTCGAACTGATGACCGCTGCCCATGGCCGCCATCTCGGCCTCGTGCGGGGCGGCGGCTCGCGCCGGCAGGCGGCGGCGCTCCAGCCCGGCAACGGCGTCAGCGTGGTCTGGCGGGCGCGGCTCGACGAGCATCTCGGCGCCTTCGCGCTGGAAGTCACCACGCCGCGCGCCGCCCGGCTGATGGCCCACGCCCATTCCGCCTTCGCGCTGAGCCATATCGGCAGCCTGCTGCGGCTTCTGCCGGAACGCGATCCCCATCCCGCCCTGCATGCGGCGCTGGAGGCCGTGGTCGGGCATCTCGACGAGGCGCGCCTGACCGGCATGATCATCGCCCGGCTGGAACTGATGATGCTGGCGGAGCTCGGCTTCGGCCTCGATCTGGAAAGCTGCGCGGCGACCGGCGGGCGCAACGACCTGCTCTACGTGTCGCCGAAATCGGGACGCGCGGTGAGCCGCGATGCCGGCGAGCCCTGGCGGGCCCAGCTGCTGCAGCTGCCCTTCTTCCTGATCAGCGAAGTGGCCGAGCCGCCCTCGCGCGACGACGTGGAGGCCGCTTTCGACCTTACCGGCTACTTCCTGGCGCGCCGGGTCTTCGAACCGCGCGGGCTCGCTCTGCCGGATGCCCGCGCGTCGCTGCTGGCGTCGCTGCGGCGGACGGCTAGTTGAGCGGCGTGGTGAAGGTCGAATCGGCGTAGTAGCGGCCGTTGTAGAAGAAGCGCTGGCCGACCCAGACCGTGTTGCACATGGGCACACGGATATAGACGGTCCGCCCGCGCGGATCGCGCCGTGCCACCTGCCGCTCGCGGCAGACATTCACCCAGCCTGTCGATCCCGATGTCTGCGGCGGGGCCTGCTCGCGCAGACCCAGATAGACATAGGTCGGCGGACTGGCGGCCGCTGCCGGCGCCGCGATGGCCGTCGTGATCGTGAGCGCGGCCAAGGCCGCAAGAATGATCTTCATACCGGAAGCCCCCGCTTCGCGTAGACGAGCAAGACTACTCCGATAGGGATAGAGTGAAAAGAGTTTAGTTCGATTTTCAAACCAAGATCGAACATGTCCTGTGCAGACGCGCGCCGACGGTGGCCGCCTTCGGGCCCGAGGCGCCTTGAATCCACTTGGCTGGGGATAGTGCAGCGGTTGGAACCGGCTCGGCCGGGCCGGACCCGCGTTCGCGTCTTGTTCCTGCCGCCGCTTCGGGTTAGCAGAAGACATGGGTGAGCCACCGATTCCGACCGACGACGGCACGATCGAACCGATCGGGCTCAAGGCGGCGCTCGAGGAGCGCTACCTCGCCTATGCGCTTTCCACTATCATGCACCGCGCCCTGCCGGACGCCCGCGACGGGCTGAAGCCGGTGCACCGGCGCATTCTCTACGGCATGCGGCTGCTGCGGCTCGATCCCGGCGGCGGCTTCCGCAAGAGCGCCAAGATCGTCGGCGACGTGATGGGCTCGTTCCATCCGCACGGCAACATGGCGATCTACGACGCCATGGTGCGTCTGGCGCAGGATTTCTCGCAGCGCTACCCGCTCGTCGACGGGCAGGGCAATTTCGGCAATATCGACGGCGACAACGCCGCCGCCGAACGCTACACCGAGGCACGCCTGACCGAGGTCGCGCGCCTGATCCTCGACGGCATCGACGAGGACGCGGTCGACTTCCGCCCGAACTATGACGGCACCACGGAAGAACCCGTGGTCATGCCGGGGGCGTTCCCCAACCTGCTCGCCAACGGCTCCACCGGAATCGCCGTCGGCATGGCGACTTCGATCCCGCCGCACAACGCGGCCGAGCTGATCGACGCCAGCCTGCATCTGATCGAAAACCGGCAGGCGACCACCGACGACCTGCTGAAATTCGTACAGGGCCCCGATTTCCCGACCGGCGGCGTCATCATCGAATCGCCGTCCTCCATCGCCGATGCCTACGCTACCGGGCGCGGCGGCTTTCGGCTGCGGGCGCGCTGGGAGAAGGAAGAGACCGGGCGCGGCACCTATGTGATCGTCGTCACCGAGATTCCCTACGGCGTGCCGAAGTCGCGCCTCGTGGAGAAGATCGCCGACCTGCTCAACGAGAAAAAGCTGCCGCTGCTCGCCGATGTGCGCGACGAGAGCGCCGAGGATGTGCGCCTCGTGCTGGAGCCGCGGGCGCGAAACGTCGATGCCGAGCTGCTGATGGAAAGCCTGTTCCGGCTCACCGAGCTGGAAACGCGCTTCCCGCTCAACATGAACGTTCTCGTCGGCGGACAGGTGCCGAAGGTGGTGAGCCTCGGCGAGGCGCTGCGCGAATGGGTCGACCATCGCCGCGAGGTGCTGCTGCGCCGCTCGCGCCACCGCCTCGCCGAGATCGAGCGCCGGCTGGAAGTGCTGGCCGGCTACCTGATCGCCTATCTCAACCTCGACGAGGTGATCCGCATCATCCGCGAGGAGGACGAGCCCAAGCCGACGCTGATCAGGACGTTCGAACTGACCGACGTGCAGGCCGAGGCGATCCTCAACATGCGCCTGCGCAGCCTGCGCAAGCTCGAGGAATTCGAGATCCGCAAGGAACACGACGCGCTCTCCAAGGAGAAGGAGGGCATCGAAGCGTTGCTCGCCTCCGAGGCGAAGCAGTGGAAGACCGTGGCCTGGCAGCTCGGCGAGACGCGCAAGATGTTCGCGCCCGAGACGACACTCGGCCGCCGCCGGACCACCTTTGGTCAGGCCGCCGCGCACGATGCGGGCGCGGTGATCGAGGCGCTGGTGGAGCGCGAGCCGATCACCGTCGTTGTCTCCGAAAAGGGCTGGATCCGCGCCCTCAAGGGCCATGTGGCCGACCTCGCCACGCTGGCCTTCAAGGGTGACGACAAGCTCAAGCTGCGCTTCTTCACTGAGACGACGGCCAAGCTGCTGGTCTTCGCCACCAATGGACGCTTCTACACGCTGGAGGCTTCCAAGCTGCCGGGCGGGCGCGGCCATGGCGAACCGCTGCGTCTGTCGATTGATCTCGAGCAGGAAGCCGACATCGTGGACGTGCTGCCCTATCAGGGCGGGCGCAGGCTGCTGGTGGCGGCCAAGGAAGGGCGCGGCTTCCTCGTTTCCGAGGATGAGTGCCTCGCCAATACCCGCAAGGGCAAGCAGGTGCTGGGCGTCGACGGGCAGGATGCGGTGAAGGTGGTGCCAGCGGTCGGCGATACGGTGGCAGTGATCGGCGAGAACCGGAAGCTGCTGGTGTTCCCGCTGGCACAGATACCCGAGATGGTGCGCGGGCGCGGTGTGCGTCTCCAGCGCTACAAGGACGGCGCGATGAGCGACGTGAAGGTCTTCGCCGCCGCCGACGGCCTGACCTGGACCGACACGTCGGACCGCACCTGGACCGTTACCGACCTCACCGAATGGCGCGGCGAGCGCGCCGGCGCCGGCCGGCTGCCGCCCAAGGGCTTCCCGCGCACCAACAGGTTCGCCTGAAAAAGCCGCCGGCCCGAGGGAGCCGGCGGCCAAGTTTTTTCGTCGGTCCGGTTGGGGAACGCGGTAGGGGGCCTCACTCTCGCAACGCGACGTCCGGCCGGCCCCTTACGAGGACCGGCCGGTAGAAAACGGTCTCAGATGCCGATCTTGCCGCCGTCCTTCTTGGTGATGACCACGACCGCCGGGCGCACCGGCATGTCGTCCTTGAAGTCCGGCCAGCGGGTGGAAAGGTCCTCGTAGTAGGACGGGCGGCCGAAGGGCGCCCAGTCGGTGCCGCCGTCGCCGGGGTGCTGCACGGCGACGAAGGCGGCGCGGTCGTCCGGCGAGAACAGCGGGCCGCACAGCTCGGCGCCGACCGGGACGCGGAAGAACAGCTTCGACGTCGCCCGGGCGCCGCCCTCGACATCCACCGCCCAGAGCCCGTCCGTGCGGCCGGTCTCCTTCGGGCTGTTGCCGTCGGTCGCCACCCACAGCCGCCCGGCCGAATCGACCGCGCAGTTGTCGGGCATGCCGAACCAGCCATTGCGCGTGGTGTCGGTGGAGAAGGAGGCGCCGACCGCCGCCACGGAGGGATCGCCGCACTTCAGCAGCACTTCCCACGTGCCCTTGGTGGCGGCGAAGTCTCCATCGGCCTCGGTTAGCTCGATGATGTGGCCGAAGGCGTTCTTGGCGCGCGGGTTGGCGGCGTCGACCTGGTCGTCCTTGCGCTTGGTGTTGTTGGTCAGCATGACATAGACCTTGCCGTTGACACCGTTCGGCTGGATGTCCTCGGGCCGGTCCATCTTGGTGGCGCCGAGCAGGTCGGCGGCGCGGCGGGTTTCGATCAGCACATCGGCCTGGCTGGCGAAGCCGTTGGCGGCGGTGAGCGGGCCCTCGCCGAAGACCAGCGGCATCCAGGCCAGCGCGCCGTCGGCGTCGAACTTGGCGACGTAGAGCGTGCCGGAATCGAGCAGGTCGACATTGGCGGCGCGGTCGTTCGGGTTGAACGTGCCGGCAGTCACGAACTTGTAGACGTAGTCGAAGCGCTCGTCGTCGCCGAGGTAGAACACCACCCGGCCGTCCTTCGCCACGATCGACTCGGCGCCCTCATGCTTGAAGCGGCCCAGCGCGGTGCGCTTCTTCGGCACCGAATTCGGGTCGTTCACGTCCACTTCGACGATCCAGCCGAAGCGGTTCGGCTCGTTCGGCTCCTTGGCGAGGTCGAAGCGGGGATAGATGTTGCCCCACTCATAGGCGCCTTCCGGCACGCCGTAGCGCTTGTAGTTGGCGGCCTCCTTGTGGCCCTCGGGCAGCTTGCCGAGGAAATAGCCGTGGAAATTCTCCTCGGCCATCACATAGGTGCCCCAGGGGGTGACACCGCCGGCGCAGTTGTTCAGCGTGCCGATCACCTTGGTGCCGGTCGCGTCTTCCGCCGTCTTCAGGCGGTCGCTGCCGGCAGCCGGGCCGGTGATCTGCATCGGCGTGGTGGAGGTGATGCGGCGGTTGAGCTTGCCCTCGCGCACGACCTGCCACTTGCCGTCGACCTTGCGGATCTCGACGATGCTGCCGCCATGCGCGGCCATCTCGATGTCGACGCGCTTCCGGTCGGCCGGGGCCACCTTGAGCTTGCCTTCCGACACATTGACGATGCCGGGGAACATCAGGTGTTCGTTGGTGTATTCGTGATTCACCACCAGCAGGCCGTGCTCGGCCGAGCCGTCGAGCGGGATGAAGCCGACATAGTCGTTATTGTAGCCGAACTGGCGGCGCTGGGCCTCGGCGCTCTGGTTCTTCGGGTCGAAGGCCGGCGAATCGGGGAACAGGGCATCGCCCCAGCGCAGCAGCACGTCGGCGTCGTAGCCTTCGGCCACGTGGTGGGTCTGGTCGACGCCCGCCTCGACCTCGACGAAGGTGAAGGCCGAGTTGCCGGCGACATTGCCGGCCGCATTCGCCTTCTCGGCGGACAGCAGCGCCATCGGGCCGACGGTGGAGGCAATGGCGGAGACGGC
This sequence comes from Ancylobacter sp. TS-1, assembly GCF_009223885.1. Classification (NCBI taxonomy): domain Bacteria; kingdom Pseudomonadati; phylum Pseudomonadota; class Alphaproteobacteria; order Hyphomicrobiales; family Xanthobacteraceae; genus Ancylobacter; species Ancylobacter sp. TS-1. The sequence goes on from NZ_CP045144.1 coordinate 762,130, forward strand.
GAGCGAGCCCTTCAGCAGGCCGCGTCGCGAGAAGCGGATGGAGATGAGTTCGCCCATCGTCGGGTTGACGGTCGGATTGCTGCCCGCGCCCTCGGCCTCTTCGAGAAGGCTGGTGCGGAAGGGCGACTTCTGAGCGTCGTGATCACGGGTTTCGTCGGTCATGGGGGGCTCCGGCAGGTTGACCCGCTCCGGTCTGGAGACGTTCCAATCTGCTAGGCCGGGCCGATCACAGGGGCATGACACCGGCGGCAGGTCTACTCGTCGTAGCGCACCCAGCCGGCCGGGGCGAGGCGCTCCTGCGGCACGAAGCGGCGCTTGTAGTTCATCTTGTCGGACCCTTCGACCCAGTAGCCGAGATAGACATAGGGCAGGCCCATCGCCTTCGCCTTGGCGATGTGGTCGAGGATCATGAAGGTGCCGAGCGAACGGCCGGGCGCTTCCGGCTCGTAGAACGAGTAGACCATGGACAGGCCGTCGGCGAGCACGTCGGTCAGCGCCACGCCATGCAGCGCGCCCTGTCCGCGCCCGTGCACCGCCGTGCCCGGCCCGCGCCGGCGATACTCGATGAGGCGGGTGCGGACATGGCTGTCCTCCACCATCATGGCGTAGTCGAGCACGGTCATGTCGGCCATGCCGCCATCGGAATGCCGGCTGTCGAGATAGGCGCGGAACAACGAATACTGCTCGGCGGTCGGCACGGCGGCGCGGATGTCGCCGATCAGGTCCTCATTGGCCTGGCGGACCCGGCGGAAGCTGCGCGTCTCGCGGAAATCGTCGACGCAGACCCGCACCGAGACGCAGGCCCGGCACTGCTCGCAGGCCGGCCGGTAGGCGATGGACTGGCTGCGCCGGAATCCGCCATGCGTCAGCACGTCGTTGAGCTGCGTCGCCCGCTCGCCGACGAGATGCGTGAAGACCTTCCGCTCCGACCGGCCCGGCAGATACGGGCAGGGCGAGGGGGCGGTGAGGTAGAATTGCGGTGTGTCGCGCGGGTGTTCGGTCACGGGTTCTTCACGCAGGGGATGCGCCAAGGATTGCGCGCCCCGGCCCGGACGTCAAAGCCCCAATTTCACCGGTCGCGCTTTCGTGTCAGCGATAGCGGCTCAGTTCGAGGATCCGCGCCTCGTTGTTGACCACGACGGTGCCGATGATGAAGTCGTGCAGCAGGCGTTTGCGGCCGTTGAAGAGCGCGACGATGGCGACCAGCGGGGTGAACACGCTGGTCGCGACCCAGAACAGCACGACGCTGACCACGGCGAGGGTCGGGGTCATCGGCGCGCCGTCGAGCTGGCGCATCTCGACGCCCATGGCGCGCATGCCGAGCGTCGCGCTCTGCCGGCCGCCGAGGGTGAGGCCGGCATAGATGAGCGCCCACACGACCGAGGTCGGGCCGACGAGGCTGAACAGGAACCAGCCCAGCCCGAGGGTGAGGAAGCCGAACACGAAGATCACCAGCCCGGCCATGGCGATCGGCACCGAGACGATGACCGCGTCGAGCAGGAAGGCGACGAAGCGGCGGGAGAGAACGCCGTGGAAATATTCCGGTTCGGAGACCGGATCGAAGGCATAGGGCCTCGGCTCACGGGAATAGGGCGCCTCGCTCATGCCGGGTCCTCTGCCTTTCGGTTTGCGCGCACGGCGTCAGCCGCCCGCGTGCCAGTCGATGCGCGTCACATCCATGCCGTTCTCGATCAGCGCCCGGTGCACCTCGTCGGCATGGGCGCGGTCGCGGGTCTCGACCGTCACGTCGAGACGGGCGCCCTTGGCGTGCACGTCGAGGAAGTGGCGCTTGTGCTCCACTTCGAGGATGTTCGCGCCGAGATCGCCGAGCAGCGTCGAGATGATGCCGAGCTCGCCCGGCCGGTCGAGCATGGAAAAGCGGAACGAGACGATTCGTTCCTCGCGCTCCAGCTCGCGCATCATGATCGAGGCCACGATGCGCGGGTCGATATTGCCGCCCGAGACCACCAGCCCGACCTTGCGCCCGCGATAGCGGTCGGGATCGGCGAGCAGGGCGGCGAGCCCGGCGGCGCCGGCGCCCTCGGCCAGCGTCTTCTGCTGCGTCAGGAACAGGTTCACCGCGCGCTCGATGGTGGGCTCGTCCACCAGCACCACGTCGGAGACGAGGGCGGAGACCAGTTCGCGGGTGAGCACGCCGGCCTGCTTGACCGCGATGCCCTCGGCCAGCGTGGCGCCCTCGCAGGGCAGGTTCTGCTGGTGCAGCGCGTTCCACATGCAGGGATACAGGCGCGTCTCGACGCCGACGATCTCGATGTCGGGCCGCATGTCGCGCGCGGCGACCGCCATTCCGGAGATCATGCCGCCGCCGCCGACCGGCACCAGCAGCGCGTCGAGGTCGGGCGCGTCCTCCAGCATCTCGGCGGCGATGGAACCCTGTCCGGCGATGACATGGGCGTCGTCATAGGGATGCACCCAGACGAGGTGCTCCTGCTGGGCGATGCGGTCGGCCTCCTCGGAGGCGTCGCCGACCGACTCGCCGTGCAGCACGACGCGGGCGCCATGCGCCTCGGTCGCCGCCACCTTCACGATCGGCGTGTGCTTTGGCATGACGATGGTGGCGCGGATGCCGAGCCGGGCGGCGTGGTAGGCGACCGCCTGCGCGTGATTGCCGGCCGACATCGCCACGACGCCGGCGGCGCGCTCCTGCGGCGACAGGCTGGAAAGCTTCACCAGCGCACCGCGCTCCTTGAAGCTCGCCGTGACCTGGAGGTTCTCGTACTTCACATAGACATGGGCGCCCGTAATCGCCGAGAGGCGCGGCGCCGGCAGCGTGGGCGTGCGCAGCACCGCGCCGTCCAGCAGCAAGCGTGCGGCGGCAACGTCGGCGGGAGAGACGGGCAGGGTCATCGAACCACTCAGAATTCTCGCGGCGTCGGCGCCGCACGATTGAGGAGCCCGCCCGGCCGCAACACGAGGAAGCCGGCGAGCAGGGAATAGATCACCACGTCGCGATACGCGATATCGAAGGCCGTGGACCACACGATTTCGACGCCGGCGACAAGAGCCGCGCCGAGAAAAGCGCCCGGCACCGAGCCAATGCCGCCAATAATAGCCGAAATCAAGGCTTTGAGCGTAATTGCCAGCCCGTCGCCCGGCGCGATCGTACCATAGGCTATCACGACGCAGGCGCCCGCGAGCCCGGCACAGGCTCCGGCGAGGGCAAAGGTGCCGCCCACCAGAAGCGGAACCCGCACGCCGAGCAGCGCCGCCATCTTCGGATCGTCGGCATAGGCGCGCCAGGAGCGCCCGTAGGAGGTGAAGCGGACCAGCCCGAGCAGGACCGACAGGCCGGTCAGCGCCAGCCCGGCGGCGAGAAACTGCGCCGGGGTCGCCGTCGCCACGAAGCCGTCCTGTCCGGCGATGTAGAGCGGACGGTTGAGCAGGGCGGGCAGCCAGTTCTCGCGGAACGGCGCGGTCAGGCGCAGCGTTTCCGCCAGCACGAGGGCGACGGCGACGGTGGCAATCAGAACCGGCTGCGCCGAGCGCGACTGCTCGGCGATCGGCACGAACACGACGCGTCCCACCACCCAGCTCAGCAGGGCCGCCGCGCCGATGCCCAGCATCACCGCGAGCCCCAGCGTGCCGGGCCCGAGCCGTCCCCCCGCGCTGAAAGCGCCGACGGCGACCAGCATAAAGGCGCCGCCCGCCACCGCGATCTCGCCAAAGGCGAGGTTGATGCGCCCATACAGGCCGTGGACGAGGGCGAAGCCGGTGGCGATGAGCCCGTAGATGCCGGCCAGCACCAGCCCGCCGAGCGCCTGCTGAAGCCAGTAGGCGCTACGGGGGCCGAGCCGGAACAGCGGCGGGCGGGCCGCTTCGGTGGCCTCCGGCAGCCACCAGCGATTGAGGATGTAGAGCTTCACCTCGCCAAGCGGGCCGCGGTCGGTATCGACGGCCACGATCTCGAAGCGTCCGGCGCCGGTGCGCGCGGCGAAACGGCAGGCCAGCCAGTGCGGACCGCTGCCGAGCGGGCCTCGCGTGCGGTAGCTGTAGTGGAGCGTGTTGTCGGCGCCGGGCACCGGGCGCAGCACCGTCTCGGTGATCTCGGTGTCTTCGTCATGCAGGGCTGGTGCGACGGCGCGGCACAGCCGCGCCTGATCCGCATCGATGACCGAGCCGCAGCCGGGTAGCAGCAGCAGGACGAAGACGAGGAACGGCGCGAGGCGGCGTGAGAGGGGAACCGGCGCTCCTGCGGGCATGGGCGCGCCCGGCGGCCGCTCAGGCCTCCCGCGCGAGCTTTTCGGCGACGCGTGGGGCGAAATAGGTCAGCACGCCGTCGGCGCCCGCCCGCTTGAACGCCATCAGGCTTTCCATCATCGCCTTCTCGCCGTCCAGCCAGCCGTTGCGGGCGGCGGCCTCGATCATCGCGTACTCGCCGGAGACCTGATAGGCGAAGGTCGGCAGGCCGAAGGTCTCCTTCAGCCGATAGACGATGTCGAGATAGGGAAGGCCCGGCTTCACCATCAGCATGTCCGCGCCCTCCTCGATGTCGAGCGCAGCCTCGCGCAGCGCTTCGATGCCGTTGGCCGGGTCCATCTGGTAGGTGCGCTTGTCGCCCTTGAGGCAGCCGGACGAGCCGACCGCGTCGCGGAACGGACCGTAGAAGGCCGAGGCGTATTTGGCGCTGTAGGCGAGGATCTGCGCGTCGAGATGGCCGCTCGCGTCGAGCGCGCGGCGGATGGCGCCGACGCGCCCGTCCATCATGTCGGACGGGGCGATGACGTCGGCGCCGGCATCGGCCTGCACCAGCGACTGCTCGACCAGCACGGCGACGGTCTCGTCGTTGAGGATGCGGCCCTCGGTGTCCAGCAGCCCGTCATGACCATGGCTGGTGTAGGGGTCGAGCGCGACGTCGGTAATGAGGCCGATCTCGGGCACCGCGTCCTTGATCGCCCGCAGCGCGCGGCAGACGAGATTGTCGCGGTTGAGCGCCTCGCGCCCGTCGACGGTGCGCAGCGAAGGGTCGGTATAGGGGAACAAAGCGAGGGCCGGAATGCCCAGACGCGCCGCCCGCTCCGCCTCGCGCACCGCCTCGTCGACGGTCAGGCGCTCGACGCCGGGCATGGAGCCGACCGGCGTGCGGGTGGCCTCGCCGTCCATGACGAAGATCGGCCAGATCAGGTCGGAGACGGTGAGCGTGTTCTCGCGCAGCAGCTGGCGCGCCCATTCGGACTTTCGGTTGCGCCGGGGGCGCTGAACCAGATCGAGCTTCGACGACAGGTCCGGCCGGCCGGCGGGCTCGGGATGGACAGGGCGCGGACGGGCGAAGGGAATGGTCATGGGCACGCTCGCAAGAGGCCGGGACGGCCACGAGGGATTTCAGATGCGGGATTCTGATGCGGCACTTTCGAATGTTTATAGCTTCATATGCCCGCGAGCGCGACCCGTTGAGCCGGGTGATTGCGTAGATGCCCGACAACGGGTCGCGGGGCATGTTGACGCGGCGCTGCCGGAATCCATCCTCTGCGGCGGACGCCAGCTTCGGAGTGACCGGTCATGATCGCCGTCATCAACGTCTTCACCGTCGAGCCCGCCAATCAGTCACGGCTGCTCGACATCCTGAGCGCCGCGACGGAAGGCACCGTTGACCGCGCGAAGGGTTTTCGCGGGGCGACGCTCCATCGCAGCCTTGACGGCACCCGCGTCACCATGCGGGCGGAATGGGCGAGCCTCGACGATTACGAGGCGATGCGCCGCGATCCGGCACCTTTGCGCTATTTCGAGGAAGCCCTCTCCATCGCCAAATTCGATCCCGGCCTGTACGAAGTTGTCCGGCGCTTCGAGCCTCGGCAGGACGGAGCGCGATGAGGCGCAGGGAGCAAGCGTGAGCAGCGATATCGGTATCCGCTTCGAGGAGCGCGGGGCGCTCGGCATCGTGACGCTGGACCGCCCCCGCGCGCTCAACGCGCTCGACCACGCCATGGTGCTGGCGATGCGCGAAGCCCTCGATGGCTGGCTCGACAATCCGCGCATCGCGCAGGTGGTGCTGCGTTCGGCGCATGAGCGCGCCTTCTGCGTCGGCGGCGACGTGCGGGCCATGGCGGCGCTGGGCCGTGCCGGCCGCAAGGAGGAGGCCCGCCAGTACTGGCGGGACGAATACGCCCTCGACCACCTGATCTCGCGCTATCCCAAGCCCTTCGTCTCGCTGGTCGACGGCCTGTGCTTCGGCGGCGGCTTCGGCCTCACCGGCCACAGCCGCTACCGCGTCGCCGGCGAGGGCCTCGGCTTCGCCATGCCGGAGGTCGCCATCGGCCTGTTTCCCGATGTCGGCGGCACCTTCGTGCTGCCGCGCCTGCCGGGCTGGAGTGGCACGTGGCTGGCGATGACCGGCGCGCGCATCGGCATGTCGGACGCGGTGGCGCTCGGGCTCTACACCCATCACGTGCCGGTGGCGCGGTGGCCCGGGCTGCTCGCGGCGCTGGCCGGGGGCGAGCCGGCGGATGCGGCGCTCGCCCGCCTGGCTATGCGCCCGCCGGCGCCGGCGCTCCAGTCGCTCTATCCGGACATCGACCGCATCTTCGCCGGCGGATCGGTCGACGCCATCGTCATCGCGCTGGAGAAAGTTGGGGCGAGCGAGGGGCCGGCGGCGGAGTTCGCCCGTGGCCAGCTCGACACCATCCGGCGCGCCTCGCCGACCAGCGTGCACATCGCCTTCCAGCAGATGCAGCGCGGCCTCGGGGCCGATCTCGCCGGCTGCCTCGGGCTGGAATTCCGGCTCGTCACGCGCCTCCTCGACCAGAACGATTTCTACGAGGGCGTGCGGGCGCTGCTCGTCGACAAGGACCAGAAGCCGGCCTGGCGCCCGGCGCGGCTGGAAGACGTCGACCCCGTCGCCATCGCCGCCCTGTTCGACGAACCGCTTCCCGACGAATTGCTGCTTGCCTGAGCGCGTTTTGCGGTATGGAAGCGGCATGAGTTCGCCTTACGATCCCATCGACGCCACGCTCGGCCCGGCCGGCGCGCAACTGCCGCTCTGGCAGGTGCGGGTTCTCCTCTACCTGCGCTGCCTCGCCGGCTTCCTGATGGTGAAGACCGTCTACAGCTGGACGCTGATCTGCGGCGTGTGGGACGGCGATACCAGCCGCTTCGAGATGCTCTCCACGGCTGCGCAGGCGGCCGTGATCTGGGCCGCGATCATGAATCCGGTGGCGGCGGTCGGCCTCTGGCTCGGTGCCTCCTGGGGCGTGGTGCTGTGGCTGGTCACGGCCATGGTGCAGATCCTCATCAACGCCTCGGCGCCGGAAGGCGTCGGCCGGCTGATGATCGTCGCCGCCATCGAAACGGTGCTGGTCGCCGGCTACGCCTTCCTCACCTTCAAGGCGGCGCGCGAGAGCGAGGGCTGATTCATCTTTCGTTAAGCCATTGCGGTGACGAAGGATTCAGCCTGTCGCTTAAACCGATCTTAGCGGCACCCGCCCACACTCCCGGTCAATCAGAGGGACGCAATCCCCCATTCGAGACCGGGGTGTGAACGATGTTTGCAGGTCAGGCCACCAAGGTCGTGGCGTTTGCCGAAGAACAGGACGAGGGTCGCAGCGAGCTGCTGCCGCTGTACCGCGAGGCGGTGACGCTGGTGGAGCGCCTGCACCGGCGCCTGCTCGACGTGGTGAAGGACGAGTTCGACCGGCGTGGGCGCGACGACGTCAACGCCGTGCAGGCGCTGCTGCTGTTCAATATCGGCGATTCCGAGCTGACGGCGGCCGAGCTGCGCACGCGCGGCTATTATCTCGGCGCCAACGTCTCCTACAATCTGAAGAAGCTGGTCGATACCGGCTATCTCGACCACCGGCGCTCGCGCATCGACCGCCGCTCGGTGCGCATCCGGCTCACCGAAAAGGGCGAGGAAGTGCGTGAGATCGTGGAGTCGCTCCACGCCAAGCACATCGCCACCATCGAGCAGATCGGCGGCATCGGCCCGAAGGAGTTCCAGCTGCTCAACCGAGCGCTGAACCGGCTGGAACGCTTCTGGACCGACCAGATCCTGTATCGGCTGTGAGCCGCCCGCCGCCTCAGCCCTGCGCGTAGCCTTCCAGCACGTTCGCGACGTTGACGCCGATGGCCTCGACGGCGTAGCCGCCCTCCATGACGAACAGCGTCGGCTTGCCGAGCCCGGCGATGCGCTGGCCGATCTTCAGATAGTCCGGGCTGTCCAGTTTGAACTGGGAAATCGGGTCGTCCTTGTAGGTGTCGACGCCCAGCGAGACGATGACGACATCGGCGCCATAGGCCGCGATGCGGTCGCAGGCCGCGTCCAGCGCGGCGCCCCAGCCGGAATAGTCGGCGCCCCAGCGCAGCGGAAAATTGGCGTTGAAGCCCTCGCCGGCGCCGGCGCCGGTCTCGTCGGCGAAGCCGAGGAAATAGGGGAACTCCTGCAACGGGTCCGCGTGGATGTTGCACACCAGCACGTCCGGGCGGTCGTAGAAGATCGCCTGCGTGCCGTTGCCGTGGTGATAGTCGACGTCGAGCACGGCCACGCGCGCCGCCCCGCGATCGCGGAAGGACTGCGCCGCCACGGCGGCGTTGTTGACGAAGCAGTAGCCGCCCATCGTCGCCTGATGCGCGTGATGGCCAGGGGGGCGGCACAGGGCGAAGGCGGAAGCCTCGCCGCCGGCGACCAGATCGACGCCGGTCAGCGCGATGTCGGCGCCCGCCTGCACCGCGTCCCAGGTACCCGCGACGATGCAGCAGCCGGCGTCGAAGGAGAAATGCCCCAGCTTGCCGTCGATGTTCTCCGGCTCGACATAGCGCATCCCCGGCGCCCCCCAGAAGCTCGGCAGGGCAGGGAAGTCGCGGCCGTCCTCGGTCCACAGCGCCCAGGCCTGCGACAGGAAGCGGATATAGTCCGCGTCGTGCACCTTCAGGATCGGGGCGAGCCCATGCGCGGCTGGCTCGATCAGCGGGCCGAAAGAACGTTCGCCGATCGCCTTGAGGATCATCGCCACCCGCTCCGGCTTCTCGAAGGCCGGCACGACCTGTCCGTTCATGAGCTCGACATGGCCGGAATGGCCGAGATGGCGCGGCGAGTGGATGATCTTCATGGGGGAATCCGGAAACGCGTGGAGGAGGCCGTGACGATAGGCGAGCCTCCCGGCCTCTGTCATCCATCCGTGTCGCCGGGCTCACCACCCGCTGCCGCCTCGGTGCAAGGCTACCCTGCGCCCGGCATGCTTTGAAACAGCCCGGGTGCTGTGCTAAGCGACCCGCCTCGATTTCGCGGCCGGCACGAGGTCGGCCCGGAGGCGTCGCCACCGCCCAGGGAGGCTGGTCCATGTCGTCCGAAGCTCACGCTTCTTCCACCAATCGCTTCTTCTCCGCCACGCTCGCCGAGACCGATCCCGAGCTCGCCGGCGCGATCACCGCTGAGCTCGGCCGCCAGCGCGACGAGATCGAGCTGATCGCCTCGGAGAACATCGTCTCGCGCGCCGTGCTGGAGGCGCAGGGCTCGGTCCTCACCAACAAATATGCCGAGGGCTATCCGGGCCGGCGCTATTATGGCGGCTGCCAGTATGTGGACGTTGCCGAGCAGCTCGCCATCGACCGCGCCAAGCAGCTCTTCGGCGCCAGCTTCGCCAATGTGCAGGCCCATTCGGGCGCGCAGGCGAACACGGCGGTGTTCTTCGCGCTGATGCAGCCGGGCGATACCTTCCTCGGCCTCAACCTCGCCGCCGGCGGTCATCTGACCCATGGCGCGCCAGTCAGCCTGTCGGGCAAGTGGTTCAAGCCGGTGCCCTACAATGTGCGCCGCGACGACCAGCGCATCGACTATGAAGAGGTGGCCAAGCTCGCCGACGAGCACAAGCCGAAGGTCATCGTGGCCGGCGGCTCGGCCTATCCGCGCCACATCGACTTCGCCAGGTTCCGCGCCATTGCCGATTCGGTCGGCGCGAAGCTGATGGTCGACATGGCCCATTTCGCCGGCCTCGTGGCGGGTGGCGTGCACCCCAATCCGGTGCCTCACGCCCATGTCGTGACCTCGACCACCCACAAGACCCTGCGCGGCCCGCGCGGCGGCCTGATCCTGACCAATGACGAGGAACTGTCGAAGAAGATCAATTCGGCGATCTTCCCCGGCATCCAGGGCGGCCCGCTGATGCACGTCATCGCCGCGAAGGCGGTCGCTTTCGGCGAGGCGCTTCAGCCGGAGTTCAAGGTCTACGCGAAGAACGTCGTGGAAAACGCGAAGGCGCTTGCGGAAAACCTCAAGGGCCACGGCTTCGAGATCGTCTCCGGCGGCACCGACACGCACCTGATGCTGGTCGATCTGCGGCCGAAGAAGCTCACCGGCAAGGTCTCCGAGATCGCGCTCGGCCGTGCCCACATCACCACCAACAAGAACGGCATCCCGTTCGATCCCGAGAAGCCCTTCGTCACCTCGGGCGTGCGCCTCGGCACGCCGGCGGGCACCACGCGCGGCTTCGGCGTCGCCGAATTCCAGCAGATCGGCGATATGATCGCGGAAGTGCTCGACGTGCTCTCGCAGAAGGGCACGGAGGAGGATAGCCTCGTCGAGGCGGCGGTGCGCGGCAAGGTCGCCGCGCTTCTGGCCCGCTACCCGATCTACGGCTGAGGAAGACGATGCGCTGTCCCTATTGCGGAAGCCTCGACACGCAGGTCAAGGATTCCCGTCCGACGGAGGACAGCGCCGCCATACGCCGCCGCCGCATCTGTCCCGATTGCGGCGGCCGCTTCACCACCTTCGAGCGTGTGCAGCTTCGCGAGTTGACGGTGCTCAAGCGTTCGGGCCGGCGGGTACCGTTCGACCGCGACAAGCTCGCCCGCTCCATCGAGGTAGCGCTGAGGAAGCGCCCCGTCGATCCGGAGCGGGTCGAGCGCCTCGTGTCGGGCCTCGTGCGCCGGCTGGAAAGCATGGGCGAGAGCGAGATCACGTCCGAGACGATCGGCGAGCGGGTGATGGAGAGCCTCAAGCAGCTCGACGACATCGCCTATGTCCGCTTCGCCTCGGTCTACCGCAATTTCCGTGAGGCCAAGGATTTCGAGGCCGTGCTCGGCGAGTTGGAACCACGTCCGACGGACGGGGTAGGCGAGGGCGAGGGGGCAAAGCTCCTGCGTCCGGCCGGCGCCACCGGGCCCGACGAATGATGCCGCCGCTCCCGGCGGCGCCAGTGACAGCCATGACGTGCAAATCCCGAGATGAAGCCCTGATGGCGGCCGCGCTCAGCGTCGGCAGCCGCGAACTCGGCCATACCTGGCCCAACCCCGCCGTCGGCGCGCTCGTGGTACGCGAGACGCCGCAGGGTCCGCTCGTGCTGGGGCGCGGCTGGACGGCGAGGGGCGGGCGCCCGCACGCCGAGCCGCAGGCGCTCGCCCAGGCCGGCGAGGCCGCGCGCGGCGCCACGCTCTACGTGACGCTGGAGCCCTGTTCGCATCACGGCCAGACCCCGCCCTGCGTCGACGCCGTGCGCGCCGCCGGCATCGAGCGTGTGGTCGCCGCCATCGAGGACCCCGACTTCCGCGTCGCCGGCCGGGGTTTCTCGATCCTGCGCGAGGCCGGCATCCGGGTGGAGGTCGGCACGGGCGCCGCCGCCGCGCGCCTCGCCCACGCCGGCCACATCCGCCGCGTCACCGAGGGGCGTCCGCAGGTGATGCTGAAGCTCGCGGTTTCGGCCGACGGCAAGGTCGGGCTGGCCGGCCGCCGGCCGACGGCCATCACCGGCGAAACGGCGCGCGGGCGCGTCCACATGATGCGCGCCACCCACGACGCCGTGCTCACCGGCATCGGAACGGTGCTCGCCGACGACCCGCAGCTGACCTGCCGGCTTCCCGGCATGCTGGACCGCTCGCCGCTGCGCGTGGTGCTCGACGCCGCGCTGCGCCTGCCGCCGACCAGCGCGCTCGCCCGCAGCCTGGCCTTCGCCCCGCTCTGGGTGGTGGCAGCCGAGGACGCGCCCGATGCGCCCGAGACGATGCTCACCGCCATGGGCATCGAGGTGATGCGGGTGCGGCGCCGCCCGGATGGGGCGCTGGACCTCAATGAGACGCTGAAGCTGCTGGCGCTGCGCGGTATCACCCGGCTCATGGTGGAGGCCGGCCCGCGCATCGCGGCCGCGTTCCTGCGCGAGCGGCTGGTCGACGAGGCGAACGTTTTCCGGGCGCCGCTCGTGCTCGGCGCCGGGGCGCTCGACGCGCTGGAGGGACTGCCGCTTTCGACTCTGGATGACTATCTGGTCGATGCAGGGACCGAAGCGTACGGCTCCGACAGCCTGCGCATCATGAGGCGTCGCTAAATGTTCACCGGCATCGTCACCGACATCGGCACAGTCCGCACCGTCGCGCCGCGCAACGACGTGCGGCGGCTGACCATCGCCAGCCGCTACGACACGTCCGGCATCGAACTCGGCGCCTCCATCGCCTGCGCGGGCGTGTGCCTGACCGTGGTGGCGACGCAGTCCGACGCTTTCGAGGTCGAGGCGGCGCCGGAGACGCTGGCGGTGACGACGGCGAGCGGCTGGACCGAGGGCCGGCGGCTCAATCTGGAGCGCGCGCTGAAGATCGGCGACGAGCTCGGCGGCCACATCGTGCAGGGCCATGCCGACGGCATTGCCCGCGTGATCGCCCGCGAGGATCTCGGCGAGACCACGCGCTTCACCTTCGAGGCGCCGGCCGATCTCGCCCGCTTCATCGCCACCAAGGGCTCGATCACGCTCGACGGCACCTCGCTGACCGTCAACACGGTGGACGGCCCGCGCTTCACCTGCCTGCTCATTCCCCATACGCTGACCCACACGACCTGGGGTGACGTTCAGGCCGGCGACGCTGTCAATATCGAAGTCGACATGATGGCCCGCTATGCTGCGCGGCTTGCGGAGTTCCGTTGACGCCTGTACGTCGTCGACCCGACCAGTTTCATGAGGTTCATCCATGGCGAGCCCCCGCCCGCCGCGCGCATCCGATGCCGCCGCTGCCATCCCGCTGACCGGGGCCCGCGTCCTCATCGTCGAGGCGCGCTTCTATGACGACATCGCCGACGAACTGCTCGCCGGCGCCCGCGCCGCCGTCGCGGCAGCCGGCGCAACGGCGGACATCGTGACCGTGCCCGGCGCGCTGGAGATCCCGGCCGCTATCGTCGTCGCGCTCGACGACGCCGAGGCCGCCGGCACGCCCTATGACGCCGTGGTGGCGCTCGGCTGCGTGGTGCGCGGCGAGACCTATCATTTCGAGATCGTGGCGGGCGAATCCTCGCGCGCGCTGATGGACCTCTCGGTCGCCCGCAAGCTGGCGTTGGGCAACGGCATCCTCACCGTCGAGACGGACGAGCAGGCCTGGGTGCGCGCCCGCGTTTCCGACGGCAACAAGGGCGGCGGCGCGGTCGAGGCGGCGTTCGCGGTGCTGCGCCTCAAGCGCCGGGCAGGGTAGGCCATCATGACGACCGCCAAACCCGTGAATCACAAGCCGGTGCGCAAAAGCGCGGCGCGGCTCAACGCCGTTCAGGCGCTCTACCAGATGGACCTCGCGGCGACGCCGCTGACCGAGATTCTCGCCCAGTTCGAGAGCCACTGGATCGGCCAGGAGATCGAGGGCGAGGAGATCGCCGGCGCCGACGTCAACCTGTTCCGCGACATCGTGGGCGGCGTGGTGCGCGAGCAGCGCAGCATCGACCCCGTGCTCGACGCCTCGCTGGTGAACGGCTGGCCCCTCAAGCGCATCGAGGCGGTGCTGCGGGCGGTGCTGCGCGCCGGCGCCTATGAGCTTGCCGAGCGCCGCGACGTCCCGGCGCGGGTCGTGGTGGCCGAATATGTGAACGTCGCCGCCGCCTTCCTCGACCGCGAGGAGACCGGAATGGTCAATGCCGTGCTCGACGGGATCGCGCGCGAGCAGCGCCCGGCCGAGTTCACCGGCTAGGGGGCTCCATGGCGGCGGGCGGTTCAGGCGAAGACAAGCTGATCGCCCGGTTGTTCGGGTCGGTGGCGACCCATCCCGGCGCGCTCGGCCTGAAGGACGACGCCGCGCTGCTGGCGGTGCCGGCCGGCCACGAACTGGTTCTCACCAAGGACGCGCTGGTCGCCGGCGTGCATTTCTTCCCCGAGGATCCGCCGGCCTCCATCGCGCGCAAGGCGATGCGGGTGAACCTCTCCGACCTTGCCGCCAAAGGGGCCGATCCGCTCGGCGTGCTGCTGGCCTTCGCCATCCCGCCCGACATGGACGCGGCGGCGCTGGAAGCCTTCGCCGGCGGCATTGGCGGCGACGCGGCGCTCTATGGCGCGCCGCTGCTCGGGGGCGACACCGTCCGCACGCCCGGTCCCTTCACCGTCTCCATCACCGCCCTCGGTGCCGTGCCGGCCGGCCAGATGGTCCGCCGCGCCACGGCCCGCCCCGGCGAGGCCATCGTGGTCAGCGGCACCATCGGCGACGGCGCTCTCGGCCTTGCCCTGCGGCTCGATCCGGATCGCCCGGGCTTCGCCGGCCTCGACGCCGCGCTTCTCGATCATCTGAAGGACCGCTACCTGCATCCGCGCCCGCGGCTGGCGCTGGCCCGCCCGATGCGGGGCCGCGCCAGCGCCGCGATGGACATTTCCGACGGGCTGGTGGGCGATCTCGCGAAACTGCTGGCCGCCTCCGGCATCGCCGGCGAGATCGCGGCCGACCGGGTGCCGCTGAGCGCGGCGGCACGGGCCGCCATCCGGGCCGAGCCCGCCTTGCTGGAGGTCGCGCTGACCGGCGGCGACGATTACGAGATTCTCGCGGTCATGCCCGACGATGAGCTGGGCGCCTTCAACACCTTCGCCACGGCGGCCGGCATCGGTGTGACGGTGATCGGGCGCACCGGCTCCGGGGAGGGGCTCGTCGTGCGCGATGGCACCGGCGCGCCGATGGCGTTCCCGCGAGGCAGCTTCAGCCACTTCTGACAAGCCCCGCAAAGGTTGGTCGATTCCCCGATTGCCTGCGCCCGCTGCCCGACCTAGCCTCAGGGCAGGATCCGGAGAACCCGGACCGCTATCGGGAACAGTCACATGAAAATCGCCAAGATTCTGCTGGCCGCCGCTGCCGTGCTCGCCGTCGGCGCCGGTGCCGCGCAGGCCGAGATCAAGAAGATCCGCATCGGCACCGAAGGCGCCTATCCGCCCTTCAACTCGGTCGACTCGTCCGGCAAGCTGGTCGGCTTCGACATCGAGATCGGCGAGGCGCTGTGCGCCAAGATGAAGGCCGAATGCACCTTCGTCGCGCAGGACTGGGACGGCATCATCCCGGCGCTGCTCGCCAAGAAGTACGACGTGATCCTCGCCTCCATGTCGATCACCGACGAGCGCAAGGAGAAGGTGTCCTTCACCATCCCGTACTACCTGACCCCGGGCAGCTTCATCGCCCCGAAGGACACCAAGCTGACCGCCATCACGCCCGAGGCGCTGAAGGGCAAGACCATCGGCGCCCAGTCCTCGACCACCGGCGCGACCTATCTCGAGGACAAGTACAAGGGTTCCGACATCAAGCTCTACCCGACCCAGGACGAGGCCAATGCCGACCTCGCCGCCGGCCGCCTCGACGCGGTGCTGGCCGACAAGTTCGTGCTGTACGAATGGCTGGAGAAGTCGACGGACGGCAAGTGCTGCAAGTTCATCGGCGCCGACCTCGCCGACGTGAACCCTGACGGCACCGGCATCGCGGTCCGCAAGGACGACAACGAACTGCGCGAGGCGCTGAACAAGGCGATCAAGGAGATCCAGGCGGACGGTACCTACGCGAAGATCAACGCCAAGTACTTCCCCTTCCCGATCAACTGATACGATCCGGCGGCGGGGGCCACGCCTCCGCCGTCCTCCCTCCCGGAAAGCGCGCTCCATGAAGACCGACACGATCGTGCTCGGTGCCGGCATCGTCGGCACCTGCATCGCCCTGAATCTCGCGCAGCGGGGCCGTTCGGTGGTCCTCGTCGACCGCCGGGGACCCGGCGAGGAGACCTCCTACGGCAATGCCGGGCTGGTCGAGAGGGCGTCGATCTACCCGGTCGCCTTCCCGCGCCAGCTTTCCGCGCTGATCGACGTCGCGCTCGGTCGCAATCCGGCCGCCAACTATCACTGGAACGCGCTGCCGCGCCTGCTGCCGTGGATGTATGCCTATTGGCGGTCCTCGGCGCCCGACCGCATCCTGGCTTATGCGCGCTCCATCGAGACGCTGCTCGCGCGCAGCATCGAGGAGCACGACCGCCTCGCCCGGGCGAGCGCCGCGCAGCATTTTTTCCGCGAGGGCGGCTGGCTCAAGCTCTACCGCACCGAGGCAGGGCTGGCCAATGAGCGTCGCGAATTTCCTCTGGCGCGCCAGTATGGCCTCTCCGCCCGCGAGATCGGCGTCGACGAGGCGCTCGACATGGAGCCCTCGCTGCGCCCGGTGTTCCGCGGCGCGGTGATCTGGTCCGATCCGCATTCGGTGTCGAGCCCCGGCGGCGTGACGCAGGCCTATGCGGCGCAGTTCGGTGCTCTCGGCGGGCAGGTGCGCCGGGGCGACGCGCGCACCCTCGCCCGGCTCGGCTCGGGCTGGGCGGTCAATACCGAGGAAGGCAGCGTCGAGGCGCCCGAGGTCGTGGTGGCGCTCGGCCCGTGGGCGATGGACGTGCTGCGTCCCTTCGGCGTGCGGCTGCCGCTGGAGGTCAAGCGCGGCTATCACATGCACTATCATGCCGAAGGCGGCGCCAGCCTCTCGCGTCCGGTACTGGACGAGGAGGGCGGCTATGTCATCACACCGATGGTCGGCGGCATCCGCCTGACCACGGGCGTCGAGTTCGCCCGGCGCGATGCGCCCAAGACCCCGGTGCAGCTCGACAAGACGGAGGTGCTGGCGCGGGGCCTGTTTCCGCTGGGGCCGCGCGCCGAGCCCGAGCCGTGGCTCGGCTGCCGGCCGGCCTTCCCGGATATGCTGCCCGCCATTGGCAGGGCGCCGGGACAGAAGGGGATGTGGCTCGCCATCGGCCACCAGCATCTCGGCTTCACGCTCGGCCCGATCACCGGGCGGCTGCTCGCCGAGATGATGAGCGGCGAGGCGCCCTGCGCCGATCCCGCCCCGTTCTCGCCGGAGCGGTTCTGAGACGCGATCAGATGCCCGGCGTGAACGTGGTGGCGTCGAAGATCTGGCCGAGGAGCGAGACTTCCTGACCGCCGGTCGGCGTGCTGCGGCTGATGAAGTCGAACACCTTGCCGTCCTTCAGCCCGTAGTCCGCGACGCGCGTCACCCGCTTGTCCTTGGGATCGAAATAGACCGCGACGACGCGCTGGTCGATGATCTCCGGCCGCAGGAACATGACCTTCTTGGCCTTCTGCGAAATGTAATAGAACACCTCGCCGTCCACCGTGGCGACGGTGGAGGGGGTGCCGAGCACCAGCAGCACCTGCTCCTGGCTCGACCCGACCGGGATCTGTTCGAGCGCGCCCTCGGCCACCACATAGCCGCGCTGCTGCTCGGAAACGAAGTTGGTGGGCTGGCGCGGAAGCCCAAGGGCCGATGTCGCCACGGGCAGATTGTCCGAGGAACAGGCAGGCAGGCCGAGCGCCGCCACACCGGCGGTCGCCAGGGCTGCAAGGCGGGCGAGCCGGGTGCGGGAAGCCCCCTTGTGCGTCACGCGCGTCGATGCCATTCACTCAACTCCAGACCTTATTCGCCGTCGGGACGCAGGGTCCCGCGCGGCGCCATTTGGCAGAAAGCACAGGGCGGGTCCCCAAGGCAACCCGCCGGGACGCGTCGCGGCGGCGTGATCGTGCCGGGGTTGCCAGCGTCACCCGTCCGCGCTACCCCGCGCAACACCGCATCCGCCACAGCGGGGCGGGGGCGTGAACGCGGCAGGAGCCGTCCATGATTCTGCGTTTCTTCCGTCGGGATGACGGAGGCGAGACCATTCAGCGGCTCTATGGCGCGATCGTGGCGCGATCGCGCGATCCGGTATTCTATCTCGATTACAAGGTTCCCGACAGCGTCGAGGGTCGCTTCGAGATGATCCTCGTGCACGCCTTCCTGCTGTTCCACCGGCTCAGGGGCGAAAGCGAGGAGCACCGCCAGCTCGGCCAGCGCGTCTTCGACGTGTTCTGCACCGACATGGACGCCAATCTGCGCGAGATGGGCGTGGGCGACCTCACCGTGCCGAAGAAGATGAAGCGGGTGACGGAATCCTTCTATGGCCGCGTGAGCGTCTATGAGGGCCCCGTCGATGCCGGCGACACCGGCGCCCTCGCCGAAGCCGTTCTGCGCAACGTCTACGGTTCGGATTCCGAGCGGACCCTTCAGGCGGCGGCGCTTGCGGCGTATATGATCAAGGCGGCCGACGCGCTGAAGGCGACGCCCTACGACACTTTCGCCGACGGCCAGTTCCCGCTGCCCGAGCCGGCGCAGATCAGCTTCACGGAGACCACCCCGTCATGACGGACGCATCGCCCCTTGCCCGTCCCGTTCTCGTGGCAAGCCTGCCCGACGACGGGCTCACCCTGAAATTCGCCCCCGACGCGCCCGCGCGCGCCGCGCTTGCCGAGGATTTCGGCATTCCCGGCATTCCCTCACTGACGGCGGAGGTGAAGCTCAAGCCCGAGCGCGCCGGGCGGGTCCGCGTGACCGGGCATCTCGATGCGGTGGTGACGCAGACCTGCGTCGTCTCGCTGGAGAATTTCGACACCCGCGTGTCGGAAGACATCGACATGCGCTTCGCGCCGGAGTCGCAGATTCCCCCGGTCCGCCCCGGCGCCGAGATCGACGTGACCGAGCTTGACCTGCCGGACCCGCTGATCGACGGCACGATCGACGTCGGCGCGGTGGTGGCGGAGTTCCTCGCCCTCGGCCTCGATCCCCATCCGCGCAAGCCCGGCGCGGCCTTCGCCGGCCCGGCCGAGCCCGCGCCGGAGGAAGCCTCGCCCTTCGCCACGCTGGCGCGGTTGCACAAGGACGACGGCACCAATTAGGGCCCCGCGAGCGGCAAAAACGCACGACGCTATTGTCATGGCCCCGCATCTGGGGCATGCCGTCTGCGCCGCTCCGGCATTCAGCCGCCGCCCCCACGACCAACGAGACCACGCCGCGAGATGACCTCGACCGTCCGAATAGCGCTCGATGTCATGGGCGGCGACCACGGGCCCGGCGTCGTTCTGCCCGGCGCGGAGATCGCCCTGACGCGGCACCCGGATATCAGCTTCCTGCTGTTCGGCGATTCCGCCCGCATCAACGAGATACTGGCCCGCCATCCGCGCCTCGCCGCCGCCAGCCGCGTCATCCACACCGATGTCGTCGTGCAGATGGAGGACAAGCCGAGCCAGGCGCTGCGCCGTGGCCGCCGGGTGTCTTCCATGTGGCGGGCGATCGACGCGGTGCGCCTCGGCGAGGCCGATTGCGCCGTCTCCGCCGGCAATACCGGCGCGCTGATGGCCATGGCGAAGGTCAATCTCAAGACCATGGCCGGCATCAGCCGTCCCGCCATCGCCTGCCTGTGGCCGACCATGCGCGGCGAGAGCGTGGTGCTCGACGTCGGCGCCTCCATCGGCGCTTCCGCCCAGCATCTCGTCGACATGGCGGTGATGGGCGCGGCCATGGCGCGCATCGTCTTCGACATAGAGCGCCCGACCGTCGGCCTGCTCAATGTCGGCGTCGAGGAGATCAAGGGCGTCGAGGAGGTCAAGGAGGCCGCCATCGCGCTGCGCGAGTCGAACCATCCGGGCCTCGCCTATAAGGGGTTCGTCGAGGGCGACGACATCGGGCGCGGCACGGTCGACGTGGTGGTGACGGAGGGCTTCTCCGGCAATATCGCGCTCAAGACCGCCGAAGGCACCGCCAAGCAGGTCGCCGAGTTCCTGCGCGGCGCCATCCAGCGCAGTTTTCTCGCCCGGATCGGCTATGTGCTGGCCCGCGGCGCCTTCAACGCGCTGCGCGAGAAGCTCGATCCGCGCAAGTCGAATGGCGGCGTGTTCCTCGGCCTCAATGGCGTCGTCATCAAGAGTCATGGCGGAACCGACGCCGAGGGCTTCGCCTCGGCGGTCGATATCGGCTACGACATGGTGCGCTACGAACTGCTGTCCCGCATCGAGGCGGGAATGAATGATCGTCCGCAGGTCGGCGCCCGCGCCGGCGCGGATGCCACGGTTTCAGACGAGTTACAGGTTTCATCGTGAGTGCAATCCGTTCCGTTGTGCGCGGGGTCGGCTCCTATCTGCCGGCCCGCTGTCTGACCAATGCCGACCTCGCGCAGATGGTCGACACCTCGGACGAATGGATTGTCCAGCGCACGGGCATCCGCACCCGCCACATCGCCGCCGAGGGGGAGGTGACGTCGGATCTCGCGCTCGCCGCGGCCCGGGCGGCACTCGCCGATGCCGGCCTTGAGGCGGCCGACATCGACCTGATCGTGCTGGCGACCTCCACGCCCGACAACACCTTCCCGGCGACGGCGGTGAGCGTGCAGGCGGGCCTCGGCATCACCCACGGCGCCGCCTTCGACCTGCAGGCGGTGTGCTCGGGCTTCGTCTACGCGCTGGCCACGGCCGACAATTTCCTGAAGTCCGGCAGCTACCGCCGCTGCCTCGTCATCGGGGCGGAGACCTTCTCGCGCATCCTCGACTGGTCGGACCGCACGACCTGCGTGCTGTTCGGCGACGGTGCCGGCGCGATGGTGCTGGAGGCCGTGCGCGACGAGGCGGAGGGGCGCGGCGTGCTCACCACCCATCTGCGCTCGGACGGCCGCTTCAAGAACAAGCTGTTCGTCGATGGCGGCGTGTCCTCCACCCGCAGCGTCGGCTATCTCCGCATGGAGGGCCGCGAGGTGTTCCGCCATGCCGTCGGCATGATCACCGACGTCATCGTCGATGCCTTCGAGACCACGGGCGAGAACGCCGAGACGATCGACTGGTTCGTGCCGCATCAGGCGAACCGGCGCATCATCGACGCCAGCGCGGTCAAGCTTGGCATCGCGCCCGAGAAGGTCGTGATCACCGTCGACCAGCATGGCAACACTTCGGCGGCATCCATCCCGCTCGCACTGGCGGCCGCCCATGCCGACGGACGCATCAAGCGGGGCGATCTGGTGCTGCTGGAGGCAATGGGCGGGGGCTTCACCTGGGGTTCAGCGCTGGTTCGCTGGTAATCGGCGTATCGGGCGCGACGCACCGTTGACCGGCGACGGCGACGGCGCCTAGTTTCAACGTTCGACAACAACGGTTTCGACGGAACGGGGAAGACGACAATGGCCGGTCGTACCATTACGCGCGCCGATCTGTGCGAGGCGGTTTACCAGCGCGTCGGGCTCTCGCGCACCGAGTCGGCGGCTCTCGTCGAGACGGTGCTGACCGAGATCGCCGACTGCGTGGCGCGCGGCGAGACCGTGAAGCTGTCCTCCTTCGGCTCCTTCGTCGTCCGCCAGAAGGGCGAGCGCGTCGGCCGCAACCCGAAGACCGGCGAGGAGGTGCCGATCGCGCCCCGCCGCGTCATGGTGTTCAAGCCGTCCAACATCCTCAAACAGCAGATCAACGCCGCCGCGCCCGAATCGTGAGTGTCCGACAGGAGCAGCCGAGCGTGGAGAAGGGGCCCGACGCCTTCCGCACGATCAGCGAGGTCGCGGAGGATCTCGACCTGCCGCAGCACGTGCTGCGCTTCTGGGAAACGCGCTTTCCACAGATCCGCCCGCTCAAGCGCGGCGGCGGACGGCGCTATTACCGCCCGGACGATGTCGAGCTGCTGCGCGGCATCCGCCATCTCCTCTACGGGGAAGGCTACACGATCCGCGGCGTGCAGCGCATCCTGAAGGACGAAGGCCCGCGCTATGTCCAGGCCATCTGGCGCGACGCCGAGGCGGAAGCCGAGCAGATCGCCGAGCTCGACGCGCGCGAGGAGCGTGCCGTGCGCGCCGCGACGGTCGATGCCGGGCATCCCGGACGCGACCGTGCCGAGGAACCGCCGCGTGCGGGCCCGCTGAGCGGCATTCTGAACCTTCTGCCGATGCGCCAGCGCGAGCCGGCGGAGGAGCCGCCCGCGCGCCGTGCCAAGCGCCGGCCGGAGGCCGATCCCGATCTGCTGGAACTGCCGCTGCTGCCGGACCTGGCGCCGCAGGTGCGCCCGCCGCGCGTCGAGCCGCCGCTGGGCCGGGCCGAGGCGACGCCGCGCCCGATGGCGCCGCTGCCGCCCGTGGCGCCGGAAGGCGAGGGCGGCCGGTTCGCGCCGGCGCCGTCGACGCCTTCCTATCCCGACGCTGACGAGGCGGCGGACTTTGAGCCGCGCCCCTTCGATCCGCGCCCGGTGGAACCGCCGGCCGCGGAGACGCGCGCGCCTGAGAGCCGGCCGGCTTTCGCCTTCCGTCCCGTCGCCGTCGAGCCCGTGGTCGACGAGCCCCGTCAGGACATTGATTACGTGCCGGAGCGCCATCGTCCGGCGCAGGCCATGCCGCCGCTGCCGGTTGCCCCGACGCCGGTGACTCAGGCGCCGGCACAGGCACCGCTGCGCGCGGGCGGGGTACAGGAGAACGAGTTCCCCGCCCGGGCGAAGCTGAGCCGCGACGACGTCCAGCGGCTGCAAGCCGCGCTGTACGAGCTTCAGGACTGTCGCCGCATACTCGACGCCGCACGCGACCGGGACGGCTGACGCGTCCGGTCTGGCGTCTTTCTCGGACCTCAGTCGACGACGGCGATGTCGACCCTGGCGACGCCCCGGCTGCGGAAGCCGAGTTCATCGGCGACGGCGGTCGAGACGTCGATGATGCGGCCCTTCACGAAGGGGCCGCGATCGTTGATCCGCACCACCACCGAACGGCCATTGGCCTTGTTCGTGACGCGGACCTTCGTGTTGAAGGGCAGGCTGCGATGCGCGGCCGTCATGGCACTCGCGCTGTGCCGCTCGCCATTCGCCGTGCGGCCACCATACCCGTAATACGACGCCATTCCGGACGTCGATATTTTGCTCTTCTGGTCAGCAAGGGCAGCATTGCCGCCGGTGATAAAGATGATCCCCGCCGCGAACGCCGCGCTGGCGACCCGTCCCGTTCCCCAAGCCGTCAATACCCTCGTCCTTCTCCTGTTGCAGACAGAGTCGTGCATGGAAAGGAATTATGGCCAGGGCATCACGACATTGTGGCTATAGTGGGAAAGGCACATCTATGTCGTGACATGCAGCATAAGAAATATCTGAGGGGATGGCACTCTAGACTTGGCGTTGTCCCCAAGATGAACGCGAGCAATTCAATCGCGCGCGCCAAGCTGTAGCCTGCCTCTTAAGTGCTTGATTTGGCGTGCCGGACGGATCGCTGCGAGAGCGGATAAGCGTTGTTGCGGCAAGCGGCGTGGCCGGTATGTCGGCCGAAAGCCGCGATGGATTTACCGGCCGTCCCGGTGCTATGGGAGCGCCGCGGGCCGGGTTGGTCGTGCGACGAGGAGCGTGACATGGCGACGAAGGAAACGGGCAAGGGTCAGCGGCCGGCCGGCGAGGAAGTGGCGCAGCTCCTGCGTGCCCTCGGCGTACCGGATTCGAGCTGGCGCAACGGCACCCGGACGGTGCGCTCGCCGATCACCGGCGAGGTTATCGGCGAGGTTCCCGAGGCCACCGCCGAGGACGCCACCCGCGCCGTCGGCCGCGCCGTCACCGCCTTCGAGGCGTGGCGCACGGTGCCGGCGCCGCGCCGCGGCGAGCTTGTCCGCCTGCTCGGCGAGGAACTGCGTGCCCACAAGACCGAGCTGGGCCGCCTCGTCACGCTGGAAGCCGGCAAGATCGTCTCCGAGGGTCTCGGCGAAGTGCAGGAGATGATCGATATCTGCGACTTCGCCGTTGGCCTGTCGCGCCAGCTCTACGGCCTTACCATCGCCTCCGAGCGCCCCGGCCACCGGATGATGGAGACGTGGCACCCCATCGGGCCGGTCGGCATCATCACGGCGTTCAACTTCCCCGTGGCGGTCTGGTCGTGGAACGCCGCGCTGGCGCTGGTCGCCGGCGACAGCGTGATCTGGAAGCCGTCGGAGAAGACCCCGCTGACCGCGCTGGCCGTGCAGGCGCTGTTCGAGCGCGCGGCGAGCGCCTTCGGCAGCGCCCCCGAAGGGCTGTCGCAGCTTCTCATCGGCGGCGGCGACATCGGCGCGGTGCTGACCGACGACCCGCGCGTGCCGCTCGTCTCCGCCACCGGCTCGACCCGCATGGGCCGCATCGTCGGCGAGCGCGTCGCGCGCCGCTTCGGCCGGTCCATCCTTGAACTCGGCGGCAACAATGCCGCCATCATCCGCCCCTCGGCCGATCTCGACCTTGCCTTGCGCGGCATCGCCTTCGCCGCCATGGGCACGGCCGGCCAGCGCTGCACCACGCTGCGCCGGCTGATCGTCGATGCGGGCGTCTACGATACGCTGGTCCCGCGCCTCGCCCGGGCCTATGGCTCGGTCGCCATCGGCGATCCGCGCGAAGCCAACACGCTGATCGGCCCGCTCATCGACAAGGCGGCGTATGAGGGCATGCAGGCGGCGCTCGAGGCCGCCCGCGCCACTGGAGCGCGCGTTCATGGCGGCGAGCGCGTCTTCGCGAGCGAGCATCCGGACGCCTATTACGTGCGCCCCGCGTTGGTCGAGATCGACGAGCAGACCGAGATCGTGAAGCGCGAGACCTTCGCGCCGATCCTCTACGTGCTGCGCACCTCCAGCCTCGAAGAGGCCATCGCCCTGCACAATGGCGTGCCGCAGGGCCTGTCCTCGTCGATCTTCACCAACGATCTGCGCGAGGCGGAGGCCTTCCTCTCGGTGGAGGGCTCCGACTGCGGCATTGCCAATGTGAATATCGGCCCCTCGGGTGCCGAGATCGGCGGCGCCTTCGGCGGCGAGAAGGAGACCGGCGGCGGGCGCGAGTCCGGTTCGGATGCGTGGAAGGCCTATATGCGGCGCGCCACCAACACCATCAACTACTCGCGCGCCCTGCCGCTGGCTCAGGGCGTGTCGTTCGATATCGAC
The DNA here is from genome assembly GCF_009223885.1 of Ancylobacter sp. TS-1. Taxonomy (NCBI): domain Bacteria; kingdom Pseudomonadati; phylum Pseudomonadota; class Alphaproteobacteria; order Hyphomicrobiales; family Xanthobacteraceae; genus Ancylobacter; species Ancylobacter sp. TS-1. The sequence continues at coordinate 787,035 of NZ_CP045144.1, forward strand.
TGATCGGGCGACCAGACGCTGACCACCGTGTCGAGGGCCGGTCGCGGCCGGTCCTCGTTCACACGCGCCGGCCGGCCGATATGGATGAAACCGGCGACCTTCTCCTGCGGCCCCACGCCCAGCAGGGCGGCCGCCTCGGCATCGCGGCCCGGCCATTTGAGCAGCCATTGGGTGGCGAAGCCGAGCGCGCTGGCGGCGACCGTCAGCGCCATGCCCGCCGCGCCGGCCGAGAGCACCTGATTCCATTCCGGCACCTTTGCTGCGCGGTCCGGACGGCTGACCAGCACCACCGTCACCGGCGCGCGGGACAGGTAGAGCGTCCACATGTCCGCCTTGGCGGCGGGAAGCTCCGGGTTCTGGCGGGCGTAGAGCGCGTCGAGCCGCTCCCCCAGCGTCCGGCGCGCCTCGCCCGCCACGACGATGAAGCGCCAGGGCACCAGCCGGCCGTGATCGGGCACGCGGGCAGCCAGCACCAGCATGGCGTCCAGCTCGTCCGGCGTCGGTCCGGGCTCGACGAGGCCGCGCAGCGGGGCGGAGCGTCGCGCCCCCAGCCGCGCCAGCATGTCGGGCAGGGGCGCGATGTCCTGTGCTGGCCCGGCATCCCCGCCCGGCGCCGGGGCATCCGGGCCGTGCGTGTGGCCTTGGCTGTGATGGTTCACGGCGGCGGTTCCGTTGCTGATCCGGTGCTCCATCATATGGCGCATTCCGTCCCGTCCGGCACCCCCGAAGGCACGGGGCCTTGCCGCCGCCGCGCGCCGCTCTAGCTGGAACGGCATTCCGATAGGGGAACCCGCATGAGCTTTCTCACATGAGCCTTCTCATCCGCGTCGTCTTCGCCATCGCCGCCTGCGCCCTGATGGGCGTGGCTGCCATCCTTCTCGTCTACGCGCCCTATGCGGCGATCCGCGACGCGCTGGCCGGGCAGGACCCGCTGCACGGCTCGCTGCTGTCCGTGGTCGGCTACCTCATCGTCGCCATCGCCCTGTTCGATGTGGCCAAGTATTTCTTCGAGGAGGAAGTGCCGGCGGGCCGCGAGAAGCGCACCGCCGCCGACGCCCGGCGCGGGCTGACCAAGTTCATCTCCACCATCGTCATCGCCATCTTTCTCGAGGCGCTGGTTCTGGTGTTCGAAACCGCGCGGGAAGACATTTCGAATGTGGTCTACGCCGCGCTGCTGCTGGGGGCCGGCTGCCTGACGCTGGTCTCGCTCGGCGTGTTCCAGCGCCTGAGCGCGGCGACCGAGCGGGAGGTCGGCCCCGAGCCCGAGGCGCAGGAAGGTGGAGAGGGCACCGCAGACGATGCCGCCCGGCTTGCATCGCGGCCGGCAAATGGCTAGACAGGCGACGCCTCACGGCGTCGGAGCGTAGCGCAGCCTGGTTAGCGCACTAGTCTGGGGGACTAGGGGTCGGAGGTTCAAATCCTCTCGCTCCGACCATTTTTCCGCCGATCATCCCACCGGCCATTTCCGCAAGCGCCGCGACGGCGTGCGGCTCCCCATCATTCGGCGGGTCTTTAACACGGTGGAAACCATGACGGTGCCTAATGGGCACCATGATGGAGCCGAGCGAGATCCTTGCCCCGAGCGCCGCGCCGTTGCCCGATGAGGGAACGCCGCAGGCCGGGACGATTCCGCCGGACAGCGCCGCCCGCCGCCTGCGCCGCTATCTTCTCGCGCCTCTCTTTGCCGGGCTTCTCGTTGGGGGAATCGTCAGCCTGGTCAGCACCCCGCGCTATCAGTCGCAGGCGCGCATCTGGACCGACAGCCGCAGTTTCGCCGCCGGCCGTGACGGCGTGCAGGTCCTGACCTCGCGCGACTTCGCCCGCCATGTGATCGAGCAGAACCGCCTCACGACGCGGCTGGCGGCGCCGCTGGGTGGCGTCACGGCCGCCCTGTCCGGCGCCGCGCTCCGCGTCGCCGGCTTCTCGGCCAGCCCGCCGCCCGGGCAGGAATCGCGGCAGTCGCTGGCGCTGCGCACCGTCGAGCGCGGCCTGTCCGTCCGCGAGACCGGCGCCGGCCAGATCGCCATCGATTTCATCTCGCCCGACCCGCGCCTTTCGGCCGACGTCGCCAATGCCTTCGCCACCAACTATCTGGAACTGCGCGAGAGCCGCGGGCCGTTCAGCATGGACGCGAACGCCTCCCCGCCGGCGCCGGCGCGCATGCTCGCCTCGGCCGCGCCGGCCATGACGCCGCGCTGGCCGACTCCGCTTGTTTCGAGCCTGACCGCCGGCCTCGGCACCTTCCTGCTCGTCATGGGCTTCCAGGCCTTCGCCCGCCGCCGGACCCGCACCGCCGGACAGGAATTCGGCGCCGTGCCCATGCCGGAAGTGCCGGCCCATGCGATGCAGCACCTGCCGTGGATCGGCGCGGAGAGCGACGACCCGCATCAGAAGGGCACGCTGGCCCGCCGCATGCCGGCGCGCGAGCGCGAACTCGCCGACCTCTCGCGGCTCGTCGAAGTGCGCGGGGCGGCCGCGCGGCTGGTGCTGGTGACCGGCCCGGTCAGCGATGAGGGAATCGCCCGCTGCGCGGTGGCGCTCGGCCGCTCGCTGGCGGCGACCGCCGACCGGCGCATCGTCCTCGTCTGCCTCGAAATGAGCTCGCCGACGCTGGACGGCCTCGCCGGCGATCCGCGTGCGCCGGGCCTGACCGACCTGCTGTTCGGCGTGGCGAGCTTCTCCGACGCCATTCACCGCGAGAGCGCCTCGCGCTGCCATGTGATCCCGCCCGGTCGCGGCGCGCGCGAGGCGGCCGGGCTGGTCGCCGCCGACCGTCTGCCGCTGATTCTCACGGCGCTGACCCAGACCTACGACCACGTTATCGTCGCGGCGCCGCCGCTCGATGGCGTCGAAGGTGCCGGCCGCATCGCCGCGCTCACCCCGACCACCATTCTGGTGACGCGCCCGGGCGGGCTGGCGACCGACGCGGTACAGGCCTTCGATGGGCTGGCGGCGCAGGGCTTCGGCGACATTGCCATGGTGACGTTCACGCCCGAGGCTCCCGCCGGCACCCTGTCGCGCGCGGCGTGAGGGCCGGCGCCCCGCGCCCTACAGCGTCTCCGGGCGGCGGTCGTATTTCAGCATCCAGCGGATGATCCAGGCGGCGGGCACGATCCAGCCTGTGCCGAGGATCACATAGGCCACGAACTGCCAGAAGGCGGGCAGGGTGGTGACGCGGCCCTGCGCCAGCGCCATGGCGCCGAGCGCCCAGAACACCACCAGAACGACGAGCGCCAGCGTGCCGACGAATTTGCGCAGGCGGCCGGTGGGGGCGGGGCGGTTGTCGTTCATGTCGGGCTCCGGCTGGACTCCCCCGGCGCGCGGGACAAAGAGTCTCGTTGCGCGCGGGCGCCCGCCTCTATATCGCTCGCCGCGCCCGGGCGGAAGCCGCCCGGCGCGGGACGGCCGGTGGGGCTGGCGGCCGCCAGTGCAGGGAGCGCAACGCAATGGCCCTCGATCTACCCGCGACGCCGCCGGCCGACGTCGTGTCCTCCACCGCCGACCGTCTGCGCCCGGTACGCCTGTGGCTCTATGCCGTCGCGGCGATGATCGTGCTGATGGTCGTGGTCGGCGGGGCGACCCGACTCACCGAATCCGGCCTCTCCATCACCGAATGGAAGCCCGTCGCCGGCACGCTGCCGCCGCTCTCCGACGCGGCGTGGCAGGCCGAGTTCGACAAGTACCGGCAGATTCCGCAATACCAGCAGGTCAACCGGGGCATGAGCCTCGACGAGTTCAAGTACATCTTCTGGTGGGAATGGGGCCACCGGCTGCTGGGCCGGCTGATCGGCTTCGTCTTCCTGCTGCCCTTCCTGTTCTTCCTCTGGCGCGGACTGATCGACCGCGCACTCGGCTGGAAGCTGTCCGGGCTGTTCGTGCTCGGCGGAATGCAGGGGGCGGTCGGCTGGTGGATGGTCGCCTCGGGGCTGGTGAACCGGGTCGATGTGAGCCAGTACCGGCTCGCCACCCATCTCACGCTCGCCTGCTTCATCCTCGCCGCCACCGTGGCGGTCGCGGTCTCGCTCAAGGCCCCGGCCGAGCGGCGCCCCTCACCGGACTGGCTGCGGGGCTATGCGCGAATCCTGTTCGCGGTCGTGGCTCTGCAGATATTCCTCGGCGGGCTGGTGGCCGGGCTCGACGCGGGGCTGACCTACACGACCTGGCCGCTGATGGACGGGCACATCATCCCGCCAGCGGCCGATCTCTTCGTGCAGCAGCCGGTCTGGCGGAACTTCTTCGAGAACGTGCTCACCGTGCAGTTCAACCACCGGCTCGTGGCCTATCTGCTGCTGGCGCTGGCGCTCGGCCACTGGCTGAGCGCGCGGCGCGTCGGCGGGGCGGTTCGCCGGCGGGCGACGCTGATCCTCGGGCTGGTGTGGGCGCAGGCCTTTCTCGGCGTCTGGACGCTGGTTCACCAGGTGCCGATCGACATCGCGCTGGCGCACCAGTTCGGCGCGACGCTGGTGCTGATCGCGGTGACGGTGAACCTTGTGCGGCTGCACGAGGACGCCTGACGCGGCGCCTATCCTGCGGGCGACGATCCCGGATCGGTCCTGAGGACCGTCCGGGACGACCCTCCCCCGGACGGGTCGAGCCGACCGCGCCTGCCTATTCGGCCGCGCTGCGCGGCTTGAGCGGGCGGCGCGCCAGCACTTCGGCGAGGAAGCGGCCGGTGTGGCTGCGCTCGCTCTTGGCGATCACCTCCGGCGGCCCGGCCGCGACGATTTCGCCGCCGCCGTCGCCGCCCTCGGGGCCGAGGTCGATCACCCAGTCGGCGGTCTTGATGACTTCGAGATTATGCTCGATGACCACCACCGTATTGCCCTGCTCGACCAGTTCGTGCAGGACTTCGAGCAGCTTGGCGACGTCGGCGAAATGCAGGCCGGTGGTTGGCTCGTCGAGGATGTAGAGAGTGCGCCCGGTGGCCCGGCGCGACAGTTCCTTGGAGAGCTTCACCCGCTGCGCCTCGCCGCCCGACAGCGTGTTGGCCTGCTGGCCAACCTTGATGTAGTCGAGCCCGACACGCGAGAGCGTCTCCAGCTTCTCGCGCACCGCCGGCACCGCCTTGAAGAACTCGGCGCCTTCCTCGACCGTCATGTCGAGCACGTCGGCGATCGACTTGCCCTTGAAGGCGACTTCCAGCGTCTCGCGGTTGTAGCGCTTGCCCTTGCAGACGTCGCAGGTGACGTAGACGTCGGGCAGGAAGTGCATCTCGATCTTGATGACGCCGTCGCCCTGGCACGCCTCGCAGCGCCCGCCCTTGACGTTGAACGAGAAGCGCCCCGGCCCGTAGCCGCGCGCCTTGGCCTCCGGCAGGCCGGAGAACCATTCGCGGATCGGCGTGAAGGCGCCGGTATAGGTCGCCGGGTTCGAGCGCGGCGTGCGCCCGATCGGCGACTGGTCGATGTCGATCACCTTGTCGAGGTGCTCCAGCCCCTCCAGCCCGTCATAGGCGAGCGGGGGATCGGAGGCGCCGTTGAGCCGGCGCGCTACGGCGCGGTACAGCGTATCGACCAGCAGGGTCGACTTGCCGCCGCCCGAGACGCCGGTGACGGCGGTGAACAGGCCGAGCGGGATTTCCGCCGTGACGTTCTTCAGGTTGTTGGCGCGCGCGTTGACGACGCGCAGCAGGCGCTTGCGGTCCGGCTTGCGGCGCTTGGGCACCGGCACGGTCAGCTCGCCGGTGAGGTACTTGCCGGTGAGCGAGTTCGGGTTGGCGAGGATCTCGCGCGGGGTGCCCTGGGCGACGATGCGCCCGCCATGCACGCCGGCGCCGGGGCCGACATCCACCACATAGTCGGCGGCGAGGATCGCGTCCTCATCGTGCTCGACCACGATCACCGTGTTGCCGAGGTCGCGCAGCCGCCGCAGCGTCCCGAGCAGGCGCTCATTGTCGCGCTGGTGCAGGCCGATGGAGGGCTCGTCCAGCACGTAGAGCACGCCGGTCAGCCCCGAACCGATCTGCGAGGCGAGGCGGATGCGCTGACTCTCACCGCCCGACAGCGTGCCGGAGGAGCGCGCCAGCGTGAGATAGTCGAGCCCGACATCGAGCAGGAAGGCGAGGCGCTCGCGGATCTCCTTGAGGATGCGCGCGGCGATCTCGTTCTGCTTGTCGGTGAGCTGGGCGGGAAGCTGCGCGAACCAGTCCAGCGCCGTGCGCACGGAAAGCTGCGCGGCTAGCCCGATATGGCTGCCGGCGATCTTCACCGCCAGCGCCTCGGGCTTGAGCCGATAGCCGTGGCAGGCGGCGCAGGGAACGGCGGAGAAATACTTGCCGATCTCCTCGCGGGCCCAGTCGCTCTCGGTCTCGCGCCAGCGGCGCTCCAGATTGGTGACGATGCCTTCGAAGGTCTTCACCGTCTCATAGGCGCGCATGCCGTCGTCATAGACGAAGCGGATCGTCTCCGCCTTGGAGCCGTTGAGGATGACGTCCTGCACCTTTTCCGGCAGGTCGGCCCACGGCACGGTGAGCTTGACGCCGTAATGGCGGGCGATGGCGTCCAGCGTCTGGCCGTAATAGGGCGAGGTCGACTTCGCCCAGGGCGCGATGGCGCCCTGCTTCAGCGTGCGGGACTTGTCCGGCACGATGAGGTTCGGGTCGATCTTGCTCTCATGGCCGAGCCCGTCGCAGGTCGGGCAGGCGCCGAACGGGTTGTTGAAGGAGAACAGGCGCGGTTCGATCTCGGCGATGGTGAAGCCGGAGACCGGACAGGCGAACTTCTCCGAGAACACGATGCGGCGCGCCTCGCCGTCCTCGTCCTTCTCGTCGGCGAACTCGATCACCGCGATGCCGTCGGCAAGGCCGAGCGCGGTCTCGAAGGAATCCGCCAGCCGGCTGGCGATGTCGGGCCGCACGACGAGGCGGTCCACCACCACGTCGATGTCGTGCTTGAACTTCTTGTCGAGCGCGGGCGCCTCGGCGATCTCGTGGAACTCGCCGTCCACCTTGACGCGCTGGAAGCCCTTCTTCTGAAACTCGGCAAGTTCCTTGCGGTACTCGCCCTTGCGCCCGCGCACCACGGGGGCGAGCAGATAGAGGCGGGTCTTTTCCGGCAGGGCGAGCACGCGGTCGACCATCTGGCTGACCGTCTGGCTCTCGATCGGCAGGCCGGTGGCGGGCGAGTAGGGGATGCCCACGCGCGCCCACAGCAGGCGCATATAGTCGTAGATCTCGGTGACGGTGCCGACCGTCGAGCGCGGATTCTTCGAGGTGGTCTTCTGCTCGATGGAGATGGCCGGCGACAGGCCGTCGATCTGGTCGACGTCCGGCTTCTGCATCATCTCCAGGAACTGGCGCGCATAGGCCGAAAGGCTCTCGACATAGCGCCGCTGGCCCTCGGCATAGATGGTGTCGAAGGCAAGCGACGACTTGCCCGAACCCGACAGGCCCGTGAACACGACGAGGCTGTCGCGCGGGATTTCGAGATCGACATTCTTGAGATTGTGCTCGCGGGCGCCGCGTATCGTAATCGAACGGGCATCGCGGCGCGGCGGGTCCACGCGGTCCTTCATTCCGGTCTCATCTTGACGGGCTGTGCCAGAAACATATCGCGGGGGCGGCCGCCCGTCCCGACGAAACTCAGATGCCGGCGCCCTTCAGCGCGAGGGCGGCGAGCGCGGCGGCCGCGATCATGCCGCCGGTTACGGCGAGCAGGGCGCGCCGGATCAGCGCCTGGCGCGCATCCTCGGCACGCAGGGCAATGGCGGTGGCGCGGGCGCGCCGGCGGTTACGCGGATCATTCATGACGGGAACACTCCCTGCGGCATTCACAGCGTTAACATAGTGCTGGTCTCCGCCACTGCAACGAGCGACTCATCGTCTTGCGTCAAACTAGCCATAATGTTAGGAACATAACAAGAACGATCTTGCATGGCATGACCCGGCGCCCCCGCCTAAATGTGGACAGGCGGGCCGGTGGGGGCGCATGGCGCCGGCGCCTGGGCTAAGATAGCGGCTTGAACGACGCGCGCGCGCCGCCGCGGGCGTCCCTTATCGGAGGACAATATGGCGGGCAGCGTCAACAAGGTTATCCTGATCGGCAATCTCGGGCGCGACCCCGAGGTGCGTACCTTCCAGAATGGCGGGCGGGTGTGCAATCTGCGCATCGCCACCTCGGAAACCTGGCGCGACAAGGCCACCGGCGAGCGCAAGGAGCGCACCGAGTGGCACAGCGTGGTGATCTTCAACGAGAACCTGCTGCGCGTGGCCGAGCAGTATCTGCGCAAGGGCACCAAGGTCTACATCGAGGGCCAGATCGAGACCCGCAAGGCTACCGACCAGAATGGCGGCGAGCGCTATTTCACCGAGGTCGTGCTGCGCCCGTTCCGGGGCGAGCTGACCATTCTCGACAGCCGCAGCGGCGGCTCCGAGGGCGGTGGCGGCGGCGACGACTACAGCGCGGGCAGCGATTTCGGCTCCGGCTCCGGCAGCAGCTTCGGCGGCGGCTCGGCCTCGCGCGCCTCGGGCGGCGAGCGCAAGCCTGCCCCCGCGAGCGGTGGTGGTGGCGGTGGCAAGTTCGGGGGCGGGGACCTCGACGACGAGATCCCGTTCTGACGCAGGCATCGGCGGCGGCCGCGCCGCCGGCCTGATGGCTTCGGGAGCCCCAGCCGGTGCAAGGTGCGACGGCTCCCCGGGATCGGGCAGGGATCGGCAGGATCGGGTAACCGTCCGGCCGTCGACGCCTCGGGTGGGCGCGCGCCGGGGCCGGGCGACGGTTCGGACCGGATCGTGCCGTGGGAACTGGCCGGCGGAGAGGCTTCCTCGAGCGTGGAACCGCTGGCTTCTTGAGCGGTGCGCTTCGTGCCCTTGGGTCTGTCGGCGAGCGCCCCGCCGGAGAGTCCGGGTATGTCGCCACTCCGCGCCGGGTCGGCGAAGGATGCCGTGGATGAACCTTGCACCCCTGCTCGACGCCTCGCCCGCCATCCGGCTCCACACCTTCGTCGCCGTCGCCGCTCTGGCCCTGGGGGCCGTCCAGTTCGCCGCGCCCAAGGGCACGCTGCCGCATCGCTCCCTCGGCTGGATCTGGGCGGCGCTGATGGCGGCGGTGGCGGTCTCGTCCTTCTGGATCCACGGGATGCGCTGGATCGGCCCGTTCGGCCCCATCCACCTGCTCTCGCTCTTCGTGCTCTGGGCGCTGCCCATGGCGCTGTGGCGCGCCCATCGCCACGAGGCGAGGCTCCATGCTAAGGGGATGACCGGCCTGTTCTACGGCGGGCTGGTGCTGGCCGGGCTGTTCACGCTCTGGCCCGGCCGGATCCTGCATCAGGTCGTGTTCGGCAACTGAGCCGGCATGAGCGGCGGTCCCTCAGCCGAGAAACGACGCCCTGATCCCGTCGATGACGAACTGCACCGCCAGCGCCGCCAGCACGATGCCAAGCAGGCGCGACAGGATGACGTTGCCGGTGACGCCGAGCAGCTTGTCGGTGCGCTCCGCCAGCAGGAAGACGCCGAGGCAGCTCCCGATCACCAGCACGGTGATGAGGAACAGCAGCGCCAGCCGCGCCGGATCGCCATGTGCCTCGCCGGCCAGCAGCAGCATGGCGGTGATCGCGCCCGGTCCCGCCATCAGCGGAATCGCCAGCGGGAAGACGGCCAGCGTGCGCAGCAGCTTCTCGCGCTGGGCGACCTCGGAGGCGTCGAACTTGCGCTCGGTGCGGCGGCCGAACACCATCTCGAAGGAAATGGTGAACAGCAGCAGCCCGCCCGCGATGCGGAAGGCGGGCAGGGTGATGCCGAGCGCGGCGAGCAGCGGCGCCCCCACCAGCCCGAACACCACGAGGATCGCCAGCGCGATGCCGGCCGAGCGCAGGGCGACGAGCCGGCGCTCCTGCGCGGTCAGGTCGGTGGTGACGGCGAGGAACAGCGGCGCGAGACCGATCGGATCGATGACGACCGCCATCGTCACCACGGCGGAGAACAGGTAGTCGAGCACGTTCCAGCCCCATCGCGCGCCTTGCGCGTCCCGTCGCGGCCGGGAGGGCCGCCCCATCCGCCTATAAGACCGCGCGCCGCCGGAACTGCCAAGCGGCACCCCGACGTCACGTTATGCAGATGCCCGCAGTGCGAGAGGGGCCGGCCGTCTTCCGCCCGGAAGGGCGGTTCCGGGCCGTGCCGAGGCCTGTTCCGCACCGGCATCGGGGTCCTTTGCGCCACGCTTCCGCCACGATCCGCGACGCTTGTGGAAACGTGGCTGTAATACTTTGTTATTGCTAGTCTTTTCGCGACCGTCAAAACGCGGCCGAACTGGCGTCGCAAACCGGAATCGGCTACACAGGAGCACCTGTTCCGCAACCACGGAAAGTCGAATCCTTGTCCGATTCCGATACGTTAAAGCCGGAGGGCGGCGGTCCTTCGGACATCCGGCCCGTCTCGATTACCGAAGAATTGTCGCGCAGCTATCTCGACTACGCGATGAGCGTGATCGTCTCGCGCGCTCTGCCCGACGTGCGCGACGGCCTCAAGCCGGTGCATCGCCGCATCCTGTTCTCGATGCGCGAGAACAATTACACGCCTGACCGGCCCTACAACAAATCCGCCCGCGTCACCGGCGACACGATGGGCAAGTACCATCCGCACGGCAACCAGGCGATCTACGACGCGCTGGTGCGTCTGGCGCAGGACTTCTCCATGCGCCTGCCGCTGATCGACGGGCAGGGCAATTTCGGCTCCGTCGACGGCGACCCTCCGGCGGCCGAGCGCTACACCGAAGTCCGCCTCGCCAAGCCGGCGATGAATCTGCTGGACGATCTCGACAAGGACACGGTCGACTTCCAGGACAATTATGACGGGCGCGAGCAGGAGCCGACGGTTCTCCCCGCCCGCTTCCCGAACCTGCTGGTCAACGGCGCCGGCGGCATCGCGGTCGGCATGGCGACCAACATCCCGCCGCACAATCTCGGCGAGGTGGTGGATGCCTGCGTCGCGCTGATCGACGACCCGGCGCTCGATGTCGAGCGGCTGCTCGACTACATCCACGGCCCCGATTTCCCGACCGGCGCGCTCATCCTCGGCCGCAGCGGCATCCGCCAGGCCTACCTCACCGGGCGCGGCTCCATCGTCATGCGCTCGCGCGCGGTCATCGAGGAGATCCGCAAGGACCGCGACGCCATCATCGTCACCGAGATTCCCTATCAGGTGAACAAGGCGACGATGATCGAGCGCATCGCCGAGCTGGTGCGCGAGAAGCGCCTCGAGGGCATCGCCGAGATCCGCGACGAAAGCTCGCGCGAGGGCATGCGCGTGGTCTTCGAGATCAAGCGCGATTCCCAGGCCGACGTCGTGCTGAACAACCTCTACCGCATGACGGCGCTGCAGACCTCCTTCGGCGCCAACATGGTGGCGCTCAACGGCGGCAAGCCGGCGCTGATGACGCTTCTCGACCTGCTGACGGCCTTCGTCGCCTTCCGCGAGGAGGTTGTTAGCCGGCGCACCAAATTCCTGCTGCGCAAGGCGCGCGACCGTGCCCATGTCCTGGTCGGCCTCGCCATCGCGGTGGCGAACATTGACGAGGTGATCCACACCATCCGCACGTCGCCAGACCCCGCGACCGCGCGCGACGCGCTGATGACGCGGCACTGGCCGGCGCTGGACGTCGCCCCGCTGATCGCGCTGATCGACGATCCGCGCCATCTGCTCGGGCCGGACGACACCTACCGGCTGTCGCTGGAACAGGCCCGCGCCATCCTCGACCTGCGCCTACAGCGCCTCACAGCACTGGGCCGCGACGAGGTGGCCGACGAACTCGACAAGATCGCGGTCGAGATCCGCGAGTATCTCGACATCCTCGCCAGCCGCGAGCGCATCCGCACTATCGTCAAGGACGAGCTGCTGGCGGTGAAGGCCGAGTTCGGCACGCCGCGCAAGACCGAGATCGCCGAGGCCGAGGGCGATTTCGAGGATGAGGACCTGATCGCCCGCGAAGACATGGTCGTGACCGTGTCCCACACCGGCTATGTGAAGCGCGTTCCGCTCTCCACCTACCGGGCGCAGCGACGCGGCGGCAAGGGCCGCTCGGCGATGCAGACCAAGGACGAGGATTTCGTCACCCGCCTGTTCGTCGCCTCCACCCATGCCCCGGTGCTGTTCTTCTCCTCCAAGGGGCAGGTCTACAAGCTCAAGGTCTGGCGCCTGCCGATGGCCGCCCCGCAATCGCGCGGCAAGGCGCTGGTCAACATCCTGCCGCTGACCGAGGGCGAGCGCATAACCTCCATCATGGCGCTGCCGGACGAGGAGACGTGGAGCCGGCTACAGATCATGTTCGCCACCACCGGCGGCACGGTGCGGCGCAACGAGCTTTCCGACTTCACCAATGTGAACCGGAACGGCAAGATCGCGATGAAGCTGGAGGAGGGCGAGTCCATCGCCGATGTCCAGCTCTGCACCGAGAGCGACGACGTCCTGCTGACCAGTGCCAACGGCCAGTGCATCCGCTTCCCCGTCACCGAGGTCCGCGTCTTCAAGGGCCGCGATTCGATGGGCGTGCGCGGCATCCAGCTCGAGGATGGCGACAAGCTGATCTCGATGGCGATCATCCGCCATCTCGACGCCACCTCCGGCGAGCGCACCGAATACATCAAGCGCGCCAATGCCGTCCGCCGCGCCCAGGGCGGCGGCGAGGGAGAGGACGTCACCGACATGGAGGTCGAGGACGTGATCGAGGAGGTCGAGGCCGGCGTGCCGGCGACGGCCTTCGACCAGTCCCGCTACGTCGCCATGAGCGCCGCCGAGCAGTTCATCCTCACCCTGTCGGAGAACGGCTACGGCAAGCGCACCTCGTCCTTCGAGTACCGCACCACGCGGCGCGGCGGAAAGGGCATCGTCGCCATGGCGGTGAACGAGCGCAACGGACCGCTGATCGCCTCCTTCCCGGTGGAGGAAGCCGACCAGATCATGCTCGTCACCGATGGCGGCCAGCTTATCCGCTGCCCGGTCAACGGCATCCGCATCGTCGGCCGCGGCAGCCAGGGTGTGATCGTGTTCGACACCGCCGATGACGAGAAGGTCGTCTCGGTCGAGCGCGTCACCGAGGAAGACGGCGAGGACGGCGGAGAGGAAGCGGCGGACTGATCCGCCGCCCCCGCTCCTTCCCCCGCGAATGAACGGCGCCGGTGACGGCGCCGTTTTCATGCCGCCCGCCAGCGAGGTGAAACATGCGACGTATCTGCGTCTTTCTCGGCTCCAATGCCGGCCGCCGGCCGGAATACCGCCAGGCCGCGCTCGATTTCGGCCGGCTGCTGGCCCGTGAGCGCATCGGCCTCGTCTATGGCGGCGCCTCGGTCGGGCTGATGGGCGCGCTGGCCGACGCCGCGCTCGCCGCCGGCGGCGAGGTGATCGGCGTCATTCCGCAGCGCCTTGTCGACAAGGAGGTCGCCCATCTCGGCCTGTCGGATTTGCGCGTGGTCGGCTCCATGCACGAGCGCAAGGCGCTGATGGCGAGCCTCGCCGACGCCTTCGTCGCCCTGCCGGGCGGCATCGGCACGCTGGAGGAACTGTTCGAGGTGTGGACCTGGGCGCAGCTCGGCAGCCATGAGAAGCCCTGCGCCGTTCTCGACGTCGCCGGCTACTACCGCCCGCTGCTGCGCTTCGTCGACCATGCGGTGGAAGAGGGCTTCATGCGCGCCGCCCACCGCGACATGCTGCTGGTGGCGGATGACCCCGAGGCGCTGCTTGCCGGGCTTAGGGACTATCGCGCGCCGCAGGTGACGAAATGGATCGACCGCGCCGAGCGGTAGCCGATGACGTCGCGGGAGGCATGGGCCGCCCGTTGCGCTTGCGTCGACGGCGGGAGGTCGCTAACGCTTGCCCCGCATCGAGAGGCACCGCATGAGCGCAACGCGCACCGCCTTCTATCCCGGCTCGTTCGATCCGCCGACCAACGGCCATGTCGAGGTCGCGCGCGCGGCCGCGCGGCTGGTCGACCGGCTGGTGGTGGGGGTGGGCGTCCATCCCGGCAAGACGCCGCTGTTTCCCGCCGCCGAGCGGCTCGACATGCTGCGCGAGGTGTTCGAGCCGATCGCCCGCGCGGAGGGTGCCGCGCTCGCCTGCGTGACCTTCGACAATCTGGTGGTCGATGCCGCCGAGGCGCAGGGCGCCAGCCTGCTGATCCGGGGCCTGCGCGACGGCACCGACCTCGACTACGAGATGCAGATGGCCGGCATGAACGCGGTGCTGAAGCCCCGTGTGCAGACGGTTTTTCTGCCGGCCTCGCCCATCGCCCGCCCCATCACCGCCACTCTGGTCAGGCAGATCGCCGCCATGGGCGGCGACGTTTCCGCCTTCGTTCCGCCCGCCGTGCTCGCCCGCCTGCGGGGCCGGTTCGGACGCAACGGCTAGCGGCGGGCCGCGACCCGCCATCGCTCAACGGAGTTCCATTCGATGATCCGAACCCTGATCGCCGCCTTCGCCCTCATGGGCGCGCTGGTGCTGCCCGCGGCGGCCCAGCAGGCCCCCAAGCTGCCGCCGAACGTCGATCCGCAGAACGCCATCATCATGCAGACCACCAAGGGCCCGGTGGTGTTCGTGCTGCGCACCGATCTCGCCCCGCAGCATGCCGAGCGCATCAAGACGCTCGCGCGCGAGGGCTATTACGACAACGTGCCGTTCCATCGCGTCATCGAGGGCTTCATGGCCCAGACCGGCGACGGCCAGTACGGCAACGGCACCGGCGGCTCCCGCTACCCGAACCTGCCGGCCGAGTTCTCGAGCGTTCCCTTCAAGCGTGGCACGGTGGGCATGGCCCGCTCCTCGGCCCCGAACAGCGCCAACTCGCAGTTTTTCATCACCTTCGGCGACGCCTCCTTCCTGAACGGCCAGTACACCGTCATCGGTCAGGTCGTTTCCGGCATGGAGAATGTCGACAAGATCAAGCGCGGCGAACCTGTCCAGAACCCGGACAAGATCCTCTCGATGAAGGTCGCCTCCGACGTGAAGTGACCGGCACCCGCCACGCCCTTTCGTGAATTTTTGAAGGAGACCACAATGTCCGATACCGCCAATTTCCTGCTGCTCGAGACGACGCAGGGCCCGGTCAAGATCCGCTTCCGCTCCGACCTCGCGCCGAACCACGTCGCGCGCATCGCCGAACTGGCGACCGAGGGCTTCTACAACAACGTGCCGTTCCACCGCGTCATCGAGGGCTTCATGGCCCAGACCGGCGACGGCCAGTTCGGCAACGGCACCGGCGGCTCCGGCAAGAAGCTGAAGGCCGAGTTCAACAAGGGCCGCCACGTGCGCGGTACCGCCTCGATGGCCCGCGCCCAGCACCCCGATTCCGGCGACAGCCAGTTCTTCATCTGCTTCGGCGACGCCTCCTTCCTCGACGGCCAGTACACCGTGTGGGGCGAGGTCGTGGAAGGCATGGAGAATGTCGACAAGATCAAGCGCGGCGAGCCGGTGTCGAACCC
Source organism: Ancylobacter sp. TS-1 (assembly GCF_009223885.1). Taxonomy (NCBI): domain Bacteria; kingdom Pseudomonadati; phylum Pseudomonadota; class Alphaproteobacteria; order Hyphomicrobiales; family Xanthobacteraceae; genus Ancylobacter; species Ancylobacter sp. TS-1. Next base: position 802,437 of record NZ_CP045144.1, read on the forward strand.
CGACAAGATCGTCAAGGCGAGCGTCTCCGCCGCCTGATCGACTTTCCTGTAGACGTGGCGTCATCCCGGAACGGCCGCGAGGCCGTCTCCGGGATCGTCTTATAAAGGGGAGCCCGATCCCGGTGCGCCGCCGCGCGGCGCCCGGGATGACGGCGAAAGACCATGCGTGTCGACCTGTTCGATTTCGAGCTTCCGCCCGAGTGCATCGCGCTGCGGCCGGTCTCGCCGCGCGATGCCGCCCGCATGCTCGTCGTGCGGCCGGAGGGTACGCCCGAGCTTGCCGACGCCCATGTGCGCGACCTGCCGGAGCTTCTCCAGCCCGGCGACGCGCTGGTGGTGAACGACACCCGCGTCGTGCCGGCCCGGCTCGACGGGGTGCGCCGGCGCGTCTCCTCGCAGGGCGGGGGCGTGCAGGTCGAGGCCATGCTGCACAAGCGCGTCGGCCCCGATCTCTGGCTTGCCTTCGCGCGGCCGGGCAAGCGCCTCGCCACCGGCGACACGGTCGAGTTCGCGGGTTCCGAGGCCGGAGCCCCCCGGCTTGCCGCCCGCGTCGAGGGGAAGGGCGAGGGCGGGGAGGTCACTCTGCGCTTCGACCTCGCCGGCGCCGATCTCGACGCCGCCATCGCTGCCATCGGCCATGTCCCGCTGCCGCCCTACATCGCCGCCAAGCGGACCGAGGACGCGCGCGACCGCGCCGATTACCAGACCATGTTCGCCGCCCATGAGGGATCGGTCGCCGCACCGACGGCGGGGCTGCACTTCACGCCCGGCCTGATCGAGCGCCTCGCCGCGCGCGGCATCGAGACCCATCGCGTGACGCTGCATGTCGGCGCCGGCACCTTCCTGCCGGTGAAGGCCGACGACACCGCCGATCACCGCATGCATGCGGAATGGGGCGAGGTGTCCGCCGACACCGCGGCGGCGCTGAACGCGGTGAAGGCGCGCGGCGGGCGCGTTGTCACCATCGGCACGACGGCGACGCGGCTCATCGAGAGCGCGGCGTCGGAGGACGGCCGGCTGGCGGCCTGGCGCGGCGAGACCGACATCTTCATCACGCCCGGCACGCGTTTCCGCTTCATCGGCGGCATGCTCACCAATTTCCACCTGCCGCGCTCGACGCTGGTCATGCTGGTAGCGGCCTTTGTCGGGCACGAGACGCAGAAGCGCGCCTACGCTCACGCGATCGCCAGCGGCTACCGTTTCTATTCCTATGGCGACGCCTGCCTTTTGCTGCCAAAAGCCCCGGCATGACCGACGAACTGCATCCCCGCGACTTCCATTACCGCCTGAACGCCACCGACGGGGCCGCCCGCCTCGGCGAGGTCGTCACCCCGCGCGGCGTGGTGCGCACGCCCGCCTTCATGCCGGTCGGGACCGCCGGCACGGTCAAGGGCATGTATCCCGAGCAGGTGCGCGACCTCGGCGCCGATATCCTGCTCGGCAACACCTATCATCTGATGCTGCGTCCCGGCGCGGAACGGGTAGACCGGCTCGGCGGGCTGCACGCGCTGATGCGCTGGCCGCACCCGATCCTGACCGATTCCGGCGGCTTCCAGGTCATGTCGCTCGCGGCGCTCCGCAAGATGAGCGAGAAGGGCGTGACCTTCCGCTCGCATATTGACGGCGCCTACTACGAACTGACCCCGGAGCGTTCGGTCGAGATACAGGGCCTGCTCGGCTCCGACATCCAGATGCAACTGGATGAGTGCGTGCGCCTGCCGGCCTCAAAGGAGGAGATCGCCCGCGCGCTGAACCTCTCGCTGCGCTGGGCCAAGCGCTCGAAGAAGGCGTTCGAGGCGCAACCGAAGGGCAGGGCGCTGTTCGGCATCGTGCAGGGCGGCGACGACGCGGCGCTGCGCGAGGAATCCGCGCGCGGGCTCGTCGATATCGACTTCCCCGGCTATTCCATCGGCGGCCTCGCGGTCGGCGAGCCGCAGGCGGTGATGCTGGCCATGCTGGAAGTGGTGACGCCGATCCTCCCGGTGGACAAGCCGCGCTACCTCATGGGCGTCGGCACCCCCGACGACATCATCGAGAGCGTGGCACGCGGTGTCGACATGTTCGATTGCGTGATGCCGACGCGGGCCGGCCGCCACGCGCAGGCCTTCACCCGCTTCGGCAAGATCAACCTGAAGAACGCCCGCCACGCCGACGACCCGCGCCCGCTCGACGAGGAAAGCGACTGCCCGGCGGCGCGGGACTATTCGCGCGCCTATCTCCACCACCTCGTGCGCTGCGACGAGATGCTGGGCTCGATGCTGCTGACCTGGGTGAACCTTGCCTATTACCAGAGCCTGATGGCCGGCATCCGCGCCGCCATCGCCGAGGGGCGTTTCGACGCGTTCAAGGCCGAGGTCAAGGAAGGCTGGGCGCGCGGGGATATCCCGGCGCGGTGAGGGAAAAGCGTCATCCCGGACGCGCCAAGGGCGCGATCCGGGATCGCATGCCGAAGGAGATGCGCCCGGCCGCGGACGATCCCGGCTCTGCGCTTCGCTTCGGCCGGGATGACGCCTGAAACAGCTGCGCCCGGCACCAGACCGGGCGCAGCCGTCTTCCATAATCACACAGCCAGCTTGCCGGCGATGGTCGCCACGTGCTTGCCCTGGAAACGGGCGCCGTCCAGCTCGACCTTGGAGGGCTGGCGCGAGCCGTCGCCGTCGGTGATGGTCGAAGCACCGTAGGGCGAGCCGCCCTTGATCTCGTCGACGCCGGTCTGGCCCTGGAAGGCGTAGGGCAGGCCGACCACCACCATGCCGTGATGGAGCAGCGTCGGGATGAAGCCGAGAATGGTGGACTCCTGGCCGCCATGCTGGGTGGCGGACGAGGTGAACACCGAGCCGACCTTGCCGACCAGAGCGCCGGTGAACCACAGGCCGCCGGTCTGGTCGATGAAGCTGCGCATCTGCGAGGCGACCGTGCCGAAGCGGGTGCCGGCGCCGAAGATGATGGCGTCGTAATTCTTCAGTTCGTCGACGGTGGCGACGGGCGCCGCCTGATCGAGCTTGAAGTGATTGGCGCGGGCGACCTCTTCCGGCACCGTCTCGGGCACGCGCTTGACGTCGACCGTGGCGCCGGCCTCGCGGGCACCTTCGGCGACGGCATTGGCCATGGCTTCGATGTGGCCATAGGCGGAATGGTAGAGCACGAGAACTTTGGCCATGACGGCAACTCCTTCAACGGCTTGCGGGACGCGGCAGCGGTCCGCATGAATGTTGTCGGGGAAGCTAGTAGCCGTTCCCGTGCATCGGAAGCGGTATGATCGACAGGGTGTTCTTGCGAAATTGCAATTCGCCTAAGCGACGCCTTGGCACGGATGGATACGGGCACGCATCCGCGGCTAAGATGCGGAAATCATGAGACCGGCCGGCACGTCGCCTTCGGCGCGCCGGGTCTCCCAGAACAATGCCGCCCAAGGAAACAGAGAGCCCCGCCATGCTGAAGGTCAACGCGTTCGATCACCTCGTCCTCAATGTCCGCGACGTCGAGGTGGCGGCGGAATGGTACGCCCGGGTGCTGGGGATGACACGACTCGACAGCGTGCCGAAGCAGGGCGGGCCCGTGCGGACCAGCATGATGTTCGGGCGCAACAAGATCAATCTGCGCCCCATCTCCGTTTCGCCGGAGGTCTGGTTCACCGGGCTGAGCCCGCAGCCGGGAAGCGACGACATCTGCTTCCTGACCGACATCGGCCCGGAGGAGGTCTTCGCCCATTTCGGGCGATGCGGCGTCGCCATCGAACTCGGCCCGGTCGTCAAGCCGGGCGCGCAGGGCGACATCCAGTCGGTCTATGTGCGCGACCCCGACGGCAACCTGATCGAGGTCTCGTCCTATAGCTGACGGAAGGCGGCGCAGCATCGGATACCGGCCGAATTCGTGGTGAGCCCGCTGGGACTCGAACCCAGGACCCCATGATTAAAAGTCACGTGCTCTACCGGCTGAGCTACGGGCTCCCACGGGACGGGGCTTAAGGGTTTCGCTCTCCGATGGCAAGCCGGTCGCCCGGCTTGCTCCACCGCGCGGACCCGGGCGCGGATGTGCCGACGCGGCCGCGGGATTCCAGCTTCCGGTCCAACGGGAAACCGGGTACTCCTATACGCAAGGAAACACAGGACGTCCGCCTCGCGCTTGGCGGCCGCCAGCCCTGCGGCGCTGGTGGGCAGGGCTGGAGCCGAGGCAGGGCCTTCGTTTCTCCTCCCGGCAGGGTGAGCGGGCGGAGGTATGCGTGAGGTGATGCAGGACAACGGAGTGTCGAGCCGTCTGCTGTCGGTGATGAGTTCCTTCATCGCCGGCATGAGCGGGCATGGCGACTGGCCGCGCGACATTGCCGCCTCGTTTGCCCGTCTCGGCACCGAGCTGAAGCTCAGCCGCGTGGCTCTCTTCGAAGTCCACAATGCCCACACGCCGGGGCTTTTCGTCACCTGCCGGATCGACTGGGCACGGCCGGGCCTGTCGTCGCTGGCCGACAACTGCCATCCCCCGGTCCGGGTCGCCGAGGCCGATGCGCTCCAGCGCGAATGGGCCGAGCGCCGCACACGCGGCGAGGTGATCGAGGGTCGCACGCGCGACCTCCAAGGCTATCTCCGCGCCTATTTCCATGCCGCCGACATCGTCAGCTTCTATACCGTGCCGGTAATGGTGGACGGGCGCTGGTGGGGCCATTTCTGCGTCGCCTCCGACGACCTGGAGAAGGTCTGGAGCCCCGAGGAGCGAGCGGCGTTCCAGGCGCTGGCCGAACTCTGCGCGCTCGCGGTGGAGCGCTCGCGGGCGGGGCGCGCGCTCAGCGAGGCGACGCGGCTCGCCATGCTCGTCGCTGCGCTCGACGCCATCGTCACCATCGACGAAGCCGGCCAGATCGTCGACTTCAACCCCGCCGCCGAGGCGATGTTCGGCCGTACGCGCACCGCGATCCTCGGGCGCCTGCTCGGCGACACCATCGTGCCGGCGCGCCACCGGCAGGCGCATGAAGCCGGCATGAGCCGTTACCTCACCGGCGCGCACCCGAGCATTCTCGGACGCCGCATCGAGATCGAAGGCTGCGCCAGCGACGGGCGGATCTTCCCGATCGAACTGACCGTCACCGAGATCCGCACCGACCAGCGCCGGCTTTTCACGGCCTATATCCGCGACATCTCCGACCGCATCCGGGCCAAGGAGGCGCTGGAGCGGCTGGCCTATACCGACACGGTGACGTCGCTTCCCAACCGCGCCGGCGTGGTGCGCGAGGTGCAGGCCCGCGCCGACATGCCGAGAGGGGCGCTGGTGCTGCGGCTGCCCGATCTCGGCATCCTGTCGGCCAGCCTCGGCGAGGAATTCATCCGGCCCCTCGTCGTCGCCGTCGCGGAAAGGCTGCGTGGGTGCCTGCAGCCGGAAACCCTGCTGGCCCGCACCTCGGAGAGCGAGTTCGCCGTCATTCTCGACCGCCTGACCGTTCCCGAGGCGCTCGCGGCGGAACTGGAAGTGCCGTTCCATACGCCGATCGAGGTGGAGGGCCGGCGCTTCTATCTCGACACCAGCATCGGCTTCGCGACCGGGACCGGCGCCATCGAGCAGACCCTGCGCGACGCCGAGATGGCCTCGCGCGCCGGGCGCGCCGGGCGCTGGCGCGTCTTCGACGAATCGCTGCGCGCCGACCACCAGCAGAGGCTGGCGCTGGAGATCGCGCTGCGCGAGGCGGTGATGTCGGGCACGGACGAGATCTTCGCGGTGTTCCAGCCCATCGTCGACTGCCGCACCCGCGCGGTCGCGGGCTTCGAGGCGCTGGCGCGCTGGACCCATCCGCGCCTCGGACCGCTGCCGCCCAGCGATTTCATCCCGCTCGCCGAGGCCGTCGGGCTGATGGACCCTCTCGGCGACATCATCCTCGAACAGGCGGCGCGGGCCTGCGCGAGCTGGAACGCCGGCCGCGCCGCGGATGAGACTCCGCTCTATGTCTCGGTGAATCTCGCCGCGCCGCAGGTGGCCGCACCGGATCTGGTCGCGCGCATCACCGCGCTGCTGGCGCGCCATGATCTGTCTGGTGCCGCGCTGCGCATCGAGATCACCGAGAGCATGCTCATGCTGCAACCGGCAACGGCCTCGAACGTCATCCAGCAGCTCAAGGCGCTGGGCTGCACGGTCGCCATCGACGATTTCGGCACCGGCTATTCCAGCTTCAGCTACCTCCAGCAATTGCCGGCGGACGTGCTGAAGATCGACCGCTCCTTCGTGCGCGACTTCGAGCAGGACGAGCGGGCGCGCAAGATCGTCGCCGTCATGGTGGAACTGGCCCACGCACTCGGCATGTCCGTTGTCGCCGAGGGCATCGAGACGGCGGAAACGCTGGATGCCGTCGAAGGGCTCGGCTGCGATTTCGTCCAGGGCTTCCTGACCGGGCGGCCGATGCCGCTGGACAATGCGCTGGCGCTGATCGCTCCTCCCGGCCCGGACGGCGCCTGACGTCGGTCCATCCGGAAGGGCGGGCCGAACCGCCGGAGACTATCATGCACGACACCGCCTATGCGACCGCACGCCTGTTCTTCGGCCTCTACTGGCAGCCCGGGTTTCGCACGGTGATCGAACTCGGGAGCCAGAACGTCAACGGCACGCTGCGCGACCACTGCCCGCCGGGCGCCCATTATGTCGGGATCGACCTTGAGCCGGGCAACGGGGTCGATCTCGTCGTCGCACCCGGGCAGCCGCTGCCGCTCGCCGATGCGAGCGTCGATGTCGCCGTGACCAGTTCCGCCTTCGAGCACGATCCCTGCTTCTGGCAGACCTTCCTTGAGCTTGTGCGGGTGCTGCGGCCGGGCGGCCTCGTCTATGTCAACGCGCCGAGCAACCACCATTTCCACCGCTACCCCGTCGACTGCTGGCGCTTCTATCCTGATGCCGGGCACGCGCTCGCGATCTGGGCGCAACGCAACGGCCTCCCGGCGGAACTCGTCGAATCCTTCATCGGCCGACCGGGTGGTGATGGCTGGGCGGATTTCGTCGCGGTCTTCCGCAAGGCGTCGGACGCTCCCCAGCGGCGGACGGGGCGGATCGCGCACCATTTGGAGGCGCTCAACGCCTATGACATCGAGGCGCCGGCGCGGTTGGAATTCGAGACGCGCGACACCTGGGATACCCGCCGCGCGGCCGGGCTGGAGGCGCTGCTGCAGGACCGCGAGCGGGAGTTGGACGCCGCCCGCGATGAGATCGCGCAACTCGCGGCCCGGATCGACGCGCTGGAACTGGCCGCTGCTGCCCCGCTGCTCACGCGCCTGAAACGGTGGACCCGGTGACGCGATCCGCCGCACGGCCCGTCATCGGCCGAAGGCGCTCTCAAAAAGGGTCCCGGCACCGCCCGCACACTCATTCGCGGGGACGGGCGGCGCCGGGGAAGGAAGGATCGCCTCAGCGAGGTCGCATTCGGCAATGCAACATCGCACCCGCGAGAAGGCCGCGAAGCTCCCAAATGGAGTACGCCGGGAAACAGACGGCGGAAGCCGGACTCAGTTTCCGGTCATGCTTTCGAGCGTGGTGATGACGAACTGGTGGAAGCGCTCGCGCGTGTCGATGCTGGTATGGTCGATGCCTGGCTCGCCGGACAGGTCGAAATTCTCAAGCTGGCCCGTGTAGCCGGGCACGGCGGAGACCGGCTTGCCGAAGCCGTCTTCAGCCCAGAAATTGATGAAGACTGCGACATTCTCCGGCACCAGTCCGGGATCGGTGGCGTCGAAGGTCACTGCGAGATCAACGGGGATGTCCTGCGGCGCGACGGCGGCCGCTACCGCGATGGTCGCATTGGCGCCGAGCGAATGGCCGATCACCACCACAGGTCCGGTATGGCCGGCGGCGAAGCGGGCGCCGATCTGGTCGATCACCTTCTGCGACTCGTCCCAGCCATAGACTTCCGAGGTGTAGCCGAGGCTGACGAGTTCGGCGGCCAGGGCATCAATTCCCTGCGAGAAGACCCCGAAAAGGCCCCGAAGCAGATAGACATGGGTGTCGGCGCGCGTCGGCAGCGGCTTTCCCGGCTTGGCCGTTATGGGCGCCGCAGCCCATGGCGGACGCGGCGATGTCTGCGCGTTCGCGGCGCCGGCGAGACCCAGCACGGCGGCCAGCGCCGCAACGACGAGGAAAAGACGCGGCAGTCGCATGGACGTCTCCCAGTTCGCTCGCGGGACGCCACCGGAGCGACGTCCATAAGGCCGCGCGGCACGCGATTCGTCCACGGTTTGGGATTGCCGGCCCGTGGTATTTTGAAACCATGAGGAAGGAAGAGATGGCCTCCACCCATGCCCATGTCCCCACCGCCCATGCCAGCCGCTACCTGCAGCAGCTCTGCAAGCACTGGGCGCACAAGCTGGAAGTCGCCTTCGACCCGCGGCACGGCGAGGTGAAGCTGCCCGACGGCGCGCTGGCGACCATGGACGCCGGGCCCGACGCCCTCGACGTGCGCATCGAGGCCGGCGATGCCGGGACGCTGGAGACGATGAAGGGCGTGGTGGCCCGCCATCTCGATCGCTTCGCCTTCCGCGAGGCGCCGCTCCCCTTCGACTGGCACGACGCCTGAGGCTGAACCGCCTGAGGCGCCCTCAGGCCGTCTTCCGGATGCGGAAGGCGAGTACACCGTCTTCCGACGTCTGCCCTTCGAGGCTGTTTCCGGTCTGGCGGACGAGATGGGGGATGTCGATCACCGCCATCGGATCGGTACATTCGACCACGATCACCCCACCCGCCGCCGCACGCTCCAGCGCGCGCCGCGTGTGCAGCGCGGGCAGGGGACATTTCAGCCCCTTGAGATCGAGCCTGAGCGGACTGTTCGCTTCATCCATCGCACGCAACTCCCCCGCCGCAGTAGGACGCGCCCGCGCGGCGGGCAAGGGGAAAGCGTGCGCGGTCTCCCTCGACGCCTTGACGCCGGCAGGCCCAAGCCCGAACTCTGACGGGGAGACAGCGCAAGAGGAGGCGAGCATGCGGCTGATCGGCTTTGCCGGCTGGAGCGGATCGGGCAAGACGACGCTACTGGCGCGCCTCATCCCCGTGCTGGTGGGGCGCGGGCACCGCGTCTCCACCATCAAGCACGCCCATCACGAATTCGACGTCGACAAGCCCGGCAAGGATTCGCACACCCATCGCGTCGTCGGCGCCAACGAGGTTCTGGTCTCCTCGGCCAATCGCTGGGCGCTGATGCACGAGCTGCGCGGGACGCCCGAGCCCGACCTGCCGGAACTCGTGGCCCATCTGTCGCCGGTCGATCTGGTGCTCGTCGAGGGCTTCAAGCGCGACCATCACCCCAAGCTCGAGATCCACCGGGCGGAGGTCGGCAAGCCGTTCCTTCATCCGGACGATCCCTACATCGTCGGCATCGCCTCCGACCATGCCTTGCCGGAGTCGCCGCTGCCGGTCATCGACCTCGGCGACATCGAGGCCATTGCCGATTTCGTCGACCAGCATGCCGCCCCGCTCGACGGCATCGCCTGGCGCCCGCCGTCCGGTCAGAGCGCGGGATAGGCTTCGGCCAGCCGCTCGGCTTCGGCGAGGTCGTCCGGCGTGTTGACGTTGAAGAACGGGTCGAAGGGCGCGGCCGGCCATTCCACCGGCACGGCGCCGCAGCGTTCGATCCAGCGCTCCACCCGCCGCTCGCCTTCCGCGACCAGCAGGGCGCGCAGGTCCTCCCGCGCCTCGACCCGCCACAGCCCCACCACCGGATGAGACCGCCCACCGGAGGCGGCATAGGCTGCGCCCGCCGTCCCGGCGGCGCCCGCGAGGCGCGCGGCGAGATCGTTCGGGAGAAAGGGGCAGTCGGCGGGCACGGTGAGCAGGAAAGGCTTGCCGGGAAATGCGCGTGCCACATGGTCGAGCCCGGCGAGGATACCGGCCAGCGGTCCGGGTGTGTCGGGCAATTCATCCGGCACCACCGGCAGGGGGAGGCCGAAGCGTTCGGCCGGGCCGTTGGCGTTGAGCAGCAGCACGCTCACCTGCGGCGTCAGGCGGCGGGCGATCCGCGCGAGAAGGGTTTCGCCGCCGATCCGGCGCAGCGCCTTGTCGCCGCCGCCGAGCCGCCGCGACAGGCCACCGGCGAGGATCATCCCGACAGGCGCGCCGCTTGCCGCCATCAGGCCACCGGGCGGGTGAGCAGATAGAGGCTGACCCCGGCGAAAATGACGCCGATGATCGCCAGCACCGGCACGGAGAGGCCGAGGAAGACCAGCAGCGCGAAGCTGCACGCCATGCTGCCGGTCGCCACCAGCTGCGCCCAGCGCGGGACCACGCCCGAGGCGCGCCAGGCGACGACGGACGGGCCAAGCCGGGGATGCGTCAGCAGCCAGTTCTCGAAGCGGGGCGAGGACCGCGCGAACAGCCACGCCGCCAGAATGAGAAACACCGTTCCCGGCATGACCGGGGTGACGATGCCGACAACGCCCAGCGCCACGCACACCCAGCCGAGCGCAAACAACACCCAGCGCGTGGGTGCCGTTAGGGAAGAAAGAATCGGCCGCCGCTCCGTCATCCGGGTTCGCATAGTCGCTGCGTGAAGTCGTTCGACCAAGATCATAGGATGTTCAGCCCGCCTTTAGGAGCTTCACGGCCACGTCGCGTTCAAAAATATGCAGGAGCAGACGCAGGGCCGCCCCGCGCGGGCCCGACAGATCGGGATCGCTCTTGACCAATGCTGTCGCTTCCGCACGCGCCCTAGCCAAAAGATCGCCATGCACATCGAGCCGCGCCAGCCGGAATCCGGGGAATCCGCTCTGCCGCGTTCCGAGCAGGTCGCCCTCGCCGCGCAGGCGCAGATCCTCCTCGGCCAGGAAGAACCCGTCCTCCGAGGCCCGCAGCGCCTCCAGACGCTGGCGCGCGACCTCGCCCAGCGGACGGCGATAGAGCAGCAGGCAGGTCGAGGCGACATCGCCGCGCCCGACCCGCCCGCGCAGCTGGTGAAGCTGGGCGAGGCCGAAGCGCTCGGCGTGCTCGATGACGATGATGCTGGCTTCCGGCACATCGACGCCAACCTCGACGACGGTGGTGGCGACGAGGAGTTGCGTCTGCCCGGCCGCGAAGGCGGCCATGGCGGCGTCCTTCTCCGCTCCCTTCATCTTGCCGTGGACCAGTCCGACCCTGTCGCCGAACCAGTGGCGCAGATCCTCGAAGCGCGCTTCGGCGGCGGCAAGGTCGGAATTCTCCGATTCCTCCACCAGCGGGCAGATCCAGTAGGCCCGTCGGCCTTCCGCCAGCGCCCGCCCGAGGCTGGAGACGACGTCGTCGATGCGGTCGGACGGCACCGCGCGGGTGTCGATCGGCTTGCGGCCGGCGGGCTTCTCGCGCAGCTCGCTGGAATCCATGTCGCCGAAATAGGTCAGCACCAGCGTGCGCGGGATCGGCGTCGCCGTCATCACCAGCACATCGACCGCCTCGCCCTTGGAGGCCAGCGCAAGGCGCTGATGGACACCGAAGCGGTGCTGCTCGTCGACGATGGCGAGGGCGAGATCGTGGAAGGTGACGCCCTCCTGGAACAGCGCATGGGTGCCGATGACGAGATCGATCACCCCCGCCGCCAGCCCGGCCAGAACGTCTGCCCGCGCGCGGCCCTTCTCGCGCCCGGTCAGCAGCGCCACCCGAAGGCCGGCGGCCTGCGCCAGCGGTTCGATGGTCTTGAGGTGCTGGCGGGCGAGAATTTCGGTCGGCGCCATCAGCGCCGCCTGCCGGCCGGCCTCGACGACGGTGGCTGCCGCCAGCAGCGCCACCACCGTCTTGCCCGAGCCGACATCGCCCTGCAGCAGCCGCAGCATGCGGTTGGCCGAGGCCAGATCGGCCCGGATCGCCTCAAGCGCCCCGACCTGCGAGCCGGTTAGCGCGAAGGGCAGGGCGGCGAGGATGCGATCCGAGAGGGCGCCGTCGCCGAGGCTCGACCGTCCGGTCTCCTCGATGGTTCGCGCCCGCAGCAGCGCCAGCGCGAGCTGGCCGGCCAGCAATTCGTCATGGGCGAGCCGCTGCCACGCCGGGCCGAGCGGGCTCGCATCCAGCGTTTCGCGTGGCTGGTGAACCGTGCGCAGCGCGGCGTGGAAACCGATGGCGGGCGGCTCGGCCTGCCATTCCGGCAGTTCCGGCGTCTCGTTCAGCGCCGCCTCGACGGCGCGGCGCAGATGGCCCTGGCCGAGCCCCTCCACCAGCGGGTAGACCGGCTCGATGGGCGGCAGCTTCGCAAGGCCGGCGGCGTCCACCACGCGGTCCGGATGCGTCATCTGGTGCATGCCGTCATAGAGCGTGACGGTGCCCGACACCCAGCGCGTCTCGCCGACGGGCAGCAGCCGTTCCATCCAGCTCCGCTCGGCCTTGAAGAAGGCCAGCACGATGTCGCCCGTCTCGTCATGGGCATAGACGCGGTAGGGCGCCCGCGAGCCGCGCGGGGTGGGCACATGCCGGTCGACGACGATTTCCAGCGTCACCACCGAGTCCGGCACGACCTGCGAGAGCGTGGGACGGGCGCGCCGGTCGATGGTGGAGGAGGGCAGGTGCATCAGCAGATCGAGCACCCGCGCGCCGTCCTCCCGGCCGAGCAGCCGGTTGAACGGTCGGGCGAGCTTCGGGCCGATGCCTTGCAGGCCGGTGATCTCGGCGAAATAGGGGTTGAGGATGTCGGGCCGCATGATGGCGGAAAGGTGGACGAAGGCGGCGCGGCGCGCAATGCGGCGGGCGCGGTCGGCGGGGGATGGATTGCGGAGGAAGAGTCTGCGCTGGGTCCCGGATCGGCGCTGCACGTCGTGCAGCTTGTCCGGGACATGACGACGGCTCTTCGGCTTGTTCCATGAAGAGCACGGTGCGCCCTCGCCCAATGCCTACCTGACAGCGGGCGCCGGGCGCGCTAAACACTCCGCCTTCTCCGGGCCGCGCCGTGCGCGCGCCCGCGACACCGAGGCCTAGACATGACCGGAACCACGCGTTCGAGCGCGGGTCTCGACGCCCGCCGCCGCCGCATCCTCTACCGCGCCTGGCATCGCGGCACCCGCGAGATGGACCTGCTGATGGGCCGTTTCGCCGATGCCCATATCGGCGATCTGAGCGAACAGGACGTGGCCGATTTCGAGCTGCTGATCGAGGTCGAGGATCCCGACCTGTTCGGCTGGATCAACTCCGGCACACCGGCCCCGGAATTCGACACCCCCATTTTCCACCGCTTCCGGCAGTTCCACCTGTCGGGTGAGGGCGTACCCGAGATATGAAGACCCCGCTTTCCGCCCTCGCCACCCGCCTTGCCCCGGGCCGGACGCTGACGCTCGCCAATGTGCCCTCCGGCATGGAAGGGCTGGTGGTCGCCGACCTCGCCCGCGCGCTGGCGGCGCAGGACGACGCCCCCTGGCCGACGCTGGTCGTCATCTGCCGCGACACCGAGCGCATGGCGGAGCTGGAGCGCGCGCTCGGCTTCTTCGCGCCGGGCGTCGAGGTGCTGCCGTTCCCGGCGTGGGACTGCCTGCCCTATGACCGCGCCTCGCCTAACGCCGCCGTCATCGCGCGCCGCATGACGACGCTGGCGCGCCTCGCCCGGGTGAAGGGGCGCGAGGCTGGCAGCATCGTGCTGACCACGGTCAATTCGGTGCTCCAGCGCGTGCCGAAGCGCGCCCTCGTGGCCACACAGTCGTTCTCGGCGGCGCCGGGCAATGCGCTGTCGCTCGACGAGGTGGTCGGTTGGGCCGAGATCAACGGCTTCCAGCGCACCTCCACCGTGCGCGACACCGGCGAATATGCAGTGCGCGGCGGCATCGTCGACCTGTTCCCGCCGGGACTTCCGGCGCCGGTGCGGCTCGACTTCTTCGGCGACACGCTGGAATCCATCCGCTCCTTCGATCCCGAGACCCAGCGCACGGCCGCGCAGATGCGCGCGCTCGACCTCGTGCCGATGAGCGAATTGCAGCTCACCACGGAATCGATGCGCCGCTTCCGCATGGCCTATGTTGCCGCCTTCGGCGCCGCCCAGCGGGGCGATCTGCTCTATGAGGCAGTGAGCGAAGGTCGGCGCTATCCGGGCATGGAACACTGGCTGCCGCTGTTCCATGACGGGCTCGACACCCTGTTCGACTACGCCCCCAACGCGCCGGTCGTGATGGAGGCGCAGGGCAACGAGGCGGCAACTTCGCGGCTCGACCAGATCGCCGACTATTTCGACGCCCGCCGGCACGGGATGGAGCATGGCGGCGGCGCGCCCTACAAGCCGCTGCCGCCCGACGCGCTCTACCTCACCGCCGAGGAGTGGGAGGCCCGCGAGCGGGCGGCGCGCATCATCGCCATCACCGGCTTCGCCCTGCCGGAATCGAAGGATGTGCTCGATCTCGGCGGTCGGCCGGCCCGCTCCTTCGCGCCCGAGCGCGCCGACCCGGAGGCGCCGCTCTTCGACGTCGCCGCGGAGTATCTGCGCGAAACCGCGAAGACGAAGCGCACCATTCTCGCCGCCTGGTCGGACGGCTCGCGCGACCGACTGTCTACCGTGCTCGCCGATCACGGCCTCAAGGGCACGCAGACGGTGGGCTCGCGCGATGCCGCCGACACGCTGCCCAAGGGGACCATCGCCCTCGCCGTGCTCGGCATCGAGACCGGCTTCGAGACGGATCAGCTCGTCGTCATCGGCGAGCAGGACATTCTCGGCGACCGTCTGGTGCGGCCCAAGCGCAAGGCGCGCCGCCCGCAGGACGTGATCGCCGAACTGACTTCGCTGACCGCCGGCGATCTCGTGGTGCATGTCGACCACGGCATCGGCCGCTTCATCGGGCTCAAGACCATCGAGGCGATGGGCGCCCCGCACGACTGCCTGGAAATCCACTACGCGGAAGGCTCCAAGCTGTTCCTGCCGGTGGAGAACCTCGAACTGCTCTCGCGCTACGGTTCCGAGGACACCGAGGCGCAGCTCGACCGGCTGGGCGGCGGCGGATGGCAGGCGCGCAAGGCGCGCATGAAGAGCCGCATCCGCGAGATGGCGGCCGAGCTCATCAAGGTCGCCGCGCAGCGCCAGACGCAGGAAGCGCCGCGCCTCGTCCCGGCCGCCGGCCTCTATGACGAATTCCGCGCCCGCTTCCCCTATGAGGAAACCGAGGATCAGGAAGCCGCCATCGAGGCGGTGTTCGACGATCTCGGCTCCGGCCATCCGATGGACCGGCTGGTGTGCGGCGATGTCGGCTTCGGCAAGACCGAGGTGGCGTTGCGCGCCGCCTTCGCCGTCGCACTCAACGGCAAGCAGGTGGCGGTGGTGGTGCCGACAACGCTGCTGGCCCGCCAGCATTTCAAGACCTTCACCGAGCGGTTCAAGGGCCTGCCGGTCATCGTGCGTCAGGCCTCGCGCCTCGTCACTGGCAAGGAGCTTTCAGAGACCAAGAAGGGCCTTGCCGACGGCACGGTCGATATCGTGGTCGGAACCCATGCGCTGCTCGGCAAGGCGATCGCGTTCAAGGATCTCGGCCTTGTCATCGTCGACGAGGAGCAGCATTTCGGCGTCGGCCACAAGGAGCGGCTGAAGCAGATGCGCGCCGAGGTGCATGTGCTGACCCTCACGGCCACGCCGATTCCGCGCACGCTGCAGCTCGCCATGACCGGGGTGCGCGAACTCTCCATCATCGCCTCGCCGCCGGTTGACCGCCTCGCGGTGCGCAGTTTCGTGACGCCGTTCGACCCGCTGATCGTGCGCGAGGCGCTGCTGCGCGAACGCTACCGTGGCGGCCAGAGTTTCTATGTCGTGCCGCGCATCGAGGACCTTGCCGAGGTGAAGGACTTCCTCGACAAGAACGTGTCCGAGGTGCGGGTCGCAGTGGCGCATGGCCAGATGGCGGCGACGCAGCTCGAAGACATCATGTCCGCCTTCTATGACGGACAGTTCGACGTGCTGCTGTCGACCACCATCGTCGAATCCGGCCTCGATATCCCGACCGCCAACACGCTGATCGTGCACCGCGCCGACATGTTCGGCCTCGCCCAGCTCTACCAGCTTCGCGGCCGCGTCGGACGTTCGAAGACCCGCGCCTATGCCATCTTCACCCTGCCGGCGCAGAAGACAATCACCGCGCAGGCCGACCGCCGCCTCAAGGTGTTGCAGTCGCTGGATACGCTGGGGGCGGGCTTCCAGCTCGCCAGCCACGACCTCGACATTCGCGGCGCCGGCAACCTGCTGGGCGACGAGCAGTCCGGCCACATCAAGGAAGTCGGCTACGAGCTCTACCAGGAGATGCTGGAGGAGGCGATCGCCAACCTCAAGGCCGGCATCACCGCGCCGGTCGCCGACAAATGGTCGCCGACCATCTCCATCGGTACGCCGGTGCTGATTCCGGAGGATTACGTCGCGGACCTGCATGTCCGCCTCACCCTCTATCGCCGTCTCGCCGATCTGGAGACCGACGCGGAGATCGAGTCCATCGGCGCCGAGCTGGTCGACCGCTTCGGCCCGCTGCCGGAAGAGGTGGAGCAGCTTCTCAAGCTGGTGTCGATCAAGGCGCTGTGCCGGCGCGCCAATGTGGAGAAGGTCGACGCCGGCCCGCGCGGCATGGTGCTCACCTTCCGCGACGGGCGCTTCCCCAACCCGGCCGGCTTCATCGCCTATGTCGGCAAGCCGCACGTCGTGGCGAAGATGCGCCCCGACGGCAAGGTGGTGTTCTCGGAGGACTGGCCGGATGCCACGGCGCGGCTCAGGGGCAGCGCGGGCATCCTGAAGGAGCTTGCCAAGATCGCCGAGCAGGGAGCCCGGGCGGCCTGAGGCAAAGGGGGCCGCCGGGCTGGCGGCCGCCTCTCATTCGAGCGGGGTGGTGTAGGCGCCGTCGCTGTCCGGCATGACGTCGGAATCGACGTTCGAACCCGGACCGCTCAGGTCCATATAGTCGCCGCCCGCCTGGTTCATGTAGTCCATGCTGTGGTCGGAGCCCGGCTTGTCGGGCAGCGGGCCGTAGTCGAGGTAGTTCGGGTTGTTGACCGGGGGGATGCTGATCTCAAGCCCTCCATCCGGCTGCACCTTGGGCCGGATGGTGATCGACTGCTGCGCGCCGGCGGGAAGCACGCCCGCAAGCAGTATCGCGGCAAGGGAAACGGCGGCGTAACGCATGGTCCAACTCCAGGACATTCACTCCCACCGCCCGGCCGTGCTTTCGCGCGACGCCGGACGGCGCCTCTTCCCCTAAGGACCGCGTTCCGGCGGCCGTGTCCAGACCTTCGTGCCGTCACGGGGAACGAAATCCCGCCACCGAAAGTCGGTGGCGTTTCACCCCGGCCCCTGCCACCAGCTTTCCGCCAGCGTCCCCGACAGGGCGAGTTGCTCAGGCCGCTGGACCTGCCGCCACCGCGCCACCCACTGGCCCGGCGTGTAGAAGAGCGGAAGCGAAAAGCGCGCGGAAATCAGCACGCGGTCGAGGGCCCGCACGCAGGAGACGAACTCCCCGCGCTCGCGCGCCGCCAGCAGCGCCTCGATCATCGCGTCGACCGCCGGACTCTTGAGACCCATGAAATTGCGCGTCCCTGGCGTGTCGGCCGCCGCCGAGCCGAAATAGAACGCCTGCTCGTTGCCTGGGGACAGCGACTGGTCCCAGATATAGGGCACCATGTCGTAGTCATAGGTCTGCTTGCGCGCCTCGAACTGCACGTTGTCGACGAGCCGGATGTTGAGGGTGACGCCGGCGCGGCGCAGCATGTTCTGGTAGGCGAGGGCGAGGCGCTCCTGATCCTTGGTGCCGACGATCAGTTCCGGGGCGAAGCGAGTGCCGCCCGCCCGGGAGACGAGGGCGCCGCCCTTCAGTTCCCAGCCGGCGGCGGCGAACAGGTCGAGCGCGCGGCGCAAGGTCTCGCGATCGCGGCCCGAGCCGTCCGAGCCCGGCGCCCGCCACGTGCCCTCCATCACCTCCGGCAGCACGGCGTCCGGGAAGGCGGACAGCAGGCTGCGCTCGCGCGCATCCGCCGGCCGGCCGAGGCTGGAGAGTTCCGAGCCGTCGTAGAAACTGCCATTGCGCCGGTAGAGTCCGAAATAGAGGTTCTCATTCGCCCATTCGAAGTCGAACAACTCGACCATGGCCTGGCGCACCCGCGCATCGGCGAAGATCGGCCGGCGCATGTTGAAGATGAGCGCGGAATAGGGCTTGGGCGTTCCGGTCTCGATCTGTTCGGTAAGGATGCGCCCCTCCCGCACGGCGGGAATGTCGTAGCCGGTCTTCCAGCGGCCCGGATCGGTCTCGAAGCGTATGTCGTAAAGCCCGCGCTTGAAGGCCTCGAACTGGGAATTCACGTCCCGGTAGAAGTCGTAGCGCAGGCTGTCGAAATTGTAGTTGCCGCGATTGACCGGCAGCGCGTTGCCCCAATAGCCGGCCCGGCGCGTGAGCACGACCATCTCTCCCGGCTTCACCTCGGTAACGGCATAGGGACCCGAGCCGAGCGGCGCCGTGAAGCTCGTCTGCTCGAAGGTCTCCGGGTCTACCGCATGCTTCGCCAGCACCGGCATCAACGCGAGGATCAGCGGCAGTTCCCGATCCACCACGCCGAAGGTGAAGCGGATCGTGCGCTCACCCGTCACTTCCGCCTTCGCCACCTTGCCATAGTAGCTGCGATGGTTCGGCCGGCCCCTGCTGCGCAACAGTTCGAAGGAGAACAGCACATCCTCGGCCGTCACCGGGGCACCGTCGGCGAAACGCGCGCGCGGGTCGATCGTGAACGCGACATAGGTGCGGGCGTCGTCGGTCTCCACCGTCTGTGCCAGCAGCCCGTAGCAGGTGAACGCCTCGTCAGGGCTGCGCGCCATCAGGCTCTCGACGACGTTCCAGCGGATGAAAGGCGGTGCCGTTCCGCGCACGATGAACGGGTTCAGGCTGTCGAAGGTACCGACGGCGGCCTGCGCAAGCCGCCCGCCCTTGGGAGCGTCAGGATTTACGCTGCGATAATGGGCGAAACCGGCCGGGTGGAGCGGCTCGCCATGCATCGCCAGACCGTGCTGGGGCACCGGGCCGGCGCCCGTTGCGCCGGGATCGGCCTGCGCGAGCGCCGACGGAAGGCGCAGGTATCCCGCTGCCGCACTGCCCGCGGCGATTAAGACATTGCGCCCGAGGACGCGCCGGGTGATATCGGTCACGCTTCGGCTCCCATCGTCAAAGATTCGGCTGGTACTCTCGCGTGAGTTCTAGCATGAACGGGACACTGAAATTCCGTGGGGTCACTGTCTCGCCTCATTTGAACGGGAGACAGCCTTTCGATCCCGAATGGCGCCGAGGCGTCTGCTGCCTTCGCTCACGTTGCGGTTCGCACGACAGGAACACGATATGATCAAACGCTCCACTCTCGCGCGCAGCCTTGCCGGTGCGGCCCTGGTGCTCACCCTTTCCGGCGGCGCGGTGTTCGCCCAGTCGCAGCCGGCCAAGCCGGCCGCCAAGCCTGCGGCCAACGCCCCGCAGCAGGCGCCCGCCGGTGGGCAGCAGTCCCACCAGATTCCGGCGATCCCGCTCCCGTGGGTCAAGCAGTGCCGGCAGGACCCGAGCATCAACAAGGAAGTCTGTGAGCTGGAGCAGTCCATCATCACCGACACCGGGCAGTTCCTCGTGCGTTTCGGCGTGTTCGAGGTGAAGGACGATCCGAAGAAGGCGTTCACGGTCGCCTTCCCGACCGGCCTGCTGCTGCGCAACGGCTTCCGCGTGGCGCTCGCCAACGAGCAGCCGATCCTCGGCACCTTCGTCATGTGCGACGAGCGCGTCTGCCGCGGCGACCTGCAGGTCGACCAGGCGTTCATCGACCGCATGAAGAAGGCCCCGGGCCTCACCCTCCAGGTGGCCAATGCCGTCGGCCGCATCATCAGCTACCCGATCGGCCTCGGCGACTTCGCCAAGGTCTATGACGGCGCCCCGACCGACCCGAAGGTCTTCGACGAGCAGCTCAAGAAGATTCAGGAGCAGGTCAAGGCCCGCCAGGAGCAGCTGAAGTCCGAAGCCGCCCAGCGCGAGCAGCAGACCAAGGCCGGCCTTGAGAAGCTCGGCGCCGAGAAGCTCAAGAACGCCCAGCCCGCCCAGTAGTCGCGGACAGCCCCTGACCCGTTCAGAACGCCCGGCGAGAGCCGGGCGTTTTCGTTTTAGAGGAAACGCGAGGGGGTAGGCAGCCGGCCGCCTCTTATTGCAGCCTCTCGCTGCGCACCCGCCATCCGCCGTCGCCATCCGCCGACAGCATCTCCTCGACCTGCGGGTGGCGCACCGGCTCACCCGACACGTCCGGCTCCAGATTCTGCTCGGAGACATAGGCGACGTATTCCGTCTCCGCGTTCTCGGCGAGCAGATGGTAGAAGGGCTGGTCCTTGGTCGGCCGGATGTGCTCGGGGATCGATTCCCACCATTCGTCCGTGTTGGAGAATTCGGGATCGACGTCGAAGACCACGCCGCGGAACGGGTAGTAGCGATGACGCACGATCTGCCCGATGCGGTATTTGGCGTTCCGCTCTTTCATCATGAATCCGCACGCCTGCCTGAACGGCGACCCGTAACGGTCGACGCCGCCATATGTCAACTTTCCCGATGCAACGAACGTGCCTCCGCCGCGGCCACAGGGGAACGCTCCGGTCCTTCCTAATGCCGATTGACCGGCACGCGGCGAGCCGATAGCCAGCGCATATGTCCGAGGTCCTGGCGCTGGCGCTTCCCTTCTTCGGTGTGATCTTCCTCGGGCTGGGTTGCGGCCGGCTGGCGCGCATCCCCGAGAGCGGCCTCGCATGGCTCAGCTTCTTCATCATCTATGTGGCGCTGCCGCCGCTGTTCTTCTCGCTGGTGGCGCGCACGCCCTTCCATGAGCTGACCAACGGAACCTTCATCGCCGCGACGACGCTGACGACGGCCGCCTGCTTCGCGCTTTCGCTGCTGGTCGGCCTCTGGCTGCGGCATGGCAACCTGCCGGAAGCCACCATCGCCGCGATCATCGGCTCCTATTCCAATGTCGGCTATATGGGTCCCGGCCTGACGCTCGGCGCGCTCGGGGCAGGGGCCTCGGTGCCGACGGCGCTGATCTTCGTCTTCGACAGCCTGTTCTTCTTCACCGCCGTACCGATCCTGATGGCAGTTTCCGGGCGGGACCGGCGGCGCTTCAGCGCGACGCTGCTGCTGGTCGCGCGCCGGGTGATGACGCACCCGTTCAACGTCGCGACCTTCCTCGGCGTCGCGGCCGCCTATTTCGAGTTCCATCCGCCGGTCGCGGTCGAGAAGACGCTGGAATTCCTGCGCAACGCCGCCGCGCCCTGCGCCCTGTTCACCCTCGGCGTCTCGGTGGCGCTGCGGCCGATGGAGCGGATGCAGGGCGAGGTGCCCTGGCTGCTCCTGATCAAGCTGGTGGTGCACCCGGCGCTGGTGTGGCTGGTGCTCACCACGGTCGGCGGCTTCGATCCGGTGTGGATCGCCACCGCCGTGCTGATGGCGAGCCTGCCACCGGCGCTCAACGCCTTCATCATGGCGAAGCAGTACGACACCTACGTCGCCGGCGCCTCGGGCGGCGTGCTGATCGGCACGGTGGTCTCGGTCGCCACCGTCACCGCCATGCTCTACGCCGTGCAGCACGACATGCTGCCGCACGGACTGCTCCAGTGACCGGCTAGAGCCGGGTGCCGGCGAGAAGACGCGGCACGTCGCGTGTCGGTCCGACACCCTCGCGCATCACCGCGCGCCGCAGGCCGGCGGACTGCCCGAGCATCCAGATCCCGAAACCGCGCATCCCCGCCACCGGCAGCAGATCCGACAGCAGCGAGCGGTTGAACAGGTCGACCGCGAAGCCCCGGCTGGCGACGTCGGCGCGGCGGCGGCGCTCATAGGTTTCGGTGACGTCTGCGCCCCCGACATCGGCGCCCGCCCGCGCGGCGTCGCTCGCCAACTCCGCCAGCGTCGCCGCGTCGCGTATGCCGAGATTGAGCCCCTGCGCGCCGATCGGCGGAATGATATGCGCCGCCTCGCCGATCAGCGCGATGCGCCCGCGCGCGAAATGCGCGGCGGTGCGCTGGCTCAGCGGAAAGCTGCCGCGCGGCGAGAGAAGGTGCATCCGGCCGAGGATGGAATGGGCCTTGCGCTCCATGGCGGCGGCGAACGCTTCCGGCGTCAGCGCGCCAAGCTGCTCGGCCTCATCAGGGGAAACCACGCAGACCACGCTCGACCGATCCCCCGGCAGCGGCACCAGCGTGAAGGGGCCGGTGCGCGTGTGGAACTCGGTGGAGACGTCGCGATGCGGCCGGCCATGCGCCAGCGTCGCGGTGACGGCGACCTGCGGGTATTCGCGCACGCGCATGTCGATGCCGGCGGCGCGCCGGCTCGGTGAATTGCGCCCGTCGGCCGCGGCGACGAGGGCTGCCTCGAAGACGGTGCCGTCGTCCAGCGTGATGGCAACGGCCTCGGGCCCGTCCTCGACCTGCCGGACGGCGGCGCGCAACCGCGTGATTCGGGCATCGGCGGCAACCGCCTCGTCGAGCGCCGCCAGCAGCACCTCGTTCTCGAGATTCCAGGCGAACCCTTCGAGCCCAAGCTCACTTGAGCGGAATTCCACCTCCGGCGCGCGCAGCAGCCTGCCGGTATCGTCGATCAACCGCATGATCCGCAGTGGCGCGGCATCCGGGCGCAGCCGCTCCCACAGGCCGAGCGCCTCAAGGGCACGCACAGAACCATCCATGAGCGCCGTGGTGCGCGGGTCGGGCGCGCGCGGCGGGGCGGCGAGCCTCACCTGAAGGCCGCCCGAAGCGAGGGCGAGAGCGGCGACGAGGCCGCTGGCACCGCCCCCGATGACGGCGACGGTCGGCGGCGGCAACCGGGAGTTCGATGACATCTGGTCCTCCATACGGCATCGGCGGGACTGTCAGCCTGCCCGCGAGTGTGGGATAAGCAGCACAGCGTGGTCTGGCAATGCAGATCAATGCGGGCAAATGCTATATGCGTAACGAAGAAGCAGGCGGCGACCGGTCCGATCCGGCAGTCGGGGGAGAAGATCCGTTGGCGATCACATCCAAGTCGCTCAGTGAGCGTCCGGCCAGCCGGCGCACGCTCGCTTTTGCGGTCCACATCTTCACCGCCTCCGGCGCGGTGTGCGGCCTCATGGCGCTGATGGCGGCAGTCGAGGGCCACTGGGCCATCATGTTCGCCTGGCTGGGCGCCGCCCTGTTCGTCGACGGCATCGACGGCAGCATGGCCCGCCGTGCCCGCGTGGTCGAAGTGCTGCCGCGCTGGTCGGGCGAGACGCTCGATCTCGTCGTCGACTACCTCACCTATTGCCTCGTGCCCGCCTTCGCAGTGGCCTCCAGCGGCATGATGCCCTTCTGGATGGCGGTGCCGGCCAGCGTCGCCATTCTGGTGACCAGCGCGCTCTATTTCGCCGACACCTCGATGAAGACCGAGGACCTGTATTTCCAGGGCTTCCCGGCGGTGTGGAACCTCGTAGTGTTCTATTTCTTCCTCGTGCCGCTCAATCCCTGGGTCATCTTCGGCATCGTGATTCTGCTCTCGGTCGGCACCTTCCTGCCGATCAAGTTCGTGCATCCGTTCCGGGTGGTGCGGCTGCGCCTTCTCACCATCGCCCTTCTGGCCGTCTGGGCCGTGCTGGCGGTTCTCGCGGTGATCGACGGCATGAAGCCGGACCTGTGGGTCACGGTCAGCCTGTGCCTGTGCGCCGCCTATTTCAGCGTGTTCGGCCTCATCCCCTCGCGGCGGGCCGGCGGCACCCCGGTCTGAGCGTTCAGCAGGAGAGTTGAGGCATGGCGTCGGCGGTTCGTGTTCACGAGATCGGTGGTCCCGAGGTTCTGCGCTACGAGGAGATCGCCGTCGGCTCGCCCGGCCCCGGCGAGGTCCGGCTGCGCCATACCGCGATCGGCCTCAATTTCCTCGACACCTATTTCCGCAGCGGCCTCTACCCGTCGCCGCAGGGCCTGCCCTTCATCCCCGGCAACGAGGCGGCCGGAATCATCGTCGAGGTCGGCGCGGGCGTGAGCGAGTTCCGGCCCGGCGACCGCGTCGCCTATGGCTCGTCGCTGGGCGCCTACGCCACCGAGCGCGTCATGGCGACGGCGCCGCTGGTCAAGCTGCCCGACACCATCCGCGACGAGACCGCCGCCGCCATGATGCTGAAGGGCATGACGGCCCGCTACCTGCTGCGCCAGACCCACAAGTTGAAGGCCGGCGATACCATCCTCGTCCACGCGGCCGCCGGCGGCGTCGGGCTGATCCTCTCGCAATGGGCGACGCATCTCGGCGCCACCGTGATCGGCACCGTCGGCTCGTCCGAGAAGGCGGAGCTGGCTCGCGCCAACGGCGTGGCCTACGCCATCAACTACAATGAGGAAAACTTCGTCGAGCGGGTGCGCGACATCACCGAAGGCGCGATGTGCGACGTCGTTTATGACGGGGTGGGGCAGGCGACCTACCCGGCCTCGCTCGACACGCTCAAGCCGCGCGGCCTGTTCGTGAGCTTCGGCAACGCCTCCGGCGCCATCCAGAACTTCAGCCTGATGGCCCTCTCGCAGAAGGGCTCGCTCTACGCGACCCGCCCGACCCTGTTCACCCATGTGGCGACGCGGGACGCCCTGCTCGAGAACGCGAACGACCTGTTCGACGTCGTCGGCTCCGGCATCGTGCGGATTCCGGTCAACCAGCGTTACCGTCTGGCGGATGCGGCCGAGGCGCATCGCGACCTCGAGGGGCGCCGCACGACGGGCTCGACCGTGCTGCTGCCCTGAGCGGGGAGCCACCGCGACTCTGGCGCGAAACGCATCAGAATACGGACCGGATGGACCAGACTTTAGGCTTGCTCCACTCAACCGGCATGCCATGCTGACGGCCAACCTTCCGTCACATTCGAAGCGCGAATGACCCGCGAAACGCAGCCTGAACCCCGCCCCCCATGCGAACGCCTCGCCTGCGCCGATTTCCCTCGGCGCCCGCGCGGGTAGCCACATGGCGGCAGGCGTGAGCGAAGCGGGAACCCCTCCAGCGTCACTTCTCGAGGCCGTCGGCCTGACCAAGCGCTTCGGCGCGCTGGTGGCCAACGACCATGTCAGCCTGGCGATCCGGGGCGGCGAGACGCATGCCCTGCTGGGCGAGAACGGCGCCGGAAAGTCGACGCTGGTCAAGATGATGTGCGGGCTGCTTCAGCCCGATTCGGGCGAGCTGCTCTATGACGGCGCGCCCATCTTCTTCCCCGACCCGGCCAGTTCCCGCGCCCGCGGCGTCGGCGTCGTGTTCCAGCATTTCGCCCTGTTCGACGCGCTGACCGTGGTGGAGAACGTCGCGCTCGGCCTGCCGGGCCACGAGCCTCTGACCTTGCTGGCGGCGCGCATCGACGACTGCGTGCACCGCTACGGTCTCGCGGTGGAGCCCTGGCGCCGTGTCGGTGAGCTTTCGGTCGGCGAGCGCCAGCGTGTCGAGATCGTGCGCTGTCTGCTCGGCGACCCGCGCGTGCTGATCCTCGACGAGCCGACCTCGGTGCTCACACCCGACGAATCCGAAAACCTCTTCCGCACCGTCGACCTGCTCACCGGCGAGGGGCGGGCGGTGCTGTTCATCAGCCACAAGCTCGACGAGGTGCGCCGCCTGTGCCACCGCGCCACCGTGCTGCGCGGCGGCAAGTTCATCGCCGAGGTCGATCCCAAGCAGGAATCCTCCGCCAGCCTCGCCCGCCTGATGGTGGGCGCCGACGTGCCGCGCACGCCGCGCATCGTCACCCACGAGGTCGGCGAGCCCCGCCTGCTGGTGCATAAGCTCAGCGTTACCGGCGACGGCAGTCGCGGCTCCGCGCTGCACGACATCGAACTGGAAATCCGCGCCGGCGAGATCGTCGGCATCGCCGGCGTCGCCGGCAACGGCCAGACGACGCTGTTCGAGGTGCTCTCCGGCGAGAAGCTGGCCGAGGACCCGGAGAGCATCGTCATCGACAAGGTGCCGGCCGGCGCCCTCGGCCCGACCGAACGCCGCGCGCTGCGGGCCGGCTTCGTGCCGGAAGAGCGGCTCGGCCATGCCGCCGCACCCGACCTGCCGCTGTCCGACAACGTGCTGCTCACCACCCATGGCGACCCCGGAATCGTCAGCTTCGGCGTGATCCGCCACGCGGCGGTGAAGGACTATTTCCAGCGCATCGTGAAGGGCTTCGACGTGCGCTTCGGCGGCAAGGACCCGAAGGCGCGGCGCCTGTCCGGCGGCAATCTGCAGAAGTTCGTCATCGGCCGCGAAGTATTGCGCCAGCCGGTACTGATCGTCGTCGACCAGCCGACCTGGGGCGTCGACGCGGCGGCGGCGGCTTTCATCCGCACCACGCTGCGCGAGAAGGCAGCGGAAGGCTGCGCCGTACTAGTGATCAGCCAGGACCTCGACGAGTTGCTGGAATTCGCCGACCGCATCGCGGTGATGAGCGAGGGCCATCTCACCGTGCCGGTCCCGGTCGCCGAGACCTCGCGCGAGGCGATCGGTCTCGCCATGGGCGGGGCCCATGACGCCCACGGCGCGGGCGCGCACGACGCCGGCGGGGAGGGCGCCCATGCCTCTTAAGCTCGAACGGCAGGAGAACGTCTCCACCCTGCGCCTCGCGGCGGCGCCGCTGGTGGCGCTGCTCGTCACGCTGGTGGTCGGGGCGGTGATGTTCGTCCTGCTCGGCCACGACCCGATCCGGGCCTTCACCATCTATTTCATCGAGCCGCTGGGCGACCCGTGGACGCTGCAGGAACTGGTGGTCAAGGCCTGCCCGCTGCTGCTGATCGGCATCGGCCTCGCCTTCTGCTACCGCGCCAACCGCTGGAACATCGGCGCCGAGGGCCAGTATGTCGCCGGCGCCCTGCTCGGCTCCTGGCTGGCGCTGGCGACGCACGGCACCGAGGCCGGTCCGTGGGTGCTGCCCGCCATGCTGGTGCTGGGCGCCATTGGCGGCGCGCTTTGGGGGCTCATTCCGGCTTTCCTGCGCGTGCGCTTCGGCTCCAGCGAGATCCTCACCAGCCTGATGCTGGTCTATGTCGCGCAGTACGGGCTCGATTATCTGGTGCGCGGCCCGTGGCGCGATCCCGCCGGCTTCAACTTTCCGCAGAGCGTGACCTTCGACGACGTGGCGCTGATGCCGCTGCTGTTCGAGGAAGGGCGCCTGCATGGCGGCATCATCGTCGCGCTGGTGGCGGTGGCGGCGGCGACCTTCGTGCTCGGGCGCACGCTGGTCGGCTTCTCCATCGAACTCGGCGGCTCGGCCCCGCGCGCCGCTGCCTTCGCCGGCTTCGACGAGCGGCGCGTGACCTATGGCGTCTTCGCCGTCTCCGGCGCGCTGGCCGGCATCGCCGGCATCATCGAGGTGGCCGGCCCCATCGGCCAGATGCAGCCGACCATCTCGCCCGGCTACGGCTTCACCGCGATCATCGCCGCCATGCTCGGCCGGCTGCACCCGGTCGGCATATTGGTGGCGAGCCTCGTGCTGGCGCTGACCTATATCGGCGGCGAGGCGGCGCAGATCAGCATGCGCATGCCCTTCGACGTCACCCGCGTCTTCCAGGGCACGCTGCTGATCGCCATCCTCGCGGCGGACGTGCTGGTGCGCTACCGCATCCGCCGGGTGGAGGGGACGAGCCATGCTTGATGCCGCGATCATCGGGGCGGTGTTCGCCAGCGTCGTCGCGGCGGCGACGACGCTGCTGCTCGCCTCGCTCGGCGAGCTGGTGGCCGAGCGGGCCGGCACCCTCAATCTCGGCGTCGAGGGGATGATGATCGTCGGCGCGGCGGTCGGCTACGCGACGGCCTATTCGTCCGGCAGTCTGCTGCTCGGCACGCTGGCCGCCGTGCTAGCCGGCACCGCGCTGTCGCTGGTGTTCGCTGGCCTCTCCGTGTGGCTGGCCACCAATCAGGTCGCCTCGGGGCTGGCGACCACCATTCTCGGCCTCGGCATCGCCGGGCTGATCGGGTCGTCCTTCGTCGGCACCCGGCTCGACGCCGCGCCGGCCCTCGATCTTCCGGTGCTCACCGACCTGCCGATCATCGGTCGCGCGGTGTTCGGGCAGGATGCCTTCGTCTACGCCTCCCTGCTGCTGCTCGCCGCCGTCACCTACGGGCTGGCGCGCACCCGCGCCGGGCTGGTGCTGCGGGCGGTCGGCGAGAGCCACTCCGCCGCGCATGCGCTCGGCCATCCGGTGCGCCGGATCCGCACGCTGGCGGTGATGTTCGGCGGCGCCTGCGCGGGGCTCGCCGGCGCCCATCTCTCGCTGGCCTACACGCCCTTCTGGGCGAGCGACATGACCGCCGGCCGGGGCTGGATCGCGCTTGCGCTGGTGGTGTTCTCCGCGTGGCGGCCGCTCTGGCTGCTGGCAGGCGCCTACCTCTTCGGCGCGGTATCGATCTTGCAACTGCACGTTCAGGGCTTCGGGCTCGGCATCCCCTCGCAGTTCCTGTCGTCGCTGCCCTATCTGGCGACGATCATCGCGCTGGTGGCCATCTCCGCCCTCAAGCGCGGGCAGGGTGCGCCGGCCTCGCTCGGCGTCCCCTTCGTGCCCGATCGCTGACGGGCCTGACGATCGGCCGCGCTCGCGGCCTCCCGGCGTGCGATGCGGCCGCGCATCGCCGGTGACAATCCGAGGCCGCGTTTGATGGAGCGGAGACGTTCATGCGCAAGATTCTCTCCATGGCGGTCGCCTTCGCCTCGGGGCTCGCCCTCGCCGGAGGTCTGCCGGAGGCGCAGGCGGCGGAGAAGCTGAAGGCCGCCTGGGTCTATATCGGCCCGGTCGGCGACTTCGGCTGGACCTACCAGCACGATCAGGGCCGCAAGGCGGTCGAGAAGGAGTTCGGCGACAAGGTCGAGACCACCTATGTCGAGAACGTGCCCGAGGGCCCTGACGCCGAGCGCGTGATCGAGCAGCTCGTGCGCGCCGGCAACAAGATCATCTTCACCACCTCCTTCGGCTACATGGAGCCGACGCTGAAGGTGGCGAAGCGCCATCCGAAGGTGTTTTTCGAGCACGCCACCGGCTACAAGCGCACGAAGAACGTCTCGACCTACAACGCCAAGTTCCACGAGGGCCGCTACGTCCTCGGCCAGCTCGCGGCGAAGACGTCGAAGACCGGCACGGTCGGCTACATCGCCTCCTTCCCGATCCCCGAAGTCATCTCCGGCATCAATTCGCTGATGCTCGGCGCGCAGTCGGTCAACCCGGACATGAAGATCAAGATCGTCTGGGTGAATTCCTGGTTCGACCCGGCGAAGGAAGCCGACGCCGCCAAGGCGCTGATCGACCAGGGCGCCGACGTGATCTCCCAGCACACCGACAGCCCCGCAGCCATGCAGGCCGCCGAGGCGCGCGGCGCGAAGGCCTTCGGGCAGGCGTCCGACATGATCGCCTTCGGCCCCCAGGCCCAGCTGACCTCCATCGTCGACAACTGGGCGCCCTATTACGTCAAGCGCGTCAAGGCGGCGCTGGACGGCACCTGGACGTCGACCGACACCTGGGCCGGCATGAAGGAGGGCGAGGTCGTCATGGCGCCCTATACCAACATGCCCGACGACGTGAAGAAGATGGCCGAGGAGACCCAGGCCGCCATCACCTCCGGCGCGCTGCATCCCTTCAAGGGCCCGATCTACAACCAGAAGGGCGAACTGGTGGTGAAGGAAGGCGAGGCGCTGCCGGACAAGGATATCCTGTCCATGAACTGGTACGTAAAGGGCATCGACGACAAGGTGCCCGGCCAGTGACACCGGCCGCCGGCTGAATCCCGATGGCGGCGCCGCTCCGGTCGCGCCGCCATCGTTGCCAAAGGCACGCCCATATGCGATTGCCGTGCACGGCGAGCGGCGGCACGAACCATGCCCATCGCCGGGCGAGAGGCGCAGCGTCGACGACATGAGAATAGCCCTGGACATCGCCGCGCTTGGAAGCCGCGCCGCGGCGATGATCGAAGAACTCGGCGCGATCTCCGCCCGACCCGACAATCTCACCCGCCTGTTCCTGACGCCCGAGCACCGGCGCGCCGCCGATCTCGTCGCCCGCTGGATGTCGGAAGCCGGCCTCGCGGTGGACGAGGACGCGCTCGGCACGGTGCGCGGCGGCTGGTACCCCGCCGGTAAGGAGGCGCCGCGCCTGCTGATCGGCTCGCATATCGACACGGTGGCGAACGCTGGCAGATATGACGGCGCCATGGGCGTCGTCCTCGGCATCCTCGCCGTCGGAGAGATCGCCCGCGCCGGGCTCACGCCGCCTTACGGCATCGACGTGCTGGCCTTCGGCGACGAGGAGGGCACCCGCTTTCCGACCACGCTGTCCTCCTCCGCCGCCATTGCCGGCGTGTTCCCGCCGGCGAGCCTGGCAGGCGCCGATTCCGACGGGGTGAGCCTGCGCGAGGCGCTGATCGCCTACGGCAAGAACCCCGACGACATTCCCTCCGCCGCCTACGATCCCTCCAGGGTCATCGCCTATGTCGAGGCGCATATCGAGCAGGGCCCGGTGCTGGAAGCCGAGGGCCAGCCGCTTGGCGTCGTCACCGCCATCGCCGGCGCCTCGCGCCTGTCCGTCACCGTGACCGGCGAGGCCGGCCATGCCGGAACCGTTCCGATGCGCATGCGCCGCGACGCGCTGCTCGGTGCCGCCGAGATGGCGCTGGAGGTCGAGCGCATCGCGCGGGCGGACCGGCACGGCATGGTGGCGACTGTCGGGCGCATGCATGTCGAGCCCGGTTCGGTCAACGTCATCCCCTCGCGCGTCGTCTTCACCGTCGATCTGCGCTCGGGCTCCGATATGTCGCGCCGCGAGGCGCTGACCCGCTTCGAGCGCGAGGCGCACAGGATCGCCGACCGTCGCGGGCTCGGCGTCGTCATCTCGGCCTTCCACGAGGTGGCGACGGTGCCGTGCTATCGCGACCTGCAGCTCCGGCTGGGCAACGCTGTCGCCGATCTCGGACATCGCGCCCCCTCGCTCGCCTCGGGAGCCGGCCATGACGGGCAGGCCATGTCGAAGCTCTGCCCGGTCGGCATGCTGTTCGTGCGCTGCCGGGGCGGCATCAGCCACAACCCGGCGGAATACACCTCACCCGAGGATATGGGACTGGCGGCAGCGGCCTTGATCCGCTTCATCGAACGCTTCCAGCTCCCCCAACTCGACGGCGGCCCAAGCGGAGCACAGACGTGAGCAATCCAGGCGACGAGACGCAGAAGCTGGCCCTCGAGGTCGACTTCCTGAAGGCGCTGGTGCGGGTTCCGAGCGACAACCCGCCGGGCGATTGCGCACCCCATGCGGAAGTCGCCGGCCGGCTTCTGGAGGAGCTCGGCTTCACGGTCGAGCGCCATGTGGTGCCCGAGCCCTTCGTGAAGGCCAACGGCATGAAGTCCGTGGTCAATCTCGTGGTGCGCGAGACCTTCGGCAGCGGCAGGGGCCCGGTGATCGCGCTCAACGCGCATGGCGACGTGGTGCCGCCGGGCGAGGGCTGGACCTTCGATCCCTACGGGGCGGAAGAGAAGGGCGGGGCGATCTACGGGCGCGGCGCGGCGGTCTCGAAATCGGACTTCGCGACCTACACCTTCGCCCTGCTCGGCCTGAAGGAGAATCCCGAGGGCCTCGACGGCACCGTCGAGCTGCATTTCACCTATGACGAGGAGGCTGGCGGCTTTGTCGGGCCGAAATGGCTGCTGGAGCACGGCTTCTCGAAGCCCGATCTCGCCATCTCCGCCGGCTTCTCCTACGCCATCGTCATTGCCCATAACGGCGCGCTGCACCTCGAAATCGTGGTGCGCGGCAAGCAGGCCCATGCCGCGCTGCCGGAGACCGGCGCCGACGCGCTGGAGGCCACAACCGCGATCCTGACCGCGATTTATGCCGAGCGCCGGCGCCTCTACGGCATCACCAGCGCCACGCCCGGCATCGGCTCGCCGAAGATCACGGTCGGCCTCATCTCCGGCGGCATCAACACCAATGTCGTGCCCGACCGCATCACCCTGCGCGTCGACCGCCGGCTCACGCCGGAGGAGGACGGCGCCAGCGTCGAGGCCGAACTGAACGCTCTGGTCGAGGCTGCCGTGGCCGGCCGCGAGGGAATCGAGATCGAGTGCCGCCGCATCATCCTCGCCGAGCCGCTGCGGACGCTGCCGGGGACCGAACTGCTGGTGGAGACGATCCAGAAGCATGCCGCCGCTGTGCTGGGCGAGACCCCGCCGGCGACCGCCGTGCCGCTCTACACCGATGCGCGCCACTACACGGCGGCGGGCGTGCCGACCGTGCTCTACGGCGCCGGGCCGCGCTCCATTCTGGAAGCCAACGCCCACGCGGCGGACGAGCATGTCCGCATCAGCGACCTGAAGGCGGCAACGCAGGTGATCGAGGCCTCGCTGCGGGACCTGCTGAAGGCGTAGGGGGCCGGCGCCGACACATCGCTCCGGCTCCCGTCGTCATCCCGGATCGGCCTGAGGCCGTCCGGAATGACGGCCAATGGAAAGCCTCAGAACCCCACCGCCGTGCCGTGCAGGTCGTAGGCGTCGGCGCGTTCGATCTTGACCGTCACGATTTCGCCCACCCGCAGCGGACGGCGGGCGGCGATGTGGACGTTGCCGTCGATTTCCGGCGCATCGGCCTTGGAACGGCCGATCGCCACGGTCGGGCCGACGGAATCGATGATGACCTGCTGTCGGGTGCCGACCTTGCGCTTGAGGCGCCGGGCGGAGACGCGCTGCTGCACCTCCATGAAGCGCTTCCAGCGCTCCTCCTTGACCTCTTCCGCAATCGCCGCGCCGAGTTCGTTGGCCGGGGCACCGGCCACCGGCTCGTATTTGAAGCAGCCGACGCGGTCCAGCTCGGCTTCGTCGAGGAAGTCGATCAGTTCCTCGAACTCGGCCTCGGTCTCGCCGGGGAAGCCGACAATGAAGGTCGAGCGCAGGGTGAGATCGGGGCAGGCGGCGCGCCATGCCTGGATGCGGGCGAGGGTCTTCTCCTGCGCCGCCGGGCGCTTCATGCGCTTGAGCACGCTGGGCGAGGCGTGCTGGAACGGGATGTCGAGATAGGGAAGGATGACGCCATCGGCCATCAGCCCGATCACCTCGTCGACATGTGGGTAGGGATAGACATAGTGCATCCGCACCCAGACCCCGAGGGAGCCGAGCTCCCGCGACAGGTCGAGGAAGCGGGCGCGGACCTCGCGATCCTTCCACGTGCTGGCGGCATATTTCAGGTCGACGCCATAGGCCGAGGTGTCCTGCGAGATGACCAGCAGTTCCTTCACGCCGGCCGCGACCAGGCGCTCCGCCTCGCGCAGCACGTCCGCCGCCGGGCGGCTGACCAGATCCCCGCGAAGCTTCGGGATGATGCAGAAGGTGCAGCGATTGTTGCAACCCTCTGAAATCTTTAGATACGCATAGTGGCGCGGGGTGAGCTTGATGCCCTGCGGCGGCACCAGATCGACGAAGGGATCGTGCGTCGGCGGCACCGCCTGATGCACGGCCGCAAGCACGCTCTCATATTGCTGCGGCCCGGTGACGGCGAGCACGCCGGGATGCACGTTGCGGATCTGCTCGGGCTCGGCGCCCATGCAGCCGGTAACGATGACCTTGCCGTTCTCCTTCAGCGCGTCGCCGATGGCGGCTAGGCTCTCGGCCTTGGCGCTGTCGAGGAAGCCGCAGGTATTGACGATGACAAGGTCGGCGCCCTCGTGGTGGCGCGACAGTTCATAGCCTTCCGAGCGCAGGCTGGTGATGATGCGCTCGCTGTCGACGAGTGCCTTCGGGCAGCCGAGCGAGACGAACGAGATGCGGGGCGCGTCGCCGCGCACGGAAGAAGAGGCGTCGGTCGACGCGATAGCGGCCATGATCGGTGCGGCACCCGGATGTCAAGGATCGCGAGGCGTTACGGCACGCTGCCGCCCGCGTCAACTCCGGCGATCGCGCGCCGTCGACGCCTCGCCACCATGTGAGCGGGCGTCAGGCCGCCTGATCGTCCGCCTGCTGCGCGAGAACGCTCTCGAAAAGCTCGACCTCGGGGTGGCCTACATAAAGCGGCTTGTTGCTTCCCGCGCTGCTGTGAGCCTTGCGGAACGCCTCCGAGCGCGTCCACGCCTCGAAATCCGCCCGCGACGCCCATTCCGAATGCGAGGCGTACAGCGTGTGGTCGTCCTTGGTGGGACCGCGCAGCAGGTTGAAGGATTTGAAGCCCGGAACGGTCCTGAGATAGCTGTCGCGCTCGCGCCAGACGGTCTCGAAATCGGCCTCCGACCCCAGCTTCACCTTGAAGCGGTTCATTGCAAGAAACATGGCGAACTCCTTCGTTATCCCGGCGGAAGGAGACTTAGCCCAACCCGGCGGCGAGGTCGATGCGATGCGGTGACCGATGGCGACCGGCAAAAAAAGGGGCGGCTCTCGCCGCCCGCCGATATCCGGGAGAGACGTCCGGTCTCGTACTTACTTCAGCTTGCTGACGTCGATGCCGAAGGTGACGGCGCCGATGGCGACATCCTTGTCGGAGATGGTCACGCTCACCTGGGCGATCTTCTTGCCGTCCTCTTCCTCGACCTTGTCGACGAAGATCGCGCCGGGGCCGACGCCGTAGGACTTCTGCCACTTGGCCTCGTCGCCCTGCCACAGGTCGGAGGTACCGTCGGTCTGGCCGACATTGAGGCCGCGATTGTCCATCACGAAGGCTTCCGTGATCGTGCCGCCGGACGCATCCCGCTTCACGATGAGGAATTCGGACAGCTTGTTCTTGCGAACCGGATCGACGACGGTCGCGTCCTTGGCGATCCACGCCTTGTCCAGCGCAATGATGTCTTCCTGCATGAGACGCTTGTGCGCCTTGTTGGATTCGATCACGGCGGCGATGACCACCGGATCGCTCAGCCAGGGCTGGATGTTCTTCTGCACATAGGCCGTCGCCGGCTTCACATGCGCCGCCTCTTCCTGCGCGAAGGCGGGAGCTGCGGCGAGAATGCTCGCGGCCGCGGCGAGCATGGCGATCCTGTTGCGGATGTTCATTGGCGTTTCCTCCTCACGGACGGTCTTTTCGCCGTCCATCGTCACCCTAGCATGATGCAATGATGGCGCCGCAAGAGGTATTCGACGCTGCATAGCAGCATAAATAATTCAGTTCATTCGCTTAAGCGAAATAATTGTAAGGCAATCAGTACTACGAATATATAGGCTCAGGCAGTATAAGCTTTTCGATGTACGTAATCGCCGGCAACGACGACCGATTGCAGCGGAACAAGGTCGTTCCATATGACGCAGGGTTCGGTAAGGGGCCGTCGCACCTCACTAAGCATAGATTCGCGGCTTCATAGGAGGCGATAAACATCCACTTCGCCGTGGGATGCCACATTCCATGTACGATGTGCCATATTCTTCATGGAAGACATCAACATCACCAAAACGTGTCCCATGCTGAAAGTCATTCACGTCGGTTTCCGAGCTGATTTCGCCATTATTCCTTGACTGCGTCATTCCGGCGCCAAATTGCCATGTCATAAGGCAGCATCACTGGCGAGGGTACGGCTTGACCGCGTCGGTCCGATACAAAAGCCGAGCACAGGGAGGTGCATGATGACAAACCTGACCGACCGCGCCACCTTTCAACCTCAACCCATCCACGTCCGCGTCGGGTATGAGGACATCGAGATCGCCTCGCTCGACGGGGCCATCGATTTCATCCGCTCCCTGCGGCACGACCGTCTCGGCCGATTCGCCGAGATGCTCCTGACGCAGATGGAATCGGCGCGTCTGCCCGAGCAGCAGAACAAGGCGTGGGTCGCCTTTGAGACCTGGGCCGACGCCTGCCACCTGCGCAATGACGAGCATCATTGGAGCCACGCGGCCTGACCCTCGGGTCGAGAGGCGCGGGGAGGGGAAAGCGGCTCTCCCCGCCTACAAGGCCATGGCGGGCAAGCGGACCTTGCGGTAAATCTGTCGCCGGGGGCAGGGTTATTCGCCGGACGAGCTACCGCATTGAAGACCATTCACATCGCAGCGGTTCTGCTGCTCGCGGGCATCGCTCCCGCCGTTGCGCAAGCCCCCGCAGGGCCCGCCGCCCCCGCATTGGCAGAGGAGCCGGCAGCCGCCCCGCAGCCGCCGCTGGTCCTGCTTCTCGATGGCCTCGGGGTCTATATCGAGAACGACTATATCGGTGTATCCGCGCTGGCGCGCCCCCTGCAGGAACAGGGCTTCCGCACCCGTACCGATTCGCATCTGATGGTCAGAACCCAGGGAATCGTGCCCGACATCATCATCGGCCATTCCATGGGCGGCGAGACCGCGCTGCGCTACGCCCGCAACGTGGCACGCGCTGGCTATCCGGCGCCGCTGGTGATCACCGTCGATGCCGCGCCGGCCCCGCCGGCCTGCAAGGTGCCGCGCTGCGTGAACATCGCCGGACCGGGATTCGCCCGTGTGAGCGGGGCGATCAATATCAGTGCCTGGGCCTCCGGCGCGCGCTTCACCAGCCATGCCCAGCTCCCGACCCATCCGGCCGTCCGGCAATTGATCCTGAAGGAGACCGGCGACTGGATGGCCGCCCGGCAGGCCGCCCTTG
Organism: Ancylobacter sp. TS-1; assembly: GCF_009223885.1. Classification (NCBI taxonomy): domain Bacteria; kingdom Pseudomonadati; phylum Pseudomonadota; class Alphaproteobacteria; order Hyphomicrobiales; family Xanthobacteraceae; genus Ancylobacter; species Ancylobacter sp. TS-1. The sequence continues at coordinate 838,849 of NZ_CP045144.1, forward strand.
CCGCAGCCGCTGCGGCCTCCGCTGCGGCGGCGAACACGAAGCCCACCGGAAAGAAGCCACCCCGCACGGCGGCACAGCCCCCCGCGCAATCTCCCGCGCGAGCGGCGCCGGCTCCGTCGGCACCGCCTTCTTCGCAAAGCTGGAGCCTGCCCGGCTGGAGCGTCCCGAACTGGTCGGTGCCCAGCTGGAACTTGCCCGGCGTTACCGGCAAGGGCGGCTGATCGGCCGCTCGATATCGCCGACCCATTCGGCACCTCCCTGTCGTTTACGCACGCCGACGACGGACCGGGACGCCTTGTCCCGTTTCGCTTGGTCGGTGCCGGACTTAAGTTGCCCGGACGGCGCGGCCCAATGAGGGCGTAAGGTCCGCCGGCGCCGCGTCGGGATATTCCCGACGAGGGAACGAGGGCAGGGCACCACGACATGGCCGGCGAATTCACCGCGACGGCTTCGTCGATCCGTCGCACCCGCCACCCGGGCCGGCGCGCCGAGGTTCCGGCAACGGCGCCGCCGCTGCGCCTCGCCGCGCTCCTGCATGCCGTGACGCCGCTGCTCTGGGTGGGGCAGGCCGCCCTGCTGAGCGAGGTGGTCGCCAGGCTCGTCGACGGAACCGGCGGCGTGCAGGCCGCGCTCCTGCCGGCTGCGGGCATCGTGCTGCTCGGGGTTCTGAGAGCGCTCGGCGATGCCGCCGCGAGCCGGATGGCCTTTCGCGCCGCGCGGACGGAGCTTTCCCGGTTGCGGAACAGGGCCGCCGAGGCGCTCGCCCACGGGTCGCCCCTGGACATCCGGCGACCGCCCTCGGGACTGGCGGCCAGCACGCTTGCGGAACAGGCCGAGGCGATCCTGCCCTATCTCTCGCGCTTCGGGCCGGCGCGCCTGCGCGCGGTGACGGTGCCGCTCGCCCTGCTCGGCGTCGTGCTGTGGTTCTCCTGGGCGGCGGCGCTGGTGCTCGCGCTGACAGCCCCCTTCATTCCCTTCTTCATGGCGCTGATCGGCTGGCGCGCCCAGGCGGCGAGCGAGGAGCAGCTCGTCGAGCTCGGCGGCATGAACGCCTTCCTGCTCGACCGGCTGCGGGGCCTCGCCACCATCCGCACCCATCGCGCGGTCGATGCCACGGCGCGGCGCCTGCGCACCAATGCCGAGAGCCTGCGCCGCCGCACCATGGTGGTGCTGCGCATCGCCTTCCTGTCCTCGGCGGTGCTGGAACTGTTCTCGGCCGCAGGCGTGGCGCTGGTGGCCGCCTATATTGGCCTGCATCTACTCGGCGCCCTCGATTTCGGCAGCTGGGGAACGCCGCTCGGGCTCGGCCACGGCCTGTTCATCCTTCTCCTCGCGCCATCCTTCTACGAACCGCTGCGCGAGCTCGCCGCCGTCTGGCACGACCGCGCGGCGGGGCGGGCCGCACTCGCGGCATTGGCCGCTCTGGCGCAGGAGGGGCAGACCATCGTCGGCCGGAACGCGCCGTCGACGGACACGCCGCCCCGCTCCCCCTCGCCGCCGGCCCTGCTCTTCGACGGGATCACCTTTCGACATGCCGGCGCGGCTGACACCGTGTTCGACGGGTTCACCCTCGCGGTCTCGCAGGGCGAGCATGTCGCGCTCTTCGCCCCGAGCGGGGCCGGCAAGTCGACGCTGCTTGCGCTCCTCGCCGGGTTTTCGGCGCCGGAGCAGGGCAGGGTGCTGATCGACGGGGAGGCCCTGACCGACGACAATGCGGCGCGGCTGCGCTCCCGCATGGCCTATGTCGGCCAGTCGCCGCATATCTTCGCCGGCACGCTGATGGGAAATGTCACCCTCGGCCGGCCCGGGCTCGATGCCGGGGCGCCCGCCCGTGCATTGGCGCTCGCGCAGCTGGAGCCTGTCGCGGCGGTGAGAGGGTCCGCCCCCATCGGCGAGGCCGGGCGCGGCATCTCCGGCGGCGAAGCCCTGCGGCTCGCCATCGCCCGCATGGCCATTGCGCCCGGTGCGGACCTTATCCTCGCCGACGAGCCCACCGCCCATCTCGACACAGGCACCGCCGCCGAGGTGACGCAGGCGCTGCTGGAGCTTGCGCGCGGGCGCACGCTGGTGGTCGCCACCCACGATCCGGCTCTGGCCGCGCGAATGGATCGCACCGTGCGGCTCGACGGGAAGGGCGCGGCCATATGAGCGATCTGCGCGCCCTCGGGGCGGTGCTCCGTCTCTTCTTCAACGGCCGGCGCGGGGTGCTTCTGGCCGGCATCGTGCTTTCGGCACTGGCCATCGCCTCCGGCGTCGCCCTGCTCGGCCTCGCCGGCTGGTTCATCACCGCGACGGCGATTGCCGGGGCCAGCACGGCAACGGCGCTTGCCTTCGACCTTTTCGCGCCCTCGGCGGGCATACGGTTCTTCGCGCTCGCGCGCACGGCGACGCGCTATGCCGAACGGCTGGTGACGCACGACGCGACGCTCGCCGTACTGGCCGAGCTGCGCGAAAGGCTGTTCCGGGGCTGGTCGGTGCCGGGTGCCGCGGGACGGCTGGTCAATCGCCCCACGGCGTTGCTGTTCCGCCTCACGCTCGACATCGACGCGCTGGATTCGCTCTATCTGCGCGTGCTGGTACCGACCGGGGCGGCGCTCGCCGTCACCCTGGGCTCCGCCTATGCGCTGGCCCTGGTCGATCCCCGGCTTGGGCTGGCCTTCGCGGTGATCGTGCTTCTCGGTGGTTTCGGCATCCCGATCTGGGCTGTTCGAGCTGCGCGGCGCCCGGCGCGTCGGCGCGCCCATGCGCTCGAGGTACTGCGGAGCCGGGCGGTCGATCTGGTCGCCGGGCAGGTCGATCTGCTGATGGCGGGCCGGCTCGGCGCCCGGTGCGACGGGCTGGCGGAAGCGGACGCCCGGCTCGCGCAGGCCGACGACGCGCTCAACCGCATCGAGGCCGGCACGGGCGCCGCAATCTCAGTACTCGGCTGGCTGGTGCTCGCGCTGGCCGTCATCGCGGTCGCCGCTCTCTCGGAAGTCCGCGCGGTGGAACCGGCGATCGCGGCGCTGGTGCTTCTGGTGGTGCTGGCGTCGCTCGACCCGTTCGGCCTGCTCCGGCGCGGAGCGGTGGAACTGGAACGTGCGCTCATTGCTGCGCGGCGCGTCGCCCCGCGCCTCGCCTCTAGTGGCCCCGCCATCACTGTGGAACCGCCGTCACCGGGAATTGCGGTGCGGCTCGAACAGGTTGACCTGCGCCCGGAGCGTGCGGCGCGCCCGGCACTGATCGGCCTCGTCCTCACGGTGAGAACCGGCGAAAGGATCGCGCTGATCGGTGCCAGCGGCGCCGGCAAGTCGACCCTGATCGCCGCGCTCGCCGGGGAGATCGGCGTCGCGGCGGGCCGGCTGGAGGCTCTCGCGGCGACGCAGCTCACCCAGCGCACCGAGCTGTTTCAGGACAGCCTCGCCGAGAACCTGCGGCTGGCGAGTCCCGATGCGGACGACGAAGAGCTGATCGCCGCCCTCGATGCCGCCGGTCTGCGCGACCTGCTCGCCCGGCTTCCCGATGGCCTCGCGACCCGGCTGGGGGAGGGCGGTCTTGGTCTTTCCGGCGGACAGGCGCGACGCCTCGCCCTTGCGCGGCTGGTGCTGAGCGATGCCCCGCTCTGGCTGCTCGATGAGCCGACCGAGGGTCTCGACGCCGCAACCGCCGATCAGGTCATGGCCTGCCTGTGGGCGCGGGCGGGGGATCGGACGGTGATCATCGCAACGCATCTGGAACGCGAGGCGGCCGGGGCCGACCGTCTTGTCCTCCTCTCGCAGGGCCGGCTGGAACGCGTCGTCGCGCGCGGCGAACCGGCATTCGCGACTGTGCTGGCGGGCCTGCGGGCACGCTGAGCGGCGGGCGGTGGCATCATCAGGCGAGGGAACCGCAGGTCGGCAATGGGGTTAGCGAAGGCTCCTTCGCTCCAGCATGACCGAGGCACATGCCCCTTAGCCACGATCTGATCGAAAGCCCGTTGGCCGCCGAACCGGCCCCGGGCGGCGAAACGCCGTCCCCGCCGTCGGGGCAGGGCGCCGTGCTGAAACCCAGACGCAATGTCTGGCGGATCGCCCGTGCCGACAGAGCCAGCGTCCTCGTCGACGGCGCCGCCTATTTCGGCGCTCTGCGCGAGGCGATGCGCGAGGCGCGCGAGACCATCCATATCGCCGGGTGGGACCTCGACAGCCGGATGAAGCTGGTGGGCGAGACCGGCAGCGCCGACGACGGATTGCCCGAAACGCTGGCGGCTTTCCTTTCCGCCCTTGTCGCGCGCAACCCGCGCCTGCGCATCCGCCTGCTATTGTGGGACTATTCGGTGATGTTCGCCCTGGAGCGCGAACTGGCGCCGATCTATTCCTTCCTCTGGGCGACCCCGAAACAGATCGAACTCTGCCTCGACGACGCACTGCCGCTCGGCGCCTCGCATCACCAGAAGATCGTCGTGATCGACGATGCGGTCGCCTTCTCAGGAGGCCTCGACCTTACCGGGCGGCGGTGGGATACGCCCGCCCATCGCCCGAACGACCCGTTGAGGCGCGATCCGCAAGGAGGCGCCTACGAACCCTTCCACGACGTGCAGATGGCGGTCGACGGCGAGGCGGCGGAAGCTCTAGCCGCCCTGTTCCGCCACCGCTGGAAGTGCGCCGCCTCCGAGCGTCTGGCACCGGCGCGCCGGGCGCGGGCCCGCTGGCCCTCCGTCCTCGCGCCTGACTTTCGCGACGTCGAGGTCGGCATCGCCCGCACCCTGCCGGACCATGACGGCGAACGCGGCACCCGCGAGGTCGAGGCACTGCTGTTCGACATGATCGACGCCGCCGAGCGGACGATCTATGTCGAGAACCAGTTCGTCACCTGCGAGCGGTTCACGCGGCACCTCGTCGAGCGCATGCGGGCGCGCCCGGAGCTTGAAGTCGTGATCGTCACGCCCAAGGCCTACCGGTCGTGGATCGAACATCAGGTCATGGCCCTTCCGCGCGAAAGACTTCGCGCGCTCCTCGCGCAAGACGGTCTCGTCGCCCGCGCCCGCCTCGTCTTCCCGGAGGTGAGCGAGGCCCCGCCGGACGATGACGCGGGCGAGGCGACGTCCACTGCGGCGGTCTTCGTGCATTCGAAGATCTTCATCGTCGACGACAGGCTGCTGCGCGTCGGCTCCGCCAATATCTGCAACCGCTCGATGGGCTTCGACAGCGAATGCGATCTCGTTGTCGAGGCGCTCGGGGAGGGCAAGCGGAAAGCCATCGCCGCCATTCGCGATCGCCTCCTCGGCGAACATGTCGGGCTCGCTCCCGAGGCCATAGCGGACATCATGGCCCGCGACGGACTGGTGGCCGCCTCGAAGGCGAGCCATGCGGGCCGGCGGCTAGTCGACCTTCCCGCCGTCGAAGCCACCGAGCGGACGCTGCCTCAGATCAGTGCCATCGCCGATCCGCTGGAGCCGATCTATGATGATCGCTCACCGCAGGTGTCGGGCAGGGGCTGGCGTATCGGCTTTCTGCTGGCGGGGTTTGCCGTGCTGGCCGCGCTGGTCGTGGGCTGGGCCAACTCGCCCTTTGCCGACCCCGCGCGGATCGTCGCCGCGCTCGATGGCCTCGCCGAACGGCCCTGGGGCGCGGCCGTGGTGGTGGCGGTCTATGTGCTGGGCGGGCTGGTCGTCTTCCCGGTCTCGGTGCTGATCGTCGCCACCGTTGCCGTCTATGGCGGATGGACCGGCGCGCTGCTGGCCGGGATCGGTGCGCTGGCAAGCGCGGTGGTGACCTTCTTCATCGGGCGTCATCTCGGGGCCGGCGTGATCCGCCGCTTCATCGGCCCGCGCATCAACCGCATCCGTCGCGGGCTGGCCGCACGGGGCGTGCTCACCGTGGCGACGATGCGAATGGTGCCGGCGGCGCCCTTCACTTTCGTCAATCTGGTCGCCGGGGCGGCGGGCCTGCGCCTGCTCGATTTCGTGGTCGGAACCGCGCTCGGTCTGCTGCCGGGACTGATCGTGCTGAGCGCGCTGGGCCACCAGATCGTCGCGCTGATCGCCGAACCATCGCTGCTGCGGATCACGCTGCTGATCGGCTTCATCCTGCTCTGGGTCGCCGGCTCGCTCGGTCTCCAGATCCTGGTATCGCGCCTGCGAGGGCCGGCATGAACGGTACGCCGCTGCCGAACCAGCGGTCGGCGACGACGTTGCGGCTGATGACCTGGAACATCCATGGTGGCGTCGGGCCGGACGGGCGCTTCGACCTCGGGCGCATCGCCGCCCTCATCGCGCGCCACCGGCCGGACATCCTCGCTTTGCAGGAGATCGACACGCGCGGGCGCGGAATTGGCTGTCTCGCGCCGCTGGAGGGGCTCGGCATCGGCCATCTCGCCGAGGCGCGGACCGTCGCAGTGCCGGACGGCCATTATGGCCATGTGCTGTTCTCACGCTGGCCGACGCGCGACGTCGTGCTGCACGACCTGTCGGTCGGCCGCCGCGAGCCGCGCATGGCCATCGAGACCTCCATCGCGACGCCGGTGGGGGAGTTGCACCTCGTCGTCGCCCATCTTGGCCTCGCGCTTCTGGAGCGGCGCCGGCAGGCGATCACGCTCGCCGGCCTCGCCCGCGCCAACCCGCACGCGCCAACCGTGATGATGGGCGATTTCAACGACTGGTTCTCGTTCGGGCTGGTGCGGCGGACTCTGTCGCGCGCTCTGCCCGAGCGCACGCGGCTGCGCAGCTTCCCCGCCTGCTGGCCGACGCTGCGGCTCGACCGGGTCTATTGCGGCGCGCGGGGCATGCTGCTCGACAGTTTCACCGATCGCGAGGCTCGCCACGCCTCCGATCATCTGCCGATCATCGCGGATATTCGCCTGCCGTCGTCCGCTCAGGCTCCGGGGTCGGACGCGACGGCGCTTTCCCCAAGGGGCTGACCTACAAGCGTCATGCCGATTGCGAGGATCAACATTCCCCCGGCCGACAGAAAGGCCAGCCGCATCCCGTCAAGGATCGCCGCAGGGCCGGCCTGCGCGACATCACCGGTCCCCACGCCAAGGGCGAAAACGGCCCCCATGACGGAGGCTCCCGCAATCAGCCCGATATTGCGCGACAGGCCGAGCAGACCCGACACCGTGCCGCGCCGGTCACTGGATATGTCCGTCAGCGCGGCCGTGTTGTTGGCCGACTGGAAGAGCTGGTATCCCGGCGTCAGGACGACGACCGCGAGCACATAGCCAGCAACTCCGATCATGGCCGGCAGCAGGGCGAGCATGAACGCGCCCGCAGTCAGCAGCGTGAGGCCGAGGACGAGCACGCGGCGACAGCCCCAGCCGTCGACAAGGCGCCCGGAGGGAACGCCGCTCAGGATGGAGAGGGCAGGGCCTATTGCCATGAGGAAGCCGACCATCGTTGTCGACATGCCGAGACCGAGGCCGAGATAGAACGGCCCGACCACCAGCGTCGTCATCATCACCGCGGCCACCAGCAGGTTGATGACGAGATTGGGCACGAGGCTCCTGTCCAGGACGGACAGCAGGCTCGGCGTCGGCACCGTCTCCCTGCGGGAGCCACCCGGCAGCGTCGCGACGGCAAGCCACAGCGCGCCAGCCGCCAGCGGCACCTGCACCCAGAAGATGCCTCGCCATCCCATCGCCGAGATCAACAGCCCGCCGATGGACGGACCGAGCGCGGTCCCCAGCGCCGACGCCGTGCCCAGCAGCCCCATGGCCCGCCCGACGCGCGCCTCGCCCGCCAGCTGGCGCATCAGCGCCATGGAGAGCGTCATCAGGAAGGCGGCCCCGATTCCCTGCGCCGCCCGTGCGCCGATCAGCACCGGCAGATCCGGCGCGGCGGCGCACAGCAGCGATGCCGCCAGGAACAATCCGAGACCTGCGATGAGCATGGGCTTCAGCCCGTGCCGGTCGCCGAGCCGGCCGGCAATCACGACCGTGATCGTCAATGTGGCGAGATAGGCAACCACAACGGCCTGTACATGAACGAACGGGGCGGAGAAGGCCTCGACCAGCGCCGGCAGCGCGATGTTGGCGATGCTGGTCCCGAGCGACGCCAGCAGCATCGCCAGCGTCAGGGTTATCGTGATGCCCGTCGAGCCCTTCTCCGATGCGATCGATCCGGCGTGTTCCATGTCCTTGCCCTCTTGCCTGAATGTCCATTCGAGAGCAGGCTGCCACTTCAAGTCGACTTGAGGTCAAGCATGAAGTTTCTGGACATTGGAGAGGTGTCGGCCAGGAGCGGGGTGCCGCCGTCCGCGCTGCGCTATTACGAGGCCGCCGGACTGATCGCCTCGGTGTCCCGGCACGGGCTGCGCCGGCAGTTTCCCCCCGAGGTTCTCTTGCAGCTCAAGCTGATCTCGATGGGAAAATCGGCCGGCTTCTCGCTGCAGGAGATCGCCGGAATGTTCGGCGCCGGCGGACTGCCCGACCTGCCGCGCGCGGCCATCCATCAGAAGGCGGACGAGATCGACCGGCAGATCCATGAACTGACGGCGCTAAGGGACACGCTGCGCCACGTTGCCGACTGCCCCGCGCCCTCGCATATGGAATGCCCGACCTTCCGGCGACTGGTGAATGTGGCGGGCAAGTACCGCGCCCCGAAATCGAAAAGACGTGCGGCGGTCATAGGATGACGCCCTTCTCGGTCACGCGGCGCCTGTGTCCAGCGCGATCTCCCGCACGAAGTCCAGAAAGGCCCGGACCTTTGCCGGCGGCAGGTGGCGCGAGGGATGATAGGCGTAGAGCGGATAAAGCTCCTCCGACCACTCCGGCAGGATCTGCACGAGGTCGCCCCCTGACAGAAGGGGCGCGAGACCCACGGCGAGGCTCTGGAAGATCCCCTGGCCCGCCACGCAGGCCGATATTGCGACCGAGGGATCGTCCAGTACCAGCCGGCTCGTGACCTTGACGTCGACGAACGCGCCGTCGCGGCTGAACTCCCAGGGAAACGGCAGACCGGTCTGCGGATCGCGGAACAACAGTGCCTCATGGTGGACGAGGTCGTGCGGCGAACGCGGCTGCCCGTGCCGCTCCAGATAGGCGGGCGCGGCCACCGTCACCACGCGGGTGTCCAGCACTTTGCGCGCGATCAGGGAGGATGCATCCGGCGGACCGAAGCGTACCGCCACGTCGACACCGGCCATCATCTCCTCACGATAGTTGCTGGTCGAGACATCCACCGACAGCAGCGGATGGCGCTGCAGGAACGTCTGCAGCTTTGAAGCAAGCACCATCCGCGCGAACCACGGATCCACCGACACGCGCAGCCGTCCGCGCACGACCGCCGCGGCACCGGCCGCCTCGGACGCGGCCTCGTCCAACCCGGCGAGCAACGGCATCACCTGCGCGTGGAAGCGTCGCCCCTCTTCCGTCAGGCTGACTTCGCGCGGGTTGCGGTCGAACAGCCGCACGCCGACCCGTGCCTCCAGCCGCGCGACGGCCCGGCTCACCCCGGAAGGCGTCAGGCCCAGAATCTCGGCGGCGCGCGCGAAATTGCCCGCGTCGGTGACGGCGGCCATGACGCCAACCCCGGTCAGCAATCGCGTATCGAACACCATGCTTCGCGCACTCCGCGTACGGACCACGTGTGATTTTGAGTCAACATAGCACTGATACTAGTGCGCGTGAATCACACCATGGGGCGGCTTACAACATCTCCGTCGCGGAACGGGCTCGCCCAACGAGGCGACCCACATCGAAATCTCTTCGACCCGGAACGGAGTTGACCATGAAGGCCATGTCACGCAGATCGCTACTGCAAAGCGGAACGCTGCTGGCGGCGGCATTGCCGTTCCAACTCGACATCGCTGGCGCCGCGCCCACACCCGAGCGGGCTCGTATCAGGGGGATCGACGCGGCTCTGCTTGGCGGCGTGGCCAGGAACGACGTTGCCGGCGTCGTCGCCATGGCAGCCACGCAAAAGGGTCTTGTCTATGAAGGCGCCTTCGGCACCGCCGATGTCGCCACCGGCAGGCCGATGAGCCTCGACACCGTGTTCTGGCTGCTGTCGATGACCAAGGCCTTCACCGCGACCGCCTGCATGCAGCTGGTCGAGCAGGGGCGCATCAGCCTCGACGACGAGGCGTCGAAGTACCTGCCGGAACTGGCCGTGCCCAAGGTACTCGAGGGTTATGCCGCCGACGGCACGCCGCGCCTTCGCTCCGCCAAGCGGGCGATCACCGTGCGCCATCTGATGACCCACACGTCCGGCTTCACCTATTCGATCTGGAGCGAGGCGCTGACCCGCTACGAGCAGGCCACCGGCATGCCGGACATCGCCACCTGCAGGAACGCCGCCTTCGCCGCTCCGCTGGAATTCGATCCGGGCGAGCGGTGGGAATACGGAATCAGCATGGACTGGGTCGGCAAGCTGGTCGAGGCGGTCTCGGAACAGTCGCTGGAGGTCTATTTCCGCGAGAACATCTTCGGCCCGCTCGGCATGAAGGATTCCGGCTTCCTGATCGGCAGTGCGCAGAAGAAGCGTGTCGCCACCTTCCACAGCCGCCGCGCCGATGGCGGGCTGGAGCCCGGCCCGTTCGAGATGCCGCAGCGGCCCGAATTCTTCATGGGCGGCGGCGGCGCCTTCTCGACCCCGCGCGACTACATGGCCTTCCTTCAGGCGCTGCTGGACGGCGGCGCGTCGGCCGGCGCGCGCATCCTGCGACCGGAGACGGTGGCGCTGATGATGCAGAACCAGATCGGCGAGCTGAACGTGCACGAGATGCGCTCGGCGCAGCCGGCCTATTCCCGCAGCTTCGACCAGTTCCCGAGCCAGCCGCACAAATGGGGCCTGTCCTTCGACATCAACACGCGGCCGGGGCCGAACGGGCGCTCCGCCGGGAGCGTCTCCTGGGCCGGCCTGCTCAACTGCTATTTCTGGATCGATCCGGTGAAGCACGTCACCGGCGCACTCTTCACCCAGACCCTGCCCTTCTACGACGAACGCGTGGTCGCGCTCTACGGCGCCTTCGAGCGCGAGCTCTATGCCGCCCTCGCCTGAGCCGCGCGGTCCCCACATCCCCAGGAGAACCACCATGTTTGCCATCACCGGCATCACCGGCAAGGTCGGCGGCGCGCTCGCACGCAACCTGCTCGCCGAAAACCTGCCCGTGCGGGCCGTGCTGCGCGACGAGGCCAAGGCGGCCGAGTGGCGCGCCAGAGGTTGCGACATTGCCATCGCAGAGATGGATGACGCGGCAAGCCTCGCCGCCGCCTTTAGGGATGCGGAGGGCGTCTTCATCCTGCCGCCATCGGAATTCGACCCGGAGCCCGGCTTTCCCGAAGCCCGTCGCGTCATCGATGCCGTGACGAAGGCACTTCGCGAAGCTCGTCCCGCCAAGGTCGTCTGCCTCTCGACCATCGGCGCCGACGCACCGCATGAAAACCTGCTGACCCAGCGCACGCTGCTGGAAGAGGCGCTGGGTGCGCTCGGCCTGGCGGTCACCTTCCTGCGGCCCGGCTGGTTCATGGAGAATGCGCAGTGGGACGTCCCAGCCGCGCGCGACGAGGGCGTGCTGCGCAGCTTCCTGCAACCGGCCGACAAGCTCTTCCCGATGATCGCGACGCAGGATGTCGGCCGCACAGCCGCCATGCTTCTGCGTGAGGACTGGAGCGGAACGCGTGTCGTTGAGCTGGAAGGTCCCGCCCGCGTGTCGCCGAACGACATCGCCCGTGCCTTCGCCTCCGCGCTGGCGCACCCGGTTTCGGTCGAGATCGTGCGGCGCGAGACCTGGGAGGGCATCTTCCGCGCGCAGGGCACTCGCAACCCGACGCCGCGCATCCGCATGATGGACGGCTTCAATGAAGGCTGGATCGACTTCGCCGATCAGGGCCGGGCGGCGCGGAAGGGGTCCATCACCATTGAAAGCGTCATCGCCGAAATGGTGGCAGCCAGTCGCGGGAAGTCTGCGGCATGAGCCGCCGGCTCCGCAGGCACCCATAGGAGAAGATCATGGAAACCATCACCACGCAGGGCGTCGCCATCCCCCGCCTCGGCTTCGGCACGTTTCGCATGCCGGGCGCCGACGCCCAGCCTGTGGTCGAGAGCGCACTCGCGCTCGGCTACCGGCACATCGACACGGCGGCGATGTATGAGAACGAAGCCGCCGTCGGCGCCGCCCTCGCGACTTCCGGTATCGCTCGGGACGAACTCTTCATCACCACCAAGGTCTGGCACGACCAGCTCAGCCCGGAGGCGCTGCATCACGCCTTCGACGCCAGCCTGCGCAAGCTCGGTCTCGATCATGTGGACCTCTACATGATCCACTGGCCCTCGCGCGACATGGACATGGCGGCGACGTTGGACGCGCTGATGTCGCTGCGCGAGCGCGGCCTGACGCGGGCGATCGGCGTGTGCAATTTCAACCTGCCGATGCTTCGCCGCGCCGTGGAAGAGATTGGCGCGCCGCTGGCGAGCGTGCAGCTCGAATACCACCCCTTCCTGTCGCAGGCGCCGATGCTGGCCTATCTCCGGCAGAAGGGCATTCCGCTGACCGCCTATGCGCCGCTGGCGCAGGGGCGGGCGGCGAATGACCCGACGCTGGCCTCGCTCGGCGCCAGGCATGGCTGCAGCGCCGCGCAGATGGCCATCGCCTGGCTGCTGGACCAGCCGGGGGTCGCGGTGATCCCAAAGGCTGCCCGGCCCGAGAGCCAGAGGGCCAATCTCGATGCGCTCGCTATCCGCCTCGACGACGAGGACCGGGCCGCCATCGCCGCGCTCCCGAAGGACCAGCGCTTCGTGCGCCCGCCCTTCGCGCCGGATTGGGACGCGACGGCTTTCTAGGCCTCGCTGCGGATCTGGCGACGCACTTCGTTGGCCAGCGGATGCAGCCTGTCGGACGCCACCCCTCCGACAAGACTGTAGCCGAGGCCGTTGTCGGCCCAGGCGAAGCCGTTGAGGTCCCCTTGCGAGTGGGGGGACATCGGCATGTCCGGCTCGGTCTTCATCGGGCGTGCCAGCATCACCAGCCGCGCGCCGCTGTCGTCGTCATACATGAACAGCGCCGCGGGTCCGTGCTCGGTCGGCACCACCCGCCCGCCCATGAGCCGGTAGCCCGCCGCCGTCAGGTCCGGAATGCCGATCGGACGGCCGACGCGCTTGGCGGTCCAGGCTGCGAGCACGTCGCGATCGCTTGCACGGATCTCGACCGGCCGCACCTGGTCGGGCGCATAGGTCACATAGCTCGCGGCCGCCTCGCGGGCGATCGCCTGCACCCCTTCGGAGGTCGGAGGCGCCATGCCGCGCAGCGACCAGCCGCCGCCGGCGCCCACGGACAGCAGCAGCACCGCAGCGGCCGCCATCGCCCAGCGCGGCGTCTGCCGAGGACGGCGGCGTTCCTCGATCATGCGCGAAAGGTCGAGTTCCGTCGGCACCGGCTCGTCGATCACCGGCGCGAAAGCCGCGCGCAGCATGTCGGCCTGCTCGCCATAGAGGGCGACGCGCTGCGCCACATCCGGGTGAGCGTCGAGCCACGAGATTACCTCCGCATGACGGGCGGGATCGAGCGTGCGGTCTGTAAAACCGTTGAGGTCGTCTTCGGTGATAGGGCGAGAGCTCATTTCACGCTCCGGAGATAGGGCGGCGAAAGGGTCGCGCGCGGCTCGGCGGACATCAGCCTGGCAAGGCGTTCGCGGGCACGCGACAACCGCGACATCACGGTGCCGATCGGCACGTCGAGCACCCGCGCTGTCTCGGCATAAGAGAGTTCCTCGACTGTGACCAGCAGCAGCACGGTGCGCTGCTCCTCCGGCAACTGCGCCAGCGCGGCGAGCAGTTCGCGATGGCGCAGCCCATCCTCCTGCGTCGCAGCGAGCGACAGGTTCGCGGCATCGGCATCGTCAAGGGCGACATGTACCGGCCGCTGCGCCGAGCGGCGCAGCCGCGTCATGGCGAGATTGTGCAGGATGGTGAATATCCACGCCCGCGCATCGCTCTCATGACGGCGCTGGTGCCAGCGGCTGATGGCGCGCTCCAGGCAGTCCTGCACCAGATCGTCCGCCGCCGCCCGCTCGCGCATCAGCGCGCGCGCATAGCGCCTCAGCGCCGGGATGAGCGGTTCGATGAGGCGCACCATCTCGTGGTCCATGCCGTCTCCTTGTCGAGCGAGAAGGCAGGCCGCCCGCAGTTGCGGGACGGGCCGCCTTCGTTCCGCACGGGATGCCGTCAGTCGAGCGTCTGGCGCTGCACCACGGCGCCGGGCTGCGCGCTCGTTCCTTCGGCGATGACGAGATAGCGCCGCTGGGCCTTCACATCGCTCTGCACGATCTGCCGGATGGGGCCGGCGGCGTTGACGATAGCCGAACCGGCCGGGTTGGTCATGAAGGCGGAGAGAGGCTCCAGCCCGCCCTTGCCGTCTGGCTCACCGGCCAGCGCCAGCACATAGGGCTTCTTCGGCACCAGCCCGGAGACGGAAGCCTGCAGGATCTGGATCAGGCCCTGATCGAACAGCGAGACGCTGGTCTGAGCCTTCCCATCTCCCTTGCCTTCCTGGCTGAGTGTGAGATGCGCCGCCTGACCCGCCACGCCGAGCGGCTGAAGGTTCTGCATGCCATCGCCTTCGGGCACCGCACCGGGAACGTAGTTCACGGCCTGCGGCGCCTGGCCGACCGGGATGGTGGCGATCACCTTGTTGGTCAGCGTGTCGATGGCGGCGAGCGCATCGGCGTTCTCCAGCCCGACATAGACCCGCGAGCCATCGCCCGACGGCCAGATGCCGTGCGGGAGCTTGCCGACGGGAATCGTCGCCACCTGCGAGAAGTCGTCGGTGCGGAACACCTTCACCTCGTTCAGCCCGCCGATGGTCACATAGGCGAAGCTGCCATGGGCGTTATGGGCGAAGTTGACGTGGTTGGTGAGCGGGCCGGTATCGATCGTCTTGATCGCCTCGAAGGGCGGCTGCGCATTGAAAACCTGCGTCTTGCCGATGTCCTTCAGCGTGAACCACACCTGCTTGCCATCGGGCGTCGCCGCGATGTTCGGGCAGAACGGGCTCTCCTGCTTCACATGGCCGACGATCTGGTGGTCGGCAACCGAGATCACCACCGTCTCGGGCATGAAGGAAGAGCAGACATAGCCGTATTTCCCGTCGGGCGAGAAGATCTGCATTCCCGGGCCATTCGGCACCATGACGCGGGTCTTTTCCTCATAGGTCGCGCCATCGAGCACGGCGATATAGTTCTCTCCACGCACCGTGATCCACACTTCCTTGCCGTCGGGCGTGAAGAACGCCTCATGCGGCGAACGGCCGACATAGGTGGTGTGCTTCACCCTATTGGTCGCGGTATCGATGAAGGTCACCGAGTTCGAGCCGATCGACACGACCGCAATGGTCTTGCTGTCGGGCGAGAAGCCCATGCCGTGCACCAGCACCTGCCCCTTGTAGAGCGGGCTGAAGTTCATCGGCTGCGGATCGCCGAGCCGGATGACGCCGAGGAGCTTGTTGGTCGCGGGATCGGTGACCGAGATGGTGTTGGAGAACTGTTCCGCCGCGTAGACGCGGTCATGGCTGCTTACCGCGATTTCCGGCGCGGAGGCGGCGAACGGTGCTTCACCGGCGAAGGCCGGAACAGTGCACGCCAGCATGGTGCCCGCGAGCAGCGCAGGCAGGAGAGTCTTGTTCATCGTTCGTGTTTCCTATTTCGCCGGAGCGGCAGACGGCATCGTGAAGGCGTGGTGCGCCATGGAGGAGTTGTCCTGGGCCAGGTGAGGTGGGGCCAGGTGAGGCTGGCCCGCGTCCGGAGCGGCATCCGGCTGTGTCGGCGCCGGTGCAGAGGGCGGCAGGGGCTGGCCGAGCGCGAGCCGCATCGCGGCGATCTCCTGCTGCTGCTCGACGACGATCTCCTGCGCGAGGCGCCGCAGCTGAGGATTCTTGCCGTAGCGCAGATAGGCCACCGCCATGTCGATGGCGCCCTGATGATGCGGGATCATCATCGCGGTGAAGTCGGCTTCGATATCGCCAGTCGGCTTGACCTCCATGTCCGCCATCATCTTGTCCATGGCGGCGGCGTTCTCGGCGAGGAAGGGCGCTTCGTCACTGGTGACCACAGCCGTGCCGGCACCGTGATCATGGTCATGAGCTTCGGCCGCAGCGCTGGCGAGGCCTGCCACAAGCAGCGCGCCGACACAGGCGAGGTGTCGTTTTCGCATGGGAATTTCTCCGTCCGGCGCGATGGCGCCTTCGGGAGGTTGGACTCCCACCTGCGCCGATTATTCCGGGACGCCGCGAATTTTTCGCATCGGCCTGTCCGACGCCTCGCAGCGGCGGGAGAAATTCCGGAATCTAAATTCCGCCGGCCGGAATAAATCGGTGTGGCGCGAGTCTCCTGTGTGCAGGCCACATTTGGAGATACACGCACATGCGCCTTTCAACTCTCGCCGCTACCCTCGTCCTCGTCGCCGCTTCCGGCTCGGCCGCGCTGGCGGGCCCCATCGGGGACCTCGCCAAGTCGCGCATCGACGCCATTGCCAGCGGCGACCTCGCCGCTGTGACGGCCGCTTATGACCCCGCTGCAACCCTGCACTGGGTCGGAGGTCCGCTCGACGGCACCTATGGCCAGCCGGGCAAGATCAAGGAAATCTGGTCGAAGTTCTTCGCCGCCCAGGGCGCCCAGAAGGCGACCATCGCCACGACCGCAGAAGCGGCCAACCCCAAGGGCGGCACCGTGACCGTCGACGTGGCCTTCGCCGGCAAGAACACGGTCAAGGTGCGCTACGTGCTGCTCTATCGCGATGGCAAGCTGGTCGACGAGATCTGGCAGGTCAATCCCGCCGCGACCTACTGAGCGTCCGATCCAATGGGGACTGCGGCCGCGATCGATACGTCGCGGCCGGATGCCTCCCATTTCCGAAGTCGCCAAAGCGAGACGGCAGGTTCGCGGTACCGCCCAAAAGCCTGCCGTCGTCGAGGACCAAGAACATGAAACGTTCCATCACCCCCGTGCTCGCGCTCGCCATCTGCCTCCTGTCGGCAAGCGGCGCGTTCGCACATGCCCATCTGGCGGCGGAGACGCCCCCCGCCAACGGTGTCGTCGCCGGGTCGCCGGCCGCCCTTTCGCTCAGCTTCTCGGAGGCGCTCGAGATCGGACTCAGCGGTGTCACTCTCAAGGGAGCGGGTGGCCAACCCGTCCCGACCGGCGCGGTCTCACTCGCACCGGGCGACACCAAGCAGATAAGTGTTCCGCTTAACGGCCCACTCGCCGCCGGCAAATACACGGTCGAATGGCATGTGCTCTCAAAGGACGGCCACACCTCCCGCGGTTCCTACGAGTTCACCGTAAATCCGTGATCGCACCGGAGACCGGACTGGCTCTCTGCAGGCTGCTTTTCTCGGCCGCGGCGATCGTCCTGTATGGCGCGGGATGCTTCTTCGCCTTCCTTGCGCCGCTGCGGCTCGGCCGGGAAATCAGCGCTGCGGCGGGCGCGGGCATCAGGATTGCCGGCGTCGTCTCGTTCGCGGCCAGTCTTTCCTGGTTGCCGGTCGAAGCCGCCGTCATCGGCGGCGGATGGCCGTCAGCCATCGACGGCCCGACGCTGTCGGCGCTCGCCTTTCACACGATGATCGGCACGGCCTGGATGGTTCGCGTCGGTCTCGCGCTGCTGGCCGCAGCCCTTTTTATCGCTCGGCCGCGCGCGGGCCGGGGACAGGCCATGATTGCCGCCGCGCTGCTCGCAAGCCTCGCTCTCTCCGGCCATGCCGAGATGAACGAAGGTGCACGCCGGACCCTCCATATTCTCAATGATGGCCTGCATCTGCTCGCGGGCGGCTTCTGGCTCGGCTCGCTCATCATGCTTCCAGCCTGCCTGGCGCGATTGCGGGATCCTGTGCTTGGCGGGGAGGCGAGGACGGCGCTACGCCGCTTTTCGCAAGCAGGCCACGTTGCCGTTGCGCTGGTCATTGCGACCGGGATCGTCAACTCCGCGCTCATCCTCGGTCGATGGCCGGACGATCCGAGTTCGCCCTATCAGAGCTTGCTCGACGTAAAGATCATCCTCGTGCTCGCGATGACCGGTCTTGCCGTTCTCAATCGGTATTATTTCGTGCCGCGCCTTAAAACCTGGCACGAGCGGGCTGTTGCCGGCATTCGCACCGGCACCCTTGTCGAGATCGCGCTCGGCGCCGGCGTACTGGCGCTTGTCGCCGTCTTCGGCCTCATCGACCCAAGCGGATGAAGGGCGAGGGGGACGACGGGGAGGTTCGCCTGTTCACGCTCATCAGCCATCCGCTTTGCCCGTTCGTTCTCCGGGCGGCGCTACCGGCGCGAGGTACTGTAGGGGTGGGGAATGGACTCAGAACGCCGTTCGGGACTTTTCCGGGACTTTCCGCACCGAGTCTCGCACAAGCCCGCCCTACGCTGCCGTTGCGTTCTCTTGTAGCGCGAAAAATCGGATGAGACTTCGCGAAGGATCGGATGAGACCACTTAAGCCTGCCTTGAAGGCCGCTTGAAGGGAGCCGTTCACCCCGTTTCCCTGAGCCTCTTGCTGGCGATCTCGAAGTAGGCCGGTTCTACCTCAATGCCGACATAGTCGATGCCGCGCCGGGCGCAGGCGACCCCGATCGTTCCGCTGCCCATGAACGGGTCGAGCACCGGCCCATCGACCGGCCCGAGCAACCCCTCCATCAACTCCACCGGCTTGCCGGCGATGTGATGCTTCAGCCGCGGCTTGGGCATGCGGAAGACGCCCGGTGCGGTACCGCCTGTGAGCGGCCGCGGCCCGTTTGTTCCCCACACGACATATTCCGCCTGTATGCGGTAACGCCCCTGCTGCGGGCGGCTGGACTCCGTCTTGTCCCACGGCACGATGCCGCGCCAGATCCAGCCCGCGCCGGGGTCCACCCGGACCCCGTCACTCATTCTCCCGTCCTCCTTCCGCCTCAGCCGTCACGTCGATGGTCGACATCACGGGCGAACCCTTTTCCCAGCTGGTGGAGATCCGTTCGCTGGGCCATGTGCCGTCGATGCCCTCGCCGAATCCTGTCGCTTCGACCATCGCGCCGGCGGAATAGGCAGGGTCGAACTCCACCACGAAGAAGCCGGCGCCGGTCTGCATGTTGAGGTCGCGCGCCTGCGCCGCCGCGGCGGCTTCCGCCTCAGCTTTCGTCGCGCGGGGATGGATCAGATTGTGCACCGGCCCGTCCTGTCCGGTGCTCTCGCTTGCAAGCTGGCGGCGTCCCGTCTGCGGGTCCTGGTAGGCCGCCGCCACGGTGCCCTGACGCGGCCGGGGCTCGCCCTCAATGTTCCAGCCGCCGCTGCCGAAGCGCGAAACGCGGATGCGCGGCAACTCGTTGCCCCCGGCGTCGCGGCCGGAGCCCTTGCGGGTGATTGCAAGCCGCTCACCGCCGGGCTTCACCACGCCCCCATGCTCGGCCGCCAGCCGCGTCGCGAAGTCTATCGGGCTCGTCTCCCAGCGCAGGGCGTAGGGGATGCGGATCTGTGCCAGCGCCGGGTCGATGGCCAGCGTCAGGCCGGCCGACTTCGCGGTTTCGCCGAGGATATCGGCCAGCGTCATATCGTCGAAGTGCCGGGTGCCACCGGCCTTCACCGGCCCGGTAAAGGCCACGGCCCGCGCCGTCATCACCATGGCCTCGGCGCCGCCCGGCTGCCAGCCGAGCCCGTATTTCTCGACCTTGAAGGCTCCGAGCCGCTTCACGCCCGTCTCGCGATAGCCGGCACGGGCGTACAGAAGATCGCCCTCGCGTGGTAGCGGCAGCTGGCGGTGCTCATCATTGAGGAACACCTGAAGCTCGTCGTTCTCCCGGCCGACCTGGTCGGTGAAGCTGGCGCCAAGGAAATAGGGCGCCCTGGTCGCCATCAGATCCTCGTCACCCTTGTAGAGCTGAAAGACAGGCGTCTTGAACATCAGCTGCCCCAGATACGCGGCACGTCGGCGGCGCGCGTGCGGGTGTCGCGGGGCGGCAGCTTGATCGTGGTGCCGACAGGGAACAGCGGCCCGAGGTGCGCGAGGCCGGGATTGAGATCGAGGATGGCCTCGACGGTGCCGCCCTTCTCGCTGCCGAGCTCGGCACGCGCGATGCGGTCCAGCCGTTCGCCGTCGCGCGTGGTGCGATAGATGCGGTCCACCGTCGTCATACCGAGCGCAGCTCCACCTCGAAGCCCAGCTTTTTGCCGCCATACTCCGTCAGGTCCGACACCCGCTCGACGACGAAGGTACCCAGCACAGAGCCGATGAAACCAGCACCCATCTGGATCACCGGCAATGCGAGGCCGCCATTCTGGCTGGCGCGAATCGCCTGATAGTCCGACAGCCCGCCGATGGCGTCGGGAAAGAGGATGCCGGCGATCACGAAGGTGTCCCGGCGCATGCCGTGCCATTGCGCTCCATCCTGCGCACCCCAGCGCGGGAATTCGGCGAGCACCGCCTCGGTGGTGAACTCCATGGTCTTTCCGTTGAGCCCGACCGGCTGGAACACGTGCGACCCGATGCACATCAGCGCCATGGCCTACCCCACCCGATCGGTGAGCGCGCCGGCACCGGAGCCCAGCCGCGCGAGGCGCCGGTCGATGGCCCGCGCGGTGCGCTGGGGATTGTCGCCGTAGATGTTGAACGTGTTCGCCTGGGCGAAGCTGCGGTCGCCTCCAATAGCGCCGGTGCGCTGGGGCTTTTTCGGCGGCAGCGGCACGGGCGAGCCATCCTTGAGGGTGGCGCCGCCGGCGGGGGCAAACTGTGGCGAGATGGTCGGCGTGGCGGTGAAGTTGAACAGGGCGCGGATGCGCTCCGAGATCGCGCGCGCCTCCTCAACCGCCTGCTCGCCTTCGGCGCCGATAGCTTTCGCAACGGCCTCCATCGACTGCGAGGCCGCCTCGGCCGCGCCCGGCACCTTTAGCGCGGCCTCGATCTCGCTGCGGATCTGGTTGAGCTGGGCGCGAAGGTTGAGCACGCGCTGCTGGGCACCGATGTCGCCCTTGCCCGCCGCGGCCTCATCCGCTGCAAGTTCACGTTCCAGCGCCAGCTGGCGCTGCACCGCCCCGAGGATCGGATGATCCTTCTGGCCGGCGGGAGAGCCCCCCAGATTCGAGACGATTTCCGCGACTTTCTTTGCCCCGGCGCTGGCCGCGTCGATCGCCCCCTGCACCGCCGAGATCGCCTTCGCGGCGATTTCGCCGATGTCCGCCGACCGTTCGAAAGCTCCATTGATCTTCTCCAGCAACCAGGACGCCGCGTCGGCCGCTACTCTGATCGCTGGCGTCAGCCATTTGCCGATATTGACGCCCAACGCAGCGAACTGGTTGCCGACCTTGGTGAGCTTGGACGAGGTGAGCTCGTCGAAGATGGAGAATGCCCGGTCCACCGACCCCTTGCTGCGCGAGGGATCATTGATCATGTCGAGCGCCTGAATGATCAGATCGAGCGACTGCGCCATGCGGGCGGCATCGTCCGCATATTCCAGACCCATCATGTCGGTGAGAACCGCCATCTGCTTCTCGGGCGCCAGCTTCTTGATGCGCCGGAACACCTCCACGATGGCCTCGGCCGGCCCCTCGGCGATCATCCGCGACAGCTGCTTGCTGGAGAGGCCGAGGGCCTTCAGCCCACCCTGAAACGCCTTGCTCTGCTTGCTGGCGGTGCCAAGCTTCGTCATCAACGCGTTGAAGCCCGTCGAAGCCACCTCGGACGAGACACCCAGCGAAAGGATGGCGGACCCGAAGGCCGCCGTCTGTGCTTCCGACAGGCCGAAAATGCGCGCCTGCCCGCCCACCCGGCCGAGGAACTCCATGATGTCCGCTTCCTTCGCGGCCATGTTGTCACCGAGATAGTTCACGGCGTCGGCCAGTGCCTCGATGCGCTCCTGGCTCAACTGGAACACGTTGCCCAGCTTGGCCAGACGGTCGCCGCTTTCCTCGGCCGAAAGACCGAACGCCACAGCGGCCTTCGCCGCGTGGGTGCCGAACCGGGCGAGATCCTGAATGGGCCGGCCGGCGAACCCCGCCTGGGCGACCAGCTTGGCGATCTCCTCCTTGGCGAGCGGCGTCTCGCGGCTGATACGCAGGATGGTCTGTTCCAGTCCGGCGAATTCGGTGTCCGACAGATCGACCGCCTTGCGAACCTCGGCCATCGCGTCCTCGAAGGACATGGCGGATTTGATCGCGCCGCCCAGCGCCGCAGCTACACCGGCAACTCCGAGCGCTGCGGCGCCGCCGGCCGCGCCCAGCCCGCGCCCCGCCAGACCGTAGAGAAGCGGCGAGGCTCCCGATGCCGCAGCGGCTTCCTCGGCGCCGGCCATGGCCCCGGCCCGCACGCCGCCTCCGCTGACACCGCCGAGGCCGGTGCCGCCGGCAAAGCGCCCGCGCGTGTCTCGAAGGCGCCGGGCGCTCTGGTCCAACTTGCGCATGGCGGCATCGGCCTTGTTGGCCTCGCCGGCGACGCGGTTGAGATCGCCCGCCAGCCGCTGGCCACCTCGGGCGCCATTGAGCCGGCGCACGGCCTGATCGACGTCACGCAGATCCTTCTCGACCTTGTTGGCCGGGCCGGTCAGCTGATTGATGAGGCGCAGGCGCAGCGCAACGTCGAGCGTGCTCATGCATCATCTCCCGCCGCGCGCGCCGCCAGCAGGCGCAGGGGCGCCCACCGCTCGCGGTCGATGTCTCTGGCCTCGTGAAACCACAGCAGGACCTCGTCCCAATACATCGCCATGACCGCGGGTAGCGGCGTGCTGAAGGTGGCGCTGACGCGGCCGGCGACAGCCCGCCAGTCGGCCGGGCTCACGCGAACCCGAACGCCGTCCGCAGCAGTTGGGGCAAAAAATCCGAGCAGACCTCCGTCACCTCCAGACCATCTTCGGCATCGAGGCCGCGCAGTACTTGAGGCGGTAGACCGGTCATAAGCGCGTATGCCGAGTAAAGGTCGACGCTCTGCTCGCCGACACCGATGACTTGCCGGACCTGCTCCGTCGTGAGGCGGCGAATCCTCACCTCGCTGTGCGTGATGCCATCCAGCACGAAGGGCCACCGCAACGTCACCGTGTGTTCCCGGCCGGCGACGAAATCCAGCACCGCAACAGCCGGCCCCGCCACCTTGGGCCGGGCCGGTGCCTCTGCCGCCTCCTCCATCGGCGCGCCCGCACGCGCCGGATCGTTCGGCGAGCCCGGCGGTGGCTTGACGGGGGTGATCTGCGGCGTGCTGTCGATCGGCGGATAGGTGAGCTCTACGGCATCCATCGTGCGACCTCGTTGGAAGCTGGCGGGGGAATTGAAGGTGTGTTGAAGGGGGTTACGCGCTCGCCGAAATCCGCAGGATGCGGTTGTCCTCGTCGCTGCCGGCGGCGACGCCGTAGCCGCGCCACGTGTTCGTCTTGAAGGTGAAGCGGGCGACGATGCCGTAGCCCTCGATCACGTCCTCGTAGTCGAGGATCGAGCTGATCTGATAGCCGTAGCCCTTCACGCCGCGCCCGGCCATCTGCTCGGGCGTGGTCTCCGAGAGAACGCCGCGCATGGTGATGATGCGCTCGCGCTTGGTGCCCTCGTCCTCGTCCTGGAGCAGCTCGTAGACCGTGAAGAGACGGCGCTGCGAGAGGTGCATGCCGAAGGAGCCCAGCACCTCGGGCTCGGCGTTGATGGTGTTGAAGGCGAACGTCAGCGGCTCGATGGCCCCGATGGGGATCTCGACATCCATGATGCCGCCGCCGGGGGAGTGGGTCTCCTTCTTCACCCGCGGCGTCGGCAACTGGTAATCCTTCAGCCCCATCCACTGGTTGGAGCCTTCGACATAGAGATTGCCGGCCTTGCGGACGAACTTCATGGGAGCCTCCTTCAGGCGGCGAGGGTCAGGGCGTCATAGCCACGCAGCGCCCGCTGGATGTCGGCCGCGAGGACGTCGAAGGCCGGCGCGTAGGGCCGCATGCCGAACTGCATGTCGCTGATGATCGGCGTGTTCTCGTGCGGCAGCTCGATGCGCAGGATGCCCTGACGCATGTTGGCGTTGGGGTTGAGCCCGCGGTCGAAATAGCGCGTGTAGCCGAGCACCACGCCGAGCGAGACGAGCTCGTCGAGATACTGCTCGACCGTTTTCACGACCATGAGCGCGTTGTGCGCGGTGAACAGTTCGCCGCGCCACTTGCGCAGGGCGCCCGGCAGCGAGGCGCGGATGGCGTTCTCGGTGCGGACCTTGTTGATGAAGCGCCAGTTGGTGTCGTTCGAGAGGGTCTCGGAGCCGAACAGCTCCTTGCCCTCGATGAAGGTATTCACCCCGCAGGTGGAGACGAGGAAATTGGCCTCGTGGTCGACCTCGCCGTCGTAATAGGAGATCGGCCGCGCCGTGCCGACGATGCCGCTCGACGTCTGGTTTTCCGGGCTCCAGTAGGGCCCGCCACGCTCGCGGTCGCGCTTGGCGAACAGCGCCGCCACCGTCGCCGAGGCAGGCCGGGTCAGGATGGTGTCGTCCGAGCCGTCCAGGACGGCGAAGCGCCGCACCGCCGGGTCGATGGCGTAGAGGTAGCGCCCGTCGTCGCGACGCAGCTTCTCGGCCCAGGCGGCGGTCTCGGTGCGGGTGAGATTCGGCCCGTCCGGGATGCCGATAGCGAGCAGGCGCTTGCACACGGCCGACATGGTGAGCGCGGCCGGGTTGGCGACGGCGCCCGTCGCCACGGTGCAGGTGGCGCCCTCGCCATCGCCGGTGATGACGC
The DNA here is from genome assembly GCF_009223885.1 of Ancylobacter sp. TS-1. NCBI lineage: Bacteria > Pseudomonadati > Pseudomonadota > Alphaproteobacteria > Hyphomicrobiales > Xanthobacteraceae > Ancylobacter > Ancylobacter sp. TS-1. Next base: position 863,440 of record NZ_CP045144.1, read on the forward strand.
AGGTGACGCCGGCGACGATACCGATGCCGGCATTGGTGATCTGGATGCCGGTGACCTTGCCGCCGACGATGACGCAGGTGCCGGTCGGCACCACGAGCGCGCCGGCCGAGGCAAAGGTGGCGGTGGCCTGACTGTAGCCCGCCCCCTGCGCCGTCATGGTGACATCGGTCGCTCCGATGAAGATGTCGTTGGTTTTCCCCGGCGAGATAACGATGCCCGGCCGAACACCGGTCTGCGCGCGGGCGTCGAGCAGGCCCCACAACCCGGTGCGGTCGGAGGGGTCGCCGATAATGGCGCCGATCTGCTCGTTGCGGGTCGACTTCTTCTCGACGCGGCGCACGAGGATCGAGGCAGCGATACCTTCGGAAAGCAGATCGTCGATCGTCTCTCCGATCTCGCCGGCGTCGCCGAGCTGGGCGATCTTGTCGGCCTCGTCACCATAAAGGTGCACGTTCGTTTCGAGGGGAAAAATGTCGGGGTTCGCCTCGTGCGCCTCGGCGACGATCGTGATGGTGGAAAAGTCCGGAGTTAGAACGGTGCGCGCGTCCTCGCCCGCGTCGAGAAAGCGAACGCCGTGGTTCTTCGTGAGGGCTGCCATGCCAGTTTCGCCTTGACGGTGAGAGGAGCACCGTCGAGCCTAGGCAGCGAGCCGCGACGCAAAGGGGTGACAGCTGTCACCCTTGCCGGAACGCCCTACAGCCACCCGTGCAGCGGTCGCGCCGGCTCCGGCATCACCTCGGTGGCGGACAGGTCCGGCGCGTCGGGGCCGATCCAGCGCAGGTCCGCGCGCCAGCCCGGCAGGGCCTCGCCGCCGCTGATCGCCTCGCCGTTCTCCGGGTCAGTCACGAGGGGCTCGTAGAGCGTCCCGAGCCACGCCACCGCCCACTGCGGCGACTGGCTTTCGATGATGGCGCCGGGCGCGGCATCCTCGGGCACGGTGATGCCGGCTGCTGCCAGAGCCGCCCGCATGGTCGTTTCGTCGGTGGCGCGCAGCTTGTAATCGCGGATGTCCAACATCACACGCCTCCGATCTGCGAGAGAGCCGCCAGTCGGTCCCACGGCGGCGCCGCGAGGTAGCCGAAACGCGCGAGGTGGCAGAAAGAGCCAACGCCTAGGTTGCCGGCGTCTCTACCGAGGCCGAGCCGCTGCACCGTCGGCACGACGCCAGACGTGTCGGTCGCCCCGACCTTGGCGCCGTTCAGCCAAAACTCGAAACGGTCAGTCTGCCACGCCGCGACCATGCGGAACCGGGTTCCGGGGGCGATGGCGCCGGCTGCGGAGTAAATGCCCGCCTGCGTGACACCTCCCATCGCCACGATCAGATACGCCACGTTTCCAGCGATAATCCCCATTGATATACCGTCGAGCCCTCCCGACGCGGTGTTGTCGAGACGGCATAGGAGATGGTTCTGATCGGAGACGAGGTCTCCCTCCCAGATCATGGCGCCTTGACCCTGGACGTAACCCGGAAAGGGCTCCGTGGCGCCAATCGAACGGTCCAGATCGGAGCCACGCGTGAGGGAGGTGCCGCCAGTTGGGATATAGGAAGAGACGAAGGCGCCGGCCTCGAACTGAAGACCCGTCACCCGGATGCGCCTCTGCTGGTTGGTCTGGTACTGGTAGGCGCCAAAATAAGTGTTGTCCCCGGCGGTGTCGCTGGAGCCCGAGACACGCCATGTGCGGGCGCCATATCGCTCCACCCGGTACGTCGTGGGGTCAAGGATTACCCCGCGCAGCATGAGCGTGCATGTGTTGGCCGCTCCGGTGGCGCCGGAGCTACCAAAGACCGGCGGCGCCCCATCCTCAGTCTCGATGAAGGCGCTTATCGTGCACATTCCTGACGTGCCGGCGATTACTCTGCGGATGAAGGCGTGGCTCACGGAGTTGTTGAGCGCAAGGCCCGTGCGTCCGCCCTCCATGTCAGACACAGGCGTGACATTCGCCACGGCGGACAAACCAGAGGTGCCACCAGAGAACTCAGAGTCCGGCCAATAGTTCGTCCTCGGCATCTCCAGCGAGAGCCCCAGCGGCGAGCCGCCATAGGCGAAATCCAGAGCCTCCGCGTTTATCGCGACGCTCTCCAGCAGCCCCGTGGGGCCAAGTCGCGTCTTCGTCGTCGAGCGCGTGAAGGTCCGGCCGGATGCCACGTTGAACGCCGCGAGGTCCGGCTGAACGGAGCCGCCGGCGTAGAAACGGCCGTCGATGTGGTCGCGCCACATCGCGGCGGGCGCTCCGGCTCCATCGCGGGGGAGCCATGCAAGCGGCCGGCGCCGACGCTGCAAAAGATCGACGCCGACGCCCAGCGGGCCACCCATCACCGCCACCCGACGATGGTGCCGACCACGGCGGTCAGCTTGACCGGCGAGAAGGGCAGCAGGGTTCCCGCCGCCAGCGGATAGGTGATGGAGACGCCCGTTTCGTCCTCGATCGTCACCGAGCCATCCGTGATGGCGTAGAGCACGCTCGGCCGCTCCGCCGCGGGGATCTCGGCTGGCGAGGCCGTCATCACCTTATGCCGCACGCCGGGGTCGCTCGGCCTGCGCGAATAGCCGCGATATTCCACCATGCTCGATCCTCCTAGAGCCGCGTCGCGGCGGCGAGAAACAGGCTGTCAACATCCTCGGCCGACAGCTCCAGTTCGTCGGCGAGCGCGTTGAGGTAGGGGTTGGCGCGCTCAAAACTGAGCGCGTTGCGCCACCAGATCCGCAGCACCTCATAGGTGTGCGCCTCGACGGCCGCCTCGACGGCCGGCAACAGTCCGGCCTCGTGGAGCGCGACAAGCGCCTGTGCCCGCGTGACCGACGCCGGTACGCCGGGCACGGGCGGCACATAGGCCCACGAGTCGCCCTGCCATTCGTGGTGCTCGCTGGGGCGCAGGGGCACCAGAAGTGTGCCCGGCGGGTGCAGCGCTAGCGCCGCCTCGCTGGTGGCGGCGATGGCCTGAATATAGAGACCGTCCGGCCGCAGAATGCCAATCTCGATCATGATGCTACCTCAGCTCGGACCACGACGTGATCGACGCTCCGCCGGCAGGACTGACGGTCATGCGGTAAAAATGCCCATCGGGAACGACGGCCGCCGAGTTGCCCCTGACGCTCGCGACACCGCCGCCGGCTACATCGACCCACGCGGTGCCGTTGACCGACAGCTGCAGAGTGAAAATGCCGCCGGAAATTGTGGCCATGGTGACGACCACCATTATCGGCCGGCCCGTGGCGTTCTGGTACGCCGTACCCGTTGACCGCGCCTGGTTGGACCATGCCTGCCCGACGCCGAGCCCCGGCGTGGTGAGCGCCGCGATGGCGGCGGCGACGCCGGCGGATGTAACGGCACGGCTGGTATCGACGCCTGCGGCGGCCTCGGCCGGGGTTGCCAGCTCGACGACGCCGGTAGCCGTGTCGCTCGCCACCTGTTTGATCGCCCCGAAGATCGCCGGCGCGTCAGCCAGCACCAGCAACGCCTGGGCGGCGGCGCTGATGCCGAGGTTGGTGAGACCCTGCGCCCGCTGCGGCCCGGTCAGCACCTGCGCCGCGTCGAAGCGCAGGCGATAGCCGAGGGCGGTCGCGATGGTGTTCGCATAGTTCGGATCGTTGCCGAGCGCGGCCGCCAGCTCGGCCAAGGTGTCGAGTGCGCCCGGCGCCGACGCGACCAGGCCGGCGACGGCTGCGCTGACCTTACCGTCAACCGTGTCTTCCCAGCCCTCGATGTCGGCGAGCAGGAGCTTTGCCGCCTGCCACGACGCACCGATGCGCATCAGCACCATGCGGTTCGTCGCGGCCGCGACACTGACATCGGTCAGGTCGTCGAGCGCCGGCCGCCAGTCGATCGGCAGCTTGCCGGCGAGCGCATCGCCAAGGCCCGTGACGGCGCTGATGCCGTGCCCGTGGATCAGCGGGGCCTTGCCCGCGAGCGCCTCCAGCAGCGCCGCGACATCGACCGCGACGGCGCCGAGCGCCTCGCGCAGGCGCAGGACATCGTCAGAGAGCCAGTTCGGCTGCGCCGGGAGCGGATAGTCCCGGACGGGCGTGCGATCGTCGATGATTGGCATGGCGCTCTCCTCAGATCGTCGGCACGCGGATATCTGCCAGCGACGGCCGCGCCGCCGGCGTGCCGGTGAGCGTCAGGCGGATGCGCCCCTCGAAGCCGGTCACGTGGTCAACCTCATGCGTGCGCTCGGCCCAGCCGCCGTCGATGGTCTCGCTCTCGGTCAGGGCGATGGCCGTCCAGTCATCGTCCGCGAGGTCGTATTCGACGGTGACGGCCGAGCCCGCCGGCAACAGGCCCTTGAACCTCACCGGCAGCCGGATGTCGGCGCCGAAGGTGAAGGCCCGCGAGACATAGGTGCCGGAGGCCCGCAGCTTGCCGGCGATCACCATGACGCCGGGGAACAGCGTCGGGCTGACCGTTTCCGTGCCGGTCAGCACCGCCCGCAGCTCGACGGTCTCGGTGATGTACTCGGCGAACTCACGCACCTGACCGGGCAGCATCACAATCACCTCGCCGCCGGCGCGCTCGATCTCGAAGCGGAAGCTGCAGGCGGCGGTCGGCAGGTCGACGGTCGCGGCGATCATCAGGTCGGAGCAATCGACGAGGTCGATCTCGCCGAGCACGGCGGTTTTCGTAGTGGCGGTGAAGCGGCACGCCACCACGCGGAAGGTCAGATCGGAGCCGGGATGAGGCAGCCACGTGATGCCGTTGCTCCCATCAAATCTATCGCCGACCGTGTAGGGCTGGGCCCCCAGGTACTGCTGGCCGGCAATGTCGAATCCTCCGACATCGGCGCAGGAGATGGAGTGCACGTTGTCATCGCTGCCGACCGTGAATGCCATCAGCTCCGGCCGCACGATGGCGGGCGCCGGCCAGCGCGCCTCGATCCAGTCGCCGACCTCGACGTCGGCCACGGAAACGAGCGCGGAGGCCCGCACATCGGTGCTCGGCTGGCCGGCCTCGATCGTCACGAGGTCGATCAGCAGCCCGTTGGTCGGGTTGCCGAGCGCACAGGCGCGCACGTCGACGCCGAGCAAATGGCGGGGCTCCGTTGCCGCGAAACTTTGCCCCTGGGGGTCTTTCACGCCGAGCCCGAGATTGGCGCCGCTGAAGCTGCTCATCGGCCGGGGCGTCACGCCAACAGCGGTGAGCCGCTGCATGACGGTCGTTTCGACATAGCCCTGCCCGACAAACGTCGCGAACGCCTTCATGCCCGATCCGCCGGTGGCCTCGACGGACTTAGCGCCGGCGAGGATGCCGGCCGGGATCGTGAACGTGCCGGCCGCCTCGCCATGGGCATCGCCGGCGAGCACCGGGTCTGGCGTCACGTCCACGCCGTCGAATACCAGCGAGGTCAGCAGCTCGCCGGGCGCGAGGCCGCGCACGACGAACGCCAGCTCGATCTGCCGCAGATCGTCGAGCAGCTCGTCGCGCTGGTCGACAACGACGTCGTTGACCGTGGTGCGCGCGCTGGTGCCCGATATCCGCGCCGTCTGCGGCGACAGCCACTCGGTGCGGGTTTCAACCCAGAAGTCCTGCGCCGGCGTCAGAAGCAGCACGCCCGGCAGCGGCTCGAACGAGGCGTAGGGGTTGACCTTGACACAGCCGGTCACGCGCTCCTGACGGATGATCACCTCGGGCACGTAATCCAGCATGATCGGCCCGGCCATCTCCACGACGTGGAATTCCGGGTCGATGGCGAGCTGGATGGAGCCGTTGAAAACGGCCGCCGTCTGTTCTTCGCCCTGGTCGCGGTAATAGTCCGAGGTGCAGGGATCCACGAAAACTGAGCGCTTGGCCACCGGCTCGCGCCGGTCGATGTCGCTCTTGAGGCGTTCCAGCGCGACCAGGTCGAGCAGGTCGACCAGACGGTTGAAATAGCGCCACATCAGCGGGTACGGCACATTGCGGGTGCCGTCGTTCACCACCACGGCCGGGCCGCGCCAGTCCTGATGCAGCGCGGCGAGGGCGAGCAGGTTCGCCGGCGCGATCGGCGGCACGGGCCGGTCGCGCGCCGGCACGCCCGGCACATAGACGGCCTGCCCGGACTGGTCGAGACACATCAGGTCGATGCGCGGCAGGCGCCACTTATACCCGACCGTCACCAGCGATCCGGTCACGCCACCCGAGGCGGTAATGGTGTCGGTGCCAACGATGACGGAGCCCAGCGGCACCGAGGCGAGGTAGCGATAGGTGACGTCGTAGCTCGATCCGCCGGCGGGCTCGGCGCCGGCGGGCGCCCAGCTCACATGGTCGCCGGCGCGCACATAGTCGGTGCCAGCGACATAGGTGGTGGCGCCCTGCGAGACGGCGACGATCTCGGAGACCGAGGAGTGTCCGAGCGCGTCCGAGGTATTGGCCGGAAAGCCGCGCGTCATCGTCTCCGTCACCTCGACGGTGATGACGACAGAGGTCACAGTGTCGATCGGGCCGCGATTGAGCTGGATGACGGCCGTGCCGGTGCCGCCATCGGCAAAGGTGTGAGGCTCGGCCGCGATCACCTCGGTCTGCCAGTCCAGCGGCACCGAATGGCGCAACGCCGTGAGCCTGGTGCGTTTGAACCCCCAAATGTTCGCTTCGCCCTCCTCGATGGAGAAGTGCTGCTGGCCGCCGGCGATGGCGAGGGCGGTGACGCGGCAGCCGCTGGTGATGTAGTTGCCGCCGTTCGACCCACGATCGTACTGCGCGAGGGCCTGCGTGATGCCGGTCAGGGCCGGCGGCGCCGTCTGATCGATGACCGTGCCGCCCTTCACCAGATAGACCTGGACGAAATCGCCGGAGCCCTCGTCATCGGAAAGCGCCCAGCTCGCGGTCTCTATGGCGCGCGCCGAGCCCGGTTCGCCCTCCGCCGCCGCGCCCGGATGCAGGCCATAGAGCGCCGGATCGTCCTCCTCGGTGACATAGGTGGTCAGCAGCCGGATGCCGACCAGGACGTCGCCGGCAAGCGCGACGTCGGTGATGACGCGGGCCGGCACGAGGCGCACGTCGCCGCGCGCGTAGATCTGGCCCTCGGAGAGCGAGATGGTGCCGGTCTCGGTGTCGACGGAGATGGCGGCGCCGGCGCGCCGGTCGCCGTCACGGGCGACCAGCTCGGCGACGCGGCCGATACGCCGACGCAGGATTGCCTGCACCTCGTTGATGTCGGACGCCTGGGCGTAGTAGCCGCGTTCGTTGGCCGCGCTGTCGCGCGCGATGACTTCCGACCAGTCCGGCCGGCTCGGCGTGCGGTCATAAGCCCCGGAAAGCGCGGAGGGGTGCTCGTAAGCCATGGGTCAGAACCTCAGTATGGCGGCGACGCGCTCGCGCACCGTCCGGCCGAATTCGATGGTGTGCTCGTGGAGAGCGACGATCGGCAGATCGGGATCGAGCCCGCCGGCGGGCAGCCACGCGGCGCCCGGCTTGTGGGGCGCCAGCGGCTCGGCGCCGAAGACGAAGCCGACCGCCGCTGCGGTGAACCCGTAGCCGTCGCCGAAGTCCGTGAGCACCTCGACGAAGAGCAGCACCGCCGGTGTGGCCGGCCGGAAATAGCTGGCGCCGACGCGGTACGGGCCGCCGGGCTGAGGCGCCACGCCGCTCCGCGCCCGGCAACGCCGATAGCCGATGACGTCGCCGCCGGCGTCGAAGAACACCGCCCAGGCGGTGCCGGTAGGCATCGCCGCCGCCATGGAGCGCGAGCGGGCGAGCGCGGCATCGTCCACCCAGGCGAAGTCGCCCCAGCTGAAATCGCCCCAGGTGAGCGCCTCGGTCCCGGTCGGCTCGATCCAGACGCCGAGAGCCGTCAGCTCGGCGCCGGTCATTTCGTGGTCGATGTAGACCGTCCGGCCGAAGCTGAATTTGGCGCGGATGCCGTCAAGCCGGACGCCGGAATCGTCGCCGTAATAGCCGTTGCCCCAAGAGGTCCAGCCATATTCGAGCGGGCGCACATCATGGCCGTGCCACACGCGCCAGAGGTCCGAGCGCAGCGGGATGGACAGCCACGTCAGGCCGTCGATGCCGGCAAGGTCCGCCTCGTCGTTCCGAAGCCGCCCGAGCTGGAGCTGCGCCGTGTTCCAGTAGCGCCGGCGCGGCGGGGCGTACTCGATCGAGGCCGAATAGCCGATCCAGCCGAGCGCCTGGTGCACGGCCGCCGGTGTGCCTCGCACCCGCTCCCAATCGACGCCCTCACCGATCAGGTCGTAGAGGTTGGGCAGGTAGGGCGACAGCATGCCGAGCCCGTACTCGTACACCAGATACGGCAGCATGGAGGCGGTCGGGTTGTTGATCTTGAGGCCGTGCAGGGCGTCGATCGACGGGCCGAGTACATCGGTAGGGTCGACCGCGCGCGCCAGCGTGCGTTCGAAGACGTGGGCAGAGGTCGGCAGCAGGGCCGCGGCGTCGTGGCTCAATAGGCCCTCCCGCGATAATTGATGGCCACCGAGCGGATCGAGATCGCCTGATAGGGTTCGGCCGCCAGCTCGGGAGACGTCATGCGGGCCCGTTGCACACCGGCGATCATCGCGCGCGCCTGTACCCATTCTGCGGCAAGGTCGAACCCCATGCCGGTCTCGGCCGACCAGGCCGCCGTCACGGCGCCCGGTATCGCGACAAGGATCGACTCCATCGCGGCGGGCAGCAGCCAGACGTCGAGGGTGATATCGACCGCCGCGAACACCGCCGCCCGGACGGCAAAGGTGTCGTTGATCAAGCCGTGCCCATCGTCCTCAAGCGCCGCGCGCACCGTGGCGAGGAGCGCCTCGTCCGCGACGCCGGCATTGTCGGCCGACCAGACTGCAACGTGGATGGTCGGGTCGCGGCCTACGCGGTAAGCGTGCGCATGGCGCACCCGCACATCGGCGGCGCGAGCGATGGCCTCGTATCGCTCTCGCGGCCCGCCCGGCGAGCGGCCGGCAATGGCGAGGATGGTGCGGGACTTGAGCGCCTCGATGCTCTCGCCGAGCATCCGCAGGACGTCGTAGAAGATCACGAGATGATCGGCATCGGTGCCATCGGTGTAGAAAAGCAGGTTCGAGCGAGCCGCATCGTTGAGCCGGCCGCGCAGGGCCATCTCGACATAGGCGGCGAGCTCGATGAGTTTGCGGGCCGGGTCGCTGGCCAGCAGCAGCGTGTCGTAGGGCGCCAGCGCCGGGTTGGCGACGCGCTCCGCCTCCCACAGCGTCTGAAAGCGCGCCACCATGCGATCAACGATCGCCTGCCACGACAGCTCCTCGATGACCTGCGCCGGCGGCAGCCCGGCGAGAGCCTTGACCGTGACTGCGTCCGTCATGCCGCGGCGCTCCCGCGCACGAGCACCGACGCCGGCAGTGTGATGGTAAAGCCCTCGGCCACGCTGTAATCGCCGAGGTGCCCGTAGGGGTAGAAGATCTGGTAGAGGTCGAAGCCGACCGCGCCGGCGCGGCCGTCGAGATAGGTCGGCTCCATGCGGGCGATGCGGATGCCCGGCTCCTGCCGGTGCACCGCCTGGACGATCTCCGCATAACCCTTGAGGACGTTCACGGCGGTGAGGTTCTCGCCGCGCAAGGCGGCGAGGTCGGAGCCGTAATCGAGGTTCATCACGCGCTGGAACGTGCGCGTCGACAGGATGTCGCGTTCCGACTGTTCGGCATGGGCACGCCCGCGCAGCAGCCGGCCGGTGGCCCGATCCATTCCGGTTCGCGTGGTGAGCGCCATTTCAAGGCTCCTTCAAGCCGCCTTCAGTCGGCCGGCTTCTCGCCCTTGCGGGGATTAGCGGGCGTCTTGCCGGCGGGCGTCGCGGTGACCTCTTCGAGGCCGCCCCATCCCGCTTCGGCGCGGTGCTGGCGCTCGTCGAGCGTCACGATCTCGCCGATCTTGCGCATGCGCCCGCCGATCGGGCGGGGCGAGGTGATGCGGTATTCGTTGCTCATGCGGATCTCCTGTTGCGTCAGACGGGCGCGGGCGGGCCGGACAGACCGCCGCCCGGCATCACTTTGGTGTGGGTGTGGTCGGCGGAAATGTTCGCGTCGTTGTGGGTGAGGGTCTCGCCCGTCAGGGCGATCTTGCCGTCCACGGCGACGTCCTTGCCGTTGACGCGGACGGCGCCGCCGGCGAGCTCGATGGTGGCCTCGCCGGTGGTCGCCATGATCCGGCCGTCCTCAATGGTGAGGCGGCTCGTGCCGCGCTCCAGCACGACGTCCTCGCTGCCCGCCGGCGCCGGATGGTCCTGGTCGAAAGGCCCCCGCATCGCCCAGCTGTCCGGCCCGATCGTGCCGGAGGGCGACAGCATCCCCATCCGCTCGCCGATCGACGGCTTGACCTTGATCTTGAGCTGGCCGCTGCCGACCGGCTGCACAGGGATCCAGGGCGACAGCACGGCCTTGCCCTCGTCGGCGCTGAGGCCGAGATCGAGCCGCACCTGCCAGTCACCGGCGGCTTCGCGGATCTGTGTCACCTTGCCCGGCATCCACACGCGGGCGAGGCGCTGATGTGCATCGGCGTTGCTGCTCTCCAATGCCGAGAGCCGCTTGTCGACCTGCCGCCAGCGGAACTCCTCCTGGTGGCTCATACCGGCTCCTCCGACAGATCGTCGGGGACCGGCACGACGACGCCGTCCAGAACGGTCTCGAAAGATACGGACTGCGGGCGTGCCAGTGGGTCGGTGCCCATGCCGAGCAGCACCTGTCGCCACGACATCGCGTAGTAGGCCACGCCCTGCGCATACGCCTTGGCCGTCACCAGCGGACGCATCTCGGCATCCTCGGGCAACCGGATCTTGTTCAGCCCCCAGCGCGGGGCATCGAGATCGGCGAGGATCTCGAACAGTCCGGCGCCGATGGCATGCGCCACGGTCTCGCGCGGTACGGAGCGCGCACCGATCGCCGTCTCCTCAACGACGATGTAGGCCAGCATATCAACCGGCAGATCGTAGGAGCCGCCGACAAGGATCGGCTGGCGCACCCGGCCGAAGGTCACGCCGATCATCGGCGGGGCGAACACGTCGCCGGCGATGATGTCGGCGATGTCGATGCGGCCCGGAAGATCGCGCACGTCCACGCCGGGATACAGCGGCTTGAGCGTGGCGACGACGGCCGAGACCAGCTCGGCGACGCGCGCCTCCTCGATCCGCTGGGCGAGCGTGCGCGGCGCGATCACTGGCGCCCTCCCGGCAGGCCGGAAATGAAGTCTGAGAGCCAGTCGAGTGTCACCCGCTCGATCTCGCGCTCATCCTCGGCCGAGACGCCGACGAAGGGGCGCGCGGGGATCGTCACCTGCCGCGCGAAGACATGGCGGTTGCCGACCATGAAATGCAGGCGGGCGGCCGACTTCGGCTTGATGACCGCTCCGTCCTGGTGGACATGGGCGTAATGGGCAGAGGCGCCGGCCTGCACTTCATTAGGAGAGGCGATGAAGCCGACGCTTCCGAGCAGCCAGCCGCTATCGACCAGTATGGGCGTGCCGGCCCGATTCGGCGCCCATGGCGTGCCATCCGGCGCCGTCTTCGTCGTTTGCAGGCGTTCGAGCATCCCGTTTTCCAACACGCCGCCGATATGGGTCATGAGTTCCAGCGTGTCGTCGAGGCCACCGGCGAGCTTCGCCAGCACCTCGCCGGGAAGGACGCCCTGGACATCGATGACGAGGCGGACGCCGTCCATCACAGCCCCCGCAGACGGTCGCGGGTGAAGACGCGCTCGGGCGCCACGACGAGAGGCTCGGCCGGGCCGACGTCATTCGGTTCACCCGGCAGCGTACCTCCGCCGGTGCCGCCGCCACCCGGCCCGTCGAACGAGAGAGCGCCCTTGCCGGACGCGATGTCCTTCAGCCGGCTTAGGGCGAGGTCGTGGCGCTCTTTGATCCGCTCATTGGAGCGGCCGAAGGATAGGGCGACGCGATACAGGGCGATGTCGATGGCGTAGACCCGCAGGAAGCCGCGGCTGTCGTCGTCGATGCGCTCCAGCTCGGCGCGGGTGTAGCGGCCGTACAATGAGACCCGGATCTCGGCGCTGGCGTCGACCAGCGCCGCCTCGATGCGCGCGTCGTCACGCTGGCGCGTGGTCTCGTCGGCCGCGAGCACGGTCGCCTCGGCCGGATAGCGGCCCAGTACGTCGGCAAGCGTGGCGAAGATCTCGGCCATCAGCCCACCATCCCCAGCGCCTGGAGATACAGGTCGACGATGGCCTCGCGCTCGGCGCGCTGATCGGAATCCTGTTTGCGGATCTTCAGAATCTCGCGCAGCGCCTTGACGTCGAAGCCGGTGCCCTTCGCCTCGGCGAAGACATCGATGATGTCGTCGGCAATGGCCTTCTTTTCCTCCTCCAGGCGCTCGATGCGCTCGACGAAGGACATGAGTTGTTCCTTGGCGAAGCCGGCGGCGGCGTCGGCGGAGAACTTGCCATCGGGTTGATCGGCGGGAATGTCGGACATGGCGTTGGCCTCACACGTCGAGGCTGTCGATCGGCGCCGGCAGCGGGTCGCCGGGCAGCGCGAGCCGGCCGGGGCGGAAGATCGCCCGGTTCACGGCCATGAAGCCCTGCTCGATATGCGTGCGGCCGACCGCCAGCCAACGCTTGTCGATGTCGGGGGAGTTCGCGAGGGCGTCGAGCGTACGGAGGATGCGCTCCTCCATCGCCTTGTTGTCGTTGACGAGGTCAATAGCCGCGCCGGTCTGCGGGCGATAGCCGGCGACGGGAAGGCCCTTGTGGTCGGACATGATGCGCTCCAGCTCGAAGGGGAAGACGGGGGCAGCAGGCCGCCCCCGTCAGGGGCCCGGAGGTCCGGGCCGCACGGCTCCCGCGCGCTGTCGCGACGACGCGGGGCCGATTTCAGTCCGGCCAGTCGCCGTCGACCGCGTGCGCGGCCTTCAGCTCGGCGTGCTGGCGACGGGTCAGGGAGATGAGCGAGCCGGGCGCATAGGGCCGACCATCGAGGTGCACGACACTGGTCACATCGAAGGAGTAGCGCTGCTCTTCCTTGAGGTGCAGCGCAGTTCCGGGAGGCACCACGGGAAGCGCGTCATCCAGCAGGTACGCTGCGAGACGAAGGCGCTGCCCCTCGGAGAGGCCTGCCACGAAGACGGCGGGATCGAATTCAGCGACCAGTTCCTGCTCGCCACCGTCCCCCGGCATCGTGACGGGCGTCTTCTCGACGCCATCGCCCGCATCGGTACGGAGGTCGGCATCGGGGGCGGCGCCAGCCGGCGCGCCGCTCCCCGTCGCCTCGCCGGTTTCCGGCGCCGGCGCCGCTTGGCCAAGGGCCGCGCTGTCCGACGCCGGGGCGCCCTCGATGGGCTCCGGCTCTGCCTTTTCCCCCGAGCTCTGCTCCGGCTGCTGGGGGGCAGGAATGACGTGCGGGGGCGCGGACTGAGTCCCGGACGGCGCCTGCAACGCGCCGTCACCGCTACCGGCGCTGGGGGCCTCGCGAGCCGTACCAGGCGCCCCCTCCGGGGAATTCGTCTCCGGGGCATTCGTGGGGGCGACCGCGGCCGCCCCGGCCTTCTTGGTGCGGGGCGCCATCTTCAGGCCACCGCGTTCTGCACGAAGTAGCCGACATCCTTGGCCACGACGAGTTCCTTGATCCGCTCGCCGGAGCGGATGCGGTAGCCGCCTTCGAGGCCGATATCGGGATCCTCGATGCGGCCGGCGATCTTGGTGCCGAGCTGGGCGGTCAGGCCGAAGGTGACGCCCTCCTGCGTGGTCGCCGCCGGATTGATGTAGAGCGCCGCGATGTGCTTGCCCCAGCACCGGGCGAGCACGGCGTCCTGACCCTTCTTCGCCGTGTTGACGTAGCTCTCGCCGATGAGCAGCTTCCTGATCTCGAAAAGCTCGGCGAACTCGGCGCGGGTGATAAGGCCCTTGTCGGTCAGGTTGCCGCGGATGGCGTTGACCAGCACGGGATGGCGCCGCAGCACCGACCAGACCGCCTTGCCCATCACGAGCGTGTTCGGCCGGAAGACCAGAGTGCCTTCCAGGGCCGCCTCGATGACGGCGATCGGATCGGAGTTCGCGAAGTCGGAGAACTGCGACGTGCCGGCGAGCACCGTGCGGCGGGTGGCGGCATAGGTCGCCGAATTGAAGACCAGGCTGGAAACCCGCACCTCGCGGGCGAGCTGCACCGCTCCCGTCAGCGAGGCGGCGGCGCGGGCCTCCGGATCGTAGAGGGAGCGCCCGGCTTCACGCGCCCGACGCGCCGCCTCGATGTCCGAGTTGACGACGGGCGCGTCCAGGCCGTGGTCCTCGACGGACGCGGTCCGTTCGAGGCCGGAGACTTCGAGCTCGTTGACCTTGCCACGCCGGCCGACCAGCGTCTCGGGGAAGGAGAAGCCGTCCGCGAGCGGGTACTCCGTCCAGGCGAACTCCTCCTGGCCGACATCGGCGCGGGGCAGCACCTCGTCGGCGATCAGGGTATCGGCGGGATTGGTGTAGCCGATCGCGATGGCGGTAAGGGCCGGATCGACGACGAAGGGGCGCTTGGCCATGGTGTTCCTCGGTGATGTTCGCCGGCGTCGCGGCGGATGGGGTCAGGCGCCGTCAGGCCGCGGGATTGGCGAGATAGCCGGGGGCGACGCGGATCGGGATGATGTCGTCGAGGGCACCGGGCGCGAGCGCGTAGCCGATGATCCGCTTGTTGGCGCCGGCCCCGGCGACCGCCACGATGGCCTTGCCGTTCGCGTCGGCCGTCAGCGGGTCGTTGAAGCCGACATTGCCGCCCAGGCGCACCTCGGCCGGACCCTGCAGGGTGATGTCGACGGCCTTGCCGGCCACGCCGCCGAGACTGTCGGTGACGCCGAGCAGCGAATCCGTGGCGGCCGCGGCGGTGCTCACGGTGGTGCCGGTGGCGGGAACCGCCGCCTTGGCGATGAGATAGGGGGCGATGTCGGCGGTGGCGACGTAGGACTTGATGAAGGGGCGGCTCACTTCTTCGTCTCCTTGTGCTTGCCGTCGCGCACCGCGACGACGGCGTCGGCGTGCGAGATCGTGATGCCGGCCTCGGCCTGCCTCCGAACGAACTGCGCGGCGAGGCCGGAGAGCTTGGCGGGATCGGTCAGGTCCTCGTCGCCGGCCGGCAGGTTCTGATTGTCGAGGGCGCTGGCCTGGAGGCCCTTCGGCGTGACAGCGAGCAGCGCCTTCACCTGGTTGAGCCCCTCGGCCGTGGCGCAGAGCGCGGCGTACTGCTCGCGCTGGGCGGGCACGATCTTCTTTTCGGTGAGCGCGCCTTCGAGCAGCGCATCCACTTCCGCCTTGCGGGCATCGGCCGCGAGGGTGGCGAGCTTGGCCTCCGCCGCATCCCGCGCCGCAGTTGCGGCGGAAAGATTGGCAATGGCCTGATCGTGCACTGCCTTGGCGACCGTCTCGGCCCGCAGCGTCGTGAGGGCGGACAGGCAGGCGGCTTCATCGGCGGTCTCGGTGAGGCCGAGCGCCACCGCGATTTTCTTCAGCATGGGCTGATCCTCTTGGGGTGAACCGCCGGCCGAAGCGACGGCGGGCATGGCAAGGGCGGGAGCGGGCACGAGCGCGACCGAATGCAGCCACGTCGCGTTGCCCGCGTCGTCGTGGCTGAAGGTCGGGCTGACGTAGCGATGCGTGCGGGCGGCGAGAGTTGCCTTGCCGGCGTCGAGCCAGTCGACGCGCGCGAACAGCCCGTCCGGCCGCGCCTGAAGCTCGGCCACCCAGCCGACCACGGTGCCGGCCTCGCCGAACATGGCCTTGCGCTGGACGCTGTGGTCGAGATCCACCGGCACCGAGATGCCCTCTGCGGCGAAGCGGACGGCGAGCGCGGCCGGGTCGAAGGCGTAGGAACGCCCGTCGCGCGTGGTGACGCGGCCCGTGGGCGTGACCTTGATCCAGGCGGGAGGGACGCCACCAGCATCGAGCGCGGCGAACTCGCCGGCGATGACGCCGGTGGCGAAGGGCTGGGAGGAGGGCGTGGGGCGGTGCGACATGGAGGGCACGCTAGGCCCGCCCCGAAACGCAAAAGGGGTGACAGCTGTCACCCCTGTCGTGCCGCGTTTGCGCCCCGGATCGCTCGCGCTGCGCCTATGCGCACGACCCTATCCGATCAGGGCCGTTTTTGAAGGTGTTTTGAAAGCCGTGGGCGGGAACCGTCCTGTCTCGGGCGGTAGGCGATTGCAAGGGTAGCGCAATCGCCGCCATGGGCGATTTATGGCGATCACCTCTCCGGTCTACGCAGGGCTATTGAACACCAAGTCGCGTCGGCTTAGATTCACGATGCGGGGAAATCGACGTCCGGCCTGGGTACGCCTTGGCGAGGAGGATGTGACGGCCTCCCCCCGCGCCTCTCACCTCAAACGCTGGCATCGCGCCAACTGCTTTCGCGCATAGCTCCCGTCTCGCCCTCCGCGTGCCTGGAACATCGTGCTCACCTCCAGCACACCGCCGGGGCCGGGGCGCAGGACCGTGAACCACAGCCTCCCGTCGACGATGGCCAACGCGATGGTTGCCCCATCCTCAGGGCGGCGCCAGATGTCGTTCCCGTCCAGCGCAATCTGTACGATCCGCCACATCGCGGCGGGCAGGTGGTGGGTCATATTGTGGGCGATGGCGCGATCGTCGATGACGACGGTGTGCCGCGCGGCACCAATATCCCGCACCAGGCCCGGATTGAGTATGGCGATCGGTTGGGTTGCAAAAGCCCATGGCTCGATGCTGTCGATCAGCTCGGGCGGTCGACTGGCGGCCCTAAGCGCCGTCTCTACCGCCTTACGTCGCGCGCCCCGCGCCTTCGCCTGAACGACATGAGAAAGAAAGCCGTCGCCGGCGATGATCTTCTGAACGCGGATCGCCGCGAGCTCGGCCGGCGTGTCGTCGAGCTGCTCCTGAAGGATGCGCCCGAGCGTGCGCGAGCGGCCGATGCCGGGATTGGTGTGCCAGCCGGGGTCGATTCCCTCGGGCACACGGGAGCGAACGCCAGTGCGCTTGTTGATGAAAACCCTGACGCGCTCCTCGGGCGGCGTGTCGCGATAGATGACGTCGCCGTCCTCGCCGGGCGTGCGGCCGAGCAGCCGTTCCGCCTGGGCGGTCGAGATCTGCCGCACCGCGCATTTGCAGCCCCATCCGTTGGGCGGAAAATGGACCCGCCAGAACGGATGGTCGACCGGCAGGATAATGCCGGCGTAGCGTAGATGCTCGGGGCGAGGGTCGCCGGCCGTCGTGCGGACATAGAGGATGTAGGGCAGCGCCCGCTTGGTCCGCTGGATGCGGTCCCACTGGCCGGCGGCGCGCGCGGCGCGCACATTCGACCAGAAGGTGGTGCGCAGCCGCTTCGGCTGGGTGAAGTCCACCGTCTTCACCTTCGCGCCATCCGGATCGAGGACGCGGCGCGGCCCCCACCAGCCGAGTGGCGTCAGCCGGCGCTGCAACTCCTCCCGGAACGTGTCGAAGCCGGTACCATTCGCCAGCGCCTGGTCGATGGCGGCCCGGAATTCGGCAAGGATGCGCTCCTCCAGCACGCCGGCGACCGTGAAGGCGTGGGCATGCTCCTCCCCCCACACGTCGAGCCACGAGAAGTGGGGCGCCAGATCCCGCTCACGGAAATAGTCCAGCACCTCGGGCGGCGTGGGAAAGCCGCGCTCGACGCGGCCGCCGGCGGCGAGCGAGATGAGCCCGGCGAGGAAATCGAGCCGCGACAGCGCCTCAGTCGCGGACATCGCCGAGCCCGCGCGCCTTGGCCATGGCAATGGCCAGTTTCATCGCGAGCTTGCCGGCATCGATGGCGCCGGCGATCTGCGGCAGCATGGCCTCCAGCTCGGCAAAGCTGCTCGCCTTCTCTACCGCCTGCCGCAGAGGCGCGAGCAGCGGATCGGCATCCTCCTGCCAGTCGGCCAGCGCCTCGGCCACGAAGTCATCGAGCTCGTCCTCGGTGTCGAGCTCGCCGGGGTCGGCCGCGAGGGACGCGGTTTGCGGCGGGCGGCAGGAGGAACAGCGGCACCCGCCATGATGCACGGCGAGCTCGGCCGGCTTGCCCGGCTTTTGCGCCGCCGGTGGTTGCCCTTCCTCATCGACCTTTCCCGCCTGCGGGTCGGGCGGCGCCGAGGCGGCCGCCAGCGGCGCCAGCAGTTCCTCGTCGGCCTCGGGTTCGGAGATGCCGATGCGCTCGCGCATGGTGCGCTGGCCGACTTTCAGCCCGAGCGGCACCAGCCGCGCGACGGCTTCCGTCAGCTCCTTGACGTCCTCCGGCTCGG
This sequence comes from Ancylobacter sp. TS-1, assembly GCF_009223885.1. Lineage (NCBI taxonomy): Bacteria > Pseudomonadati > Pseudomonadota > Alphaproteobacteria > Hyphomicrobiales > Xanthobacteraceae > Ancylobacter > Ancylobacter sp. TS-1. The sequence goes on from NZ_CP045144.1 coordinate 881,576, forward strand.
CGACCGGAAGCGTCACCTTCGGGTACACGTCCTGTGCCCCGTAGTTCAGCGAGATGTACCAGGGGATCAGGTCACGGTTGAGCGTCGAGGCGAGCTGGCGGCAATCGGCCTGGGTGATGTCCAGGCGCACCTTATCGTGGATCTTGGCCTGCGCCTGCGAGGAGCCGTCGTCGGCCGTCATGGTCTGGCCCACAACCAATTTTGAAACCTGCTTGTCGAGATAGTCGAGCAGCCCGCCGAACACGGCTTCGCCCTTCGAGCCCTGCGCCTCGATGAACTCGATTTCCATGCCGGCCGGGATGATCGCCGCGGCGTCGTTGGCGATGGAGGCCACCGCGCGCAGCAACGCCTTCTTGTCGGTCGCCGAGGCGCCGGCATGGTACCGACCGACCCGCAGGGGGATGCCGTAGATCTCGGCGAAGGCCGCCCAATCCTTCAGGGCGAAGGATTGCAGGATGAAGGCCCATGTGGCCGCCCGCGCGAAGCCGCGGCGCAGGGGAATGCCGGTCTTGGACCGGGGCATGTGCACAATGAAGGTCGGCTTGTCGATCGGCACGCCGTCGAGGTTGCCGTCGACGGCGAGGCGCAGCTCGGTGAGCGACAGCCGGTCGAACTGGAAATAGCGCGGGTCCCGCCATTTGAAGGCCACAGGCCGCAGCCGCTTGCGCTCATATTCCCACACCGGCTCGACCACGGAATAACCCTTCGCGATACCGTCCGTCAGAGCGCCTATGGCATCGAGGAGGTTCGGATCGTCGAGCAGCTCGTGCACGGCGTCGACGATGCGCTTGGGCGTTCCCTTCGGCGATTCCACCGCCGGCGCCACGCCCTCGATGGCGAGGCGGCGGGTCTGCACCTGGCTGGCATAGTGCAGGTAGCGCTCCTCCATCTCCTCCGCGAGGGTGAGATAGTCGCGCGCATTGCCGAAGCTGGCCTGTTTCAGGATGTGCGCCAGCCGCTCCGGTGTCAGGCCGGAGGCCACGCCGTCCATGTGCGTGGCGCGCACGCCCATGATCGTGGGCACCGCCACTTCCTCGGAGAGCTGTTTCGAGGAGATCGGCTGGCCGGTGTAGGGGTGGACAAGACCTACCATAGCGCGCGGCCTCCGCTGTCCTCGGCAAAGATGCTGTCCGACCCGCCATCGAGGGCGGAGACGGGGGTGTAATCGTAGGTGGTGGCCTCTGCCCGGCTAGCAGCGTGGGCCAACAGCAGCGCGACGAAGCTGTCGCCGTGCCGCTTCTTGCCGTCTGCGCCCGTCGTGCGGATCGGCGGAATGGTCGGCACGCCGGCGCGCATGATCGGCAGCTGCAGATCCTTCTTGGTGTCGAGATCCATCGGAACGGCGATGGCATCGTCCTCGAAGGCCGCGCGCAGGGCCGGGACGTTTTCGACGTACCAGGTGGCCGAGAGCTTGACCCGTTCGGCCCGCAGCACGCCGTAGCGGACTGCGAAATTCTCGGAGAGCTGGGCACCTATGCCGATGGCGTCGAGCTTCGCCGCGCCGAACCGGGGCAGCCGGTCGCAGATGTACATGCCGATCTGCCACTGCTGTTCGAACGGGATGTTCCGCAGCTCGACGACGAAGGGCGTGCGGCGCTTCATGTTGCGCAGGGTCTGGAGCGGCCAGTACACGGTGAGATCAGAGACGCGCCCGAAGTCCCCGCCGAAGGCTGTCGGCAGATGCGGGTCCATCTCCTCAAGGAGCGGCCGAAGATGCGTCTCGCACCAATGGTCGATTTCGGCGCGACGCACCTCCTCGGCCAGCAGCAGGAAGGCGGAATCCTTTTCCAGGCGGAGAATGGGGACGTCGCGCTCCATGCGCGCTTCGATCAGCGCGCCGTTGAGCACGGCGCCGCCGCCCTGCGACGGTATGCAGAAGAATTCCTCGTCGGCCGCGTCGCCGGCGTTCGCGATCAGCTTCTGCCGCCAGCGCGCCTCGCCGGCGGCGGTCCATTCGTCGCCACCCTTTGCGCAGATGCGGCGATACAGGCCGTCCATCAGGGCGTCGTCGAGCGAGATGGTGAGCACCTTGTAAGGTTTGCGCCCCGCCTTCGCGTCCTCGATCATTCGATTGAAGGTATTGGCCTCGCCGAAATGGGTCGAGATGATGAGGATTTTGCCGCCCCACATGAGGAAGGGGACGGCCGCGTCCACGACCTCCTGGAGGCTGTCATGGAAGGCCGCCTCGTCGAGGATGAGATATCCCTGCCGGCCACGCAGCGAGCGGGGCTTGGACGACAGGGCGACAACCTCAAGGCCGGAGCCGAAGGCGACACGGAACGCCTGAATGGGCGTGCCGTCATCGTCGAACAGGAAGGGCTGGACACCAACCTCGGCCAACGCCTCGCCGAAGCTCTCTGCCCACATCGCGCAGGTGTCGATGAACTCACGCGCCATGTCGAGGTTGTAGCCCATGTAAAGGACGTCCATGCCGCCGGCGGCGCGCGATGCTGAAGCCGTGAGCACGGCGTCGGCTGCGGCCGCCCAGGTCAGGCCGGTGCGGCGGGACTTTTCGCAGATGACGACCTCATGCGTGGCCGTGGTCTGCAACAGTCGCGACTGGTACCGCAGCAGGACGTCGTCGGCCTCGTGCGGGTCGGCGTTGGCGCGTAGCTCGGCCCAACGCTGCTCGGAGATGCCGCGGCCTGAGGCGCCGTTCTCGTCGACGAACATCAGCCTCGGTCCCGGATCTGCGCACCGATTGCCGCTTTCAGCGCGGCGATCTGCTCGGCCGAGCCGCCCTGGGCTTTCGCCACGGTCTCCACCGCCTTCTCGGCGGTGGCCTGCACCTCGGCCGTGATCTTCTTGCGCTGGTCGGTGCTGATCTTCTTCGCTTCCTCGGCGTGCTTCAGGGCGCGCGAGGTGAACATCAGCATCTCGGCCGTCTCTCCATCGGCCTTGAGCTCGCCGGCATTGGTGAGCATCTCCGAGATCAGCGTCTTGATGGTCTCGGAGACGAGGAGCGTAAGGCTGTCGTCGGCGGCTGCGTCGATCTTGGGCGCGAGCACGGCTGCGATCTCGCGTGTCTCCTGCAAGCGGCGGCCGAGGGCCGCGAGCTTCATGGCGACACGATTGAGCGACGAGCGGGACGCCTGGGGAATATCGGCGAAGACACCCTCTGCCATCGCCGCAGCCCGAAGGCGCGCATTCGTCTCGTCGAGGATTTCCAGCTGGGTGAGCTTGCTCTCCTTCAGCTGGTCGAATGCCCACACCCGCACCGGGTCTGCCCATTCGGGCAAGGTGTCCCAGAAGGACAGCCGGCCGCGCCCCTTCACCATGGCTAGACCTCGGGAAGGGACGGACGCTGCACGCCCTCGATGACGATTTCACGGTCGACGTGGCGCTTGCCCATCCGCAGCAGGACGGCGATTTTTACCGAGCCGGCCTCGCGCACGCTCACCGCCCCCATCTCGGCGAGATAGTCGAGCTGGGCATGCACCCACGGGCGGTCGCGCGGGATGCCGAACTCGTCGCGCAATACCTTCTCCAGCCAGTCGGATGTGGAAGAGCCGCTGACGTCCTGGGCAAGCTCCTTCAGGATGATGAGCCGGGCCTGCTCCCGCAACCAGGCTTCACGCTTCGCGCGACGATCGGCAACCTCGCTCACGATACCGCCTCCTGGAACATCCGCTCCTGCGCGCGGGCAGCCATGGCCGCCACGGGCTTGAGCCGCTCGTCCATCACCTCCATCCGGCCCTCAAGGCGTGAGATAGCCATTTCCAGCCGGTGCGAGGTGTCCTTGTCAGGAAGATGAGCGATGGCCATTTCGGCTTTCGCGGTGCGCTCCTCCAGCCCGTCCACATCGTCCTTCAGGACGCGCATCTCTCCCTTGAGCTCGGCATGCTGCTTCGCCTGCGCCTCACGGTCGGCGGCGATCTCCGAGCGTTTCGCCGTCCGTCCGGCGATCAGCCACGTCGAGAAAAGCGACCCCACGGCGATGATGATGGGCGCCCAGTTGCGCAGCTCCTCCATCACGCGCCCCCGACCGGCTTCCAGCCGCAGTGCTTTTCGCCGTACTCATTGTGGGTGACGAGCTTGACCTTGTTCGCCGGCGACATGGCCGCGAACTCGGTATTGCTGACGATCCAGGGCTCGTTGGTCTTGCACCAGGACGAGGGATCAGCGGGCTTCGTCGTCGCGCACCCAGCGCTGAGCGCGGCGGTCAAGCTCAGTACCAGGCAGGTCGGCCACTTCATCGCGTTTCTTCCTGTAGTCGTCGACCGCCTCGGCGGTATCGCGGTTGAGCTTGTCCTCGCGCTCCTGCCAGCCCTGCTGGCGCGCGCGCCGCAGCATGACGGCGGCGCCGAGGGCGGCGAGCAGGCCGGCGCCGATCTGGAGCGCGCGCGTCAGGCCGACGACGCGCACCAGCAGGATGACGCCGACCACGATTGGCACGAGGCCTAGCCCCGCCCACCACCGCCAGCCGATGCCGTAAACGAGGAACAGGTCGATCATGCCGGCACCGGCGCGCGGGCCGGCCAGACCGCCGGGATGACGTAGCTGCGCACGATGCCGACCACGATGATGGTGACGCCGATCGCCGCCAACGCGCCGGCGCCGTAGCCGATCCACGACGACAGGCCAGCGTAGCCCTGGAGCACGTCGGCCTTATCCGCGATCTGCTGTCCCGCCTCGGCAAGCCCGATGGTGCTGACGCCGGCAGCGACAGGCGGCGCGACGGGCGGCGGATCGGCGACGACGGCCGTGCCGGTCGCCGGTGCCGTGCCCTCGATGCGCGCGGTCAGGGCTTCGAGGGTCAGCTTGCCGGCGATGCCGTCCGCCTTCAGGCCGTTGGCCTTCTGGAAGGCCGCAACCGCGTCAGCCGTCGCCGGCCCATAGAGGCCATCGGCCTTGATCTCATAACCGAGCTGACGCAGCTGCGTCTGAAGCAGCCGGGTCGCCTCGGAGGGCTGCGCCGCCCGCCACGATTCCGGCACCTTGTCTCCATCGCGGAGCAGCGGCCAGATCTTGTTGAACCAGGCGACACGCTCGGCATAGCCGTTGTAGCCGCCGTTCACCTTCTTGGTGATGGTGCGGATGTCGTTGATGTCGGCCAGCGCGTTGCAGCCGGTGCGCGTCCAGTGATCGAGTGCACCGCGCAGACAATAATCGGCTCTCTCGATCAGGTCGGGATTGTCGGCGAGGCCGAGACGGGCATAGGCGGTGCGTCCGGTGGAATGCATCGCGCCGCCGCCCCGGTAGAGATAGCCGTCACCGGCATAGAGGTTGCCGAGTTCCCGGGCCTTGCGCGGGTTGCCGATGCCGTAGACCCGGTCGAACAGGTCGCGCTCATTGCCGGCGAGCTTCGCGGCCTCCGCCGGCGTGACGGCGGCGGAATGGCGGCCGACGCCGAACACCTCGACGATGCGCTTGGCCGAATACCGCCCGCTCTCACGCAGCCGGGTGAAATTCTGCGTCTCATGGGCAATCTGCGCCATGAAATGCGCCAGCCGCAGCGGCGTGTTGATGCCGGCCGCGTTGAGGTCGCTGGAGCGGCCGAAGGCGGCAACGAGCGCCGGCGCCGCGTTCGGCGCGAGCTGGCGGAGGATGGAGACGGGCGTGGCCATGGCGTCAGACCCCCGCGCCATGAACGAGGGCCAGCACGGTCAGGAAGCAGGCGACGGTGCCGGCGCCGCACAGCGCCGAGCGCCAGCGGGTGCGCCCCATGGACAGGTAGACACCGACCACGGCCAGCCCGATCGCCGTGGCGGCCGCGAGATGCATGACGCCGAGGGCCGACGCGCCCATCAGCACCTTGTCGACCGACCAGATACCGACAGTGCCGAGCACGTAGCCGCTGACGAAGCAGCCGAAAAGCACGGCGCTGCGACACGCGGCGTCGACAAGCACACGCTGCGCCTGGTCGCCGCGGAGCACTCCGCCTACGACAAGGGTGACAAAAGCAGCGACCGCGATGCTGGCCGCGACAATGAGGACCGTGGGGATCATCGTGATTTGGCTCCGAGAGGGTGCGGAGCTCACCGTGGCCGGTCGTCATCCCGGAAGGGGGGTGACAGCTGTCACCCCTGACCACTCAGAACAGCTTGAGCTGGCGCCGGTCCCGCTCGCGCCGGCGCATCCGAAACGCGGTGCGGCGCGTCATGCCAGAGACACGGGCGGCATCGGCCGCTGTCTGTCCCGCCTCCAGCGCCTCGGCCATTTGGCGACGGGCGCGGCCGAGCGCCTGGTGCAGCGTGCCGGTCGGGCCGCGCGGCATGTCGAGCACCGTACCACGCTCCCAGCCCTCGGGCGCAAGGGTGCGGTAATGGGCGCACAGCTGGTCTGCGGCCTCCCGGCCGATGATCTCGACGAGCCAGTGCGAGGCCGAGACGCGGGAGGGGATGGTGATCTTGGTCCCGCCGCGCGCGTCGGCCAGCTTCACGGCGGCGGGAAGCCCGATGACGCCAACGATCTCGGCGAAGACGTCCGAGCGGTTCATGGGAGCACCAGCCCCCGCGCGACATAGGTGATGGTGGCGACGACATGGTCGCGGTGCCGCCAGACCAGGCGCGCGGTTAGCGATCCATCCCGGCAGCGCCACAGCCGGCAGGAGGTGCGGACATAGCCGCGCCCGATCCAGGCGGCATCGGCGGCGGCGAGGGTCGCATCGGCGGCAAGCACGGCTGCGACGGTGTCGGCCGGGAGATTGCGGGCGCGCTTCATCGGCCGCGCTCCCATTCCGCTTCAAGCGCGGCCCAGCAGGCCTCGACGTCGGCGCTTGCTCGCTCCTCGATCTTTGCCGCCCGTTTGTAAGCACTCTCGGCCTTTATGAAAGCGAGGTCGGCCGCAACCTTCTGACGGGTGCCATACTTCGCCCGGTGCTGATCGTCCCATGCCGCTTCCCGTGCGGCCCAGGCAGTCCGCCGACGCTCCGCAGCGGCGTTCGCGATCGTCTGCAAGGTCTCGTGGCGAATCGACAGCAGATCGGCCTGCTGCACGAGCCTGCCGATGAGCCACCGCGGCAGCACGGAGCGTTTGAGAAACGTAAGGAGTTCTTCGCGCGACAGGTCGTCGAGGGTGAGCTCTTTCATGCCCGCTCCCCCATCGCCTTGCGCAGCTTCTCGCCGCTGATCCGCATCCACTCGATGAACTGCGCGGATTCGAAGCGTGATGTGTCGGCCGGCATGAAGCTGCGGACACCAGCCTCCTCCAGACGGCGGCGCAGGGCGTGATAGGCAAGTTCCTGCATGCCCCGCGTGCCGCGTGCTCCCGACCAGTCGATGCCGGCCTCGCGGCCGAGCCATGCCTTGAGGCCCTCGATGGCGCGCCGTGCCGGCACGTCGTCACGCCACCAGTTGGGATGCGCGATGCCGGTCTGGCGCTCGCAGAAGGCGAGCAGCGCACGGTCGGTGCGGTCGGTGACGATGGCTAGATTGTAGCCGGTGATCCAGAGCGCCCTGAGCTTGCCGGCATAGGCGCCATCGATGCGGATGGCGCCTTTCCGTCCCTTTGAAGCCGTCTTCAACGGTGCGTCCGGCCGGCCCGGCAACGCGCGCAGATAGTCGAGAACGCGGCCGGCCTCGCCGGCGCTGAGCGACCTCGACGACGCCTGTCCGGTCTCACGGCGTAGCACATCGCGATAGGTGTCGTCGTCGAGCCCGGCGCGGCTCTTGGCGGCATGGATGGCGCCGATCTGCTGGCGGGATGCGGGCGCGGTGCTCATGACGTGTGCTTTCCGCCGAGAGCGATCTCGGCCATCAGGATCTCGCGGGTGAGCTGGTCGATGCGGCGCTGGGTCTCGACGCGCCGGCAGCGGCGCAGCACCAGGCGCAGCAGGTCCGCTTGCAACAGTGCCCGCTCGCGCAACATCTCGCCGATACGCCGGCGCTCGGCGATGGCGACGAGCGGGGGCGGAGGCGTGAGGGCGGTGGCGCTGCGGTGCATGGATCAGCCCCCCTCGCCGAACAGCGGCGCCGGCGCCGGTCGGCCGAAGCGGCGGGCGTCGTCGGGGCGGGTGAGGCGCTGGCGCTGGCCGGGCGGGATCCACATCGGCGGGCGCGGCTCGGCGCCATGCACCCAGCAGACCCAGCAATAATCGGTGGCGGTCGAGCCTTCAGGCTCCCACCGCCCGCGGTGCATCGGCACCCGCTCGGTGTAGTAGGCGATCAGGAAGGGCGGGTGCTCGGTGAAGAGCTCGTACCGTTCATCGGTATGAAGCCATTGAGTTCGCACGAGCAGCGCGGCGCCGCGCTCGGCAACAAGGATCGCCCGACGCGCAAAATCGACACCAGTGGGGAACGGAGGGTTCGTGAACACCCAATGGGGCCACACGTCGTCGGTCGGCCCGAGAAAGTCCGCGACCTTGCCGTAGCCGTAGGGATGGATATCGCTAGCGGCGACAAAACGGAAAGTTTCGGCCAGCGGCTCGGCCATGTGACCTTCGCCGCAGGCAGGCTCCCAGACAGTTTCATGGCGCCGGACGCCGAGCACCGGCAACGCGACGTGCTCCACGAAAGCGCGGGTTGCCCACGGCGGTGTCGGAAAGAAATTGAGGCTGTCCGGCGGCTCCTGCCGGCTCGCCATGATCGCGCGCGCACCGAAGGGGAGGAACCCGGTCATCCCGCGCTCCCGAGCTTGGCTTCCAGCGCCTGGGCGGCGCTGGCGAGGTAGAGCGCGGCCTGCGTCGCCTCATGCGAAGCAGCGAAATAGCCGTCCTCGTAGAGGGCGCTCGCTATGGCATTGGTGTCCTTCGCCTGCTGGCGCAGGTGCTTGACCATGCGGTGCGTGATCTGTCCGACGCGCGCGGTCATGACGGCGCTCCGACGCGACCGGAGAGCAGCATGGCAGCGAGGCGCTGGAGGCGCTGTGCGTCGGCCTCAATGACCTTGAGCCGTTGGAGGGCGTCTTCTCGCTCACCAGTCGGCATGCCGGCCATGATCTCAACGGACGAGGCGACGGTGCGGATGGTCTCGGCGATCTGGCGGCGGGCGGCTTTCTTCATGACCGCTCTCCCGAGGTCAGAAGCCCGGCAACGGCCGGCCCGGCGAGCGGCGCCTCGATGTCGACCGACCGGCCGGCGGCGTAGCCGTCCCAATGGGCGGCATCGCGGAACTTGCCGGCCGCCGGCGCGAGCGCTCGCGTCGGGCTGAAGGACATGCCGCGCCGCGCCAACTCGCTCTTGATCGGCGCCCGGATCGACTGGACGAGAGCCTGACGTTCTGCCGCCGGTTGACCCGATACGCCCTTCCTCCTCCAGAGGCCGGCCATGATCTTAGGGGCGATGCCGAGGGCGAAGCCTTCCTCCAGCGCCTTGAGCACTTGGGCTTTCGTCCGCGCCGTCCGGCGCCGGCGATACACCTCGCCGGCCCGAAACTCCCGCGCGGCCGTGCGGGCGGCGCGGCGAACGACCTCGTGCACATATTCGGCGACGAGGATGTTGGCGGGGTCGCCGAAATAGACCCAGCGCCAGCGGTTGCCGACCCGCTCAAGATAGCCGTGGCACTCGGCGAAGACGGCCACGGTGATCCAGACGCTGTCGATCGGGCGGCGGCGCGCGCCGATGTCGACAGGGAGCCCCTCCATCAGGCTGGCGTCGAGCTCGATGTCGGTCATGCCGGTGGAGGCGAGCAGCTCGGCGGCCTTCTCGGCTGCCGCGAGCGCCTCAGCCTCAGTGCAGCCGTTCGCGGTCGTCATGTTGCGGAGAGCAGCGAGGCGCTGCCGGAGCTTGGAGAGATCGCGCCTCATGCCGCGCGCCTCCGGTCCAGTTCGCGATAAGCAGCGTTGATCCAATTGGTAAGCAGGGCGCTTTCGCCGCTGGTGCTGGTGGCGCTGACGCCGGCCATGGACAGCCGAAACCCGCCAAGCGGATTGGTCAGGCGGGCGCCATGATCTCTCACCAAGTCCTGTACGAGTGCGCGAGCGGCGGCATGATGCGCATCGACCGCCTGAAAGAAGACGGACGCGACCGCCGCGTTGGCTTTCGGGATGTCAGGAAGGGCAGCGACCTGGACCTTGACGAAGTGGACGAGCGTCAGCAGCTCGTTGTCGGAGACGCGCTTGCTCATGCCCGCGCCTCCACCAGCTCATCGTGCAGCGCGCGGCCGGCGACTGTGACGACGGCGCAGGTTCCGACCTGACGCTTGAGCACCAACCCGCGCTTTTCGAGCGCCTCCATAGTCGACGTCGTGACGAACGGGCCGTCGAAGGAATTCCAGCACCAGCCGCGGCGAACGCGGCGCGCCGGGCCTTCAGCGACGAGGAGCTTGAGAGCTGCGCACTGTGCCGGAGTGACCTTCTCTTCCCGTTTCAGAACGGTACCTGCGGTGACTTCTGCGATCATGGAGCGCGACCTCCGGTGAGAAGATGGACGGCGATTTGAGGGATGGTCCGGTGGCACCAGGACGCCGTGCGGGCGAGCACCCGCGCCTTGATGCGGAGCGCCGTGGCAGGCGCGCGGGCGGTGAAGACAAGCCGGCTGTCGACCGTGATCGGCCGGCGCGCGCCCTTGATGCGCACTTTCGTTCCGACACCGCGGCCGTGGCGCACCTTCGGAGCGATCAGGGCGGCGGCCCACACGCCGGAGGCGGCGAGCACGAAGACCCGTCCATGGGAGGGAAGCGGCTCCGACATCGCGACCTCACGCCGACGCGAGGTCGATGGTGACCGCCTCCCACGCCGCCTCGCGAGAGGGGCGGCGGTAGAAGCGGACATATTCCTTGGTGCCGACCGGCTTCATGCTGGCGCGGATGGCGCGCATCGCCTCCTGCCAGCGGCCGTCCTCGATATCGAGACGCAGCAGGGAGAGCAGATCCGCCCGGTTCACCTTGCCGGCCTGATCGACCTGGAAGGCACGGGTGATGATGGCGCGGATCTCGGAGCGGCTGTCGGCCGACCATTCCCGCAGGCACTCGTCGACGAGAACCTTCGCGGTCTGGAGCTGGGCGCCGAACTCGATCAGGTCGGCGATTGCCACCTGGACCTTGCGCAGGCCGTCGAACGACATGAGCGTGACGTTGCCCTTCTCGCCGCCGGCGCGGGCACCGTACTCCTGGGCGAGAATGGCCTGATAGGCGCGCACGTCGTCGAAGGTATGGGCCTTGAACCGCGCAATCTCGTCCGACAGCGGCTCGGCGTAGCCGAAGATCTTGCGGACGGTTTCGTCTTCGATCAGGTCCTCTGCCTTGACGTTCTCAACGGGCACGAACTCGCCCTTGTGGTTCTTGAGGTAATGGTTGCCATTGAGCTCGACGGCGCCGGGCGGAAGGGCAGCGGCCGGCTCGGCCGCCACGGTTTCACTGTGCGTGGTCATTGCAGGGGGTCCTGTTCGGTGGGGATGAAACCGAGCGTCATCAGCTCGGCGTGGAGCTCGGCCTCGATCTCGGTGAGGCGGTCATCGGCAGCGTGCACGCCGGCGGCGTCGCCAGAGACACCGGCGCGGTGCATCTCGGCGCGGGTGGCGGCGCTCTCGGCAGCGAGACGGGCGATGTCGTCGAGCGCGCACAGCGCCTGCGCCATCGCCATCACGTGGTGCACCGAGACGCCGATCGCGCCGCGAGAGCTCTGGTGGTTGACGATCCGGCGCGCCGTCTCACGCACCTGGTCGAGCGTGACGACGATGGGGGCGGTCTCGCTCATGCCGCCGCTCCCTTGCAGTGAGTGGCATGCGGGCAGCCGGCGCGGCAGGCTCGGTAGAGCGAAGCGCGCAGGCTGCTCGTCGCGGCGAAGGGGCGCCCCTGTTCGTCAAGGCAACGGTCGCGGCTGATCTCACCCAGGACGGGGCAATTGACGGTGGCGCCGAGATAGGCGCCGCGCACCAGCTGCTCGATGCGGTCGAGCCGGCCGGCGTAGTTGTTGGCCAGCACATGGGAAATCTGCGAGCCGGAGACGCCGAGGCGGCGGGCAACGCCGCTCTGCGTCTCGCGCTGGCAGGCTTCCGCCAGCGCGATGATCCAGTCGGGCGGCGCGCCCCAGGCGGTGCGGGCTTTGGCGGGGAAGTCGGGTGCGGGAGCCATCACACCACCTCCTGCGCCGGCTCGGCCGGGCCCATGACCGCCTGCCGGTTGGCGTCCCACACGAATTTCGTGCGCATGATCTGTGGCGGCAGCGGCCCCGTGTTCATGGCGGGTTTCAGCCGCCAGATGGCCGGCCGGCCGGTTCGGCCATGCTTCGCCTCCTGTATGGCGACGAGGTAGCCGGCGCCGGCGAGGCGCTTGATGTAGTCTTTCGCTGCCACCTCATTGACCTGCACCGCGTCAGTCGACGCGGCGAAGGCGATTTCTTTGGCATCGAACGTCACCAGCGAGCGCATGGCCCGCCACATTTGCTCATTGGCAGTGGGCTTGCATTCGGAGCCGTCACGCCGAAGTCGGGGCGCCTCCGTCCGGCGGTCCAGCAGGCGATAGAAGGGCACGGGGACAGAGGACTTGCGCCGATGCTCCACCACATGCGCGATGCCCGCCCGCACGAGGCTGGCCACATAAGCGAGGACCTCGCGTCGGCCGGCATTGCTCTGACCGTCGACATCGCTCACGCACCACGGGCCGGCGGCGTCGAGATCGCGGATGATGGCCCAATAGGCGACGTAGCCGCGCGGCACGTGGATGGCCATCTCGGCCATGGCGAGAATGGAGTGCCGCGCCATCACGCCACCGCCAATTCGCTGTCACGGCGAGCGCGCGGCGCCTTGGAGGTATAGAATTCCGCGCGCCCCCATGCGGAGCGGTCCACGGTGGTGATGCCGCGATTGCGGGCGATCTCCTGCACCTGCGCCAAGTTGACCACGATGCGCCGGGCGCGGCCCTGACTCTGCCGGCGGATTTCGTCGAGCAGGTCGGGTGCGATGGTCAGCCCGGCGCAGAAGGCTCGGGCCAGATACTCCACATCCTCGATGTCGCAAGGCTGCGCCGGCATCCAGTCGAGAACGCGGTTCGCCACGCGCTCGATGCGCTCCAGTTTGGCCGGCAGCTTCTCTTCGCCGATCAGCAGCACCGGCGCGCCGGAATGCTCCTGAAGTTCGCGTACGAGCTCGATGTAGCCCTTGTCGACGATCTTGTCGGCTTCATCGACGATGAGCGGCCGGCGCGGATTATCGCCCAGCAGCGCCTTGGCGCGCTCCGCCATGGTGGAGATGGTGCCGCGCGGCTCGGCGCCGAGCTCGATCAGCACCATCCGCAGGAAGGTCGCCCGCGTCCAACTCTCGCCCACCTCAACGCGCACGGCGCGCGTCTTGTTCTGCGCGAAGATGGAGGCATAGGTCTTCCCATAGCCGGAGGGGCCGTGGCAGACGCCAATGCCGGGAAGGTGCGGCGAGCGGTCAATCAACCGCGTTGCCAGCGCCATGAAAGAGGCGACATTCTTGAGGGCGATCGGTCCATTGACCTGCGGAATGGCGACAGGCATTCGGGTCTCCTTCAATTCGACTTCAAAGCCCGGCTTCGGCCGGGTTTTCTTCTTCCAGCGGGTCGCCCCAGGTGGCAGCGAACCCGCGATATTCCGGCCCGGCGCGGTAGCCGCCGAGCCAGAGCGCGTCCTCGGGATTGACCTGCTGTCCGGCCTTGATCCGCCGCGCGATGGCTTCCGCGCGCTTCCAGCGGTCATGCGAGGTTTCGGCGCGGCGCAACGGGGCGACGTTCTCCTCGGCGAGCAGCTGGCGCTGCATGTCGAGCACCGAGGGGGCGACGGGTTGCGGTGCGGCGGGCGTCGCGGCGTCCAGCGCGGCTCCAAGGGCGGGCGTGGTGTGGGCCTCGTCGCGCTTCGGGAAGGCGATCAGCGTTGCCGCCTGTGCCTCGCCGTGCCGCATTGCCGCGTCCGCGAAGTCGCGCGGCTTGAATTTCACCTTGCGAAGCTCGGCCGTGCGCTCGGCCATGAACGCCTTCTGCGCCGCCTGCGCCCGCTTCACCGCCTCGGCCGGATCGACGCCGGCGAGCTCGGGGGCGATGGCTTCGGCGAGGAAGGTCTCTCCGGCGCGGTCGAACAGATAGGCGCGGCCCATATCGGCCGGGTCCATGCGCACCAGCACCTCGGTGCCCGGCATGACGCCGGCAGCGATGTAGAGCGTGCGGTCGATGGCGACGCCTTCCTTCCCCACCACGCGCAGGCCATCCCGGCCGGCGATCGGCGCGAGCAGCATGTCGAGGGCGCGGATATCGACGCGGCGGATCGGCGTCCGGTCGGCGCTGGCCACCTGAAACGGCGTGGCGCCGGAAAGTCCGTCATGCGGGCGGTTGGCGTAACGGCCGGAGGCCCAGCGGTCGCAATAGTCCTGCAATTCCGCCGGCGTCAGGTCGACCGAGAACGCCTTGTCGACGTCGGCGCCGAGCCGCTGGGCGAACGCCTTGCGGCCCTCGATGGCCTTGCGGTCGGCGACAGAGTGTCCGACGAAGCCCGGCAGCGTGCGCATGAGATCGCGCTGCATGGTGCCGATGGCACGTTCCACCGTGCCCTTCTGCCAGGGCGAGAAGGGCGCGGAGAGCTCCACCTCGATGCCGAGGCTGGCCATCACCCGCTGGGTGTATTTCGCGACGAAGTCGGAACCGTTGTCGGTCTTCACCCGCTCCGGCACGCCCCATTCGAGGATGGCGCGACGCATGAGCAGGCCCACGGCGGCGGCGAGGGGCGTCTTGGTGACGAGGATGATGATCCGACGCGAGAACACGTCGACGGCGACATAGACGCTGTGGCGACCGTCCTTCGTCAGCACGTCGGCCGGCGAGGCGTCGATGGTCCAGAGTTCGTTGCAGCGGCTGACGAGATGGGCCGACCGGCCGGAAACCCGCAGCTTGTTCTTGAACGCGTCGGGGTCGGTGAGCGCGAGAAGCTCGGCGGAATAGGTCTCTCGCCAACCCTTCAACGCCATTTGAAAGGTGCGGACGGACGGAACCGGCGCCAACGCGTCGCCCATGTCGAGGCGCGCGCCGAAGCGGTCGATGATGACCACGCGGATGTGGTCGGCCGACAGATACGGGTTCTTCGCCATCGCGGCGAGGATGGTGTTGCGCACCTCGCCGCCATTGGCGACGTCGAGCACGCCGCGATTGCGCCGCGCGGCGCCCTTGTCGACCGCAAGCCGGTGCGTCTCACCGGCCTTACGGACAGCCCGCCACCGGCACAGAGTAGCGCGGGAGATTGACTTCACCGCAGCACGCACCCACGGGGCCACGTTGATCTCGGAAGCCTCATATGCTGCACAGAACCGGGCGTCCGCCTCACGGCCCGAAAGCCCGCTGTCGGCGGTGAAGCGGTCGAGCGCGGCGAGCAGAGCCAACCGCGCATCCCGCTGCTCGGCGGCAGTCGACGAAAGGTGCTGCGCTTCCGGCTCGGCGGCGGCAGCGGCGGCCAACGAGTGCGGCAAGTTGACAGCCGCAATCCGGCGTCGGGCGAATTCGGTGCGAGCCGGCTCTGGCAGCGCCGAGAGTGGGTACTCTCGCCCACCGCCGGAAGCGTCGCGCGAACGAAGCGGCCACTTATCGGTCTTCGCTCGCCGGATAAGGCCACTTTCGCTACCCGGCAGCCCCGGCAAATTCTCCGCTGCCCATCCCGCTGCCGTCTTCCAGACCTCGGTCATCGGCCGCGCCTCGCGGCTTCGCGCTCAGCCCACGCCAGTGCACCCTGCGGCAATGAGCGTTTGAGGGCCTCTTTGCGTTCGCGGATGCGCTTTTCCTTCAGCTCCAGCATCATGAGTTCGCCCAGTGCCGCCGCCTCGCTGGGCACCACGCGATGGTCGCAGGCCTCTGCCACGACGGTGAGCAGGCGAGCGTCGTCGGTGACGCGGATCAGGGCCGGCAGGGATTCCAGCGGAAACCGCCACTCCTCGGCGCTAGGCGCGCAATAGCGATCGAGCATGGCCTTACTGATCTCGCGGTCGGGATCCAGCCGGCTCATTTCGGCGGCAACGGCGAAGCGATCGAGCCCCTTCGCCTCCCTCGCCACGGCCAGCGTCTCCACCAACGCCTCGCGCAGGCGCAGGCCGAAGCCGGCGAGGCTCGCCGGAGGCTGCGGCAGGTCGAAGAAATTCGCCTGCGCGGGGTCGTGGATGGGGCGGCGGGCCATTCTCAGCGACCCCTCCCGTGCGCCACGGCATCGTCGGCGGCCACTTCTCGCAGGATCGAGGCGGCACACTCGGCGCAGCCGAGGCCCGATACCTCGGCCATCTCGGCAAGGCGATCGAACGTCTCGATATCGAGGTTCACGACGACACGGCGCGTCGCCGGAGCGGTCGCGCGCACATCCTTCCAGGACCAGACGGGACGCTTCGTCATCGCGCTACCCCCCCCCCTGGGGGGCACGGAAAGAGGCGCCGGGCGGGCGACGCGAGACACGCCCGCCCGGCAGTTTGGCTCAGGGAGGTTGCGGGTAGCCCCGCCGCCCCACCACTGGCGCAGGTGGCGCGCTTCCCCGATGCTCAGAGGTGCGAAAACCGAGTCGGGGGAAGAGGAAATGGCAGAGGAAGAAGAGCGCACGATCAACGCCATCATGGCGACAGAAGTCGGTCCGGTCGTTCCCCAGGATGACGGGACCGTCTTGGTGGTGCTCAAGCACGAGGGCGGGGAGTTCGGCGTGCTGCTGAAGCCTGAGTTTGCCGACGAACTGACGGGCGCTCTCATCGAGTGCCCCCAGTCTGGCCATCACGCAGCTTTCGGCTCGGGCGAGGAACACGTAGTGGACGTGTCCGAGCACCTAGTAGAGCAGGTAGATTCTGATGCTTATGTGTTTCAGATAGCGTCAGAGACCGGAACGAAACTGACGTTTCGGATGGGCACCCGTCGTTTGCGTCGCATACGAGATGGGATGACGGCTCAACTCGCGCGGAAGCAAATGAAGGCACGTCAATGACGACGCCTCCGCGCAGTATCGTGACGCGAGAGACAGCGCCGACGAACGCGCCGTCTAGGAGAAGCACACCGATCATGCCGCGCTCCCGAACTCGGCCGGGATCGGCATCGCGCGCCACAGCGGGGCGAGAGCGGGACGCTTGAGCGCCGGTGAGGTGTTGAGCCAGAGCGCCAGTCCGCGCGCGATGTCCGCGTCGGTCAGCACCAGCACGCTGTGGCGGTTGACGGCCTCGCCGATCAGCATGGTGGCCCCGGCGACCGCGTCGGGATCGATGGTGACGGCGCCGCTCCAATAGATGCAGCCGGAGCGGTGGTCGGGCTCGGGGCGGCCGATGACGTACATCATGGCGCCACCTTGCGCAGGGCGCGCTCAGCGGGTGTTGCGGTCTCCGTCCGTTGGGTGGACAGGCGCTCAACCGTCACGCCGAAGTCGGTCAGCAGATCCTCGGGCAAATTGCAGCCGGCGTCGGCGCGAAGGCGGGCCGGCGCCCCCCAAAGGTCGAAGGCGAGGGAAAGTGCTGAGCGAACGGCAGTATCTTGCGAACTGCGGGTGGAGTGGCCGCGCGGGGTGCGGGAACCCGCGTCAATGATGATGGCAATCCACGGCCGGTGGCCATTGGACAGGGCGTCGAGCGGGGCGGCGTCGACAACCCAACATTCGTGGTGGCGCGGCGTCTTGTTCATCACGGCGCTCACCACTGGCCGGCCAGCGCGACCATGCGCGCGATGCCGATGACGAGGGTGGCGACGACGAGCGCGTTGATGATCGCGGCGTCACGGGATCTGACAGTCGCGCGGCGGCTTTTGCCGGCGGCGGGGCTACGCGGCAGCGTCATTTTCACAATGACCTCCGTCAGGGCGGGAGATAGATTGAACGGGTGAACGGATGACGCGCGGCCGGCGGCTCTCGTAGCGGCTCGGCCAGATCTGCCGGGGGGAAAGGCCGAGAGCCTCGGCGATGGCCATCTCCCCGTGGAAGTTGGGCGTGCGGCAGGCGTGACGGCACGCATGCACAGGCAGGCCGTAGGCAAGAGATAGGGCGACAAGGCTGCCATACCGGGTCTTCCGGACGGCGGCCTTGATGTCCTCGGGATGCCAGTCGCGCGAGCTTCGTTTACGCATGGAGGGCCTTGGAAGCCCGGTCCTGACCGGCCGGGCTTTTTAGGGGGTGATTTGCTTCGGTTCGGAGGGAAGATGTCACCATTATTGGTGATTTGCAAATCTAATTTCAGCGTCAGCCCTGCGCCGGCTGCACGACGCATCGAATGTCAGGTTAACCGATTGATATTTAAATGCATTTCTAACAATTTGACGAGGTCAGACCTATGCCGGCACTCGGTCAGACCCGATGGAGCACAGGGATGACGAGTGAGGTCGGCAACACCGATTTCGGATCGCGATTCGCTGATATCAGAAAGGCGCTCAACATTCCGAACGCTACGGCAATGTCGAAACACCTAGGAATTGGCGTAAATGCCTGGCGAACCTACGAAGAGGGAGGGGGGACGCCGAGCTGGGCCACCCTCATGAAACTGGTCGATCTCGGCTTTAGTCTGGATTGGATATTTACGGGCAAGGGCGGCATGCGCACCGATCATCCCGGTAAGCCGGGAATGCGGATCGATCGAGATCTCATGGCGCGCGTCACGGACATGATCGCCCGCACTTACAAGGACATGGGCGCAGCCATCTCGCCGGCTGACCTTGGGCGCCTATCTATCGAGAATTATGCGGAAATCCTGCGCGATGCCGAGGATGCGGACGATTACGAAGCCCAGGTGCTTCTGGCCGGAAATCGTCTCCGGCGCCTGCTGAAGGAGGCCAAACCCGGCTCCGGCAAACGCTCGGCCTCCGTATCGTAAAAGTACTTCTGCTTGCCACGGCACCCCAAATGGTTGCACGGTCGGCCGCATGGCTTCAGCCGTTTTTTTGGATTGGATACGGTAATGGTTAACCGTCGCATCTCCGCATCGCAGAGGTTCTTGTGCGCTATTGCGGTCTGGATTTTCGCTGCCCCAGCACTTGCGGGAGATCTTGGCGGCACGCCTGCCGAGTTTGGCGCACAATTCAACAAGGTCGCGTCATCCGCCGGCCTGAAGCTCCGGGTCGCTAAATCGAAGTGCCGGGACGAAGGAAAACTTGTCTGCGCCTTCAGCAGCGGGGATGGGCTTGTTATTCTCGCATCATCGGAAGCGGGCTCAACGTCGGTGCGGCGCGTTAATCTATTTCTGGACGCCGCCGCGATATCCGATAAGACCTCTGGCGCCCTGGAATACATCACGGGACTGGGTGTTCTGATGATGATCTACGCCCCCAAGGCCAACAAGACAGAGCGCGGCATTGTGGTTAGGTCGCTGGCTCGCGCCGGTCAGTCAGGGGCTCCTGTCGAAGAGTTCCTCCACGACACGCGCTTCGAGGCGCGTGTGCTGCCTGAGCAAGGATTGTGGGTGACGGTCGACCGGCCCTAGCGGCGCGGCGCGCCTTCGATAGCATCGATGCTGATCTCATTCGATCCTTCGCGGCGCCTCGGCGGGCGTTTTCGGTCTCATCCGATCCTTCGTGCAGAGTTTCCCAGTAGCGCCCGCTCAAACCCTTACGGTGTCGGCATTTCCCGGCCGTTCCCGCCTAATCCCGCCTAGTCCCCACGGTCTCATCCGATCCTTCGGGTAACATCTCTCCGAGCGGGTCGCCAGGGTCTAACCGTCGTAGACTCATAACGCTGCACTAATAACGCGTTATGGCGGAAGGGGTGGGATTCGAACCCACGGTGGGCTTGCACCCACGGCGGTTTTCAAGACCGCTGCCTTAAACCACTCGGCCACCCTTCCCGATGCCTGAGCGCCCTTTTTTCGAAACTCGGCGCGTTTGGCAAGCAGATCACGTCCGGTCATGTGCGGGGCGCCCTGCCGGAACGGTCCCGGGGGCTTCGGGAATTGCCGGAGAGGCCGGCCGCCCGTCAACGGAAGCGCCGTCTCCGGCGCCGCCGAGACGCGCGAGGCGGATAAGTATGGCAGCTCGCTTGACACGCCCCGCCCGAGCGGGCGTGGTAGCCGCGCAACATGGTGCCCGGGCAGACCACTGTCCGGGTGAAACGGGAACGGGGAAGGGCGCGACGGCCGCAAGGTCCATCGCCCGAAGCCCCGACCGCCCCCGCGACTGTAAGCGGAGAGCGGCCTTCCACGACGCCACTGGCGCCGGTCCGCGAGGACGGTGCCGGGAAGGCGGAAGGCTTGCCGTGACCCGCGAGTCAGGAGACCGGCCATGTGCACAGGCCCAACCGCACGCCGTCGGGTGAGACGGCAAAGGAGCACGACATGCATATCGAACCCGGCCTCGTGGCCGAAGGAAAGATCTGGCTGAGCTATGTGACGGCGGCAGGTGCCGGCGGCTACGCGCTCAAGCTGGCGGCCGACGCCGTGCGCGAGCGCGGCATCGTCTCGCTGGTCGCCCGCAGCATCGCGACGACGGTGCTCGTCTTCGCGTTCTTCGAAATGCTGCCGCATCATCCGGTCGGCGTTTCCGAGGTGCATCTCATCCTCGGCTCGACGCTGTTCCTCATCTTCGGCGTGGCGCCCGCCGCCATCGGCCTGGCGGCCGGCCTCGCCATCCAGGGCATCTTCTTCGCGCCCTTCGACCTGCCGCAATACGGCATGAACGTCACCACGCTGCTCGTGCCGCTCTTCGCGCTCACCGCGCTGGCGCACCGGGTCATCGCCCCCGACACGCCCTATGTGCAGCTCAAGTACCGTCAGGCGCTCGCGCTCTCCACCACCTATCAGGCGGGCATCGTCGTGTGGGTGGCCTTCTGGGCCTTCTACGGCCACGGTTTCACCGCCGAGAACGCCGCCTCGATCCTCTCCTTCGGCGCCGCCTACATGCTCGTCATCCTGGTCGAGCCGCTGGTCGATCTCGCCGTTCTGGCCGCCGCCAAGGCGCTGTATGGCCTGAAGGGCAGCCCGCTGTTCGAGCGCCGGCTCTACAACGCGGCCTGAGCATCGCCCTCGGGCGCCGGGAAGCGCGCGCTTCCCGGCGCCTCATTCGCGCCTCGCGGCGATTTCGCGGCCATTTGCCGCCGGCCAAAGCGGGTGCGTACCCGATTGCCTTTTCCCCACCGTCACTTACGCTTCGTTCACCATGCCGAGAGATGCGCCGCATTTTCGCCTCACTCGGACAGCCTCTTTGACGACATGTAGTGGGATCGGCGGTATGTTTCCGACGATCTTGGGTGAAGTGCGCTCTTTCCGATTCGTGCTTTCGAGGCATGGCAAGGGCAGGGCGCTCACGAAGTGGTCGGGGTGCATGGGGACGAATCCAGCTCTTGCGCGTGAGGGTCTTGCGCGGGTCGCGGAGATCGGCGCGGTGGGCCTTGCCAGCCGGCTCGGGCGTGTCGTCCTGCTGTGCAGCATCGGCCTTGTCGTCGCGAACTGCAACGGCACCTCGAAACTCTCCAGCAAGATCGATCCCCGCTACGGCGTCGCGGCCAGCCCGCGTGTCGTCGAGGCCGGACAGCCTGTTCCCAAGGGCGGCGGCACCTATCGCGTCGGCAAGCCCTATGTGGTCGCCGGCAAGACCTATGTTCCGACCGAGCCGAAGAACTATCGCACCGAGGGTCTCGCCTCTTGGTATGGCGACGACTTCCACGGCCGCCTCA
This sequence comes from Ancylobacter sp. TS-1, assembly GCF_009223885.1. Taxonomy (NCBI): domain Bacteria; kingdom Pseudomonadati; phylum Pseudomonadota; class Alphaproteobacteria; order Hyphomicrobiales; family Xanthobacteraceae; genus Ancylobacter; species Ancylobacter sp. TS-1. Next base: position 902,996 of record NZ_CP045144.1, read on the forward strand.
CCGCCAATGGCGAAGTCTTCGACATGCACTCCATCGCTGCGGCTCATCCGACGCTGCCGATGCCGTCCTATGTGCGCGTGACCAATGTGGACAACGGCCGCTCCATGGTCGTGCGCGTCAATGATCGCGGGCCCTATCACGGCAACCGCGTGATCGACGTCTCCCAGCGTGCCGCCGACCTTCTCGGCTTCAAGCACCGGGGCACCGCCCGCGTGCGGGTGGAATATGTCGGCCGCGCGCCGCTGGAAGGCTCCGACGACATCCAGCTCGCCTCCACGCTGCGCCAGAACGGCAAGCCGGCCGAGATGCCCGCCGTCATGGTGGCGTCCGCCGGTCCGGTTCGCGGCACGATGGCCGCCGCCCCGCTGCCGCCGAGCCGGCCCTACGATCTCGGCGACGAGCCGGGCGAGCAGGTGGCGCAGGCGCCCGAAGCGATCGTCGCCCCGGTCCGCGTCGCCACCAAGCCGCGCCCGGCCGCCATTGCCGCAGCAGCACCTGCGCCGCGCCAGCCGGTCGCCGTCGCCCCGGTGGCCCGCACCGCGCCGACCAAGCCGGTTCAGGTCGCCAGCCTGCAAGCGCCGGCACGTATCGCCGCTCCGGCTCCCGCCCCCAAGGGCGGCGCCCCCACCGGCTGGACGGTCGGCGCACAGCCGGTCATGGGCTATGCCTCGACCGGCGCCGAAGGCTCGCTCGACGCGGGTCGCGGCCTCTACTGAGCGTTGCCGACGTCCTCATCATGGCGGATATGAACGCCCGGCGCCGCCTCCGCGACGACGGGCGCATTGCCGCGATCGGCAGCGGCTGCTAACTCTGCCCTCTGACGGGGGAGGGGTTGTCGAGCATGTTGCGCATCATTCGCCCGGACCGGAATTGCGACGTTGCGGCAGTGCCGTATCGGCGGCTGCGCGGCGTGCTGCTGGCGGCCGGCCTGGCGTTTGCCGCTCTCATCCCCGCCGCCGGCCCGCTCGGCGCGCAGACCCAGCCCGACATCGCCGCGCCTCAGGCCATATTGATGGACTTCGAGAGCGGCTCCGTGCTGTTCGAGCGCGCCGCCGATACGTCCAGCCCGCCGGCCAGCATCGCCAAGCTGATGACCATGGCGGTCGTCTTCCGGGAGATCGCCGAAGGCCGCCTGTCGCAGGACCAGGAATTCAAGGTCAGCGAATATGCCTGGCGGCGCGGCGGCGCGCCTTCCGGCGGTGCCACCATGTTCGCCGGGGTCAACACCCACATCAAGGTTTCCGACCTGCTGCGCGGCGCGATCATTCCCTCGGGCAATGACGCGGCAATCGTGCTGGCGGAAGGCATTTCCGGCAATGAACTCGCCTTCACGGTGAAGATGAACGCCGAGGCCAAGCGGCTCGGCCTCACCGGCTCGACCTTCGTCAATGCCAGCGGCCTTGCCGATCCCGACCAAAAGTCGACGCCGCGCGACATGGCCAAGACCGCCATGCACATCATCGGCGCCTATCCCGAGCTGTACCGCATCTACAGCGAGCCGGACTTCCTCTGGAACAAGATCCGCCAGAGCAACCGCAACCCGCTGCTCGGCATGAGCCTGGGTGCCGACGGCTTCGTCACCGGCTACCAGAAGGAAGGCGGCTTCAACCTCGTCGGCTCGGCGATCCAGAACGGGCAGCGGCTGATTGTCGTCATCATGGGCTCGAAGAGCGAGAAGGAGAGGGCGGAGGACGCGCGCAAGCTGCTCGAATGGGGCTTCCGCTCCTTCGAATCCCGCCTTCTGTTCGAGCCCGGCCAGATCATCGGCGAGGCCACGCTGTATGGCGGCGAGCGCGGCGGCGCGCCGCTGACCAGCCCGAACCCGATCCGCGTGCTGATCTCGCGCAATGGCGACGACAAGCTCGTCGCCCGCATCCGCTTCGAAGGCCCGATCCCCGCCCCGGTGGAGAAGGGCGCCGAACTCGCCCGCCTGTTCGTCTATCGGGGCGACCAGATCGCACTCGAAGTGCCGCTGGTCGCGGCGGACTCCGTGCCGGAGGGCCCGCTGTGGCGCCGCGCCATGGACGGCGCCTATGAGCTTGTGGTGAGCCTGCTGCGCCAGGGCTACGCCAAGCTGACAGGCTGAGCATGAACGCCGCGAGGTCACGGGGCCGGATCGCTCAGGTTCACCCGCCCGTCGTGCGGGAGCCAGCACCTGCGGCGCCCGGCCGTTTCATCACCTTCGAGGGTGGCGAGGGCGCGGGAAAATCGACGCAGGTGCGCCGCCTGCGCGAGCGCCTCGGCGCCCTCGGCATCGACGCTGTCGCAACGCGCGAGCCGGGCGGCTCGACCGGCGCCGAGATCGTACGCCACCTCATCCTTTCCGGCGCCGCCAAGCCGCTCGGCCCGCTCGCCGAGGCCGCGCTGTTCGCCGCTGCCCGTGCCGACCACCTCGACGCCACCATTCGGCCGGCGCTGGAGCGCGGCAGCTGGGTCATCTGCGACCGCTTCGCCGACTCGACCCGCGTCTATCAGGGCGTGCTCGGCAATGTGGACCCACGCCTGATCGCCGAGCTGGAAGCCGTCACCGTCGGCGAGACGCGGCCCGACCTGACCCTGGTGCTCGACCTCCCGGCGGAGGAGGGGCTGACCCGCGCCGCCGCGCGCTCGGGCGCCGGTGCCGACCGCTTCGAAAGCGAGAGCCTGAGCTTCCATCGCAGCCTGCGCGACGCCTTCCGCAACCTCGCCGCCCGCGAGCCGGAGCGTTGCGTGCTGATCGACGCCCGCGCCGACATCGACACGGTGGCGGAAGAAGTGTGGCGTGCCGTCGCCGACCGCCTTCAGCCGCCGGCCCCGGCCGGGATCGGCCCGACATGAGCGAGAGCCTGCCCGAAGGCGACCGCTTCGGCACCGCGCCCACACCGCGCGCGACCCGGCAGCTCATCGGCCATGAGGAGGCGCAGGCCATGGTGCGCACGGCGTGGGACGCCGGCCGCCTGCCGCATGCGCTGCTGATCGGAGGCACCGAGGGCATCGGCAAGGCAACGCTGGCCTACGCCATCGCCCGCTTCGTGCTCGCTGGCGGCGCTGCGCCCGCCCGCTCCATCGCGGTCGATCCCGATCACCCGGCGGCGCGCCAGATCACGGCGCTGTCCCATCCCGACCTGCTGGTGCTGCGCCGCACGCCGAACGACAGCGGCAAGCTGCCGGCGATGATCCCGGCCGAGACGGTGCGCCGTGTGCGCAGCTTCTTCGGCTCGACCGCGGCCCTTGGCGGCTGGCGCGTGTGCATCGTCGATACTCTGGACGAGATGAACGCGCAGGGTGCCAACGCGCTGCTCAAGACGCTGGAGGAGCCGCCGGCCCGCTCGCTGTTCCTGCTGGTCAGCCACGCACCGGGCAGGTTGCTGCCGACCATCCGTTCGCGCTGCCGCAGCGTGCTGCTGCGCCCGCTCGCGAGCGAGCAGGTGGTCGAGGCTCTGGAGGGCCTCGCCGACGCCATGCCCGAGCTGGACCGCACCCGTTTCGAGGAGGCGGCGCAGGCGTCCGGCGGCAGCGTGCGCGAGGCACTGACGCTTCTCGCCGGCGACGGGCTCGCGGTGCGCAACGCGACGGCCGTGCTGCTCGACGCGCTGCCGCAGGTTGACGCCAAAGCCTTGCATGCGCTCGGGGAAAAGCTTCAGGGCGACCGGGGAGGGGCGCTCGACAGCTTCGTCGGCACGGTGGAGGAATGGCTCAGCGACCACGCCACCGGGCGGCGCCAGTCGGCCGGGGTGCGCCTTGCGCGCCTGCCGGAGGTGTGGGACAAGGTTCGCCGCGCCGCGGTCGACGCCGATGTCTATAATCTCGATCGCAAGACCCTCGTTTTCAGGATCTTCGCGTCGCTCAACGAGGCCGTGCGCCCCTGACCGCGCGGGGGTCCGGCCGTTCCGCAGGTAACGACCTTGAAACCCGCCTTCTACATCACGACGGCCATCGACTACCCCAACGGCTCGCCCCATATCGGCCACGCCTATGAGAAGATCGCCTCCGACGCCCTCGCCCGCTTCAAGAAGCTCGACGGCTACGACGTGTTCTTCCTCACCGGCACCGACGAGCACGGGCTGAAGATGGCGCAGACGGCGGAGAAGCAGGGACTCGCGCCGATCGACTGGGCGACGAAGAACGCCACGCGCTTCAAGGAGATGGATGCGCTTCTCGGCGTCGATTACGACCGCTTCATCCGCACCACGGACGAAGATCACGTCGTCTCCTCGCAGGCGATCTGGCGGAAGATGGTCGAGAGCGGCGACATCTATCTCGGCGCCTATTCCGGCTGGTACTCGGTGCGCGACGAGGCTTATTACGCCGAGAACGAGACCACCGTGAACCCCGACGGCGTGCGCCTCGGCCCGCAGGGCACGCCAGTCGAGTGGACCGAGGAGAAGAGCTACTTCTTCCGCCTCTCGGCCTATCAGCAGACGCTGCTCGACTATTACGACGCCCACCCGGACTTCATCCGCCCCGAGGTGCGCCGCAACGAGGTGACGAGCTTCGTGAAGGGCGGGCTGCAGGATCTCTCGATCAGCCGCACCACCTTCACCTGGGGCATCCCGGTGCCGGACGACCCGGCGCATGTGATGTATGTGTGGGTCGACGCGCTCACCAACTACATCACCGGCGTGGGCTATCCCGACACCGGCAGCGCCTCGTTCAAGCGCTTCTGGCCGGCGGACCTGCACATCATCGGCAAGGACATCATCCGCTTCCACGCGGTTTACTGGCCGGCCTTCCTGCTCTCCGCCGGGCTGGAGCCGCCGAAGACCGTCTTCGCGCATGGCTTCATCCATAATCGCGGGGAGAAGATGTCGAAGTCGGTCGGCAACGTCATCGACCCGTTCGACCTCGCCAAAGCCTATGGCGTCGACGCGCTGCGCTACTTCCTGCTGCGCGAGATCCCGTTCGGCCAGGACGGCTCCTACAGCCATGACGCCATCGTCGCGCGCACCAATGCGGACCTCGCCAACGACCTCGGCAACCTCGCCCAGCGCTCGCTCTCGATGATCGCCAAGAACCTCAGTGGCACGCTGCCCGCACCCGGCCCGCTCTCGGACGACGACGCGGCGATCCTCGCCAGTGCCGACGCTATGGGCGCGAAGGTGCGCGAGGCGATGGACATCCAGCAGATCCATCAGGCGCTCGCCGCCATCTGGTCGGTGGTGGCCGACGCCAACCGCTATTTCGCCGCGAGTGCGCCGTGGGAACTGCGCAAGACCGATCCCGAGCGCTTCGGCACCGTGCTGTGGACGACGGCCGAAGTGATCCGGCAGGTGGCGATCCTCGCCCAGCCTTTCATCCCGGTCAGCGCGGCCAAGCTGCTCGACCTGCTGGCGCTCGACGCCGACGCGCGTAGCTTCGCCCGCCTCGGCGCGGCCGGCCGGCTCGAGGGCGGCACCACGCTGCCCGCGCCGGTCGCGGTGTTCCCGCGCTATGTCGAGCCCGAGGCGTCAGCACCGGCATGATCGTCGACAGCCACTGCCATCTCGACTTCCCGGACTTCGCCGCCGAGTTGGACGACGTGGTCGCGAGGGCCCGTGCGGCCGGCGTCGGCCGGCTCGTCACCATTGGCACCCGCGTGCGGCGCGCCGGGCAGGTGAGGGCGATCGCCGAGCGTTTCGACGACGTGTTCTGCTCGGTCGGCACCCATCCGCACAATGCGGGTGAGGAAGCCGACGTGACGCTCGACGAGCTGCTGGCGGAAGCAGATCACCCGAAGGTCGTCGCCATTGGCGAAGCCGGGCTCGACTATCATTACGACACCGCCCCGCGCGAGGCGCAGCACGCCGGATTCCGCCTGCACATTGAGGCGGCGCGGCGCACCGGGCTGCCGCTCGTCATCCACGCACGCGACGCCGACGACGACGTGGCGGCGATACTGGAGGAGGAGAGCGGGAAGGGCGCCTTCGGCTTCGTTCTGCACTGCTTCACCGCTGGGCCCGACCTCGCCCGCCGCGCCGTCGCGCTGGGCGGCTATGTGTCGTTCTCGGGAATCCTGACCTTCAAGTCCGGTGCGCCGCTGCGCGACATCGCCCGCGAACTGCCCGCCGACCGGCTGCTGGTGGAGACGGACGCGCCCTATCTCGCGCCCAATCCGTGGCGCGGCAAGCGCAACGAGCCTTCCTATGTGGTCGAGACCGCCCGTATACTGGGCCAGACGCGCGGCGTTTCGCCCGACGAGATCGCCGCGCTGACGACCGCGAATTTCTTCCGCCTGTTCTCCCGCACTTCCTGAAGGCTCCGCTTCCCGCCATGGCGACCACCTTCACCATCCTCGGCTGCGGCTCCTCCGGCGGAGTGCCGCGCGTCGGGCAGGGGTGGGGCGCCTGCGACCCGAACGAGCCCCGCAACCGCCGCCGGCGCTGCTCCATGCTGGTCGAGCGGTTCGAGCCGGGCGTCGAACAGCCGACGCGGGCGCTGATCGACACCTCACCGGACCTGCGCGAACAGCTCATCGGCGCCGGCGTCGACCGGCTCGACGGCGTGATCTACACCCATGAGCATGCCGACCACACCCACGGCATCGACGACCTGCGCCCGCTGACCATCATGCATCGTCGGCGCATCGACGTGCATGTCGACGCCGAGACCTCGGCCATGCTGCACCAGCGCTTCGGCTACTGCTTCGAGACGCCGCCCGGCAGCGACTACCCGCCAATTCTCACCGAGCATCGCTTCCATGCCGGCGACACCGTCCGCGTCGACGGGCCGGCCGGGTCGATCGAGGCGCTGGCGTTCCGGCAGTACCACGGCAGCATCATCTCCTATGGCTTCCGCATCGGCGGCCTCGCTTACTCCAGCGACCTGCACGACCTGCCGGAGGAAAGCCTGCCGTACCTCGAAGGGCTCGACGTGTGGATCGTCGACGCGCTGCGCATCACGCCGCACCCGACGCATTTCTCGCTCAGCGAGGCGCTGGCCTGGATCGAGCGGCTGAAGCCGCGCCGCGCTGTGCTGACGAACCTGCACACCGACCTGGACTACCGCACGCTGGAGCGCGAACTGCCGGCGGGCGTCACGGCCGCCTTTGACGGCCTAAAATTCACGCTCTGACAATATGTTGCGCCGGCATGCTCATGCATTCTCGTGACCGGACGAATATCTATGTTTTCCATAATATGTCTTCTGCGAATCATTGGAATATGAAAATGAGGGCCTCCCGCGACATCTCCCGCCTGCTCGAGATCATGGCCGCCCTGCGCACGCCGGGCACGGGCTGCCCGTGGGATCTGGAGCAGGACTTCGCGTCCATAGCGCCCTACACCGTCGAGGAAGCCTATGAGGTCGCGGACGCCATCGCGCGGGGCGATCTCGACGATCTGCGCGACGAGCTGGGCGACCTGCTGCTTCAGGTCGTCTTCCACGCCCGCATGGCGCAGGAGATGACGCCCGAGCAAGGCGCCTTCGATTTCGGCGACGTCGTGCTCGCCGTCACCACCAAGATGATCCGCCGGCATCCCCACGTCTTCGGCGACGCGCGCGGGCGTGACGTTACGGCGGTGAACGCCGCCTGGGACGCCATCAAGGCCGAGGAGAAGGCCGAGCGTGCCGAGCGCCGCGCCCGGCGCGGCCTGCCACCGGAACCGGAGCAGGGCCGCACGCTGGACGGCGTGCCGGTCGGCGCCCCCGCCCTCACCCGCGCCGTGAAGCTGCAGAACAAAGCGGCCAAGGTCGGCTTCGACTGGCCGGAGGTGCGCCCGGTGCTGGACAAGATCCGCGAGGAGATCGACGAGGTGGAGGCCGAGATCGCCGCCGACGATCGCGAGGCCGCTGCCGGCGAGGTGGGCGATCTGCTGTTCGCCATGGCCAATCTGGCGCGCCATCTCGGCGTCGACCCCGAGGCAGCGCTGCGGGGCACCAACGAGAAGTTCGTCCGCCGCTTCGCCTATATCGAGGACCGGCTGGCCGAACAAGGCCGCGCGCCGGCGCAGGCGAGCCTCGACGAGATGGAAGAGCTCTGGCAGGCAGCGAAGACGGCGCGCGAGGCCTGACGCGGGCGTCAGGTGTTGAGCACGTCGAGGAACGATTCCCGCATCCGCTCCAGCGTGAAATCCCGCCGCAGCGCCGTCTGCCCATTGCGGGCGAGCCGCTCGAAAAGCGCGCCGTCGGCCGCGATCGTGTGGAGCGAGGCGATCACCCGGTCGGGGTCGAGACTGCCGCACACATGGCCGGCCCCGTGCTCGCGGGCATAGCGCGCGGGCGATGAAAACTCTGGCGCGTGCACCAGCACCGGGCGCCCGGCGGCGAAATAGCTTGTCAGCTTCGAGGGGAAGCTCAGCCGGGCGACGTCCTCACGCGGTTTCTCGAAGGAATAGGGGCAGTAGAGCACGTCGCACTGCTCGGCGAGCCTGCGTATCGTGTCGGCCTGCGGCAGCCAGCCCGGATAGTCCAGCCGGTCGGCCGGCAGGTCGTCCGGGGGATAATGCTGCCCGATCGCCGTGAGCCGGATGTTCCGGCCGCCGATCCGCCACCCTGCCCTGTGCAAGGCGGCGATCAGGCTTTCCCACGCATCGGTCGCATAGAGCTGCCCGGCGAAGCCGATGACGAGGTCCTCGCCATGCAGGCGCGGCACCGGCGCCTGCGCCAACGCCATGTCGTGCCCGGCGATCACCGGCACGCTGCGCACGCCGTAGCGGGCAAGGTATTCCTCCGCCATGTTCCACGAGGCGGCGGCGCAGGCCCGGCTCTTCGACATCGCGGCGTCGAAGGAGCGATGGGCGATGAAGCGGCTCACCGGATCCACCTTGTGGGCATCGAGCCACCAGGACAGCGGATCCCACACCTGGGTGTAGAGCGGCACGCCGAGCCGCTGCGCCAGCGGCGCCGCGAGGCCGGTGACCACCTGCCCTTCCAGAATGGCCCAGATCGCGTCCACGCCCTGTTCGCGCGCGAAGCGTTCCGCCATGCGCAGGATTTCCGCGCCGCGCGTCCGGCGCATATGCGCGGCGACGATGGCGGCGCCCGCCGTCCCGATGGGCAGCGATCCGTAGAGATAGGTGCCCGCTTCGCGGGGCTTCTCGACGGTCAGCGTCTCGAGCCCGGCGAGATCGGGGGCGGGGTGAGCGGTCAGGAGCGGGTTCAGCACGACGAAGGCGCACAGGCGCTCGGGCGGCAGGAAACGGCACTGCTGCGCCACCACCAGACCACCCGTGTAGTTGGTGCAGGGAGGAATGTCCGACAGCAGGAGGAGCTTCTTGTGCTTCAGAACGGACATCAGGGGCCGCGCGGCCGGCTGTTCATCAGTGATTGCCGCCCTGCGTCACCCGCCCGGCGCCGAAGCGCCGGACCACGAGGCCGCGCCTTTCCGGCGCGATGCGGAACGCGATGCGCTGCACGCCGTCCTCCGAGACGTCGCGCCCCAGAACCTCGCCATGGCGATAGAGCCAGCCGAGGCCCTCGCCGTCCTCCGGCGGGAGCTTCACCTGAAGCGTGATGCGGCCGGACGCGATGCGCCGCGCGATCGCCTCCAGCAACACGTCCATCCCCTCGCCCGTCAGCGCCGACACCGGGATCGGCCGGGCGTCGCCCTCGCGTCGGGCGGCCGTGTTGAACAGGCGCGCCTTGCCCTCGTCGTCGAGCCGGTCGATCTTGTTCCACACCTCGATCAGGCGATGATCGTCGTCCGGGTCGATATCGAGATCGCCCAGCACCTGCTCGACATCGAGCGCCTGCGCCTCCGCGTCCTCGTGCGACATGTCGCGCACATGCAGGATCAGGTCGGCCTCGATCACCTCCTCCAGCGTCGCCCGGAAGGCCGCGACGAGCTGGGTCGGCAGGTCGGAGATGAAGCCCACCGTGTCGGACAGGATCACCCGCTCGCCGCCGGGAAGCTGCACGGCGCGCAGCGTCGGGTCGAGCGTGGCGAAGAGCAGATCCTGCGCCATCACCTGCGCCCGGGTCAGCCGGTTGAACAGCGTCGACTTGCCGGCATTGGTGTAACCGACCAGCGCGACGACGGGATAAGGCACCTTCTTGCGGCTGGCGCGGTGCAAAGCGCGGGTACGCTTTACCTGCTCCAGCTCGCGCTCGATCTTGACGATGCGCTCGCCGATCAGCCGCCGGTCGGCCTCGATCTGTGTCTCGCCGGGGCCGCCGAGGAAGCCGAAGCCGCCGCGCTGGCGCTCCAGATGGGTCCAGGACCGCACCAGCCGGCTGCGCTGATAATTCAGGTGAGCGAGTTCAACCTGAAGCACACCTTCCTTGGTCCGTGCGCGCTGACCGAAGATTTCCAGAATGAGAGCCGTTCGATCTATAACCTTGGCGTCAAACGCTTTTTCGAGGTTTCGCTGCTGCACCGGACTGAGCGGCGCGTCGACGAAGACCAGCCCCGCCTCCTCCGCCTTCACGAGGCCGGCGATCTCCTCGACCTTGCCGCTGCCGAGATAGGTGGCAGGCTTTACCTGGCTGAGACCGACCAGAAGCTGGCCGACGACCTTCAGGTCGATGGCCAGCACGAGGCCGACCGCCTCATCCAGACGCGCCTCGGGCGAGCGGTGGACCGCCTCGTCCCCCGCTCCGCGGCGTGTCAGATTCGGCACGATCACCACGACGCGGGTGGCATCGCCGGCCGGCCGGCGCACGCCGGGAACCCTTGAGCTCCAAGCTCAGCCCTTCTCGCCGGTCTCGTCCGGTTCGAAAAGCTGAACCGGATGGCCGGGCATGATGGTCGAAATGGCATGCTTGTAGACGAGCTGCGAATGGCCGTCCCGGCGCAGCAGCACGCAGAAATTATCGAACCAGGTGACAACTCCCTGGAGCTTCACACCGTTGACCAGAAAGATGGTGAGCGGCGTCTTGTTCTTGCGGACGTGGTTGAGAAAGGTGTCCTGGAGGTTCTGCGAACGTTCCGCGGCCATGGTTTTTTTGATCCGTTTGTTTGTTGTTGCTCGTAGTCGGCGCGGCCGCCTTCACCTGTGCGCTCCGTCCGGGAGGCGACATCCATGAAGACGTGCAACGTAAGCATGGCACACCATGCCCGTCGCGCAAGATGCTTTCGCGGACTTGCCGAGGCTTGGCAAGAGCATTCGCGCATCGGGGCATCCGGATATGGTCTGTGCGGCCGGCCGTCGGGCGGGCCTCAGCGGGCGATCTCCGCCGTCCTGTGGTAGTTCGCGCGCAGGGCGCGCGCCACCGGACCGGGCGTGCCGTCGCCGATGGAATGGCCGTCGATTCGCACCACCGGCGTCGCGAAATTGGTCGCTGAGGTCACGAAGGCCTCGCGCGCGGCCAGCGCCTCGGCGACGGTGAAGGGCCGCTCCTCGACGCGCAGCTGAAGCTGCTCGGCTACCTCCAGCATGACCGTACGGGTGATCCCGCGCAGGATGCCGCTCTCGGCCGGGCGCGTCACCAGCCGCCCCTCGCCCGTCACGATCCACGCATTGGTCGAGCCGCCCTCGGTGACGTGGCCAGCGGCATCGACGAACCACGCCTCGCGCGCGCCGGCCTGCTTCGCGGCCTCCTTGGCGAGCACATTGGGCAGCAGGCCGGTGGTCTTGATGTCCACCCGCTCCCAGCGATTGTCGGGAACGGTGATGATGGCGATCCCCTGCCCCGCCGTGGTCTCGCCCTTGGCAGGATCGACCGCTCGGGCGGTGACGACGATGGACGGCGGCACCTCCGGATCGGGGAAATAATGGTCGCGGCGCGCCACGCCGCGCGTGATCTGGAGATAGACGAAGCCGTCGCGCACGCGGTTGCGCCGGATCGTCTCGCGCAGCACCACGCCGAGCGCGGCGAGCGGCATCGGCATGGCGATGTGAATGGCGTCGAGCGAGCGGGCGAGACGCTCCATGTGGCGGCGCTCGTCCACCATGTACCCGCCGCGCACCTCGCAGACCTCGTACACGCCGTCGGCAAACTGGTAGCCGCGATCCTCGACATGCACGAAGGCGTCGGCATGCGGCACGTAAAGTCCGTTCACATAGGCGATGCGCGACATATCCGTCCCGTTCCCGCGGCCTTAACGCCGCCACAGCGCGAAATTGGCGAGACCCAGCACCACGAGGATCTCCAGCCGGCCGAGAATCATGGCCAGCGCGAGTATAAGCTGGGCGTAGGCCGGCAGCGCTCCCCAGTCCGGCCACGCCACGCCCGGCTGCCAGGCGACGGCGTAGACCGGCCCGACATTGCTCAGCGCCGACACGATGGCGACGAAGGCGGACTCGAAGCTCGGCATCGCCGGGGCGATGGCGACGGTCAGACCGGCGATCGCGGTGCAGGCGACGCCGAACATGATCCAGATCGCCTTCATCATTTGCAGCGTCACGCTCTGCTGGCCGAGCCGGCGCGGATGCACGGCATGGGGATGCACGAGGCGCTCCAGCTCCAGATAGCTCTGCAGAGCCATGGTTCCGGCGCGATAGATCTTGATGCCACCGGCCGTCGAGAAACTGGCGCCACCGATGAAGACGAGCGTTATGACCAGCGCCAGCGGCAGGCTGGCGAAGGCGCCGCCATGCGGCTCGATCCCCGTCGTGGTGACGAGCGAGACCGCCGTGAACATGCCGTCCTCCAGCGCGAGGGGCAGCGACAGCACGCTGCCGGGCGTGCGGAAGCCGATCGCCGCCGCCGCGATGCCGACCACGAGGCACAGGGCCAGCAGCGCCATGTTCTCATACTGGCCGAGCGCCATGCGCAGGCGGCGGGAGAGCAGCATGCGGTGCCACAATATGCTGGTGCCGCCGACCAGCATGAAGACGATCAGCACCGCCTTCACCGCGAAATGGCCATAGGCGGCGATGCCGTCTGCGTCGGGCAGCATCCCGCCGGTGGACAGCGCCGCCCCCGCCAGCCCGAGCGCGTCGAACAGGCCGACGCCGACGGCGAAGAGCATCGCCGTGCACAGCAGGGTCGCCCCGAGGTAGACCGGCAGCACCAGCCGCAGCGCGTCGTCGAGCGCGGTCTGCTCGGTGACGCCGCGCAGATTGGCGCGGGCGCTGCGGTCCGGCAGCCCGCCGATGCCGGCGGGGCCGAGCACGGCGACGAAGCCCAGCAGCGTCAGCAGCCCGCCCGCCCATTGCAGCGTCAGCAGCCAGCCGAGGGTCGCGCGCGGTACGTCGGCGATCCCGTGGATCTGCACCGGGCCGGTGGTGGTGAAGGCGGACACCGCCTCAAGCCAGGCATGCATCGGCCCCAGCGAGGTGGTGGCGGCGATGGGAAAGGCGGCAATGGTCGGCACGCCGAGCCAGATGACGACCAGCAGGCCATACGCCCCGCGCCGGTCGAGCCGCCCGCCACGGTTGCGCACGGCCAGATGAACGGCGCCGGCGCCGAACACCGTCAGCAGCGCGGTGGCGAAGAAGACATCGGCGCCGGGCTCGTTGCGGAACAGCGCCACCAGCGCGGCGATCAGCAGGAACCACGCCATGACCCCGGCGGTGAGCGCGCTGTGGCGGGCGACCGCGATCATTTGTTCCCGTCCCTCAGAAGAATTCGAGGCTCACCCGGAAGAGCTGCTCGACCCGCTTCACCTTGTCGGCGAGCGCGAACAGCACGACCCGGTCGCGCGCCTGGATCACCGTGTCGCCGCGCGGCAGCAGCACCCTGCCCGCCCGGATCACCGCGCCGATACGCATGCCGTCGAACAGGTCGAGCTGCTTGAGCGGCTTGCCGACCAGCGGCGAGGTTTCCAGCGCCTCGGCCTCGATCACCTCGCCGGCCCCGTTCAGCAGCGAATGGACGCCGCGGATGCGGCCCTTGCGGACATATTGCAGGATCTTCGAGACGGTGATCTGGCGCGGGTTCACATAGGCGTCGATGCCGAGGCCGCGTGCAAAGGCGGGATAGGCCGGATCGTTGAGCAGCGACAGCATGCGGCGGGCGCCGAGTTCCCGCGACAGCAGGCAGGACAGGATGTTCACCCGGTCGTCATTGGTGACGGCGATCACCGTGTCCGCGTCGCGGACCGAGGCTTCCTCCAGAATGTTCCGGTCGAGCGCGCTGCCGCGCAGCACCACGGTCCGCGACAGCTCCTGCGCGATTTCCTCGGCGCGGGCCTGATTGTCCTCGATCAGCTTCACCCGCGCCTTGGGGTTGCGCAGTTCCAGCTCGCGGGCGACGTAAAGGCCGATATTGCCGCCGCCGCCAATGACGATCCGCTGGGCGGGCGGCTCGTCATGGCCGAAAATGCTCAGCGTGCGGCTCACCTGATCGCTCTGGGCGACGAAATAGGCGAGGTCGCCGGCCAGCAGCGAATCCGTCGAGCGCGGCACGAAGGTCTTGCCGTTGCGGTTCACTGCCACGACGACCGCCTGAAGGTCAGGGAACAGGTCGGTAAGCTGGCGCAGCGGCGTGTCGAGGACCGGGCAGTCCTCCTGGCACCGCACGCCGACCACCACGACATTGCTGTCGGCAAAGCTGACCGTATCCACCGCGCCCGGCAGCGAGAGCCGGCGGAGCACCATTTCGCCGACCTCGATCTCGGGCGAGATCACCACGTCGATCGGCAGGTGGTCGCGCGAGAACAGGTCGCGCCAGTGGCCCTGCAGGTAGCTCTGGGCGCGCACGCGGGCGATCTTGGTCGGCACGTCGAACAGCGCGTGGCCGACCTGGCAGGCGATCATGTTGACTTCGTCGTGCAGGGTGACGGCGATCAGCATGTCCGCCGCCTCCAGTCCCGCCCGGGCCAGCACGTCGGGGTGCGAGCCGTGGCCGACGAAGCCGCGCACGTCGAGCGTGTCGGTCACGGCCTGGATGAGGCGGGGGGACGTGTCGATGATGGAGACGTCGTTCTGCTCGGCGGCGAGCCGCTCGGCGATGCCGAACCCCACCTGCCCCGCCCCGCAAATGACGACCTTCATGAGGACCCCGCTCGAACCCACCCGAAGCGGGGTCGCGAGTCCCCGGATCGGCATTGCCGATTCACTCTATATCAGGTTCCCGGCCGTCCGAAGACGGCCCGCCGGCAGCCCCGCACATCTTCCTGCGCAAGGGCGCCTCAGCCGATGCCGAGGGCCTTCAGCTTGCGATGCAGCGCCGAGCGTTCCATGCCGACGAACTCGGCGGTGCGCGAGATGTTGCCGCCGAAGCGGCTAATCTGGGCGACGAGATATTCGCGCTCGAACACCTCGCGGGCATCGCGCAGCGGCAGCCCCATCAGATGCTCGCCGCCATTGCCGCTCGGCAGGCTCGGCACCAGCGAGCCGACATCGGGCGGCAGCATGTCGGCCGTCACCGGCACGTCGGCATCGCCCGAGGCGAGGATCAGCAGCCGCTCGATGTTGTTGCGAAGCTGGCGGACATTGCCCGGCCAGTCATGCGACTGGAGCACGGCGAGCGCGTCGTCGGCAATGCGCCGGCGTGTCAGGCCGGTCGCCTGCGAGATCTGCTCCAGGAAGAACTCGACCAGCTCCGGCACGTCATCGCGCCGCTCGGCGAGCGGCGGAACGCGGATCGGCACCACGCCGAGGCGGTGATACAGGTCCTCGCGGAACCGGCCCTCGGTGATTTCCTTCTCCAGATTGCGCGCGGTGGAGGAGATGATGCGCACGTCGACCGTGACGCGGGTGGCGCCGCCGACCCGCAGGAAGTTCTGGTCCACCAGCACGCGCAAGATGCGGTTCTGGGTCTCGCGCGGCATGTCGGCGATCTCGTCGATGAAGAGCGTGCCGCCATGGGCCTCTTCCAGCGCGCCGACCTGACCGCCCCCCTGCCCGTCCGCGCTCTCGACGCCGAACAGCTCGACTTCCATGCGCTCGGGCGTGATGGCGGCGGCGTTGATGACGACGAAGGGGCCGTTGGCGCGGGCCGAGGCCGCATGGATCATGCGCGCCGTCAGTTCCTTGCCGGAGCCGGAGGGGCCGACGATCATGATGCGGCTGTTGGTCGGCGCCACGCGCTCGATGCCCTGCCGCAGCTGGTTCATCACCGAGGAATGGCCGACGAGCTGCTGCGCCACCGGCGCGCGCTGCTTGAGGTCGCGCACCTCGCGCTTCAGCCGCAGCGTTTCCAGCGCCCGCTCGGCGACCAGGATCAGCCGGTCGGAATTGAACGGCTTCTCGATGAAGTCGTAGGCGCCCTGCTTGATGGCGGCGACGGCGGTCTCGATGGTGCCGTGGCCGGAGATCATCACCACCGGCACGTCGGGATGGTCGCGCTTGATGATCTCGAGCAGTTGCAGCCCGTCGAGCTTGGAGCGTTCCAGCCAGATGTCGAGGAAGACGAGATGCGGGCGGCGCGCCTCGATGGCGGCGCGTGCCTCGTCGCTGTCCTTGGCGGTGCGGGCGCCGTAGCCCTCATCTTCCAGGATGCCCGCCACCAGCCCGCGAATGTCGGCCTCGTCGTCGACGATCAGGATATCGGTCGCCATTGCTCTGTTCTCCTTCAGCCGACCCGCCGGGGCGCGGCATCGCCGCCACCCCTGCCGTCATTGGTAGCGGTCGGGCCGCCGTCACGCGCGAAACGCAGGCGGATCCAGGCGCCGCGCCCATCGGGCGCATCGTCCAGCTCAATGCCGCCGCCATGTTCTTCCATGATCTTTCCCACGATCGCGAGACCGAGCCCGGTGCCCTTCTCGCGGGTTGTGACATAGGGTTCGAGCAGCCGCGCCCGGTTCTCGGTCGGCAGGCCCTTGCCGTTGTCGATGACGTCGATGGACACCATCCGCTCGTCCGCGTTCACCGCGACCCGGATGCGTGGCGGCTCGCCGCGCTCCTCGGGCGGAACGGCGGCCAGCGCCTCGGTGGCGTTCTTGATGATGTTGGTCAGCGCCTGCGAGATCAGGCGCCGGTCGAACAGGGCGACGAGCGGCGCCTCCGGCACCTCGAACTCGATAGCCACGTCCGGGTTCCCCACCCGCATGAGGAAAACCACCTGCCGGACCGTCTCGCCGACGTCCTGCGCCTCGGCGACGGGCTTGGGCATGCGCGCGAAGGAGGAGAACTCGTCCACCATGCGGCCGATGTCGCCGACCTGCCGGATGATCGTTTCCGTGCACTGGTCGAACACCTCGCGGTCGTGCTCGATCACCTTGCCGTAGCGCCGGCGCAGGCGCTCGGCGGAAAGCTGGATCGGGGTCAGCGGGTTCTTGATCTCATGGGCGATGCGGCGCGCCACGTCGGCCCAGGCCGAGGTACGCTGGGCGACAACAAGCTCGGTGATGTCGTCGAGCGTCACCACCCAGCCATGCTCGGCCTCGCGCGACTGCTCGGTGGTGACGCGCACCGCGATCACCCGGTCGCGGCCGTTGCGGGTGAGCGTGGTGTTGCCCTGGACGCTGCGCTCGCCGGCCTCCATCGCCTGCGCCAGCAGCGCGGCGACCTCCGGGACGACGGCCCCGAACGCGCTGCCGTGCACATCGGCCTCGGCGACGCCGAGCAGCCGCTCGGCCGGGCGGTTGATGATCGAGATGCGGCCATGCGAATCGAGACCCACGACGCCGGCGCCCACACCCGACAGCACCGCCTCGGTGAAGCGGCGGCGGGTGTCGATCTGGTCGCGCGCCTGCACGAGATCGTCGCGCTGGGTGCGCAACTCCTGCGTCATCTTGTTGAAGGTCTCGGCGAGGCTGGACAGGTCGCCCTCGGACCGGCGCACCGGAACCTCGACGAAGAGGTTGCCGGCGGCGACAAGATCGGCGGCGCCGATCAGCCGGCGGATCGGGGCCACCAGCCGGTTGGCGAAGTGGATGCCCAGCCACACCGCGCACAGCAGCACGGTCAGCGAGATCACCGCGTAGAGAACCGCGAAGGCGACCTGCACGCCGACGCGCTGCTGCTCCAGATTGCGGTAGTCGACGACGGCGGCCTGCGTCTCCTTGAGATACTCGATGACGCGCGGGTCGACCGAGCGGGCGACGTAGAGATAGAGGTCGCCGAAATCCTTGAGCGGGATGACGGCGCCGACATAATCGGCATCGCCGGGCAGATAGATGAGCGGCTGTTCCTCGGTCGCGTCCTTGAGCGCCAGATTGGCCGGCACCACGAATTCGCGCCCGACGCGCACGGTGGAGCGGTCGATGATCTTGAGATCGCGGTCGATGATCATCGCTGCCGGCAGGCCGCGCACCACGGCCTGTGCGGTCATCGCCTGCCGGAAGCGGCTGCGGTCCTGGTCCCAGAGCGGGCGGATGCGCTGGAGATCGCGCGCCATGCCGAGAATGTCGCCCCGGATCGAATAGGCGTGCTCGCGCACATAGGTCTGGGCGACCGAAACCGCGTTGTCGACGATCGAGCGCGTGCGCACCGAGAACCAGCGGTCGAGACCCTTGTCGAGCGTAATGCTCGCCAGCACCGCGACCAGCAGCGCCGGCACCACCGCGACGATGCCGAACAGCCCGACGATGCGCACATGCAGCCGCGCCGCCGCCCTGCCCCGCCGCCGCGCCTTGACGATGCGCCAGACCTCGCGGCCGATGATGCCGACCAGCACCAGCGACATCAGGCCGTTGAGGCACAGCACGACGATGACGACATCCTGCGACGGCACCAGCGGGGTGATGCCGATCAGGATGATGAAGCTCGCCAGCGCCATGAGCATCGCGAGCAGCACCGCAAGCGGCGCCAGACCCCAGAGCGAGAAGCGGAAGCCCATCGCGCCGAGGTCGACTGTCTCGTCCCGCGTATTGTCGGGGGTGGAAGCGTCGGTCATCCGTCACCGTGTCGACGCCCCGGGAATCGGCGCGCCTTCTGATGCAGTGATATGACACTGGTGCAAAAATGTGACATTGGCGAGCCGCCCCCGCGATTATTCGCGGGAGCGTCGTTTCGCCCGCCGGTCGGCGCGCCCGGTCAGCGGCTGGTACGGATGATCTGGATGTCCAGATCCCGGATCTTCTTGCGCAGCGTGTTGCGGTTAAGCCCGAGCAGTTCCGCCGCCTTGATCTGGTTGCCCCGCGTCGCCGCCAGCGCGGCGGAAAGCAGCGGGTACTCCACGTCCTTCAGGATGCGGTGGTACAGGCCGGGCGGCGGCAGGTTCTCGCCGAAGCCGCCGAAATAGGCGTTGAGGTGCCGTTCCACCGACGAGGACAGCGTCTCGTCCTGGCCGGTCTCCTCCGGCGCGTTGGTGGCGATCGGCGTCGACAGCTCGGCCTCGATGATGGAGGCGGTGATCACCTCCTGCGGGTAGAGCGCGGCGAGGCGGCGGATGAGGTTTTCCAGCTCGCGCACATTGCCCGGCCAGCGGTAGCGCTTGAGCCGGTCGAGCGCGGCGGCGTCGATCTGCTTGCGCGGCAGGCCCTCGCGCTCGGCCTGGAGGAAGAAGTGCCGGGCGAGGTCCGGCACGTCCTCGGTGCGCTCGCGCAGCGGCGGCAGGCGCAGCGGCACGACGTTGAGGCGGAAGAACAGGTCCTCGCGGAACAGGCCCTGCTGGATGAGGATGCGCAGGTCCTTGTTGGTGGCCGCGACGATGCGCACATCGGTCTTGATGGCGGTGCGCCCGCCCACCGTGGTGTATTCGCCCTGCTGGAGCACGCGCAGCAGGCGGGTCTGCGCCTCCATCGGCATGTCGCCGATCTCGTCGAGGAACAGCGTGCCGCCCTCGGCCTGCTCGAAGCGGCCGGCCGAGCGGGCATTCGCGCCGGTGAAGGCGCCCTTCTCGTGGCCGAACAGCTCGGATTCGATGAGGTCGCGCGGGATCGCCGCCATGTTGATGGCGACAAAGGGCCCGTTGCGGCGCTTGCCGTAGTCGTGCAGGGCGCGGGCGACCAGTTCCTTGCCGGTGCCGCTCTCGCCGGCGATCATCACCGTCAGATCGGTCTGCATCAGCCGCGCCAGCACGCGGTAGATGTCCTGCATGGCCGGCGAGCGGCCGACGAGGGGAATGTTGTCGCCGTCCTCGCCCAGCGTCTTGAGCGCGTTCTCCGGCTTCTTCGGCTCGGACAGCGCGCGGCCGACGATGGAGATCAGCTCCTTCAGGTCGAAGGGCTTGGGCAGATATTCGTAGGCCCCCTTCTCCGAGGCCCGGATCGCCGTCATGAAGGTGTTCTGCGCGCTCATGACGATGACCGGCAGGTCCGGACGCACCTTCTTGATGCGCGGCAGCAGGTCGAAGGCGTTCTCGTCCGGCATCACCACGTCGGTGATGACGAGATCGCCGTCGCCTTGGCTGACCCAGCGCCAGAGCGTCGCCGCATTGCCGCAGGAGCGCACCTCGTAGCCCGCCCGCGACAGCGCCTGATTGAGCACGGTGCGGATGGCGGCGTCGTCATCGGCAACCAGGATACTTCCCGTCGGCATGGCGGTTCTCAACTCTTCTCGGTACCGCGATTGGCGCGATACATGGGCATGAGGACACGGAAGGTCGTGCGGCGCGGCTGGCTGTCGCATTCGATGATGCCGCCGTGGTCGCCCACGATCTTCGCCACCAGCGCAAGACCGAGGCCGGTGCCGGTCGGCTTGGTGGTGACGAAGGGATCGAACAGATGGGGCATGAGGTCCTCGGGGACGCCGGGACCGTTGTCCTTCACGCAGAATTCCAGCGGCAGGCTCACCCGCGCGGGCGCGCCGGGCACCATCAGGCGCACGCCGGGACGGAAGGCGGTGGTGAGCTGTATCTCGCCGTCCGGCGCATCGCCGATCGCCTCGGCGGCGTTCTTCACCAGATTGAGGAACACCTGGACGAGCTGGTCGCGATTGGCCAGCACCGGCGGCAGCGAGGGGTCGTATTCCTCGACGAAACGGATGTTGCGCGCGAAGCCGGAACTGGCAAGCGTGCGAACATGCTCCAGCACGGCGTGGATGTTGACCGGCTCGCGCTCTATGGGACGCTCGTCGGAGAACACCTCCATGCGATCGACCAGCTTGACGATGCGGTCGGCCTCCTCGGTGATCAGCCGGGTCAGCGAGCGGTCGTCGTCGCTGGCGGAGAGTTCGAGAAGCTGCGCCGCACCGCGAATGCCCGACAGCGGGTTCTTGATCTCGTGCGCCAGCATGGAGGCCAGCGCCGTCACCGAGCGCGCCGCGCCGCGATGGGTGAGCTGGCGATCCATCTTGTCGGCGATGGTGCGCTCCTGGAGCATGATGACGACATGGCCGGGTACTTCCGGCAGCGGCGCGACATGGATGTCGACGATGCGCTCCCCGCCATTGCGTGGCGTGCCGAGGTCGACGCGGTACTCGTTGACCGCCGCGCCGCGCGTGCGCACCTGTTCCACCAGCGACAGGATCGGGCTGCCGAACGGCACGAACTCCTGAAGCCGGTGACGCATCAGCACCGCCAGCGACGCCTCGAAGAAGGCCTCGGCGGCGACGTTGGCATCGACCATGCGGTCGTCCCCCGCCACCGTGATGACCGGATGCGGCAGCGCGTTCACCACAGCCTCGGCGGTGGCGCCGCCTTCGGGCGCAGCAGTACTGTGCGGGGGGACCGACTTCATGCCGCGGCTCTCCATGCGAGTTCGTCGAATGCGTCGCGGATGCCCTGCGCTACCTGCGCGGGTTCCTCGAGGGTAAGCAGGCGCTGGCGCCAGCCCCTCGCGGCTTCCGGCGGACGCCCGGCAGTCACTGCCGCAGCGGCCAGCGACCAGCCAATGTGCTTGCGGGCGCAGCGCATGCCGAGCTCGCGCCCGTAATGCGACAGCCAGCCCTCATAGAGTTCGAGCAGCACGTCGCGCTGTTCGTCGAGCGGCGGATCGGCGGGAGTGCTCCCGCCGGCGAGGCGTGCCTGCACCTGCCCGGGGAACCAGGGTCGGCCCTGCGCGCCGCGTCCGATCATCAGCCCGTCCGCGCCGGAGGCGGCGAGCATGGCGGGCGCATCCTCGGCGGCGACGAGATCGCCATTGGCGAGCACGGGGATACGCACGGCCTGCCGAACGGCGCGGATTGCCGCCCAGTCGGCGCGGCCGGTGTAGAACTGGCAGCGCGTGCGGGCGTGAATGGTGACGAGCTGCACGCCGATCGCCTCGGCGCGGCGGGCCAGTTCGGGCGCCACGGTCGCCGCATCGTCCCAGCCGAGCCGGGTCTTCAGCGTCACCGGCACGTCGACGGCGCCGACCACCGATTCGATGATCGAGGTGGCGAGGTCGAGGTCGCGCAGCAGCGCCGAGCCGGCAAGGCCCGTGGTCACGCGCTTGGCGGGACAGCCCATGTTGATGTCGATGATGCGGGCGCCAGCAGCTTCAGCCATCTTGGCCGCGCGCGCCATCGAGGCGGGTTCGTTGCCGGCGAGCTGCACCGCGTGAATGGCGACACCCTCGCCTTCCGCCCGCAGCACCGTTTCCTCATGGCCGCGCGCCAGCGCGTCCGAGGCCACCATCTCCGAGACGGCCAGCGACGCCCCATAGCGCAGCGCCATGCGCCGAAGCGGTGCATCGGTAATGCCGGCCATGGGCGCGAGCACGACTGTTCCCGGCACCGTGACGGAGCCGATCTGGAGGTTGGCGTTCGAAGCGGACGAAAGGGTCAAGCGGTGATCACTCGATGCACATTTAATGAGCCCGACCAGCGGTGCCTATATAATAGCCACGCCGCAACCGTCAGCAACCCTTCTGAATGGCTTATGCCAAATCTTTTGCAATGAGCCTTCGCTTTTGCGCTAAACGAGGCCCCGGGGCAAGCCTGCGCTGCTGAAGCGGCAGTCAGCAAAAGGATCGGATGCATACGCAGATGCGCACGGATGTGATCGTGGTCGCGGCAGGGCGGGGCCATCGGGCCGGCGAGGGACTGCCCAAGCAGTATCGCACGCTCGGCGGACAGATGGTTCTGCGACGTACTTTGCAACGCTTCCTCGGCCAGCCCGGCATCCGTTTCGTGCAACCCGTGATCTCGCCCGACCATGCCGGACTCTGCGCCGAGGCGCTGGCAGGACTTGCCGGCGTGCTGGCGCCGGTCGCCGGCGGGGCGAGCCGGCAGGCCTCGGTCCGGGCGGGGCTGGAGGCGCTCGCCGGCGATCCGCCCGATTTGGTGCTGATCCACGACGCCGCCCGCCCCTTCGTCTCGGAGCGCTTCCTCGCGGACGCCATCGCCGCCGCGGCCGCCCATGGCGCCGCGGTGCCGGCGCTGGCGCTGGTCGACACGATCAAGGCCGTGACCGCGCCGGGCTTCGTCGGCACCGGACCGGACCGCAACCTCGTTCGCGGCGTGCAGACGCCACAATCCTTCCGCTACGATCTCATTCTCGCCGCGCATCGCGCGCAGGCGGAGGGCGGCGAACTCACCGACGACGCCGCCGTCGCCGAGGCCGCCGGGCACCGTGTTGCCACCTTCCCCGGCGACCCCGCCAACATCAAGCTGACCACGCCGGAGGATTTCGTGACCGCCGAACGCCATGCGCTTGCCGAACTCGCCGACGTGCGCACCGCTACCGGCTACGACGTCCACGCCTTCGGCCCCGGCGACCACGTGATGCTCGGTGGCGTGAAGATTCCCTTCGAGCAGGGCCTCGCCGGCCATTCCGACGCCGACGTGGTGCTGCACGCGCTGACCGATGCGCTGCTCGGCACCATCGGCAGCGCCGATATCGGCTTCCATTTCCCGCCCTCCGACCCGCAATGGAAGGGCGCCTCCTCCGACCGCTTTCTCGCCCACGCGGCGGGCCTCGTGCGCGCGGCCGGCGGGCGCATCGCCCATCTCGACGCCACCGTGGTCTGCGAGGCGCCGAAGATCGGCCCGCACCGCGAGGCGATGCGCGCGAGGATCGCGGAGATCGTCGATCTGCCGCTGGCGCGCGTCAGCGTGAAGGCGACCACCAGCGAGCGGCTCGGCTTCACCGGCCGGCGCGAGGGCATCGCGGCGCTCGCCGCCGCCACCGTCCGCCTGCCCTGGATCGACTGACAAAGAGCGAACGAGGAGGCCCGCATGAGCGAACAGACCGACGCCATCGACGTTCAGGCCATCCGCGTGCTGGACCTGTGCCGCGTGCACGGGCTCACCGTGTCGACAGCCGAATCCTGCACCGGCGGCCTCGTCGTCGGGGCGCTGACCGATATCGCCGGGTCCTCCGACGTGGTGGATCGCGGCTTCGTCACCTATTCCAATGCCGCCAAGCGCGAGATGCTCGGCGTGCCGGCCGCCACGCTCGACGCCTATGGCGCGGTGAGCGAGGAAACGGCGCGCGCGATGGTGGCGGGCCTGCTGCGCACCGCCGGCACGTCGCTGGGCGTGGCGATCACCGGCATCGCCGGGCCGGGCGGGGGGTCGGCGGAAAAGCCGGTCGGCCTCGTGCATTTCGCCGCTGGCACCGCCTCGGGGAAGATCATCGTGCGCCGCGAGGTCTTCGCCGGACAGGATCGCGCCGGCGTGCGCCGGCTCTCCGTGCTGACCGCGCTGGCCATGCTCGCCGAACTGGCGGCGCGGTAGCCATTCCATTCTACCGTCATCCCGGCCGAAGCGCAGCGCAGAGCCGGGATCGTTCTCCGTTCTGACGGCGATCCCGGATCGGCCTGCGACCGTCCGGGATGACGGCGTGGGCGCCCCCTACCCCGCCGGCGCGAGTGGGCGCTCTCCCGTGCCGTACACCTTGTCGGCGCGGGCCTCGAAGGCCTCGGCGAAGCGGCGGAAGGCGGCGTCGAACATCGCCCCCATCAGCAGGCCGAGCGTGCGCGAGCGGAACTCGTAGGAGATGAAGAACTCCACCTCGCAGGAGCGTTCATCGACAGGATGGAAGCTCCAGCGGTTCTCCAGCCGGCTGAACGGGCCGTCGAGATACTCGACCACGATGGACAGCCGCGGCCGGTCGAGCGTCACCCGGCTGGTGAAGCTCTCGCGGAACATCTTGTAGGCGACGCTCATGTCGGCGACGAGGATGTCGACCCCCTCCCCGCTGGCGACGCGCCGGCGCACGCTCAGGCTCTCGCAGAGCGGCACGAACTCCGGGTAGCGCTCGACATCCGCCACCAGCTCGAACATCTCCAACGCCGAGTGGCGGACGCGGCGCTTGCTGCGGAAGGACGGCATGGCTCAGGCGGTCGCCAAGGCGCCCGCGCCGAGCCTGGCGTCGCGGGCGGCGCGGAGGCGGGCGAAATCCTCGCCGGCATGGTGGGAGGAACGCGTCAGCGGGCTCGACGAGACCATCAGGAAGCCCTTCGCATAGGCGATGGTCTCGTAGGACTTGAAGTCCTCCGGCGTCACGAAGCCCATCACCGGATGGTGCTTGCGGGTCGGCTGCAGGTACTGGCCGATGGTCATGAAGTCGATGTCCGCCGAGCGCAGGTCGTCCATGAGCTGGAGCACCTCGTTCCTGACCTCGCCGAGCCCGACCATGATGCCGGACTTGGTGAAGATGGACGGGTCCATCTCCTTCACCCGCTGGAGCAGGCGCAGCGAATGGAAGTAGCGCGCGCCGGGCCGCACCTTCAGGTACAGCGAGGGCACGCATTCGAGGTTGTGATTGAACACGTCCGGACGCGCCGCGACCACCACTTCGAGCGCGCCGTCCTTGCGCAGGAAGTCGGGTGTCAGGATCTCGATGGTGGTCTTCGGGCTGGTTTCGCGGATCGCGCGGATGGTGCGGGCGAAATGCTCGGCGCCGCCATCGGCAAGGTCGTCGCGGTCCACCGAGGTGACGACGACATGCTCCAGCCCGAGCTTCGCCACCGCGTCCGCCACCTTCTGTGGCTCGTCCATGTCGAGCGGACCGGGCATGCCGGTGCGCACGTTGCAGAAGGCACAGGCGCGCGTGCAGGTGTCGCCCATGATCATGAAGGTGGCGTGCTTCTTCTGCCAGCACTCGCCGATGTTCGGGCAGCTCGCTTCCTCGCACACGGTGACGAGGCCGTTGGCACGGACGATATCCGCCGTCTCCTGCCAGCCGGGCGTGCCGGGCGCGCGCACGCGAATCCAGTCCGGCTTCTTGAGCACCGGCGTTTCCGCCCGCTTCGCCTTTTCCGGGTGGCGGGGCTTTTCGAGCGCGCGGTTGAGGGTATTGAGAACGACGACCATTCGCTTTCCGCTGGCTTTACTGCGCCCTGGGCGCAGGCCGATTGCGTTGCCCCACAGTTAAGCCTCGTCCGCGCGTCGCGAAAGAGCGCCCCTCACGCATCCGCCCCGTGCCGGACGCATGACGGGCCGGCGCACTACCTGCCGCGCAGCTTCCGCCACAGGAACAGCACAAGGACGGCGCCCACGGCAGCGGCGAGCAGCGTGCGGAAGAAGCCGAAAACCGGAATGGCCGCCCATTCCGCCAGATACTTACCGACGAAGGCGCCGATAAGCCCGATGAGCAGATTGGTGAAGAGCCCATGATCGCTTTCGGTGACCCGCTCGGCGATCCAGCCGGCGAGCAGGCCGATGATGATCATGGTGAACCAGCCGACACCGGGCTGGTTCAAAGCGGAATAGACATCTCCGTCCATCGTCAGGCTCCTGCCCCTGCGGGCCGCACAGCGGCCCTGCCCCGATCTACCGCTTTTTCCTCATCGGCCGGATGAAGCCATTCGGCCGGGAAGGCTAGATGTGGATGGCCCGCCCATAGGCGGCCAGCACGCTCTCGTGCATCGTCTCAGAAACCGTCGGGTGCGGGAAGACCGCGTTGATCAGCTCTTCCTCGGTGGTTTCCAGATTCATCGCCAGAACGAAGCCCTGGATCAGTTCGGTGACTTCCGCGCCGACAAGGTGCGCGCCGAGCAGGCGGCCGGTCTTGGCGTCGAAGATGGTCTTCACCAGCCCCTCGGACTCGCCCAGAGCCACCGCCTTGCCGTTGCCGATGAAGGGGAAGCGGCCGACCTTGATCTCGAAGCCGGCTTCCTTTGCCTTCTTCTCGGTCAGGCCGACGGAGGCGACCTGCGGCATGCAGTAGGTGCAGCCGGGGATCATCAGCTTGTCCATCGGGTGGGCGTACTTGCCGGCGATGGCCTCGGCGGCGATCACGCCCTCATGCTCGGCCTTGTGCGCCAGCATCGGCGGGCCGGCGACGTCGCCGATGGCCCAGATGCCCGGCACGTTGGTGCGGCACAGCCCGTCGATGACGACGCAGCCGCGGTCGGTCTTCACGCCGAGCTTCTCGATGCCGAGATTCTCGATGTTGCCGACGACGCCGACGGCGGAAATCAGCCGGTCGGCGGTCAGGGTCTGGCTCTTGCCGTCCGCCGTCTCGACGGTCGCGGTGACGCTGTCGGCGCCCTTCACGACCTTGGAGACCTTGGCACCGGAGAGGATCTTGATGCCCTGCTTCTCGAAGCGCTTGCGGGCGTGCTCGGCGATCTCCTCGTCTTCGACAGGGAGGATCTGCGGCAGCAGCTCGATGATCGTCACATCCGAGCCCATCGCCTTGTAGAAGGAGGCGAATTCGACGCCGATGGCGCCCGAGCCCATGATGAGCAGCGACTTCGGCACGCTGGCCGGCGCCAGCGCCTCGAAATAGGTCCAGATCAGCTTCTTGTCCGGCTCGATGCCGGGCAGCGCGCGCGGGCGCGCGCCGGTGGCGATGACGATGTTCTTGGCGGTGTACTCGCCGGCCGGCAGCGCGCCCTTGGGCGCGCCCTCGCTGGCGGCAACAGAGACCTTGCCGGGGGCGGTGAGCGTCGCCTGCCCCCAGATCACGTCAACCTTGTTCTTCTTGAGCAGGAAGCCGACGCCGCTGCTCATCTGCGCCGCGATGCCGCGCGAGCGCTTCACCACGCCGGCGATGTCAACGCCGGTCTTCTCGGCGATCAGGCCGTAATCCTTGGCGTGCTCGATGTAGTGGATGATCTCGGCCGAGCGCAGCAGCGCCTTGGCCGGGATGCAGCCCCAGTTCGGGCAGATGCCGCCGACATAGGAGCGCTCGACCACGCCGACCTTGAGGCCGAGCTGGGCGGCGCGGATCGCCCCGACATAGCCGCCGGGGCCGGAGCCGATGAAGAGGACGTCGTAGTTGTTCGCCATGATCGTTCCTCAGACCAGCATCGACATCGGCTTTTCGATGATCGCCTTGAAGGCGCCGATGAGCTGCGCGCCCATGGCGCCGTCCATCACCCGGTGGTCGCAGGAGATGGTGACGGTCATCACGGTGGCGACCGCCAGTTCGCCCTTCTTCACCACGGCGCGCTGTTCGCTGGTGCCGACGGCGAGGATGGTGGCGTGCGGCGGGTTGATGATCGCCGTGAAGTCCTTGATGCCGAACATGCCGAGGTTCGAGATCGCCGAGGAGCCGCCCTGATATTCGTGCGGCATCAGCTTCTTGTTGCGGGCGCGGGCGGCGAAGTCGCGGGTCTCGTTGGAGATGGCGGAGAGGGTCTTGGTCTCGGCCTTGCGGATGATCGGGGTCAGCAGGCCCTTGCCGCCGTCGATGGCCACCGCGACACCGATGTCGGAGTGCTTCAGCTTGAGGTAGCGGTCGCCACCCCACACCATGTTGGCGTCCGGCACCTGCTGGAAGGCCAGCGCATAGGCCTTGATGACGAAGTCGTTGACCGAGAGCTTGTAGGCGGGCTTGCCGTCCTTCTCGGGCGCCGACTTGTTCAGCTCCTCGCGGAGCTTGAGCAGCGCGTCCACGTCGCAGTCGACGGTGAGGTAGAAGGTCGGCACGGTCTGCCGGGCCTCGGTCATGCGCTGGGCGATGACGCGGCGCATGCCGTCGAGCGGAACTTCCTCATAGGTGCCCGGCTCATAGAAGGCCTTCGCCTGCTCCAGCACCGCGCTGGCGGAGGGAGCGGCAACCGAGGCGGGAGCGGCAGCCGGCGCAGCGGGAACCGCGGCCGGCGCCTTGGCGGCGCCACCGGCGGGAGCCGCCTCGACATCGGCGGCGACGACGCGGCCATGCGGGCCGGAGCCCTTCACCGAGGCGAGATCGACGCCCTTCTCCCTGGCGAGGCGGCGCGCCAGCGGCGAGGAAAAGACGCGCTCGCCATGAGCGGAAGCGGCGGCGGCAGGAGCCGGAGCGGGAGCCACCGCGACGGGAGCGGGAGCGGAAGCCGGCTCGGGCGCCTTTGCGGGCTCAGCCTTCGGCGCCTCAGCCTTGGGAGCCTCGGCCTTGGCGGGGGCGGCACTGGAGCCGGAGGCGACCGCCTTGACGTCCTCGCCATCGGTGGCGAGCACGGCGATGATCTGGTTCACCGGCACGTCCGCAGTGCCTTCCGGCACGAGGATTTTGGCCAGCGTGCCCTCGTCGATGGCCTCGACCTCCATCGTCGCCTTGTCGGTCTCGATTTCGGCGATGACGTCGCCGGGGGCGACCTTGTCTCCCTCCTTCTTCAGCCACTTGGCCAGATTGCCCTTCTCCATGGTCGGAGACAGGGCCGGCATCAGGATTTCGACGGACATGGCGCTTCTCCGGCCTCAGCGATAGGTCACGGCCCGTGCGGCGTCGACGACGTCCTGCACCGACGGCAAGGCCAGCTTCTCGAGGTTGGCGGCGTAGGGCATCGGCACATCCTTGCCGGTCACACGCAGCACCGGCGCGTCGAGATAGTCGAACGCCTTCTCGACAAGCTGGGCGACGATCTCGGCGCCGACGCCGGACTGGCTCCAGCCCTCCTCCACTGTGACCGCCCGACCGGTCTTCCTGACCGAGGCGATGACGGTCTCGATGTCGAGCGGACGGATGGTGCGCAGGTCGATCACCTCGGCCTCGATGCCGAGCTTGGCCAGTTCCTCGGCGCCCTTCAGCGCGTAGTTCATGCCGATCGACCAGGCGACGAGGGTCACGTCCTTGCCCGGCCGGGCGATCTTCGCCTTGCCGATCGGGACGGTGAAGTCGTCGAGCTTCGGCACCGGCGAGGCGTGCCCGTACAGGATCTCGTTCTCAAGGAAGATGATCGGGTTCGGGTCGCGGATGGCCGACTTGAGAAGGCCCTTGGCATCGGCCGCCGTATAGGGGGCGATGACCTTGAGGCCAGGGATGTGGCTGTACCAGGAGGTGTAATCCTGGCTGTGCTGGGCCGCCACGCGCGCCGCCGCGCCGTTCGGGCCGCGGAACACGATGGAGGAATGCACCTGACCGCCGGACATGTAGAGCGTCTTGGCGGCGGAGTTGATGATCTGGTCAATCGCCTGCATGGCGAAGTTGAAGGTCATGAACTCGACGATGGGCTTGAGGCCCGCGAAGGCCGCGCCGATGCCGACGCCGGCGAAGCCGTGCTCGGTGATCGGGGTGTCGATCACGCGGCGCGCGCCGAACTCCTGCAGCAGCCCCTGGGTGATCTTGTAGGCGCCCTGATACTCGGCGACTTCCTCGCCCATGACGAAGACGTCGCCGTCGCGGCGCATCTCCTCGGCCATGGCGTCGCGCAGCGCCTCGCGCATGGTCTGGTTGACGAACTCGGTACCTTCGGGAACGTCGGCTTCCGGCAGCACTTCCGGCTGCGGCGCGGACACAATGGCGGGGGCGGTCGGGGCGGAAGCGGCGACCGGGGCCGGTTCGACCGGGGCGGCAGCGACCGGCGGCGCGGATTCGGCGGCCTTCGGGCTCGGCGCGGCAGCGGCGCTCGCATCCTCGCCATCGGCGAGGATGACGGCAATCGGCGTGTTCACCGCGACATCCTGCGTGCCTTCCGGCACCAGGATCTTGCCGAGGGTGCCCTCGTCGATGGCTTCGACTTCCATCGTCGCCTTGTCGGTCTCGATCTCGGCGATGACGTCGCCGGACTTGACCTGGTCGCCCTCTTTCTTGAGCCACTTGGCGAGGTTGCCCTTCTCCATGGTGGGAGACAGGGCAGGCATCAGAACTTCGGTCGGCATGGCGGCGTTCCCCAAAGAAACGTGCGTCGAAAATCGCGCGTCACTGCACCCGTACGGGCAGCACGAAAGTCAGGTTGCTGTAGACGGCCATCGAGGCGATGGCGACGAGAATGGCGATGAAGAAGGCGACCATCATCTTGTTGAGCAGGATCGCCCTGGCGCCGGAAGCGTCGGCCTGACGCGCCCCGAAGGGCCACAGTATGGCCAGCACACCGTCGCCGAAGCCGCCGCTGCGGTCGCGGACGACGCCCAGCGCGAGCCGGGCGGCGAGAACCCACAGCACCGCCGCCGACGAGACGCCGACGACAAGCGCGACCCAGAACAGCTCGGCGAGCATCCCCGGCGCCCCGCCGCTCAGCGCAGCACGTCGGTGTAGAGCTCGGAGACGTCGGGCTCCGGGTCGGCGCTGGCGAAATCGGCCGCCGCGTTCATCCGGTCGCGGATCTCGGCGTCGATAGCCTTCAGCTCGTCCTCGGCGGCCCACTTCTTCTCCAGAAGGCGGGCACGCACCTGCTCGATCGGGTCGTGCTCGGTGCGCATCTTCTGCACCTCTTCCTTGGACCGGTACTTGGCCGGGTCCGACATGGAGTGACCGCGATAGCGGTAGGTGAGCATTTCGAGGATGTACGGGCCCTTGCCCGAGCGGGCGAACTCGACGGCGCGCGCGCCGGCCGCCTTGACCGCCCGCACATCCATGCCATCGACCTGCTCGCCGGGAATGTTGAACGAGGCGCCGCGCTTGGAGAAGTCGGTCTGGGCCGAGGCGCGGTTCACCGCGGTGCCCATCGCGTACTTGTTGTTCTCGATGATGAACACGACGGGCAGCTTCCAGAGCTCCGCCATGTTGAAGCTCTCATAAACCTGGCCCTGATTGGCCGCACCGTCGCCAAAATAGGTCAGCGAGACATTGCCGTTGTCACGGTAGCGGTTGGCGAAGGCGAGACCGGTGCCGAGCGAGACCTGCGCGCCGACGATGCCGTGGCCGCCATAGAAGCCCTTGTCGGTGCTGAACATGTGCATCGAGCCGCCCTTGCCCTTGGAGTAGCCTCCGCGGCGGCCCGTGAGTTCGGCCATGACGCCCTTGGGGTCCATGCCGGTGGCCAGCATGTGGCCATGGTCGCGATAGCCGGTGATGACCTGATCACCCTCGCGGAGTGCGGCCTGCATGCCGACGACCACCGCTTCCTGGCCGATATAGAGATGGCAGAAGCCGCCAATCAGGCCCATGCCGTAGAGCTGGCCGGCCTTTTCCTCGAAGCGACGAATCTCCAGCATCCGGCGATAGGCCTCGAGTTCCTCCTCCTTGGAGAACTCGGCAACCGCCCCCGTCTTCTCGGAACGGCGCGCGGGGCTCTTGGCCGCCGCCTTCATGGGAGCTTTGGGGGTAGCGGCTTTTGCGACGGCTGGTTTCTTCGCGGCAACGACCATGGCGCATCCTCAGCTCGGGATCTTATGGTCGAGCTACATAACGCACCTTGGGGCAATGCGCTACGCGCGGAACGCAATGCTGCGGCGCACAACATGTTGTGAGCGCAATGGTTTCTGCGTTTGAACTTGTTTTCAGTTCAATATGACGTTTAACTCACTTTAAGTTAAGCGTCTGGAATAGCGTGATTTCCTATCCGCACGGCTCTGGCATGCCAGAGAAGCACGGGGTGACCGACTTTTTTCGGCTTATTGCGCGGACGGCGCTGCAGGTGCGCGCAGCAGCACAAGATCCTTGGGGTTGATGAGGTTCAGCAGCGCGCGCGCCTGCTCGTCGAGCATGTCGGCGTCGATCAGGTCGGGCGAGAGCAGCCTGACCTTCGACTCCAGCGCCAGACGCTGGCTGCGCAGCTTGTCGCGTTCCTGCGTGAGATCGGTGTGCTGCTGCTCGAAGGAGCGCCGGGCTAGCAAGCCATACTGGCCGTTATAGCCCTGGAAGGCGAAATAGCCGATCAGCGCCGCCGCCCCGAGATGCAGGGTGACGGTCTGAAGGATGGAGCGCCAGCGAGTGCGTATGATCATGAGGCCCAGCCTAGCGAGGCTCGGTTGAGCGTCCGTTAACCGTATTCGCGAACCGCCGGATTTCTTCGCCCCGGCCCCCGCTGCATCAGCGCCCCGGACAACCCGCGCGCGGCGGTGAACCACAAACGAAAATCCCCGGGACGAGGCCCGGGGATCGACGCCGGCGGCACAGACCGCCGCAGGAGATAGACAGCAGGGTGTCAGCCGAGCGACTTGATCGCCGAGTGGCCGGCATAGATCGCCTGCGGGCCGAGTTCCTGCTCGATGCGCAGCAGCTGGTTGTACTTGGCGGTGCGGTCCGAGCGGGCCAGCGAGCCGGTCTTGATCTGCCCGCAATTGGTCGCCACCGCGAGGTCGGCGATGGTCGAATCCTCGGTCTCGCCCGAGCGGTGCGACATGACGGCGGTGTAGCCGGCCTTGTGCGCCATCTCGACCGCGTTCAGCGTCTCGGTCAGCGAGCCGATCTGGTTGACCTTGACCAGGATCGAGTTGGCGACGCCCTGCTTGATGCCGGCCGACAGGCGGGTGACGTTGGTGACGAAGAGATCGTCGCCCACCAGCTGGCACTTCGAGCCGATGGTGTCGGTGAGCAGCTTCCAGCCCTCCCAGTCGTCCTCGCCCATGCCGTCCTCGACGGTGCAGATCGGGTAGCGGCCGACGAGGTCGGCGAGGTACTTCACCTGCGCCTCGATATCGCGCACCGCGCCCTCGCCCTCATAGTCGTACTTGCCGTTCTTGAAGAACTCGGTGGCGGCGCAGTCGAGGCCGATGAACACGTCCTCGCCCGGCTTGTAGCCGGCGGTCTCGATGGCCTTCACCACGAAGGCGAGCGCGGCGTCGGCGGAGGGCAGGTTCGGGGCGAAGCCGCCCTCGTCGCCGACATTGGTGTTGTGGCCGGCATCCTTCAGCGCCTTCTTCAGCGTGTGGAAGATCTCCGCGCCGGTGCGCAGGCCTTCCGCGAAGGTGGGGGCGCCGACGGGCAGGATCATGAATTCCTGGAAGTCGATCGGATTGTCGGCATGGGCGCCGCCATTGATGATGTTCATCATCGGCACCGGAAGCGTGCGGGCGTTGACGCCGCCGACATAGCGGTAGAGCGGCAGGTCGCGCGCGGCTGCGGCGGCCTTGGCCAGCGCCAGCGAGACGCCGAGAATGGCGTTGGCGCCCAGGCGCGCCTTGTTCGGGGTGCCGTCGAGCTCGATCAGGATCTGGTCGATCGCCGCCTGATCCTCGGCGTCCATGCCGCCGATGGCATCGAAGATTTCGCCGTTCACGGCGTCGACCGCCTTCAGCACGCCCTTGCCGAGATAGCGGCTCTTGTCGCCGTCGCGCAGCTCGACGGCCTCATGCGCGCCCGTGGAGGCGCCGGAGGGAACGGCCGCGCGGCCCTTGGCGCCGTCTTCCAGCACCACTTCGACCTCGACGGTCGGATTGCCGCGGCTGTCCAGGATTTCACGCCCAATGATGTCGACGATGGCGGTCATGCGTTTCCCCACTTCTCACTCGGCCACGATGGTCGAGCGCGCTTCTACTCGACGGATGTGACATGCGAAAGAGGTGCCAGCGACATATCGCCCTCCCCGCCGCCCGCGTTTCGGCGGGCCGGACGCGGTGACGGACGGGAAGCGGCGCCGGCTACTCGACGGTAACGGACTTGGCCAGATTGCGCGGCTGGTCGACATCCGTGCCCATCACCACCGCCGTATGATAGGCCAGAAGCTGGACGGGGATCGCGTAGACGAGCGGCGCCACGAAGGGGTTCATGTCCGGCATGACCAGCGTCGCCTCGGTCTCCAGCGCCGCGCTCCTCGCCCCGGTCTCGTCGGTCAGCAGGATGATGCGCCCGCCGCGCGCGGCGACTTCCTGCATGTTGGACATGGTCTTCTCGAACACCGCATCGTGCGGAGCGATCACCACCACCGGCATCTTCTCGTCGATCAACGCGATGGGCCCGTGCTTGAGTTCGCCGGCCGCATAGCCCTCGGCGTGGATGTAGGAGATTTCCTTGAGCTTGAGCGCGCCTTCCAGCGCCAGCGGATAGGAGGTGCCACGGCCGAGATAGAGCACATCCTGCGTCTTGGCGATGGAACGGGCGAGGTGCTCGATTTCCGGGCCGTGTGCCAGCGCCTGGTTCATCAGGCGCGGCACCTCGACCAGCGCGTGGACGAGGGTGCGCTCCTCTTCCGCCGAGAGCACGCCGCGCGCGCGCCCGGCCGCCACCGCGATGGCGGCGAGCGTGGCGAGCTGGCAGGTGAAGGCCTTGGTGGAGGCGACGCCGATCTCGGGGCCGGCGAGCGTCGGTAGCACCACCTCCGCCTCGCGGGCGATGGTCGAGGTCGGCACGTTCACCACGGCGAGCAGATGCTGCTTCTCGTCCCGGGCATAACGCAGCGAGGCCAGCGTGTCGGCGGTCTCGCCGGACTGCGAGATGACAATGGCGAGCCCGTTGGCCGGCATCGGCGCCTCGCGGTAGCGGAACTCGGAGGCGACGTCGATCTCAACCGAGAGGCGGGCATAACGCTCGAACCAGTATTTGGCGACGAGGCCGGCATAATAGGCAGTGCCGCAAGCGGCGATGGAGATGCGGTCCAGCTTGGCGAAGTCGAAGGGCAGCGGGGGCAACTGCACCGTCTCGCTGGCCATGTCGAGATAGTTCGCCAGCGTATGGGCGACGACCTCCGGCTGCTCGTGCATCTCCTTGGCCATGAAGTGGCGGAAACTGCCCTTCTCGACCAGGAAAGACGAGGCCGTCGTCTTCTGCGCCGCCCGCTCGACCAGCGCGTTCGCCGCATTGCGGATCTGCGCGCCGTCGCGGTTCAGCACCGCCCAGTCGCCATCGTCGAGATAGGAGATGGTGTCGGTGAACGGGGCAAGGGCGATGGCGTCCGAGCCGAGATACATCTCGCCATTGCCGTAGCCGATGGCCAGCGGTGAGCCCTTGCGGGCGCCGATCAGCAGGTTCTCTTCGCCGTCGAACAGGAAGGCGAGCGCGAAGGCGCCGCGCAGGCGCGGCAGCGTCGTCGCCACCGCGTCGACCGGGCTGGAGCCGCCGCGCAGCTCCCGCGTCACTAGATGGGCGACCACCTCGGTGTCGGTCTCGCTCTCGAAATTGGCGCCGCCCGCCAGCAACTCATCGCGCAGTTCGCGGAAATTCTCGATGATGCCGTTATGGACCACCGCCACCTCGGTCGTGGCGTGCGGATGGGCGTTGGCGACGCTGGGGCGGCCATGCGTCGCCCACCGCGTATGGCCGATGCCGCTGTGACCCGTGAGCGGGGCCTCCTTCAGCACGGCCTCAAGGTTGCGCAGCTTGCCCTCGGCGCGGCGGCGGGCGAGGTGCCCGCCCTCCAGCGTGGCGATGCCGGCGGAATCATAGCCGCGATATTCCAGCCGCCGCAGCGACTCGACCAGCCGCTCCGCCACCGGAGCCGTGCCGACGATGCCGATGATTCCACACATGAGCCGGGCCTTTCCGTGAAACGACGATCCGCGAGCCTATGCCGCCGGGTTTAACCGGGCGTCACCGCCGTACCGAAATCAAATCGGATGTCGCTTCGTATCGCGTCATAAGTGTTATTTCTTGGGCGCCTTCACTTCTTGGGCGCGAGGCCCGCCGATAGCCGCGCCCGTAGCCGCGAGGCCAGCCCGGGCTTGTTGACCTGCCGCGCCCGGCCGATGGCCAGCGCATCTTCCGGCACGTCGTCGGTGATGACCGAGCCGGTGGCGAGATAGGCACCGTCGCCGACCGTCACCGGAGCGACCAGCAGGCTGTTGGTGCCGACAAAGGCGTTGGCGCCGATGGTGGTGCGGTGCTTGCGGAAGCCGTCATAATTGCAGGTGATGGTACCGGCACCGATATTGGTGTTCGCCCCCACGCTGGAATCGCCGACATAGGACAGGTGGTTGACCTTCACCCCCGGTGCCAGCTCGGACGCCTTGATCTCCACGAAATTGCCGACATGCACGCCCTGCCCCAGCTCGGCACCCGGCCGCAGCCGGGCGAAGGGGCCGACAATGGCCCCTTGCCCGACATGGGCGCCCTCGACATGGCTGAAGGCGCGGATGGTGGCGCCGTCCTCGACCCGCACCCCCGGACCGAAGAACACATTCGGTTCCACAATGACATCGCGGCCGAAGCTGGTATCCGCCGAGAGGAACACGGTCTGCGGCGCCACAAGCGTCACGCCGCTGTCGAGCGCGCGCTGGCGCAGGCGCTGCTGGAGAATCGCTTCCGCCTCGGCGAGCTGGGCGCGGCTGTTGACGCCGACCACCTCCTCCGCCGCCGCCTCGCAGGCGGCCGCCGCGCGCCCCAGCGCGCGGGCGACCTCCACCGCGTCGGTCAGGTAGAATTCGCGCTTGGCGTTGGCATCGCCGATGCGGTCGAGGATCGCGAGCGCCGCCGCGCCGTCGAGCGCCATCAGTCCCGCATTGCACAGGCCGACGGCGCGCTCGGCCTCGCTGGCGTCCTTCTCCTCGCGGATGGCGACGAGTTCGCCATTGGCGACCAGCAGCCGGCCATAGCCCGCCGGGCTTTCCGGCCGGAAGCCGAGCACCGAGACCGCCGCGCCCTCCGCGAGCGGGGCGCGCAGCAGGTCGATGGTCTCCGGCCGCACCAGCGGCGTGTCGCCATACATCACCACCACGTCGTCATAGCCGCGCTCCAGCACCGCCCGGGCGCTCAGCACGGCATGGGCGGTGCCGCGCCGCTGCTCCTGCACGAAGACCTCGGCGGAAGGCGACACCCGCCGGACCTCGGCCGCCACCCGCTCATGATCGGGCCCGACGACGACGGCGACCTGCGCCGCGCCGGCCGCCAGGGCGACATCGAGGACATGCGAGACCATGGGACGGCCGGCCACCTGATGCAGCACCTTCGGCATATCGGAGAGCATGCGGGTACCCTCCCCGGCCGCGAGGACGATGACGAGAAGCTGGCGCATCGGCGAACTCCGGGAACGTGCGGAAAGTGGCGGTGGAAGACGCGGCGGACCGGGCCGGACGGGCGGCCGGCCCCGATCGCGGATCGAAGGCATGCTGAGTGGTATCTAGCCTGCCTCGCGGATCGACGAAAGTGCGTGTCGAAAGCCCGGCGACGGCCGGCGGGCAAGCGTGTATCAGGACGGCCCATGGACGATCCCGCGCCGAGTCCCCTCCCCGCATCGCCGCCCTCCCTCGCCCGCGACCCGCAGGCGCTGGCGGCGCTGCTTCTGATGCCGCTGTTCTTCTCGACCAACCTGATCATCGGGCGGGCGGTGGCCGGCGCGGTGCCGCCCTGGTCGCTGGCCTTCTGGCGCTGGTTCATCGCCGTGGCGATCCTGCTGCCGCTGACAGCAGCGACGCTGATCCGCTTCCGCCGGCTACTGGTCAGCGAATGGCGGCGCATCCTGCTGCTCGGCACGCTCGGCATGGTGCTGTGCGGCGGCAATGTCTATGTCGCGCTCCAGAGCACCACCGCCACCAATGCGACGCTGATCTACACCACCTCCACCATCATGATCGTAGTGCTGGACGCGCTGCTGGCCCGGCGCCGGCTTTCCGCGATCCGGCTTGTCGGCACGGTGGCGGGCTTCGCCGGCATCGCGCTCATCACCGTGCATGGCGAGCACGGCCGCCTGTTCGGCCTGCACTTCAACAGCGGCGATCTCGGCATATTGGTGGCCGCCACCTCCTGGGCCGCCTATTCGCTGATGCTGCGCAACGGCCCGCTGAACCAGATGGGCCCGCTGCCGACCTTCACCGCCAATGCGGTTGCCGGCACCGCGCTGCTGGCGCCCTTCGCCCTGTGGGAGACGGCCTCCGGCGCCCCCTTCCCGACCGGATGGCAGGCGTGGGGCGCCATCGTCTTCCTCGCCATTTCGCCCTCGGTGCTGGCCTTCGGCCTCTACCAGTACTGCGTGAAGGTGGCGGGCGCGCCGGTAACGGCGACCTTCCTCTATGTCATGCCGGTCTATGGCGTGCTGCTGGCGGTGCTGGTGCTCGGCGAGGAACTGCACCTCTACCATCTCGTCGGCTTCGTGCTGATCCTCGGCGGGGTGATACTGGCGACCCGCCCGGAACGACGGCCGCGTCCCGCGCATTGATCGACCCGGGTTGGCCATGCGATGGATGGCGCGCCCGACCACCGCGACCACCGCCGAACGGGGACATGCCGCCTTGGCCAATCGCAGCTTCCTGCCCGGCGCCCGCGCCACCAACGTCATCATCGCGCTGGGCGCCTTC
Organism: Ancylobacter sp. TS-1; assembly: GCF_009223885.1. Taxonomy (NCBI): domain Bacteria; kingdom Pseudomonadati; phylum Pseudomonadota; class Alphaproteobacteria; order Hyphomicrobiales; family Xanthobacteraceae; genus Ancylobacter; species Ancylobacter sp. TS-1. The sequence goes on from NZ_CP045144.1 coordinate 941,725, forward strand.
GCGCTCGGCTGGGCGATCTATGTGCGCTACGCGCTGCTGGAGCAGTCGGCGGTCGGCCTCGCCTGCCGGGGCGTCGAGACCGCGACCTGCGAGACGCGGGCGCTGGTCATCACCCTGTTCAGCCAGTCGGCCTTCGGCATCGTCGCGGTGGTGGCGGCCGCCATCCAGTTCCTGCGGCCCTCGCTGGCGATGTTCACCCTCGCTTTGATGGCGACTGCGATGGGGCTCGTTTTCTACAACAACAACCTCGCCGGGCTCGCCGGCGGGCTGCTGCTCATATCCTTCGCCCGGCCGTGGCGAGGCGCCAAAGGGTAAGCCCCAGCACCACGAACAGCGTGCCGGTCCACAGCGCCTGCCAGTTCGCCAGCGTCTCGTTGAAGACGACGTAGAGTCCGCTGCCGACGAACACCATGGCGGCGACGGCTTCGGCCTGCCGGTCGGCGCGCTCGCACCACGCCGCCGCCACCAGCGACTGGAAGGCGAAACCGGCGACGATCGGGGTCAGCCCGGCGAACTGGAAGTCCTTGTAGCGGGGATCGAAGACCAGCCCGAGCGCGATCTGCGCCGCCAGCACCAGCGAGGCCGCCAGCAGGAAGGCGAGCGCGCGCTCCAGCAGCGTCGCCCCCGGCGTCGCGGCCGGGTTGAGCGCCAGCGTCAGCGTCACCAGCCGCGCACGGGCGCCGATGGCAAACGCGCTCGCCAGCGGAACCAGCGTCGCCAGCGCGATCAGCGCGCCGCCCCGGACCCAGCCGCCGACGCCCAGGCTCTCGACCGGCACGCTGGCGAGCATGCGGCCATAAGTCAGCCCGGACGCCAGCGCGAGGCCCGCCACAGCTAGCCAGCCGCGCGCGGCGAGCGTGCCCCCCGCCGAGCGGCGGTTCGCCAGTCCGGCGGCGGCGAAGACGAGGCCGGCGAACAGCGCGCCGATGGCCGCCTGTAGCTTCCAGGCCGGATGGTCGGACACCGCCTCGCCCCAGGCGAACTTGAAATCGCGCGTATAGGCGTCGAGGAAACCCCAGTGACCGCCCACCGTGCCTTCGAGCTGGCGCTTCCACGGCTGGTCGAAAGCCTCGATGACGTTGAGGCGGTAATTCTTCTCCTTGGCGAGCGCCAGCAATTGCTGGATCACCAGCGCCTGGTTGGAGGGCGAGGGCAGCGCGCCCTCGCGCATGCGCCCCTCGCTCGGCCAGCCGGTCTCGCCGATCAGGATCTCCTTGCCGGCGAAGATCTCGCCGACATGCTCGCGGATCTCGCCGAGATGGGCGACGGACACGTCCGCCGCCACCGGCAGGTCCTCCCAGAACGGCAGGATGTGCACGGTGACGAAGTCGACCGAATCCGCCAGCCCCCGGTTGCGTTCCCAGAACTCCCAGACATCGGCATAGGTGACGTCGACGCCGGCCGGCACCTTGCCCTTCACTTCCTTGAGGAAGACCGCGATGTCGTTGGCCGACTGCTCGCCGCGCAGCAGCACCTCGTTGCCGACGATGACCGCCTTCACGACGTCAGGGTTCTCCTGCGCCAGCTTCACCGCGCCGTCGATCTCGCGCCGGTTGGCGACCGGATCGCGGGCAATCCAGATCCCCTGCAGCACGGTCAAGCCGTGCTTGCGCGCAAGCTCGGGCACGGAATCGAGGCTCGCCTGCGTCGAGGAATAGGTGCGCACGCAATGGGTGATCTTCGCCAGCCGGGCGAGGTCGTCGTCGACCTGCGCCGGGGTGATGTCGATCGCCGGGGTGAACGGGTCCTGACCGGGACGAAATGGCGCATAGGAGACGCAGGGCAGCTTCTCGCCCGCTGCCAGCGGCGAGGCGGGCGCCGGAACCGGCTGCCCGAGCCACGCCCAGACGGCGACGATTGCCGCGCAGACGACGGCGGCAAGCGCGAGAGGCAATCGCATGCGGGATTTCTCCGAAGGGCGAACGACCAGTGGTCATGCCCGGTAGCGGGGGTTTCGAGCCGCGGCAAGAGGCGTTTGGAAAGAGGCAGAATTTTGCGCGCACAGACGCCTCGCCGCAGCGCCGTCATGCTGACAAATTCCACCGGTTCTCCTACTGTCCAAGTCGGTCCGGTGTTTCCTCTCTCGCGTGTGACGTTTCCCCCATGTTGTGCTCCGTACATCCCCTCGCCGCCGCCCTGTTCGGCGGCTTCATCCTGATGGCCGCGGCCCCCGTCGCCGGCCACGCGCAGAGCGCCGCGCCGGAGCAGAAGCCGGCCGAGCAGAAGTCGCCGGAGGAGCAGGCGAAGGAGGAGGCCCAGCGCCGCTCGGTCGAGGAATTCGCCGAAGCCGCCAAGCTGCCCGGCAATGCCGGCCTGCCCGAATGCGTGTGGAGCGGCCGGCGCATCGCCATGCTGCTGTGGCGCGACGACATCGACACCGCCCGACGCCACATGGAGCTTTACGAGCGCTTCGGCTGCCCGACCGAGCATCTCAAGATCGCGTTCCGCTGCCTCGTGCGGCAGGGCAACATCGACAGCAAGGCGCAGGAGCGCCTGTCCGAGCGCGTGCATGCCTGCTGGGTCAACCCGGACGCGCCCCCGCCGGCCCCGGCGGCGGCCCCGGCCAAGGCGCCCGCGCAGTAGCCGATACCGGCGCAGGGCCTTCGTCCTGCGCAATAAATTCGCGCGACAGCCCGGCGCCCGACATCAGCGCGACATGGGCTTGCCATAGTGCGGAACAATTATCCGTTTCGACGCGTTTCAGCACCGAAGCGGCATTTTCGAAAGACAAATCGCGCCTGTCGCGATGCGGCGACGAGAATGCTGCAACTGCGTCGAAACTGTACTATATTCCGTCCGTCACCCTCCCTTCGTTCCGTGGGTTTGTCTCATGCGCCCCGCTGTCCGTGTCGCTGCCGCTGCGCTTGCGGTCGTCACGTGCGTAAATGCCTTTGTGTGGCTTGCCCTGCGCGAGGAGGTAACGGCTCCGTCCGTTCCCGATCGCTTCCAGAGCATGTCCTTCGCGCCCTATGGGCGTGATACCAACCCCGACAAGGGCGAAGCGACAACCGAGGCGCAGATCCGCGCCGATGTCGCGGCGGTGGCCCCCTATACCCGCGCGGTCCGCACCTACGCCTCGACCGGCAATCTCGACCTCGTGGCCAAGATCGCCGCCGAGAAGGGCCTGAAGACCACGGTCGGCGCCTGGCTGGACGAGGACGAGCAGCGCAACGAGCGCGAAATCGCCAACGCCATCGACGCCGCGAAGAAGAATTCCAACGTCGTCGGCATCGTGGTCGGCAACGAGTCAATCCTGCGCGCCGAGCGCACGCCCGAGCAGCTCATCGAGACCATCCGCCGCGTCAAGCGCGAGACCAACGTGCCGGTCACGACCGGCGAGACGTGGGACGTCTGGCTCGACCATCCCGAACTGGTCTCCGCCGTCGACTACATCGCCGCCCACATGCTCCCCTACTGGGAGGGCATCCCGTCCGAGCGGGTCGTCGACCACGTCATCTCCATCTATGACCGCCTGCGCGCCGCCTATCCCGGCAAGCGCATCGTCATCGCCGAGTTCGGCTGGCCGAGCCAGGGCTACAACCGCGACAGCGCGATGCCCGGCGAGCTTGAGCAGGGCAAGATCATCCGCGACTTCGCGGCCCGCGCCGACGCGCTCGGCATCGAATACAACCTGATCGAGGCGTTCGACGCCCCGTGGAAGAGCTTCGAGGGCAGCGTCGGCCAGTACTGGGGCGTCCTCGACGCCGACCGCGAGCTGAAGTTCCCGCTTTCCGGCCCGATCACCCCGGCGACCTACACCGCGACCGCCGCCATCGCGCTGCTGCTCGGCATCGCCTTCTCGCTGCCGGTGTTCCGCTTCGCGCGGCTGACCATGACGCAGGCGATCGTGATGATCGGCGCCGCCAACCTGGTCGGCGCGTGGATCGCCACCGTGACCGACCACTGGCTTACCCATTACGTGGTCGGCGGCAACAAGGTGACCTTCGTCGTCAGTCTCGTGCTGCTGGTGCCCCTGGTCGTGGTCATGCTCTACCGGGTCGAGGAACTCGCCACCATCGCCTTCGGCCGCTCGCCCCGCCGCCTGCTGCGCCGGAGCGACGTCGTCGCCCCCTCGCGCACGCCCAAGGTCTCGATCCATATCCCGGCCTACAAGGAGCCGCCGGAGATGCTGAAGCAGACGCTCGACGGCGTCGCTCGGCTCAACTGGCCGAACTTCGAGTGCCTGGTCATCATCAACAACACGCCGGACCCGGCCTATTGGGAGCCGATCGAGGCCTATTGCCGCGAACTCGGCGACCGCTTCAAGTTCATCAACCTGCCGAAGGTCGAGGGCTTCAAGGCCGGCGCGCTGCGTGCCGCCATGCTGCAGACCGCGCCGGATGCCGAGATCATCGGCATCATCGACGCCGACTATGTGGTCGACCCCAACTGGCTGATGGAACTCGTCCCGTCCTTCGAGGACCCGACCGTCGGCATCGTGCAGGCGCCGCAGGACCACCGCGACGCCAACCGCAGCCTGCTGCACGAGGCGATGAACACCGAATATGCCGGCTTCTTCGACATCGGCATGGTCCAGCGCAACGAGCATGACGCCATCGTCGTGCACGGCACCATGTGCCTGATGCGCCGCGCCGCCATGGTCGAGGCCGGCGACTGGTCGAGCGACACGATCTGCGAGGACACCGATCTCGGCCTCGCCATCGTCGAGCGCGGCTGGAAGAGCCACTACACCAATGAACGCTATGGCTGGGGCCTGCTGCCGGACGACTTCGCCTCGTTCAAGAAGCAGCGCCACCGCTGGGCCTATGGCGGCATGCAGATCATCAAGAAGCACTGGCGGCGCATGCTGCCGACCGGTGGCACCCGCCTGACCCCGGCCCAGCGCCGCGAGTTCTCCATCGGCTGGGTGAGCTGGCTCGGCTCGGAGAGCGTGGGCGCGCTGGTGGCGATCCTGTCGCTGCTGTGGGTGCCGCTGGTCCTCGGCCTCGGTATCGCCGTGCCGCAGCGCATCCTCACCGTGCCGATCCTGTTCTGCTTCGGCATCTATGTGCTGCACTTCATCGCGCTCTACCGGCTGCGCGTGGCGACGACCCCGGTGCGCATGCTCGGCGCGGCCTTCGCGGCCATGGCGGTGCAGTTCACCGTGGCCAAGGCGGTCTATGACAGCTTCCGCTACAAGGACCTCGCCTTCGCCCGCACCGCCAAGGGCTCCTGGCTGGCGGATGCCGCCCGCGCCTTCCCGGCCCTGCCGGAGGCGATCATCGGCGCCGGCCTGCTGCTCGCCGCGATCGCGCTGCGCATGACCAACTGGCATGCGGTGGTGGAGGTCGACCTGTTCGCCCTCGCCCTCGCCGTGCAGAGCCTGCCCTTCGTGGCTGCGGCCGGTATCGGCTGGCTGGAAGGCTCGCCGCTGAACGCCTTCGCCACCTGGAGCGCGCTGCGCACGCGGGCGCTGGCGCTGCTGCCCGGCCGCGCCGTGCCGCAGGTCGAAGCGGTTCCGGAGAAGGTCAGCAGCTGATCGCCCCCGGGCGCCGGGCCCAGGCCCGGCAGCCCGGCCAGCGTACATCCGACACATGAGAAAAGGCCCGGAAGCGATTCCGGGCCTTTCGTTATTTCGCTTTCTTCAATCGGCTATTCAGGCGGCTGCCGGCGTTCAGGCGGCTGGCTCGAAGGCCAGCGTCGCCCCGAGCGCCGCCTTCGGACCCACCACGACCAGCCCCTCGATTTCCTCGGCCGCCATGCGCGTGGACGACACCTGACGCCGCAGCCGCGCAATGTCGCCCACCGCGAAGCGCAGCGCCGCCAGCCGCAGCCCTGGCCCGGCCGGCGCGGCGACCCCGAAGCGCTCGGTGAACAGCGCGGGGCTCATCAGATCGATATCGCCGCGCGGAGTCCGGGCGATGTACCAGCCATCCACCGCCCGGCGGAAATCGACCCCGACGAAGACCGACAGGAAATCGAGATGGGCGGCCGGCTCGGGTGCCGTCAGCACGACGCCGGCAATGCCGGTGGTGCCGTTCATGTGGCGCTGAAGGTCCGGTGCCCAGAAATTCTCGGGACGGCGCTGCAGGCTGGTGAAGAAGCCGGCATGGGGCGAGGCCGCCTCGCGGGCGAAAGCCAGCGAGAACGCCACCTCGACCTCCGAGCCGTCCGGCCGCTTGCCCTGGCGGGCGAAGTCGAACAGGTCGAGCCCGCCAAAGCCGGCGGTGTCGAATTCAAGCTTGTCGGCGGCGGGTTCGTTGCCCTCCAGCACCAGCATCGACAGGCCCGGCCCGACCTCGGCGAGAAAATCGCGGTTGAAGGCGCCGAACGAGAAGCTCGATTCGCCGTGCGGCACGATGGCCTCGGGCTGGGCGATCTCCAGAAGCTCGACGAAGAAGCCCGGCATCTGGACGATCCGGTTGTCGGTGCCCCAGGGATGGCGGTTGCGCGTGCCGACCGTGAAGCCGAGCATGTCGTAGAGTTCGCCCGCCGCTTCAAGATCGCGGACGACATGGACGACGTGATCGAGACCGCGAGCCACCAGCGCACTCCTCCCCTGACGACCGGACGCGCATGGCCTCCGGTCCGACATCCCATGCGCGATTGGAGCACGCGGCGAACGCGGGAATCCAGCCTCGATTGCCCGTCCCGCGTGTTTCCCGGTCGGGGTGAGGCTTCCCGGTCGCCGGAAGCGACCTGCCGCGGCCGGTCCGGCCACGGCGGGAGGTAGCGGGCTAGAACAGCCGGCTTTGCACCGCCGCCGCGCCGATGAAGGAGGCGAACAGCGGATGCGGCGCGAAGGGGCGCGACTTCAGCTCCGGGTGGAACTGCACGCCGACGAACCACGGATGGTCCGGATATTCGATGATCTCCGGCAGCAGGCCGTCGGGCGACAGGCCCGAGAAAAGCATGCCGCAGGCCTCCAGCCGCTCGCGGTAGGCCATGTTGACCTCGTAGCGGTGGCGATGGCGCTCGGAAATGTCGCTGGCGCCGTAGATGCCCGCCACCCGGCTGCCCTCGGCGAGGCTGGCGGGATAGGCGCCGAGCCGCATCGTGCCGCCGAGATCGCCGCCGAGGCCGCGCTTCTCCAGCTCGTTGCCGCGCAGCCATTCGGTGAGCAGGCCGACCACCGGCTCCGGCGTCGGGCCGAATTCGGTGGAATTGGCCTGGGCGACGCCGGCAAGGTTCCGCGTCGCCTCGATCACCGCCATCTGCATGCCGAAGCAGATGCCGAGATAGGGCACGCGCCGCTCGCGGGCGAACTGCGCCGCGCGGATCTTGCCCTCGGCGCCGCGCTGGCCGAAGCCGCCCGGCACGAGGATGCCGTGCACGTGCTCGAGGAAGGGCGAGGGATCCTCGCGCTCGAAGATCTCGCTCTCGATCCAGTCGAGATTGACGCGGACATTGTTGGCGAGCCCGCCATGGGTCAGCGCCTCGATGAGGGACTTGTAGGCGTCCTTCATGCCCGTGTACTTGCCGACGATGGCGATCGTCACCGCCCCTTCCGGGTTGCGGACGCCCGCCTCGACCTTCTTCCAGCGCGACAGGTCGGGCTCGGGCGCCGGCTCGATGCCGAAGGCCGCCAGCACTTCGCCGTCGAGCCCCGCCTCGTGATAGGCGGACGGCACGGCATAGATGCTGTCGGCGTCGCGCGCCTCGATCACCGCGCTCTCGCGCACATTGCAGAACAGGCCGAGCTTGCGGCGCTCCTCGCGCGGAATCTCGCGATCGGTGCGGCAGAGCAGGATGTCGGGCGCGATGCCGATGGAGCGCAGCTCCTTCACCGAATGCTGGGTCGGCTTGGTCTTCAGCTCGCCGGCCGAGGGGATGAAGGGCAACAGGGTAAGGTGGATGTAGATGCAGTGCCTGCGCGGCAGCTCGTTGCCGATCTGGCGGATCGCCTCGAGGAAGGGCATCGCCTCGATGTCGCCGACCGTGCCGCCGATCTCCACCAGCACGAAGTCGTAGCCCTCGTTGCCCGAGAGCACGAATTCCTTGATGGCGTTGGTGACGTGCGGGATCACCTGGATCGTGGCGCCGAGATAGTCGCCACGGCGCTCCTTGGTCAGGATGTCCTGATAGATGCGGCCGGTGGTGATGTTGTCCTGCTTGGTCGCCGGACGTCCGGTGAAGCGCTCGTAGTGTCCGAGGTCGAGGTCGGTCTCGGCGCCGTCATCGGTGACGAAAACCTCGCCGTGCTGATACGGGCTCATCGTGCCCGGATCGACATTGAGGTAGGGGTCCAGCTTGCGCAGCCGGGTCTTGTAACCACGGGCCTGCAGCAATGCACCGAGAGCGGCGGAGGCGAGGCCCTTGCCAAGCGAGGACACGACGCCGCCGGTGATGAAAATATAGCGCGCCATGGAATTCGGTTTCTAACGGCAAAAACGCGATTCGACGAGAGCCCGTCTTGCCGAACGGGCTCCCGCCTGTGGGTAAACGAAACGCGGCCCGGACCGGAGGGGAAATCGGGACCGTGCCGGGATTACTGCGACTGCGGCGCCGAGGGAACCGCCGGAGCGGCGGGCGGGGCCGGCTGGGCCGCGTTGAGCTGGTCGAGCACCGAACTGCCGGGCGCGGGCGCCGAGGGAGCGCCGGGAACGGAAGCGGGCGCGGTGAAGATGGTGGTCGGGCCGCGACCCCAGCCGGCGAGAATCGTCAGCGACAGGCTGGTGATGAAGAACAGCCCCGCCAGGATCGCCGTCGCGCGGGTCAGCACGTTGGCCGTGCCGCGGGCGCTGAAGAAGCCGCCACCGCCGCCACCGCCGCCGCCACCAATGCCGAGGCCGCCGCCTTCCGAACGCTGGATCAGCACGACGCCGATAAGGGCCAGCACGACCATGAGATGGATGACGATGATTACGGTTTGCATCTGACGCCTTCAAAATGCTCGTGCGAGGGCGAGCGCAAAGCACCCGCCGCAATCTTTGGGCGCGTTCCTACACGATTGCGTCCGGGGTTTCCAGCCGCCGCGCCATACGCCGCACCGATCGGCGAAACGCCGCGCGGCACGCCTATAGATAGGCATGCGCAATGGCGAGAAAAGACTCCGCCTTCAGGCTGGCTCCGCCGACGAGGGCGCCGTCCACATCCGCGATGGACAGAATCTCCGCCGCGTTCTCCGGTTTGACCGATCCGCCATAGAGCAGGCGCATGCCCCTGCCCTCATGGCCGAAGCGGGCGATCAGCTCGCTGCGCAGCAGGGCGTGCATCTCGGCGATGTCGGCGGCGGTGGGCGTCAGGCCGGTGCCGATGGCCCAGACCGGCTCATAGGCGACGACGAGATTGGCGGCCGTGGCCCCGTCCGGCACCGAGCCGGCGAGCTGGCTGCGCACCACGTCGAGCGCGCGGAACGACTCGCGTTCGGCATGGGTCTCGCCGACGCACAGAACGGCGACGAGGCCGGCGCGCCAGGCCGCCTCGACCTTGGCCCGCGCCAGGGCATCGGTCTCGCCATGCTCGGAGCGGCGCTCGGAATGGCCGAGAATGACGGCCGAGGCGCCGGTATCGGCGATCATCTCGGCGGAAATGTCGCCGGTATAGGCGCCGGCGGCCTTGGTGTGGCAGTCCTGCCCGCCAATACCGATGCGGGTGCCGAGCGCCACGACGGCGAGCGCCGACATCAGCGTCGCCGGCGGACAGACCAGCAGATCGACCTTCGCCCGGAGCGCGGGATCGTAGCCCGCGCTGATGCGGCCGAACTCGGCAATGGATGCCTTGAGGCCGTGCATCTTCCAGTTGCCGGCCACCAGCGGACGACGCTTCGACATGCCGTCACTCACCTTTCACAAAAACGCCACGCAACACCCCTCATAGCAGAGTGCCGCGGCGTTAACAGGGTGTCATGGCGCCGGCAAATGGTGCGCGGTGCCGTTGCGGCGGGCCGGGCGGCTCCCTATTATGCGCGCCTTTCGCGCTCCCGGGCCTTTCGCCCGCACGACGCCAGACGAGAACCTAGATGCTTAAGACGCTGCGCAAGAGCGCTTCCGGAATTGTCGCCAAGATCCTGATGGGCCTGCTCATCGTCAGCTTTGCCGTGTGGGGCATAGCGGACGTGTTCCGCGGCTTCGGCACCCAGACGCTGGCGACGATCGGCGACACCGAGATCACCGTGCCGGAGTTCCGCCAGATCTATCAGGAGCGCCTGCAGCAGATCAGCCAGCAGCTCAAGCGCGGCATCACGCCCGATCAGGCGCGCGCCTTCGGCATTCCCGACCAGCTTCTCAACGAGCAGCTCGCGGAAGCCGCCCTCAACGATCAGGCGAAGTCGCTCGGCCTCGCCCTGTCCGACGCAGAGATCGCCCGCCGCGTGCAGTCGAACCCCGCCTTCTTCGGCCCCGGCGGCAGCTTCGACCCGAACTACTTCGCCCAGCTCCTGCGCTCCAACGGCTTCACCGAAGCGCGCTTCGTCGCCGCCGAGCGTTCGCTGGCGCTGCGCCAGCAGCTGATCCAGTCGCTGGGTGGCGGCATCGACGTGCCGCAGACGCTGAAGGACGCCATCGCCCGCTATGAGAGCGAGGAACGCTCGGTCAACTACGCGATGCTGACCGCCGCCGCCCTCACCGCCCCGGCCGATCCTTCGGACGAGGAGCTGCGCGCCTTCTTCGACGCCCGCAAGGCCGCCTTCCGCGCGCCGGAATTCCGCAAGATCGCCGTTCTGGTGCTGACGCCGCAGGCGCTGGCAAGCAGCGAGAGCGTCACCGATGCCGAGGTCGAGGCCGCCTATCAGGCGAACCTCGCCTCCTACGGCACGCCCGAACGGCGCGTGGTGCAGCAGATCGTCTTCCCCAATGCGGACGAGGCCAAGGCGGCCGCCGACCGCATCGCGGCCGGAACGGCCTTCGCCGACATCGTGGCCGAGCGCAAGCTGGAGCCCCGGGACGTCGACCTCGGCGACGTGACGCGCGGCGACATGATCGACAAGGCCGTGGCGGACGCCGCCTTCTCGCTGCCCGCCGATGGCACCAGCGGCGTCGTCACCGGCCGCTTCGGCCCGGTCATCGTCCATGTCGGCGCGATCACGCCCGGCAGCACCCGCCCGCTGGCGGATGTGGCGGGGGATATCCGCACCCAGCTTCAGCTCGACGCGGCGCGCCGCGCCATGCTGACCAAGTACGATGCGGTCGAGGACGACCGCGCCAGCGGCGCCCAGCTCGCCGAGATCGCCGGCCGGGCCGGCCTGACGCTCCAGTCCGTCGACACCGACCTTCAGGGCCGCGCGCCGGACGGCAGCACCATCGCCGACCTGCCGGGCCGCGCCGAGGTGCTGCGCGGCGCCTTCGCCTCCGATGTCGGCGCCGAGAACGACCCCGTCACGCTGCCGCAGAACGCCGGCCAGCCCGGCGGCTATGTCTGGTACGAGGTGGAATCGATCACCCCGCCGCGCGAGCGCACCTTCGAGGAGGCCCGCGCCCAGGTGCTCGAACGCTGGAAGCAGGACAAGACCGCCGAGGCGCTCGACGCCAAGGTCGAGGCGATCAAGGCCAAGGTGGCCGCCGGAACGCCCTTCGACCAGGCCGTCAACGAGGCGGGTCTCGAACTGCGTGCCGCCAACGGCCTGCGCCGTGGGCGCACCGCCGACGGCGTGCCGCAGGACATCATGGCCGCCGTGTTCGAGACGCCCGAGGGCAGCGTCGGCAGCAGCCTCGCCGAAGGCGGCGACAGCCGCCTCTTGTTCCAGGTGCTGCGCGTCAGCGTGCCCACCGCCGGCGCGCCGGACGAGAAGCTGATGGCCGACGTGCGCCAGAGCCTCGAGAACGACCTGATGACGGAATATCTCGTCGAACTGCAGGGCATTCTCGGCGCCCGCATCAACCGCGCCGCGCTCGACCAGATCGTCGGCACTGACGCGGTGAACTGAGGCGGAACGCGGGTCATGAGCCTTATTCCCGAAGCGGACGCCTTCGCCGCCACCTATCAGCGCGGCGAGGCGCAGGTCGTCACGACCACGCTGATCGCCGACCTGGAGACCCCCGTCTCGGCCTTCCTCAAGATCGCCGGCGAGCGGGCCAACAGCTTCCTGCTCGAATCGGTCGAGGGCGGCGCCACGCGCGGGCGCTACTCGATGATCGGCATCGAGCCGGACGTGATCTGGCGCTGCCATGGCGACCGGGCCGAGATCAACCGCCGCGCCGCCCTTGATGCGCAGGCCTTCGAGCCCTGCCCCGACAAGCCGCTGGTCTCGCTGCGCAAGCTGGTCGAGGAATCGCGCATCCACCTGCCCGAGGGCGCCCCGCCCATGGCGGCGGGCGTGTTCGGCTATCTCGGCTACGACATGGTGCGCCAGATGGAGCGCCTGCCGGACGCCAAGCCCGACGTCATCGACGTACCGGATTCCATCTTCATCCGCCCGACCGTGATGGTGGTGTTCGACGCCGTGCGCGACGAGATCACCGTGGTCACGCCGGTGCGTCCGGAGGCCGGCATCCCCGCCCACGCCGCCTATGAGACGGCGCGCGAGCGTCTGGAGAAGGTCGTCGCCGCGCTCGACAGCGCGCTGCCCAACCTGCCGAGCGAGGACGCCTTCCATCAGCCGGTGGCGGCGCAGTCCAACACCGCCCCCACCGCCTATCGCGACATGGTGGAGCGGGCGAAGGAATACATCCGCGCCGGCGACATCTTCCAGGTGGTGCTGTCGCAGCGTTTCGAGGCACCGTTCGCGCTGCCGCCGTTCTCGCTCTACCGCGCGCTGCGGCGGATCAACCCGGCGCCCTTCCTCGTCTATTTCAACTTCGGCGGCTTCTCGCTGGTGTGTTCCTCGCCGGAAATCCTCGTCCGGCTGCGCGACAACACCGTCACCATCCGTCCCATCGCCGGCACCCGCCGGCGCGGTGCCACCCCGCATGAGGACAAGGCGCTGGAAGAGGAACTGCTGGCCGATCCGAAGGAGCGCGCCGAGCACCTGATGCTGCTCGACCTCGGCCGCAACGATGTCGGCCGCGTCGCGAGGATCGGCTCGGTGCATGTCACCGACAGCTTCTTCGTCGAGCGCTACAGCCAGGTCATGCACATCGTCTCCAATGTCGAGGGCGAGATCGACCCGCGCCGCGATGCGCTCGACGCGCTCACCGCCGGCTTCCCGGCCGGCACGGTCTCGGGGGCGCCGAAGGTGCGCGCCATGGAGATCATCGACGAGCTGGAGAGCGACAAGCGCGGCATCTATGCCGGCGCCATCGGCTATTTCGGCGCCGACGGCGAGATGGATACCTGCATCGTGCTGCGTACCGCCGTGGTGAAGGACGGGCGCATGTACGCGCAGGCCGGCGCCGGCATCGTCTACGACTCGGTGCCGGAGAGCGAGCAGCAGGAATGCGTCAACAAGGCCAGTGCCCTGTTCCGCGCCGCCGAGGAAGCGGTGCGCTTCGCCGCCCGTTCCGGCCGGGGGCAGTGATGGCGGCGGGCGGACGCATGCGTCACGAGCGATGGCGGGGCTGGCGATAGAACACGCCACCGGACGGCGCGGCTTGACCCCGCGCCGGATGACCCCCTAGAGCTTTTGCAGCCGGCATGCGGCCGGCGGATGGACGCACGATGATCCTGCTCATCGACAATTACGACAGCTTCACCTGGAACCTCGTCCACTATATCGGCGGACTCGGCGCCGAGGTGGAGGTGCGCCGCAACGACACCCTCACCGTCGACGAGGCCATGGCCATGAAGCCGGAAGCCATCGTCATCTCGCCGGGTCCGGCGACGCCGAACGAGGCCGGCATCTCCTGCGCGCTGATCGAGCGCGCGGCGAAGGAAGGCGTGCCGGTGTTCGGCGTCTGCCTCGGCCATCAGGCCATCGGGCAGGTGTTCGGCGGCGACGTGGTGCGCGCCCCGCAGCCGATCCACGGCAAGCTGTCTCAGATCGCCCACAGGGGCGAAGGTGTGTTCCGCGGCATCAACGGTCCGCTCAAGGCGACGCGCTACCACTCGCTGGTGGTCAAGCGCGACACCCTGCCGGCGGAACTCGCCATCACCGCCGAGACCGATGACGGGCTCATCATGGGCCTCTCGCACCGGAACCTGCCGGTCTACGGCGTGCAGTTCCACCCCGAGAGCATCGCCTCCGAGCACGGCAAGACCATTCTGAAGAACTTCCTCGACCTGGCGCGGGACTGGAACGCCGGCCCGGGCCGGAAGCAGGCGGCATAAGCCAAGACGACAGGCGGGGACGCGCCGGGACAACGCGGGGACACATGGACAACCTCAAGCCCATCATCGGCAAGCTGGCCACCGGCACCACGCTGACGCGTGCGGAGGCGGCCGCCGCCTTCGACGTGATGATGTCGGGCGAGGCCACGCCCTCGCAGATCGGCGCCATCCTCATGGCGCTGCGCGTGCGCGGCGAGGATGTCGAGGAGATCGCAGGCGCGGTCTCGACCATGCGCGCCAAGATGCTGCGCGTCGAGGCGCCGGCCGAGGCGGTGGATGTGGTGGGCACCGGCGGCGACGCCTCGGGCTCCTACAACATCTCGACCTGCGCTTCCTTCATCGTCGCCGGCGCGGGCGTGCCGGTCGCCAAGCACGGCAACCGTGCGCTGTCGTCGAAGTCCGGCGCCGCCGACGTGCTGATGGCGCTGGGCGTGAAGATCGACCTCACGCCGGAGCAGATCGGCCACTGCATAAGCGAGGCCGGCATCGGCTTCATGTTCGCCCCGGCGCACCACCCGGCGATGAAGCATGTCGGGCCGACCCGCGTGGAACTCGGCACCCGCACCATCTTCAACCTCATCGGCCCGCTGTCGAACCCGGCCGGCGTCACCCGGCAGATGGTCGGCGTGTTCGCCCGCGCCTGGGTCGAGCCGATCGCCGAAGTGCTGCGCACGCTGGGCTCGGCCCATGCATGGGTCGTGCACGGCTCGGACGGGCTGGACGAGATCACCACCACCGGCCCGACCTCCGTCGCCGAGCTGAAGGACGGCGCCATCCGCACCTTCGAGATCGCGCCGGAGGAGTACGGCCTCGCCCGCGCGACGCCCGAATCCCTCAAGGGCGGCGACGGCGCCGCCAATGCACTGGCGCTGCGCGCCGTGCTCGACGGCGAGCCGAGCGCCTATGCCGACGTCGCCCTGCTCAACGCCGCCGCCGCGCTGGTCGTTGCCGGCAAGGCTCCGGAGCTTGGCGCCGGCCTCGAACGCGCCCGCGCCAGCCTGAAGGGCGGGCACGCGGCGAAGGCGCTGGAGACCCTGATTGCGGTCTCCGCTCTCGCGGCGGTCGAGTGAGGGGAACCGGGAACATGGGCGATATTCTCGAACGCATCGGCGCCTACAAGCGCGAGGAGATCGCGAGCGCCAAGGCCGCGCGCCCGCTCGAACAGTTGCGCGCTAGCGCCGAGGCGCAGCCGCCCGCGCGCGGCTTTCTCAAAGCCATCGAGGCGAAGATCGCCGCCGGGCGCACAGCACTGATCGCCGAGATCAAGAAGGCGAGCCCGTCCAAGGGGCTGATCCGCGCCGATTTCGACCCGCCGGCACTGGCGAGCGCCTATGAGGCGGGCGGCGCGGCCTGCCTGTCCGTTCTCACCGACAAGCCCTCCTTCCAGGGCGCGCCGGAATTCCTCGTCGCCGCACGGGCGGCCTGCGCGCTTCCCGCGCTGCGCAAGGACTTCATGCACGACACCTATCAGGTGTTCGAGGCACGCAGCTGGGGCGCCGACTGCATCCTCGTCATCATGGCCTCCGTCGACGACGCGCTGGCGCGCGATCTCGTCGACACCGCCCACGGCCTCGGCATGGACGCGCTGGTCGAAGTGCACGACGACGCCGAACTGGACCGCGCGCTGGAGCTGCCGGCGCGGCTCGTCGGCATCAACAACCGCAATCTGCGCAATTTCGAGGTGACGCTGGAGACCTCGGAGCGCCTCGCCCCCCGCATCCCGGCCGATCGCGTCATCGTCGGCGAGAGCGGTATCTTCACGCCGGCGGACATCGCCCGTCTGGCGGCGGTGCGGATCGACACCATCCTCGTCGGCGAGAGCTTGATGCGGCAGGCCGACGTCGCCGCAGCGACGCGCGCTTTGCTGGCGCCCGCCGCGCCGGCCCGCGCGGCCGGTTGAGAGGGCGGGCGATGACCGACGCGCCCCGTCTCACCCATCTCGACGCTGCCGGCGCCGCCAACATGGTCGACGTCGCCGACAAGGCCGTTACCGACCGCGTGGCTGTGGCCGAGGGCCGGGTCGCCATGCAGGCGGCGACGCTCGACCTCATTCTGTCCGGCAACGCGAAGAAGGGCGACGTGATCGGCACCGCGCGCCTCGCCGGCATCATGGCCGCCAAGCGCACGCATGAGCTGATCCCGCTCTGCCACGCGCTGCTGCTCTCGAAGGTCGCGGTCGACATCGAGCCCGATCCGGCCCTGCCCGGCCTGATCGTGCGCGCCACCGTGCGCACCAGCGGCCAGACCGGCGTCGAGATGGAGGCGCTCACCGCCGTCTCGGTGGCTTGCCTCACCGTCTACGACATGGCCAAGGCGGTCGACCGCTTCATGCGCATCGAGGCCGTGCGGCTCCTCGAGAAATCCGGCGGCCGCTCCGGCTACTGGCAGGGCGAGTAACGGAGGCGGCAATGGCGCTGATGCCGGTCGACGAGGCGCTGGCGCGCCTGCTCGCGGCGGCCCGTCCGCTTGAGTCCGAGACCGTGCCGCTCGACGGCGCGCAGGGTCGCGTGCTCGCCGCGCCGGTCATTTCCCGCCGCACCACCCCCGGCGCCGACGTCTCGGCCATGGACGGTTATGCTGTGCGGGCGCAGGACGTCGCCGACGTGCCCGCGACGCTCGCGCTGATCGGCGAATCCGCCGCCGGCCGTCCCTTCCCGGGCGATGTCGCGCCGGGAACGACCGTCCGCATCTTCACAGGCGCGGTGCTTCCTGAGGGCGCCGACGCTGTGGTGATCCAGGAAGATACGCGCCGCGCGGGCGAGGCGGTCACCGTCACCGAGGCGGCGACGATTGGCCGGCACATCCGCAGGGCCGGCGGCGATTTCGCCACCGGCGAGACGCTGCTGGAGCCCGGCCACCGGCTGCGGGCCCGCGACCTGGCGCTGGTCGCCGCCGCCGATATCGCCGAGCTGCGCGTGGCCCGCCGCCCGCGCGTCGGCCTGCTGTCGACCGGCGACGAGCTGGTGCGGCCGGGCATGGGCGCGGCGGCGCACCAGGTCATCGTCTCCAATCTCTACTCCGTCGCGGCGCTGGCCCGCGATGCCGGTGCCGAGGCGATCGACCTCGGCATCCTGCCCGACGACATGGACGCGACGCGCGCTGGCGTGCGGGCGGCGCTTCGTGCCGGGCTCGACGTGCTGGTGACGACGGGCGGCGCCTCGGTCGGCGACCACGACCTCATCGCCCCCGCGCTCACCGCCGAGGGCGTTGAACTCGCGGTGCACCGGATCGCCCTTCGGCCGGGCAAGCCGCTGATGTTCGGCCGCCCCACCGACGGCGCCACCGGCCCGCTGGTGCTCGGCCTGCCCGGCAACCCGGTTTCCGCCCATGTCTGCGCCCTCCTCTTTCTGGTGCCGCTGCTCCGGGCGCTACAGGGCCTCGCCGTGCCACCCGGCCCCCAGTTCCAGCCCGCCCGCCTCGCCGTCGAGGTGAAGGCCAACGAGCAGCGCATGGATTTCCAGCGCGCCGAGATCGTCGGGTATGAGAGCGGCGTGCCGCTGGTGCGCCCGCTGCCGGTTCAGGACAGTTCCATGCTGCGCAATCTCTCCCGCGCCGACGTTCTGCTGGTGCGCCGGCCGCACGCGCCGGCCGCGCAAGCGGGAGAACTGTGCGAGATTCTGCCTCTCGAGGATTGACCGGGCGCCCGGCTGCCTGTGTGCTCGCGCTCGGGCAGAGAGCCGGCGAGGGGACGGGGCGCATGGACATCAACATTGCCGAGGTGCTGGATGAGGTGCGCGCGGCGTTCGACCGCTATGAGCGCGCGCTGGTGGCGAACGATGTCGCCGCGCTGGACGACCTGTTCTGGGACGACCCCACCACCATCCGCTATGGCGGCGGCGAGAATCTCTACGGCATAGGCGAGATCCGCGCCTTCCGCGCCGCCCGCTCGCCGGCCGGGCTGGAGCGCATGCTGGACCGCACGCAGATCACCACCTATGGCCGCGACTTCGCCGTCGCCTCGACCCTGTTCCGGCGCGGCTCGACGCCCGGCAAGGTCGGCCGGCAGATGCAGACCTGGATGCGCACGCCGGCCGGCTGGAAGGTCGTCGCCGCCCATGTCAGCCTCATCGACGACAAATGACCCAGCGGCATCGGCCGCATGAAGTGCTTGGTGAAGCTGGGCGCGCCGGCTAATGATGCGAATGGCGGCCCGCTCCCTCGCCGCCTCATCAGATTCGTCGTTCGCGCATGTCGGTGCTGCCTGTCCGCTTCCCGCTCGAACCGCCCGCCGGCGTCGGCCGGCGGGGCCGCGTGACGCGCGCCGAGGAACTGCGCATGCAGCTTGCCGACGAGATCACGCGCGGCACGCTGCCGCCCGGCACCGCGCTTGACGAGACGGCGCTGGCGGCGCGTTTCGGGGTCTCCCGCACGCCGGTGCGCGAGGCGCTGCGCGAGCTGAACGCCTCCGGGCTCGTCGATGCCCGCCCCCATCGCGGCGCCGTGGTCGCGCGGCCGAGCGTCGACCGGCTGCAGAACATGTTCGACGTGATGGCGGAGCTGGAGGCGCTGTGCGCCGGGCTGAGCGCGCTCGCCATGACGCCGCAGGAGCGCCGGCAGCTCGAACGGCTGCACGCCGACATGGGCGAGCTGATGCGGCTGGGCGACTTCACCGCCTATCGCGAGGCGAACGAGCAGTTCCACACCTCGATCTATGCCGGCAGCCACAACGACTATCTGATCGAGATGACGGTCGGCACGCGCCGGCGGCTCTCGCCCTTCCGCCGTGCCCAGTTCCGGGCGCTGGGCCGCCTCGCTCTCTCGCACACCGAGCACGACCGGGTGACGACGGCCATCCTGCGCGGCGACCGCGACGCCGCCGCGAACGCGATGCGCAGCCATATCGCCATCGTGCACGACGCCTACGAGCAATACGCGCAGACCGTCTGACCGCAGCCGGCCGGACGACGAATCGGGGCCCGCAAGTCCCCTCGGCACGACCTCTGGATACCTCCCGCGCGGGCCCCGCCACGCGCCGCCGGCGCCCTCGCCTTGAGAACACACGCGTTTTCCGGCCCTTAGCGATGCCTTTACCCATTGTGGAACACAATAGGAACGGATATATTTGTTCGCGATTTGTTTCAGTCCGGCATCAGCCGTCAGACGGGACCTACGGATGCTTACCCGCAAACAGCATGAGCTGCTTCTCTTCATCAATGAACGCCTCCAGAAGGACGGCGTGCCGCCCTCCTTCGAGGAGATGAAGGATGCGCTCGACCTCAGGTCGAAGTCGGGCATCCACCGGCTGATCACGGCGCTGGAGGAGCGCGGCTTCATCCGCCGCCTTCCCAACCGCGCGAGGGCACTCGATGTGGTCCGCCTGCCGGAAGACGCGCAGCCGTCCAAGCCCGCTCCCCGTCCCTTCGCGCCCAACGTCATCGAGGGCAATCTCGGCCGTGTGCGCCCGGCGAACGAGGACGACGAGACGCGGCGCGTGGTGCCGATCCCGGTCATGGGCCGGATCGCCGCCGGCACGCCCATTTCCGCCATCCAGTCGCGCGACCACACCATCGGCATGCCCCCTGAGATGCTGTCCGGCGGCGAGCATTTCGCGCTGGAAGTGCGCGGGGATTCGATGGTCGAGGCCGGCATTCTCGACGGCGATCTCGCGCTCATCCGCAAATGCGACTCGGCCAATACCGGCGAGATCGTGGTGGCGCTGATCGACGACGAGGAAGCCACCCTCAAGCGCCTGCGCCGCAAGGGCGCCTCGGTGGCGCTGGAGGCGGCCAACCCGGCCTATGAGACCCGCATTTTCGGTCCCGACCGGGTGCGCATTCAGGGCAAGCTGGTCGGGCTGTTCCGGCGCTACTGAACCTCCATCGGCGCTTCGGCGGGCGTTGAATCGTCTTCCACGTCGCGCATCGGCTCCTTTGACGCCGGTTGCTTTGATGTCAGTGCCGCTGATGCGGGGGCTTTTGACGTGTGTCCGCTTGATGGCGGTAACGTCTGCGCCTTCGGCTCCCAGGGACGCGTGCCGGCCGCCGGGCGGGCCGCCACCAGGCGCCAGCCGCCCTCAGGATTGCGATAGCCGGCGATTCCGCCGATAGGCCGGGCGGGATCGACCCGCACCACGGTCGCCGCGCAATCGTCGGGCGGCGCGAAGGGCGTCACCAGTACGCGCGCGAGACGGCAATCATCCTCCAGCGACTCCCTCTGGCGCGACAGCGCGGCAAGGCCGCCCTCGGGAAGCGGCAGCGTGCAGCCGGCCATGTCGCAGGCGGCGCCGGCCGTGACCTGCGTCGCGCCGACCCGCGCGCGGTCGCCATCCGCGTTGAGCCATTGCTCGACCGCGAAGCGGCCGGCGAGCCCGCTCATGCGATCGCCCATCACCGCCAGCGCACCGTCCGCGCCCCTCACCGCCACCGTCCGCGCCTGCGCGTCCACCAGCAGGTCGGGCCGCGGCGCACTCGCGGTCGCCCACAAAGCGAGCCCGGCCAGGGCGGGCGCCACCAGCACCAGACGCGAGCGCGCGAGGCAGAGCACCACCAGGGCGAGGCTGAACAGGGCAAGGCTCACGGCCGGCATCGCCCGCACGCCGCGATCCGCCCCCGGCAGGGCGGCGACGGCATCGGCGATGGCAAGCATTGCGCCGATGCCCCAGCCCATCACCCGCCATATCGGCTCGTCCCATCCGAACGGCATCAGCAGGGCGCCGACCAGGCCCATCGGCATGACGATGAACGACACCACCGGCATCGCCGCCAGATTGGCCAGCAGGCTGAGCGGCGCCAGCCGCTGGAAGTGGAAGGCCGCGAACGGCGCCGTCGCCAGTCCCGCCGCCAGCGAGCCCAGCACCAGCGCCGCGAGGTAGCGCGCCGGCACTGCGAGCACCGGGGCGCTCACGCCCGGCGGCGCGGCGATGAAGCGGCCGAACCGCTCATAGGCGGCGACCAGCGCCAGCGTCGCCGCGAACGACATCTGCGCGCCCGGATCGAGCACCGCCCAGGGCGTCAGCGCCATCACCGCCAGCGCCGCGAGCGCCAGCGTGCGCAGGGTGAGCGCCGGCCGCCCGAGAACGACGCCGGAGAGCACCAGCAGCGTCATCGCATAGGCGCGCTGGGTCGGCACCTCGGCGCCGGACAGAAGCAGGTAGAAGCTCGCCGAAGCCACGGCCGGCAGCGCCGCCCAGGCCTTGATCGGCCGCGACAGGGCGAGTTCCGGCACCAGCGCCAGCAGGGCGCGCGCGAGAAAGAACACCGTGCTGGCCACCAGCGCCATGTGCAGACCGGAAATCGAGAGGATGTGCGAGAGGCCGGCGATCCGCATGCTCTCCTCGATCGGCTCGCCCACCGCGTCGCGCAACCCGGTGACGAGCGCCACCGCGACCCCGCCATCCGCGCCCGGCAGCGTCGCCCGGATCCGCGCGGCGATGGCGCGGCGGGTGCCGTCAAGCCAGGTGGCGAGGCTGAGGCTCCAGGGCGGCGCGCCGGGCGCCGGCGCCGCCTCCGGCCGGCCCAGCGCGAAGCCGGTGGCGCCGATGCCGTCGAACCAGATCGCCCGGCCGAAATCGAATCCGCCGGGATAGGCCGGCCCGGGCGGCGGGCCGAGCGTGGCGCGCAGGCGCACATGGCTACCCACAGCCGGAGGGTCGCGTCCCGTCAGCGTCACCCGCACGCGCTGCGGCGGCTCGGCCGGCGGGCGCGCGAAGCCGGTGACGAGAAGGGTGATCCGGCTGCCGCGCGGGCGCTGCTCGGCCGCCTCGACGAAACCGGTCAGTTCGGCCGCGTAGAGCGTGCTGCCGAGCACCGGATGCGCCATGCGCTGTACCTGCAGCCCGGCCACCGCGAAGCCGAGCGCGACGACGGCAAGCAGCGCGAAGAGATGGAAGCCGAAGGGCCGCTCCCGCCGCCATGCGGCCAGCGCGGCGAAAACGCCGGCCGGCACGAAGCCGGCATAGGCCAGCGGTTCCTGCGGCGCGGCGAAATAGAGCGCGGATCCCAAGGCGAAGGCGACTGGCAGGAACAGGAAGCCGCGCCGGTCGTCGAGTTCGCGCGCCAGAGCGGCGGAAAGGCCGCCGAGTAGCGCCGCGAACGGCAGTCCCGGCCAGCGTCCGGTGACGCCGAGGGCGGGCCTCGCGGCCGCGAGCACCGCCACCCGCGCCCCCCGGCGGCGCGGCATGTCCTTGCCCGGAATGTCCTCTCCCGGCGGCGCCTGCATCCCCGCACGGCCCCCTTCCGCACGCCCCCTTGCGCACTCCCGATGAAGGTCGCGGACACGCCCGGCGCACGCGCCTGTGACGGGCCGGCGGCGTCTCGGGCGATCCTGCGCTTTTCCCGTGTCGCGCACCTATGGTACACGCACCGTCCGCGCCCGCCACGCAGCAACCTTCACGCTTTGACGCCGCTGACATTCCCCGGCGCGAGACGAAAGAGCCATGTCCGAGACCGTCGTCACCCGCTTCGCCCCTTCGCCCACCGGCTTCCTGCACATTGGCGGGGCGCGCACCGCGCTGTTCAACTGGCTCTACGCCCGCGCCAAGGGCGGCACGATGCTGCTGCGCATCGAGGACACCGACCGCCAGCGCTCCACCCCGGAAGCCATCGACGCGATCATCGACGGGCTGAACTGGCTCGGCATCGACTGGTCAGGCGACGTCATCTACCAGTTCGCCCGCGCCGAGCGGCACCGCGAGGCGGTGGAGCAGATGATCGCCGCCGGCCGCGCCTATCCCTGCTACGCCTCGGCGGCGGAGCTGGAGGAGATGCGCGAGACCGCCCGCAAGGAGGGCCGCCCGCCCCGCTATGACGGGCGCTGGCGCGACCGCGACCCGTCCGAATACCCCACCGACCGCAAGCCGGTCTTCCGCCTCAAGGCGCCGACCGAGGGCGAGACGGTCATCGACGACCTCGTGCAGGGCCGCGTCGTGATCCCCAACAAGGACCTCGACGACCTCGTGCTGCTGCGCTCCGACGGCACGCCGACCTACATGCTCTCCGTGGTCGTCGACGACCACGACATGAACGTCACCCACATCATCCGCGGCGACGACCACCTGACCAATGCCGCGCGTCAGACGCAGATCTACCATGCGCTGGGATGGGAGGTGCCGAAGATGGCGCATATCCCGCTCATCCACGGGCCGGATGGTGCCAAGCTCTCCAAGCGCCACGGCGCGCTCGGCGTCGATGCCTATCGCGCCATGGGCTACCTGCCCGCCGCGCTGCGCAACTACCTCGTCCGCCTCGGCTGGAGCCATGGCGACCAGGAGATCTTCTCGACCGAGGAAATGACCTCCCTGTTCGATCTCGACCGGGTGGGACGCTCGGCGGCGCGCTTCGATTTCGCCAAGCTGGAGAGCATCAACGGCCTCTATATGCGGGCGACGCCGGACGCGGAGCTTCTGGCGGCCATCGACACGCTGCTGCCGCACATCCCCAATGGCGCGAGCATCGCCGCGGCGCTCACCCCGGAGCGGCGGGCGCAGCTTCTGGCCGCCATGCCGGGGCTGAAGGAGCGTGCGAAGACACTCATCGAACTCATTGATAATGCTTCATATATTCTGAACGTTCGCCCGCTGCCGATCGAGGAGAAGGCGCAGGCGCTGCTGACCGGGGAGGCCCGGCGCCTGCTCGCCGCAGCGGCCGAGAAGCTCGCCCGCGTGGCCGAGTGGAACGCCGTCGAGACCGAGGCGGCGGTGCGCGCGACGGCCGAGGAGCTCGGCGTGAAGCTCGGCGCCATCGCCCAGCCGCTGCGCGCCGCGATGACCGGAAAGACGACCTCTCCCGGTATCTTCGACGTTCTGGCCGTGCTCGGCCGGGAGGAGTCGCTGGCCCGCATCGCCGACCAGACCGGCTCGCTCGCGGCGGCGTAAGATCTCCGTCTAGCACGGCGCGCAGGTGGAGGTGAATTCGTTTCGCCGCCACCGCACGGCCGCATTGCGGTACCAATTTCGCTGCGCTTGCGAGGGCGGATCGAAACCGCTACGACTGCCTCTCGGGCCGCAGCGAGACATCCCCCGTCTCCGGCCATGGCCTCCGGGCCCGGCACTGCACCCGCAAGACGTGATCCGTTTCATTCGGTTCCACAGGCTCAGGGAGAACCCGCATGGACGCCAGCAGCGGCACTTCGGCGAAATCCGCCACCCTCACCATTGGCGATGAAAGCTGGGAGCTGCCGATACTGAACGGCACCATCGGCCCCGACGTCATCGATATCGCCAAGCTCTACGCCCAGACCGGCAAGTTCACCTACGACCCCGGCTTCACCTCGACCGCCTCCTGCGAAAGCCAGATCACCTATATCGACGGCGACGAAGGCATTCTGCTCTATCGCGGCTACCCGATCGAGCAGCTGGCGGAGAGCGGCGACTTCCTCGAGACCTGCTACCTGCTCCTCTACGGCGAGCTGCCCACCGCCGCCCAGAAGGCGGATTTCGACTACCGCGTCACGCGCCACACCATGGTGCATGAGCAGATGAGCCGGTTCTTCCACGGCTTCCGTCGCGACGCGCACCCCATGTCGGTTCTGGTGGCCTCGGTCGGCGCGCTGTCGGCCTTTTATCACGACAGCACGGACATTTCGGACCCGCAGCAGCGCATGATCGCCTCGATCCGCATGATCGCGAAGATCCCGACGCTGGCGGCCATGGCCTACAAATACTCGATCGGCCAGCCCTTCGTTTACCCGAAGAACGACCTCGACTACGCCTCGAACTTCCTGCGCATGTGCTTCTCGGTGCCGTGCGAGGAGTACAAGGTCAACCCGATCCTCTCCCGCGCGATCGACCGCATCTTCATCCTGCACGCCGATCACGAGCAGAACGCCTCGACCTCGACCGTGCGCCTCGCCGGCTCGTCGGGCGCCAACCCCTTTGCCTGCATCGCCGCCGGCATCGCCTGCCTGTGGGGGCCCGCCCATGGCGGCGCCAACGAGGCGGCGCTCAAGATGCTCGGCGAGATCGGCTCGGTGGACCGCATCCCGGAATTCATCAAGCGCGCCAAGGACAAGAACGATCCGTTCCGCCTGATGGGCTTCGGCCATCGCGTCTACAAGAACTACGACCCGCGCGCCAAGATCATGCAGCGCACCTGCCACGAGGTGCTCGGCGAACTCGGCATCCAGGACGACCCGCTGCTCGACATCGCGGTGGAGCTGGAGCGCATCGCGCTGCAGGACGAGTACTTCGTCGAGCGCAAGCTCTACCCGAACATCGACTTCTATTCGGGCATCACCCTGCGCGCCCTCGGCTTCCCGACCTCCATGTTCACCGTGCTGTTCGCTCTCGCCCGCACCGTGGGCTGGATCGGCCAGTGGAAGGAAATGATCGAGGATCCGGGCCAGCGCATCGGCCGCCCGCGCCAGCTCTACACCGGCGCCGTCGGGCGCGACTACATCCCGATCGCCCGCCGCAAGTGAGCGGCGCCTGACGGCGGCGTGCCGGTAGCGGCGCGACGCGGTCGGACGAGACAAGCGGCGCCCGCGCCGCCGCCTGAGACGAGAGCTTCAGAATTCCCCGTCCTCCCGCCGGAGGGCGGGGATTTTGCTTTCTGGCTGGTGTTTGCCGTCGTGGCCGGGCGTGACCCGGCCATCCACGCTTGCACTGCACGCGCCCGGCCTCAGCCCTTCGCGCCTGCGCGCGCGTCCGCCAGCGTTTCCAGAACGGCGCGCGCCGCCCGGCGGCTCGGCGGCTCGCCGCCCTCGCCCATCATCGCGTCGAGCCGGGCGAAGGCGGCGAGCTGCGCCCCGCGCTCGTCTCCGCCCTCGATGAGCTGCGCGAGCTGCGCCGCCATGGCGGGCGGATCGATATGCCATTGCAGATATTCCGGCACCGTCGGCGTACCGAGGATGAGATTCGGCAGGATCGCGGTCTTCACCTTGATGAAGTACGGCGCGATGCGCCCTTCCAGCCACGGGACGCGATAGGCGGCGACCGTGGGAATGCCGGAGAGCGCCAGTTCCAGCGTCACCGTACCCGAGGCCGCCAGCGCCGCCCGCGCGATGCGGAACGCGGCGCGCTTCTCTTCCTCGTCGACGACGATGCGCGGCTTGACCGGCCAACCGGCCACGACCTCCTCGACCTGGGCGAGCCGGCGGGGCAGCGTCGGCAGCACCACGTCGACGTCCGGCAGGCGTTCGCGTACCCGCTCCAGCACCTCGCCGAAGGTCGCCCCGAGCCGCGCCAGCTCGGCGCGCCGGCTTCCCGGCAGCACCAGAAGGACGGGCGGCATCCCTTCGCGACGCCGTGCCTCCTCGGCATTCGGCCGCAGGCGATCCAGTTCGCCAAGCAGCGGGTGGCCGACATAGGTGGTCGGCGGCCCGCCGAGCGCATGCATCGCCTCCGGTTCGAAAGGCAGCAATGCCAATACCTTATCGAAGTCCGGCGCCATCGCCCGCGCGCGGCCCGGCCGCCAGACCCAGACCGTCGGCGCGACATATTTGACGATGGGCAGGCCGGGAAGGCGCGCCCTCACCTTGCGCGCCACGCGATGGGTGAAATCCGGGGCGTCGACCAGGACGAGAATGTCGGGCGGCGCATCGATGATCGCCCGCGCGGTCTCGCGCATCCGCCGCAATATGCGCGGCAGGCCGGCGACGACCTGCGCGAAGCCCATGGCGGTGATGTCCTCCATCGGGAACAGGCTCGCCAGCCCCTGCGCCTGCATGCGCGCGCCGCCGACGCCGCGAAAGCGCACACCCGACGGGCTCAGCCCCTTGAGCTCCGCCATCAGCTCGGCGCCGAGCGCATCGCCGGATTCCTCGCCCGCGACGATGAAGACGTCGAGCGGGCGAGCTTCGTCCGCGCCCGTGCCGGAAGGGGCGCTCATGGCGCATCCGCCCCGTCACGGACGAAAGCGTGGATGAACAGCCCGGCCGCGTCCGCAGCGCGCAGCAGCGCCTCGACATCGGAAACGATGACGCCCCCGGCCTCGACGGCGATACCCGCAAGCCCGGCGCGCGCCGCGCCCTCGACGGTGCGCACCCCGAGCGAAGGCAGGTCGAGCCGCCGGTCCTGCCCCTCCTTGGGGCGCTTCACCAGCACGCCACAGGGCGCCGGCATCTTGATCCGGCCATTGGCGCGCAGCTCCGCGACCCGCGCCAGCATCAGGTCGGTGCCCTCCGCCGCCTCCATGGCCACCACATGCCGGTTCATCACCACCAGCCCCTGCCCGATGTCGAGCGGGCCGGTGACGGCCAGCACCCGGCGCCCGAGCGCGATATCCTCCATCTGCCCGGCATCGGGCGCGACCGCGCCGAGCGTGCCGGCCGGAAGCAGGATTTCGGGGGCGATTTCATGGGCGCCGACGAGGCGAAAGCCCGCCTCCTCGAACAGCCGGCCAAAGCTGGTCAGCAGGTGATCGTCGCCCCCGCGCAGCATGCCGAACACGCGCGGCAGCAGGGTCAGCGTGGTCCAGTCCAACCGGATGTCGCGCATGCGCGGGCGCAGCACATTGCCGATGAACACCACATCGCGGCAGCCCAGGCGGCGCAGTTCGCGCGTCAGCAGCCCGAAGCGGCCGATATGGACCCACATATGCGGCCACGCTTCGACGGTGGAATCGGCGAAGCCGCGCACCGGAAAGAGCATGACCCGGCGCCCGGCCTTGCGGGCGGCCTGCGCCACCGCGAGAGGAAAGGCGCCGCCGCCGCAGATGATGGCGAGCGGCTCGCCCGCCCCCGGCGTCTGCGGCCCGGCCGGGCCGGGTTCAGGCGGCTTCGGGCTCGGCGACATGATCGGCCGCGTCGGCGGGTACGGTCAGGCGGCGCTTGCCGGCGCTGCGCACGAACGCGACGATCTGCAGGACATGGTCGTTGTCACCGAACTCGGCCGCCACGCGGTCGGCGCGCTCGGCGAGCGTGCCGCCGCCGTAGAACAACTCGCGATAGGCGGCCTGCATCTGCCGGCGCTGCTGGAGCGTGAGGCCCCGGCGCTTCAGGCCGGTATAGTTCAGCGAGCGCAGGCCCGGATGGCCCTCCATCATCAGGCCGTAAGGGATGATGTCGAAGTGCACCCCGCACATGCCGCCGACCATGGCGCCGTCGCCGATACGCGTGAACTGGTGCACGGCAGCAAGCCCGCCGATGAACACATTTTCGCCGACCGTCACGTGCCCGGCCAGCGTGGCATTGTTGGCGAACACGGCGCGCGCGCCGACCACGCAGTCATGCGCGATGTGGCTGCCGACCATGAACATACCGCCCTCGCCGACCACCGTCTCCATGTGGCCGCCGGCGGTGCCGGTGTTCATGGTGACATGCTCGCGGATGATGCAGTTGCGGCCGACCAGCAGGCGGCTCGACTCGCCCTTGTAATGGTAGGACTGCGGCTGCGAACCCAGCGAGGCGAACGGGTACACCACCGTGCCTTCGCCCAGCGTGGTGTGCCCGGCGACGGCGACATGCGAGACGAGGCGCACGCCCGCCTCCAGCACCACATTGGCGCCGACGGTGCAGAAGGGCCCGATCTCGACGCCCTCGCCCAGCCTGGCGCCGTCCTCGATGCGTGCGGCCGGATCGATCCTTGCCCCGCCGCTCACTTCTTCGGTTCCCGGGCGATCATCGCGCCCACCTCGGCCTCGGCCACCAGCTGGCCGTCGACTCTGGCCTCGCCTCGGAACCACCACATGTTGCGGCGCTTGGTCATCTGCGTCATGTGGTACTCCAGCACATCGCCCGGTATCACGGGCCGACGGAATTTCGCCTTGTCGATGGTCATGAAATAAACGAGCGAGGGCGCACCGTCACCGGGGCGCTCCAGCAGGCAGATCGTGCCCGCCGTCTGCGCCATGCCCTCGAGGATCAGCACGCCCGGCATGACAGGATTGTCGGGGAAATGGCCCTGGAAATGGGGTTCGTTGGCCGACACGTTCTTGATACCGACCGCCTTCCGGTCGCCCTCGATGCCGACGATCTTGTCGACCATGAGGAACGGGTAGCGGTGCGGCAGCGCGGCCAGAATGCGGAGAATGTCGGCGGAGCCGAGCGCGGCGGTCTCGGTCGCGATGGTATCGGCCTGCACGTCCATGTCCTTCACTGCCCCTCCTGTCGGCCGCCGGCCGGACGGTCGCCGCGCGCCAGTCGCTGCACGGCCATGACCTCCCGGAACCAGTCGCGCATCGGCTTGGCGGGCGAGCCGCCCCACTCGACGCCCGGCGGCACGTCGTCCTTCACATTGCTCGACGCGGCGATGCGCGCCCCGTCGCCGATATGCACATGGCCGATGACGCCGACCTGCCCGCCCAGCATCACGAAATCGCCGAGAGTCGTGCTGCCGGCGATACCGGTCTGGGACACGATGATGCAGTGACGGCCGACGACGACGTTGTGGGCGATCTGCACGAGGTTGTCGATCTTGGTGCCCTCGCCGATCACCGTGTCGCGCAGCCCCCCGCGGTCTATCGCGGTGCCGGCGCCGATCTCCACGTCGTCCTGAAGTACGACCCGGCCGATCTGCGGCACCTTCGCATGGCCGCGCGCGCCGCCGAGATAGCCGAAGCCGTCCTGCCCGATGCGTGCGCCCGGATGGACGATCACCCGGTCGCCGACGAGGGCATGCAGCAGCGAGGCGCCGGCGCCGATCGAGCAGTCCCGCCCGATGCGCACGCCCGGGCCGATCACCGCGCCGGCCCCGATCACCGTGCCCGCGCCGACCTCGGCGCCCGGGCCGATCACCGCGCCGGGATCGACCGTCACCTCCGCCTCCAGGCGTGCCTGCGGATGCACGATGGCGTCCGAGGCGACGCCGGTCTGACCGAAGACGGAACCGGGCCGCAGGCTGGTCGCGTAGAGCCGGCGGGCAACAGCGACGAAAGCCGCGTGCGGTTTGGCGACCTTGAGGGCCACCGTGCCGGCCGGCACATGGGAGGCATATCGCTCAATGACGAAACAGGCACCAGCGCGCGTGCGGGTCAGATCCGGCACGTGGCGGGCGCCGTCCATGAAGGACAGGTCCGTCGGCCCGGCATCGTCGAGCGCGGCGATTGCGCCGACCGTCCGGGCCGCATCGGCATCGCCCACCGGCGCCGCGCCGACGAGCGTGCATATCTCGCCGACGGTCAGGGGCGCGGGGGCCGGATGAAAGAAAGGATCGCTCATCGCCGCGTGCCGACCGCCGACCTGTTTCCCAAACGCACAAGCGGTCCGGATGACCGGACCGCCGTGCAGCCTATATGGAGGCAGTCTATCAGAAACGCGTGCCGCCGCTGAAGCGGAAGGCCTGGGTTTCGTCGTACGATTCCTTGGACAGCGCCCAGGCATAGTCGAAGCGCAGCGGGCCGAAGGGCGACTGCCAGATCAGACTGACACCGACCGAGGAGCGGATCAGGTCGCTATCGGCGACGCAGACTGCGCCAACTCCATTCTGAGATCCCGCCGGGCAGACTATGTTCGGAGCCCCAACGAACTCAGTCGCGCCCTGATAGTCCCAAAGCGAACCGGCATCCGCGAACACCGCGAACTTAAGGCCGGCGTCCTTCGGCAGGAAGGTGAGCGGGAACTGAACTTCGGCCGTGGTGCCCCAGTAGAGCGTGCCGCCCAGGGCATCATATTCCGGGTCGAACGCATCGCCGGAGGCAAGGTCGCGCGGACCGATGCCGTTCGGGGCGAAGCCGCGAACCAGATCGGGGCCCTTGAAGAAGTTATCGAGAATGCGCAGATCCTCGCCGCCCCACGAGGCCACGTTGCCGGCCTGGCCGCGCAGCATCAGGACGAAGTCGCCGAAGAGCGGCTTGTAGTAGCGGGCGTCGAAGGTCGTGCGCACGAAGTTCACGTCGCCACCGAGGCCGGCGAAGTCCTGCTTCAGTTCGAGCAGATAACCGTTTGTCGGGTCGCGGTTATTGTCGAGCAGGTTGTAGCTCAGCGTATAGCCGACCGACGAGGTGATGGCCGAAACGCCGTTAATTTCGCGTAGCGCCCAGGACACGTCGTCGGTGAGCTCGTCCTCGAGCGAGATGGTGATCTCCTTCTGCGACAGCGTGTAGCGCAGGCCGAGGGTCAACTCGTCGGTGAGCGGCAGGGCGACGCGCAGCGTGCCGCCAGCGGTCTCCGTGTCGTAGGGGCTGTAGCTCGTGGCACTGGTCGACTTCCAGAACAGGTCGAAGCCTGCCGCGACGCGGTAGTCGAGGAAGTACGGCTCGGTGAAGCTGAAATCCACGCCCTGAACGTTCTCGCCGAGCTGGCCGGAGAGGCGCACATACTGGCCGCGACCGAGGAAGTTCTTCTCGGAGATCGAGACTTCGCCGATGAAGCCGTCAGCCGAGGAGTAACCACCCGAGACCGAGAACTCGCCGGTCGGCTGATCCTCAACGGTGACCACCAGGATGATGCGGTCGGGCGCGGTGCCCGGCTCGTTGGTGATCTTCACTTCCTTGAAGTAGCCGAGGTTGCGCAACCGGCGCTCGGCGCGGTCGACCAGCACGCGGTTATAAGCGTCGCCCTCGGCGAGATCGAACTCGCGGCGGATGACCCAATCGCGCGTGCGGGTGTTGCCTCGGATATCGATGCGCTCGATGTAGACGCGCGGACCTTCCTCGACGGCGAAGGTCAGCGAGATGGTGCGGTTCTCGACATTACGGTCGCCGCGCGGACGAACCTGCGCGAAGGCATAACCGCTCTTCGAGACTTCGATGGTGGCGTTCTCGACCGACTTCTCGACCAGCTCCGCATTGTAGACCTGGCCCGGCGACACGCGCAGCGCGTCACGGATGCGGCCGACATCGACGTCCTTGATGCTGGAGGCGATGTCGACGGTGCCGACGCGGTACTGCGCACCCTCGTCGATCGAGAAGGTCAGGATGAAGCCGCCGGTCTTGCGGTCGAGATCGGCCGTCACCGACACGATACGGAAATCGGCATAGCCGTTCTTCAGATAGAAGCGGCGCAGCAGTTCCTGGTCGGTGTTGATGCGGTCGACGTCATAGATGTCGGTGTTCTTGAGCCACGAGAGCCAGTTGGTCTCGGTCGTGGTGATCTCGTCCTTCAGCTTGTAGACCGAGAAGGCCTTGTTGCCGACGAAACGGATCTCAGACACGCCGAGCTTTTCGCCCTCGGTGATCTCGAAGACGAGGTCCACGCGACCCTGGCCACGATCGATGGTCTTCGGCACGACCCGCACATCGTAGCGGCCGGCGCGATGATAGACGTCGATGATGCGCTGGGTGTCGGCCTGGACGGTGGTCTTCGACAGCGGCGCGCGCGCCTTGGACTGCACCTCGAGTGAGAGCTGGTCGTCCTTGACCTTCTTGTTGCCCTCGAAGGCGACGCGATTGATCACCTCGTTCTCGACGACGTTCACGACCAGACGGCCACCCCGGCTGCTGATCGTCACGTCGGAAAACAGGCCGGTCGCGTAGAGCGCCTTCAGCGCCTCGTCGATCTTGGCCGGGGTCAAGGACTGGCCCGGGGCGGTCTGGAAATAGGAGCGGATGGTCTCGGCATCGACGCGGCGGTTGCCCTCGACGACGATGGAACTGGCCGACTGCGCGACAGCAACCCCAGAGACGGCAACGGATCCGGCAACACCCGCGACAGCCATCAGCGTAACCACACCGATGAC
Source organism: Ancylobacter sp. TS-1 (assembly GCF_009223885.1). Taxonomy (NCBI): domain Bacteria; kingdom Pseudomonadati; phylum Pseudomonadota; class Alphaproteobacteria; order Hyphomicrobiales; family Xanthobacteraceae; genus Ancylobacter; species Ancylobacter sp. TS-1. The sequence continues at coordinate 974,297 of NZ_CP045144.1, forward strand.
CGACGCCATTTTACTCACGAACCGGAAACGAGCCATTTGGTGCGCAACCTTACCGTTGTTCTGGGAAGACCCCGAAGGCGTGCCAATGGACACGCACGCGGAGTCGATCCTCACCCTGCACTCCGTTTGATACAGACTTTTGAAGAGCCTGCAAACCGAACGGGCCGCACTTAACGCCTTTTCCTGCCGGCGTGGCGCCTCGGCAACGCCACCCCGATTCAGGATCAAGATTTTGATATATTGAGGATATCGTTCCACGTTGCAAACAACATCAGCATCAAAACGAGCGCCAGACCGATGCGGAAGCCCACCTCCTGCGCCCGGGCGCTGAGCGGGCGTCCGCGCAGGGCCTCGATGGCATAGAAAAGCAGGTGTCCACCGTCGAGTAGCGGTACCGGAAAGAGGTTAAGAAGTCCGATCGACACCGACAGAACCGCGGCAAGTTGCAGCAGCGCGGCCACGCCGAAGGTGGCGACCTGGCCGGAAACCTGCGCAATGCGGATCGGCCCGCCGAGCTGATCGGCGGATTCGCGCCCCGTCACCACGCCGCCGAGATAGTTGAAGGTGCGGTCGACGATGAACCACACCTCGCGAGTCGCCATGCCGACGGCCTCGACCGGGCCGAATCGCTCGGTGCGCACCTGCCCGCCGCTGGTGTTGCGCGAAATGCCGAGCACGCCGATGCGATGGACATTGCCGAAGGTGTCAGTCACCTCGCGCAGGTCGGGCGTCGCCTCGACGGTGAGTCGCTGTCCGCCGCGCTCGATTTCCACGGCGAGCTTGCGCTCGGCGTTGACGCTGACGACGCGCTGCATGTCGCCGAAGGAACCGATCGGCTCGCCGTCGATCGACAGAATCACGTCGTTGGGCTGGAAGCCGGCGCGCTCGGCCGCGCTGCCCGCCTGCACCGCGTCCACCTGCGGCGTCGTCACCTGACGGCCGACCGTCATGAACAGGCCGGCGAAAATCACGATCGCCAGAATGAAATTGGCGATGGGACCGGCCGCGACGATGGCGGCGCGGGCGCCCACCGGCTTGTGGAAGAAGCTCTCGCGCCGGTCGGTCTCGCTCATCTGGTCGAGCGCACCATGGTCGGGCGTGCTGGCGGCGTTCTCGTCGCCGAGGAACTTCACATAGCCGCCGAGCGGAATCGCCGAGATTCGCCACCGCGTGCCGTGCCGGTCGTTGAAGCCCGCCAGCTCGGGGCCGAAACCGATCGAGAAGGCCACCACCTTCACGCCGGCGCGGCGCGCGACCCAGAAATGGCCGAGCTCGTGGAAGAAGACGACGATCGTCAGCACGAAGAGGAACGGCACGACATAGCCGAGCAGCCAGCTCGCAGTGCCGCCCATCGAGGCGAGAAATTCCATCAGCATGTTCCCAGACGGCAGCGCCGGTCGGCGCGACCCATGATGCATAAGCAGGCTTTAAGGCGAACTTGGGCAAAGCCGGCACGATAGCGCAAGGGCGAAGGACCGGGCGAAGAGGTCGCAGCCCCCTGCCCGTCCGGCGGCATCACCATAGCAGGAGACCGCGCACCGGCGCCTCCGGGTCGCGGACGAGCCCGATCAGCAGCGCCAGCGCGGCGGCGGCGACCAGACCGTCGAGCCGGTCCATGAAGCCGCCATGGCCGGGAATGAGCGCGCTCGAATCCTTCACGCCGAAATGCCGCTTCATGGAGGATTCGAAAAGGTCGCCCCCCTGGCTCGCCACGCTGGCCAGCAGCGCCACCGGCGCGGCCAGAAGCGCCGTGTCCACGCCGGCGACATGGAGCGTCGCCATGCCGGCGAGGGTGGCGCAGAAGGTGCCGCCGACCGCGCCGGACCAGGTCTTGTTCGGGCTGACGCGCGGCCACAGCTTCGGCCCGCCGATCAGCCGCCCGCAGAAATAGGCGGCGATGTCGGTCGCCCACACCACGGCGAACAGCCAGATCAGGGCGACGAGCCCCAGTTCGGCCTCGTCGCGCAGAATCGCCACCGGAAGCGCCAGCGCACCCGCATAGAGCACGCCGAGCGGCGACCACAGCCGCCGCTCCCGCCCGCCGCGCGCGATCAACGCCGAGGCGATGGCGCCCAGGACGACGATCGCGATGGCGACAGGGGCGGGCCGGACCGCCAGCATCGCCAGTGCGAACAACAGCGAGGCGCCCCCGACCGCGAGCAGCAGGGCGTTCGGCTTCGCCGCGACCATGCGTAGCCACTCCCACAGCAGAATCAGCGCGGCGGCGGCCACCAGCAGGGTAAAGGGCCAGCCGCCCCATATCACCGCCAGCAGGGCAATGGGCGCCATCACCAGAGCCGAGCAGAGACGCGGCAGGAAGTCGGCTCCGATCCTCAACAGCTCAGCTTTCGCCCGGAGCGACACCGCCGAAGCGACGGTCCCGTCCGCCAAATTCGGCCAGAGCCCGCTCCAGCCAGGAGCGGTCGAAGTCGGGCCAGTAGACGGGCAGGAACACCAGCTCGGCATAGGCCGCCTGCCAGAGCAGGAAATTCGACAGCCGCTGCTCGCCGCTGGTGCGGATCATCAGGTCGAGCGGGGGCAGCCCGGCCGTGTCGAGCGTCTCGCCGAACCGCTCGGGCGTGATGTCTTCCGGCTTCAGCAGGCCGGCGGCGACCTGCCGGGCGAGTTCCTGCGCGGCGCGGACGATCTCGTTACGCGAACCGTAGTTGAACGCCACGGTCAGCAGCACGCCGGTATTGTCGCGGGTGAGCGCCTGCGCCTCGTCGAGCAGGCGCTGCACTTCTGAATCGGTGGGATGCCCCTCTCCGATGATGCGCAGCCGGACATTCTTGGCGTGGAGTTCCTGAAGGTCGGAGCGGATGAAGCGCTTGAGCAGCCCCATCAGCTCGCCGATTTCCTTCTGCGGGCGCGACCAGTTCTCGCTGGAGAAGCTGTAGAGGGTCAGCGCCTCAATGCCGAGTTCCTGGGCTGCGGCGACCGTGCGCCGCACCGCCTCGGCGCCGCGCCGATGGCCCTCGAAACGGGGAAGACCGTGGCTCTGCGCCCAGCGGCCGTTTCCATCCATGATGATCGCGACGTGACGCGGCGCCGGAAGGGGCGATGCCGTCCCCCGCGCTTCGGTCTTTATGGCGGCACCGGCTGGCACGCCAAGCCTCGCAATGTTCACGGAGCCCCCCTTCGGCGCCCGAACGTCAGACCGCAAGGATTTCCTTTTCCTTGCTGGACAGCACCTGATCGATTTCCGAGATCGACTGGTCCGTCGCCTTCTGCACCTGATCGGCGAGGCGATCCAGATCGTCGGAGCTCATCTCCCCATCCTTCTCCGCCTTCTTGAGCGAATCGAGGCCGTCGCGACGGACATGGCGCACGGAGACGCGCGCCGCTTCCGCATATTTGTGGGCAACCTTGACCAATTCCTGGCGGCGGTCCTGCGTCAGCTCGGGAATCCGCACGCGCAGCACCTGCCCCTCGGTCTGCGGGTTGAGGCCGAGATTGGAGTCGCGGATCGCCTTCTCGACGGCCGAGACCATGCCGCGGTCCCAGACCTGCACCGACAGAAGGCGCGGCTCCGGCACGTTGACCGACGCCACCTGGTTCAGCGGCATGTGGCTGCCATAGGCGTCGACCTGGATCGGCTCCAGCAGGCTCGCCGAGGCGCGCCCGGTGCGCAGCCCCGAAAGCTCCTGCTTGAGGACGGCGATGGCGCCCTGCATGCGGCGCTTGAGATCGGAAATGTCGATCGGACCAGAACTCATGACGAACCTCGTTCAACTATGTGCCCGGCGCGAGGCCGAAAGCCGCCCGTTGCCGGGCTTATCCAACCTAACGGCAGCCGTGGCAAGCGCCCTGCCGGACGCCCGCCGCCGGAACGCTACGGGGCGACCGTGGTCGCCCGTCCCTCGCCGCGAATGGCCGAGGCGATTGCCCCCGCCTCGCGGATCGAGAACACGATGATCGGCAGCTTTGCCTCACGCGCAAGAGCGAAGGCGGCGGCGTCCATCACCTTGAGGTCCTTCGCCAGTGCCTCGTCATGCGTCAGGCGCTCATAGCGCCGCGCAGTCGGGTCGAGCTTGGGATCGGCGGTATAGACGCCGTCGACATTGGTCGCCTTCATCACCGCGTCACATTCCAGCTCGGCGGCGCGCAGCACGGCGCCGGTGTCGGTGGTGAAATAGGGATTGCCGGTGCCGCCGGCCAGCAGAACGACGCGCCCGCGCGCCAGGTGGCGCGAGGCGGTCTGGCGGGCATAGGGCTCGCAGATCGTCGGCATCGGAATGGCGGAGAGCGTGCGCGCCGGGCTGCCGGCCTGCTCGACCGCCTTCTCCAGCGCCAGCGCGTTCATCACGGTGGCCAGCATGCCCATGTGGTCGGCGGTGGCGCGGTCGAGCCCCTGCCCCGCCACGCTGGCGCCGCGCAGGATGTTGCCGCCGCCCACCACAACGGCGATCTCCGCGCCGGTGGACTTGGCCTCGACGAGGTCCTGGGCGATGCGCTCGATGGTCGGCCAGTGCAGGCCGAAGGGCTCGGTGCCCATCAATGCCTCACCCGAGACCTTCACCAGCACGCGCCCATAGGCGACTTCATTGCGGTCGGGCGCGGTCGGCATGGGGCACCTCTGAACTTGGCGCGATTCGCAATCGCGCACAGTAAAACACGCCGGGCTGCCCTCGGGCGGCCCGGCGCGGATTTATCAACGCCGGAAAAGGTCAGACGCCAGCAGCGGCGGCGACTTCGGCGGCGAAGTCGCTTTCCTGCTTCTCGACGCCTTCACCCAGGCCGAAGCGCACGAAGGCGACCAGCTTGACCGGCGCGCCGACCTTGCCTTCGCTCTCCTTCACCGCCTGGGCGACGGTCTTGGAGGGGTCGTGGATGAAGGCCTGCTCGACCAGCGTGACTTCCTTGTAGAAGGTCTTGAGGCCGCTCTCGACGATCTTCTCGACCACGTTCTCCGGCTTGCCGGAAGCCTTGGCCTTCTCGGACAGCACGGCACGCTCGCGGGCCACGACGTCCGGCTCAATGCCGGCGGCGTCGAGCGCCTGCGGGTTGGCGGCAGCCACATGCATGGCGATCTGGCGGCCGAGCGCGGCGAGTTCGTCGGCCTTGCCGGTCGACTCGAGCGCGACCAGCACACCGATCTTGCCGAGGCCCTCGCCCACCGAGCCGTGCACATAGGAGCCGATGACGCCCGTCGACACTTCCAGCTTCTTGGAGCGGCGCAGGTTCATGTGCTCGCCAATGGTGGCGACCGCGCTGTTGATCGCGTCGGTCACGGTGGCGCCGGCCGGGTAGGCCGCAGCCTTGACCGCGTCGACGTCGTCCGCGGCGCCCAGAGCCACGGTGGCGATGTCGCGCACGAGCTGCTGGAACTGCTCGTTGCGGGCCACGAAGTCGGTCTCGGAGTTCACCTCGACGACGACGCCCTTGCCGCCGCTGACGGCGATGCCGATCAGGCCCTCGGCGGCGACGCGGCCGGCCTTCTTGGCGGCCTTGGCAAGGCCCTTCTTGCGCAGCCAGTCGACAGCCGCCTCGATGTCGCCGTCGACCTCGTTAAGCGCGGCCTTGCAGTCCATCATGCCGGCGCCAGTCTTGTCGCGCAGTTCCTTCACCAGGGCAGCGGTGATGTTGGCCATGTTCGATCCCTCAAAAGATCCCGTAGTTCATTCGAAGACACGGCCGGCCGGAGGGTTCCGGGCCGGCCGCGCGATGCCATGCTTGGTGTCACATCGTGACACCTTCGCGAAGGTGAGCGATCACTCGACCTCGGCGGTCAGTTCCTTCGCCTGGGCAACCCAGCCGTCGACGCGGCCCGGCAGGCCGACTTCCTCGCCGAGGCGATGCGCGTCGGCGGCGTTCAGGCCGGCGATCTGCGAATAGTGGAAGATGCCGAGATCGGTCAGCTTCTTCTCAATCGCCGGCGACACGCCGGTGAGCTTCTTCAGGTCGTCGGCGATGCCGCGCGGACCCGACAGCGGCTCGAGGCTCGTCCACACGGTCTCGGCCGGCAGTTCCTCGACCAGCGGGGCCTCGGAGGCGCCGACGTCGATGCCGAGATCGCCCTGGGCGCGGCCGATGCCGTCGATGGCGGCACGGGCGACGAGGTCGCAATAGAGGTTGATGGCGCGGCCGGCGTCGTCATTGCCGGGAACCGGGAAGGCGATGCCGTCCGGATCGCAATTGGTGTCGAGGATGGCCGCGACCGGAATGCCAAGGCGGCGGGCCTCGGCGACGGCCAGGTCTTCCTTGTTGGTGTCGATCACGAACAGCAGGTCGGGAATGCCGCCCATGTCGCGAATGCCGCCAAGCGCGCGATCGAGCTTTTCCTTCTCGCGCTGGAGCGTCAGGCGCTCCTTCTTGGTGTAGCCGACACCCTCGCCGGCCGCGAGCAGCTCTTCGAGCTTCTTCAGGCGGGCGATGGAGTGGGAAATGGTCTTCCAGTTGGTCAGCATGCCGCCGAGCCAGCGGGAGTTCACATAGTACTGGGCCGAACGCTTGGCGGCATCCGCCACGGCATCGGCCGCCTGACGCTTGGTGCCGACGAAAAGCACGCGGCCGCCGCGGGCCACGGTGTCGGACACCGCCTGCAGGGCGCGATGCAGCGCCGGCACGGTCTGGGCCAGGTCGAGAATGTGGATGTTGTTGCGGGTGCCGAAGATGAACGGGGCCATCTTCGGGTTCCAGCGGTGGGACTGATGCCCGAAGTGCACGCCAGCTTCAAGGAGCTGGCGCATGGAGTAGTCAGGAAGCGCCATTGTCGTCTCTCGTCCGGTTGAGCCTCCGCGGACATGGCCGTGCCGAGGGATTTCGGTCACGGCACCGGAGCGGCCGATGGGCGCCTTTCGCATGGAAACGACAAAGGGAGCCCGGCCGCGAGTCCGCGTGCGGAATGGCGCGGCTTATAGGGGAAGCGGCCTTTGGTGACAAGCCCGGCCCGAAAACGGCCCGGCAACGATGGCGGCTCAGGCCATCTCCACCATCTCGACGCCGGGCACCGCCTTCATGGCCCCGGCGATCTGCGGCGACAGGCTGTAGCGGCCGGGCAGCTTCACCTCGACCTCGGTCTCCCCGCGCGCGCCGAGCAGCAGCACCAGCGCCACCTCGCCGTCCCCGCGCCCGCCGGACAGCGAGCCGAGCCGCGACGCCACGCTCTCCAGCGGATCGGGCGAACGCACGAAGATGCGCATGCCCTTCTGCATCTTGGAGGCGGCCTGGTCGAGCGGCTCGGCCGTCTGGATGCGCGCGCGCACATCCTCGCCCTGCATCTCGGCGGAAACCTGAAGCAGCAGCGCGGTGCCCGGCTCCAGCAGCTCGCGGAACTGCGCCAGCGCCTCGGAGAACAGCACCGCCTCGAACTGGCCGGAAGGATCCGACAATCCGACGATGCCCATCTTGTTGCCGGTCTTGGTGCGCCGCTCCTGCCGGCTGACCACCGTCGCCGCGAGGCGCCCCGCGATGGAGCCGGCGCGCACCGAGCGGGTGAAGTCGGTCCAGCGCTGCACGCGCAGCCGCTCCAGCGCCTTGCCGTAATCGTCGAGCGGGTGGCCGGTCAGGAAGAAGCCGATGGCGTCGTATTCGCGCTGGAGCTTCTCGGCCGGCAGCCAGGGCGCGGCGTTGGGAAGCGGCAGATCCGCCGCCTCGGCCGGCCCGCCGAACATGTTCCACTGGCCCGACGCCACCTCGGCGCCCACCGAGGCGGCATGGGCGAGGATAGAATCGATCGCCGCCGACGCCCGGGCGCGGTTCTTCTCCAGCACGTCGAAGGCGCCGGCATTGACGAGGCTTTCCATCGTCCGCTTGTTCAGCGCCTTGGCGTTGATGCGGGCGGCGAAGTCCGAGAGGCTGGCGAAGGGGCGGTCCCCCCGCGCCTCGACGATGGCGTCGACCGCATGCACGCCCACGCCCTTGATGGCGGCGAGCGCGTAGAGGATGCGCCCGTCCTTCACCGCGAATTCGCGGCCGGAATGGTTGACCGAGGGCGGCACCACCTCGATGCCGAGGCGCTGCGCCTCCTGGCGGAATTCCGCCAGCTTGTCGGTGTTGCCCATGTCGAGCGTCATCGACGCGGCGAGGAACTCGGTCGCGTAATTCGCCTTCATATAGGCGGTCTGGTAGGCGACCAGCGCATAGGCGGCCGCGTGGCTCTTGTTGAAGCCGTAGTCCGCGAACTTGGCCAGCAGGTCGAAGATCTCCGACGCCTTGGCCTTCGGCACGTCGCGTTCCACCGCGCCGGTGACGAAGCGCTCACGCTGCTTGTCCATCTCGGCGCGGATCTTCTTGCCCATGGCGCGGCGCAGCAGGTCGGCTTCGCCGAGCGAATAGCCCGACAGCGTCTGCGCGATCTGCATCACCTGTTCCTGGTAGATGATGACGCCGTAGGTCTCCTTCAGGCTGCCTTCCAGCGCGGGGTGGGCGTAGGCGGCCTTCTCCTGCCCGTTCTTGACCGCGCAATAGACCGGGATGTTTGCCATGGGGCCGGGGCGGTAGAGCGCCACCAGCGCGATGATGTCTTCCAGCCGGTCCGGCTTCATGTCGACCAGCGCGCGCCGCATGCCCGCGCTTTCCACCTGGAACACGCCGACCGTCTCGCCGCGCGTCAGCATGGCGTAGGTCTTGGGATCGTCGAGAGGGATGGTCGACAGGTCGAGCGCGATGCCGCGCTGGGCGACGAGGCGCACCGCCGTCTGCAGGACGGTCAGGGTCTTGAGGCCGAGGAAGTCGAACTTCACCAGCCCGGCCTGCTCGACCCATTTCATGTTGTACTGCGTCACCGGCATGTCCGAGCGCGGGTCTCGGTACAGCGGCACGAGCCTCGCCAGCGGCCGGTCGCCGATGACGATGCCGGCGGCATGGGTCGAGGCGTGGCGGTTCAGCCCCTCAAGCCGTGTCGCGATGTCGAAGGCGCGCTTGACCACCGGGTTGGCGTCGCTCTCGGCCTGCAGGCGCGGTTCGTCGCCGATGGCCTGCTTGAGCGTGACCGGATTGGCCGGGTTCTGCGGCACCAGCTTGCACAGCTTGTCGACCTGGCCGTAGGGCATTTCCAGCACACGGCCGACGTCGCGCAGCACGCCGCGTGCCTGCAACGTACCGAAGGTGATGATCTGCGCCACCTGATCGCGCCCGTAGCGCTGCTGGACGTAGCGGATCACCTCGTCGCGCCGCTCCTGGCAGAAGTCGATGTCGAAGTCGGGCATCGACACGCGCTCGGGGTTGAGGAAGCGCTCGAACAGCAGCCCGAAGCGCAGCGGGTCGAGATCGGTGATGGTGAGCGAATAGGCCACCAGCGAACCCGCGCCCGAGCCACGGCCCGGCCCCACCGGAATGCCCTGCGCCTTCGCCCATTTGATGAAGTCCGAAACGATGAGGAAATAGCCGGGAAACTTCATCTTCTCGATGATGGACAGCTCGAAGGCGAGCCGGTCCTCATAGTCCTTTTCCGTCAGCTCCGGCGCCGGGCCATGCACGGAAAGGCGATGACGCAGCCCCTCCTCCGCCTGCAGGCGGAGCTCCTCCGCCTCGTCGCGGTCGAGCGTGAAGCGCGGCAGGATCGGCTTCACCGTGCGCGGGCGCCAGGCGCAGCGTCGGGCGATCTCCACCGTGTTGGCCAGCGCCTCCGGCAGGTCGGCGAAGATCGTCGCCATCTCGGCGCGGGTGCGGAAGCGGTGCTCGGGGGTGAGCTGGCGGCGGTCGGGCTCGGCGACCAGCCGGCCCTCGGCGATGCAGATCAGCGCGTCATGCGCCTCATAGTCGTCCTGGCTGGCGAAGAACGGCTCGTTGGCGGCCACCAGCGGCAGTTCGAGGCGGTAGGCCAGATCGACCAGCGCCGGCTCGACGCGCCGCTCCTCGGCGACGCCGTGCCGCTGGATCTCGACATAGAGCCGGTCGCCGAACAGCCCGGAGAGCGCGGCGAGGCGCTGCTCGGCCAGATCCGGGCTGCCGGCCGCGAGCGCCCTGTCGATGGGGCCGCCGGGGCCCCCGGTCAGCGCGATCAGCCCGTCGGCGCGGCCGGTCAGCCAGTCGAGCTTGATGTGAGGGGTGCCGTCCGCCGCAGTGTCGAGGAAGGAGCGCGAGACGAGCTCCATCAGGTTCTTCCAGCCCTCCTCGTTCGCCGCGAGCAGGACGAGGCGCGGGCGCTCGGCACCGGCCGGGCCGCGTGGGGCCGGGCCGGGAAAGTCCACCGCCAGCGAGCAGCCGAGTATGGGCTGTATGCCGCTGCCGGCCATCTTCTCGGAGAATTCCAGCGCGCCGAACAGGTTGCCCGTGTCGGTGAGCGCGATGGCGGGCTGGCGGTCCTTCTTGGCGAGATCGGCCAGCTTGCCGATGGAGAGCGCGCCCTCCAGCAGCGAGAAGGAGGAATGCACGTGCAGGTGAACGAAACCGACGTCTGTCTCAGCCATGTCCGTTCTCCCGCGACTCACACCGGGCCATGGTGGGCACTCGGCGCGGGGGCGTCCAGACGCGCGGACGACTCCTCCCCGCTGTCCTCAGGCCCCGGAAGCCTCAGACGCCGGTGATGACGCCGGCCCAGATGCCGATCATGGCGATGAACAGACCGATGGACGCGAGTGCGGCGGCTTCCTGTACGAAGATGCGGATCATGGCGACCTCCCTTGGAACATAGAGAGAACATTACCCCCGCAATCCCCAGAGTCCAGCAATGTTCTTCTTTCGTTCCGTTTCATGGTTGACGATTCGAAAACGCGCACGACGCGCAGCCGGGACGGGGAATCGCCGGGCGGCAGGCGCGCCTCAGGCCAGCCGCGGCGGCCAGACGATGTCGAGCCGCACGACCAGCACGTCGTCTTCCTTCAGCACCACCGCGTCGCAGCGGGCCGCCCGCCCGCCCGTGGCGGCGTGGAAATGCGGCAGGTCGCGCGTGGGGATCTCGCCGATCCGGGCATTGTCGATCTGGATCAGCATCGCCACCAGCTCGCCTGCGGGCGTGAGCGAAGGCTGCAATTCGGCCACGCGCTCCTCACCCATCTCGGTAGGGCGGCGCCCGGCGATGCGCGCCAGAGCCGGCTGGTGCGCGTCGGTGCCGGCGATGGCGTAGTCGAACGAGCCGTCACCCGACAGGGCGGGCGCGGCGCTCTGCGTCGCGACGCGCTGGCCGACCCAGCGCATCAGCACCATCAGCACCACCGCCACGGCGACGCCGCCCGCAAGCAGCGTCATATGATCGGCCTCGAACAGGTGATCCAGCATGGCGGTGACTCGCTCGTGACGCGACCGAACCAACATACATGATAATACCGCCTGCGAACGTCCCGCGAGGCGACTTGTCCGCCGTGGCGATGCCGGCGCTCAGCGCAGCTCGACCACGTGCCCTTCCTGCAGCGTGACGCGCCGGTGCATCCGGCCCGCCAGCTCCAGATTATGGGTGGCGATCACCGCGGCAAGCCCGGTCGCCTCGACGAGTTGCGACAGCGCGTGGAAGACGTGGTCGGCCGTATGCGGGTCGAGATTGCCGGTCGGCTCGTCGGCGAGCAGCACGCGCGGCGCGTTGGCCACCGCACGGGCGATGGCGACGCGCTGCTGTTCGCCGCCGGAGAGTTCGCCGGGCCGGTGGTCGAGCCGCTTGGCAAGGCCGAGATAGCCCAGCAGTTCGGCCGCGCGGGCCGCCGCCTCGCGGCGCGACAGGCCGCGGATCATCTGCGGCAGCATGACGTTCTCCTGCGCCGAGAATTCCGGCAGCAGGTGGTGGAACTGATAGACGAAGCCGACATCGACGCGGCGGATGCGGGTGCGGTCGGCGTCCGGCAGGCCGGCGGTCGCCTTGCCGCCGATATAGACCTCGCCGGCGTCCTGATGCTCCAGCAGGCCGGCAATGTGCAGCAGTGTCGACTTGCCGGTGCCGGACGGCGCCACCAGCGCCACCGACTGCCCCTCCATGACGGTGAAGTCGGCACCGCGCAGGATTTCGAGCCTGTCCTCGCCCTGGGAGTAGCCGCGTTCGACCTTCTCCAGCCGAAGCGCCGCCTGCGGGGATGAAAGGGACACGGCTCGCCTCCTATTCGTAGCGCAGCGCTTCCACCGGATCGAGACGCGCGGCGCGCCAGGACGGGTAGAGCGGGGCCAGGAAGGACAGGACGAGCGCCATCAGCACGACGGTCGCGGTCTCGCCGGCGTTCATCTCGGCCGGCAGGCGGCTGAGATAATAAAGCTCCGGCGAGAAAAGCTCGGTCGCCGTCAGCCAGGAGATGAACTGGCGGATTTCCTCGACGTTCAGGCAGACCAGCAGCCCGAGCAGGAACCCGGCGAGCGTGCCGACCACGCCGATGGCGGCGCCGGTGACGAGGAAGACGCGCATGATCGCCCCGCGCGTCGCGCCCATGGTGCGCAGGATGCCGATGTCGCGGCCCTTGTCCTTCACCAGCATGTTGAGGCCGGAGACGATGTTGAACGCCGCCACCACGACGATCAGCGTCAGGATCAGGAACATCACGTTGCGCTCGACCTGCAGCGCGTTGAAGAAGGTCGCGTTTCGCTGTCGCCAGTCGACGATGTAGATCGGTCGCCCGGCCGCCGCCTGCACCGCCGAGCGGTAGCTCTCGATGGCGTCGGGATTGTCGGTGTAGACCTCGATGGCGGTAACGTCGCCATCCTTGTTGAAATAGGCCTGGCTCTCGGCCAGCGGCATGAAGACGAAGGCGCTGTCATATTCCGACATGCCGATCTCGAACACCGCCGCGATCTTGTAGACCTTGATGCGCGGCGTCGTGCCCATCGGCGTCACCGCGCCGCGCGGGGCGACGAGGGTGAGATTGTCGCCCGCCTGGAGCGAAAGCTGGTCGGCCAGCCGCTTGCCGATGGCGACGCCCGAGCCCTCGTCGAAACCGTCGAGCGTGCCCTGGCGGATATTGGAGCCGATCGCCGGCAGTTCCCGCAGGTCCTTCTCGGAAAGGCCGCGCACCAGCACGCCGCCGGCACTGAATGCGGAGGAGGCCAGCGCCTGCCCTTCCACCAGCGGCACGGCGAACTTGATGCCCGGCACGCCGGCGATGCGCTGCGCCACCGCCTCGTAGTCGGTCAGCGGGCCGTCGATCGGCTGCACCAGCATGTGGCCGTTGAGGCCGAGGATCTTCGACAGCAGCTCGGTGCGGAAGCCGTTCATGACCGCCATGACGATGATCAGCGTCGCCACGCCCAGCATGATGCCGAGGAAGGAGAAGCCGGCGATGACCGAGATGAAGCCTTCCTTGCGGCGGGCGCGCAGATAGCGCAGCGACAGCATCCACTCGAAGGCGCTGAAGGGGCGTGAGCCCGACGGCTCGTCGGCGGCGTGCGCCTGCGCTGCCTTCACCCGACGCGCCTCGGTCCGTCCCGCCATGCTTGCTCCGCCGCGCGCCTCGCCATGCCGGTCATTTTCCGGCCTGCGTCTGTGGACCTGCACTTGTAGTCCCGCCCGTGTCGAAAGTCGGGCAGGCCGGAAGCACTAGCGCAGATTCGCCCGCCGCTGTTCAACCCGTGATCCGCGCGATGGCCTCGGAGATCGGCAGCGACTCGCGCGAACCGTCGGCCCGGCGCTTGAGCTCGACCGAGCCAGTGGCCAGTCCCTTCGGCCCGACGATGATCTGCCAGGGCAGGCCGATCAGGTCGGCGGTGGCGAATTTCGAGCCGGGGCGCTCCTCGGTGTCGTCGTACAGCACGTCGATGTTGCGCGCGCCAAGCTCGGCATAGATCGCCTCGCAGGCGGCGTCCGTCGCGGCATCGCCGGCCTTGAGGTTGAGCAGGCCGACCCGGAACGGCGCGATCTCCTCCGGCCAGATGATGCCGTTCTCGTCGTGCGAGGCCTCGATGATGGCGGCAGCCAGCCGCGAGGGGCCGATGCCGTAGGAGCCCATATGCACGGGACGCTCGACGCCGTCCGGCCCCGTTACCCTGGCGCCCATCGGCTCGGAGTATTTGGTGCCGAAATAGAAGATGTGGCCGACTTCGATGCCGCGCGCGGACAGGCGCTGGCCGTCCGGAATCGCCGCGAAGGCGGCCTCGTCGTGCTTCTCCTCGGTGGCGGCGTAGAGGCTGGTCCAGCTGTCGACGATGGACTGGAGCTGCGCCGGATCGCGGAAATCGACATCGCTGCCGGGCGTCGCCTTGCCAAGATAGTCGGCGTGGCAGAAGACCTGGCTCTCGCCGGTCGAGGCGAGGATGATGAATTCGTGGCTGTGATTGCCGCCGATCGGGCCGGTATCCGCCACCATCGGGATCGCCTTGAGGCCGAGCCGCTCGAAGGTGCGCAGATAAGCGACGAACATGCGATTATAGGCGACGACCGCGCTTTCGAAGTCGAGATCGACCGAATAGGCGTCCTTCATCAGGAATTCGCGCGAGCGCATGACTCCGAAGCGCGGGCGCACCTCGTCGCGGAACTTCCACTGGATATGGTAGAGGTTGAGCGGCAGGTCCTTGTAGGACTTCACATAGGCGCGGACGATCTCGGTCAGCATCTCCTCATTGGTCGGCCCGAAGAGCATGTCGCGCTCGTGCCGGTCCTTGATGCGCAGCATCTCCTTGCCGTAGTCGTCGTAGCGCCCGCTTTCGCGCCAGAGCTCGGCCGACTGGATGGTCGGCATCAGGATCTCGATGGCGCCGGAGCGGTTCTGTTCCTGGCGGACGACGTTGCAGATCTTGTCCAGCACGCGCTTGCCGAGCGGCAGCCACGCATAGATGCCGGCGCTCTCCTGCCGGATCATGCCGGCGCGCAGCATCAGGCGGTGCGAGACGATTTCCGCTTCCTTCGGCACTTCGCGGAGGATGGGAAGAAAGTAGCGGGACAGACGCATGGGCGGAAACTCACGATTCGGCCGGAACGGAGGCGCGGCGGTGCTGGCGGAGTGAAACCGGATCGGTCGGCAAAAGACAAGCCCTTGCGCACCGCACGCCCGCCGCGCTGCCCGAAACTCAGGCGGGAGCGCACAATTCAAGCCCAATTCTGTTGCAACGCACCATCGATCTATTGCGACGCAAGGATGACAAGGCCGCATTTCTTGATCTATGGTGCCCGCCTCTAGAAAGAGGCCCGCTGATCGCTCTCATGGAGCGCGATGAACGGTCCAAGTCTCGGGAGGAATGACGGCTAAGAAAGCCCCCCGACAGATGCCGAAACGGCACAGAATCGGGTGCGGGCGGCCAGATAAAGCAGGCGGGACCGAGGTCCCGCCTCTTTTTTTGCCCTTGTGCCTGCGGGCTGGGCGCGCGGCGTCCTACTTCAGGTCGTAGACCTTGAACGGCATCGGAAACATGTCGACGTGCAGCCGGCCGGTCTCGACCGCCCAGGCGAATGTCAGCACGATGGCGGCGGCGATCACCGTGGTGATGAGCGCCTTGCGCAGCAGCAGCGGACGCTGGGGCGCGCCCGGCTCGGTGCCGTCCTCGACCGCCCCGTCCTCGTGCTGCGAGCGCACGCCGAACGGCAGGACGGCGAAGATCACCACCCACCAGACGATGAAATAGATCGCGATATAGGTCGTGATGCCCATGGTGACGCGTCAGGCCTGTTCCAGCTCGACAAGGGTGCCGAGAAAATCCTTCGGGTGGAGGAAAAGCACGGGCTTGCCATGGGCCCCGATGCGCGGCTCTCCCGAGCCGAGGACGCGGGCGCCGGCGGCGAGCAGGCGCTCGCGCGCCGCAAGGATGTCGTCCACCTCGTAGCAGACATGGTGGATGCCGCCCTCGGGGTTGCGCTCGAGAAACTTGGCGATCGGCGAATTCTCGCCGAGCGCGCCGAGCAGTTCCACCTTGGTGTTGGGCAGCGCGACGAACACGGTGTTCACGCCGTGCTCGGGCTGGGGAACGACGGCCGACACCTTGCCCCCCAGCGTGTCGCGATAGGTGGCGATGGCGGCGTCGAGATCGGGCACGGCGATGGCCACATGGTTCAGACGACCGATCATTGATGCACGCTCCCCTGCCGTTGCCGGCGCCCCTTGGAGCACGTTCCCCGCGCGAAAGGCATTCAACTTTCGCGGAAGCCGGCGCCCCCGGCGCCCGACGTCATACCGTGATCACCAGCACATGACAGAGCGGCTTCTTGCCCCAGGCCGCGTTGACCGAGCCGCGCACCGCGCGGGTGACGGATTCGGCGACCGCGTCCGGGTCGCGCCGGCGCGGCTTGGGCAGGCTGTCCAGGCAGTCCAGCACCGCATCCTCGACCACCTCGTCGAGCGGCTTGCCGCCGACGCCGCGCTGCGGCAGGCCGGACAGGTCGATCATCGGATCGCCCACCACATCGCCCTTGCCGGTCATGGCGATGGCGACCGAGACCAGCCCGGCAAAGGACATGCGCCGACGCTCGGCGACCGCCGGCTCGGCGGAGCTGATCAGCACGTTGCCGTCCTTGTAGAGCCGCCCGTAAGGCAGTTCCTCGATCACCTCGGCGGAGGCGGACGGATCGGCGCTGATGAGGCGCACCACGTCGCCGTCGACGATGCGGACGACCTCGCGCGCGCCCATGCGGCGGGCGAGCTCGGCATGCTCGGCCAGATGCAGCGGCTCGCCATGCACGGGGATCGCCACCTGCGGCCGCAGCCACTGGTACATCTGCTCCAGTTCGCCCCGGCGCGGATGGCCGGAGACGTGCACGAGCGCGTCGCGGTCGGTGATGATCTTCACACCCTGAAGCACCAACGCGTTGATGATGCGGTTCACCGCCCGCTCATTGCCCGGAATGGTGCGCGACGAGAAGATCACATGATCGCCCGGCGAGAGCGCGATCTCGGGATGGTCGTCATCGGCGATGCGCGCCAGCGCCGCGCGCGGCTCGCCCTGGCTGCCGGTGAGAATGGCGACCACCTTGTCGCGCGGCAGGAAGCCATAGGCGTCGGCCGGCCGGAACGGCGGCAGGCCGTCGAGCATATGCTGCTCACGCGCCACCGAGACCACGCGCTCCATGGCGCGTCCGACCAGCACCACCTCGCGGCCGTTCTTCATCGCCGCCTCGGCGATGGAGCGCACGCGCGCGACGTTGGAGGCGAAGGTCGTCACCGCCACCCGGTTCGGGGCGGCGGCGATCATCTCGCCCAGCACCTGCTGCACATCCGTTTCCGACGGCGAGATGCCATCACGGAAGGCGTTGGTGGAATCGCAGACGACCGCGCGCACGCCCTCGTCGCCCAGCGCCGAGAAGCGCGCCGGATCGGTAATGTTGCCCACGACCGGCGTCGGGTCGATCTTCCAGTCGCCGGTATGCACCACGAGGCCGAGCGGCGTGCGGATGGCGAGCGCATGGCTGTCGGGGATGGAATGGGCGACGGGCAGGAACTCGACGTCGAAGGGACCGATCTTGGTCCGCCCGCCGGTCGGCACGACGTGGAAGGGAATCTTCGGCGCGCCCGGCTCGCCCAGCCGCCGGACCTCGGCGAGCGCATGGGTGAAGGGCGTCGTGTAGACCGTGCAGCCCAGACGCGGCCAAAGGTCGACAAGCCCGCCAATATGGTCCTCGTGCCCGTGCGTGATGACGAGGCCGACCAGATTGCCCGCCTCCGCCTGGTCCTCGAGGAACGACACGTCCGGCATGATGATGTCGATGCCGGGAATCTCCGGCGACGCGAAGGCAATGCCGAGATCCACCGCCAGCCATTTGCGCCGGTTGCGCGGGCCAAGACCGTAAAGCCCGAGATTCATGCCGATCTCGCCAACCCCACCGAGGGGGGCGAAGACGAGCTCGTCCGGCCACTTGCTCACATTAATGCCTTTCACACTGCCGCCGTCGACGAGGGGAACACGTCGCCGGCGCTGATCTTGTCGCGCGTTCCGTCCGCCCGGCGCAGCACCATAGCACCCGACGGGTCGAGCGCCTCGAATACACCTTCGATCTGCCGGTCGGCCAGCCGCACCGTCACAGCACGGCCAATGCCGGTCGCCCGCAGCAGCCACGCCTCGCGCACCCCGGCAAAACCGCCCTGCCCGGCCCAGTCGGCCAGCCGGGCGCGCATCGCGGTGTCGAGCGCGGCGAGCATCGCCGGCGGTTCGGTAGGATAGCCCGCCGCGGCGAGGTCCGTCGTGGGATAAGGCGTATCGGCCGGGTGATGCGCGCAATTGACGCCGAAGCCGATCACCGTGGCGATGCCGCCATCGGGGCGTACCGCCCCTTCCAGCAGGATGCCCGCCAGCTTGGCGCCGTCGATCATCACGTCATTGGGCCATTTCAGGCCGATGCGCAGCGGGTCGATGCCCGAGACGGCCCGCACGGCATCGTAGAGGGCCAGCGCCGCCACGAAGCACAGCTCCGGCTGGCGCGAGGCCGGGCCGGCGTCGGTCAGCAGCAGGGAGGCATAGAGATTGCCGGGTTCGGATGCCCAGGGGCGCCCGCGCCGGCCCCGCCCGCCGCTCTGGCGCTCGGCGACGAACCAGCATGGCGACGGCCCGTCCATGCGGGCCAGCGCCTCGGCATTGGTGGAGCCGACCGTCTCGAAGCGGACGACCGGCGTCGCACCGGAGGGAGGCGCCATTCTCAGAAGAGCGCCCGTGCCGCCGCACCCGCCGCCGACAGGATCGGGCCCGGATAGACGAAGAACAGCAGGGTGAACAGGCCCGACACCGCCAGCACCGCCCGCAGCTCCGACGGCATCGGCTCGAAGGCCGGCGCCGGCTCGTCGAAGTACATCACCTTGACGATGCGCAGATAATAGAACGCGCCGACCACGCTGGTGAGCACGCCGATGACGGCGAGCGTGTAGAGCCCCGCCTCGATCGCCGCGAGGAAGACGTAGTACTTGGCGAGGAAGCCGGCCAGCGGGGGAATGCCGGCGAGCGAGAACATCAGCGCGGCGAAGAAGAACGCCTTCACCGGGCTGGTGCGGGCAAGCCCGGCCAATTCGTCATAGTTCTCGACCACGCCGTCCTTGCGGCGCATCGACAGGATGCAGGCGAAGGTGCCCAGCGTCATCGCCATGTAGACGGTGAGGTAGATCAGCACGCCGCGCACGCCCTGCTCGGTGCCGGCGGCGAGGCCGACCAGCGCGTAGCCCATGTGGCCGATCGAGGAATAGGCCATCAGGCGCTTGAGGTTGCGCTGGCCGATGGCCGCGAACGAGCCCAGCGCCATCGAGGCGATGGAGACGAAGACGACGATCTGCTGCCACTGATGCGCCACGTTGGGCAGCGCCTCCAGCGCGAAGCGCACGAACACCGCCATGGCCGCAATCTTCGGGGCGGCGGCGAAGAACGCCGTCACCGGCGCCGGGGCGCCCTCATAGACATCAGGCGTCCACATGTGGAACGGCACCGCCGAGACCTTGAAGCACAGGCCCGCGAAGGTGAACACGATGCCGAAGATCAGGCCGAGCGAGGGCTCGCGCGCCACCTCGGCGATCCGGGCGAAGTTCACCGAGCCGGTGAAGCCGTAGATGAGCGACGCGCCGTAGAGGAACATGCCGGAGGAGAGCGCGCCGAGCACGAAGTACTTCAGGCCCGCCTCGGTCGAGCGCACCGAGTCGCGGTTGTTGGCCGCGATCACATAGAGCGCCAGGCTCATCAGTTCGAGGCCCATATAGAGCGCGATCAGGTCGCCGGCCGAGATCAGCATCATCATGCCGAGCGTCGAGAGCAGCACAAGGATCGCGTATTCGAAGCGGCTCTGCTTCTCGATCTTCAGCCAGTCGACCGACATGGCCAGCGCGCCGCCGGCGCCGAGCAGCGTCAGCACCTTCAGGAAGCGGCTGTATTCATCGACCTGGAACGCGCCGTTGAACAGGCTGGCATGCGCCGGCCCGAGGATGACCAGCACGAGCGCCGCGAACAGCGCCGCCAGAGCGAGGCCATTCACGGTGTCCGTCGACTTCGGACCGACGAAGGCGCCGAACAGAAGCAGCAGGATGGCGGAAACGGCCAACAGCAGTTCGGGCAGCGCGGGGCCGAGCGCGGCGAGGGTAAGGGTCATCGAAGAGGCTCCGCGAGGGTCATGTGTCGGTTCAGTGCAGCACGAGGGCGGCGGCCTTTACGGCGCCGGCCGCGACGTCGGCGCGCGCGACGATCGCACTGACCGCCACGTCGCAGGCATCGAGGATCGGCTGCGGCCAGACACCGAACAGAATGGTGAAGAACAGCAGCGGGACGAGCGAGGCCATCTCACGCGGGGTGACGTCGAGCAGCCCCTTGAGGCTGTCCTTCTCCAGCGGCCCGAAGATCACCCGGCGATAGAGCCAGAGCGCGTAGGCGGCCGAGAGGATCACGCCGGTGGTGGCGAAGAAGGCGACCCAGGTGTTGCGCCCGAACACCGCCAGCAGCGTCAGGAATTCGCCGATGAAGCCCGAGGTGCCCGGCAGGCCGACATTGGCCATGGTGAACACCATGAACACCGTGGCGTAGATCGGCATGCGGTGGACGATGCCGCCATAGGCGGCGATCTCGCGGGTGTGCATGCGGTCGTAGATCACGCCCACGCAGAGGAACAGCGCACCCGAGACGAAGCCGTGGCTCACCATCTGGAACACCGCGCCCTGGATGCCTTCCTGGGTCAGCGTGAAGATGCCCATGGTCACGTAGCCCATATGGGCGATGGACGAATAGGCGATCAGCTTCTTGATGTCCTCCTGCATCAGGGCGACCAGCGAGGTGTAGACGATCGCGATCACCGAGAGCGTGAAGACGAACGGCGCGAAATAGGCCGAAGCGTCCGGGAACATGGGCAGGCTGAAGCGCAGGAAGCCGTAGCCGCCCATCTTGAGCAGGATGCCCGCCAGGATGACCGAGCCGGCGGTGGGCGCCTCGACATGGGCGTCGGGCAGCCAGGTGTGCACCGGCCACATCGGCATCTTCACCGCAAAGGAGGCGAAAAAGGCCAGCCATAGCCAGGTCTGCATGCCCTCCGGGAAGTCGAACTTCAGCAGCGCCGCGATATCGGTGGTGCCGGCCTGCCAGTACATCGCCATGATGGCGAGCATCATGAGCACCGAGCCGGCAAGCGTGTAGAGGAAGAACTTGAACGTCGCGTAGATGCGCCGCTTGCCGCCCCATATGCCGATGATGAGGAACATCGGGATCAGGCCGCCTTCGAAGAAGAAGTAGAACTGCAGCAGGTCCAGCGACGAGAAGGTGCCGATCATCAGCGTCTCGAGCACCAGGAAGCAGATCATGTACTCCTTGACGCGCACATGGATCGACTCCCAGCTGGCGAGGATGCACATCGGCATCAGCAGCGTGGTGAGCAGCACGAAGGGCATCGAGATGCCGTCGACGCCCATGCGGTAGGCGGCGAACTCGCCGAGCCACGGGCTGTGCTCGACGAACTGGAACTCCTGGCCCGAGGCATCGAAGCCGACCAGCAGAAGCAGCGAGATGACGAAGGTGACGAGGGTCGCCCACAGCGCCACCCAGCGGGCGTTGCGCTGCGCCACCTCGTCGTCGCCACGGATCATCAGGACGATGAGCAGCGCGCCGACGAGCGGCAGGAAGGTGACGACGGAGAGAATGGGCCAGTCGTACATCAGTGCGCGCCCCCGAACATGAACCACGTGATGAGGGCCGCGACGCCCACCAGCATCACGAACGCGTAGTGGTAGAGATAGCCGGTCTGGAGCCGCACGACGCGGTGGGTGACGTCGATCACCCGCGCCGAGACACCGTTGGGGCCGTAGCCGTCGATGAAGCGGATGTCGCCCTGCTTCCAGAGGAAGTTGCCGAGCCACTTGATCGGACGCACGAACAGGAAGTCGTAGATCTCGTCGAAGTACCACTTGTTGAGCAGGAAGCGGTACAGCACGTCGTTCTGCTTCGCGAGCGCCTTCGGCACCGACGTATTGGCGATGTACATCCAGTACGCGAACGCGAAGCCCAGCGCCATCATCACCGTCGGCGCCCATTTGGCCCAGCCGGGAATGTGGTGCATCTCCTCGAGGATCTTGTTCTCCGGCCCCATGAAGATCGCTTCGCGGAAGAAGTGATCCACGTCGTGGCCGACGAAATAGGGGAAGAGGATCCCGCCGGCGAACAGCGCGCCGAGCGAGAGCACGCCGAGCGGGATCAGCATGGTCAGCGGCGATTCATGGGCGTGGTCGTAGGTGTGGTGATCCGCCCGCGTCTCGCCGTGGAAGGTCATGAACATCTGCCGCCAGGTGTAGAAGGCGGTGAGCGCCGCCGCCGCCACCGTCATCACCCACGCATAGGTCGCGAATGGGCTGTGGCTGACGAAGGCGGTCTCGATGATGGCGTCCTTCGAGAAATAGCCCGAGGTGAAGGGGAAGCCGGTGAGCGCGAGGCCGCCGATCATCATGGTGGCGTAGGTGAACGGGATCTTCCGCCACAGGCCGCCCATGTGGCGCATGTCCTGCTCATGGTGCATGGCGGTGATGACCGAGCCGGCGGCGAGGAACAGCAGCGCCTTGAAGAAGCCGTGCGTGAGCAGGTGGAACACGCCGACCGAATAGGCGCCCGTGCCGAGGCCGACGAACATGTAGCCGAGCTGCGAGCAGGTCGAGTAGGCGATGACGCGCTTGATGTCGTTCTGCACGCAGCCGATCGTCGCCGCGAAGAAGGCGGTCGAGGCGCCGACGAAGAGCACGACGTTGAGCGCGGTCTGCGACAGCTCGAACAGCGGCGACAGCCGCGCCACCATGAACACGCCGGCCGTCACCATGGTCGCCGCATGGATCAGCGCGGAGACCGGGGTGGG
This sequence comes from Ancylobacter sp. TS-1, assembly GCF_009223885.1. Classification (NCBI taxonomy): domain Bacteria; kingdom Pseudomonadati; phylum Pseudomonadota; class Alphaproteobacteria; order Hyphomicrobiales; family Xanthobacteraceae; genus Ancylobacter; species Ancylobacter sp. TS-1. The sequence goes on from NZ_CP045144.1 coordinate 996,861, forward strand.
GCCTTCCATCGCGTCCGGCAGCCAGGTGTGCAGGCCGAGCTGGGCCGACTTGCCCATGGCGCCGATGAACAGCAGCAGGCAGATGACGGTCGGCGCGTGCCACTCATGGCCGAGGAACAGGATGTTCTTGTCCATCAGCGAGGGCGCGGCGGCGAAGACCTGCTCGAAGGCGACCGAGCCGGTCATCAGGAACACGGCGAAGATGCCGAGCGCGAAGCCGAAATCGCCGATGCGGTTGACGATGAACGCCTTCATCGCCGCGGCGCAGGCCGAGGGCTTGTCGTACCAGAAGCCGATCAGCAGGTAGGAGGCGAGACCGACGCCCTCCCAGCCGAAGAAGAGCTGCACGAGGTTGTCGCTCGTCACCAGCATCAGCATGGCGAAGGTGAAGAGCGAGAGATAGGCGAAGAAGCGCGGCCGGCTCGGATCCTCGTGCATGTACCCCATCGAGTAGAGGTGCACGAGCGAGGACACGGTGGTCACGAGGATCAGCATGACCGCGGTGAGCGAGTCGACCCGGATCGCCCAGGTCACGTCGACGCCGCCGGACGAGAACCAGGTGAACAGCTCGACCACGCCGTCCTGTCCGCCGAAGGTGGTCTTGAAGAACACGATCCACGCGAAGAAGGCCGAGACGAAGAGCAGCCCGGTCGTGATCAGCTCCGAGGCGCGCGCGCCGATCAGCCGGCCGAACAGGCCGGCGATGACGAAGCCGATCAGGGGGAGAAAGACGATCGCCTGATACATGACTGCCCGCTCAGCCCTTCATGGTGTTGATGTCCTCGACGGCGATCGATCCGCGATTGCGGTAGAACACCACGAGGATGGCAAGGCCGATGGCGGCCTCGGCGGCGGCGACCGTCAGCACGAACAGGGCGAAGACCTGGCCGATGATATTGCCGAGGAAGACCGAGAAAGAGACGAGGTTGATGTTCACCGCCAGCAGGATCAGCTCCACCGACATCAGGATGACGATGACGTTCTTCCGGTTGAGGAAGATGCCCAGCGTCCCCAGCGTGAACAGGATGGCGGCGACGGTCAGGTAGTGCGAAAGGCCGATCACCATCTCAGAGCCCCTTTCCGGAGGGCACCTTGACGACGTCGATCGCCATCTCCCGGGTGCGCGCATTCTGGACCGGAATGCTCTGGCGCTTGACGTTCTCCTTGTGGCGGAGGGTCAGCACGATGGCACCGATCATGGCGACCAGCAGGATGAAGCCGGCCGCCTGGAAGAAGTAGACATAGTCCGTGTAGAGCACGCGGCCGATCTGCACCGCGTTGGAAACCTCGGGCGCCTTCGCGGCGACCGCGCCGGTGACGCCCTCGCCGAAGCTCCACGACCCCACCACCAGCACCAGCTCGGCGAGGAAGATGAAGCCGATCAGCGCGCCGACCGGCAGGTACTGCAGGAAGCCCTGGCGAAGCTCGACGAAATCGACGTCGAGCATCATCACCACGAACAGGAACAGCACCGCGACCGCGCCGACATAGACCACGATCAGCAGCATCGCGATGTACTCGGCGCCGATCAGGATGAACAGGCCGGAGGCGTTCACGAAGGTCAGGATCAGGAACAGGACGGAGTGCACCGGGTTGCGCGACGCGATGACCATGAAGGCCGAGGCGACAGCGACACCCGCGAACAGGTAGAAGAACAGCGCAGCGAGGCTCATGCCCGGCACTCCCAGATCGTCCCCAGCCGCGCCTTCCTGGCGGGCGCGGCGCGAAGAGCCTTAGCGGCCCGTATCGTTACGGTCGTCACGTCCCCAGTCCCCCGCGCGCTCAACGGTACGGCGCGTCAAGCGCGATGTTGCGCGCGATCTCGCGCTCCCAGCGGTCGCCGTTGGCGAGCAGCTTGGCCTTGTCGTAATAGAGTTCCTCGCGCGTCTCGGTGGCGAACTCGAAGTTCGGCCCCTCGACGATGGCGTCCACCGGGCAGGCTTCCTGGCAGAAGCCGCAGTAGATGCACTTCACCATGTCGATGTCGTAACGCGTGGTGCGGCGGGTGCCGTCGTTGCGGCGCGGGCCGGCCTCGATGGTGATGGCCTGCGCCGGGCAGATCGCCTCGCACAGCTTGCAGGCGATGCAGCGTTCCTCGCCGTTCGGGTAGCGGCGCAGCGCGTGCTCGCCACGGAAGCGCGGGCTGACCGGCCCCTTCTCGAACGGGTAGTTCAGCGTCGCCTTCGGCTTGAAGAAATAGCGCATGGCCAGGAAGAACGCCGAGACGAACTCGGTGAGCAGCAGCTGGCGTGCGGCCAGGTCCAACCTCATGTCGCTCTCCTCACTCGGCCATGCCGACGGCGAGGCCAAAGCCCACCAGCGGCATCGAAACGGCGAAGACGCGGATGACCGTCTTCCACCAGGAAATCACGCCCTCGAGCTGATCGGCGTTCAGCTTGCGGGCTTCGCGGGAACCGCGGATCGACGTCTCGACGACGCGCGGGAGAATGAACCATTCCAGCAGCCCGAACAGGCCGCCGGCGAGCGCCCCCATCCAGCCGATGGCGGAGGCTTCCATAAGGGCGTGGAGGGTGCCCTCGCTCATCTCAGCCTCCCGCCGCCGCAAAGCCGCCGAAGTGCAGCACGCTGGCCACGATCACCACCATCGCCAGCGAGATCGGCAGGAACACCTTCCAGCCGAGCCGCATGAGCTGGTCATAGCGGTAACGCGGGACCATTGCCTTCACCATGGCGAACATGAAGAAGACCAGCAGAACCTTGAGCAGGAACCAGACGATGCCCGGCACCCAGGTGAAGGGGGCCATCGGCACCGGCGGCAGCCAGCCGCCGAGGAAGAGGATCGTCGTCAGCGCGCACATGGTCATGATCGCCACGTACTCGCCGAGCATGAACATCATGTACGGGGTGGAGCCGTACTCCACCATGAAGCCCGCCACCAGCTCGGATTCCGCTTCGCCAAGATCGAAGGGCGGGCGGTTCGTCTCGGCCAGCGCCGAGATGAAGAAGATCACGAACATCGGGAACAGCGGCAGCCAGTACCAGCCCAGCACGCCCCATTCCGAATTCTGCGCCTCGACGATGGCGGAGAGGTTCAGCGAGCCGGCGCACAGCAGCACGGTGACGATGACGAAGCCGATGGAGACTTCGTAGGACACCATCTGCGCCGCCGCGCGCAGCGCCGACAGGAAGGGGTACTTCGAGTTCGAGGCCCAGCCGCCCATGATCACGCCATACACGCCGAGCGACGAGATGGCGAAGATGTAGAGCACGCCGACATTGATGTCCGCCACCACCCAGCCGGCGTCGATCGGCACCACCGCCCAGGCGGCGAGCGCCAGCAGGCAGGTGACGAAGGGGGCCAGCAGGAACACGCCCTTGTTGGAGCCGTCCGGAATGACCGGCTCCTTGAGGACGAACTTGATGAGGTCGGCGAAGGACTGGAACAGGCCGAACGGCCCGACCACGTTCGGGCCCCGGCGCAGCTGCACGGCCGCCCAGATCTTGCGGTCGGCCAGCAGCACATAGGCGACGACGATCAGCAGGCCGACCAGCAGCGCGAGGCTCTGGGCGACGATGATGATCACCTGGATGAGGGTGTCGAGCCAGCTCATTTCGGTCATGCTCTCCCTCCCCTCACTCGGCCGCCGCCGCGAGGCGGCTATGCGCGAGCGCGGAACATTCGGCCATTACGGCGGACGCGCGGGCAATCGGATTGGTGAGGTAGAAATCGGTGACGGCGGCCTTGAACGGGCCGCTGGCCGGCGTGCCGGTGGTGCCCGCGAGGGCGATCACCGCCGCCGCGTCGGCCGGCTCGAAATGGTCGACCCGCGCGAGGTGCGGATAGGCCTTGTAGAGCGCGGCACGCAGTTCGCCGAGGCTGTCGAAAGGCAGGCGCTGGCCGAGCGCGTCGGAGAGCGCGCGCAGCACCGCCCAGTCCTCGCGGGCCTCGCCCGGCGGGAAGGCGGCGCGATTGGTGAGCTGCGCCCGCCCTTCCGTGTTCACATAGGTGCCGGACTTCTCGGTATAGGCCGCACCGGGAAGGATCACGTCGGCGCGATGGGCGCCGCGGTCGCCATGGGTGCCGAGATAGACCACGAAGGCGCCGGGGGCGATGTCGATCTCGTCCGCGCCAAGCGAGAACAGCACGTCGACGCCGCCCGGATTGGTCATCGCCACCGCGTCGAGCCCGCCCTCGCCCGGCACCGCGCCGATGTCGAGCGCGCCCACGCGGGAAGCAGCGGTATGCAGGACGCTGAAGCCGTTCCAGCCGTCCTTGACCGCGCCGACCGCCACCGCGAGCCGCGCCGCCAGCGCCAGCACCGCCGCCCCGTCCGCACGGGCGAGAGCGCCCTGCCCGACCAGGATGAGCGGGCGCTGGGCGCCCTTGAGCGTGTCTGCGAAGGTCCCGCTGCCCACGAGATCCAGCAGCGTGTCGGAGCCGGCGCCGAGATAGTCATAGGGGTAGGTCAGGTCGACATGTTCGCCGATCAGCCCGATGGGGAAATTGCCCTGCAGCCAGCGCTTGCGGATGCGGGCGTTGAGCACGCTCGCCTCGAGGCGCGGGTTGGAACCGATGATCAGCAGTGCGTCGGCCTGCTCGATGCCGGCGATGCCGGCGTTGAACAGGTAGGAGGCGCGCCCGAGCGAGGGATCGAGCTTGGCGCCGTCCTGGCGCGCGTCGATATTGGCCGAGCCGAGGGCCGCCAGCAGCGACTTGAGCGCGAAGGCTTCCTCGACCGAGGCGAGATCGCCGACGAGGCCGCCGATGCGGTTGCCCGGCACGCCCTTCACCTTCGCGGCGATGGCGGCGAAGGCCTCGGGCCAGCTCGCCGCCTTCAGCTTGCCGCCCACGCGCACATAGGGGCGGTCGAGGCGCTGGGTCTTCAGCCCGTCCCAGATGTAGCGAGTCTTGTCGGAGATCCACTCCTCGTTCACGTCCTCATTGAGACGCGGGAGGACGCGCATGACCTCGCGGCCGCGCGTGTCGATGCGGATGTTGGAGCCGACCGCGTCCATCACGTCGACGGATTCGGTCTTCACCAGCTCCCACGGGCGGGCGTGATAGGCGTAGGGGCGCTGGGTGAGCGCGCCGACCGGGCACAGGTCGGCGACGTTGCCCTGCAGTTCCGAGGAGAGCGCCGCCTCGAGATAGGTGGTGATCTCCATGTCCTCGCCGCGCCCGATGGCGCCGAGTTCGGCCACGCCCGCCACCTCGGTGGTGAAGCGCACGCAGCGGGTGCACTGGATGCACCGGGTCATGGAGGTCTTGATCAACGGGCCGATATACTTGTCCTCGACCGCGCGCTTGTTCTCGGCATAGCGGGAGGTGTCCACGCCATAGGCCATGGCCTGGTCCTGCAGGTCGCACTCGCCGCCCTGGTCGCAGATCGGGCAGTCCAGCGGGTGGTTGATGAGCAGGAACTCCATCACCCCTTCGCGCGCCTTCTTCACCATGGGCGACTTGGTGAGGATGACGGGCGGCTCGCCATTCGGGCCGGGGCGCAAGTCGCGCACATTCTGGGCGCAGCTCGCGGTCGGCTTGGGCGGGCCGCCCTTCACCTCGACAAGACACATGCGGCAATTGCCGGCGATCGACAGGCGCTCGTGGAAGCAGAAGCGCGGAATTTCCGCGCCAGCCGCCTCGCACGCCTGGAGCAGCGTGTACTCCGGCGGAACATCAAGCTCGATGTCGTCAACGATGATCTTGGCCATGATGCTCTCTACTCCGCCGCGACCGGAACCGGGACGGGATCGGAATGCGGGTTCGCCGCATACTGGTCGATCCGCCGCTCGATCTCGGAACGGAAATGCCGGATCAGGCCCTGCACCGGCCACGCCGCCGCGTCGCCGAGCGCGCAGATGGTGTGGCCCTCGACCTGCGTCGTGACCTGAAGCAGCAGGTCGATCTCGCGCTTCTGCGCGCGGCCCTCGACCATGCGGTCGAGCACGCGCCACATCCAGCCGGTGCCCTCGCGGCACGGCGTGCACTGGCCGCAGCTCTCATGGCGGAAGAAGTAGGAGATGCGGGCGATGGCCTTCACCACGTCGGTGGAGCGGTCCATCACCAGCACGCCGGCGGTGCCGAAGCTCGACTTCACCGCGCGGCAGCCGTCGAAGTCCATGATCAGGTCGGCACACTGGTCGGCCGGGACGATCGGGCAGGACGCGCCGCCGGGGATGATCGCCAGCAGATTGTCCCAGCCGCCTCGCACGCCGCCGCCATGCTTCTCGATCAGCTCCTTGAACGGAATGCCCATCGCCTCCTCGACGACGCAGGGCGTGTTCACATGGCCGGAGATGCCATAGAGCTTGGTGCCGACATTGTTCGGGCGGCCGATGGAGGAGAACCACGCCGCGCCGCGCCGCAGGATGGTCGGCGCCACCGCGATGGACTCGACGTTGTTGACCGTCGTCGGGCAGCCATACAGGCCCACATTGGCCGGGAACGGCGGCTTGAGGCGCGGCTGGCCCTTCTTGCCCTCGAGGCTCTCCAGCAGCGCGGTTTCCTCGCCGCAGATATAGGCGCCGGCGCCGTGGTGGACGAAGACGTCGAAGTCCCAGCCATGCACGTTGTTCTTGCCGATCAGCCGGGCCTCATAGGCCTGGTCGACTGCCGCCTGCAGGTTCTCGCGCTCCTGGATGAACTCGCCGCGCACATAGATGTAGGCGGCATGCGCGCCCATGGCGAAGCCGGCGATCAGGCAGCCCTCGACCAGATGGTGCGGGTCGTGGCGCAGGATTTCGCGATCCTTGCAGGTGCCCGGCTCGGACTCGTCGGCGTTGACAACGAGGTAGTGCGGGCGCCCGTCATTGTTCTTCGGCATGAACGACCACTTGAGGCCGGTCGGGAAGCCGGCGCCGCCGCGCCCGCGCAGGCCCGAGGCCTTCATGTGCTCGATGATCCAGTCGCGCCCGGCGTCGAGAATGGTCTTGGTGCCATCCCACGAGCCGCGCTTCAGCGCGCCCTGCAGCCCCCAGTCATGGTGGCCGTAGATGTTGGTGAAGATGCGATCCTTGTCGGCAAGCATGGTTCGCTCCTCAATCCACCTTGCCGCCCGGGGGCGGCGCGACGGGCTTGGACGGCTTCTCGCTATCGGCATTGCCGGCGGCCTCGACCGCCTTGGCGGGTGGCGGCGCGGCAGGAGCCGGATCGCTCTTCGGCGGGGCCGGAGGCGCAGCGGCAGCCGCGGCCGGGGGCGGCGCGGGCGGCGTGGCGGCCCCGTTGGCGCGCGCGGCAATCGCCTCGCGGGCGAGCGCGAGACCCGCGCCCTGCCCGACCATGGAGCCGTCGAACAGTTCCGGCGAGGTCAGCACGCGCAGGCCGGTGACCGGCGCCGAGGTGACGCGGCCGTTCTGCGGGCCGGGCGTCGGGTGCTCGCCGCGCTCGAAGGCGTCGAGAATCTTCTCCAGATCCTCAGGAGTCAGGTCCTCGTAGACGTCCTTCCACACCTGCACCATCGGCGCGTTTACGCAGGTGCCCGCGCACTCCACCTCTTCCCAGGACAGCGCGCCGTTCTCGGAGACGTGGAACGGCTCCTCATGGATGCGCCGCTGGCAGACCTTGATGAGGTCGCCGGCGCCGCGCAGCATGCAGGGCGTGGTGCCGCAGACCTGGATATGCGCCTTGGCGCCCACCGGGTTGAGCTGGAACTGGGTGTAGAAGGTGGCGATCTCGTAGACGCGGATCGGTGCCATGCCGAGCATGTCGCCGACATAGCGCATCGCCGGCTCGGAAACCCAGCCGCCCGCCTGCTCCTGCGCGCGCATGAGCAGCGGGATCACCGCGCTGGCCTGACGGCCGGCCGGGTATTTCGCGATGGTCTTCTCGGCCCAGGCGAGATTCTCAGCCGTGAAAGCAAAGCTCTCGGGCTGAACCGCCTTTGGCGCAAGCCTACGGACAGACATGCCGTACCCTTCCGATCGAACCGCCAGCCCCTGCGGGACTCAGCGGTCCACTTCTCCGAACACGATGTCCAGCGACCCGAGGATCGCCGAGACGTCCGCGAGCATGTAGCCGCGGCAGAGGAAATCCATCGCCTGAAGATGCGCAAAGCCGGGTGCGCGGATCTTGCAGCGATAGGGCTTGTTGGTGCCGTCGGCGACGAGATAGACGCCGAACTCGCCCTTGGGCGCCTCGACCGCGGCGTAGACATCGCCGGCGGGGACGTGGAAGCCCTCGGTGTAGAGCTTGAAGTGATGGATCAGCGATTCCATCGAGCGCTTCATCTCGCCACGCTTGGGCGGGACGATCTTGTTGTCGACCGCCGAGACCGGGCCGGTCTCCTTCAGCAGGCGCTCGCAACACTGGCGCATGATGTAGGCCGACTGCCGCATCTCTTCCATGCGGATGCAGTAGCGGTCGTAATTGTCGCAGTTCTTGCCGATCGGGATCGAGAAATCGAGCTCGTCATAGCACTCGTAGGGCTGCGAGCGGCGCAGGTCCCACTTGGCGCCCGAGCCGCGCACCATCACGCCGGAGAAGCCCCACGCCCACGCGTCCTCCAGCGACACGATGCCGATATCGACATTGCGCTGCTTGAAGATGCGGTTGTCGGTGAGCAGCCTTTCAAGGTCGTCCATGAAGGCCGGGAAGGTGTGCGTCCAGGCGAGGATGTCCTCGACGAGCTGGCGCGGCAGGTCCTGATGGACGCCGCCGGGCCGGAAATAGGCCGCATGCATGCGCGAGCCGGAGGCGCGCTCATAGAACACCATGAGCTTCTCGCGCTCCTCGAAGCCCCACAGCGGCGGGGTGAGCGCGCCGACGTCGAGCGCCTGCGTCGTCACGTTCAGCATGTGGGAGAGGATGCGGCCGATCTCGGAATAGAGCACGCGCACGAGCTGGCCGCGCCTGGGCACCTCGATCTCCAGCAGCCGTTCCACCGCGAGGCAGAAGGCGTGCTCCTGGTTCATCGGCGCGACATAGTCGAGCCGGTCGAAATAGGGCACGGCCTGAAGATAGGTCTTGGCCTCGATCAGCTTCTCGGTGCCGCGATGGAGCAGGCCGATATGCGGGTCGACGCGCTCGACGATCTCGCCGTCGAGTTCGAGGATGAGGCGCAGCACGCCGTGCGCAGCCGGATGCTGCGGACCGAAATTGATCTGGAAGTTGCGGACGTTGGGGTCGATCTTGCCGGGTGCGTTCATCGCTCGGACCTCGCCTCAGCCCGCCTTCGGGGCGGTTGCCTTCTCGTCGCCCGGGAGCACGTATTCGGGCCCCTCCCACGGCGACAGGAAGTCGAAGTTGCGGAACTCCTGGGCGAGCTTCACCGGCTCGTAGACCACGCGCTTGCGCTCGTCGTCATAGCGCACCTCGACGAAGCCGGTAGTCGGGAAGTCCTTGCGCAGCGGATAGCCGTCGAAGCCGTAATCGGTGAGGATCCGGCGCAGCTCGGGATGGCCCGAGAACAGGATGCCGTACATGTCGAACGCCTCGCGCTCGAACCAGAAGGCGCCCGGGAACACCGCCGTGGCGGAGGCGACCGGGGTCGTCTCGTCGGTGGCGACCTTGATGCGCACGCGGGCATTCAAGGTGGGCGACATCAGGTGGTAGACCACGTCGAAACGCTTGTCGCGCTTGGGGTAGTCCACGCCGCACACGTCGATGAAGCTGACGAAGCGGCTGGACGGGTCGTCGCGCAGGAAGGTGAGCACGCGGATCACCTGCGCGGCGTCAGCGACCAGCGTCAGCTCGCCATGTGCGAACACGACCTCCTCGATCGCGCCGGGGAGGGCTTCCTGCACATGCGCGCCCAGCTCTTTCAGCGTCTCGTCCATTTCGCCTCGAACCCTCAGCGCTCGATCGTTCCGGTGCGGCGGATCTTCTTCTGCAGCAGCAGCACGCCGTACAGCAGCGCCTCCGCCGTCGGAGGACAGCCGGGAATGTAGATGTCCACCGGCACGATGCGGTCGCAGCCGCGCACGACGGAATAGGAATAGTGGTAGTAGCCGCCGCCATTGGCGCAGCTGCCCATCGAGATGACGTAGCGCGGCTCCGGCATCTGGTCGTAGACCTTGCGCAGCGCCGGGGCCATCTTGTTGGTCAGCGTGCCGGCCACGATCATCACGTCGGACTGGCGCGGAGACGCGCGGGGAGCGAAGCCGAACCTCTCCACGTCGTAGCGCGGCATCGAGGTCTGCATCATCTCGACCGCGCAGCAGGCGAGACCGAAGGTCATCCACATCAGCGAGCCGGTGCGCGCCCAGTTGATGAGCTCGTCCGTCGCGGTGACCAGGAAGCCCTTGTCGGCCAGCTCCGCATTGATCTCGACGAAGAACGGATCGGTCGCGCCGACCGGCCTGCCCGTGTTGGGGTCGATGATTCCCCTGGCCGCCGGGGCGACGAGAGGGCTATTCGCGCTCAATCCCATTCGAGCGCTCCCTTCTTCCACTCGTAAACGAAACCGACGGTCAGCACGCCGAGGAACACCATCATCGACCAGAAGCCGAAGCCGCCCAGCTCCCGGAACGTAATCGCCCAGGGAAACAGGAATGCGACTTCAAGGTCGAAAATGATGAAGAGGATGGAGACCAGATAGAACCGGACGTCGAACTTCATGCGCGCGTCGTCGAACGCATTGAAGCCGCATTCATAGGCCGACATCTTCTCCGGATCGGGCCGGCTGAAGGCGACCAAGAACGGCGCGACGAGAAGCGCGAGACCGATGACCGCCGAAACGCCGATGAAGATGACGACGGGCAGATAATCCTGCAGCAGGCTGCTCATGGATGGGATCCTCCCGTGCCAGCATACGTCATCGATGGTGCTATCGCAGTTGCGAAATATTCAAAGCACGCGGCAGGCTTATCGCACCGTTCTGACCGAGGCAAGGGCATCCGGGGCCAATCGCGTCGGTCTGGTATACAGAATTCACAGCTTGCAGGCGAGCATTGCGCCGCCGAGGGCATCTCGCTGTCAACGCGTGTAGATTCTAGGCAATCAACAGAACGCGTCGCTTAAAACTGGCGCCCCGCGCGTCACCGCGCCCGGGCAAACCGGCACGCCGCGCGCGGCGGCACCGGCACCCCGCTCGGGCGCGTCACCGCGCCGCGCTCCCGCAGGCGATGCCCGTCGGCGGCCGGGAGCCGCCCGGCCGCTCAGCGGACATTTCAGCCGAGGGCCCGCCGGCGGCGCGAATCTCCCGCCGGCGGGCGTATCTCAGGGCCGGCTCCAGATGTCGGGGTCGATCTGCCCGGCGAGGTCCGGCATCGAACTCGCGGTGAAGCGCGGCTTCTTGCCGGCCCGACGCTGCTCGAGATAGTCGCGGGTGAGCCGCGCCACGAGGCCGGAGAGCAGGACGATGGCGATCAGGTTCACCGTCGCCATCAGGCCCATGGAGGCGTCGGCGGCGTTGAAGACGGTCGCGACCGATTCATAGGCGCCCCAGACCACCATCGCGAGCACCGCCAGCCGCAGCACCGCCCGGCCGGAGCGGCCGCCGACGCCGAGATAGACCAGCGCGTTCTCGGCATAGGAGTAGTTGCCGATGATCGAGGTGAAGGCGAAGAAGAAGATCGCCACCGCCACGAAATAGGGCCCGACCCAGCCGATGTGATGGCTCATCGCCGCCTGGGTAAGCTGCGTGCCCGTCAGGCCCGAGCCCGGCACCAGCGCACCCGACAGCAGGATCAGCAGCGCCGTCGCCGTGCAGATCAGGATGGTGTCGATGAACACGCCCAGCGACTGCACGAAGCCCTGGCTGACCGGGTGATGCGGATCGGGCGTGGCGACGGCGGCGATGTTCGGCGCCGAACCCATCCCGGCCTCGTTCGAGAACAGGCCGCGCTTGACGCCGTTCAGCATGGCCGCCGCCACCGATCCGGCGACGCCGCCGGCTGCCGAGCCGAATCCGAACGCGCTCTCGAAGATGAGCCCGAAGACGGCGGGAACCTCGCTGAGGTTCATGAACACCGCGAACAGCGCGACGCCGAGATAGCCCACCGCCATGAACGGCACCACGATCTCCGCCACGCGGGCGATGGTGGCGATGCCGCCGAAGATGATCACGCCGGTCATTGCCGCCAGGATCATGCCGCTGGTGAGCTTCGGCATGCCGAACGCCCCCTCCATCGCGTCGGCGATCGAATTGGCCTGCACCGCGTTGAAGACGAGGCCGAAGGACAGGATGAGGCAGACCGAGAACACCGCCCCCGCCCACGGCGCCTTCAGCCCCCGGGCGATGTAGAAGGCCGGGCCGCCACGATAGTGCCCCTCCTCGTCCTTGATCTTGTAGAGCTGCGCCAGCGTGCTCTCGGCGAAGGCGGTGGCCATGCCGAGCCCGGCGACGATCCACATCCAGAAGATCGCCCCGGGACCGCCGAGATAGAGCGCCACCGCGACGCCGGCGATGTTGCCCGTGCCCACGCGCGAGGCGAGGCTGGTGCAGAGCGCCTGGAACGGCGTGATGCCGGCGTGGTCGCTCTCGGACGCCCCCATCACCGAACGGATCATCTCAGGAAAGTGGATGATCTGGACCAGCCTGAGCCGCACCGTGAAATAGATGCCCACGGCGAGCAGGCCGTAGATCAGCACATAGCCCCAGAAGATCGTGTTCAGGAAATCAATGATCGTGTCCATGACTGCCCCCTCGCCGGTAACCCCACGCCGATGATAGGGGGCGAAATGCCGGCGGCGCGACTGTGTCAGGCCAATGACGCACAGGCATTTCGCGTCATGAAGGGCAAAAAAGGTGCAAACCCTGCCCTGCCCTCCCCACGCCGGCCTCGAGCCTGCTGAGCGGCGCCCGTCGACGTGGCGGCACGCGGACATGCCGACAGGCGATGCGGTGGTCTGGCGGGGATGAGGTAGGGGAATTGAATGGCGGGAGTGACGGGGCTCGAACCCGCGACCTCCGGCGTGACAGGCCGGCGCTCTAACCAACTGAGCTACACCCCCAACGACGGGCCGTTGGGCCGCGCGTCGAGTGCGGCGGGTGTTAAGGCAGCCCCCGCCGGGTGTCAAGCGTGTCCACCCGGCTTCCCACGATTAGTATCAGCCGGGCAGTTGCGGACGCCGCCGCGCGAGCATGCCGTCGACGAGCGCCATGGCCGCGATCAGCAGCGGCACCGAGAGGAATGTGCCGGCCGGGCCCCACAGCCAGGTCCACAGCGCCATGGAGAGGAATACCGCGAACGGATTGAGCGACACGCGCCGGCCGACGATCAGCGGCGAGAGGAACTGCCCCTCTATGCTGGTGATGACGAGGAAGGCGACCGCCGGCAGCAGCGCCTGCACCAATCCGGGGAAGGTCACGATTCCCGCCAGGGCAAGAATCACCGTCATCACCGCCGGGCCGACATAGGGAATGTAGTTGAGCACGCAGGCCAGCACCGCCCACAGGAGCGGATTCGGCAGGCCGAGCGCCCAGGTCATCGCGCCCGTGGCGACGCCGAGGCCGATATTGATGAAGGTCGCGGTGACGAGATAGGCGCCCAGCCGCCCCTCGATCTCGCGGAACACCCGCAGCGTGGCGAGCCGGGTCGTGCGGGGTGTCATGACCTTCACCACCCGGCGCTTGATCTGCACGCGCCCGGCCAGGAAGAACAGCAGCGAGCCGAGGAACAGGATGAACTCGCCGATCAGCGGCGTCACCAGCGTGACCACGCTCTCCAGCATCTGCGAATCGGCCACCTCCACCACCATCGGCGGCTCGGCGACGCGGCCGATGGACTGGATCGAACCGACGAAGGAGGAGATGGTCTGAAGACCCGGCTTCAGCGCGGCGAAGCGATCCTGAAGGATGCCGCCGATTTCCGGTCCGCGCGCGATCCAGTCGGCGAGCGGGCCGGCCAGCGCCAGCGCCGTGCCGTAGAGAAGGCCGATCATCGCCGCCACGATGAACGTCGCGCCGAGTGCGGTCGGAATGCCCCGGCGCGACATGCCCTCGATCGCCGGGCCGATGACGCTGCCGATGATCACCGCCGCGACGATCGGGATCAGCACCGCCCGCGCCACCACCAGGGCGGCGGCGAGAATGACGACGCAGGCGGCGATGACCGCGACCTGCGTGACCCGTCGCCACAGGCGCTCATTGCGGCCCTCCACCGGGCCGAGAGGCGGAGCGCCGCCTGCCGCGTCCCTGACGCTCCGCACCATGTTCATTCACCACCCCCGACGGACCGCGCCATGCGCCGCCGGTCACAACGTGGCCGGGCGGTGTTCGGTTCCCGCCGCGGCGTTCGCGCACGCCTCGCCCGCGCCTCGCCCGCCCCTCTCCATTGCATCCCGGACGATTGGCGCTTATTGACCGGCGGGCGTGGCCCTGACGGGCGCACCGGGGCGTTCGCGCCGGCCGGTCGCCGCAAGCAAGGGAGAATGGCCTTGGGCGTGGCCCAGTCGCAGAACATTTCCGTCACCGACGCGCCCCGCCGGGACGAGGCGCTGCGCGAGAGCGTGCGCCGCACCCTCGTCATCGAGGCCAAGGGCCTCGCCGCCCTCAGCGCATCGGTCGAGGGCGAGCTGGGTGATGCCATCGAGCGCGCGACCGGCCTCATCGAAGGGGCGCGCGGGCGCGTCATCGTCACCGGCATGGGCAAGAGCGGCCATATCGGCCGCAAGCTCGCCGCCACCCTCGCCTCCACCGGCACCCCGGCCCTGTTCCTGCACGCCGCCGAGGCGAGCCATGGCGATCTCGGCATGGTAACGCCGGACGACGTGCTGCTCGCCATCTCCTGGTCCGGCGAGACCGCCGAGCTTGGCGACGTGGTGCATTATGCCCGCCGCTTCGCCGTGCCGCTGCTCGCCATCACCTCCAATGCCGACAGCACGCTGGGCCGCGCCGCCGACGTCGCGCTGGTGCTGCCGCGCGTCGAGGAGGCCTGCCCCAACGGTCTCGCCCCCACCACCTCCACCCTGATGCAGCTCGCCCTCGGCGACGCGCTGGCGGTGGCGCTGCTGGAGCGGCGCGGCTTCTCGGCCTCGGATTTCCGCATTTTCCATCCCGGCGGCAAGCTCGGGGCGCGGCTGCTCAAGGTCGCCGACCTCATGCACCAGGACACCGAGATGCCGTTGGTGCAGATCGGCACGCCGATGAGCGAGGTGCTGATCGAGATCACCGGCAAGCGATTCGGCTGCTGCGGCGTCGTCGACGACGCGGGCCGGCTCGCCGGCATCGTCACCGATGGCGACCTGCGCCGGCACATGGGCGGCGATCTGCTCGCCCTGCCGGTCGAGGACGTCATGACGCGCGCCCCGCTCGTCGTGCGTCCGGCCGACCTCGCCAGCGCCGCTCTGGGGCTGATGAACCGCCGGCCGGTAACGGTCGTCTTCGCGGTCGCCGAGGACGCGCCGGTCGGCATCCTCCATATCCACGACATCCTGCGCGCCGGCGTGCTCTGACGCCGCGCCCCTCCCGAGGAACGATCCCATGAGCGGCGAGCGCGCCAATTCCGTTGTGTCCGTCGGCAATGTGCGCTTCGGCAACGACCTGCCGCTGGCGCTGATCGCCGGCCCCTGCCAGATGGAAAGCCGCGAGCACGCGCTCGAATGCGCCGCCGCGATCAAGGAGATCGCGGTCCGGCGCGGCATCGGCGTGGTGTTCAAGACATCCTTCGACAAGGCCAACCGTACCTCGATCAAGGGCGCGCGCGGCATGGGCATGGAAGCCGCCCTGCCCGTTTTCGCCGAGATCCGCGAGCGCTACGGCATGCCGGTACTGACCGACGTGCACGAGAACGACCAGTGCGCGCCCGTCGGCGAGGTGGTCGACATCCTCCAGATTCCCGCCTTCCTGTGCCGCCAGACCGACCTTCTGATCGCCGCTGCCGCCACCGGCCGGACGGTGAACGTCAAGAAGGGCCAGTTCCTGGCGCCGTGGGACATGAAGAACGTGGTGGCCAAGCTCACCGAGAGCGGCAACTCCAACGTGCTCGTCACCGAGCGCGGGGTCTCCTTCGGCTACAACACGCTGGTCACCGACATGCGGGCGCTGCCGATCATGGCGGAGACGACCGGCGCGCCGGTGATCTTCGACGCCACCCATTCGGTGCAGCAGCCGGGCGGGCAGGGCACCTCCTCCGGCGGCCAGCGCGAATTCGTGCCGGTGCTGGCGCGGGCGGCAGTGGCGGTCGGCGTCGCCGGCGTCTTCGTCGAGACCCATCCCGACCCGGACAAGGCCCCGTCGGACGGGCCGAACATGGTCCCGCTCAGCCAGTTCGAGGACCTGATCGCGCGGCTTCAGGCCTTCGACCGCGTCGCCAAGGGCACGTCGAACTGAACTGAACTGATCCGGGGCGGCCTAGCCGCCCTTCGCCGCCCGCCGCAGGGCCCCCGCCCCGCGCCAGAGCCGCCACAGGCGGCCGAGCGCGGAGGTCGCCGGCACGGAGCGGAACGGGTCGTGCGGCCGCTCCAGCGCCGCCAGATCGCCCGGAACCAGCATCAGGGGCAGGAAGGCCGGCAGTTCGGCCGGCGCGACGCCGGAGAGTGCCTCCAGCGCCGCCTCGTAATGGCGCCGCGCCAGCGCGCGCAGATCGCCGAGCGCGGCCGCCAGTGCCGGGCTCGTGCGCCCCGAGACGGCATCGTCCCGCGTCAGCCCATGCGCCTTCAGCACATCCAGCGGCACATAGCACTGGCCGCGCCGGGCATGGATGGGAAAGCTGCGCAGCATGCCCGTCACCGCATAGGCGACGCCGGCATGGCCGGCCGCCTCGGCGGAAGCGGCCCCGGCGCTGCCTGAGAGAATCAACGTCGCCAGCCGGATCAGGGCCGAGGACGTCTCCCCGGCATAGCCCTCAAGGTCGTTCACCGTCGGCATCGGGTCGTCGTAGAGATCGAAGATGCGCGCGTCGAGCAGCGCGAAGAAGGTCTCGCGCGGCAGGCGGTAGGTGTCGATCGCGTCGAGCAGGGCGCCGGCGACCGGGTTGGCGCGCACGTCGCCGCGCCCGTTGCCGATCAGCGCCTCGCTCCACCATTGCAGCCGCACCTCGCCCGCCATCGGGTTGGTGATGGCCTCGCGCACCCGCGACACCTCGATGTTGAAGGCGTGCAGGGCGAACAGCGCGCCGCGCCGGTCCGCCGGGGCGAACAGGTCGGCGATGTAGCGGTCGCGGTCGAGGTCGCGGACGAGAGCGGCGCAGTAGTCGGCCGCCGGCATCGGGCCGGAGGCGCTCATGGCAGCGCCAGCAAGGCGGCGGCGACGGCGCGCCCTTCCGCCAGCAGCACGTTGTAGGTGGAGGCCGCCGCGCGGGTCGGCATCGCATCGGCCGCGATGCCGGCGTCACGCAGCCGCCAGCGCAGCGCATCCGGAATCGGCCACGGGTCCAGCCCGGTGCCGATGATCAGCAGCTCGATGACGCCCGCCTGCGCGAGCACGGGCGCGAGCGCTGCCGCATCGATCTCGCCGGGCGCGCGCGGCGCCCAGGCGTGAATCCCGCTCGGCAAAGCGAGGACGGAGCCGTCCGAGGCCATGCCGGCGAAATGGAACGAGCCCCGGCCATAGCCGTCGATCGGCACCTGGTACGGCAGATGGGCGTCTGCTGTCGCCATCGGCGTTCCCTCACCCGCTCTCGCTCTGTCCGGCGGCGCCTGCCGTCAGGGCGCGAGACGCTCGACCTTGGACGCGGCTTCCTTCTCCGCACGCTCGGCCAGCGTGCGCGTGGTCACGCCGAGATAGATCAGCAGCGGCGAGGCGATGAAGATGGAGGTGTAGGTGCCGACCAGCACCACGCCGAACATCATCGTGACCGAGAAGGAATGGATCGCCCGGCCGCCAAACAGCACCAGTGCCAGCAGCGCCAGCGTGACGGTGACATGGGTGATCACCGAGCGCGAGAGCGTGGAGTTGATCGACGCGTTCAGCAGCTCGTCCGTCGGCATCTTCTTGTAGCGACGCAGCATCTCGCGGATGCGGTCATAGATGACGATGGTGTCGTTCAGCGAGTAGCCGAGAATGGTCAGCAGGGCCGCGACGCTGGTCAGGTCGAAGTCGATCCGGAAGATCGCCATGAACCCGATGGTCAGCACGATGTCGTGGAAGTTGGCGATCGAGGCGCC
This sequence comes from Ancylobacter sp. TS-1, assembly GCF_009223885.1. Taxonomy (NCBI): domain Bacteria; kingdom Pseudomonadati; phylum Pseudomonadota; class Alphaproteobacteria; order Hyphomicrobiales; family Xanthobacteraceae; genus Ancylobacter; species Ancylobacter sp. TS-1. Next base: position 1,014,808 of record NZ_CP045144.1, read on the forward strand.
GAGTGCGAACTGCCACTCGAAGCGGAACCACAGATAGATGAGGATCGCGACCACGGCGAGCATCAGGCCGACGATGCCGTAGCTCAGCAGTTCCTGCGAGACGCGCGGGCCGACTACCTCGATGCGGCGGTACTCGACCCCCTCGCCGAGCGTGGCGCGGACCCTGCCGACCACGGCCTGCTGCGCTTGCTCGCCGCCCGGCTGCTGGGCGACGCGGATCAGCACTTCGCCGTCGCTGCCGATCTCCTGGATCTGCACCTCGCCGAGATCGAGCGCCTCCAGCTTGGAGCGCACGTCGGCGATGTTCAGCGTGCTGTTCGGGTAGCGCACCTCGAGCAGCGTGCCGCCCTTGAAGTCAATGCCGAAATTCAGCCCGAGCGTGAGGAAGGCCGCCAGCGCCACGATCGACAGCAGCGCCGAGATCGGGAAGCTGATGCGCCGGAAGCGGATGAAGTCGAATGTCGTGTCGTCCGGTACGATGCGGAGCAGACGCATGGGGGTGCTCGCCTTTCTCAGATCGGCACGCGCTGGGGGCGCCGCCAGCGGACCCAGAGCGCCACCATCAGGCGGGTCAGGGTGAAGGCGGTGAAGACGGTCGTCATGATGCCAATGCCGAAGGTGATGGCGAAGCCGCGCACCGGGCCCGAACCGACATAGAACAGCACCGCCGCCGCGATGAAGGTGGTGATGTTCGAATCGAGGATGGTCGCCAGCGCGCGGGTGAAGCCGGCGTCGATGGCGGAGATGGCCGACCGGCCCGCCCTCGCCTCTTCGCGGATGCGCTCATAGATCAGCACGTTCGAATCGACCGCGATGCCCACTGTGAGCACCACGCCGGCGATGCCGGGCAGCGTCAGCGTGGCGCCGAGCATGGCCAGCACGCCGAAGATCATGCCGACGTTCACCGCGACCGCCAGCACCGCCACCACGCCGAAGATGCCGTAGGTGGCGATCATGAACAGCGCGACGGCGACGGCGCCGACGATGGAGGCGATCAGGCCCGCGCGGATCGAATCGGCGCCGAGGCCGGGGCCGACCGTGCGCTCCTCCACCACCTGCAACGGCACCGGCAGGGCGCCGGCGCGCAGCAGGATGGCGAGGTCGTTGGCTTCCTGAACGGAGAAATTGCCGCTGATCTGGCCCGAGCCGCCGAGGATCGGCTCGCGGATCACCGGCGCCGAGATCACCTTGTTGTCGAGGATGATGGCGAAGGGCCGGCCGACATTGGCCTGCGTTGCTTCCGCGAAACGGCGCGCGCCGTTGGTGTTGAAACGGAAGGTGACGACCGGCTCGCGCGTCGTGGGATCGAAGCCCGGCTGGGCGTCGGTCAGGTCCTCGCCGGCGACCAGCACGCGCTGCTCGATCAGGTAGGGAACCGGCGGGTTGCCGTCCGAATAGAGCACGTCGGTGCCAGCCGGCGGACGGCCCTGCAGCGCCTGCTGCGGGCTCATCGTGTTGTCGACGAGGCGGAAGGTCAGCTTGGCGGTCTGGCCCAGCAGCGCCTTGAGGCGCGAGGGATCCTGCAAGCCCGGCACCTGGACCTGGATGCGGTCGGCGCCCTGGCGCTGGATCGAGGGCTCGGTGGTGCCGAGCTGGTCGATACGCTTGCGGATGATCTCGATGGACTGCGACACCGCCTGAATCGTGCGCGCCTGCACGCCGGTCGAGGTCGGCGACAGCGAGATCAGGTTGCCGTCGCGCGTCACATCGGTGTCGAGCTGGCCGGTCGTGGCCATCGCGCCGCCGATGGGCTGCGCCAGCGTGCGAAGCTGGGTGTAGGCCGCCTCGACATCCTGGCCGTCGCGCACTCGCACCTGCACGGCATCGCCCTGGATGTTGAGGCCGGTATAGCCGACCTTGGCATCGCGCAGGACGCGCCGCGCATCGTCGCGCAGCTGCTCCAGCCGCGCCGTGCGGACCTCGGCAGAGTCGACCTGAAGGACGATGTAGGAGCCGCCCTGCAGATCGAGACCGAGCACGATCTTGCGCTGAAGGAAGCCCGGCAGGTGGTCATAGGCCTTCGTCGGCAGCAGGCTCGGAACCACCATCAGACAGATGATGGCCGAGACCGCGACGATCGCGATGGCCTTCCATTTCGAGAAGTAAAGCATGGGGTTCCTTCCGGCCGCCCGTGGCGGATCGGCCGCAAGAGGTAAGCGTCAGGATTCGCCTTCTTCCTTGGCCGGCTCGCCCTTGGCGCGGACCTCGGAAATCAGGCCGCGCATCTGGCGGATCTTCACGCCCTCGGCGACCTGCAGCTCGATCTCGGAATCGTCGATCACGCGCGCCACCTTGCCGATGAGGCCACCCGTGGTCACGACGGTATCGCCGCGGCGCACGTTCTTCACCAGTTCCTGGTGCGCCTTCACCTTCTTCTGCTGCGGGCGCAGAATGAGGAAATACATTATGACGAAGATCAGCACGAAGGGCAGCAGCGACATCAGCATGTCGGTGCCACCCGGGGCGCCGGTCTGCGCAAAGGCGGGCGTGATGAACATGTCGGTTCCTTGTCCGTCGATCAGAGGCGGGCGAAAGGCCCGGCGAAGCGGCGCGGACTATACTGACGCGCCCGCCGATTGCAAACGCCCTCGCCACGACGCGACGTCACGGGCGCGACAGGGAGTAACAGGCGTTACGGTTCTGCTTGTCGCCCCGCCCGCTTATGGCTATTCCGGGCCCACGAAGGAGCCCAACATGAGCCATACACCGGACGATCTCGGCGCCGTTCTCACCCGCATCGCCGAGGCGCTGGAGCGCATCGCCCCGAGCCGCGCCGCCGCCGCCGACTTCAACGCGGCCGACGCCTTCGTCTGGCACGCCGAGGAGCGCCGGCTCGAACCCGTGCCGCGCGTCGCCCGCGTCGACATGGAGCTGCTGAAGGGAATCGACCACACGCGCGACCAGCTCGTCGACAACACGCTGCGCTTCGCGCGCGGCCTGCCGGCCAACAACGCGCTTCTGTGGGGCGCGCGCGGCATGGGCAAAAGCTCGCTGGTGAAGGCCTCGCACGCTTCCGTCAACCGCGACGTCGCCGGCGAGGGCCGCCCGCCGCTGAAGCTGGTGGAGATCCACCGCGAGGACATCGAATCGCTGCCGGCACTGATGGCGCTGATGCGCGCGGCGCCGTTCCGCTTCATCATCTTCTGCGACGACCTGTCCTTCGACGCCGACGACACGTCGTACAAGTCGCTCAAGGCGGTGCTGGAAGGCGGCATCGAGGGGCGGCCGGAAAACGTCATCTTCTACGCCACCTCGAACCGCCGCCACATCCTCGCGCGCGAGATGGTGGAGAACGAGCGCTCGACCGCGATCAATCCGGGCGAGGCGGTGGAGGAGAAGGTGTCGCTGTCGGACCGCTTCGGCCTGTGGCTCGGCTTCCACAAGTGCACCCAGGACGAATATCTCGCCATGGTCGAGGGCTATGTCGCCTATTTCGGCGTGCCGATCGACACGGAAACGCTGCGCCGCGAGGCGCTGGAATGGTCGACCACGCGCGGCGCCCGTTCGGGCCGCACCGCCTGGCAGTATGTGCAGGATGTCGCGGGGCGGCTGGGGGTGTCCTTGTCGGAACCGCCTGCCGCCCCGCGCTGACCGGCGCCAAGGTCCGAACGTCGCGCCGGAGGGAGGCCGGCCGCTAGAGGCCGGCGAGATACTGGGACGGGTCGACCGGCTGCGAGCCCTTGCGGATCTCGAAGTGCAGCTGCGGTGAGGTGACGTTGCCGGTCTGGCCGGCCTTGGCGATCACCTGGCCGCGCTTGACCGTGTCGCCCTTCTTCACGTCGAGCGCGCTGTTGTTGGCGTAGGCCGTGACCCAGCCGTCGGCGTGCTTGATGAGGACGAGGTTGCCGTAGCCCTTCAGCTCGCTGCCGGCATAGGCGACCACGCCGTCCTCGGCGGCCTTCACCGAAGTGCCTTCCGGTACCGAGATGTTGATGCCCTCGTTCTGCTGGCCGCCCGGCTTCGGCCCGAAGCCGGAGATGACGCGCCCGCGCACCGGCCAGCGGAACTGCGGGCCGGAAGCCTCGGCGCGGATGTCGTCGGGAGTCTCGGACGGCTTCACCGCCGCGATGGTCTGCGGCTTGGCGGCGGCCGCGGCCGGGGCGGTAGCGACCGGGGTGGGCGCGGTCACCGGCTTGGCGGCGGCAAGGACGGGCGCCGGAGCCGGCTTGGGAGCGGCGGCGACGACCGGGGCGGGCGTCGCCGGACCGCCGGCGACCGGCATGACGAGCTTCTGGCCGGTGCGCACCTGCGCGTTGAAATCGAGACCGTTGGCGGAGGCCAGCGCACTGCGCGTCACGCCATAATTGCGGGCGATCGAGCTCAGCGTCTCGCCGGGCGCGACCACATGGGCGCCGCTTGAGGCGGCGGCGACCTGCGGCGCGGGACGGGCGGGCGCCGTCGCCGCGAGCGGCTGGGGCTGCGTGCCGTAGAGCGGCTGGGTACCGCCATAGCTCGGCTGCGGGGCCGGCGGCGTGTAGGTCGGGGTGGCAGAGGCGAGCTGGCGGGGCGCACCATAGGGCGCGGCGCCAGCAGCGGGGGCGCCATAGGGAGAGGGTGTGCCGTAGGGGCCGGGATAGGCGCCGGCAACGGCCTGCCCGGCCGGGGGCGCGATCGGGGCGCTGGAAATCGCTCCGCCCTGCACCGCGCCGGTCGGCGCAGCGGCGACCGAGCCCGTATAGGACGGTGCGCTCTGGGCCGAGAACGGATTGGAATTCGGGTCGTTGAAGCGGCTCGCATCCGAGCTGCAGGCTGCCGCACCGCCGGCGACGAGGGCAACGATGGACAGCCGCAAGAATGGGCCGGAACCGGACGTCGACAAAAGATTACGCATCGCACCACCCGAACGCTGGACTCATCGGGATTAATGCGGCGTACAGGTAAACACCGGCTTAAGTCCGTCGCGGACAGCGAGGAAAAATGGCGGATTCCCGGCCATTTCAGAGCACAGCGGCGACTCCGGGCAGCATCGGCACGAAACGCACCAGCGAGAGTTCCCGCCGCTCCAGCCCTTCAATTCCCCTTCGGTAGCGCGTGAGTACCTGCGTGCCCTCGGGCGGGCCGACCGGCGCGACCAGAATGCCGTCCGGCGCCAGTTGCCCGAACAGGGCCGGCGGCACCTCGGCCACCGCCGCGTTGAGCACGATGCGGTCGAAGGGTGCGCCGGCGGGATAGCCCAGCAGGCCGTCGGCGATGAACACCTCGACATTGGAGAGGCCGAGCCCCGCGAGCCTCCGCGCCGCCGCCGCCGCCAGCGTGCGGAAGCGCTCCAGCGTCACCACATGGCCGGCGATATGGCCGAGGATCGCGGCGTGGTAGCCGGTGCCGGTACCCACTTCCAGCACCCTGTGCGCGGGCTTCAGCTCCAGCGCCTCGGTCATCAGCGCGACGACGGTCGGCTGGCTGATGGTCTGGCCGCAATCGACCGGGAGCGCCTGGTCGCGCCAGGCCTGCCGGCGGAAGGCGGGCTCGACGAACAGTTCGCGCGGCACCTGCTCGAAGGCGCGCATCACCTGCGGGTCGCGCAGGCCGCGCTGGCGCAGCGCCAGCAGCAGTGCCGCCCGCTCGATGGCGTCCTCGTTCTCGCCTGCGCTCACCGGCACACTCCCTCGCGCGCGATCAGCGGCGGAAGACCTGCGCCAGCCGGGTCATCATCGGCTCGTCGGTCATGTCCAGCCGCAGCGGCGTGACCGAGATGAAGCCGCCGTCGAGCGCGTGCAGGTCGGAGCCGTTCACCGTCTCGAAGATACGCTTCTCGAAGGCGATCCAGTAATAGGGATTGCCGCGCCCGTCGGCCCGCTGGTCGATGCGCAGCAGGTCCTGGTTGCGCCGGCCCTGCGCCGTCACCGCGATGCCGGCGATCTCCTCCGGGCGGCGGTTGGGGAAGTTCACATTCACCAGCACCCCGTCGGGCAGTCCCTCGTCGAGCAGGGTGCGGATCACCTTCGGGCCCCAGTGCTCGGCGGCGTCGTAGGCCGGCGCCTTGCGGGTCTCGAAGCCATAGGCCTGCGACAGCGCGACGGAGGGGATGCCGAGCACCGTGCCCTCCATGGCGCCCGCCACCGTGCCGGAATAGCCGACATCCTCGGCGACGTTCTGGCCGCGATTGACGCCGGAGAGCACGAGATCGGGCTTTGCGTCCTTGAGGATTTGCCGCACCGCCATGATCACGCAGTCGGTCGGCGTGCCCTTCACCGCGAAGCGGCGTTCTTCCACCTGCCGCAGCCGCAGCGGATCGGACAGCGAGAGCGAGTGCGACACGCCGGACTGGTCGGTCTCCGGCGCCACCACCCACACATCGTCCGACAGAGCGCGCGCGATGCGGGCGGCGACGTCGAGGCCGGGGGCATGGATGCCGTCGTCATTCGTCACCAGGATGCGCATCATGTCCCCTCAGCTTTCACACAACGTCATCCCGGCCGGAGGCGAAGCCACAGGGCCGGGATCGTTCGCCAATTCCGCACGCGATCCCTGATATCGCCTGACGGCGATTCCGGGATGACGCCACCGGGCGGCCGGCTCAGTTCTTCTCGATCTTCGTCACGCCGCCCATATAGGGCACCAGCACGTCGGGCACCGTGACCGAGCCGTCCTCGTTCTGGTAGTTCTCGAGGATCGCCACCATGGCGCGCCCGACCGCGACGCCCGAACCGTTGAGCGTGTTGACGAAGCGCGGCCCCTTCGAATCCTTCGGGCGGTAACGCGCATTCATGCGCCGGGCCTGGAAGTCCGAGCAGGTGGAGACCGAGGAAATCTCGCGATAGGCGCCCTGCCCCGGCAGCCACACCTCGATGTCGAAGGTGCGCGCGGAGGCGAAGCCCATGTCGCCGGTGCACAGCGTCACCACGCGATGGTGCAGGCCGAGCTTCTTCAGCACCGCCACGGCGCAGGCGAGCATGCGCTCCTGCTCCTCCAGCGCCTTCTCCGGCGTGGTGATGGCGACCATCTCCACCTTGTTGAACTGGTGCTGGCGGATCATGCCGCGCGTGTCGCGCCCCGCCGACCCCGCCTCGGCGCGGAAGCAAGGCGTGAGCGCGGTCAGGCGCATCGGCAGTTCGTCTTCCGAGAGGATGCTCTCCCGTACCAGATTGGTCAGCGGCACCTCGGCGGTGGGGATGAGCCAGAGATTGCGGCCGCTCATGGCGTCGTGCAGCGCGGCCCAATCCTCAGTCGCGATATGGCCGGACAGACCGTGGACAAGCACGTCCAGCCTCTGCTGGTCCGCGCCGAGACGCGCATTGAGAATCTCGCGCCAAGCGTCGCGGAAGCCGGGATACTTCTCGCGAAAATAATCCCAGTCATAGCTCACATCGACGATGGCGTCGGCCCGGAACTGGTCGTTGCGGAACTTCGGCAGCTGCGCGGTGCCGAACATAGCCTCGTCGTTGACGAGGATCGGCGGCGCGACTTCCATGTAGCCGTGTTCTTCGGTGTGGGTGTCGATGAAGAACTGGCCGATGGCGCGCTCCAGACGCGCCAGCCGGTTCTTCAGCACCACGAAGCGCGCGCCGGAGAGCTTGGCGGCGGCCTCGAAATCCATCTGGCCGAGCGCCTCGCCGATCTCGAAATGCTGCTTCGGCGTGAAGGCGTAGTCGCGGATCGCCGGCATCGCCAGCGCGCTGCCCGGCACCTCCGGGTGCGGCTGCGCGTCATAGGGCACGTTGTCGTGCTCGTCCTTGCCAAGCGGCACCTCGGCGAGCGGCACGTTGGGGATGGCGGAAAGCCGAGCGTGTAGCTCGCCCTCGGCGGCCTTCACTTCTTCCTCCAGCGCGGGAATGTCGGTCTTCAACGCCCCGACCTCGGCCATCAGCGCCTCAGCCCGGTCGTTCTCACCGGCCTTCTTGGCGGCGCCGATCTCCTTCGAGGCGGCGTTGCGGCGGGCCTGAAGCTCCTCCAGCCTGCCGATGCCGGAGCGGCGGGTCTCATCGAGGGCGATCAGCCCGTCGACCAGCGCCTGCGCCTCGTCTGCCGACGTCCCGCGCCGCACCAGCGCATTGACGAGCCCGTTCGGCTCCTCACGGATCCACTTGATGTCGTGCATGGCAGTCTCGCCTTCAAACGCGCCGCTCCCGGCCTCGCGCCGGGACTGCAGGGACGTAGCCAATCGGGAAGGCGGGGACAAGTGCGGCCCGCGCGAAAGCGCGTGCGTGCGATCAGCCGTCATGCCCGGGCGTCATCCCGGCCGAGCAAAGCGAGAGCCGGGATCGTCCGCCCATACGGTCACACGGTCCCGGATACGGCCTGCCGGCCGTTCCGGGATGACGGCGGCGCTGCCTCAGACGGCGGCGTCGGCCGCTGCTTCCGCCGTGCGCTTCTTCTTCTCGACCATGCGCACCAGCAGGACCGACACCTCGTAGAGAAGCAGCGTCGGGATGGCGAGGGCGAACTGGCTCACCACATCCGGCGGCGTCAGCACGGCAGCGGCGACGAAGACGCCGACAATGGCGTAGCGCCGCGCCTTTCTGAGCTGGTCGGAGGTGACCAGCCCGATCTGCGCCAGCAGCGTCAGGATGACCGGAAGCTGGAAGCAGATGCCGAAGGCGAAGATCAGCGTCATGATCAGCGACAGGTACTCGCTCACCTGCGGCAGCATCGAAATCTCGGGCGTATCCGGCCCGGCCATCTGCTGCATGGAGAGGAAATAGGTCATCGCCAGCGGCATGGCGACGAAATAGACGAAGCCCGCCCCGATCAGGAAGCACACCGGCGTCGCCACCAGATAGGGGCGGAAGGCGTTCTTCTCGTGGCTATAGAGCCCCGGCGCCACGAACATGTAGATCTGCGTCGCCACGATGGGAAAGGAGATGAACGCCGCCCCGAACATGCCGAGCTTGATCTGGGTGAACAGGAACTCCTGCGGCGCCGTGTAGATGAGCTTCACGTGCTCGGTGCCGCCGGCCGCGAACTCATAGGGCCACAGCAGGATGTTGTAGATGAACTTGCCCAGCATGAAGCAGGCGAAGAAGGCGATGAAGAACGCGATCAGCGACTTGATCAGCCGGGTGCGCAGCTCGATCAGATGCTCGAGCAGCGGAGCCTTGGAGGCGTCGATATCGTCCTGGCTCATGCGGCCGGCCCTTCATTGCCGGAGGTCGGCTTGGCCTTGATGCGCGGCTTCGCAGAGGGCTTGGCAGCCACCTTCGGCTTCGCCGGCGCGGTGACGGCAGGTTCATCGAGCGCGGCAACCGCCGCGGCGACTTCCGGCTCGGCGGCGGGAGCCTTCGGCGCGCGACGGGCGGCCGGCGTCTTCGGCGCGGCGGCCGCGCCTTCCTCCGCTGCAACCGCAGGCTTGGCCGAGCGGGCGCGCTTGGGCTTTTCCGGCGCCGCAGCCGCAACCGCCGGGGCGGCAGCGACAGGCGCGGCGACAGCCGAAGCGGCGGCCGGCTTCGCTTCGCCCTTGGCCGGCTCGATCGCGGAAGGCTCGATGGCAGCCGTGGCGGCGCGCACTTCCTGTTCGATGGTCTCGAACGGGTGCGGCTCCAGGTCGCCCGGCGGGGGAAGCTGCTCAGCCAGCGCGTCGGCGACGGGCAGGTCCGTGCGCTCGACACTGCCGGTCGGCGCCTTCAGGTCGGTGGCGATGTCCTGCAGCGGATTGGTGGGCAGCGCGTTGGAGATCGAGCTGCGCGCGTCGCTGGCAAGCCCGGAAAGGTCGTTCTTGAGGCCGCTCACGCTGTCTTTGAGGTCGGTAAGTTCCGCCTCGCGCAGCGCCTCGTTGAACTGTCCCTGGAACTCGCCCGCCATGCGGCGCAGCTTGTTCACGCCTTGCCCCACGGTGCGCAGCACGCGCGGAAGCTCTTTCGGGCCGATCACCACGAGGGCGACGACGCCGACAACCAGTAGTTCGGTCCAGCCGATGTCGAACATGCGTTAGTTTGGGGTCGCGATCCGCGACCCTCCCCGATCCGTTGGACCCGCAGGACTGGAATCAGCTGACCTTGGTCTGCTCGGCTTCCACCTTGGACTGGTGATCGAGCGAGCGCACCGGCTCGGCCGGCTTCGCCGTCTCGTCCTCGTCCGCCATGCCCTTCTTGAACGCCTTGATCCCCTTGGCGGCATCGCCCATCAGCTCGGAGAGCTTGCCACGGCCGAAGAGGAGCAGAACGACAACCAGCACGATGATCCAATGCCAGATGCTCAATGAACCCATAACACCAACTCCCTTATCGAAGCGCCGCCGGCCCCTCGCGGCCGCGCATCGCAATTGAACCCGGACACTAGGGCCGGGCCGTGGCGAAGACAAGAACCTCGGCCGGCTCGATGCTCACGCCGACGTCATGCCCACGCAGCAGGCCGGCCCGCGTGCGGCGGCGTGCGACCAAAGGACGATCCAGCCCCTCCACCGCGACCTCGTAGAGATCGAGTTCGCCGAGGAAACGGTGGGCGACGATTCGCCCCGGCACGCCCGAGCCCGGCGCCATCAGGTCGATGCCCTGCGGGCGGATCGCCGCCACCGCCTCCGTGCCCTCGGCAAGCCCGAGCGCCGGGAAGCTGCCCAGCGCCGTGACCACCCGGCCGCCCCGCACCTCGCCCGGCACCTCGTTGATTTCACAGAAGAAACGCGCGACGTCGAGATCGGCCGGCTGGCGGTAGAGCTGCTCCGGCGTGCCCACCTGCACCAGCACGCCCTTGCGCATCAGCGCGATGCGGTCGCCGAGGCGCATCGCCTCCTCGGGATCGTGGGTGACGATGATGCAGGTGGCGCGGGCGTCGCGCAGAACGTTGAGCGTTTCGGTGCGCACACTTCCCCGCAGCCGACTGTCGAGCCCGGAGAACGGCTCGTCCATAAGGAGAATGCCGGGGCGCGGCACGAGCGCGCGGGCGAGCGCCACGCGCTGCTGCTCGCCGCCCGAAAGAGCATGTGGATAGTCCTGCGCGTGGTCCTCCAGACGCACCCGCTGGAGGGCCCGAAGGGCCTCGTCGCGGGCATCCCCGGCCGCCAGCGCGCGCAGGCCGAAGGCGACGTTCTCCACATTGGTCAGGTGCGGAAACAGCGCGTAGTCCTGGAAGACCAGGCCGATATTGCGCTTCTCCGGCGGCACGAAGGCGCCCGGCCCGGCGATCACCTGCTTGTCGAGCAGGATGCGTCCGCTGCTGGGGCGCTCGATGCCGGCGATGAGGCGCAGCAGCGTGGTCTTGCCGCAGCCCGACTGGCCGAGCAGGCACAGAATCTGCCCGGGCTCGACCGTGAGCGAGACCCCGCGCACCGCCTCCACCTCGCCATAGCCGTGCCGAACCTCTTCGAGGGTCAGGCGGCTCGCGAGGGAGACGGGCGTGCGGGCCGGCGCGTGATACATGGGATTCTCCTGTCGCCGGCCTTCGGACGCGCGCTCAGCGCCCGTCGTCTTCGCCCGGATGGGCCTCGCCGGTAAAGTCCTCGTCTTCGCCGGACTCGGGCGAGAAGGAGAGGTCGAACTCCGGCTCCAGCGGGTCCTCGTCGTCCTTCAGCGTGGGGTCGTCGCTCGGCAGCGGCACGGTCAGCCCCGCCGAGACGCGCGCGTCGATGAGCCCGGTACCGCGCAGTTCGTCGAGCCCCGGCAGATCGCCGATGGCGTCGAGGCCGAAATGCACGAGGAAGGTCTCGGTGGTGCCGTAGGTCACCGGCCGCCCGGGGCTGCGCCGCCTTCCGCGCAGGCGCACCCAGCCGGCCGCCAGCAGCACGTCGAGCGTGCCCCTGTTGGTGGAGACGCCGCGAATCTCCTCGATCTCGGCGCGGGTCACAGGCTGGTGGTAGGCGATGATGGCCAGCGTCTCCAGCGCCGCGCGGGAGAGGCGGCGCGGCTCCGGCTTGTCGCGGGAGAGCAGGAAGCCGAGATCGGGCGCGGTGCGCAGCATCCACTTGCCGGCCACCCGCACGAGGTTGAAGCCCCGGTCGGCATAATCGGCCGAGAGTTCCGCCAGCAGGGCGCGCACGTCCGAGCCCTCCGGCAGCCGGGCGGCGATGATCATCTCGTCGAGCGGCTCGCCGGCGGCGAACAGCATCGCTTCGAGCAGGCGCAGCGCCGGGTCGCGGGCCGCCCGGGCGGAGGCGCGTGGCATCTCGCCGGCCTCGTCATGCACGACGGGAACGGTACGGGCGGCTTCCGCGCTCATGCGCCCTCCCCCGGCGTGGCCACGCGGCTGCGGATCCAGATCGGCGCGAAGGCGTCGTCCTGCTGCATGTCGACCAAGCCCTCGCGCACCATCTCCAGCGTCGCGGAGAAGCCCGAGGCGAGCGCGGTGGCGCGCATCTTGGGGTCGGCGATCCAGTTGAGCAGGAATCCGTCGAGCCGCGCCCACTCGCCATGCAGCGCCAGCCGGCCGATCAGCCGTTCCAGCCGCTCGCGGGCATCGGCGAGGGAGATGACGTTGCGGGGCGGGAAGCGCACCTGCGACAGCGCCATCTTCTGGCGCTGCGCACCATAGGCGGCGAGCAGGTCGTACAGCGTCGCCTCGTAGACCACCGGCCCCTGCCGCACCAGCGCCTCCGGCGCGCCGCGCGCGAACACCTCGTGGCCGATGCGGTCGCGGGTGGCCAGATGCGCGGCGGCGGCGCGGATGCGCTCCAGCCGGCGCAGGCGCTCGGCGAGATCGGCGGCCAGCTCGGAGGCGCTCGGCCCCTCCTCCTTCGGCGGATCGGGCAGCAGCAGCCGCGATTTCAGATAGGCGAGCCACGCCGCCATGACGAGATAGTCGGCGGCGAGTTCGAGCCGGATGCGCCGCGCCGCCTCGACGAAGCCGAGATACTGCTCGGCGAGTTCGAGGATGGAGATACGGGCAAGGTCGACCTTCTGGGTTCGCGCCAGCGCCAGCAGCAGGTCCAGCGGGCCCTCGAATCCGTCGACATCCACCACCAGCGCGGGATCGCCCGCCTGGCGCACGGAATCGGCTTCGAAGGGGAACTGGCTTTGCACCATGATGGACCGCGAACGTCGTTCAGGACGCAGCGATCATATCGGAAAAACGCGCCCGCGCCTCGTCCTGCGCGATTTCTTCGCGCGCCCCGAGCCGTCCGAGCGCCGCCGCGCAGCGCCGAGCCGCCTCGCCCGCGAGAACCGGCGAGCGCGAGGCGACCTCGGCCATCTCGTCGAGCCGGCCGTTGCAGTGGAGGGCCAGGTCGCAGCCGGCGGCGAAGGAGGCCTCCGCCCGGCTCGCCAGCGAGCCCGCCAGCGCACCCATGGAGAGGTCGTCGCTCATCAGCGCGCCGTCGAAGCCGATATGGCCGCGAATGATCTCGTCAATCACCCGCTTCGAGGTGGTGGCCGGACGCTCCGCGTCGATGGCCGCGTAGACGACATGGGCGGTCATGCCGAGCGGCAGGTCGGCGAGCAGGCGGAACGGCTCGAAATCCGTCGCCTCCAGCTCCGCGCGCGACGTCTCCACCACCGGCAGGCTGAGATGGCTGTCGGCGCGGGCGCGGCCATGGCCGGGAATATGCTTGAGAACCGGGAGCACCCCGCCCTCGATCAGCCCCTGCGCCGCCGCGCGGGCGAGCCGGGCGACCTGAGCCGGCGTCGAGCCATAGGCGCGGTCACCGATGATGCCGTGGCCTTCCGGCAGGCGCAGATCCGCGCAGGGCACGCAGTCGACATTGATACCGAGCGCGGCGAGGTCCGCTGCCATCAGCCGGCCGCCGAGCCGGGCCGCCTCGGCGGCGCCGTCGATGTCGCCCGCCTCGGCGCGGCGCGCGAAGACGTCCGCCGGCGGGTAGACCGGCCAGTGCGGCGGTCCGAGCCGCTGCACGCGCCCGCCTTCCTGATCGATCAGCACCGGCGCGTCGTCCCGGCCGACCGTCGCGCGGAAGGCGGCGACCAGAGCGGCCACCTGTTCCGGCGTGTCGACATTGCGGCGGAACAGGATCAGGCCCCACGGCGCCGCCTCGCGCAGGAAGTCGGTCTCGTCAGGCGTCAGCGAGATACCGGCGCAACCGGTAATGAACGCGCGCGGGCTCGGCGTGCCACTCATGGGAAGCGATCGCCGCGTCAGTTACGCTGGACCATGCAGTCGCCGCCCTGGGCGCGCAGCGCCTCGCAGAGGCCGACCGCTTCCTCGCGCGAGCCGAACGAACCGACCTGGGCGCGGTAATAGATGCCGCGATCGCCGAGATCGGCGCGCTTGACGCCGAAGGACTGGTTGGCGAGCAGGCCCGAATATTTGGACTGCATGCTGCGCCACGTCGCCTGCGCCTCCGCCTCCGAGCGCACCGAGGCGATCTGGACGACATAGGCGCCGGCGGGCGCGGTGGCGCCGGTCGCCGCCGCCGGGCGCGGGGCCGCGGCGGGAGCGGGAGCCGGTGCGGGAGCCGGCGTATGGATCGCCGTCGGCGCGGCAGGTGCGGCGGCGACGCGCGCCGGGGACGGCACGTTGTCGACGATCGACGGGGTGGCGGCCAGCGGCGTCGGGTTGGTCGAGACCGGCGCGCCGGTGCCCGGATTGAGCGGAATCGGCGCCGAGCCGGTCGGCTGCGCCGACGACTGCACAGGGGCCGTCGCCACCGGGGCCGGCGGCGGGGCGTCTTCGACGATGGTGCCGTCTGCCCGCACGGTCAGCGTGCGCACGCGCTTCGGCTCGGCCGAGTTCGCACCCGACGTGGTCGGCGACGACGAATTGGAGAAGGCGGGCGTGGTCTGGATGACGCGCGGCTGCGGCTGCGCCGCCTGCGACATGTCGACCGGCTGTTCCTCGCTGGAAACCACCTGCTCGTTGCCGGTCGTGGCGTTGCCGCCGACGCGGTCATAGATCAGCTTCTGGCCGTCGGCCCCCTGCTCCTTGGCCACCTGGTCGGGCACGACCTTGTTGGGGCCCTGCTCGGCGCGGATGACGGGAGGCTCGCCGGTGGAGCGTGTCACGCCCTGCGGGCCGCCGACCAGCATGTAGCCGGCGCCGGCCGCCACCACGAACACCAGCAGCAGACCGCCGACGAGCAGCAGACGGCCACGCCCGCGCCGTGCCGGTGCCTCTTCCTCGACCTCGTAGGTGTCGTAAGCGTCGGCAGGATTGTAGTCGGCGGCCGAGCGGCCGTAATCGTAGCTTTCCTCGTCCGGATCGAAGGGCTGGCCGGGCGCCGGACCGGGTCCGCGCGCGGACGGCGGCGCGGATGCGGCCTCGGCCGCACGAGCGGCGGCAGCATCGCGCTGCATCCAGGCCGGCGGCGGGGAATCGGTCAGCGGCAGGTCGGCATCGTCGGCGATGCGCGCCTGCGGCTGGCGCACCGGCGCCTCGGCACGGGCCGCGCCGGGGCGTGCCGCACCGGGACGCTGGGCCTCCGGCAGCGGATCGAAAGACTGCGCCAGAGCGCGCGACACCGCATCGACGCCACCGTCGAAGGAACGCTCGGGCTCCGGCGCGCGCGGCGCCGGGGCAGCCGCACGGCGCGGCGGCTCGGTCGGCTGCGGACGCGGGGGAACGAAGGGCGCGCGCTCCATCGGGACGCGCTCCTGCGGGGCACGCTCCTGCGGCGCACGCGGCTCGGGAGCGCGGGCTTCCGGTGCGCGAGGCTCGGGCGCACGGGGTTCCGGCGCTCGGGCCTCGGCGAGACGCTGCTCGGGAATACGCGGGTCGGAAATGCGCGGATCGGGGGGACGCTGCTGCGGGGGACGCGCCGTCCGGGCGAGATCGCGGGTCGCCTCGCGGGCGGCATCGTCGAGTGAGGCGCGGGAGGCGGCCGACTGCCGGGCGCCCTCATTGTAGACTTCGGCCGCCAGGGCGGCGAAGGAGCCCGGCGCGGGCCTGCCGCCTTCGGCCGGGGCACGCGGCGCCGCCGGGCGGGGCGGCTGCGGAGCGCGGGGCGCGGGCGGCTGCGGGGGAGCGGCGGGGCGACGGGAAGCCGCCTGCCCCGCAGAGCCGGCAGGCCCGCGCAGCAGATTGGCGAACTCGTCTTCCTGACCCATCAGGCGGGCAAGTTCCGCAAGCGGATCCTCGGCGGGGACTTCCGGCCGATTGCGCATGGTCTCGTTGGCCATTTCACAGAACCCGTTCGCAGTACAACCAGACATCACCGCCCAAGGGACGGCACCCACGGAAGAGCGGACCGAGCGAAGCTTCGCGCGACGCGCTCACCGCATTTCTTCGGGCGCATCGACTCCAAGAATGGAAAGTCCTGAAGCGATGATCAGCGCGACCGCGTGCACAAGGGCGAGCCGCGCATAAGTGGACTTTCGATCATCTTCGATAATGAAGCGTAAATGAGGCAGGTCCTTGCCGCGATTCCATTGCGCATGCAGGCTACTGGCAAGATCGTAGAGGTAGAAGGCGAGCCTGTGCGGCTCGCGCGCGATGGCGGCCTGCTCGACGATTCGCGGATAGCTGGCGATCAGCTTGATCAGCGCGATCTCCCCTTCGTCATCCAGCCGCGACAGTTCGGCATCGGCGAAGGCCGCCGCGTCGGACGGCAGTTCCGCGAACGCCTCCCGGGCATTGCGCAGAATGGAGCTGGCCCGGGCATGGGCGTACTGCACGTAGAAGACCGGGTTGTCGCGCGACTGCTCGATCACCTTGGCGAGATCGAAGTCGAGAACGGCGTCGTTCTTGCGGTTGATCATCATGAACCGCACCGCGTCGCGGCCGACCTCCTCGACGACGTCACGCAGCGTGACGAAGTCGCCCGCCCGCTTCGACATCTTCACCGGCTCGCCATTGCGCAGCAGGCGCACGAGCTGGCACAGTTCGACGTCGAGGCTGGCCTCGCCATTGGAAGCCGCCTTCACCGCCGCCTGCATGCGCTTGACGTAGCCGCCATGGTCGGCGCCCCACACGTCGATCATGCGCTTGAAGCCGCGGTCGAACTTGTCTTTGTGATAGGCGATGTCGGCGGCGAAATAGGTGTAGGCGCCGTCGGACTTCATCAGCGGCCGGTCCACGTCGTCGCCGAAGCCGGTGGCGCGGAACAGCGTCTGCTCGCGATCCTCCCAGTCCTCGATCGGCTGGCCCTTGGGCGGCGGTAGCCGGCCCTCATAGACCAGATCGCGCGCGCGCAGGCTCTCCAGCATGCGGTCGATGATGCTCGGTGCGCCGTCCGGGCGGGCGTGCAGCGTGCGCTCGGAGAAGAACACCGCGTGGTGGATGTTGAGCGAGGCGAGGTCGGCGCGGATCATTGCCATCATCGCGTCGATGGCGATGGCGCGCACCAGCGGCAGCCACTCCTCCTCGGGCCTGGCGAGCAGGGTGTTGGCGTATTTCGTCACCAGCTCCCTGCCGACCGGCACGAGATAGTCGCCGGGGTAGAGCCCCTCGGGAATGGTGATCGTCTCGCCCAGCGCCTCGCGGTAGCGCAGGAAGGCCGAGCGGGCGAGCACGTCGACCTGCGCGCCGGCGTCGTTGATGTAATATTCGCGCGTCACCTTCCAGCCGGCGAAGGCGAGCAGGTTGGCCAGCGAGTCGCCGAACACCGCGCCCCGGCAATGGCCGACATGCATCGGGCCGGTCGGGTTGGCGGAGACATATTCGACATTGATCGGCTGACCGGCGCCGACATCGGCGCGGCCATAGTCGCTCCCGGCCGCCAGCGCGGCGGCGACGACGCGCGGCCAGTAGGAGCCGTCGAGCGCGATATTGATGAAGCCGGGCCCGGCGACGTCCACCCGGGCGACGCCCTGAAGGGCGGCCAGCCGGGACACCAGCTTCTCGGCGAGGTCGCGCGGCTTCAGCCCGGCATCCTTCGCCAGCACCATCGCCGCATTGGTGGCGAGGTCGCCATGGCTGGGGTCGCGCGGGGGCTCCACCACGACGCGCGACGTGTCGATGCCCGGGGGCACCGCCCCCTCGGCGACGAGCTGGCCCACGGCATCGCGGACATGGTCGGCGAAGAGCGCGAAGAGATTCATCTGCAAAAAGCTCCCGGCACGGCAGACCCAGAAGGGGCCGCTGCCGCTACCGCAGTTCCCGTGCCCTGTCAAAGAGCCGGGCATGTTCGGCCAGCGCGTAGCGGTCGGTCTGCCCGGCAAGGAAATCGGCGATGCGCCGCGCCCGCGCCGCCTCGGTCCGGCCTTCCACGCCGGGGCGCCACTCCTCCGGCAGCGCCTGCGTATCAGCCATGTAGCGATCGAACAGGTCGCGCACCACCTCGCCGGCCGCCTCCATCTCCTGCATGACGCGCGGATGCCGGTACATGCGCGGGAAAAGGAACGACTTTATGGCCTTCTCTGCCCGCGCGGTGTCCCCGGAGAATCCGGCGACGGCGCCGCCCAGCCGGCGTAGGGCGTCGGCATCGGCGGGACGCGCGCTGTCGATCCGCCGGCCGGTCTCCGCGACCACGTCGGCGATCAGCGCCGTGATCATCCGCCGGCCGAGTTCGTGGATGAAGCGGGCGCGGTCGAGCTTCGGCCACTGCGCCTCGATCCCGGCGATGATCGGGCCGACCAGCGGCAGCGCGGCCAGCTCGTCCATGCCGAACAGCCCCGCGCGCAGCCCGTCGTCGAGGTCGTGCACGTCATAGGCGATGTCGTCTGAGATGGCGGCAACCTGCGCCTCGGCCGAGGGCCAGCTCCACAGCCACAGATCCTGCCGCTCCGCATGCACCTCGATGGCGTGTGGCAGCGGCGCCAGCTGCGGGCCGTTATGCTTCACGATGCCCTCGTGAACCTCCCAGCTGAGGTTCAGCCCGTCGAAGCCGGGATAGCGATTCTCCAGCCGGGTGACGACACGCAGCGACTGCGCATTGTGATCGAAGCCGCCATAGGCGCTCATGCAGGCGTCCAGCACCCGCTCGCCGGCATGGGCGAAGGGGGGATGGCCGAGATCGTGCGCCAGCGCCAGCGCCTCGCTCAGATCCTCGTCGAGCCCCAGCGCGCGGGCGATGGAGCGCGCCACCTGCACCACTTCGAGCGTATGGGTCAGGCGGGTCCGGTAGTGATCGCCCTCATGATAGGAAAAGACCTGCGTCTTGTAGGCGAGCCGGCGGAAGGCGCTGGAATGGATGATGCGGTCGGCGTCGCGGCGGAAGGCGCTGCGCGCATCGCCGCCGGGCTCGGCATGGAGCCGCCCGCGGCTTTCCTCGGCCCTCGACGCCCATGGCGCGCGCGGCTTCGCTCCGGCCACCGCCATGCACGGCTCCCCTGGCAATCGTCGGCGAGCCCCTTTGACTCGCGGCCGGCAGCACTTAACTATTCAGGCAACTCATATTCAACCCGAAGGCGCCGACAGGTGCCTTCAACGGCAGGCCGACAGATGATCGAAACCTCGCATCCCGTGGGCGTCACCGCCAGCGCCGCCCGGCGCATCGCCGAAATCCTCAGCGCCGAGCCGCCGCAGAGCATGCTGCGCGTCAGCGTCGAGGGCGGCGGATGCTCCGGCTTCCAGTACAAGTTCGACGTCACCCGCGAGCGCGAGGCGGACGATCTCGTCATCGCCGAGGGTGCCGCCACCGTGGTGATCGACCCGGTGTCGCTGGAATACATGTCCGGCTCGAACATCGATTTCGTCGACGACCTGATCGGCGCCTCGTTCCGCATCGAGAACCCGCACGCCACCGCCGCCTGCGGCTGCGGCACCAGCTTCGCCCTGTGATGGGCCCCGTCGGCATCCTCTGCGCGATTCCCCAGGAATTCGCCTTTCTCGCCGACAATCTCGTCCATCCCGAGATCAGCGAGCGCGCCGGCATGACCTTCCATGCCGGCCGGCTCGACGGCCACCCGGTCGTGCTCGCCCGCGCCGGCATGGGCAAGGTCAACGCCGCCATCGCCGCGACGCTGCTGATCGAGCGTTTCGGCTGCCGCGTGCTGCTGTTCTCCGGCATCGCCGGCGGGCTCGACCCGGAGCTGGCGGTCGGCGACGTGGTGATCGCCGAGGACGTGGTGCAGCACGATGCCGGCTACACCTCCGAGGAAGGCTTCGTCGTCTATCAGGCCGGCCACCTGCCCTTCTTCAGCCCGTATGAGGGTCTCGGCCATGCCGCCGATGGCGCGCTGATGGAGCGCGTGCGGGCGGCACTGGCCGACCTCACCCTCGCGCCGCTGTCGGCGGGCAGCGGCGACGCGCCGAGGCTGCATTACGGGCGCGTGCTCACCGGCGACCAGTTCGTGAACTCGGAGACGCTGCGCGAGCGGCTGTTCCGCGAATTCGGCGGCGCCGCGGTGGAGATGGAGGGCGCCGCGATGGCGCAGGCCTGCCACGCCTTCGGCGTGCCCTGGCTGGTGGTGCGGGCGCTGTCGGACCTTGCCGGCAGCCAGTCGCATTTCGACTTCCGCCTGTTCATCGACGAGGTGTCGCTCTCCTCCGCCCTCATCGTGCGCCGTCTGCTGCCCGTGCTGTAGCGGCATCGTGATTGCCATCTTTATCGCGGCCTTACGTTTCACCTCCGCATTCCCTCTCGAAGCCTGATGCCTCGCCGCCCAGATTAAGGGCACGGCCGATCCCGGCCGATGGAGGTCAAGATGATCCTGGTCACCCTGAGTACCGCCGCGGCGGCGCTGTTCCGCCGGCTCGACCGGCAGTTCACCGACGCCACCTACCGCCATGGCTGCTACTGCGTCAGCGACCTGAAGATCCGCCCGCGCGACCGCCGCTGAAGCTGGCGCGGCAACGCCCGCCATTTGCGCCGGGAGGGTCGAGGCGGCATGCTGCGCCCGACTCGTGACAACGGACGCCCGCATGCGCATCGCCACCTGGAACGTCAATTCGATCAAGCAGCGGCAGGAGCACGCGCTCGCGTGGCTCACCGAGACGAAGCCCGACGTGGTGTGCCTTCAAGAGATCAAGTGCGTCGACGAGGCGTTCCCGCGTGAGGCGTTCGAGGCGCTCGGCTACAATGTCGCCGTCCACGGCCAGAAGGGCTTCAAC
Source organism: Ancylobacter sp. TS-1 (assembly GCF_009223885.1). Taxonomy (NCBI): domain Bacteria; kingdom Pseudomonadati; phylum Pseudomonadota; class Alphaproteobacteria; order Hyphomicrobiales; family Xanthobacteraceae; genus Ancylobacter; species Ancylobacter sp. TS-1. The sequence continues at coordinate 1,035,556 of NZ_CP045144.1, forward strand.
GGCGTCGCCGTACTCTCGCGCCATCCTTTCGACGAGGTGACGACCGGCCTGCCCGGCGACGAGGCCGACGTGCAGTCGCGCTTCATCGAGGTTGTGGTGTCGACGCCCGGCGCCGTGGTCCGCGTGTGCGGCATCTACCTGCCGAACGGCAATCCGGTCGACACCGAGAAATACCCCTACAAGCTCGGCTGGATGCAGCGGCTGAAGGCGCATGTGGCGAACCGCCTCGCCTATGAGGAGCCGCTCGTCGTCTGCGGCGACTACAACGTCATCCCCGCCCCGGAGGATGCCGCGCACCCGGAGGCGTGGACCGGCGACGCGCTGTTCCTGCCGCAGACGCGGGCCGCCTTTCGCGAACTGCTCAATCTCGGCATGACCGACGCGCTGCGCGCCACTACCGACGAAGCCGGACTCTACAGCTTCTGGGACTATCAGGCCGGCGCCTGGCAGCGGAACAACGGCATCCGCATCGACCACCTGCTGCTCTCGCCGCAGGCCACGGACCGGCTTCGCGCGGTGGGCATCGACAAGCATGTGCGCGGCTGGGAGAAGCCGTCCGACCACGTGCCGGTGTGGGTCGAGCTGGCCATCGGGGCGTGACACACCCGTCCCGACAGCGCCGATGCCTCAGCGATCGGCCTTCATGTACTGTTCGAGATAGACCAGCGCCATGGCGCGCTCGTCCGACGAGGCGTTGGTGAACGCGTCCTCGTAGAGGTCCACCACCCATTTGTCGTCGGGGCCGGCGGCGGCGTCGCGCGCCAGCGTCAGCCACATTAGGCCGCGCGCGCCCTGGCGCGGAATGCCCTCGTCGCCCTTGAACAGCAGCCCGCCCAGCGCCGCCTGCGCCTGGTACTGGCCCTTGTGGGCGGCGAGCCCGAGCCAGCGCGCGGCGAAGCGCGGGTCGCGGTTCACGCCGTCGCCGTCAATATAGAGGCGGGCGAGATTGTACTGCGCGTCGGGGTCGCCGAAATAGGACGCCGCATAGGCGAACATGTCGCGCGCCCGGGTCGCGTCGCGGCGCACCTTGCTGTTGGGAATGCCCACCAGATAATAGGCGCCGAGCGCCACGAAGGCGTCGGCGACGAAACGCGCCTCGGGTGCCGCCGGGTTGTCGTCGGCATGCATGTTGGCGATCTGGCTGAAATACTCGAACGCCTTGATGTCGTTGCGCTCGACGCCCTCGCCTTCCGCATACATGCGGCCGAGCTTCCACTGCGCGCCGGCATGGCCCTGATCGGCGGCGTAGCGCAGCGAGTCGATGCCCTTGGCGGTCTCGCCCGAGCGCAGCGCCTGCGTGCCCAGGCGCACGATCTCGTCGACCGTGCGCGGCTTGCCGGCGGCGCCGGACGGCCCCGTCGCGCCGGGCGTGCCGTCGAAGGCGACGGCCAGCGTCGGGGCCAGCGCGGGCGCCAGCACGACGGCGGCGAGAAGGAGGAGCGGCCTCAGGGCCGAAGGTTCAAATATCCGCATAGCACGTGGTCTCGGCCGCGCCGCCCGGATGGGTGACCGCCCCGTGACGGGCGGGACCCACAGCCTGCGCGAACTTCCAGATGGCCCCCGAGCCGACGGGCGAGGGACGAGGCTTCCATTCCGCCTTGCGGGCGGCGAATTCCTCGTCCGAGAGCGCCACGTCCAGCGTGCCCTCGATTGCGTCGATGGTGATGATGTCGCCGTCGCGGATCAGCCCGATCGGGCCGCCGACCGCCGCCTCCGGCCCGACATGGCCGATGCAGAAGCCGCGCGTGGCGCCCGAGAAGCGCCCGTCCGTGATCAGCGCCACCTTGTCGCCGGCGCCCTGTCCGTAGAGGGCAGCGGTGGTGGACAGCATTTCCCGCATGCCGGGGCCGCCCTTGGGGCCCTCGTAGCGGATCACCAGAACGTCGCCGTCCTTGTAGTCGCGGTTGCTCACCGCCTCGAAGCAGGCTTCCTCGCCGTCGAAGCAGCGTGCCGGGCCGGAGAACTTCTGGTTCTTGAGCCCCGCCACCTTCACGATGGCGCCGTCGGGCGCGAGATTGCCCTTCAGGCCGACCACGCCGCCGGTGACGGTGATCGGATCGTTGGCCGGGCGCACCACGTCCTGATGCGGGTTCCACTTCACCGAAGCGAGGTTCTCCGCGATGGTGCGGCCCGTGACGGTCATGCAGTCGCCGTGCAGGAAGCCGTGGTCGAGCAGGGTCTTCATCAGCAGCGGAATGCCGCCAGCCTCGAACATGTCCTTGGCGACATAGCGCCCGCCGGGCTTGAGGTCGGCGATGTAGGGCGTGCGCTTGAAGATCTCGGCGACGTCGAACAGGTCGAATTCGATGCCCACTTCATGCGCCATGGCCGGCAGGTGCAGCGCCGCATTGGTCGAGCCGCCCGAGGCGGCGACCACGGTCGCGGCATTCTCCAGCGCCTTGCGGGTGACGATGTCGCGCGGGCGGATGTTGCGGGCCAGAAGGTCCATCACCTGCTCGCCGGCGGCCATGCAGAACTTGTCGCGGATCTCGTAGGGCGCCGGCGCGCCGGCCGAATAGGGCAGAGCGAGGCCGATCGCCTCGGAAACCGTCGCCATGGTGTTGGCGGTGAACTGCGCGCCGCAGGCGCCGGCGGACGGACAGGCGACCTGCTCAAGCTCGTCGAGATCGTCGAGCGACATGCCGCCGACGGAATATTTGCCGACCGCCTCGAACAGGTCCTGCACCGTGACCGGCTGGCCGCGGAACGAACCCGGCAGGATGGAGCCGCCATAGATGAAGATCGACGGCACGTTGAGGCGCAGCATCGCCATCATCATGCCGGGCAGCGACTTGTCGCAGCCGGCGAGGCCGACAAGGGCATCATAGGCATGACCGCGCATGGTCAGCTCGACGGAATCGGCAATCACCTCGCGGGAGGCGAGCGACGCCTTCATGCCCTCATGGCCCATGGCGATGCCGTCGGTGACGGTGATGGTGCAGAACTCGCGCGGCGTGCCGGCGGCGGACGCCACGCCCTTCTTCACCGCCTGCGCCTGGCGCATCAGCGAGATGTTGCAGGGCGCGGCCTCGTTCCAGCACGAGGCGACACCCACCAGCGGCTGGTGGATCTGCTCGCGGGTCAGGCCCATCGCATAGAGATACGAACGGTGCGGCGCGCGCGCCGGCCCTTCCGTCACATGGCGGCTCGGCAAGTTGCGCTTGTCGATGATGGTCCTGACGTCCATGTCTGCACGCATCCCGGCGCGGGGGTTTTTCGGGCAACCGCGCCCGTACACCTCTATCCCCCGTCTATCAGTCGGATTTCGTGCCGGTTTGTGGCGGCATCGCGGCGCCCGCCCGGGAGGCTGGGCTTATGGTTGCGAATGCGTGACACTGTTGCCGTCCGGTCACAAAATTGCGATAGCTCTGCCCGCCGGTTCCGTCGCTCCGGACACCGTGAGGGACTGACGTAACGTATTGAATTACAATCATTTAATCTCACCCCCGACACATTCGGCGGGTGCGAGGGAGGACCGGACCGGTACGCATTCCGGCTCCGGGACAGGAAGCAGGGAGCAGAGCATGTCGAGCGGTAACATCGTCGAGCGCCTGAGGGCCATGGCAGCCGATCTGGACGCCTTCCGCCGCGACAAGGTGGAGGACGAGCTGTCGGAGGCCGCCGACGTCATCGAGCGGCTGCGCGCCGAGCTTGACCGGCTGGAGGGGCTGCTGAAGGCGTCGCAGGACGCCGCGACGCCGCCCGCCTGAGGCACTTCCGCTCAGTCGACCGCCGAACGGGTCCAGTTCGCGGCGGTGACGCCCGGCAGGTGGCGCAGCCGCAGCACCGCCGCGTCGAGTTCGGCGACGCGGACCGACGTGTTCACCAGCGTCGCGTGCAGCTCGGCGGAGCCGTCGATTCGATCCTGAAGCTCGACTTCCTCGACCGGGAACTTCGCCGCCTCCAGCAGCTTTGCCACCTCGGCGCGCAGCCGGTCGGCGGCGGCGGGGCTGGTCACGATGCTCACGCCATAGGTGGCCTCGGTCGACTCGTCGTCGCGCGGCAGGCGCTCCAGCGCCGTCACCAGCGGGCGCAGCATGGTGTTTCCGGCCAGCACGAAGCCGGTGAGCAGCACCGACTGGGCGACGAGATCGGCGCCGGCGCAGGCACCCACCGCCGCCGAGCACCAGAGCGTCGCCGCGGTGTTCAGCCCGCGTATGTTGGTGCCTTCCTTCATGATCACGCCGGCGCCGAGAAAGCCGATGCCGGAGACGACATAGGCCACCACCCGCACCGCCCCCTCGGGACCGGCCAGATGCATCGCCATGTCGACGAACTGGCAGGCACCGATCGCCACCAGCACATTGGTGCGCAGCCCCGCCGTGCGCTGCCGGTATTGCCGCTCGGCACCGATCAGCGTCCCCATCGCGAAGGCGACGATGAGGCTGACCATGGTCGAGAGGAAGTCGCCGGTGTGGAAGCTCTCGATAAACGGCACGCGCCCTCTCCCGCCCTGAAACGACGGGCTCTAGCCCGGATCGCGTGACGCTTCGATGACAGCCAGCCGGATCAGCCCACCTTGCCGAGCCGGGCCAGCGCCTCGCGGATTTTCTCCGCACGGGCGGCCGCCGCCTCGCGGCGCTCGCGCTGCTCCTCGATCACCTCTTCCGGCGCCCGCTTGATGAAGTCGGCATTGCCGAGCTTGGCGTCGACCTTGGCGATGTCGTCGGCGGTCTTGCCGAATTCCTTGGACAGACGCGCCGCCTCGGCCTCCATGTCGATGATGCCGGCCAGCGGCAGCGCCGCCGTCTCGCCGCGCACCACGACCTGCACCGAGCCGGCCGGCGCCTCCACCGCGAAGGAGAGCTGCGACAGGCGCGCGAGCCGCACCAGCACGTCGGTCCACAAGGTGGCGCGATCCACCGTGCGAGGGCTCGCCCCCACCAGCACGAGCGGAATCTGCGCCCCGGCCGGGACGTTCATTTCCGCGCGGACCGAGCGGATTTCGGTCACCAGGTCGATCAGCCAGCCGATCTCGGCCTCTGCGTCGGGCGCTTCCAGCCCGTCCAGAGCCGGCCACTGCGACAGCACCAGCAGTTCCCCGCGCGGCGCGCCGGTCTCGGCGATGCGCGCCCACAACTCTTCCGTGAGGAAGGGCATGAAGGGGTGCAGCAGCTTGAGGATCTCGTCGAGCACGAAGGCGGCGGTGGCCCGCGTCTCCGCCTTCCAGGCCTCGTCGCTGCCGGTGAAGACCGGCTTGGCGAGTTCCAGATACCAGTCGCAGAAGATGTTCCACACGAAGCGATAGGCCGCGCCCGCCGCCTCGTTGAACTTGTACTCGACCAGCGCCGCGGTGATTTCCGCGCCGGCCTTCTGGGTCTCGGCGAGGATCCAGCGGTTCAGCGTCGACGTCACCGCGCGCGGATCGAAGGCCGGGTCGCGCCCGCACCCGTTCATCTCGGCGAAGCGGGCGGCGTTCCACAGCTTGGTCGCGAAGTTGCGGTAGCCCTCGACGCGGGAGGTCGCCAGCTTGATGTCGCGGCCCTGCGCCGCCATCGCCGCCAGCGTGAAGCGCAGCGCATCGGCGCCGTATTTCTCCACGAGGTCGAGCGGGTCGATGACGTTGCCCTTGGACTTCGACATCTTGGCGCCCTTCTCGTCGCGGACGAGGGCGTGGATGTAGACATCCCTGAACGGCACGTCGGGCATGAAGTGCAGGCCCATCATCATCATCCGGGCGACCCAGAAGAAGATGATGTCGAAGCCGGTGATCAGCACCGAGGTCGGGTAGAAGCGCGCCAGTTCCGGCGTCTCGTCCGGCCAGCCGAGCGTCGAGAACGGCCACAGCGCCGAGGAGAACCAGGTGTCGAGCACGTCCTCGTCGCGAGTGATCAGCGCGGCGCGCTTTTCCGCGTCGACGGCGAGTTCCCGGGCCTCGGCGTCGGTGATGATGCCGGCCTGCACGCAATGGGCGAGCGCGGCGGCGACCGCCTCCTCTTCCGTCTCCTCGACGAAGATGGTGCCATCCGGCCCGTACCAGGCCGGAATCTGGTGGCCCCACCAGAGCTGGCGCGAGACGCACCAGGGCTGGATGTTCTCCAGCCATTCGAAATAGGTCTTCTCCCAGTTCTTCGGCACGAAGGTCGTGCGCCCCTCGCGCACGGCGGCCAGCGCCGGCTGGGCGAGGGTATGGGCGTCGACATACCACTGGTCGGTCAGCCACGGCTCGATGACGACATTCGAGCGGTCGCCATGCGGCACCATGTGGGTGTGCGGCTCGATCCGGTCGAGGAAACCGCCCTCCTCGAAGAAGGCGACCACGGCCTTGCGCGCCGCCTCGCGGGAGAGCCCGTCGAGCGCCAGCGCGGCGTCGAGATCGGCACCCGGCATCGCGCCGGCGAGGAAGTCCTCATTGCCGGCGAGCGCCATCCGCGCCTCGGAATCCAGCACGTTGATCATCGGCAGGTTGTGCCGGCGGCCGACCTCGAAATCGTTGAAATCGTGCGCCGGGGTGATCTTCACCGCGCCGGTGCCCTTGGTCGGGTCGGAATATTCGTCCGGCACGATCGGGATGAGGCGTCCGACCAGCGGCAGGCGCACCTTCGCCTTCGCCGCGACAAGGCCCTGATAGCGCGGGTCTTCCGGATGCACCGCGACGGCCGTGTCGCCGAGCATGGTCTCGGGGCGCGTGGTGGCGACGACGATGTAGTCGCGGGTCTCGAACTCGTAGGGCTGGTCGTTCTCGTCGAAGGCGATCGGGTGCTCATAGGTCACACCGTCGGCGAGCGGGTAGCGCAGGTGCCAGAGATGGCCCTTCACCTCGACCTGCAGCACCTCAAGGTCGGAAATGGCGGACTGGAACTTCGGGTCCCAGTTGACCAGCCGCTTGTCCTTGTAGATCAGCCCGTCCTTGTAGAGCCGCACGAACACCTTGAGGACGGCGCGGGACAGGCCCTCGTCCATGGTGAAGCGCTCACGCGACCAGTCGGCCGAGGCGCCAAGCTTGCGCAGCTGGTTGATGATGGTGCCGCCGGATTCTTCCTTCCACGCCCACACCCGCTCGACGAAGGCAGCGCGGCCCATCTCGCGGCGGCCGGGAAGCTGGCGCTCGGCGAGCTGGCGCTCGACCACCATCTGCGTCGCGATGCCCGCATGGTCGGTGCCGACCTGCCACAGCACGTCCTTGCCGCGCATGCGCTCGAAGCGGCAGAGAATGTCCTGCAGCGTGTTGTTAAGCGCGTGCCCCATATGGAGCGAGCCGGTCACGTTCGGCGGCGGGATGACGATGCAATAGGGCTCGGCCCCTGCCCGCTCGGGCCGCCCGGCCTTGAACGCGCCCGCCTCCAGCCACGCCTGGTAGATGCGGTCTTCGACGGCGGCGGGATCGAACCTGTTATCGAGCATTTTGGCTCCGGCACCTTCTCTTGAACGGGTGCGAGACAAAGCGGAGCCGGTGGCCCGAGTCAACGGCAAAGGAGTTCAGGGGGCAGCCGAGCGGGTATGCCGATGCGCGCGCATCGGCACTGTCCATGCCTCGAATGGGCTAGGGAAGCGCCGTCGGGCGCCGGGATCACTGGCCCTGGCGGGCGACTCGCTCGATCTCGGCGCGGACCAGACGCTCGACCAGCGCCGGCAGGTTCTCGTCGAGCCAGGTCTTCAGCATCGGCTTGAGCGCCTCGGACACGAGGTCGTCGACCGTGCGCGCGGGCGCGGCCACCGAGCGCTGCAGCGAGCCGAAGGCGGCCGAGACGGCGGTGCTGGCGGGCGCCGAGACGAGGCGCTCGCGCGCGCTCTCCGCACCCGTCGCCGGGACATCGGCGCCGGCGAGCCGGGCCGCCGCACCGAAGCGGGATTCGGACGAGCGCGATTCGGACAGTCGGGCTTCAGGCAGACGCGATTCCACGAGGCGGGCCTCCAGTCGCGACAGCGGCGCCGCGACACGCGACGTCGGAACGCTCTCCGGTGCAGCCGAGATCGGCGCGGCAGACACCGGCGCCGTGGCGGCCGGGGCTTCCGGCGCCGGAATCTCGGGAGCCGTGGTTTCGGGGACTGAGGCTTCGGCGGTCAACGCCGGCTCTGCCACCGGGGCGGCGGGCTCGGCGGCCGGAGCGGACGTCTCCACCGTCGCCGGCTCGACAGCCGGAGGGGCCGAGGCGACGGCCGCCAGCGCGGAAGCGGACGGCTCAGATATGGAAGGCGCGGCCTCGACCGCGCGGTCCGCAGCGGCGGTCGGCGGAGCGGACGGGAGTTCGGCAGAAACGGGGGCGGCAGCGGCGGGCTCAACCGATGTCGCGGCGGCGGGCCGGGCCTCGGCCGACAGCGGGCGGGCGGCGGGTGCCGCCGAAGGCGTCGGCGCCGCGCTGCGGGTGGCGGCCAGCGGCACATTGGCCAGTTCGGCCTGTACCGCCCGTTCGACCATGGCGAGATCGAGCAAGGCGCTCGCCAGCGGCGCGTCGAGCCCGCTGGTGTCGGGCATCGCGGCGCGCGGCGGAACCGCCGTGGGACGCGGCTCGAAGCCACGGGATTCAGGCGGACGGGATTCGGGCTGGCGGAAGTCGGGCGCCCGGCGTTCGACGGCCGGCGCCTCGTCCACCGGCTCGGGCATCGCCATGGCGTAAGCGGCCGCTGCCGAGGAAAGGCTGCGCGGGCGCGGGGCAAAGGGGTCGGCGGCCGGCGCGCGGCCCGGCGGCACATAGTTGACCGGCGCCGAAGCCGGGCGCAGCGAGGCGCCCGAGGGTCCCCCATAGGTGGAACCGGCGGAAGGCGGCACCGGCCGCGTCGCCGAGGAGGCGACCGGAACAAAGGAATCCGCCGGGCGGCTGCGCGAAACCGGGGCCGCAGGCGCGGGGCGCGACGGCGCACTGGTCAGCGGCTCCCGCGTGAAGGACGGACGGGCGGTCGCCGGCTCACGCGAATAGGTGTCGCGCAGATGCGCGTCGCGGACCGGAAGATCACGACCCGGCAGCTCGCGCCCGGCGCCGGCATAGGCGTCGCGCCCGGAGCTGGAGCGGGTCGGCTCGGAACGGGCGGGTGCGGGGGGAACCGGGTCGGCCGCGACTTCATCGGAGATGATGCGCCGGATGGAGGCCAGGATCTCCTCCATGGACGGTTCGTTCGCCCTCGCATTCGCCGACATTGCGCTGATTCCGATCATCGAGCCGACACGGCGCCGCTCCAGCAGCCGCGCCGCGCGAATCATGCGTTAAGACTTCGTAAAGTGTGTACTGCCCGACGCCGCGCGCCAAGCCGTAACATCCCGATGACCACCAGAGATTGGTGCTTATGGTTAACCCGGCGCGGAACCGGCGGCGCGATTACTGGCCGCCGGGGGTCCGCACGCCGATCCACGCGTCGCGCACCTGGTTGTAGTGAACCTGCGGGTTGTAGACCGGAACCTTGAGGCTGAGCCGGCTGGCGTTCAGGTCGCCGCTAGCGGACAGCACCGCATAGGACGCGACGACGCGGTCGCGCTGCGCGATGACGAGGCTGGCGCGGGCGTCGAACAGCGCGGTCTGCGCGTTCAGCACGTCGAGCGTGGTGCGCTGGCCGACGCGCCATTCCTCACGCACGCCGCGCAGCGCGATCTCGTTCGCCGCCACCGAGGCCTGCGCCGATTCGATGGCCGCCTTGGCGGCTTCGAGGGCGCCCCAGAACTGCACGACATTCGCCCGCACCTGCTCGCGGTTGATGTCGACCTCGATGCGGAGCTGACCCAGCGTTTCCTTGCTCTGGCGGATGGTCGCGTATTCGGAGCCACCCTGATAGATCGGCACGGAAAGGTTCAGCGTCGCCGCCGCCGAAGTCTGCCGCTCGACATTGGTGGTGCTGTTGTAGTCCGAGGAGGCGGTGCCGTTGAGGCTCAGCGTCGGCGAGAGCGCGGCCTCCGCCACCTTCACATTGGCGAGGCCCGCATCCACGGCGAACTGGGCCGCCTTCACCGCCGGATGGCGGCTGATGCCCGTGTCGACGGCGGTGTTGAGCGTCTTCGGCAGCAGGCGGTCGATCGGCCGGCCGGGGGTCAGCTTCGTCGGCTTGAGGCCGATGACCTGGAAGAACACGGCGTTGGCGGTGTTGAGGTTCGACTGCGCCAGCGCCAGCTCGCTCTGGGCATTGGCGACGCTCGCCTCGGCCTGCGCGACGTCGGTGCGGGTGATCTCGCCGACGGAGAAGCGGTCGCGGGCGGCGCGCAGTTCTTCCTTCAGGGCCTCGAGGTTCTGCTTCTGCAGGTCGAGCAGCGCCGCGTTCTGAAGCACGTTCATATAGGCGGTGGCCGCATCGAGCAGCACGAGCTGCTCGGTGTTGCGCAGCAACTCGCGCTGGCCGCGCACCTGCGATTCCGCGCTGCGCACCGAATTGGCGGTCCTCAGGCCATCATAGATGGTCTGGCTTATGGTGATGCCGAAGCCGGTCGGGGACGTCTTCGTGACGGTCAGCGAGCCGCCGCCCGACAACGACGCCTGACCCGGATCCATGCGGGTCTCCGTCCACTGCTGGCCCGCATAGGCGCTGCCGAAGATCTGCGGCCGGTAGCCTGCCAGGGCGATCGGGACATACTCATCCGTGGCGCGCGTCGCGGCGCGCTGCGAATTGAGCGTGGGGTTATTGCGGTACGCGGCCACGAGGGCCTGTTCGAGGGTCTGCGCCTTTGCAGGAACCGAAATTCCAATGGCAAAAGCGACCGCCGCGAATGCGACGACCTTGCCCCCGGTAGCCGACAGCCACATGGTCCAACCTCTGCGAACGCTTCACTGGGTGGAGCCGCCTGCCCGCGACTCTCTTGTCTCTGATGACGCGCTGTCAGAATAGGTGTTCGGAGAGGGGCTGTGAACCGTTCGGTTCGATCCCGCAGCCGATTTAGTCGGACACGCGGCAGATCAGCCACAGGGTGTTCGGAAAGCCTTAGAACACAAAGCCCGGACGCGCCTCGAACCCCGGCAGGGTCGGCACTGCGGCGTCGAACACCACCCGCGATCCGATGCCGCCGGTGGTGTGCGTGAACACGGTGGCACGCCCGGCGCGCCCGCGACCGACGACGGCGACGAGTCGCCCGCCGGGCTTGAGCTGCGCGAGCAGCGATTCGGGCGCCGCATCGACCGAACCGTTGAGAATGATCACGTCATAGGGCGCCTCGGCCGGCCAGCCGGCGGCCATCGGCCCCTGGACATAAGCGGCATTGAGCAGGCCGAGCTCGACGAGTTCGGTCGAACCCTGGGCCGCAAGCTCGGCATCTTCTTCGAGGGCCACGACCTGCCCGGCCAGCTTCGCCAGCACGGCGGTCGAATAGCCGCTGGCGGCGCCGACATCGAGCACCAGCGCGTCGGGGCCGATCTCGGCCGCCTGCAACAGCTTGGCGAGCACCATCGGCTCCATCAGGTAGCGCGCGGGCGCGCCTTCCTTCACCAGAAGGTCGTCGTCGATATAGGCGAAGTTGCGCAGCCCCGCCGGCACGAAGCGCTCGCGCGGGGTTTCCAGCATGGCGGCCACGATCCGCAGGTCGGTGACGTCGTTGGCGCGCACCTGCGCATCGACCATGGCGCGGCGCATCTCGGCGAAATCGATCATTCGGCGACAACCTCGAAACGAAACGGGCATGGCGCCCAACGGGCGCCCAAGGGCCACCGCGCCGCAGGAGCGCAGCGGGACGCGAGCGCAGAATTGCGGCACCCGCGCGCCCAATGCAAGAGTTCTGAGCGTCCTGTCTCGAAGATTTCCAACCCGCGCGCCGCGCCGGCCGGCCGTCGCCGGAGCCCCCGGCGCGCCGGGCCGGTGCGCGACGGGCCATCCACAGCTCGATGCGCCCGCGCGCCCCTCGCGACGCCCGCCGGGGGCCGCAGCGCGTTGCTCATCGCCATCAGCTCTGTTATGAGGCCGCCGGTCCATCGGGCGATGCAACGCCCGCCCGGTCGGCCACGTGGCGGAGTGGTTACGCAGCGGACTGCAAATCCGTGCACCCCGGTTCGATTCCGGGCGTGGCCTCCAGTTCACGCACGCGCCGCCGGCCGGATTTCGCGCCGGCGGCGCGTGTCGCTGGAAACCGACACATTCCCGTGCCCCTCGCAAGCCATTGTCATCAACGGTTTTGAGGCCTGCGCGGGCCTGTCGGTTTGACAACTCGCCGGGTTCGTCGTTGATGATCCCGCCGCCCTCCCCCGCTTTGCGAAGCGCGCCGGGACGCGAACGCCCGGGCCGAAATCCGGGTTCTGTGCAAAGGAAAGAGCCTTATGTTGCCAGCCAAGATGGCCAACGCCCTTCGCAACCTGATCAGCGCCGAGACCCGCGATACCGTCAAGCGGCTGTTCATGACCGACGGCCGGCGGCACTGGAAGGGCTACACGCTCTCCTTCATTTTCATGGGCATCATGGCCGCCACCACTTCCGGCCTGGCCTATCTGATGGGCGACGTCATCAACCGCATCTTCGTCCAGCAGAACTCGTCCGCGATCTGGATCCTGTCCGCCGCCGTCCTCGTGCTGAGCCTCGTGAAGGGCTTTTCCGCCTACGGGCAGGCGGTGACGCTCGCCAAGGTCGGCAACCGCATCGTGGCCGATAACCAGAAGCAGGTGCTCGACCGGCTGCTGGCGCAGGACGTCGCCTTCTTCGCGCGCAGCCACACCGCCGAGATCATGCTGCGCTTCAACACAGGCGCGCAGGCCGCGCGCAACGTGCTGAACCTCATCATCACCAGCCTGGGACGCGACCTGCTGTCGGTGATCGGCCTGACCATCGTCATGATCATCCAGGACCCGTTCATGGCGTGCATCGGCCTCGTTGTGATGCCGGTCGCCGTCGGCGGGGTGCGCTCGCTGATCCGCAAGGTGCAGAAGATCTTCAGCCGCGAGTTCCACAGCGCCATCCAGATCATGACGGAGTCGATCGAGGCGTTCCAGGGCATCCGCACCATCAAGTCCTTCACCATGGAGGACGACCAGCGCACGCGGATCTATGAGCGCATCGACCGGCTGGAGAAGGCCTCCAACCGCATGATCCGCGCCCAGTCGCAGTCCGGCCCCTTGATGGAGGCGCTCGGCGGCGTCGCGATCGGCCTCGTCGTCATGTATGCCGGCTGGGGCGTGCTGCATGGCGGGCGCACACCGGGCGAGTTCTTCTCGGTCATCACCGCGCTGCTGCTGAGCTACGAGCCCGCCAAGCGGCTGGCGCGCCTCAACATCGACCTCACCACACACCTTCTCGGCGCGCGCATGCTGTTCGACCTTCTCGACCGCCCGCCGATCGAGGTGGACGAGCCGGACACGCCGGCCCTGAAGGTCGAGGGCGGCAAGATCGAGTTCGACGACGTCTTCTTCGGCTACCGCGCCGAGGAGCCCGTGCTGCGGGGCCTCACCTTCGTCGCCGAGCCGGGCAGGACCACGGCCCTCGTCGGCCCCTCGGGCGGCGGCAAGAGCACCGTCATGAACCTTATCGAGCGGTTCTACGAGATCGATTCGGGCACCATCGCCATCGACGGCCAGAAGATCACGCAGGTCACGCGCCGCTCGCTGCGCCAGGCCATCGGCTTCGTGAGCCAGGACGTGTTCCTGTTCTCCGGCTCGGTCCGCGACAACATCGCCGCCGGGCGCCCCTCGGCCACCGAGGACGAGATCATCGCCGCCGCCAAGGCCGCCCACGCCCACGACTTCATCACCGGCTTCAAGGACGGCTACAACAGCCGCGTCGGCGAGCACGGCGCCGAGCTTTCCGGCGGCCAGCGCCAGCGAATCGCCATCGCCCGCGCCTTCCTCAAGGACGCCCCGATCCTGCTGCTCGACGAGGCCACCGCCGCGCTCGACAGCGAATCCGAGGCCGAGGTGCAGAAGGCCCTCTACGAGTTGCAGCGCAACCGCACCACGCTGGTGATCGCGCACCGCCTGCAGACCGTGATCAACGCCGACCGCATCTGTGTTGTGGAAAAGGGTCGCGTGGTCGAAAGCGGGCGTCACGAGGAGCTGATCGCCAAGCGTGGCCGGTATTTCACCTTCCATCAGCTGCAGTTCGCCGGGCAGCAGGAACGCCTCAGCGCGTGAGGATATCCACATAGTTGCGGGTTCCGACTTCACAAACGGGTCCCGCGTTGCTATATCGCCGGCCTCCGAGATGCCCCGGCGTCTCCGGTCCCTGATAGCTCAGTTGGTAGAGCGTTCGACTGTTAATCGAATGGTCGCAGGTTCGAGTCCTGCTCAGGGAGCCACTTTCTCGATCCCCCCGACAGATCCGACCTCCTTGCCGAAACGCGTGCGGGCGCCTCGGTATGGCCGGATGGCGCCGCCTGCGCGGGCGGGCGCGGGCCATGTCGGAGCGGTTCGCGGACCCTACCTTCCATCAACTTGCCCACGGACCGACCCCGCCCCATAGTCGCCGCGACCGGGCGCGAATCCCGGTCCTCCGACGGGTGCGGCGCGTGGAAGGCGGCATCCGTCGCCCTGTCCTCCTTGTTGGCTGTGCCCGATGCCGCGTAAACCTACCAACATCCTCTATTCGGTCGACGAAAAGCCCCCGCTCGGCACGCTCATCATCCTCGGTGTCCAGCACGCCACGCTCGCCCTGCTCTTCATCGTCTATCCGCTGGTCGCGGCGGCCGAGGCCGGCCTGTCCTTCGACGACACGCAGATCCTCATCACTAGCTGCATCATCTTCATGGGGCTCGCCACGCTGGTCGAATGCCTGCCCCGGCCCGGCGCCGGCATGCTGCTGGTGCAGATTCCCAACATGGCGCACCTGCCGCTGGCCGTGCAGTCGCTCGCCGCCGGCGGCCCGGCGCTTTACGCCGGCATGAGCCTTGTCGCCGCCCTCTCGCAGCTCACCCTGTCCCGCTTCATGAGCGCGCTGCGCGCGGTCTTCCCGCCGGAGATCTGCGGCGTCGCCGTCACCATGCTGGGCGTCGCGCTGGCGGAGCCGGCGCTGCGCCGCGTGTTCGGCCTGTCGGGGGAAGTCGGCCCGGCGCTCGACCTGCGCTTCCCCATGGTCAGCCTCGTGACGCTGGTCATCATCATCGTGCTGGCGATCTTCTCGCGCGGCATGCTGCGCCTTTTCGCGGTCGCCATCGGCGCCGGGACAGGCTGGGTCCTGGCCGCCTATGTCGGCGTAACCCCGGAGCCGGAGCACGCCCTCTCGACGCTGGCCGTTATCGACCTGCCGCATATCGGCTTCCCGGGCATCAGCTTCTTCTCATGGGCGCTGCTGCCCGCCGCCATCCTGACCGGCGTCATCTCGGCGGTCGACATGCTGGGAACCGTGGTCTCCATGCAGCGCATGGACGATGCCGACTGGCGCCGCGCCGATCTCGACCAGGCCGGCCGCGCCATCCGCGCCAACACCATCGCCGACATGGGTGCGGCCGTCACCGGCGGCTTCGCCAGCGCCTCGTCCTCGGCCACCATCGGCGTCGCCTTCGCAACCGGCACCACCGCGTGGCGCGTGGGTGCCATCGCCGGCGGGATCATGGTTCTGGCGGCCTTCTCGCCGCGCCTCATCGGCGCGCTCACCATCATTCCGGGCCCGGTGATCGGCGCGATCCTGATCTATGCCGCCGCCTTCCTCATCGTCGCCGGCATGGAACTCATCCTGTCCCGGCGCCTCAGCGACCGGCGCATCTTCACCGTCGGCCTCGCCGTGCTCACCGGCCTTGCCGTGGCGCTGCTGCCCGAGTTGGTCCGCGCGACGCCGGACTGGATGCAGCCAATCCTCGAATCGCCGCTGTCGGCGTCGACCGGCGTCGCCATCGCGCTGAACCTGTTCTTCCGCATCGGCATCCGTCAGGTCGCCTCGCGTCAGGTCACGCTGGAGGAGAACCCGTTCACCGTGACGACGACCTTCCTGGAACATCAGGGCGACCTCTGGGGCGCCCGGCGCGATGTCATCGCCTCCGCCATCCCGGTCGTCGCCGAGGGTGTCGAGATGCTGCTCGACACCGGCGTCGCCGAGGACGGGTTGGAGATGCGCGCGCATTTCGACGAGAACAATTTCGACGTCAGCCTGCTCTACAAGGGCGCCCCGATCGAGATTCCGACGCACCGGCCCTCCCCCGAGGACCTGCTCGGCGACGCGCAGGCAGTGGCCCGCTTCGTCGGCTACATGCTCAGCAAGCGCGCCGACAAGCTGGTGATCGACCGCGAGGGCGAACGGCAGGCGCTCATGCTGCGCTTCGAGCACTGATGCCGCCCGTCATCGACCGGAAGCAGACGGACGAAGGGCGGAGCCGGACGACGGCTCCGGCGGCGCGGCGCGCCTTGCACGCCCGCACCATTGCCGGTAGTCCTAGCCCATCCTCACGCGATGGGAGACGGGGGCGCCGTGGAGCGCACATGCCTCTTGTCGCGTTGCCGCGAGGGCAGATGCGGAGTCGGAAACTTGATACATATTGAGCGCTTCGTGGAAGGCAATGTGGTCGTCACCACCGTGAGGGGGCGTCTCGACAGCAGTTCCTCGCCCAAGCTGGACGAATTCCTCGCCGCGGCACCGTCCGGCGGCGGGGTCATCCTGCTGGATTTCGCCGATCTGAGCTACATCAGCTCGGCGGGTCTGCGTGTCGTGCTGAAGGCCACCAAGCTGGCACGCAGCACGGGCTCCACGCTGGCGGTGTGCAGCCTCATCCCGCAGGTCCACGAGGTCTTCGACGTGAGCGGCTTCTCCACGCTCATTCCGATCCACCCGAACCGGGAGGCGGCGCTCGCGACGCTCGCCTGACGACCGGGGCCAGATAGCCGGCGGGGGCGGGCGATGGCAGACCACGAACTCGATATCCGCCTCGCCAACGAGATCGGCGAGCTTGGGACGCTGGCCGGCCGGCTCCAGGCCTTTGTCGAGGCGGAGGACATCCCGCCCACCCCGGCCTACCGCTTGCTGCTTGCCGCTGACGAATTCTTCAACAACGCCGTGGATTACGGCTATCCCGACGGGCGCCCCGGCGAGATCGCCATCCATGTCTGCCGGGCGGGCGAGGCGCTGGAAATGACGTTCAGCGACGACGGCGACCCGTTCGATCCCTTCGAGGCCCCCGCACCGGACCTCGACGGGCAGATCGAGCAGCGGCGCATCGGAGGGCTCGGCGTGCATCTGGTACGCACGCTCGCCGACAGCTTCGCCTATCGGCGCGAGAACGGACGCAACGTCGTCACTCTGGCGTTCCGCCTCGCGGCCGCCTCTTCCTGATCAGCGACCGCCGAGCGCCCGATGCACCTGGGCGAAGTCGTTCACCAGGCGCCGCGCCAGCCAGACGATGCGCTCGAACAGCACGGTCATGCGGAACAGCGCGTTCTGCTCGGCGGGCGATATCTCGTTCTGCGAGGAGAGGCGCTCGCGCAGATCCTTCATGAGGTGGTCGCGGTGGCCGAGAAGGCTCAGCACCACGTCGGCGTCGTCGGCCCCTAGGCTTTCGGCATGCTCGGCGACGGCGCTCAGCAGCAGGTGGAGCGCCTCGGTCAGCCGCTGCGCGGTCGGCAGCCCGCGCGCGACGGCCGCCGCTTCGGCGAATTCCGCCACCGCCTCGTGCAGGGCGCCGGCATTGGTCGCGCCATCGTCGAGCAGCAGCGCCACCGCCACCTCGTGCCGGGCCGGCTGGGCGTCGAGCAGCGAGGCGAGATAGGCCTTCACCGAGGCGGCGAGGCTGGCGCCGGCTGTGCGCAGGACCGGGGCCGCCGGCGAGGCCGGATTGCCCTCCTCGCGGACATGATCCAGCAGCAGGGGCAGCCGGCCGCTCAGGCGGGCCAGTTCCCGGCTCGACAGATCGAGCGCCGCCGCCGGGTCGGTCAGCGATTCCCGCAGCAGGAAGGCCGGCTGCGAGAGGGTATCGGCCGCATTCATCGGCATCAGCCCGGCGATGGCGCGCCGGGTCGGCATTTCGAGAAGCGTGGCGATGAGCGCCCCGCCGACCTGCGCGGCGAGAAAGGCCAGCGCCAGCTCGGCGCCGACATCGTGGCCTTCCGGCTGGAAGACGAGTTCCACGAGGTCCGGGCGCAGGGCGGCCACCATCGCAAGGATCAGCAGCAGCAGCGAGCCGCCAGCCTTCTGCACCACCTGGAGGCTGAACACCACGCGGCCCGGCGCGGTTTCGCCGGGGATCAGCATGGCATTGTTGATCATCGCGGCGGCGTTCGCCCCGGCGATCAGGGGCAGCGCCTCGCCGATGGAGAGCAGCCCGCCGCCCACCGCCG
This sequence comes from Ancylobacter sp. TS-1, assembly GCF_009223885.1. Classification (NCBI taxonomy): domain Bacteria; kingdom Pseudomonadati; phylum Pseudomonadota; class Alphaproteobacteria; order Hyphomicrobiales; family Xanthobacteraceae; genus Ancylobacter; species Ancylobacter sp. TS-1. The sequence goes on from NZ_CP045144.1 coordinate 1,053,642, forward strand.
CAACCGCGATCGCCGCCGCTACCGAGGAGGACTGCGCGGCGAAGGAGAAGCCGGCACCGAGAAGTGCGAGGATCCAGGGATTGTCCACCGCCGCGTCCCACCACGGATGGTGCATCAGCCCCTCGCGTATCGGCCCGACGGCGATGGAGACGAGATGCATGCCGTAGAGCAGCAGCGCGGCGCCCAGCGCCGCCTCCAGCGCGTTGCGCATGCGGTCGCCGCGCGCCAGCCGGAAATAGGTGGCGAAGCCCACCACGCCGATGACGATGCCGGCGGCGACCGAGGTGTCGATGGCCACGATGAGGGGCAGCAGCGCGGTGCCGACATTGGCCCAGGTCGGCGCCAGCAGCGGGCGCCCGTCGTTCAGCACGCCGCCGCGCACGAAGGCGACGACGATCCACGACACGGCCGTGGAGCTTTGTGTGATCATGCCCGCCACGGTGCCGTTGAACGCGGCGCTGACCCGTCCGCGCAGCGCCCGCGCGAAGGCCGCGCGCGCCCGCCGGCCGACCAGCGGCACGAGATTGGCCGAAAGCCCCCTTACGCCGATGAAGAAAAGCCCGAGACCGCTCATCAGCAGGGCAATGGTCGCCATGACGCTCGACTACTCTTTTTCGCGGACGGTCGGCAGAGAGGCGGCCGGGGGCGGGTTCACGGACTCGGCTGCGTTCCGGGAACGGCACAGGCAAGCCGGCGCCGTTGTGGAGCCGTCACATGACGAAGCGATGACAGCACGCTGCGCCGCCCCCTCGCCGAAATCGGGGCTTCACTCGGGAAGGCCAAGCAGCGCCCGGATCTTGCCGAGCAGCCGCGGCAGCTCGACCGGCTTGGTGTCGAAATCGTCGCAGCCGGCCGCCATGGCGTCCTCGCGGTCCTTGGCCATGGCATGGGCGGTGAGCGCGATCACCGGGATACCGGCGGTCGCGGGATTTGCCTTCACCTGCCGCGTCGCCTCCCAGCCGTCGAGCACCGGCAGGCTCATGTCCATGAGGATCAGCGCCGGCTGCTCGGACAGGGCGAGGTCGACGCCCTCCTGCCCGTTCACCGCCATCACCATCTCGAAGCCGTTGCGCGAGAGGCGCCGCGAGAGCATGTCGCGGTTCATCTCGTTGTCCTCGACGAGAAGGATTTTCGCCATCGTGCGTGCCTCAGTGGGTGTGGCTGGCGATATGGGCCAGCGCGGCGCCGAGCGTGCCGATCGGCTGCGCGCTCTTGTTCAGGATGAGCAGCGTATTGCGCGCCAGGAAGTCGCGCTCGTGCTCGGTGAGTTCCTTGGCGGTGAGCACGACGATGGGCAGCTCGACGAATTTCGGCACCGCGCGGACCCGGGCCAGGAAGGCGAAGCCGTCCATGACCGGCATCATCAGGTCGAGCAGCACCAGCGCGGGCAGCCGGTGCTCGTCGAGCCAGGCCAGCGCCTCCTCGCCATTGGCGGCCTCGGCGACACCTAATCCGACACTCTCGATGGTCGTGCGCACCAGCGCCCGCACCTGCGGGTCGTCGTCGACGACCAGCACGACGCCCTCCTCGCTGCCGGGGGCGAATTTGTGGATCAGCGCGATCAACCGCTGCCGGTCGATCGGCTTGGTCATGTACTCGGACGCGCCGAGCGAATAGCCGAGGTTCCGGTCGTCGACGATGGTGAGCATGATGACCGGGATGTGTTCCAGCGCCGGCTCGGACTTCATGATGCCGAGCACCGACCAGCCGTCGATCTTCGGCATCATCACGTCGAGCGTCACGATGTCCGGCGGCTCGTGGCGCATCATGTTGAGCGCCTCCACCCCGTCGCGCGCGTGGCGCAGAATGTAGCCCTCCTTGCCCAGCGTCGCCGCCAGCACCTCGTGCACCGCCGGGTCGTCATCGACCACCAGCACGGTGATCGCGCCCGGCTCGGCCGGCGCGCCGGGATCGACGAGGACGCCCGAGGCCGGGTCGGTGGCGGCGATCCTTGTCTCCGCCGGCAGCTCGATGGTGAAGGTCGAGCCCTTGCCCGTCTCGCTCGCCACCGAGATGGAGCCGCCGAGCATGGCGGCGAAGTGCTTGGTGATGGTCAGGCCGAGCCCGGTGCCGCCAAAATTGCGGGTGGTCGAGGAATCGGCCTGGGTGAAGGCCTGAAACAGGCGCCCCATCTGCTCCTCGCTCATGCCGATGCCGCTGTCGGTGACGTCGAAGCGCACCGTGCCGCAGCCATCGACCTGCGCGCCGCGCGAGATGCGCAGCGTCACCGTGCCGTTCTTGGTGAACTTGGCGGCGTTGCTGAGCAGGTTGATCAGGCTCTGCTTCAGCTTGGTGAGGTCGGTGCGCAGCGTGCCGATGTCGATCGGGCAATCGATGACGAACTGGTTGGCGTTCTTGGTCATCATCGGGGTGACGATGGTCTTCACGTCCTCGACCATGCGGCTGAGGAACACCTGCTCAAGATAGACGTCCATCCGGCCGGCCTCGATCTTGGAGAGGTCGAGGATGTCGTTGATGAGACCCAGCAGGTGCTTGCCGGCGGCCTGGATCTTGTCGAGGTCGGCCACCATGGCGGTGTTGCCCTCGTCGGCCGCGTCCTCGGAGAGAATCTCGCTGTAGCCGATGATGGCGTTGAGCGGCGTGCGCAGCTCATGGCTCATATTGGCGAGGAAGGCGGACTTCACCCGGCTGGCCGACTCCGCCGCCTCCTTGGCCTCGCGCAGCTTCATCTCAGCCTGCTTGCGCGCGGTGATGTCGGTGTAGATCGCGATGAAGCCGCCGCCCGGCACCGGATCGCGCCGCACCTCGAGGATCGTGCCGTCCGGCCGCGTGCGCTCGAACCGGTGGTGCGTCTCCAGCTGCTTGAGACGCTCGGCCAGCGCCGTCTCGATGTCGACATCGCCGAACTCGCCGCGCGCGCCGAGATAGCGGATGTAGTCGGAGAAGGTGTGCTCGGTGCCGAGAAACTCTTCCGGCATGTCGAGATAGTCGCGGAAAAGCTGGTTCCAGATCACCAGACGATGGCCGGAATCGTACATGGCGACGCCCTGCGACATGTTCTCCAGCGTGGCGCGCAGCAGCGTCGCCTCGTGGCTGTGATCCGTCTCGCCCTTCGGGTTGTCCAAGGCCATGGCGGCTTTCCTCTGATGGTCAGGCGACGCCCGGCGGATCGAGCGTCAGCAGCAGTGCCGCCATGTCGTCGAAGGCCGGCAGTCCAGCTTCGAAGGCGCGCACGGCGGCGGCGAGGCGCGGCAGGGGCCGCGTCTCCTCGAAGGTGAGCGCCGCGAGAAAATCGCCGACGCGCTCTTCCCCGTAGAGATCGCCGGCCGGATCGTGCGCTTCGCTCAACCCGTCGGTGATGACCAGCAGCCTCTCGCCCGGCGCCAGCGTCACCGAGGCGGTGTGATAGGGCATATCCTCCATCACCCCGAGCGCCGGCCCGCCGGCGGCGGTCAGGCGCGAGACGGTACCGTCGACCGCGCGCAGATAAGGCGGCACATGGCCGGCGCGCACGAAGGCCAGCGTGCCGCTGGGCACGTCGAGCACCGCCAGCAGCAGCGTCACGAACATGCAGGAGGCGTTGCCGCGCGCCAGCGTCTCGTTGACCAGCTCCGCCGCGCGGGCCGGATCGGCGAAGAGTTCGGCGGCGTCCGGCCGCGTGCCGAGCGCGCGGAACATCGAATGGGTGCGCGCCATCATCAGCGCCGCGCCGGCCCCCTTGTCGGAGACGTCACCGATCACCGCGACGATCTTGCGGTCGCCGATGGGGAAATAGTCGACAAGATCGCCGCCCACTTCCTTCGCCGGCTCCAGGAACGTCTCGATCGCCACGGCGCGGCCGCCGACCGTGCCGGCGAAAGGCGGCGGCACCAGCGCGAGCTGCAGCGTGCGCGCCTCGGTCAACTCGATCTGCTTGCGCTTGAGTTCGTCGCGGGTGCGGTCGCGCAGGAACTTCTTTTCCAGCGTGGCGAGCACGCGGGCGCGCAGGAGCGTCGGGTTGAACGGCTTGAAGATGAAGTCGTCGGCGCCAAGCTCGATGCAGCGCACCACCGGCTCGATCTCGTTGAGCGCCGAGACGACGATAACCGGCAGGTCGTTGATGCGCCCGTCGGCGCGCAGGCGGTCGAGCACGCCGAAACCGTCGAGTTCCGGCATCATGATGTCGAGCAGCACGAGGTCGTAGGACGTCTGGCCGATGGCGGCGAGCGCCTCGACCCCATCGGCCGCCTCGTCGATGCGGGAAAAGCCCAGCCGGCGCAGGCGGCGCATCAGCAGGTCCCGGTTCTCGGCGACATCGTCGACCACCAGAATCGACGCGTTCTGGTCCGTCATGATCCCGCTTCCACCAAGCTCCGAGAAGGCTGCCCCCGACGCGGGGCCAACGGAATATCCACGCAATGCCCCGACATAGCAACGCCGCCGCAATTCCTCGCCCCGACAATTATTGCATCGACCACAGCGGGAAAGCACCGTGGCGAACGGCGCCCCGGCGCCCTAGATATGGGAGCAGGGAGGCGCACAGGTGCCGATGAAGATTCTCACAGCGGCGACGCTGGTTCTGGTGCTTGGCGCCGGAGCGGCGCTCGCGCAGACAGGCTCGCCCTACATGCCGCAACGTCCCGGCTCGGTTCGCCCGAACAGTCAGAATCTGATGCAGGGCCCGTCGAACTGGACGGCTCAGCAGCGCCGGCTCAACGTGCCCGGCGCCACCGCCAATCCCAGCCTGCGGCGCGACACCCTGCCCTACACCGCCCCGCCCCCGGTCGCCCCGCCCGCCCCGAAGCCGCAGCCCGCGCCCGTTCGCCCGGCCGAGACGCCGGACGAGTAGACTCTCGCTTCCACCACGCCGTCATCCCCTTCGCCCCGTCATCCCGGCCGAAGGCGAAGCGGTAGAGCCGGGATCGCTCGCCACTGGGCACGCGATCCCGGATCGGCCTTTGGCCGTCCGGGATGACGATTGCGGGAGGGAAGGCCGCTTCAGTCCCGCAGCGTATCCGGCGGGCTCGCTTCCGCCACCAGCGAGGCGAGCGCCTCGTCGAGCGTCAGCGCGGTCTGGTTGGGCGAGCCGAGCCGGCGGATTGAGACGGTGCGCTCGGCGGCTTCTTTGCGGCCGACGACGATCAGCGCCGGCACCTTGGCCAGCGAGTGCTCGCGCACCTTGTAGTTGATCTTCTCGTTGCGAATATCCAGCTCGACCCGCAGGCCGCGCTTCTTCGCCAGCGCGACGATCTCCTGCGCGTAGTCGTCGCCCTCCGAGGTGATCGTCGCCACCACCGCCTGCACCGGCGCCAGCCAGAGCGGGAAATGGCCGGCATGGTGCTCGATGAGGATGCCGGTGAAACGCTCCATCGAGCCGCAGATGGCGCGGTGGATCATGACCGGCGTCTTCTTCTGCCCGTCCGCGTCGACATAGAAGGCGCCGAAGCGTTCCGGCAGGTTGAAGTCGACCTGCGTGGTGCCGCACTGCCATTCGCGCCCGATGGCGTCGCGCAGCGTGTACTCGAACTTCGGCCCGTAGAACGCGCCCTCGCCCGGCAGGATGCCGGTCTTGATCTTGCCGCCGGACTCCGCCTCGATCTGGGTCAGCACCCGGCCCATCACGTCCTCGGCGTGGTCCCAAACCGCGTCCGAGCCGACGCGCTTGTCGGGCCGGGTGGAGAGCTTCACCACGATCTCGTCGAAGCCGAAATCGGCATAGGTCGAGAGGATCAGCTCGTTGATCTTCAGGCACTCGGCCGCCATCTGCTCCTCGGTGCAAAAGATATGGGCGTCGTCCTGGGTGAAGCCGCGCACGCGCATCAGCCCGTGCAGCGCGCCGGAAGGCTCGTAGCGGTGCACATTGCCGAATTCGGCGAGGCGCATGGGCAGGTCGCGGTAGCTCTTCAGCCCGTGCTTGAAGATCTGCACATGGCCGGGGCAGTTCATCGGCTTGAGCGCGTACACGCGGTCATTGTCCTCGGTGTCGCCGGCCGGCTGCACCTTGAACATGTTGTCCTTGTACCAGCCCCAGTGACCGGAGGTCTCCCACAGCGACTTGTCGAGCACCTGCGGCGCGTTGACCTCGGCATAGTCCGCCGCCAGGCGCCGGCGCATGTAGGAAACGAGGTTCTGGAACAGGTTCCAGCCCTTCGGGTGCCAGAACACGACGCCCGGCCCCTCCTCCTGGAAGTGGAACAGGTCCATCTCGCGGCCGAGCCGGCGGTGGTCGCGCTTCTCGGCCTCCTCCAGCTGGAGGATGTAGGCGTCGAGTTCCTCGCGGGTGCGCCAGGCCGTGCCGTAGATGCGGGTCAGCATCTGGTTGTTGCTGTCGCCGCGCCAATAGGCGCCGGCCACCTTCATCAGCTTGAAGGCATCGCCCACCTTGCCGACGGAGGGCATGTGCGGGCCGCGGCAGAGGTCGAACCACTCGCCCTGCCTGTAGATCTTGATCTTCTGGTCGGCGGGGATCGCGTCCACCAGCTCGACCTTGAACGCCTCGCCCTTCTCGGCGAAGACGCGCTTGGTGGCGTCGCGGTCCCAGACCTCCTTGGTGAAGGGCGCGTCGCGGGCGATGATCTCGCGCATCTTCTTCTCGATGGCGGTGAAATCGTCCGGGGTGAACGGCTCGTTGCGGAAGAAGTCGTAGTAGAAGCCGTTCTCGATCACCGGGCCGATCGTCACCTGCGTGCCGGGCCACAGTTCCTGCACCGCCTCGGCCAGCACATGGGCGGCGTCGTGGCGGATGAGTTCGAGCGCCTCCGGGCTCTCGCGGGTGACGAGCTCGAAGCGGGCATCGGCGGTGATGGGATCGGAAAGGTCGCTCAGCTCGCCGTCGAGCTTCATCGCCAGCGACTTCTTGGCCAGCGACTTGGCGATGGAGGCGGCGACCTCGGCGCCCGTGGTGCCGGAGGCGAAGGCTCGGACGGCACCGTCGGGGAAGGTGAGGTTCACAGTTGCCGGCCCGTCGGCAACGTTCTGACTCACGAGATTTTCGGACATGTCATTTTCTCCTGCCCACTCCTGCGAACCACGCAGGTAGGCTTGTTGGTCAATCGTCGCGCGCGCCCTCCGGTTTCGGGGCCCGCGCGTAGCGCCACGGCATATACCACGCCGCTTTTGGCGGCAATTCGACCGGCACCGCCTCGTAGCCGGAGCCGCCCCAGGGATTGCAGCGGCACACGCGCCCCGCCGCCATCCAGCCCCCCGCCCAGGCACCGTGCCGTTCGATCGCTTCCTCGGCGAATTCCGAACAGGTGGGGAGATAGCGGCACTGCCGGCCCATGAAGGCCGAGAAGGTGTAGCGATAGACGAGAATCGGCGCCCGCAGCAGCAGGCGCGGCAGGCGCGCGGCCAGCGCCGCCACGCTCGTCGACGGACGCGGCGCGCTCATTGCCCGCCCCTATCCCGGAACCGGTCGCCGTCCCGGGCGTTCCCCCTTGCAAGGACCGGCGCCGGCGCCGGTCCCGAATGGGGGAGATGACGATGACGGCACCCGACGCCCGGCCCGCCTGTGGCGTTCCGCTGGTACTGGCCCTGATACTGGGCCTGCTCCTCGTGGCTCCCGCCCATGCCCAGCAGCCGGCCGTGACGGAACCGGCCCCGGCCGCCGGCGGCACCCAGCCGGAGGCTTCCACCGCGGGGTCGCCGGAGATGGACCCCGACATGCAGCGCGTGGCGGTCTGCAAGGCCGATGCGCTGCGGAAGCTGAAGGAGCGTTCGCCCTCGATCAACGACATCTATATCGACGTCGACGGCCTCACCATCGCGCAGGCCGAGGCCAAGCTCGGCGACACGGCCGTCAAAGGCGTCATCATGGGCGAGGCCTATATCCAACGCGACCGCTCCGATACCGCCAACCGCTTCCTCTGCCTCACCGGCGAGAACGGCGAGGTGCTGTTTACGTTCTTCACCGAACGGTGATTGTCCCGCACCGTCATCCCGGCCGGAGCGCAGCGCAGAGCCGGGATCGCCCACCGATGTCACGCGATCCCGGATCGGCCTGCCGGCCGTCCGGGATGCCGACATCCCTACTCTGCCGCCTGCGCGGCGCGCGCGGCGATCTGGTCGAGCGCGTCGACCACCGCGTCGAAGGTCAGCAGCGTCGAGGCGTGGCGCGCCTTGTAGTCGCGCACCGGCTCCAGCACGGCGAGTTCCGCCCAGCGGCCACCTGGCGGCGGGCCGTTCTCTTTCAGCATGCGCCGCATCGCCTCGCGCACCTCGCGCAGTTCCGCCTCGGTCGAACCGACGACGAGGCCGCCCATCACCGAGGAGGAGGCCTGCCCCAGCGCGCAGGCGCGCACCTCATGGGCGAAATCGGCCACCACGCCGTCGCGCAGCACGAGATCGACCGTGACGGTGGAACCGCAAAGCTTGGAGTGCGCCGTTGCCGAGGCGTCGGGCGCCTCAAGCCGGCCCAGACGTGGTATCTCGGCAGCCAGTTCAAGTATGCGCCGATTGTAGATTTCGTTCAGCATGCCTTGTCCGTTCGCTTCGGCAAATCCAGCCTCGGCCTGCATTGCGGCCTGACCGCACTGGCCTATATAGGTGCGGTGGCGGCCCTGCGAAAGCAACAACCGGATGTCTCTTCCGGTGCGTTCGCAGGGAAGCTATTCTCGGGACGCGTCGCTGATCCAGGGCGGGAGATGGCGCGTATGGCGAGTCGAACCGGCGACACCTCGGCGCCCGGTAGCAATCGCGCCGTCGAACGGAGTCCGTCATGGATGCAGTGCTCAAGTCGCTCATGCGTAGTGCCCAGAACGAGATCGAAGCCTCCGCCGCGCGCCGCCCCTCCCGCGAGGATGCGGAAGCGGCCGTTCGCACGCTGATCGCGTGGGCCGGCGACGACCCCGCCCGCGAGGGCCTGCTGGACACCCCCAAGCGCGTCGTGCGCGCCTATGAGGAATTCTACAGCGGCTACCGCGCCGATCCGGAAGCCATTCTCGACCGCACCTTCGGCGAGATCGGCAATTTCGACGATATGGTGATGGTGCGCGACATCGAGTTCCACTCGCACTGCGAGCACCACATGGTGCCGTTCGTCGGCAAGGCGCACATCGCCTATTTCCCGGTCGAGCGCGTGGTCGGCCTGTCCAAGATCGCCCGCATCGTCGACATTTTCGCGCGCCGCCTGCAGACGCAGGAGCACCTCACCTCGCAGATCATCACGGCGATGGACGAGATTCTCAAGCCGCGCGGCGTCGCGGTGCTGATCGAGGCCGAGCACATGTGCATGGCGATGCGCGGCGTGCGCAAGCAGGGCGCTTCCACCGTCACCTCCCAGTTCACCGGCGTGTTCCGCGACGATCCGCAGGAGCAGGTTCGCTTCATGAGCCTGCTGCGCGGCATGCGTCCGTGATCCCGTGACCGACGCTCCCTTTTCCGCGCGCGGCAGCAAGGCCGAGATCGAGGAAGGCGACCGCCTCTCCCCGAAATTCGACGCCGACGGCTTCGTCACCGCCGTCACCGTCGATGCCGATGACGGCACGGTGCTGATGGTCGCGCATATGGACCGGCAGGCGCTGGCGCTGACCATCGAGACCGGCATCGCCCACTATTTCAGCCGCTCGCGCGGGCGGCTGTGGAAGAAGGGCGAGGAAAGCGGCCATCTCCAGACGCTGGTCGAGCTGCGCGTCGACTGCGATCAGGACGCCGTGGTGCTGCGCGTGCGGATGGCGGAGCTTGGGCCGGGAATTCCGGGCGCCTCGTGCCACACCGGGCACCGCTCCTGCTTCTTCCGCACCGTACCGCTCGGCAGCCCGCCCTCGCCCGAGCTGACGCTTTCGGTCAATGATGGCGGCAAGCTGTTCGACCCGGCGGCGGTCTACGCGGCGCCGAAGAAGACCGACACGCCCCGCTTCTGAGTGCCGTTCGCACGGCCCGGCAAGGGCCGCCGATCGGCCCGGCCTGCGGGCCGGGCCGTCATTTCGCTCACGCGGACATGATGTATTCGCGCATGGCGTGGCTCTCGTTCTCCATCTCGGCAAGGCGGTGCTTGACCACATCGCCAATGGAGATGATGCCGACGAGGCGCCCGTCCTGCACCACCGGCAGGTGGCGGAAGCGGCCCGCCGTCATGTGCTCCATGATCTGGTGCACGGTCTCGTTGCCGTCGCAGGTCACGACCTTCGAGGTCATGACCGAAGCGATCGGATCGTCGAGCCGTCCGGGCCCGTCGAGCCCGATCACCCGCACCACGTCGCGCTCCGACAGTATGCCGACCACGCGGCGCTCGGCGTCGGTGACGACGATGGCACCGATTCGCTTGTCGGCGAGCAGTTCGGTCGCCGCGCGCAGCGTCTCCTGGGGTCCGATCGTCTGAACGTCGAAACCCTTCTCTTCCAAAATCTTACGAACCGTCATGGCGTAACTCCTTCCCGGCCTCGGCGGTGCTGCCGGTTCTCGCCCCGTCGCCCGCTCGTCCCAGCTTCTTCCCGAAAAGTCGGGCGAGCCTTGTGGAGGGATGATCCGCCTTTACGCTGTGTCAGGCAATAGGTTCCCGCAACGGCATGACGCCGGCGGCTCAGCGTCCGTAGCGGCGCAGGCGCGGATCGTCGCCCGGCTGGCGCCCGACCGGGTCGAACAGCGGGAACAGCAGCAGCCCGAAGACGAAGCCGCCAATATGCGCCTGCCAGGCGACGCTGCCGTCGACGATCCCCGCCGGCGCGCCGATGCCGAAGGCGATGTTGATGATGAACCACACGGCGACGAAGCCGATCACCCGCCGATCGCGCAGAACCTGGAACAGCGGCGGGGCGGGAAAATGCGCGGCCTGCTCGGCCATGTCCGGCCGCCACACGCCATAGCCTTCATGCGCGAACATGAAGCGCAGCGCCGCCGCCATGCAGCCCGACACCGCCGCCGAGGCGCCGATCATCGGCACCAGCTCGCCCTCATGGGTGAGAAGGTGCAGGCCGGCCCCGGCCGCCGCCGTGGCGGCGAAGAAGGCAAGAAACCGCAGCACCCCGAAGCGGCGCGCCACCGGCGTGCCGAAGGCCAGCATCCACAAAAGGTTCAGGCCGACATGCGACCAGCCGCCATGCAGGAAGGCGTAGGTCACGAAGGTCCAGATGTCGGCCGCCGTGCCGCCCGGCAGCACCCCCTCCGCGAGCACGGAAGGGTCGAAGCGCGCGGGAATGAAAGCGAACAGCGCCAGTATCTCGACGCCGGTATCCGGGTCGACCCAGTCGCGCACCAGCTGGATGACCAGCATCACCGCCGCCAGCACGGTGATCACCGGCGGGACGTTCAGTATGGGTTCGCGTCTTTGAGCGGCAAGGCGGGGCGGTTCGAGCACACCGATCAAATAGGCTGCCGCGCGCGCGGCGGCAAGGCGGCCGGGGGCGTTCCACGCCTGCGGCAAGGCATCGCCGGCTTGCCAGCGGCTTAATCCGCGTGATGAACAGTTTGCCTATTGGAATGGTTAATACCAATAGAAAGACACGTTAACATTCCATGTCCGAGGTTGTGACGAATCTTCGACATCGCTTAGACGAGAATAAAAACATCGTCGCTATGCTTTCATCCATAGACAGGGATGGGGTACGCGATGAAAAAGAGGCTCGAACGGGCCCTCCTCGCGACTGGGGCGGCAGTACTGGGCACGGTCTTCGCAGTGACACTGGCGACGACCCTGCCGGGCGCGTCGGCCGAGGCGAAGGAACGGGTGGCGATGTTCTCGAACTTCGCCGCCAATATGGCGGTCGGGGTCAACACCACCGTGCCGCTCGGCTATGCGCGCTTCTGTGCCGAGAACCCGGCCGAATGCGGCGCGCCGCGCGGGCATGGCGGCATGGTCGCCCTCACCGAGGCGACCTATGCGCAGCTTCGCCAGGTCAATGAGGACGCGAACCGGCGCATCCAGCCGATGACCGACATCGATCATTACGGCGAGATCGAGCGCTGGACCTTTCCGGCCGACGGCTATGGCGACTGCGAGGATTACGTGCTGGCCAAGCGCCGCACGCTGATCGACCTCGGCTGGCCGGCGGACACGCTGCTTGTGACCGTGGTGCGCGACCACAAGGGCGACGGCCACGCCGTGCTCACCGTCGTCACCGACCGTGGCGATCTGGTGCTCGACAATCAGGAGGAAGCCATCGTGCTCTGGCACGAGACCGGCTACCGCTTCGTCAAGCGCCAGTCGCAGGAGAATGTGGACGGCTGGGTGTCGCTCGGCGACGTGCTGGCGCCCTACTCGGTCGGCCGGAACTGAAGCTCCACCGCACCGACCATCGTCATCCCGGCCCCTCGGGTCGTGCCTGCGGCAAGCCCAAGGGCAGGCTCCGCGCAGCGAGAGCCGGGATCGTCGACCCAGCGGCGCGCGATCCCGGATCGGCCCGCGGCCGTCCGGGACGACGAAGGAAGCTCAGTCGATGCGCTTGAGCCCCTCGGCGAAGCGCCGCCAGTTGCGCACATAATGCGCGGCGGTGCCGTGGATGCGCTGCTCCCACGCCTCGTCCAGCGTGCGGATCACCTTCGCGGGCGCGCCGACGATGAGCGAGTTGTCGGGATATTCCTTGCCCTCGGTGACGAGGGCGCCGGCGCCGACGAGGCAGTTGCGGCCGATCTTGGCGCCGTTGAGGATTGTCGCGCCCATGCCGATCAGGCTGTTGGCGCCGATGGTGCAGCCGTGCAGCATCGCCTTGTGGCCGATGGTGCAGTCCTCGCCGATGGTCATCGGAAAGGTGGGGTCGGTGTGCAGGACGCACAGTTCCTGGATATTGACGCGCGCGCCGAGCGTGATGCGCTCATTGTCGCCACGGATCACCGTGCCGAACCACACGCTCGCCTCGTCGCCGAGCGCGACATTGCCGATCACCTCGGCATTCGGCGCGATCCAGTAGCGGCCGAGCGCCGGCAGTTCCGGCGCCACCCCGTCGAGAGCGTAGATCGCCATCTCAGCGTCTCTCCCGGCTCAGTCCTCGAGGTCGGTATCGAGGATCGCCATCTGGAAATTGTAGGAGAGGTCGCCGTCTTCCTTGTCCTCGAACAGGACGCCGATGAACTCCTCGCCCAGATAGACCTCGGCCGAGTCCTTCTTCTTCGGACGCGCCACGACCCGGATCTGCGTGTTGGTGAACAGGCGCCGCATGTAGGTCTGGACGCGTTCGAGATCCTTCTTTTCCAAAGTCCGTGCTCCCGGGATGTTGGATTGGGGCGCAGGCTTGCCACGCCGGACGCGCCCGCGCAACCGGCGTGCCATGCTTTACCCCCGGCGGATCGGATCGTCCGCCGTCAGATGGCCTCGCCGAGGAAGGGAAGGTCGTCGAACATCTGGTCCATGCTGCGCGACGGCTCGGAGCAGCCGGCGAGACCGATCACCTTGGCCGGCACACCGGCCACCGTGGTGGCGGGCGGCACGGGCTTGAGCACCACCGAGCCGGCCGCCACGCGGGCACAGCGGCCCACCTCGATATTGCCGAGCACCTTGGCGCCGGCACCGAGCAGCACGCCGCTGCGGATCTTCGGGTGGCGGTCGCCATGCTCCTTGCCGGTGCCGCCGAGCGTGACGCCCTGCAGGATCGACACATTGTCCTCGATCACCGCCGTCTCGCCGACGACGATGCCGGTGGCGTGGTCGAAGAAGATGCCGCGGCCGAAGCGGGCGGCCGGGTTGATGTCGACCTGAAACACGACGGAGGCGCGGCTCTGGAGATAGAGCGCGAAATCCTTGCGCCCGCTCTTCAGCAGCCAGTGGGCGAGGCGGTGCGTCTGGATGGCGTGGAAGCCCTTGTAGTAGAGCAGCGGCTCCACCGCCCGCTCGGTCGCCGGGTCGCGGTCGCACACGGCGAGCACGTCGGCGCGGATGGCGAGGCCGAGTTCGGGATCCTCGGCCACCGCCTCGCGGAAGGCCTGCCGGATGAGATGGCTCGGCATGTCGACATGGTCGAGCCGCTGGGAGACACGGTGCCCGACCGCCTCTTCAAGCGAGGCATGGTACAGCACGGTGGAGAAGATGAAGCTGGCCAGCGCCGGCTCCTTGGCCACGATGGCCTCTGCTTCGCCACGGATGCGGGACCAGACGGGATCGACCTTGTCGAGCGGGCGCGCCGACTCGACACGCTGAAGCGTATTCTGCGCCATTGTTCTATTCCTTCGCCGGTCGCGCGCGGGCGCCGGCGGATGACCCGAGTTGGCAAAAGCCTAGCACAGGCGACAGGGTGAGCCTACGCGGCCGACCTTGCGATTCTGCATAGAAGCGAACCCCTGGCCCGACCGCCGTCCCGTTGAATCAGTTTGTGAGGACGCGCGGATTCATCCTGCGAACAAGCGCTTGCAACCGATTCAGACGATTCACCTTTCGGCGGTTCCTGAATCAAAATGCAAGGAACGCAGCCGCGCCGGCAGGCACCCTGCCCGCTCAGCGCGGCTCGGCAAGAAAGCCGAGCACGGCTTCCTTGAACACCTTGTCGCCCACCGCCACCATGTGGTCGCGGTCGGGGATGTCGAGCACCCGCGCGCCGGGGATCAGCTCGGCCAGCGGGCGCGCCGGCCCGGCAATGGGGTCGCGCGTGCCCACCGCGATGAGCGTCGGCACGGCGATGCGTGCCACCTCCTCGCGGCTCAGCGTGCGGCGCGAGCCGACGATGCAGGCCGCCAGCGCCTCGCGGTCGCTCTTCGTCTGGTCGGCGAAGGCGCGGAACATGCGCCCCATCGGGTCGCTCACATCGTCGAGGCTCGGGGCGCGCAGCGCGTCGGCGATGGTGATCGGCAGCCCTGCCCCCTCGACGAGATGGATGCCGATGCCGCCGAGGATGAGGTTGCGCACGCGCCCCGGCGCCAGCAGCGCCGCGCAGGTGCTGACGCGCCCGCCCATCGAGTAGCCCATCAGGTCGACACGGCTCAGGCCGAGATGGTCGATCAGCCCGATCACGTCGCGCGCCATCAGCCAGGGATCGTAGAGTTCGGGCTGGTAGAGCTTGGCGGAGGCGCCATGGCCGCGATTGTCGAGCGCGATCACCCGCCTTCCGGCACGCGTCAGCGTCGACACCCAGCCCGGGCCGACCCAGTTGATCTCCTTGGTCGAGCCGAAGCCATGCACCAGCACGATCGGTTCGCCCTCCCCCTCGTCGAGATAGGCGAATTCGATTCCGTCATGGCTGAAGGTCGGCATGGAAGGCTCCGGCAGCGAGCGGCGAAGGGGCGGCCAAGGGTTGGCAAAGCGGCCGAAAGCTAATCAGGCCGGGCCGTCCTGCCAAGCCGCTCTGCCAAGCCGCTCTGCCAAGCCGCTCTGCCAAGCCGCCGCGCCGGCATGCCGGTCATGCGCCCGGAAGCGGCGCGCTGCGTCGGCTATTTCGGCTGCTGGAGCGCCTTGTCGTTCCGGCAGCGCGACAGCGGCAGGATCTTGCCGGAATAGATCCGGGTGATGTTGCGCTCCGCCTTGTCGGTGTCGACGCTGAGGCAGGCGCAGCCATAGCCGTAGCCGTTGGGCTGGAGCTTCACATATTGCTTCATGTCGAAATCGGGGGCGTTGTCGAAGCCCTCGGCCTCCATGCCGCCCTGCGAGCGCATCCACCAGTCGCCCTCACTGTCCGACAGGTACCAGTTGCCGGGCGTCGGGTTGACGTACCAGCCGCAGCGGTTCTCGGCGGCGCCCGCGGGAGCGGCGGCGATGAGCATCAGGATGGGCGCGGCCGTCAGCAGCAGGTTGCGCATCGTCGCCTCCTCGGGCGTTCAGGCCGGCTGCGGTAGCGCCGGGCCGCGCCTGTTCTTCCACATCGGGCGCAGCATCGCCACCATGGCGGCGTTGAAGGAGGCCACCAGCCCGAACAGGTTGGCGACTGCGGCGAGGATCCACACTCCGAGCCGCACCATCGCCTCGGTGACGAACAGCGCGCCCCGCCCCAGCGTCTTGACGATGGCGAGCGTCTGGCCGCCCTTCGCCTGGGCAAGGCCGCGCAGCCGCGCCGCGCCGGCCGCGTCGTCGACATGGCGCAGCCCGGCGAAGGTCGCCCGGGTGCCGGCCTTTGAGCCGGCCGCCCCGAGATCGGCGACCAGCGTCGCCACCTCGGCACGGCGCCCACCGCGCAGCGCCGCCGCCACATCGCCGGCGAAACGCCCGCCGACGGCCCCCGCCCGGCGCGCGCCCTTGAGGACGGAGAGTCCCGCGCGCAGCGTCAATGGCGCGCCGAAGGCGGCATAGGTGGCGCCCGTCACCGCGATGCCGGCGCCGGCGAGATCGACCATCAGCCGGTCGACCGGCTCGCCGCGCGCCCAGTGCAGCGCCTCGCGCCCAAGATCGCGCACATCGCCCCAGACCGTCAGGTCGCTCGCTGCCGCCCCGGCCAGTCCCGCGAGGTCCTCGCCCTCGCCAGTCAGGAAACCCTGCCCGAAATGCCCGGCGCCGCGCGCGAATTTCACCCCCGGCGCGTTCGCCAGGGCGACGCGGGCGCGCCGATCCGCCGACACCGGGATTCCTCGCGCCTCGGCGAGCGCGATGAAGCTCGCCGCCAGCTCGCCGTCGCCTTCCGCCAGCGCGGCGTCGATCTCGGCGTCGGCCCGCGCCGGGGTCAGCACCTTGTCCAGTTGCAGGTCGGCGATGCGCGCCGCGTCGTCGCGCGCCATGACGAGCGCGAGCGCCTCCCGTCCCGCCGGCACGACCCAGTGGGCGGCGCCGGCAAAGGCGAGGAGAAAACCGAAGGCGGCAACGAAACGGTACATGGAGCGGGAGCGTGACATGGCTGGCGCGTGAGCCGCCTCTCATGCCTTTCCATTGTGGCGAAGCGATGGGGTGGACGCCGCCCCCCCCCCGCCGCACTGCGCCGGGGCCCGCCTGCGACCCACAGCCCCGGCATTCGGCGGACCGAGCCCCTTGGACACGCGGTCGCCAGCGGCTATGTTCGGCCCGATTTCAACGCGAGCGCGGACAGGCGGACATCATGGCGGGCCACGTCGTTCCCCATTTCCACAATTCGGCGGGGGTGCAGAGCATCTCGATCGGCGCCAGGAAGTTCATGTGCGTCGGCGCCCTGCCGCCCTATGACCATCCGCATGTCTTCCTCGACATGGGTTCGGACGACGAGATCATCTGCCCCTACTGCTCGACGCTCTACAAGTTCGACGGGCATCTGCACGGCACCGAATCGATTCCGCCCGACAGCCTCTACGACACGCCCGTCGCCGCCTGAACGGGCAAACCTCCGTGGCCCCTCGCCGCATCGCCATTGCCGGGGCCGGCATTGGCGGGCTCACCGCCGCGCTCGCGCTGGCGCAGGCCGGATTCGAGGTCGCGCTGGTCGAGCGTGCCCGCGAACTGGAGGAGGCCGGGGCCGGGGTCCAGCTTGCCGCCAACGCCACGCGCTGCCTGCGGTCGCTCGGCGTCTATGAGCGCGTCGCCGCGCGTGCGGTCGTCCCGCGCGCCTTCGAGGTGATGGACGGCCGGCGCGGCACCCGGCTCACCGGCGCACCAATGGGCGAGACCGCCGAGGCGGCGTTCGGCGGGCCGTTCATCGTCATCCACCGCGCCGATCTTCAGGCCGCCCTGCTGGCCGCCGTGCGCGAGACGCCGGCGATTACCCTCACGCTCGGACGGACACTCACCGGCTTCGAGGCCACGCCGGACGGTGTGGCGCTGCATCTCGCCGGAGCGGCCGAGCCACTGCGCGCGCAGGCGCTGGTCGGCGCCGACGGCCTGCGCTCGGCCGTCCGCCTCGCTTTGCGTCCCGACGCCCGCCCCTCCTTCCGTCACCGCGCCGCCTGGCGGGCCACTGTCCCGGCGAGCGCCCTGCCCGACCGCCTCGCCGAGCCGGTGACGCGGCTCTGGCTCGGCCCGGGCGCGCATCTGGTCTCCTATCCGGTGCAGGCCGGCGAGGCGATCAACCTCGTCGCCGTCACGCCGGACGAGCGCGAGGTGCATGGCTGGAACGAGGAAGGCGCGCCGGGCGACCTGCTCCTCCATTATCGCGGCTGGAGCACCGAGGCGCACGCCCTGCTCGCCGCGCCGGACCGCTGGCTGCGCTGGGCGCTGTTCGACCTCGACCCGCTCCCCGCCTGGGGCGAGGGCCCGGTGACATTGCTCGGCGACGCCGCCCACGCCATGCCGCCCTTCCTTGCGCAGGGCGCGGCGCAGGCCATCGAGGACGCCGTGGTGCTGGCGGACGAACTCTCCCGCGATGGCGACATCCCCGCCGCGCTGCGCCGCTACGAGGCGCTGCGCCGGCCGCGCACCGCCCGCGTGCAGCGCGCCGCGCGCGGCATGGATCGCCTCTATCATCTCGCCGGCCCGGCCCGGATCGCCCGCGATCTGGTCATGCGTGCCCGCGCCGGCGAGACGGTGCTGGAGCGCTACCGCTGGATCTATGGCTGGCGCCCCTGAACGCGGCCAAGCCCGGTCTTTCGATCGGATTTCCTCATACCCCCTATAAAAACATCTCGTTTTCCGATCCATCGCACTTCGCCTAGGTTGTGCGCCATCAACCGATGGAGATGACCGATGCCCCTCGCATCGAGCACCGGCGCGTGCCACGCCGCCGCGCCACGCACGGCCGTGCGTCTACCGCTGCCACTGCTGGTGGTGCTGTTCTGCGTGCTGTGGTCGTCGGCCTTCGCCGGCGCCAAGCTGGCGCTGGCCGACTGCCCGCCGCTGATATTG
This sequence comes from Ancylobacter sp. TS-1, assembly GCF_009223885.1. NCBI lineage: Bacteria > Pseudomonadati > Pseudomonadota > Alphaproteobacteria > Hyphomicrobiales > Xanthobacteraceae > Ancylobacter > Ancylobacter sp. TS-1. Next base: position 1,072,171 of record NZ_CP045144.1, read on the forward strand.
CTGGCGGCGCGGCTGCTCATTGCCGGCGCCATCATGCTGGTGCTGGCGTGGCTGATTGACGGCCGCCCGGCCATGCGCCGGCGCGACGTGGCGGCGCTGGTGTTCATCGGCATCCTCAACAACGCGGTCTATCTCGGCTTCAACTGGACCGCGCTCACCTTTACCTCCTCCGCCTATACGGCGGTGCTGACCAGTTGCCTGCCGCTGCTGGTGGCGCTCGGCGCCGGCCCGCTGCTCGGCGAGCGGATGAGCCCGCGCAAATGGGCGGGCATCGCGCTGGGACTGGTCGGCGTGGTGATCGTGCTGCGCTCGCGCCTTGCCGGCGCGCATGAGAGCCTGGAAGGCACGCTGCTGATCGGCGGCGGCGTCATGGCGCTGGCGGCCGGCACGCTGGGGTTCAAGTATTTCGTCCCGCGCGGCGGCATCTGGAGCGGCAACGCCATCCAGTGCCTCGCCGGCGGCCTCGTGCTCATTCCGGTGGCCCTCGCCACCGAGAGCGTCGGCGACATACGCTTCACCGCCAACCTGTTCGGCGGCCTCGCCTTCCTCGTCGTCGCCATCTCGATTGGCGGTTTCGGGCTGTGGTTCTACCTGCTCACCCGCACCTCGGCGACGGCGGCATCGAGCCTCCACTTCCTGATGCCGCCGCTCGGCCTGTTCTTCGGCTGGCTCCTGCTCGGCGAGGCGGTGCCGCCGCTCGACATCCTCGGCATCGCGCCGATCGCGCTCGGCATCTGGCTGGTGACACGGCCGGCGCGGAGGACGGCGTAGCCATCATGTCCCGGACAAGCGGCGCGCAGCGCGGCGCCGATCCGGGGTCCAGGGGAGCCCCCCGTCATCCCGGCCGAGCGCAGCGAGAGCCGGGATCGCTCCCCGACGCTGCACGCGATCCCGGATCGGCCTTCGGCCGTCCGGGATGACGTTGTTTCAGGGGTGGAAAATCACACCGCCACCGGCGCCGTCTGGAGCGCCTTCACCAGCTCGAAGGAGCGCTTGCGCGCCGCGAGGTCGGGAATGGCGGTGGTGATCATGATCTCGTCCGCCAGCGTCGCGTCGAGGAAGCGTTCCAGCCCCTGCGCGACCTTCTCCGGCCCACCGACCAGCACTTTCTCGCGGTTGCGGCGGATGAACACCCGGTCGGCCTCGCTGTAGGGATAGGCCGCCGCCTCCTCCGCCGTCGGGATCGGATCATGGCCGCCGCGCGCGCGCCGCAGATGGGCGAGGTCGACGCTGCCGGCCAGCCATTCCGCCTCCTCGTCCGTCGGCGCGCAGACCACCGCCAGCGCCAGTATGGCGTGCGGCTGGGAAAGGCGCTCCGAGGGCTGGAAGGCCGAGCGATAGCTCAGCATGGCATCGAGCACGTCGTGCTGGGCGAAGTGGTGCGCGTAGGCGAAGCCGACGCCGATCTGCGCCGACAGCCGCGCGCTGTAGCCGGACGAGCCGAGCAGCCAGAGCGGCGGCAGCTTCACGTCGACTGGCATCACCTTGATGTTGCGGTAGGGGTGGTCGGCCGGCCACTGGCCGGTGTCCCACGCCATAAGCTCGCGCAGCCGGTCGAGGAAATCGTCGCCGGGGTCGATGTCCTGCCGGCGGCGCAGCGCGTGCGAGGTGAGATGGTCGGTGCCCGGCGCCCGGCCGAGGCCGAGATCGACGCGGCCGGGATAGAGGCCCTCCAGCACCTTGAACCGCTCCGCCACCATCAGCGGCGAATGGTTGGGCAGCATCACCCCGCCCGAGCCGGCGCGGATGCGCTGCGTCGCCGCGAGGATCTGCCCGGCCATGATGTCCGGCGCCCCGGAGGCCACCGAGGGCAGATTATGGTGCTCCGCCACCCAGATGCGCTCATAGCCGAGCGCGTCGACATGGCGGGCGAGTTCGATGGTGTCGCGCAGCGCCTGCGGCCCCGTGCCGTTGGAGGCGACGAAGGACAGGTCGAGAACGGAAAGCGGAATGCGGGAGAGACGGGTCATTGCCTGCACGTAGGCATCGCCGCGCACGCCGCAAGGAGTATCCTGCATGTTACCGGAAGCGCGGGCGGCAACCTGCAGCACCGCGAGACCGGATTATACCCGATCCATCAGGTTGCACCTTTCACGATCTGAAGTTACACCTTCGCCGTTCCGCCTTCCAGATTCCGGGAGTTCCTCATGACCGCGACCACCATCGGCGTGAAGATCGACGACGCCTTGCGCGCCCGCCTCAAGGCCGCCGCCGAGCGCGAGGGGCGCTCCCCGCACAGCCTCGTCAAGCAGGCCCTCGTCTCCGCCATCGAGCGCACCGAGCGCGGCCTGCCGCCGGTGCCGGAGAGCGGTGCAACCGAGGCATCGTCGCTGGACGGCATCGAGAGCCCCTTCCTGCCCTTCGCCCGCGGCGTGCAGCCCCAGAGCGTGCTCCGCGCCCGCATCACCAATGCCTATCGCGTGCCGGAGACCGAGGCCGTCCCCGTGCTGCTCGGCCCGGCGACGCTGCCGCCGGCGAAGGCCGAGGCGGCGAAGGCCCGCGCCCGGGCGCTGGTCGAGGCTCTGCGCGAGAAGGGGCAGAAGGGCGCGGTGGAGGGGCTGATCCACGAATATTCGCTCTCCAGCCAGGAGGGCGTGGCGCTGATGTGCCTCGCCGAGGCGCTGCTGCGCATTCCCGACCGGGCGACGCGCGACGCGCTGATCCGCGACAAGATCGGCCATGGCGACTGGCAGGCCCATGTCGGGCACAGCCCCTCGCTCTTCGTCAACGCCGCCACCTGGGGGCTGGTGCTCACCGGCAAGCTGACCGCCACGTCGAGCGAGACCGGACTCACTGGCGCTCTCACGAGACTCATCGGTCGCGGCGGCGAGCCGCTGATCCGCAAGGGCGTCGACGTCGCCATGCGGATGATGGGCGAGCAGTTCGTGACCGGCCAGACCATCTCCGAGGCGCTGGCCAATTCCCGCCGCATGGAGGCGAAGGGCTTCCGCTATTCCTTCGACATGCTGGGCGAAGCCGCCACCACGGAGGCCGACGCGCAGCGTTATTTCGCCGATTACGAGCAGGCAATCCATGCCATCGGCAAGGCCTCGGCCGGACGCGGCATCTATGAGGGGCCGGGCATCTCGATCAAGCTCTCGGCCTTGCACCCGCGCTACAGCCGCGCGCAATATTCACGCGTTATCAATGAGTTGCTGCCGCGTGTTGTCACGCTGGCGAAGCTCGCGCGGCACTATGACATCGGGCTGAACATCGACGCCGAGGAAGCCGACCGGCTGGAGATTTCGCTCGACCTTCTGGAATCGCTTTGTTTCGAAGAGGGGCTAAGCGGCTGGAACGGCATCGGTTTCGTCGTTCAGGCCTATCAGCGCCGCTGCCCCTATGTGATCGACTACCTCGTCGACCTCGCCCGCCGCTCCGGCCACCGGCTGATGGTGCGTCTGGTGAAGGGCGCCTACTGGGACAGCGAGATCAAGCGCGCGCAGGTGGACGGGCTGGAGGACTTCCCGGTCTACACCCGCAAGATCCACACAGACCTTTCTTACCTCGCCTGCGCCCGCAAGCTGCTGGCCGCGCCCGACGCGGTGTTCCCGCAATTCGCCACCCATAACGCGCAAACCCTTGCTACCGTTATGGAAATGGCGGGCGCCAACTACTATGCGGGCCAGTATGAGTTCCAGTGCCTGCACGGCATGGGCGAACCGCTCTATGAGGAAGTGGTCGGCCGCGAGAAGCTCGGCCGGCCCTGCCGCATCTACGCCCCCGTCGGCACCCATGAGACGCTGCTCGCCTATCTGGTGCGGCGCCTGCTGGAGAACGGCGCCAACTCCTCCTTCGTGAACCGCATCGCCGACCCCGCCGTGCCGGTCGACGAACTGGTCGAGAGCCCGGTGGAAGCGGCCCTGCGCATCGAGCCGCTCGGCGCGCCGCATCCGCGCATCGCCGCCCCCGCCGATCTGTTCGGCACCGAACGCCGCAACTCGGCGGGTCTCGATCTGTCCAACGAGCAGCGCCTCGCCTCGCTCGCCGCCGCCCTGCTGGCCGGCAGCGCCGCGCCGCTGCATGCGGCCCCGCTGGTCGGCGACGGGCCGGTCGCCGGCATCGCCCGCCCGGTGCTCAACCCCGCCGACCATCGTGATCAGGTCGGGACGGTGGAAGAAGCGACGCCCGAGACCGTCGCCCGCGCCATGGAGATCGCGCAGGCGAGCGCCCCGATCTGGCAGTCGACGCCCCCCGCCGAGCGCGCCGCCTGCCTGTTCCGCGCCGCCGAGCTGATGGAGGCGCGCCTGCCGCAGCTCATCGGCATCATCGTGCGCGAGGCCGGAAAATCCTTCCCCAACGCCGTCGGCGAGGTGCGCGAGGCGGTCGACTTCCTGCGCTATTACGGGGCGCAGGTGCGCGATGGCTTCTCCAACGACACCCACCGCCCGCTGGGGCCCGTGGTCTGCATCAGCCCGTGGAACTTCCCGCTGGCCATCTTCACCGGGCAGGTCGCCGCCGCGCTCGCCGCCGGCAATGCCGTGCTGGCCAAGCCGGCCGAGGAGACGCCGCTGATCGCCTTCGCGGCGGTTGGCCTGTTGCGCGAGGCAGGCGTACCGCCGGGCGCGGTGCAGCTGCTTCCCGGCGCCGGCGATGTCGGCGCGGCGCTGGTGGGCGATTCCCGCACGCGCGGGATCATGTTCACCGGCTCGACCGAGGTGGCGCGGCTCATCCAGCGCCAGATCGCCGGCCGGCTGAACCCGGACGGCAGCGCGATTCCGCTGATCGCCGAGACCGGCGGGCAGAACGCCATGATCGTCGATTCCTCGGCGCTGGCCGAGCAGGTGGTCGCCGACGTGCTCGCCTCCGCCTTCGATTCCGCCGGCCAGCGCTGCTCGGCCCTGCGTATCCTGTGCCTGCAGGAGGACGTCGCCGACCGCACGCTGGAGATGCTGCGCGGCGCGCTGAAGGAGTTGTCCGTCGGCAACCCGGTGCGGCTGTCGACCGATATCGGCCCGGTCATCACCGCCGAGGCGAAGGCCGGCATCGAGGCGCATGTCGAGCGCCTGCGCAAAGCCGGCCACCGCGTCGAGCAACTCGCGCTGGGCGAGGACACACGCCACGGCACCTTCGTGCCGCCGACCCTCATCGAGATCGACGATATCGCCGAGCTGAAGCGCGAAGTCTTCGGCCCGGTGCTGCATGTGGTGCGCTACCGCCGCGACGACCTCGACGCCCTGATCGCGGCGATCAACGCCACCGGCTACGGCCTCACCTTCGGCCTGCACACGCGCATCGACGAGACCATCGCCCGTGTCGGCGAGCGCATCGAGGCCGGCAACGTCTATATCAACCGCAACGTCATCGGCGCGGTGGTGGGCGTGCAGCCCTTCGGCGGCCACGGGCTCTCGGGCACCGGGCCCAAGGCGGGCGGCCCGCTCTATCTCGGCCGGCTGCTGGCAATGCGACCGGCGGCGCTGCTCACGGGCACGGAGCCGCCCGGCGAGGCGCGGCTGTGGGTCGATTTCCAGTCCGATCCGGACACGCGCGACCTCGCCGGCCGCGCGGTCGGGGCCTCGCCCTATGGCCATCGCGCGGAACTCGCCGGCCCCGTGGGCGAGCGCAACCTCTATGCGCTGTCGCCGCGCGGCACCGTGCTGTGCCTCGCCGCCACCGAGAAGGGCCTCGCCGTGCAGATCGCCGCGGCGCTCGCCACCGGCAATCGCGTGCTGCTGGAGGGCTCCTTCCTGCCGGCGCTGCCGGACGCGGTGAAGGACCGGGTGAGCATGGTCGACGGCCTCGAGGACGCCGCTTTCGACGCGGTTCTGTTCGAGGGCGACGGCGACGCGCTGCGCCAGCTCAACGAGACGGTGGCACAGCGCGAGGGGCCGATTGTGCTGGTCCACGGCCTCACCCCCGACGCCATTGCGCGCGGCGAGGGCTACCCGCTCGACCTGCTGATGCTGGAACACTCGGTCAGCACCAACACCGCCGCCGCCGGCGGCAATGCCAGCCTGATGAGCATCGGCTGAGCCGGCCGGCGGGCCTCGCCTGTCAGGGACGGGCGAGGCTGGCGGGAAGGTCGCTCGACGTCATGGCGCCAAGCATGAAGGCGAGGTTGGCGGCCGCCACCAGCGAGGCGGCGTGAGCGTCGGCCTGCGCCTGGCGGGCGGTCAGCAGGCCGCTATCGGCGGCAGTCGCCACGGTGATGTTGCCGACGCCGCTCGTGTAGGCGTCGAGCGCGGCATCGTAGGTCACGGCCGCCGCCTGGGCGAGCGCCGTCGCCGCGCGATAGGACGCCAGCGCCGAGCGCAGCGTGTCGGCGCTCACCACGATCTCGCGCGCGGCATCGTCGCGGGTCTTCTGGAAGGTCGCCTGCGTGGCGGCCGCCAGCGATTCCGCGTTCTTGAGCTGCGCGGCGCGCAGGCCGCCATCGTAGAGCGGCATGGTGACGCCGAGCAGCACACCCGTCGCCGAGGCCTGCTGGCCGATGGTCGGCAGGCCGGTGGCGCTGAAGCTGGCATCGCCGCTGGCCGCGACCGCGCCGAGGAAGACCTTCGGCATGAATTCGGCCTGCGCCGCCGTGATGGCGGACTGGCTCGCCTTCATCGCCGAGAAGCTCGCCAGCACGTCCGGCCGGCGGGACAGCGCCACCTTGATCATCTCCTCGGTCGGCGCGCCGACGCTGTCGGGCAGGCGCCGGCCGCTCGCCTCGCGCACCCTGATCGCGGTCATGGGCGACACGCCGACGGCGCCGAGCAGAAGCTGGTAGGCATCGCGCTCGCCGCCCTGCGCCTGCACCAGCCCGAACTGGGCCTGCGCCACCTGCTGGCGGGCCTGCGCCACTTCCACCGTGGTGCCGAGGCCCTTCTCCGAGCGCTCGCGGGCGGCATCCGCGATCTTGCGGCTGTTGATGAGGTTCTGCTCGGCGAGCCTCACCCGGCTGCGCGCCGCGCCATAGAGGAAATAGGCCCGCGTGACCGAATAGATGATCTTCTGGTGCGCGCCGTTGAACAGGACATTGGCGGCCGTGGCGTTGTGCCTGGCCACCTTGTGCAGCGCGTCGCGCTGGCCGAAATCGAACAGCAGCCATTGCAGCGCGATCTGCGGCGACACGCCTTCGATCCTGCTGGAGACCTGGCTGGTGTCGCCGATCGACACCGGCAGTGGCGCCGACACGTCCTGCCAGCCGCCGATCACATTGGCCGAGATGAAAGGCAGATAGGTCGCCTCCACCATCCCGGTCGCCAGCGCCGCCTGCCGCGCCTGTTGCCAGGCGACCCGGGTGAGCGGATTCTGGCTCTGCGCGAGGTCGATAAGCTGCGGCAGGTCGTAGACACGGTTCGTCTCGACGCCGGGCGTCGGCACCAGCACCGCCGCCTCCGCATTGCCCGGGACGCCGAAATCCTTGGCGCCGGTGGATGTCGTGCCGGAGCCCCCGGCCGGAGCGGCAGTGCCGGCATCGTCCAGCATGGCGACCTCGCCCTCGGCGGGTGTCCAGGGCGACGAAGGATCCTGCGGTGCGGTCTTCAGCGCGCTGGTGGCGCAGCCGGCGAGCAGCAAGGCCGCCGCGAGCAACAGCCCGGGCTGCATCAGCTCACGCCATCGCCGCATTCGGTAGGGCGACAGGCGCGGGGATTGTGAGGGGGAGCGGGTGCATTGCATGGCCCTCACCCCGCCGCCAGCCGTTCGATGCGCCGCAGATGCGTCGCAAGCCGGGTCGTCGCGGGAGACCCCTCGTCGGCGACGGGCGAACCGACGCCTTCCTCCATCGCCACCGACTTCGCGGCGTGGGACAACCGCGCCGGCACGTCAGGTGCTACCTCGCGCGCAAACATCAGCTCGGGCAGCGCCTCGCGCAGCTCGCCGACCAGCCCTCTCAGCCGCCGCACCTCGGCCGCCGGGGGGCGTTGATGGGCCGGCTCGAAGGGCAGCAGGTCCAGCCCCGCCCCCGCCTTCTCGACCTCGGCCTCAACCAGCGCCGCCTCGGCCACCGCGCCGGAACGCGCGGAAGGAGCGAGCGCGGCGAGCCGCGCCAGCGCCTCCAGCGCGCGCGCCACCCGCTCGCGCACGTCGACGGCGGCGCCCTTCGGCCAGATCTGGGTGAAGACCACATAGACCACGAGATTGCCGAGCAGGATGCCGACCACGCGGTCGCGCGCCGACCCCATGTCGGTCGAGGGCGCGAAGCCGTCGAGGACGGTGAGCAGGAAGGCAAGGCCGATCTGCACCCCGCCATAGGAAATCCGCTCGGGACCCGACGACACCCACGCGGCGACCAGCACGGCGCAGAACACCAGCGCCATCAGCCCACCGACCGAGCTGAGGTGCGGGATGACGAACAGGATCGAGCCGAGCCCCATCGCCGCGCCGATCAGGCAGCCGGTGATGCGCAGCGCCAGCTTGTGCACCGTCTCGCCGGTGGTGCCGAGCGCGGCCACGTAGCAGGTGACCATGGCGGTGTGGATGCCCTGCCAGTCGATGATCGAATAGATGAGGTAGCAGCTGATCGCGGCCGTCGTCGTCTTCAGCGCGAAACGCTGGTGATCGGGATTGGTGAAGGCGTCGGGCGACAGGAAGGGCGGTTTCGCCAGCACCGCGCCACCGCCATCGGGGCGGGCCAGCGCCGCCATGGCCTCCCGTGCCGCGAGAAGCGCCGGCGCCCCCTCGCCTTCCGGCGTCGCCGCCTGCGGCCGCTGCCCGGCGCCGACCGCTTCCGCCGCCGCGCGGCTGCGGGCCGCCAGCTCCGCCCGCGCCGAGGCCGCGAGGTCCGCCGGAAGCGCCGCCGCCGCCAGCATCAGCCGGTAGCTGGTCGCCGTCGCGCCGGCGAGCCAGTCGACCGTCGCGCCCGGCGCGGTGTGGAAAATGCGGGCGAGCATGGCCTGCTTGTCCGCCGCCTCGTTGCCCTGCGCCAGTTCCTCGCGCAGCCGAGCCCGCGCCTCGGGCTCCCCCGCAAGGAAGGCCGCCACAGCGGCGAGCCGGCGCGCCACGCTCTCGCGCATCAGCCGGTGCGGCGACGTCCCGAAGACGAGGCAGAAGACGAGCATCATCGCCATCGGCATGACCGCCATCTGCCACGCATAGAGCAGCCCGCGCGTCACCACCTCGCCGGCCGGCACGTCGTCGACCAGTGTGAGGATGAAGGCGATGACCAGCGCGATGATGGCGCCGATCTCGCCGAGCTGCGTCGCCGACGACAGGAACAGGAAGCCGAACGAAGTCGCCGCGATCACCGCGATGCGAATGAAGGGATCGTCCGCTGTCGCCTGGATGACCGGCGCCATCACCAGCACCACCACGCTCACGAGAAGGGTGAGGCCGATCGCCTGCCCGACGCATTCGGCGCCGTTCGGGCGCATCAGGAAGATGATGAGGTAGCAGCTGATCGCCGATTCCGGCACCTTGTAGAGCATCGCCACGCCGGACACGAGCGCACAGAGCAGCGCCACGCGCCAGGTCATGGCGAAGCGACCGGGGAACGGCCGCAGGTCGCGGCCGACCTGCCGGACGATGCCGGCCCAGGGAGAGGGCGCCCTCAGCGAGTCAGCAGTCCGTTCCATGGTGCACGATCGCTGTTGCGGACGCGCCGGCGCGCATCAGGGATCCGGGAGGGTCGACGAGGCGAATGCGGACCGGGAAGCGCTGGGCCACGCGCACCCAGTCGAGCGTCTTGGGCACGATCGGCATGGTGCGCGGCAGGTTGATCAGCTCCTGCGAGGCGACACCCCAGCCGATGCCCTCCACCCGCCCCTCGATGCGCGTGTCGCGGTCGGCCAGCGCGTAGACCGTGGCGCAATTGCCCACCCGGATGCCGGACAGCTCGGTCTCGACATAGGAGGCCGAGGCGTACCAGGCGCCGGTGTCGATCAGCACGAAGACGGACTGGCCGGGCAGCACATAGCCGCCGGGTGCCGATTCCAGCCCAACCACCTTGCCGTCGAAAGGCGCGCGCACCTGCGTGTCCTCCAGCGCGCGCTCGGCGATGGCGAGCGCGGCGCGGCGCGCCTCGACCAGCGCCACGGCGGCGGCGGTGTCGCTCACCAGCACGGTCGCGGCCTCCTCCTGCTGCACCGCCTGCCGCAGGCTCACCTCGGCGTCGCGCTTGGCCGTGGCGGCATCGTCGACCTGCTGCTGGCTCACATAGCCCTTGGGACGAAGCGATTCGAGCCGGCCCAGCGTCTGCGTGGCGAGATCGAGATTGGAGCGCGCGCGCGTCACCTGCTCGCGGGCGATCACGGCGTTGGCGCGCTCGGCGCTCACGGTGCGCTGCTTATCGGCCAGCGCCGCCTCGGCGAGCTTGAGATCGGCCCTCGTCTGCTCGACCTGCAAACGATAGGTGGTGGGATCGAGGGCGAACAGCAGGTCGCCCTTGCGCACCGCGTCGTTCTCCTTCACCGCGATGGTGACGATGCGCCCCGGAACGGCTGCCGACACCGACGCCACATCCGCCGTGAGCACCGCATCCTGCGACAGCGGGTTGAGCTCGGCCGTCTGCAGATAGCGCCAGCCGAACACCATCGCCGCCGCCAGCGCCAGCAGGCTGACCACGATTCCGAGCCGGCGCTTCACCTCGGGGCTGCTTCGCGGCTCCACGGCCTATCTCCCGAAACCGAGGTGCGAGAAGAGAAAGCCGAGGCCCAGCGCGATGCAGACATAGACCGGAAGACGCACCGGGATCGCGTCGTCGATGCCGGCGCGCACGAAGACCAGCCGCACCAGCACCGCGCCGAGGATGCCGGCGAGCGCGCTGGCGAGCCATGAGGGGAAATAGGCGCCGAACAGCGCGATGGTCGGCGCCCCGAGCGGCGCGCAGCCGGCAACCGGCAGCACCGCCGCCAGCGCGATGCACGCACGCACGCCCCCTCCCCGCCGGCGGCCACGCCACCTGCCCGCCCCTCCGGAGACGATCGATTTGTGCTGCAAGAGCGACCTCCCGGCAGGGCGTGCGCGAGTCGGTATCGGCATCCTCGAATGGGTAACAAGCCCTTGACCGAAGATCAAATTTCCGCGCGTGCAGAGCCGCCCTCTGGCCGCGCCGCGCGCACCAGCGCCGCTTCCGGCGTCTTGGCCTTGATCGCGGCCCTTGACGCCCGGAGGGCCGGATTGATCGTTCTGCCGCCTTCCCGCCCGCGACGGAGTGTGCAAGCTAGATCCGGCAGGAAACTCGCGCCGGAAAGATCCGGCAATTGTAGGGTACGTTAGCCGGCAATGCACCTTGCCGGCGGTCAATCCGGTTCCGTGCGTGCCGGCCCCGGCGGGGCGCCGCGACGGGCCGCCAGCGCAGGGAATGCGGACATGTGCACATCGCTCATCTATCGGGACAATGCCGGCAAGGTCTATTTCGGCCGCACGCTCGAACTGACCGTCGATCTGCCCTATCTGATGGCCTATCTGCCGGTCGGCTTCGCCACGCGTTCGGACATTCCCGGCCATCCCCCGGTCGACTACACCGCCCGCAATGCCGTGCTCGCCGTGACCATGCCCGCGCGCGTGCCCACCGCCGAGGCGCCGCTCCAGATGTCCGATCTCAAGGTGCTGGAGGGCATGAACGACAAGGGTCTGACCTTCAGCCTGCTCTCCTACCCCACCGCCGCCGGCAAACATGAATCGGTCGCGGTGACGCGCGCCGTGCTCTCCGCCTCCGATCTCGGCGGCTGGTGCCTCGGCCAGTTCGACAGCGTGGCGCAGGTTAAGGAAGCTCTCGGCCAGCAGCCGATCGAACTGGTGCCGCTCGCCATTCTCGGCGGCGTGGTGTCGCCCTTCCACTATGTGGTGCACGACCCCAGCGGGGCGTCGCTGGTGCTCGAGTTCAACCGGGGCCAGATGAGCGTCCACGACAACCCGGTCGGCGTGATGACCAACGGCCCCGAATTCGGCTGGCACCTGACCAACCTCAACAACTACACCCACCTCGTGAATGTCGACCGCTCCACCGGCAGCTTCGGCGGCTTCAAGGTGGCGCAGCCCGATTCCGGCATCGCCACGGCGGGACTGCCCTCCTCGAACACCTCGGTCGGCCGCTTCGTGCGCGCCGCCTTCTACGCGCACTTCACCGAGAAGGCGAAGACCCCGGACCTCGCCCTGCGCACGCTCGGGCACATCATGAACAATTTCGACCGCCCGCGCGGCGTGAGCATCGATTACCCCGAGCAGGGCGGCGGCCATCTCGAGGTCGAGGGGCTGGATCAGCCAAGCTCGGAACCCTACGCGACCGAATTCACCTCCTGGACCAGCCTCTCGGACCTCGACCGCAAGCTGTTCTTCCTGCGCGACTACAGCAGCCTGAATTTCACCCGCTTCGACCTGACGGCACTGGCGCAGGCGAACGAGCCGCGCGTGCTGCCGGTGCAGCGCCTCGCCGAAATGGCGGACGCCACGCAGGCCCTGCTGGCGGCGAAGGCCGCCTGAGCCGGTCGCCTCGCCTGCGGGCGGGCGAATGCGCACCGGCCGGCGAGCGGATGGTGCTATGCAGCTTCTGGGCTATTGCACTGCAGCTTCTTTCCGGGATCAGATACCGCCTCCCGACAGCCGGAGCCGACCATGGCCAACTATGTGAAGATCAGCGGTTTCCTTGGCGCCTGCATCACGGGAACGGTCCATCTGCTGACCGCGCTGCGCAAATCCCCCGCGCTGGCGGAGAACGAGGGCTACGGCGCCGCGCCGAACCTGCCCAAGCCGAAGCCGACGCTCATTCCCATCATGAAGATCGCGCCCGCCATCGGTTGGCCCGAGGGTGCCACGCCGAAGCCCGCGCCGGGCTTCAAGGTCGGCGCCTTCGCCGTCGACCTCGACCATCCGCGCTGGATCTACGAACTGCCGAACGGCGACATCCTCGTCGCCGAGACGGCCGGTCCGGCTTGGCCGGCCGGCATCTTCAGCCTGCGCTGGTGGGCGATGGGCTTCGTCATGACCCGCGCCGGAGCGGGGGTGAAGAGCGCCAACCGCATCACTTTGCTGCGCGACGCCGATGGCGACGGCGTGGCCGAGGTGAAGCTGCCCTTCCTCGAAAACCTCTATTCGCCCTTCGGCATGGCGCTGGTCGGCGACCAGCTCTATGTCGCCAATGCCGACGCACTGGTGCGCTTCCCCTATGTGCCGGGCGCCACCCGCATCGACGCGCCGCCGGTGAAGATCTGCGACCTGCCGTCCGGTCGTAACCATCACTGGACCAAGAGCCTCGTCGCCAACAAGGAGGGCACCAAGCTCTATGTCGGCGTCGGCTCCAACTCCAACGTCGCCGAGTTCGGCATGCAGGAGGAGATCGACCGCGCGGCGATCCTCGAAGTCGACATCGCCAGCGGCGCGGTGCGCGTTTTCGCCGGCGGCCTGCGCAACCCGGTCGGCATGGACTGGAACCCCGTCACCGGCGAGTTGTGGACCAGCGTCAACGAGCGCGACGAGATCGGCGACGACCTCGTGCCGGACTACATGACCTCGGTGAAGGACGGCGCCTTCTATGGCTGGCCCTACAGCTACTGGGGCCAGACCGTCGACGAGCGGGTGAAGCCGCAGCGCCCCGATCTGGTGGCGACGGCGCTCAAGCCGGACTACGCGCTCGGCTGCCACACCGCCTCGCTCGGCCTGACCTTCGTCGACGACGGACGCTTCGGCGCGCGTTTCACAAACGGCGTGTTCATCGGCCAGCACGGTTCGTGGAACCGCAACCCGCCGGCCGGCTACCGGGTGATCTTCATCCCCTTCGCGGACGGCGTACCCGCCGGAGCGCCGGAGGAAATCCTCGGCGGCTTCCGCGTGGACGGCAAGGCGCTCGGCCGCCCGGTCGGCGTGCTGGTCGACCGGCGCGGCGGCCTGGTGGTGGTCGACGATGTCGGCGACTGCATCTGGCGCGTGACGCCGGCCTGAGCGGGCGGGCGGCGCTACCGCCCGCTGGGGGTGGAGGCTTCCCAGCCTCTCACCGTCCTCACCCGTTGCGAACGGGAGACGACGACGGGCTCGGCCACGTCGCGCGGCAACCGCTCGGCGCGATCCACCGACCGGAAAGCCACGCTTCCAACGCTCTCCTTCACCCGCGCGGGTGAGGCGCGTGGACGGACACTGGCCGATCATCCCCTTCGCTCCGTCATAGACGCGGTTGCGAAGAGGGACAGCAATGACACGCATGAAGGCCGGTTTGCTTTGCGCCGTTTTTCTCGGCGTTCCGCCAACTAGTGAGCTTGCGCTGCAGGCGGGCCTTGCGGAATTCCAACCGCTCAAGTGCCGGGCGGGCGCGTTGAGGCCGGCTCCTGATTGAGAAGTCTGGGCGCGGCAGGTGGCGCGCCCAGACAAGCGGGTCAGCCGATATGCTTGGCCAGAAACTCCCGCATCGCGGCGCCGATCTCGACGGCATGGGTTTCGAGCGCGAAGTGCCCGCTGTCGACGAAGCGGACGTCCGCCGCCGGCACGTCGCGCCTGAACGCCTCGGCACCCGGCGGAATGAAGAACGGGTCGTTCCTGCCCCAGATCGCCAGCACCGGCGGCTGATGCTCGCGCAGATAGGCCTGAATGGTGTCGTAGAGCGCGACGTTGGTCTGGTAGTCGAGCAGCAGGTCGAGCTGGATTTCGTCATTGCCGGGACGGGCCAGATAGAAATCGTCGAGGTTGCGGCCGTCGGGCGAGACCTTCGTCGGATCGTCGACGCCGTGCGTGTACTGGAACAGCGTCGTCGCGGGCGCCAGGAGGCCGCGCAGCGCGTCGCGGTTGGCCTGGCTGGGCTCCTTCCAGTAGGCCATCACCGGCGCGAAGGCGTCCGATACGCCTTCGAGATAGGTGTTGCCGTTCTGGGTCACGATCGCGGTGATCCGCTCGGGGTGCTTGACCGCCAGCCGGAAACCGACCGGAGCGCCATAGTCGAACACGTAGATGGCGAATTTGGCCAGGCCGAGCACCTCGGTGAAGCGGTCGACGACATTGGTGATGTTCTCGAACGTGTAAGCGAACTGGTCGCGAGCGGGCTGTTCGGTCAGGCCGAAGCCGGGCAGATCCGGGGCGACGACATGATAGCGCTCGGCGAGTTCGGGGATCAGGTCGCGGAACATGTGGCTCGCGCTCGGGAAGCCGTGCAGCAGCAGCACGGTCGGGCGGCTCGCATCGCCGGCTTCGCGGTAGAACAGCTTCAGGCCGTCGACATCGACGGTGTTGAAACGAACGGTCATGGGAAGGCTCCCTGATTTCAGGACGTGAGGAAGGGTTCGCGGGCGCGGCTTCGCGCCCGCATCGTTTCTTGCTGAGCTGGCGAGAAGGCTCAGGCCGCGGCGGCCGTCCGGGTTGTCACGACGGGGAAGTCGATCTCGGTCTTCAGCGCTTCGTTGACGTAGTTGGTGAAGGTGTTGAGCGCGACATGGGCAATGATCTCGACGATCTCCGCATCGGAGTATCCCGAGTCCTTGAGCGCTCCGATATCGGCGTCGCTCGCCTGCCCCCGCCCCCGGGCCAGCTTGACGGCGAAGCGCACGGCCGCGTCCGCCTTGACATCGTTGGAGGCGCCATTTCGGTTGGCGGTGATCTCCGCGTCATCGAACTTGGCGACGTTGCGGGCGATGTAAGTGTGGGCGGACAGGCAGTAGCCGCAATCGTTCACTTCGGCGATCGCCAGTGCGATCCGCTCGCGAGTCGGGGCGGCGAGCGCACCTTTGCCGAGAGCGCCGGAGAGGCCGAGATAGCCCTCCAGTGCCGCCGGACTGTTGCCAACGATACGAAACAGGTTCGGCACCACGCCGAGCTGCTTCTGGACAGCAGCAAGCAGAGGCTGCGATTTTTCGGGGGCCTGCTCGACCGCGGGGGTGGGGATGCGGGACATGGTCTTTTCTCCTGGATCGGTTGTTTCGCTCTCGCCCAATTGGAGTACTTCCTTCCGAAACTGCACAGCAGGCGCTAAGTTCGAAAGTCTCACTTCCATAAAACGAGAGGGAAATGGACAGGTTCGAGGCAATGCGCACGCTGGTCGCGGCGGTCGACGGAGGGAGCCTGTCCGCGGCCTCCCGGTCGCTTAACGTCCCGCTTCCCACCGTCAGCCGCCGCGTTTCCGACCTTGAGTCCTTTCTCGGTTCGCAGCTTGTCGTCCGCACAAGCCGCAAGCTCCTGCTCACAGAGGCGGGTACGGCCTACGTCGCCTCGGCGCGAAGGGTGCTTGAGGAACTGTCGGAGGCGGAGCGCGCCGCCTCGGGCGAGTATCGTGTGCCGCGCGGCGAGTTGCTGGTGACGGCGCCGATCGCGTTCGGCGCGCTCAACGTCGCGCCGATCGTCCATGATTTTCTCGGCGCCTATCCCGACGTGACGGTGCGGCTCGTGCTGTCCGACAGCGTCGTCGATATCGTCGAGAACCATGTCGATGTGGCGGTCAGGATCGGCCGACTGCCCGACAGCGCGCTGGTCGCGCGCAGGGTCGGCGAGATCCGATGGGTCGTCTGCGCAAGCCCTGATTATCTCAAGCGACGGGGCGTGCCGGAAACGCCCGCAGCGTTGGTCAACCATGATTGCATCGCGTTCGAAGGACTCCGACGTTATCGGGAGTGGCCGTTCGTCGACGGGAATGCCGCGCAGCACGTGACGGTCAACCCGCGCTTCTCGGTCAACACCGCAGATGGCGTCGTGGGCGGCGCGGTCGCTGGCGTCGGAATTGGCCGGGTGCTTTCCTACCAGGCGGCGGCAAGCGTCAAGGCGGGGACGCTTTTGCCGATATTGGCGGATCAGGCACCGCCGCCCATGCCCGTGCACCTGGTCCATGCGCCGCACCAGCAACAGCCGTTGAAATTGCGCGCCTTCCTCGATTTTGTCGCGCCACGGCTGCAGCAGCGCCTCCAAGCCATATCGCATGACATTGACGGTACCGGGCAGGACACTTCGACAACCCCGTAATCACCCCACCACGAGAAAGAAGCGTCAGGCCCGAGGCGGTGCCAGATGGGGCTGGCGCTCCATTCCTTTCGGAAGGCTGACCCTACCATGTCTCGCCGCAAGAATGCAGCGAAGTCCATCACCGGGCGTGATGGCTATTTCGTCAATCAGGCCCTGCTTTACGGCATCGCTCATATCCAGAGTCTGCCAGATCACATGCAGGAGTGGAACAACATGCGCGACATGTGCCTGATCGTCCGCACTCGGGCCAGTGTCTTCACCATCCCTCAGATTATCGCGGTG
This sequence comes from Ancylobacter sp. TS-1, assembly GCF_009223885.1. Lineage (NCBI taxonomy): Bacteria > Pseudomonadati > Pseudomonadota > Alphaproteobacteria > Hyphomicrobiales > Xanthobacteraceae > Ancylobacter > Ancylobacter sp. TS-1. The sequence goes on from NZ_CP045144.1 coordinate 1,089,247, forward strand.
GAGCAGCACACCTGGAAGTCGCTTACGCTTTGGCCGGAACCTGATGAATACCTGACCGACGAGGACAAGACGCAGCGCGACAAGTTCACGGCCAACCTCGATCAGCTCAAGACCGACCTCGATCAGTTCATGCGCCATATGGAATCGTCCCGCAAGATCGCGAGCGGTGAGATTGGCGGCGCCAAATATGAGGTGCGCGGCGAGACGCATCCCAGGGTCTACGTCTACCGGAAGGTAGGCAACGACTTTGTCGGGAAGGTAACGCAGTTAGGTGCCATGCCGCTTGAGGGTCTCGTGCGCACGCTCGCGGCGGAAGTGCTGAGGGCGTAGCCTCAACCTACACCAAGTGCCCGGCAGTTGAGGCCGGGCACTTGCATTCTGGTTTATGGGGGCGGCGGCGACGGCGGCGCGGGAGGTTCTGGCAGCTGCACCTCCTTCAACGACTGAAGGCGCAGCAACCGGTATCGGCGTGTCTCGTCTCCTGTCGCGTAGCGAATGACGACCTCTTCTTCGATGTCGGCAATGTAGCGTTGGTTCACGATCCATTCAATATTGGCGGGAAATTCGTCAGCTAAAATACCTTTAAAAGATTCGCCCTCGGGCTCCACAAAATGGAACGAGCGCAGAACGGTATTTATGCCTACCAGCACCCCTCGAATATTTATCGGGCGCGTCTCTATTTCACTCGTTCTTCCAATTATATCTGCAATATGAGCGAATTGATTTGCATCAATGTAGCGCCCACGAAACCTATCAGAACTTGCTACCCAAGAAAGATCTAAGTCATATCCTGCTCGGAAATTCACCTCTGACCATTGATAGATTTTTTGTATTGCAGCACGCCCAAGAATTTTAGCGGCATCTTTTACCTCATCATCATCTGAAACTTCAAATAAATCAAACAACGCCTGAACAGACGGTTCGAATTTTCCTCCAAATAACGACATTGACGATGGAGCGATTAAAACAACTCCCAACGATCCAGCGAATGAATAGCCAAACTGCATCGCCGTTTCGTCAGACACCCCTCTAGAAAGACGCGCTCTCTGCTTCGGTCCAGATATTAATGCATCATAAATGTATGAAAATACGTCTTGAAACAACCCAAGAGACGCAGTCACAGGTTGAAGTAGGTATGATTCGGCTGCTGCATTCACGATCCGGTATTTGAAAAGGTCCACTTGCTCGATCTTAGCGATCGATTGCAGCTCCGCCTCAGCGCGCTCCATCATTTTGTGGGCCGAGCTCAGATTTAGACGCAACGCGGCGTTGCTAGGAGCTGTCGCAAGAGCAGCCTCCAGCTTCGATGTCAGAGCGGATGCCTGACGCACCCGCTCAAGATAGAATGCGTAGTCCGACATTAGTCTCACCTAGCCGAACGACGGCCACACCCTTTAACCAACCAGCTCGCGCAACGCTCCACCACTCAGCCCAATAATTTTCAGTCTCAGCGAAAATGTCGGCGTATTCATGGTCTCGCGGGCCAGAAACGAACGCATACGTATCCAGCCGCGGGTGATATGTCTTGCCGGATAGGCGCGACATAATCGTATTTTGAACCATAGGATCAAGACGATCGAAGTCTTCGACAGCAAACCTAACCGATAAATCGATATCATCTGGCTCTATTTTCGCGGTCAAATAGCTTCCATCTATCCAGATTTCGCAAGGAATATTGAGAGTTGCGAGATCGGAGATTAGCTGAAGAAGCGCTTGAAAAAGCGGTTGTCGATTGGTCGACGTCGGAAAGGCAGAGACGCAAATGTCGCTGAGTCTGCGCATAGACATGCGGTGCCGGCCGGGCGCCAACAACGGCGCAAACTCGGGCTTTGACACAAGGCTCATTGACTGGACCATGTAGGCGGAAGCACTTACCTACCTTGCATATCACCCACGGTCACGTCTAGGTTGTCATACAGCCGGGATCGTTAGTTGTGCTTTGTTTTTTGCCCTCGCATCACGGCTCTCGCTCCTTCAGTTCAACAAAGCGCGACGAACGCCCGCGCACATAGCCCCAAGAGGCTTCGCGCCGGGCGCTGTCGAGCGCCAGCAGCAAGGAGAGGACGGTGTTGCGCACGTCCCCGCCGCACGTCTCTATGGCCGCGTCGATATCAGCCTCGCCAATGACGGGCTCGGCGGCTTCCGGGGCGTGCGGTTCGGTCATCTGCGTGGCGTTCATGGCGACCTCCTATGAAGCGCCATTGATTCCACGAGAACAAAATAAGAACAAGAGGCCACTTCGCCTCCCGTTTTCTCCCGGTAATTTCTCCCGGATTTCACTACAAGTACTAAGCTAAACACTTGTAAAAAATAGAAAAACAGAAATGGTGCGGGCGGCCGGGCTCGAACCGGCACTCTCAGAGAGAAACGGATTTTAAGTCCGTTGCGTCTACCAGTTTCGCCACGCCCGCAGGGCCGGCATGCCGGCGGCGGAAGAGGCCGCCGACACCACTACCCTAATGCCGCTCCCGCGCCCCGCCAACGCCCCGACCCCGGAGGCGCGGCGGGGTAATCCTTGTCAGAACACGCCACCGATGAAGCCGGTCTCGTCGACGAAGATGTCCTCCGCCGCCGGGTGCGAGGGCAGGCCCGGCATGGTCATGACATCGCCGCACAGCGCCACCACGAATCCAGCGCCAGCCGAGAGGCGAACCTCGCGCACCGGCAGGGTGAAGCCCTCCGGCGCCCCGCGCCGGGTCGGGTCGGCGGTGAAGCTGTACTGCGTCTTGGCCATGCAGATCGGCAGCCCGCCATAGCCGAGCGCCTCGAACTCGGCGAGCTTCTTCAGCGCGCCGGCCTCGATGGCGACAGCGCCGGCGCGGTAGATGCGCCGGGCGATGGTCTCGATCTTCTGCACCAGCGGCAGGTCGCTCTCATAGATCGGCCTGAAGGCCGAGGGCCGGGCGGCGAGTTCCACCACCTCGGCGGCCAGATCCACCGCGCCGGCCGAGCCCTCCGCCCAGTGCGAGCACAGATGCACGCTGGCGCCCACCGCCGCGCAGGCGTCCTTGATGGCGGCGATCTCGCCCGCCGTGTCGCTGGTGAAGCGGTTGATGGCCACCACCGCCGGCAGGCCGAAGGCCTTCATGTTCTCGATATGGCGGACGAGGTTGGCGGTGCCGGCGGCGACCGCCGCCACGTTCTCCGGGCCAAGGTCCTTCTGCGCCACGCCGCCATGCATCTTCAGCGCGCGCACCGTCGCCACGATGACGACGGCGGACGGCGTGAGTCCGGCCTGCCGGCATTTGATGTCGAGGAACTTCTCCGCCCCGAGATCGGCGCCGAAGCCGGCTTCCGTCACCACATAGTCGGCGAGGCCGAGCGCGGTGCGCGTCGCCATCACCGAATTGCAGCCATGGGCGATGTTGGCGAAGGGGCCACCGTGAACAACTGCAGGCGTGGCTTCCAATGTCTGCACGAGATTGGGCTGGAAGGCGTCGCGCAGCAGCGCCGTCATGGCGCCCGTCACCTTGAGCTGGCTGGCGGTGATCGGCTGGCGGGCGCGGTTCTGCGCCACCACCATGCGGCCGAGCCGCTCCTCCAGGTCATCGAGCGAGCGGGCGAGGCAGAAGATCGCCATCACCTCGCTGGCGACGGTGATGTCGAAGCCGTCCTCGCGCGGAAAACCGTTGCCCGGACCGCCGAGCCCGACGATGACGCTGCGCAGCGCGCGGTCGTTGAGGTCGACGACGCGCCGCCAATTGATGCGGCGGGTGTCGATGTCGAGCGCGTTGCCCCAGTAGATGTGGTTGTCGATGGCCGCGGCGAGCAGGTTGTGCGCGGCGCTGATGGCGTGGAAGTCGCCGGTGAAATGCAGGTTGATGTCCTGCATCGGGATGATCTGCGAATGGCCGCCGCCGGTCGCCCCGCCCTTGGAGCCGAACACCGGGCCGAGGCTCGGCTCGCGCAGGGCGATGGCGACGCGCTTGCCGGCGCGCGCCAGCGCGTCTCCGAGGCCGATCGTGGTCGTGGTCTTGCCCTCGCCGGCCGGCGTCGGGTTGATCGCGGTGACGAGGATCAGCTTTCCATCCGCTTTCGCCTCGGCGCCACGGGCGAAGTCGAGAGCGATCTTCGCCTTGTCGTGGCCGTAGCGGAACAGCGAGGCGTCCGGCACGCCGAGCCTGGCGGCGACCTCTGAGATGGGGCGCGGCGTCACCGAGGCGGCGATAGCCGCGTCGCTGCCGGGGTCGATGGTACGTGCCGCGCTCGTCATGGAAACTCCCGTCTCGACATTCCGCCGTCAGGCCGCGCGCGTGCGCTCGGCCAGTATGGCGACAAGGATCATGCCGCCGATCACCGAGAGATGCTCGACGGAGAAATAGAATTCGATCAGCGCCATCTGGCCTTCCATGGTCCAGAAGTGATGCGCGATCGGGATGGTCAGAAGCGTGAACACGGCCAGCGCGCCGGCGCCGAGCCAGGTGGCGCGGTTGGCGAGGATGAGCACCGAGCCGATGAGCTGGGTCAGGATCGTCGCCACCGCGAACAGCCAGGGCGGGCTGAGGCCGAAATGCGCCATCTCCACCTGTGCGCCGGCGAAGTTGGTGATCTTGTCGATGGCGCTGCCGAGGAACATGAAGACGAGCAGGAGACGCGCGAGGAAAGCCGTGACCGGCCAGCGAAGAATGGCGGAAATGATCGCGGGGGTCATCGGTAAGGTTCCCTAGCTATCTCGCTCTGCGGCCGCCGGCGGCGCCACGCCATCGCCGGGCGAGCCGGCGAAGGCGAGCGGCCGCGCGCGGCACACCCTTCACGAACGGCGGTCGTCGGGCGTCTCGTCCGGTCCGCCCTCGTCCGATCCACCCTCGTCGGTGCCGAGATCCTCGTCGTCGTCGTCGTCGTCCTCCTCGCCCTCTTCTTCCTCGCGGGCGGCCTTGGCCTCGGCGATGAAGTCGGCGGCGTGCTTCTTGGCATCGCGCACGCTCTCACCCAGTTCGCGGGCGAAGCGGTCGAGGTCGAGCCGCAGCCCGCCGACCGAAGGCTTCTCGGTCTCGGAGGCATAGGCGATCATGCGCAGCGAGAGGCCGATGTCGGAGGCGAGCAGCGCCAGGAAGCCGTCGCTCAGGTCGTGCTCGTCGGCATAGGCAACCAGAAGGTCGTAAAGCGCCGCGCGATGCGTCTCGAAAGCCGCCTCATAGGCATCGTCGGACTCGTTGTCCGTGTCGTCATAGCCGCCGGTCATGTTCGTCCTCACGCCACCCCGTCGCGGATCGGCGGCTGGAAACTCAGCCCCATGTCCCACGGGAAATAGATCCACGTATCCTGGCTTACCTCGGTGATGAAGGTATCGACCAGAGGCCGGCCGAGCGGCTTGGCGTAGACGGTGGCGAAATGCGCCTGCGGCAGCATCTCGCGCACCAGCCGCGCCGTCTTGCCGGTATCCACCAGATCGTCGACCACCAGCAGGCCGCGCCCGCCCTCGCCCGCCGCCGCCGTCACCACGTCGGCAATCGGCTTGAGCACCTCCATGGCGCCCTGCTTGGTGTAGTCGTGATAGCTGGCGATGCACACCGTCTCGATCAGCCGCAGGCCCAGCTCGCGCGCCACGATGGCGGCCGGCACCAGCCCGCCGCGCGTGATGCACACGATGCCGACGAACGGGCCCGCCCCTGCGAGCCGCCAGGCAAGCGCGCGGGCGTCGCGGTGGAACTGGTCCCAGGAGACCGGAAAGGCCTTCTTCTGGCGGTCGTCGGACATCAACGCATTTCCCGAACGGCCCGCGCCGGACGGGCTGGGCGGAGCCTCTGCCCGAGATCATTAGCGGGAGCGCGGCGCCTTCTCCAGTGCCGCGCCGGGAAATCCCCGCCTTAACCATAGCGGGCGGGCCTCCCGCCCCCGGAAAGACGCCGGCCTAGCGACGCGGCAGCGTCGTCAGCATCGCCGTGACGTCGGCGACCGCGGCGGCCAGCAGCCCCGCCTCGCGCGAGCGCACGACGAGATTGGTATTGGGGCGGCCGTGCTCGTCGGCGAAGGGATAGGAGCCGATCGACACCCCCGGATGCGCCTTGGCGATGGCGGCCAGCGGCCCGCCGACATCGCCCTCGCGGGCATCCGCGCGCACCGTCTCGGCGAGCATGACCCGGCCGGTCTTCAGCTTCGGCGCCACCTGGTCGAGCATCGCCTGCATGATCGCCGGCACGCCGGCCATGACGATGACGTTGCCGATCCAGAAGCCGGGCGCCTTCGACACCGGATTGGGCACCAGCGCGGCGCCGGCCGGAATGCGCGCCATGCGCAGCCGCGCCTCGTTGAGGTCTTCCGGCTTGATGTATTCGAGCAGCATGGCGCGGGCGCGCGGGTCGACATGGATCGGCACGCCGAAGGCCTTGGCGACGGAATCGGCGGTGATGTCGTCATGCGTCGGCCCGATGCCGCCGGTGGTGAAGAGATAGGTGACGCGGGCGCGTAGCGCGTTGACCGCCGCGACGATCTCCTCCTCCACGTCCGGCACCACGCGCACCTCGCGCACGTCGACCCCGATCGCCGTGAGGTACTCGGCGATGTAGCCGATGTTGCGATCCTTGGTCCGTCCCGAAAGTATCTCGTCGCCGATCACCAGGATCGCCGCCGTCACCGGTTCCGCCGCGCTCGTCATCCGATTCTCCTCCCCGCCCCTGCCGGGCCGCTGTCATTCGCCGCAATTCAGCGCAGCGCCCGCCGCAAGCAAGGGCACAGCGCCTTACAAATGGGCAATCCCCACGCAATACTGCGAATATCGCAATGCGGGATATTCCTCCCCTTCCGCTGGCACGGGCTTTGTAGCTAACTTGGGGAAGTTGGGGAGTAGATTTACACCAATGAGCGGCGCCTTCGACGAGATGACCAATGGGGACGGCTCGATCCGCCCCGCCTATGCCGCCCTGTCACGCTGGTTGAGCAACGTCCCGCCGGACGTGCTCGACTATCGTCGCAAGGAAGCCGAGTTCATTTTCCGGCGCATCGGCATCACATTCGCCGTCTATGGCGACAGCGATGCGCAGGAACGGCTGATCCCCTTCGACATCATCCCGCGCATCCTGACCGGCACCGAATGGCGCCGCATGTCGCGCGGGCTGGAGCAGCGCGTGAAGGCGCTGAATCTCTACCTCAAGGACATCTATTCCCGCCGCGAGATTCTCAAGGCCGGCGTGGTGCCCGAGGACCTCGTGTACCAGAACCCGGCCTTCCGGCCGGAGATGAACGGCCAGAAGGTGCCGCACGACCTCTACGTGCACATCGCCGGCATCGACGTGGTGCGCGTCGACGCCGACACCTTCTACGTGCTGGAAGACAATGCCCGCACGCCCTCCGGCGTCTCCTACATGCTGGAGAACCGCGAGATCATGATGCGGCTCTTCCCCGAGTTGTTCGCGGACAACCGCGTGGCGCCGGTGGAGAACTACACCGACGAGTTGCTCGCCACGCTCAAATCGGTGGCCCCGCACAGCGCCAGCAGCGATCCGGCCGTGGTGGTCCTCACCCCCGGCATCTACAATTCGGCCTATTACGAGCACTCCTTCCTGGCCGACAAGCTCGGCGTGGAACTGGTGGAGGGCCGCGACCTCTTCGTGCGCAACGACGTCGTCTACATGCGCACCACCGAGGGCCCGCGCCGGGTCGACGTCATCTATCGCCGCCTCGACGACGACTTCCTCGATCCGCTGACCTTCCGGCCCGACAGCGCGCTGGGCGTGCCGGGGCTGATGAGCGCCTACAATGCCGGCAACGTCACGCTGACCAATGCGGTCGGCACCGGCGTCGCCGACGACAAGGCGGTCTACAGCTACATGCCGGACATCATCCGCTTCTATCTCGGCGAGGAGCCGCTGCTGAAGAACGTGCCGACCTGGCGCTGCCGCGAGCCGGACCATCTCAAATACGTGCTCGAGCATCTGAGCGAGCTGGTGGTGAAGGAAGTGCACGGCTCGGGCGGCTATGGCATGCTGATCGGACCGCGCGCCGACAAGGCGCAGATCGAGCTGTTCCGCGCCAAGCTCAAGCAGGACCCGAACAATTTCATCGCCCAGCCGACGCTTGCCCTGTCCACCTGCCCGACCTTCGTCGACGAGGGCATCGCGCCCCGCCACGTGGATCTGCGCCCCTTCGTGCTCACCGGCTCCGACCGCGTGCGCATCGTGCCGGGCGGCCTGACTCGCGTGGCGCTGGAGGCCGGCTCGCTGGTGGTCAATTCGAGCCAGGGCGGCGGAACCAAGGATACCTGGGTGCTGGAGGAGAGCTGAGGAGCCTGCGATCTGATCGTCATCCCGGAGGGCCGCAGGCCGATCCGGGATCGTCTGCGGAATTGGTGAGCGATCCCGGCTCTTCGCCTCGCGGCGGCCGGGATGACGCAGGGTGGGAGCGCGTAGACAGATGCCGATTGAGACATGGCTGGCCTTCGTCGCCGCCTCGGCGGTCCTGCTGGTGATACCCGGGCCGACCATACTGCTCGTCGTCTCCTATGCGCTCGGACAGGGGCGCAAGGTGGCGCTGCCGGTGGCCCTCGGCGTCGCGCTCGGCGACTTCACCGCGATGACGCTCTCCATGCTCGGCCTCGGCGCGCTGCTCGCCACCTCGGCGACGCTGTTCACCGTGCTGAAATGGATCGGCGCCGGCTACCTGATCTGGCTCGGCATCAAGCTCTGGCGGGCTGGCGGCGAGGCCAGTTTCGGCGAAGCCCGTACGGCGGGGTCGCCCCTGCGCATGACCCTGCATGCGTGGCTGGTGACGGCGCTGAACCCGAAGAGCCTGACCTTCTTCGTAGCGTTCCTGCCGCAATTCCTCGACCCGGCCGGCGACCTCCTCACCCAGATGGCGATCTTCGAGACCACCTTCCTCGTGCTCGCCGCCGCCAATGCCTTCGGCTACGCGCTGCTCGCCGGCCGCCTGCGCGGCGCGGTGCGCAGTCCCCGGCTCTTCGCCACCATCAACCGGGTCGGCGGCTCTCTCCTGATCGCGGCGGGCGTGGCAACGCTTGCCTGGCGCAACGCCAAATAGAACGCGGGTCCCATGCTCTCTCGTACTGCCGACAATCTCTACTGGCTGTCCCGCTACATGGAGCGGGCGGACTGCCTCGCCCGCATCCTCGACGTCACCCAGCGCCTCGCCCAGTTGCCGGCGGCCTATGGCGGCTCGACCAATGAATGGCGCTCGGCGCTGCTGACCGCCGGCTGCGCCGACCTGTTCAAGCAGGTGCATGGCGAGGAGGCCAACGAGCAGAACGTCGTCAATTTCCTGGCCTTCGCGCCGGAGAACCCCTCCTCCATCCGCAACTGCTTCGAGATCGCCCGCACCAATGCCCGCTCGGTGCGTACGGCGCTGACCATCGAGATGTGGGAGACCATCAACTCGGCCTGGCTGGAGCTGAAGCGCTACTCCACCAAGAACATGACGCGCGAGGAACTGGCGCGCTTCCTGTCCTTCGTGAAGGAAACCTCGCTGCGCTTCGACGGCGCCGCCTACCGCACCATGCTGCGCAACGATGCGTTCTGGTTCTCGCGGGTCGGCATGTATGTCGAGCGCGCCGACAACACCGCGCGCATCCTCGACGTGAAGTACCACGTGCTGCTGCCCGATTCCGAGCATGTCGGCGGACCGCTGGACTACTTCCAGTGGGCCTCGATCCTGCGCTCGGTGTCGGCGCTCACCTCGTTCCACTGGGTCTATCGCGAGAGCGTGAAGCCCTGGCTGGTGGCGGACCTGCTCATTCTCAACGCGCAGATGCCGCGCTCGCTGACGAGCTGCTACCAGAACATCACCCGCTATCTCGACGACATCGCCGCCTATTACGGCCGGCAGGGCGGCTCCCAGCGCATCGCCCGCTCGACCCTCACCAAGCTGGGCAACAGCCGGATGGACGACATCTTCGTGACCGGCCTGCACGAGTACATCGATTCCTTCGTCATCGAGAACAACCGCCTCGGCTCCACCGTCACCGAGCAGTACCTGCTCTGATCCGGCTTCGTGTCATGCGTATCCATGTGAACCACGCCACCACCTACACCTACGACCCGCCGGCCAACGGCGCGATCCAGACCCTGCGCCTTACGCCCCGCAACCATGACGGCCAGTATGTCGTCTCGTGGCGCATCGACGTGTCGGAGGGCAGCCGCCTGCGGGCGCACGAGGACGCCTTCGGCAACGTCACCCACACCTTCGCGGCCGAGGGGCCGATCGGCGAACTGCGCGTGCTGGTCGAGGGTGCGATCGAGACGCAGGACACCGCCGGCGTCATCCGCGGCGTCACCGAGCGGTTTCCGCCCTCGCTGTTCCTGCGTGGCTCCGAGCTGACCACCCCCGACATCGAGCTGGCCGGCTTCGCGGCAACCGCGTGCGCCGGCGAGGGCGACCGCATCACCCGTCTGCACACGCTGATGGACGCCATCGCCGACGTGATGACCTTCGACCCGGACCCGACCCATTCATCGACCACCGCCGTCGAGGCGTTCAAGCTGAAGCGCGGCGTCTGCCAGGACTTCGCGCACATCTTCACCGCCTGCGCCCGCCATGTCGGCATCCCGGCCCGCTATGTGAGCGGCTATCTGGTCGGCGACGGTGCCGAGGCCGAGCTGCGCGCCGGCCACCAGGCCGGGCATGCCTGGGCCGAGGCGCATATTGAGGGCCTCGGCTGGGTCGGCTTCGATGCCGCCAACCGGCAGTGCCCGACCGAGGCCTATGTGCGCGTCGCCATCGGCCTCGATTATCTCGGCGCCGCGCCTGTGCGCGGCAATCGCTATGGCGGCGGCGACGAGAACCTCACCGTCGCCCTCAAGGTCGATCAGTCGAGCCGCCAGATTCAGGGGTAGTACGGAAAGCCTCGGGTTGCCCGGCAGGAAAGCGCCCCGCTATAAGGGCGCATGGAAAAGTCGCCCGCCTCGTGCATGGGCGGCGGACCAGGGGAAGCGCCTTTCATGACCTATTGCTGTGGTATTTTGGTGCGTGACGGTCTCGTCATGATCGCCGACACCCGTACCAATGCCGGGCTCGACAACGTGTCGACCTTCCGCAAGCTCCATGTCTTCGAGGAGCCCGGCCGCCACGTTCTGGCGCTGTCGACCGCCGGCAATCTCTCCATCTCGCAGGCGGTCATCTCGACGCTGCAGGAGGGGCTGGAGAACCCCGAGACCGGCCGGAAGGACACGCTTTCCACCTGCACCTCGATGTTCCGCGCCACCCAGCTCGTGGGCGCCGCCGTGCGCCACGTCTACGATCTGTACGGTGCCGGGCTCAAGGAGGCGGATATCCGCTTCGACGTCTCCTTCCTGTTCGGCGGGCGGGTCAATGGCGGGCGGCTACGGCTGTTCATGATCTACGCCGCCGGCAACTTCATCGAATGCACCAACGACACGCCCTTCCTGCAGATCGGCGAGCACAAATACGGCAAGCCGGTGCTGGACCGCTCGATCAGCTACGACATGGACCTGTACGACGCGCTGAAGTCGGGCCTCATTTCGATGGATTCGACCATGCGCTCGAATCTCGGCGTCGGCATGCCGATCGACATCCTCGTCACCCGCCGGGACGCCAACGAATCCGAGCTGAACTACCGCATCGAGCCGGGCGAGCCCTATTTCCACGACCTGCGCGAACGCTGGTCGGCCGCCCTGCGCGCGGCGCATAACTCGATCCCGCGCCCGCCCTATGGCGGCTCCCGCTGATCCGGCAACGCAAGAAAGGCCGGCCACGCGCGACGTGACCGACCTTTCCGCTTGCATGGAACGTCCCGATCATCGCGGGCGCGTACCGTCACCGTCAGGTGATCAGGTACAGAAGAATGATGATCGGAATCGGAATACCGATGAGCCACATCAGAATAGCGGGCATGATCCTTCACCTCCCGTATGATTGACTTGTCTGCCGCCCTGATAACGCGTCGACCACCTTGTGGTTCCTTGCGACGTGCGCGGACTGTCGGCGCAGGGGCCGTAACCGGCCGCCCCGCGCGGCGGTCTTGTCCGCCGCCCGGCTCTCGTCCATCTTCCCGGCCTCGGGAGGAACCAGAATGAACGCCAATCGCATCGCCCTCGTCACCGGCGCCGGAACCGGCATCGGCAAGGCCGCCGCCATCGCGCTGAGCGAGGCCGGCTTCACCGTCGTTCTCACCGGGCGCCGCGCCGAGCCGCTGGAAGCGGTCGCCGCCCTGCTCGGCGGCAACGGCCACGTCGTGACGTCCGATGTCGCCGACGCCGCCTCGGTCGCCGCGCTGTTCGAGACCGTGGCGCAGCGCTTCGGCCGGCTCGACGTGCTGTTCAACAATGCCGGCGGCTGGTCGGCAGCGACGCCGATCGAGGATATCCCGCTCGAGGACTGGCAGCGCGTGGTGAATGTGAACCTGACCGGCGTGTTCCTGTGCACGCAGGCCGCCATCCGGCTGATGAAGGCGCAGGACCCCAAGGGCGGGCGCATCATCAATAACGGCTCGATCTCCGCCCACGCGCCGCGCCCGCTCACCGGCCCCTATACGGCGACCAAGCACGCGGTGAGCGGCCTGACCAAGCAGGTCGCGCTGGAAGGCCGCGCCCATAACATCGCCTGCGGGCAGATCGACATCGGCAATGCCGACACCGACATGGCGGTGAAGATGAAGACCGGCATTCTGCAGGCGAACGGCCAGATCATGGTCGAGCCGACCTTCGACCCCGCCCATGCCGGGCGTGCCGTCGCCTACATGGCGAGCCTGCCGCTCGACGCCAATGTGCTGACCATGACCATCATGGCGACCAACGCGCCCTTCGTCGGGCGCGGCTGACGGCGAAAGGCCCGGCCGGAAACGGCCGGGCGCGCCTGCGGATCAGATATAGGCGACCGCGCCCTGGAACAGCATCCAGCTCAGGAAGCCCATCACGCCGACGCTCAGCAGCGTGGCGACCACGCCGGCGAAGATGAACACGCCGTCGCGCTCGACGAGGCCGAGGCCGAGGATCACCACCGCGATGCCCGGCGGCAGGTTGCCGAAGATCGGGATCGGCAGCAGCAGCAGCAGCCCGAGCACCAGCACCATGCCGCCCAGCACGAAGCGCGCCGAGGGCGACGAGAAATAGGGCAGCCGCGGGCGCGAATAGCCCTCGAAGCGGCGGATCCATTTCAGGGAGCCGTTGATGATCTTCTCGATCAGCGCGCGCGAGACGGTGCGGTTGGCGAGCCAGCGCGGCAGCCACAATTCGTCGCGGCCCATCAGCATCTGTGCGCCGACGAGGCAGAGCAATACGCCGCAGATCACCGGCAGGCCCGGCGGCATCGGCAGGCAGTTCGGCAGGCCGAGCAGCAGGATCGACAGGCCGAAGGCGCGGTTGCGCAGCGCGTGCACGATTTCGCCCACGCCGATACGCTCCGCCGAATGGGCGGTGACGATGGCGGAGAGCAGTTCCGATGTGCGGGGCGAGCGGTGATCCACGTGCCGTGACTCAGGTGCCTGACATGCGCTGGGCAGCCGACAGGGCGCCCAATCCGCGCCCTCATAGCACGACACTCGCGTCAAGAAGAGGGCATCGTTGGGCGGTCGTTCCCGGATCGCCTCGCGGCAGCCACGCCGGCACGCTCCGGCGGGCGGCTCAGTTGAGCATGTACAGCCCGCCGACCGCCCGCAGTTCCGCCGGCCGGATGAGCCGCGCATGCGCGACCTGCACCGAATGCAGCGGCCCTTCCAGCTCGCGCTTCCAGAAATCGAGGAAGCGGTTCAGCTCGGGAAAATGCGGGCACAGATCGTAGCACTGCCACAGATAGGACTGCAGGATCGCCGGGTGATCCGGCAGCCGGTAGAGGATCTGGGCCGTTGTCAGCCCATAGCCCGAAAGCTGACGGCGGAAATCCTCCGATACCTGCCCGCCCGCCGTCGCCTCGCTCGACGATGCCTCATGGCCTGCCATGTGGAACCTCCTTTCGTGGACGATTCGAATTGTGTGGCCATGCCCGCCCGCCGGCAAGCCCGTAAGTTATAATTGATGTGCAAATTCAATAGGCTAGCAGCATCAATGACGGAGTGCTGACAGATTGGCCCCGCCATGCTTGGCACTCTCCTTTCGCGACTGCCAATTTTTTCCGGTTCGCACCTTGCGCCGCTTTTGCCTGCCGCCTAGATGTCCGAACGGCAATGCAGCGCAGGCACGGGCGATCCGCACCACAGCCGCTGTGTTGCCGGATCAAACGATCGTTCAGGAATTTGGAGAGAACCGATGAAGTTCCGTCCCCTGCATGACCGGGTCGTGGTCAAGCGTATCGAAGCGGAAGAGAAGACCGCGGGCGGCATCATCATTCCCGACACCGCCAAGGAAAAGCCCTCGCAGGGCGAAGTGATCGCGGCGGGTCCGGGTGTCCGCGACGAGGCCGGCAAGCTGGTGCCGCTCGACGTGAAGGCCGGCGACAAGGTGCTGTTCGGCAAGTGGTCGGGCACCGAGGTCAAGATCGACGGCGTCGACTACCTCATCATGAAGGAGTCCGACCTCCTCGGCGTGCTGGAAGACACCGCCTCCGCCAAGAAGGCCGCGTGAGACCGCCCCTTCCGTCCGCAATGCTTGCCTGAGGCCGCCTCACCCGCGGCCCTCCACGCTCCACCGGAGAGAGATACATGTCTGCCAAGGAAGTTAAGTTTTCGACGGACGCGCGCGACAAGATGCTGCGCGGCGTCGACATTCTCGCCAATGCGGTGAAGGTCACGCTCGGTCCCAAGGGCCGCAACGTCGTCATCGAGAAGAGCTTCGGCGCCCCGCGCATCACCAAGGACGGCGTCACCGTCGCCAAGGAGATCGAGCTCGAGGACAAGTTTGAGAACATGGGCGCCCAGATGGTGCGCGAAGTGGCCTCGAAGACCAACGACCTCGCCGGCGACGGCACCACCACCGCCACCGTGCTCGCCCAGGCCATCGTGAAGGAAGGCGCCAAGTCGGTCGCCGCCGGCATCAACCCGATGGACCTCAAGCGCGGCATCGACCTCGCGGTCGAGGCCATCGTCGCCGACATCAAGAAGAACGCCAAGAAGGTCACCTCCAACGACGAGATCGCCCAGGTCGGCACCATCTCCGCCAATGGCGACGCCGAGATCGGCAAGTTCCTCGCCGAGGCGATGCAGCGCGTCGGCAATGAGGGCGTGATCACCATCGAGGAAGCCAAGACCGCCGAGACCGAGCTGGACGTGGTCGAGGGCATGCAGTTCGATCGTGGCTACCTCTCCCCCTACTTCATCACCAATGCCGAGAAGATGCGGGTCGAGTTCGAGGACCCCTATATCCTCATCCACGAGAAGAAGCTCTCGGGCCTGCAGGAACTGCTCCCGGTGCTCGAGGCGGTGGTGCAGACCTCCAAGCCGCTGCTGATCATCGCCGAGGACATCGAGGGCGAGGCTCTGGCCACCCTCGTCGTCAACAAGCTGCGCGGCGGCCTCAAGGTCGCGGCAGTGAAGGCCCCCGGCTTCGGCGACCGCCGCAAGGCCATGCTGCAGGACATCGCGATCCTCACCGGCGGCACCGCCATCTCCGACGATCTCGGCATCAAGCTCGACTCGGTGACGCTGGGCATGCTCGGCCGC
Organism: Ancylobacter sp. TS-1; assembly: GCF_009223885.1. Lineage (NCBI taxonomy): Bacteria > Pseudomonadati > Pseudomonadota > Alphaproteobacteria > Hyphomicrobiales > Xanthobacteraceae > Ancylobacter > Ancylobacter sp. TS-1. The sequence continues at coordinate 1,104,743 of NZ_CP045144.1, forward strand.
GCCAAGAAGGTCGTCATCGAGAAGGAGAACACCACCATCGTTGATGGCGTGGGCTCCAAGAAGGACATCGAGGCCCGCATCTCCCAGATCAAGGCGCAGATCGAGGAGACCACCTCGGACTACGACCGCGAGAAGCTGCAGGAGCGTCTGGCCAAGCTGGCCGGCGGCGTCGCGGTGATCCGCGTCGGCGGCGCGACGGAAGTCGAGGTCAAGGAGAAGAAGGACCGCGTCGACGACGCGCTGCACGCCACCCGCGCGGCGGTCGAGGAAGGCATCCTGCCGGGTGGCGGCGTCGCCCTGCTGCGCTCCATCAAGGCGCTCGACGGCATCAAGACCGCCAATGCCGACCAGAAGACCGGCGTCGACATCGTGCGCCGCGCCGTTCAGGCCCCGGCCCGTCAGATCGCCGCCAATGCGGGCGAGGACGGTTCGCTCATCGTCGGCAAGATCCTTGAGCAGGACAGCTATTCGTTCGGCTTCAACGCGCAGTCGGGCGAGTATGTCGACATGTTCAAGGCGGGCGTCATCGACCCGGCCAAGGTTCTGCGCTCCTCGCTGCAGAACGCGGCCTCGGTCGCCTCGCTGCTGATCACCACCGAGGCGATGATCGCCGAGCTGCCGAAGAAGGCCTCTGCCGCCCCGGCAATGCCGGGCGGCGGCGGCATGGGCGGCATGGACTTCTGAGGAAGTCCATCCGCCCCTGCGGTTGGTTGGTGCCGAAGCCGGGCAAGCCCGGCTTCGGTTGCGGCATGGACTTCTGAGAACGTCCATCCGCCCCTGCGGTGAGCTGAGTGCACAAGCCGGCCGAGGCCGGCTTGTGCGGCGGCATGGACTTCTGGGAAATCCACCCAAGCAACGAGAATGAATAGAAGGGCGTGGCGCAAGCCGCGCCCTTTTCATTTCCGCTCAATCACGCGTGAGTGAAGTCGTCGCCCGCGCCCTCCGCCTGAGGCAGAGCAGAGTTTCGCGACACGGAACAAAATACCGCGCGAGGACCATCATATTACCCTTGGATGATCCAACTCCTGCGAATTGTTGCACGTCGAACACACCGACTGACCCAATGTAATCGGTACATTCCAACCGAACTAGTTGGTGACATCGGTGTCATAACGTCTGCAACGAACATACAGGAGGCCACATGAAACGCTCGCTGCTTCTCGGCGCCGCTGCCCTGCTCGCCACCACGGCCGGCACCTACGCCGCAGACATGCCCTATCCCACCAAGGCGCCCGACATGGTGGCCATGGTCCCCGCCTTCTCGTGGACCGGCCTCTATCTCGGCGGCAATGCCGGCTATGGCTGGGGCACGACCGACTCCGACAACAACGCGCTGTTCGATGCCGGCCCGGACTACACGCCCGGCGTCGGGTTCTATCCCGGCGCGAACCAGAGCATGGACCTCAACGGCTGGGTGGCCGGCGGCCAGATCGGCTACAACTACCAGCTTGAAAACAACTGGGTGGTCGGCGTCGAGGCGGACTTCCAGTGGACCGGCGCTGAGAACGACAGCGACCTGCTCTCATCCGTCAACGGCCCCTATTTCCAGAACAGCGGCGAGCTCGAATGGTTCGGCACGGTGCGCGCCCGCCTCGGCTATGCCTTCGATCGCCTGCTGGTCTACGGTACCGGCGGCTTCGCCTATGGCAAGGTCTCGGCGAGCAGCACGGTGGCGGCGGCCCCCGGCGGCATTCCGCTCTGGGAAACCGCGACGTCGGGCTCGGACGACTCGGTGCTGACCGGCTGGACCATCGGCGGCGGCCTCGAATATGCGCTGACCGACAACTGGATCCTGCGCGGCGAGTATCTCTATGTCGACCTCGGTTCGAGCAGCCTGACCCTGCCGCTGGCCGGCACCGGCGGCAGCTACATCAACACCGATGCCTCGGTGACGCAGAACATCGTGCGCGCGGCGATCAGCTACAAGTTCTGAGCGCTCCCGCCACGCCCGACACCCCGCCAGAAACAACAAAGCCCGGCGTCGAGCCGGGCTTTCGCGTTTTCGATACCCTGGCGCGCCGGCGCGGCGCTCAGAACCGGCTCGACGCCCAGCGCACGATCTGCACGAACACCTCGTCGGAAGCCATGTCGAGCGCCTGGGTGGCATTGGTGCCGCTGGTCGAGGCGGCGGGCACGCTGGCGCGGAACACCTGCGCCGCGACGATGCGGCCCGAGCTGTTGCCGACGATCTTCACCGATACCTCGACCACCGCCTGGGTGCCGCCGTCGAAGGTGCGCAGGCCGAAGGCGCGCAGGTCCGACAGCAGGATGTAGTCGGGGCTCAGCCCCTCGCCCGCCCGGCCAACCGAACGCCCCCGGTTGCCGTTCTCGAAAGCTTCGATCAGCCGCGCCTGGAACAGCGCCGGCAGCCGGTCGCTCCACTGCGCATTGTCGAGATAGGTGATCTGGCCCGGCGCCGGCTCGACGACGATGCGCGCGGTGTCGAGCACCTGCAGCGCGGTCGGCGGGCCGATGACGAGCAGGCCGGCGCCACGGCGCGGCGCGTTGAAATCCGCCGGCGCGCTCAGGTCGAAGGTCGGCACCGCCTTGTCGCCACCCGACAGAATCGAGCCGCAGCCGCCCAGCGCAAGGGCGAGCGCCATTGCGGCCGCGCAGCCGGCCAGCCTGCGATAGGTGTTGCTGAAGCTCACGCCCTCGCCCCTGCCCCCATGACGTCCCAGACCCCCCATCGGCTAGCGCCCAGTGTAGTTGGGAACGTTCGACCCGCCAAAGATGAACTGGCGGGGATTACGCTCGAAATTACGGAAAACGCGCTCGATCTCGCCAAGCGTGCGCCGGCCGTCGACCGCCAGCGCCTCGTATTGCCGCAGGCCGGGCCCGGTGAACTTGTTCAGGTTGACGGAAAGTTCGGCGGTGCGGGTGTCGAGATTGACCGCCAGCTTGCGGATCTCCGCCGCCGCGCTGGTGATCTCGTTGAACATGCCCTTGCCTTCCTCGCTCGTGGTCATCGCCGCCACATTGTCGAGGATAGAGTTGAACTTCAGCGCCATGCCGTCGAGCTGGGCGGAGAATTTCGCCACGTCGTCCACCGTGCTGCCGACCTTGGTCGGATCGAGCGAGACGACGACCTTGTTGAGATTGTCGGCCAGCGTGCTGATGCGCTGCGCCGCCCCGCCCGTCTCCTTCAGGAAAGTGTCGATGTTGCCGGCATTCTGGCCGAGCGCGGCGGTGAACTTGTCCACATTGTCGATCACCGAGGCGATCTTGGTGTCGTTGGCGCGCACGAGGTCGTCGACGCGCGTGGCGATGTCGTTGACGCGGCCCAGCACCTCGCGGGCGGTCCGCACGAGGTCCTGCACCGCCGAGGTGTTGGCGTCGATGCGCGGCAATTCGCCCTCGGGCGGGGCCGGCAGCGGCGTTGCCTCGTTCGAGCCGCCGACGAGGCCGACCGACGACAGGCCGGTCAGGATCTGCGAGTCGAGCGTTGCCCGCGTGTCGGACTTGATCGGAGTGCCCGGCTGCACGGCGATGGTGGCGACCACCTTGCGCGGGTCCTGCGTGTCGAGGCGCAGCCCCGTCACCTCGCCGACCGGGATGCCGTTGAACGTCACCGACGAGCCGGTCTGCAGGCCGCTGACGACGCCGGAGAACACCACGTCATAGGAGGTGCGCGGCCCGCGGCTGTTCGATCCGGTGAACCACCAGACGAAGACGAAGCCCGCCGCGACGATGGCGAGGGTGAACAGGCCGATGATGGTGTAGTTGGCGCGTGTTTCCATGGGTCCTCAGCGCGCCTCCGCGCTCGCGAAGCCGGCGGCGCGCGCCCGCTTGCCGTGGAAATAGGCGGAGACCCAGGGATGTTTCGACGCCAGCATGGTCTCGATCGGCCCGACTGCGATTACCTTGCCCTCCCCCAGCGCCGCGATGCGGTCGCATACCGTATGAAGGCTGTCCAGATCGTGGGTTACCATGAATACGGTCAGCCCCAAAGTCTGCTGCAAGGTGGCGATAAGCTCGTCGAACTCGCCCGCGCCGATCGGGTCGAGACCCGATGTCGGCTCGTCGAGGAACAGGATCTCCGGATCGAGCGCCAGCGCCCGCGCCAGCGCCACGCGCTTGATCATGCCGCCGGAAAGCTCGGACGGCGCCTTCTCCGCCACGTCGGGCGCCAGCCCCACCATTTCCAGCTTGGCGATGGTCAGCTCGTCCATCAGGCCGGGCGACAGGTCGAGATATTCGCGCATCGGGAACTGGATGTTCTGGCGCACGGTCAGCGAGGAGAACAGGGCGCCCTGCTGGAACAGCACGCCCCAGCGCCGCTCCAGCAGCCGGCGCTCCGCGTAGCTGAGCGTGTCGATGTTCTGCCCGAACACCTCCACCGTGCCCGAGCGCTTGTGAACCAGCCCGAGAATGGCGCGCGTGAGCACCGATTTGCCGCCGCCCGAAGCGCCGACGAAGCCGAGGATCTCGCCGCGCATCACGTCCAGCGACAGCCCGTTGAGCACGACGCGCTCGCCGAACCCGACCACGATGTCGCGCACGCGGATGATCGGCTCGCCGGGTGCCACATCCAGCGTCGCCATGTCCGGGAGAGTGTCGCCCTGAGCCTGCACCGCGCGCCTCACATGTCGATCGCGGCGAAGAACATGGCAAACAGCCCGTCCACCACGATCACCAGGAAGATTGCCTTCACCACCGCGGCGGTGGTGTGCGCGCCGAGCGACTCGGCGCTGCCGCCCACCCGCATGCCCTCCATGCAGGCGATCAGGCCGATGATGGCGGCCATGAAGGGCGCCTTGATCATGCCGACCTCGAAAGTGTTGAGGGCGATGGCCTCCTTCAGCCGGGCGATGAAGATCTCCGGCGAGATGCCGCCATAGAGCCAGGCCACCAGCCCGCCGCCGGACAGCGCGCACATATTGCCGATGAAGGTCAGCAGCGGCACCGCGATGATCAGCGCGACAAGGCGCGGCAGCACCAGCACCTCGTTGGGATCGAAGCCCATCACGCGCAGCGCGTCGACCTCCTCGCGCATCCGCATCGAGCCGAGTTCGGCGGTGAAGGCGCTGCCCGAGCGGCCGGCGACCATGATGGAGACGATCAGCACGCCGAGTTCGCGCAGGGTGAGGATGCCCACCATGTCGACGACATAGGTCGTGGCGCCGAACTTGCGGAAATGGAAGATGCCCTGCTGCGCGATGATGCAGCCGATGAGGAAGGTGATCAGCGCGACGATCGGCACGGCGCGCAGGCCGGTGCGCTCCAGATGATAGATCATCGAGGTGAAGCGGAATGTGTGCGGCCGGACCAGAACGCGCAGAAGGGCCGACATCGCCGTGCCGATGAAGGACAGCAGCGCCAGGCCGTCCTGCGCCATCGCGACCGTCGTGCGGCCGACCAGCTGGATGCTGCCGATGACGGCGTTCACATGCCGCGTACGCGGGGGATTCTCGTGGCTGCCCTTGACGATATCGTCGAGCAGCGGGCGGAACCGGCGCTCCAGCCCGACGATCTGGAAGCGCACGCCATCCTTTTCGAGCGCCTGGATGATCCGGTCGAGCACCACCGCGCCGAGCGTGTCGAAGCCGCGCACGCCGGACAGGTCGAAGCGGGCGCTTTCCGTAGGAGCGGCAGCGAGTTCGGCCAGGGCGGCGTCCACGCTACCCTCGAGCGCCCGCCCCTGCACGGCCAGCCAGCTGCCATTGCCCACGAACACGAGTTCGCGGCCATTTCGGGCCGTGGCCAGAAGCGGCGCTTCAGCGGCTCCCAAGAGTGGCTCCCAAAAAGTGGCTCCCCAATCGCCGAATTCGCGATGTATTTCTTAGCCGTAAGCCTCCGCGCCGTCGAGGGAGCCGGACCCTCATGGGCGCCCCAGGCTGCCCGATCGGCACTTAATCGCGGCCAGTGTGGTTTCGCGGCGACGCCACCGCCGGCAGCCGGAACGCTATGCTGTCCCATGGTCGACGATTCGGTCGCCCCCGTGGTCTGCCAATCATGACCCGCATCAAGGTCCTTGCCGAGAGCTTCCCGATTCGCGGCAGCTTCACCATCGCCCGCGGCTCGAAGAGCGAGGCCGTCGTGGTGCGGGTCGAACTGCGCGACGGCGCCCATGTCGGCCAGGGCGAATGCGTGCCCTATGCGCGCTATGGCGAGAGCGTCGCCGGAGTCGTCGAGACGCTCATCGCCCTCGCCGGCCGCATCGAGGCCGGCCTGCGCCGCGACGAGCTTCAGCTCACCCTGCCGCCCGGCGCGGCGCGCAACGCGCTCGATTGCGCCTTCTGGGACCTCGACGCGAAACGCGCCGGCGTGCGCGCCCATGAGCTTGCCGGGCTCCCCGCGCCCGGGCCGGCGCTCACCGCCTTCACGATCAGCCTCGACACGCCGCAGGCCATGGCCGAGGCCGCCCGCGCCAGCGGCCATGACCTTCTCAAGCTCAAGCTGGGCACTGAGGGCGACAGGGCGCGCCTGCGCGCGGTGCGCGACGCCGTGCCAGGCACCCGGCTGATCGTCGACGCCAATGAGGGCTGGACGGTCGAGAACATCGCCGAGAACCTCGCCGCCTGCGCGCGGGCCGGTGTCGAGCTGGTCGAGCAGCCGCTGCCGGCGGCGCGGGACGCCGCGCTGGCCGACATCCCCCATCCGGTGCCGATCTGCGCCGATGAAAGCGCGCATGGGCTGGACGGCCTGCCCGACCTCATCGGCCGCTACGACGCGCTCAACATCAAGCTGGACAAGACCGGCGGCCTCACCGAAGCCATCGAACTGGCCCGCGCCGCCCAGGCGCACGGCCTCGACATCATGGTCGGCTGCATGGTCGCCACCTCGCTCGCCATGGCCCCGGCCATGCTGCTGGCCCCGCTGGCGCGCTTCGTCGATCTCGACGGGCCACTGCTGCTGGCGCAGGACCGCGCGCCGGCGCTGCGCTACGAGGGCAGCGTGGTCTATCCGCCCGATCCGGCGCTGTGGGGCTGATCGGCCCGCATCGAGGCGCAGGCCAGCGCGAGGAGCGCGCCAGCCGTGGCCAGGCCCGCCGAGACCAGAAAGGTCTGCGCGCCGAAGCTCTGCCAGAGCGGCCCGGAAACCAGAGTCGCCCCGGCCATGGCGATCGCGGTCGCGCAGGCCGCGATCCCCTGCACGCTGGCGCCGCGACCGGGCGGCGCGTGGCGCGCGACAAGTTCCACCGTGCCGAGATAGGTGCAGCCGAAGGTCAGCGCGTGCAGCGGCTGTAACAGAAGCAGCAGCAGCAGCGGCGGATCGAGCGCCATCGCCGCGAAACGCAGCAATCCGGCGAGGCCGCCGAGCAGGAGCAGCCGCTCCGGGCCGAGATGGTGCGTTACCCGCGTGCCGAAATGGAACAGCACCACCTCCGCCAGCACCCCGAGCGACCACAGAAGCCCGATGGTGCCGTCCGACAATCCCTTTGAATGCCACTCGATCGAGGCGAAGGCATAGAGCGCGGCGTGCGAGCTTTGCACCAGCGCCGCGGCGACCATGCCGACCAGCAGCACCGGCGCGAGACCGCCAAAGGCGCGGCGCGGGCGACGGTCCGCCGGCGCCTTCGCGGGACGCGGCAGTGGCGAGGCTTCCCTGAGGGCCGAGGCGGCCAGGGCCGCCGCGACGCTGCCGGCCACGATCAGCCAGATCACCGCGTCGTGCGACACCGGGCCGGCAAGGCCGGCGAGCAGGCCGCCCGCCACCAGATTGCCGCCGATGAAGGCCATCGAGCCCCACAGCCGCACCCGGCCGTAATCCACCAGCCCCTCGCGCCGGCGCGCCACCGCATAGGCGTCCAGCACCGGCAGGCTCGGCTGCCAGAAGGCGGCGACGACGCCGAGGGCGACGAGAATGAAGGTGGCTCCCGGCGCCAGGGCGATGAAGACGAAGCACAGGGCGGTGCCCAGCGAATAGCCGATCAGCGTGGCGCGCGGCCGGCCGCTATGGTCGGCCAGCAGCCCGCCGAGCGGCATCGTCACCAGCCGCACCACCTGCGGAATGGCGAGCGCCAGCGCGATCATCGCCGCGTCGAAGCCGCGATGCTGCAACCAGACCGGAAAGAACGGCACGAAGACGCCGATGCCGAAGAACAGCCCGGCATAGACGGCGGCGATGGCATGGCGGGGCGCGATGACGGGCACAACGGGGCACCAGCGGGGACCGCGCCTCGATAGCAGCCCCAGGCCGCGCGTGCGAGGCCCCTCGGCGCGCCGGCCGCGACGTCACCACCAGGCGTGGAAGTGGTGCACCGGACCGTGGCCACGCCCGATCTCCAGTTCCTCGGAGCGGGCCAGCGCGCGGGTGAGATAGTCCTTCGCCGCCGTCACCGCCTCGCGCAGCGACAGGCCGCGCGCGAGGCCGGCGGCGATGGCGGAGGACAGCGTGCAGCCGGTGCCGTGGGTGTTGCGGGTGGCGACGCGCGGCGCGCTGAGTTCGAGAACGCCCTCGGCGTCGAGCAGCACGTCGGTGCTCTCCGGCCCTTCGCCATGCCCGCCCTTGATCAGCACCGCGCGCGGGCCGAAGGCGAGCAGCCGCTCCGCCTGCGCACGCACCTCTGCCAGCGTGCCGGCCGGCGCCTCGTCGAGCAGCGCGGCGGCCTCGGGCAGATTGGGCGTGATGAGCAGGGCGCGCGGCAGCAGCCGGGCGCGCAGCGTGTCGATCGCCTCGGGCACCAGCAGCCGGTCGCCGGAGGCCGCGATCATCACAGGGTCGAGCACGACGACGGACTGGCGGTGGCGCTCCAGCCCGGCGGCCACCGCCTCGATGGCCTCGGGGCGCGAGAGCATGCCGATCTTCACCGCATCGACGGCGATGTCCGAGAACACCGCGTCGATCTGCGCGCCGATGAAGGCAGGCGGCACGTCGTGGATGCCGGTGACGCCGACCGTGTTCTGCGCGGTGAGCGCGGTGATCACGCTGGCGCCATAGACGCCGAGCGCCGAAAAGGTCTTGAGATCGGCCTGTATCCCGGCGCCGCCGCCGGAATCCGAGCCCGCAATCGTCACCGCGATCGGTGTGGAACCGCCCATCTTCGCCTCCCTCGCCGCGCGGTCCGGGGGCGTCGTCGCAGGCAAGTCCCCTCGCCGGCGCGCGCGACCCGTTCCCTCCGCCGGCATGACCCGGATCAGGTTCGTGGGTTGGCGCCGGCTGCGGCCCGGATTTTCAGGGCAACGCCGCCTCGCCTCTCAGCCCCTGCGGGCACCCCAACGAGATCGTCATGGCGAGATAGGCGAAGCCGCCCGCCCGCGCAAGCCGGGCGCCGCTGCCGGCCGGCGGCAGGGGTTGCGCGCGGGCCGGGCTTCTGTTCCTTATCGGCCTCCCGACCCGAAGCCGGAATGCCGTGATGGTTCCCTTCTTCATGCAGATCAAATGTCACCTCGGCCATTCCTACGAGGTGGCGAACGCCATCGCCGACGCGGAGATCGCCTCGGAGATCTACTCGACCGCCGGCGAGTTCGACCTGCTGGTGAAGTTCTACGTGCCGGAGGGCACCGACATCGGCCATTTCGTCAATGAGAAGGTGCATCTCTTCCCGGGCATACAGGACACCCGCACCATCATCACCTTCAAGGCGTTTTGAGCCTCAGGCGGTCGGGCCGGAGGGCGGTGTCGCCGCCGCGTCCTCGCGGTTGCGCTCGATGCCGAGGCGCCGCTCGCGCCAGATGACGAAGAGGCCCGCCCCGATCACGATGGACGCGCCGAGCACCACCAGCAGCGGCGGCGCCTCGGCGAACAGGATGAAGCCGAGCAGCAGCGACCACAGCATGGCCGAATAGGCGAAGGGCGCCACCACCGAGGCGGGCGCGTAGCGGTAGCTCTCGGTCAGCAGGATCTGCCCGACGCCGCCGATCAGCCCGGTCGCCACCAGTAGCGCCGCCTCGCCGGGACCCGGCCGCACCCAGCCCCAGCCCGCTGTGGCCAGCCCGGCGACCGCCGCCAGCGCCTGGAAATAGAACACGATGGCCGCCGTCGTCTCGGTCTGGGTAAGCCGCCGCACCTGTATCATCGCCCCGGCGGTGAAGCCGGCCCCGATCAGCGCGCAGGCGGCCCCGACCACATGGTCGGCGCTGTCGAAGGACCCCGACATGTGCGGCCACAGCATCACCACCACGCCGGCGAGCCCGACGCCCACCGCCGTCCAGCGATAGGCCTGCACCCGCTCGCGCAGCAGCAGCGCCGCCAGCGCCACGGTGAGCAGCGGCGCGGTGAAGCCGATGGCGGTGGCGTCGGCCAGCGGAATGCGTGCCAGCGCGGCGAAGCCGAGGCTCATCGCCATGACGCCGACAGTGCCGCGCAAAATGTGCCCGAACGGGTTCGCCGTGCGCACCGCGGCGCTCACCTCGCCGCGCCAGGCCAGCAGCGCGAGCAGCGGAAACAGCGCGAAAAAGGAGCGCGAGAACACGACTTCGCCGGTCGGAACACGCTCCGAGACGATGCGGACGAGAGCCGACATGATGGTGAAGAGGAACGTCGCGGCGACCTGCAGCGCGATGCCCTTGAGCGCATTCATGATGGGCGCCATGGAGCACTTTCCCGACCGGCCCGCAAGCCGGCCGGAGCCCGATATTTCAAGCCCGCCCGGCGCGCCTCACGGGAAGGGATCGCCGCCCGCCAGCGCGATCGCGCCGAACACCGCCGCGATCGCCACCGCGAGGCAGGCGAGCGCCCGCCCCACAGCCCCCGGCGTCGCCGGCGCCCGGTCCACGAAGTCGCCCGCCGGCTTGCGCCCGCCGATCATGGCGCCGATCAGATTGTCCCGCCCGAACAGCGAATGGGCCAGATTGGCCGTCACATGCAGGGCGAGCAGCGCCAGCAGCCAGGGGTAGAGCCACTGGTGCCAGGCCGAGGCGCTGCGGATGGTCTCGTCGCTCGCCACCGCCGTCATCGGCGCGTAGACGGCGATGTCGTCGCTGGTGAACAGGCCGGTCAGCGACTGGGCGCCGACCACGACCAGCAGCGCCATCACCATCCAGCCGCCGGGCGGGCTGTGGCCGAGAAAATGCTGCGGGCGGCCGCGCCGCATGTCCCTGGCATAGGCGAGCACGGCACCGGGGCCGCGCAGGAAGCCGGCAAAGCGCGCCGTCGAGCCGCCGACGAAGCCCCAGAGCAGGCGGAACACCAGCACGACAAGAATCGCGAGGCCGTTCCACTGGTGCCAGACCAGCCCGGCATCGCCATAATAGCGGCTGGCGAAGGCGAGCCCCACCAGCGCGGCCAGAGTCCACTTGGCGAGCCGCGTCGGCAGGTCCCACGCCAGCACGTCCTTCGCCGGCACGTCCTTCGCCAGCACATCCGGCGCCCGGGACGGCGCCGGCGATGTCGAGGGCACGCTCAACCTCACTTCTTCTGGCGGTACGTGTCGTGGCAGGTGCCGCAGGTGCGGATCACGCCCGGGAAATTCGCCTTGAAGCTAGCCTCGTCGGTAATGGCGGCGCGGGCGGCGGTCGCATCGGACGCCAGCTTGCCGAACAGCGCGTCGAATTCGGCCTTCTTCTGCCACACGGCCGGCAGCGCCTCGGTGTCCGGGCCCGGTCCGGATCCCTCGGGGAACAGCGCGGGCAGCGCCTTTGCGTTCTTCGCATAGGCGTCGAGCGCCGTCTGTACCGTCGCGAGGTCGAACGGGGCCTGACCCCGCAGCATGCCGGCGACCGGCCGGGTGACGCTGCCGAACTCCTTCAGGAGGGCCTGCCGCTCCTTTACGACGTCGGGCTGGGCGACCACGGCGGTAGCCGCAATGGCGGAGAACATGGCGATTGCAGCGGCAATCGTCAGGCGACGCGACATGAAGAACTCCCTACTCGACGTGCTGCGGCGCAGCACAGGCCGGGCTACCTTATTGTCGCTCCAGACAAAGACAATCGGCCGGAGGTCGCGGTCGCGCGCTCGTGAAGGCGCGGGCGCCGCGCCGCGCCGCGCCGGGAACAGGTATGGTGAATACCTAGTGTTTCTTGCTGATCGTGCTTTTCCGCATTTTCATCGGTACCGCTTTGACCTTAGGTCACAACAGATAACCCACCCACCGGAGAGAAGCGCCCATGTCCATCCGCACCGTCCTGCTGCACGCCGCGCCCGATTCGGGCTTCAACGACCGTCTCGCCTTCGCCGTGACGCTGGCCCGCCAGTCCGGAGCGGCGATCAAGGCGGTCTATACGCTCTATCCCGCCGGTGTCCCGCGGGTGGGCCGCGCTCTCTCGATCTACGTGAACGAACTCGTCCATGAGGCGAAGGAGAAGGAAGCCGGCCTCAAGGCTCAGTTCGAGCAGACCATCGCCGGTGCCGGCGTGACCGGCACCTGGACGGTTGTCGAGGGTGAGGTCGCCTCTGCGCTGCGCGAGGAAGTCACCTTCGCCGACGTCACCGTCGTCAGCGAGACGCCCTACGGCACCGTCGACGACCAGCTCGCCGCCACCCTGCCCGAGCATCTTGCGCTCGCCTGCAACGGCCCGGTGGCGGTGGTGCCGACCGGCAAGCCGGTGCCGACCCGCATCGGCCGCGCCCTGGTGGCGTGGAAGCCCTCCCGTGAGGCGGGCCACGCCGTGCGCTTCGCCCTGCCGGTGCTCGCCACCGCCGACGAGGTGGAGGTGCTCACCGTCGAGGAAGGCGATCCGGCCACCGCTGCGTCCGGCGCCCGGCTGACCGTCTGGCTCACCAGCCATGGCGTCAATGCCCGCCATCACCACGCCAAGGAAAGCACGGCCGGCGTCGCCATCGCCAACGAGGCCCAGAAGTTCGGCGCCGATCTGGTGGTGATGGGCGTCTACAGCCGCTCGCGCCTCGCCGAGATGGTGCTCGGCGGCGTCACCGCCTCGCTGCTGACCGACCCGCCGGCGACCCTGCTCGTCGCCCATTGATCGCCGCCCTCCGGGGCAGCCCGTCGACAATGCGATGCCGCCGCGCCCGGCCGGGCCGGCGGCATCGGCTTTTCCGCCCGGCGGCCGGCGGCGCGCCCCGCGGGGATTCCGGGTTGCAAGCGGGCGCCGCCCCGCCTAGCAGTCGACGGCCTGTGCCGGCGGCGCGTGACGTTTCCGCCGGCTCGCGAGGGAGCCCGCCGTGCCGCTGTCGTCGCAACTCCTGCCGCTGTTTCTCTTCGCCCTCGCCGGCGCGCTCACGCCGGGGCCCAACAACATGATCTCGGCCGGCTCGGGCGCCGCCTTCGGCTTCCGCCGCACCCTGCCGCAGATATGGGGCGTCACGGTCGGCTTCAGCATCATGGTGGTCGCGGTCGGCATGGGGCTCGGCACGCTGTTCATGACCATCCCCTACATGCACCAGACGCTGAAGATCGTCGGCTCGCTCTATCTGCTCTACCTCGCCTGGAAGATCGCCAATGCCGGCGGGCCGGGCGGAGGCACCGCCATGGAGAAGCCAATGACGGTGCTGCAATCGGCGCTGTTCCAGTGGGTGAACCCGAAGGCGTGGACGATCGCGCTCAGCATCGTGCCGGCTTTCACGACGGTGGGCGGAGACAATCTGTTCGCCGAAGTCGTCGTCATTTCCATCGTCACCGGCATCGTGACCTTCCCGAGCCTGTGCCTGTGGGCCGGATTCGGCGCCCTGCTCGCCCGGCTGCTGTCGACCCCGCGCCAGCAGCGGATCGTCAATTACGTGATGGCCGCGCTCGTCGCCGCCAGCGTGGTGATGCTTTTCATGTGAACGCTGCAGCGCAGCATCGTCATAAAAGCGTGATGTGACTCGGGCTTTCTGCCCTCATGAACACATCACCGGGCCTGTTCGCAGCCATGATCGACGGGGCTTCCGAGGTGAACGACGCACCCGAGGGTCGCCGCTACCGCAGCCTCTTCCTGTCCGATGTTCATCTCGGCACGAAGGGCTGCCAGGCCGATCTGCTGCTCGACTTCCTGCGCTACCACGAGGCCGACACGATCTATCTCGTCGGCGACATCGTGGACGGCTGGCGCCTGCGCTCCGGCTGGTACTGGCCGCAGGCCCATAACGACGTGGTGCAGAAGCTCCTGCGCAAGGGCCGCAAGGGCGCGCGCATCGTCTACCTGCCGGGGAACCACGATGAATTCCTCCGCGATTATTACGGCAGCCATTTCGGCGGCATCGAGGTGGTCGAGACGGCGATCCACGAAGCCGCCGACGGCAAGCGCTACCTCGTCATCCATGGCGACGTGTTCGACGTCGTCGTGCGCCACGCCAAATGGCTCGCCTTCCTCGGCGACGGCGCCTACACCGCCGCTCTCGGGCTCAACACCTATCTCAACTGGATACGGCGCAAGCTCGGCTTTCCCTATTGGTCTCTGAGCCAGTGGGCGAAGCTGAAGGTGAAGAACGCGGTCAACTTCATCGGCCGCTTCGAGGAAGCCGTGGCCACCGAGGCCCGGCGTCACAAGGTGGACGGCGTGGTGTGCGGCCACATCCACCATGCCGTCATTCACAACAGTTTCGGCGTCGAGTACCTTAACTGCGGCGACTGGGTCGAGAGCTGCACGGCGATCGTCGAGCATTCCGACGGGCGCTTCGAGCTGATCGACTGGGCGCGCGAGACCCGGGCGCGGGTGAACGCGCCGCTGCTGCTCGAAAGCCCGAAGGTCGCCGCCTGATGCACATTCTCATCGCGACGGACGCCTGGCTGCCCCAGGTCAACGGCGTCGTCCGCTCGCTGCAGAACACCGCCCGCGAAGCCGCCGCGCTCGGCGCGCGCATCGACTTCCTCACCCCGGCCGACTTCCGCACCGTGCCGATGCCGACCTATCCCGAGATACGCCTCGCCCTGGCCACGCCCGGCCGCATCGCCCGGCGCATGGACGAGATCGGCGCCGACTTCGTGCACATCGCCACCGAGGGCCCGATCGGTCTCATGGCGCGGCGCGTGTGCCTGCGCCGCCGGCAGAGCTTCACCACCAGCTACCACACCCGCTTCCCGGAATATCTCGCCGCCCGGGCGCCGGTGCCGGAGCGGCTGTCCTACGCCTTCCTGCGCCGCTTCCACAATTCCGGCGCCGGGATCATGGTTTCCACGCCGACGCTGGAAGCGGAGCTGAGCGGGCGCGGCTTCAAGAACATCATGCGCTGGTCGCGCGGCGTCGATTCCGGGCTGTTCCACCCGCGCCCGCCCGAGGAATTCGACCCGCGCGTCGCCGCGCTGCCGCGCCCGATCTTCCTGTCGGTCGGCCGCGTCGCGGTGGAGAAGAACATCAGCGCCTTCCTGGATCTGGACCTGCCCGGCAGCAAGGTCGTGGTCGGCGACGGCCCGGCGCGCGCCGAACTCACCGCCCGTCACCCGGACGTGCATTTCCTCGGCCTGAACGAGGGCGAGGCTCTGGCGCGCATCTATGCGGCGGCGGACGTGTTCGTCTTCCCCAGCCTCACCGACACCTTCGGCATCGTGCTGCTGGAGGCGCTCGCCAGCGGCCTGCCGGTCGCCGCCTATCCCGTCACCGGCCCGAAGGACGTGATCGGCGAGACGGAGATTCCCGTCGGCGTGCTGGGCGAGGATCTGCGCCAGTCCGCCCTCGCCGCGCTCGACATCGACCGCGCCGCCACGCGCGCCTATGCGCAGCGTTTCAGCTGGCGCGCCTGCACCGAGCAGTTCCTGCACAATATCGAGATGGCCCATTCCCGCGCCGCGCGGGCCGCCGCCCTCGCGGGGTGACGCGACGACCGACGTCGCCGCCCGGCTCAGGCCGCGGCGAGGCAGCGGGCGAAGGTCGAGCGGTCGACATTGCCGCCCGACAGCACGATGGCGGCCACCTTGCCCTTGAGGTCGAGCCGGCCGGCAAGCACGGCGGCCAGCGCCACCGCCCCGCCCGGCTCCACCACGATCTTCAGTTCCTCGAAGGCGAAGGCCACCGCCCGCGCCACTTCCTCGTCGGTGGCGGAGACGCCTTCGCCGACGATGCGCGAGGAAATCTCGAAGGTCAGCCGGCCCGGCGTCGCCGCCAGCAGCGCGTCGCAGATCGAGCCCGAGGCGCGGTTGTTGCGCTCGCGCCCGCCGGAACGGAAGGAGCGCGCGTGATCGTCGAAACCGGCCGGCTCGGCCGTCATCACCCGCGCCTCGGGGAAGCGGTCCTTCACCGCCAGCGCGATGCCGGAGACGAGGCCGCCGCCGGAGGCATTGGCCACCACGACGTCGGGTACGAGCCCGCGCGCGGCAAGATCCTCGGCGATCTCCAGGCCGACCGTGCCCTGCCCGGCGATAATGTAGAAATCGTCATAGGGCGGCACGAAGACGGCGCCGCGCTCGGCCGCGATGGCGCCGGCGATGGCGTCGCGGTCGTCGCGCTCGCGATCGTACTCCACCACCTCGCCGCCGAAGGCGATGGTACGCGCCCGCTTCATCTCCGGCGCGTCCTTCGGCATCACGATGACCGAGCGCATGCCCATCAGCGTCGCCGCCGCCGCCACGCCCTGCGCGTGGTTGCCCGAGGAACAGGCGACCACGCCGCCGGCGCGCTGGTCCTGCGGGATGCGCGAGATGCGGTTATAGGCGCCGCGGAACTTGAAGGAGCCCGTGCGCTGCAGCGGCTCGGGCTTCAGGAACACCTGCCCGCCGACGATCTCGTCGAGGCGCGGCGAACTGATCAGCGGCGTGCGGATGGCGACGCCGGCAAGGCGCTCGGCGGCGGAAACCACGTCATCGATGGTGGGAAGGGCGTTGCTCTGCATCATGGCGCGAGCTTAGTCCGGCCCCATGCGGCGCGCATCTGAATTCGCCGCGACGGCGCGGCGCGCTTGCGCCGGCCGGCGCGCGCAACCTAGATACACGGGCACATCGGCGAACAGGAGCAGGCATGTCAGGTCGCACGCGCAGTTTCGATCGGAGCGACATGGATGCCGGCGCGCAGGCCATCACCGGCCAGCTCGGCCGCACCATCCAGCGGCTGCGCAAGGCCTATAATCTCTCGCTGTCGGAACTGTCGGAACAGTCGGGCGTCGCCAAGTCGATCATCAGCCAGATCGAGCGCAACGAGACCAACCCGACGCTGGCCACCGTGTGGCGGCTCTCGCAGGCGCTCGACATGTCGATCGACCGCTTCATGGCGGCCACCGACGACGAGCCCTTCGTCGAGCACCTCACCCGCGCCGATACGCCGATCCTGCTGTCGGAAGACGGCAAATGCCGGCTCACCATCACCGGCTGGATCAAGACGGTGGAATGGCTTCAATGGTTCGACTTCGCCGCCGAACCGGGCGGCGAGCTGGTCTCCGACGGGCACCAGCGCGGTTCGGTCGAGTGCCTGTCGGTGCTCAGCGGCGAGTTGCAGGTCGAATGCGGCGACGCGTTCGAGACCGCCCGCGCCGGCGAGACGCTGCGCTACCGCTGCGACCGCCGCCACGTCATCCGCAACCTCGGCACCGAGCCGGCGCACGCCACCATGGTCTGCCTGCTCAAGGCCGCCGTGCTCGACTAAGCCGAACCCTTCATCCTTCGAGGCTCGCTGCGCTCGCACCTCAGGATGACGTCGCTCCTTCCGAGACGACACTCCGTCATGCTGAGGCGCCCTGCGCAGCAGGCACTCGAAGCACGCGGGCCCGCAAAGACCGGCCGGAACGCAAACGGGCGCCCGAAGGCGCCCGTTCCTGATTTTCCGGACCTTTTCTCCCTCATGGCCGGGCTTGACCCGGCCACCCAGAGGACCGGGACCGCCGGCGCAGAGCGGGATCCCCGGGTCAAGCCCGGGGATGAGGGAAAGCGGAGAGGTCGAGCCGTCGACTCAGAGCTTGCCGAGGCCGATGAACTGCGTCTCGCCGGAGGAGCCGTCCACGCCGTCATTGTCGGTGACGATGAAGGCATTGCCGGCGGCGTCGATGGCGAAGCTCTCGACCTTGTCGAGCACATAGCCCTTGGGCGCCTGCAGCAGCGGCAGCAGGTCCTTGATCTCGGTCTTGGCGAGGACCGGCGGGGCCGCCTCGCTGCCGAGCCCGGCCGGCGTCACGCCCTTGAGCGAGACGAAGGTGAGCTTCTTCAGCTTGGCGTCCGGGCCGATGAGGTTGTCGCGCTCGATGGCGATCAGCCCGTCCTTGTAGGGGGTGAGTTCGGACAGGCCGACCCAGCCCTTCTCGGTCTTGGCGAGCGGGTAGCGGACATAGCCCCAGCTCTTGGTCGCCGGCTTGTAGGCGAGAAGCTTGGCGAAGCCCTTCGGGTCGTCCTTCCACTCGCGCTGCACGGCGATCCACACGGTCTCGTCGGCGCCGGAGCCGATCACCGCCACGCCCTCGAAGCCGAAGCGGGTGGCCTGCGCGGCGAGAGCCTCGGGAAGAACGATCTCCTCGGCGACGGCGCCGTCGGCGTCGACCCGCAGCAGCAGGTTCTGCGTGGCCTTTTCCTTCTTCTCCGGGTTGCCCTCGGAAACCACCCAGAAGCCGCCCTCGGGACGCACCGCGAGGCCTTCAAGGTCGAGACCCTTGGCCGGCTCGCCGCCCTTGGTGAGCACCTTCGCCGCGACGATCTTCGCCGGGGTGGCGGTCGCGTCGACGGTGAGGATGCGCGCCTGCGCATAGGCGCTGTCGGTCACGGCGTAGAGCGTGCCCGGCTGCTTGGAATCGGCGGCGAAGCCCGACAGGGCCGACCACCAGATCGGCTGCCCGTCCGCGCCGTCGGCCGAGAGGATGGTCGGATAGGCCGGCTTGGCGCCGGGCTGGCGCTGGTAGACGGTCACGACCGAGCCGATGCCGCCATCCTCGCGCAGGTCGGTTTCGGCGGCGGTGACGAACAGGTCGCGCTTGGGCAGGGCGATCAGGCCCTCGGGGCCGACGCCGCCCGGCAACACCTGAAGGAACTCCGGCGCCGCGCCGGGGCCCTTGTCGCGATAGACGAACACCAGCGAGCCGCGCTCGGAGGCGACGAAGATGAGGCGGTCGTCGCCGAAGGTCGCGACTTCCGCGCCCTCCATCTCGAAGCCCTTCTTGTTGCGCTTGTCGGGGTAGTGGCCGAGACGCACCGCCATGTGTTCCGGCGCCGTGCCGCTCTCGAACACCAGCTTGCCGGTCTTGTCGAAGATGGAGAAGCCGCGCGTGCCGCCCTTCCAGTCGCCCTCATTGGCGATCACGAAGCGGTCGTCGTCGATCCACTGCACGGTGTCCGGCTCGCGGGCGACGCCCTTGGCCGAGCCGGACAGGTCGATCACGCCGTCCTTCTTGGTGTCGATATGGTCGAGGTCGACCGTGCCGGCGGAGAAATGCGACGTGACCTTGCCGGTGGGCAGGTCGACCACGACGATGTGGTTGTTCTCCTGCAGGGTGAGCACGACCTCGTTGCGGGAATTGATGTCGAGATATTCCGGCTCCGGGTCTTCCGGCGCGACGGCGGCGAGGCCGGTGAGGTCCACGACCTTCTTGGACTCGTCGACCACGCGGCCGTTCTTCACCTGGAAATAGGTGAGGTTGCCGGCCGGCATCTGCGGGATGGCGCCGTCGTTCACGTCCTCGTCGCGCTCATTCTCGATGGCGATGGCGAGGTAGCTGCCGTCCGGGCTCTTGGTGATCGAATCGGGCTGGCCGCCAAGGTCGATCTTGTCCTCGACCTTGCGGGTGGCGAGGTCGACCACCGCCAGATGGCCGGAGGGCTTGGCCTTGGATTCGGAGGTGTTGACGCCGACATAGGCCTTGCTGCCGATCACCACCGTGGTCGTCGGCTCGCCGTCGAGGGCGACGACGCCGGCGGATTTGGGCGCGGCCGGGTCGGTGATGTCGATGAAGCCGATGCGCTGGCCGGGGCTGTCGCTGTAGATCAGCGTGTTGCCGTCCTCGGTGAAGGTGATGATCTCGGCGGCGGTCGACTTGGCCGGATCGGCGCCGGCGGGCAGGTTGTCGACCACGTTGAACGTGCCGATGCGGTTGAAGGGTGCGTCGGCCGCCTCGGCCGTGGCCAACGCGCCGGCGAGGGCGAGCACCGCCGCCGACACGCCGGCAAGAAGAATCGCGCGCATGGAATGATCCCCGTCAGTATGCGGGCGGGCGCCCGCGCTGCCGCCGTTCAACGCCGCGCGAATGACAGGCGGATGACGAAATCGCGCGGGCACCGCAGAACGCGCGCCGCCACCGCGCCCGGCCGCGTCGCCGGGGAACGACTGCCCGGACGTCGGCTCCGGTCAGAAAAATTTGCCAACCACCCCGCAAAGCCCCGCAAACAGGGACAAAATGCGACTTTGGTCGATGTCATTTAGCCGTAATGGCGTGAATTAGGGCTTGCACTTGCCGTTTCGGCATCGTCTCCTTGGGGCATCGGGACAAGGCGCTCAATCGCCGCCCGGCGGGCACGACCCGCGAAGGAAACGCTAAAGGAGGAAACACCCATGACCGATACGTCAGGGAAGAATGCGGACGCGCGTCACGAGGTCCGCACCAGCCGTCGCCGCTTCATCGCCACGGCTGCGGCCGCCGCCGCCGGCGTCACCGTCGCGGCTCCGGCCGTGCATGCGCAGGCCCCCATCAAGCTGAAATTCCAGTCGACCTGGCCGAACAAGGACATCTTCCACGAGTTCGCCGGCGACTATGTGAAGCGCGTCAACGCCATGACCGGCGGTCGCGTCGAGCTGGAAATCCTGCCGGCCGGCTCGGTCGTCCCCGCCTTCCAGATGCTCGACGCCGTGTCCTCGGGCATTCTCGACGGCGGCCATGGCGTCGCCGCCTACTGGTATGGCAAGAGCAAGGCCTTCTCGCTGTTCGGCACCGCGCCCGCCTTTGGCTGGGACGCCGACGAACTGCTGGGCTGGGTACGCTATGGCGGTGGCCAGCAGCTCTATGACGACCTCGTCCAGAACACGCTGAAGCTGAACGTCGTCGGCATGCTGACCGGCCCGATGCCGAGCCAGCCGCTCGGCTGGTTCAAGAAGGAAATCACCAGCGCCGACGACATGAAGGGCATGAAGTACCGCACCGTCGGCCTCGGCGCGGACCTCTTCAAGGAGTTCGGCGCGGCGGTGACCATCGTTCCCGGCGGCGAAATCGTCCCGGCGATCGACCGCGGCCTGCTCGACGGCGCCGAGTTCAACAACCCGTCTTCCGACCTCATCCTCGGCTTCCCCGACGTGGCCAAGGTCTACATGCTCGGCAGCTACCATCAGGCGCTCGAGTGCTTCGAGATCCTGTTCAACAAGACGAAGTTCGACAGCCTGCCTTCCGACGTGCAGGAGATCCTCAAGGGCGCGTCCGACGCCACCTCCTCCACCATGATGTGGAAGGCCCAGGACCGCTACTCCAAGGATCTCGCGGCCATCAAGGCGCGCGGCGTGAAGGTGCTGCCGACCCCGAAGGCGGTGCTGGAAGCCCAGCTCAAGGCCTGGGACGTCGTGATCGCCAACCTCTCGACCGACCCCGTCTTCAAGAAGGTGGTCGACAGCCAGAAGGAATGGGCCAAGCGCATCGTCGGCTTCCGTCTCGAATACGAGCCGGACTCCAAGTTCGCCTACGACCACTTCTTCAAGACGGCCTGACCTGCTGCCGCGTTTCGCCCCTCTCCGGCGACGGAGAGGGGCTTTTGGTTTCGGTAGAGCACCGGCGATCATCCGCCCGGCACCGGCCTCTCGCACGGTGCCGGGCGCGGTGGACGCCGTTCTGTCTTGCCGGCAGCCGGCGCCTGCACGAGGCCATGCCAAAAGAGGCCACTTCCAATGCAATCCATCCTTCTCGGCGTTGACCGGGTGAACGCCTTCATCGGCAAGCTGTTCGCCTGGTGCATCGTCATCCTCATGGTAGCGATCTGCTACGAGGTGTACTGCCGCTATGTCCTGCGCGCCCCCACCACCTGGGCCTATGACGTCAGCCTGATGCTCTATGGCGCCCTGTTCATGATGGCGGGCGCCTACACGTTGTCGCGCAACGGCCATGTGCGGGGCGACTTCATCTACCGGAAGTGGGCGCCGACGACGCAGGCCAAGAGCGATCTGGTCCTGTATTTCCTGTTCTATTTCCCCGGCATCCTGGCGCTGATCTATTCGGGCTGGGGGTATTTCTACCTCTCCTGGCTGCTGAACGAGCATTCCTCCTTCAGCCCCGAAGGCCCGGTCATCTGGCCGTTCAAGGCCATCATTCCCTTCGTCGGCGTGATGATGCTGTTCCAAGGCGTGGTCGAGGTCGTGCGCTGCTGGATATGCATCCGCGACGGCGACTGGCCGCAGCGCCTGCACGATGTGGAGGAACTGGAGAAGGTCATCCTCGACGAAGCCGCCGCCAAGGCCGCCGCAGAAGAAGAAGCCGCCAACGCCGCCGAGCGTGAGGCCACGACCCGGGGGTCCCTGTGATGTTCATCTCCGATCCCGCACTCGGCATTTTGATGCTGGTGCTGTTCCTGATTCTGCTGATGCTCGGCTTCCCGATCGCCTTCACCCTGATGGCGCTCGGCGTGGCCTTCGGCTACCTCTCGATCGGCGACGGCATCTTCCAGCTCTTCGTCCAGCGCACCTATTCGGTGATGGCCAACGACGTGCTGATCTCGATCCCGCTGTTCCTGTTCATGGGCTATGTGATCGAGCGCGCCAACATCCTCGACCGGCTGTTCCGTGCCATCCAGCTCGCCGCCGGCTGGATTCCCGGCTCGCTGGCCGTCGCGACGCTGATCACCTGCGCGCTGTTCGCCACCGCGACCGGCATCGTCGGCGCCGTCGTCACGCTGATGGGCCTTCTGGCCTTCCCGGCCATGCTGCGCGCCGGCTACGACACCAAGATCGCCTCGGGCGTCGTCTGCGCCGGCGGCTGCCTCGGCATCCTGATCCCGCCGAGCGTCATGCTCATCCTCTACGGCGCGACCGCCGGCGTGTCGGTGGTCAAGCTCTACGCCGCCGCCTTCATCCCCGGCATCACGCTGGCGGGCATGTACATCGCCTATGTCGTTATCCGGGCGATGATCAATCCGTCGCTGGCGCCCAAGCTGCCGGCGTCGGAGCGCAACGTCCCGACGATGACCATCATCTGGGCGCTGCTGACCTCCTTCTTCCCGCTCGTCCTGCTGATCGTCACCGTGCTGGGCTGCATCATCCTCGGCCTTGCCACGCCTTCCGAGGCGGCGGCGGTCGGCGCGCTCGGCGCCATCCTGCTGGCGCTGGCCTACCGCACCTTCAGCATCGAGAAGCTCAAGGACTCGGTGTTCCTCACGGCGCGCGCCTCGGCGATGGTCTGCTGGCTGTTCGTGGGCTCGGCGGTGTTCTCCGCCGTCTTCGCCCTGCTCGGCGGCCAGCGCCTGGTGGAAGAGTTCATCATGGGGCTGGACCTGGGCCCGATCGGCTTCCTGATCCTCACCCAGGTGATCATCTTCGTGCTCGGCTGGCCGCTGGAATGGACGGAGATCATCGTGATCTTCCTGCCCATCTTCCTGCCGCTGCTCGACCACTTCAACATCGACCCGATCTTCTTCGGCGTGCTGGTGGCGCTGAACCTGCAGACCTCGTTCCTGTCGCCACCCGTGGCGATGGCTCCCTTCTACCTGAAGGGCGTGGCCCCCAAGCATGTCTCGATCGACGAGATCTTCTCCGGCGTCATGCCCTTCATCTTCATCGTCGTCTTCGCGATGGTGCTGCTCTACACCTTCCCGAACTTCGCGCTCTGGCTGCCCAACTACCTCTATGGCGGCTGACGCATAGCGACGTGACAGCGACAAACGGAAACGGGCCCGGCGACGGGCCCGTTTTCATGTCGGGGGTACCGGCCGAGCCGGCGGGAGGGGCTCCGCAGCAGAGGCGGGACGTCAGGCGGTCAGCGCCTTGGGGTCGCCCGGCGCGGTCTTCCAGCCGAGCGCGGGGAAGCGCACCACGCGCCGGCCGCGGAAATCCGCCTCGCAGACGAGGTGGCCGCGCTCCTCCATATAGGTCAGCAGCCAGCGCCCGCGCGAGGGCGAGCGGCTGCCATAGGCGCGCGCCAGCGCCTCGTCGGCCGGGGACGGCGCCCCGTCCATGCCGGCGCGGGCCAGCAGCAGGAACACGCCCTGCATCTCTTCCGGCAGGCCGGCCGCCTGATTCACCGCGCGCTGCCAGCCCTCGTCGCCGATGCGCGCCTCCAGCCCGGCGCGGGCGATGGCGAGGCGGCGGGTGAAGTCGGCAAGGTCCGGCACCTTCGAGCCGACCCGGCGGACCCGGCAATGCACGAGGAAATCGGGATAGAGCGCGGCGGCGGAGCGGAACGGCGCCTCCGGATCGGCCACGAACTGGCGCACGATCTCCTCGACCAGCGCCTCGCGCTCGGCATCGAAGGCGGCGGCGGCCTCCGGGTCGACCGGCACCGGCGCGGGGGCCGGCGTGTCCTCGATGGTGTCCAGAAGCTCGTCGGTCGCCGGCACGGCGGCACGCGGCGGCGGGGCCGGCAGCGGCTCGGTGGCCAGATCGTCGAAGATCAGGTCCTGGATCTGCGCCGAGTCGAGTTCGGGCGGCGGCATCAGCTCGGGGCGCCCGTTGCGGCTGGCGGTTTCCACATGGCCAATCTTCACCGGCAGCGGGCGGCGCGACAGGGCGGGGCCGAGCGCCACGAAGGAGCCGGTGTTGAGGTCGCGGAAACTCTCGGCCTGCCGCTTCTCCATGCCGAGCAGGTCCGCCGCGCGGGCCATGTCGATGTCGAGGAAGGTGCGCCCCATGAGGAAGTTCGACGCCTCGGCGGCGACATTCTTGGCGAGCTTGGCGAGGCGCTGGGTGGCGATGACGCCGGCAAGGCCGCGCTTGCGGCCGCGACACATCAGGTTGGTCATCGCCGAAAGCGAGACGCGGCGCGCCTCCTCCGAGATTTCGCTGGCGCCGGAGGGAGCGAAGAGCTGCGCCTCGTCGACGATCACCAGCATGGGGTACCAGTGCTCGCGCTCGGCGTCGAACAGGCCGTTGAGGAAGGCGGCGGCCGAGCGCATCTGCGCGTCGGCATCCAGCCCCTCGAGGTTGAACACCACCGAGGCGCGGTGGCGGCGGATGCGCGCGGCGATGCGGCCGATCTCGCCGGCGGTGCGCTCGGCATCGATGACGACGTGACCGAAGCGCTCGGCCAGCCCGACGAAATCGCCCTCGGGGTCGATGATCGCCTGCTGCACATGGCCGGCGCTCTGCTCCAGCAGCCGGCGCAGCAGATGCGACTTGCCGGAACCGGAATTGCCCTGCACCAGCAGGCGCGTGGACAGCAGCTCCTCCAGATCGAGCCGCACCGGCTGGCCGGCGCCGTTGGTTCCCAGATCGATACCGATCTTCATGCTGCCTGCGATCCCGATGTTAAGCCCCCGCCTAGCACGCGCGCGCGATCGCTTCAGGGGCTTGACCGCAGAACTCCACAGATTCGGGAGGCGGGGGCAAGGGGCTCACGCGGGAGCGGGGGAAACGAGGGCGCTCGACGCCGCCGCGCGGCTGTGCCAAACGGGAACCATGACCGCCCCGCTCTTCACCATCGGATACGAACAGGTCTCCTCCTCCGCCGTGCTCGACACGCTGGAGGGGGCGGGCGTCGGGCTGCTGGTCGACGTGCGGGCGGTGGCCGCCTCGCGCCGGGCCGGCTTCTCCAAGAACATCCTGGCCGCCGGGCTGCGCGAGCGCGAGATCGACTATCTGCACCTGCGCGGTCTCGGCACGCCGGCGGAAGGCCGGCAGGCGGCGCGCGGCGGCGATTACGGCACGCTGCGCCGCATCTACGACGCCCATCTCGCCACGCCCACCGCGCAGGAACAGCTCGACGAACTCGTCGGTCTCGTGGCGGCGGGCCGGCGCGTCTGCCTGCTCTGCTTCGAGCGCCATCCCGAACATTGCCACCGCCAGATGATCGCCGAGCTGATCTGCGAGCGGGTGGGCGTCGAGGTCGAGCACCTGGCGGCGCCGCCGGTCTGACCGCCTGCGACAAAATGCGGCATTCCACAGCTTGCATACTGATTCGTCGGCAATCCCCGGTTGATTGAGACCGCTGCCCCGAAGTGCTCGGATGGGTTGCACAACCATCTGATCTCCCCACAACCTCGCGAGCGCGGCGATGCTCCTTTCGCCCGTGCGTATCGACGCGCGCCCGCTTGCGCGCCCGCTTGCGGCGGCGCTGTTCGCCGCCCTCTGCCCCGAGGCCGCGGGCGGCGAACTCATGCCGGCATCGCTCAAGGACAGGTTGTACTTCTTCTCCGGCGTCGATATCGCGCGGGACACGGCCTATGGCTGGGCCGGCATGGCCTGGGCGCCGTTCGACCGGATGGACCGGGAGGGCGTGCGGCTGCGCGGGCAGGCCGGCGGCGGCCATTATGACTACCGCACGCAGGCGGTCCCCGGCGGCTGGAACACCGGCGAGAAGCAGGAGGGCGAGGTGCTCGCCGGCTGGCAGTTCCTGCGCGGCGCCCACGCGCTGGCGCTCTATGGCGGCGTCAACGTGGTCGACAACCGGCTTCAGTACCCCGACCCCGGCAATCCCGACCAGGGCACGCAGTTCGGCGCCAAATTCGTCGTGGAATGGTTCTACCGGATCGACGAACGCCGCACCCTGTCCGCCGCCCTCGCCGGCTCCACCGCCGACGGCACGATGAACGCCCGCGCCAGCGCCGGCTGGCGGGCCTTCGACTGGCTCGACCTCGGCGTCGAGGCCGGCGCGACCACCGACTGGCTGGACGAGAGCGCCCGGGTCGGCGGGTTTCTTCTCGTTCCGCTCGCGCGGCAGGAGCTGCGCGTCGCCGGCGGCTGGCGCTGGAGCAGCGACAGCGACGACGGCGCCTATGGCGCGCTCTCCGTCTTCATGCCGTTCTGACGCACGGGCCAACCTCAGGCGGCAAGCGTCAGGCGGAAAGAGTCAGGCGTCTTCGGCCCTCATGCCGTCCAATGCCGCCTCGGCGTCGACATCGGCCCGCGCCGCCAGTTCGTGCAGCGCCAGCGCCTCCAGTTCGTCGCGCGTGTCGATGTCGAGGAACACCGCCTCCCCCTCGGCCGCCACCTCGGCGACGAGACCGGCATTGGCGGCGATGATCTCCCGCGCGCCGATATCGCCTTCCAGCGCGGTGAGCGCGGGAAACATCCGCCGCGACCAGGCGACCGGGTTGCCGCGCCGCCCCTGCGCCACCGGCACGGCGATGAGCCGGCCGGCCGGAACGTCGATGGCCCCCGCCAGCCGGTCGACCAGCGCCCCCTCGATGGCGGGCATGTCGCCAAGCATCACCACCGCGCGGTCAACCGCCTCCGGCAGCGCGCGGATGCCGGTGCGCAGCGAGGTGGACAGGCCCGCCGCGAAATCGGGGTTATGGGCGAACTCGACGTCGAGCCCGGCCAACGCGGCGCGCACCGCCTCCGCCGCATGGCCCGTGACCACGACGACCGGGCGCGCCGCCGAGGCCAGCGCCGCCGTCACCGCCCGCCGCACCAGCGGCTCGCCACCGAGCGGCACGGTCAGCTTGTGCGCCTCCGGCATGCGCGAGCCCAGCCCCGCCGCCAGCACCACGGCGGCGGTACGCCCGCCGGCCGGCGGCTCCCCCGCCCCTTCCGCCGGCATCACGCGCGCCAGCGGCGCCCGGCGCCGCGCGGCGATTACCTCGGCGAGCACCGAGACGGCGATCTCGGCCGGGTTCGCGGCGCCGATGTCGAGGCCGATCGGGGCGCGGATGGACGCCAGCGCCGCGCGCGGCACGCCCTGCCCTGCCAGCCGCTCCAGCCGCGCCGCATGGGTGCGCCGCGAGCCGAGCGCGCCGACATAGAAACAGCCGGCCGCAAGCGCCGCGACCAGCGCGGGATCGTCGATCCGCGCCTCGTGCGAGAGCGCGGCGACCGCCGTGAAGGAATCGAGGCGCAGGCGCGCCAGCGCGTCGTCCGGCCATTCGGCCCGCAGGTCGATGCCGGGAAAGCGTTCGGGCGTGGCGAAGGCGGTGCGCGGGTCGATGATGGTCACGTCCAGCCCGGCCATCGCCGCCATCGGCGCCAGCGCCTGCGAGATATGCACGGCGCCGGTGATGATCAGGCGCGGCGGCGGCACCTCTACGGTCAGGAACAGCGCCTCGCCTTCGTGCTCGATCCGCCCGCTGCGGCCGCTGCGCAGCGCCTCGCCGAGCGGCCCCGCCAGCGGGTCGGCGGCCGCATCCGCGGCCTTCACCAGCCGCTGCCGGCCATCCGACAGCACCGTCACCAGCACGCAGGCGCGGCGCGCCGCGCGCTCGGCATTCATCGCGTCGAGAAGGGCGAGCTCCATCAGTCGACCCTCTCGACATAGACCGCGATGCGTCCGCCGCAGGACAGCCCGACCTGCCAGGCGGTCTCGTCGGCGACGCCGAATTCGACGAGGCGCGCCCCGCCGCCGGCGATCACCTCGGCCGCCTCGGCGACGACGGCGCCTTCCACGCAGCCGCCGGAGATCGAGCCGAGGAAGTTGCCCTCGCCGTCGATCGCCAGATGGCTGCCGACCGGCCGGGGCGCCGAGCCCCAGGTGGCGACCACCGTCGCCAGCGCCACGCCCCGCCCCGCCCGCCGCCACTCGGCGGCCACCCGCAATACGTCGTCGTCGCCTGCGCGCATGGCCGCCTCCCGGTCATTTCCACGCGACTATAACGCGCCGGCCGGCGTCCGCCTTGCCGAGCGGGGCGGAAACCATCACAAAGCCGCGCATGAACCGCCCCCTTGCTTCTCCCGCCGTCGCCGCGCTGCCGGCCCGCACGCTGCGCGGGCTCGACGAGCTCGGCGAGGCCGGCCTGCTGCCGGCCGAGGCCGCGCGCGACGACCTCGCCCGCGTCGCCGCCCGCTACGCCGTGGCGGTCACGCCGGCCCTTGCCGGCCTGATCGACCGCGATGACGCCGCCGATCCCATCGCCCGCCAGTTCGTGCCCGATGCGCGCGAACTGGAGACGCACCCGCAGGAACTGGGCGATCCCATCGGCGACGGGGCGCACAGCCCGGTGCCGGGCATCGTTCACCGCTACCCCGACCGCGTTCTGCTGAAGCTGGTGGGGGTTTGCGCCGTCTATTGCCGTTTCTGCTTCCGCCGCGAGATGGTGGGGCCCGGCGCCGAGACCAGCCTGTCCGACGCGGCGCTCGACGCCGCGCTCGCCTATGTCGCCGCCCATCCGGAAATCTGGGAAGTGGTGGTGACGGGTGGCGATCCGCTTGTCGTCGCGCCGCGCCGGCTGGCCGACCTCATGGCCCGGCTTGCCGCCATCGGCCATGTGAAGATCGTGCGCTTCCATACCCGCGTGCCGGTGGCGGCGCCCGAGCGGGTGACGCCGGCGCTGGTGGAGGCGTTGCGCGCGCCTGATGTGACGACCTATGTCGCGGTGCATGCCAACCACGCCCGCGAGCTGGCGTCCGAGGCCCGCGCCGCTCTGGCCCGGCTGGCGGATGCCGGCCTCGCGCTCGTCGGCCAGAGCGTGCTGCTCGCCGGGGTGAACGACGACGCGCAGACGCTCGCCGCGCTGTTCCGCGCCCTCGTCGAGTGCCGGGTGAAGCCCTATTACCTGCACCATCCCGACCTCGCGCCGGGCACCGCGCATTTCCGCCTGACCATCGAGCGTGGGCAGGAACTGATGCGAGCGTTGCGCGGTCGCGTCTCCGGCCTCGCGCTCCCGACCTATGTGCTCGACATACCCGGCGGCCACGGCAAGGTGCCGGTCGGCCCCTCCTGGCTGGAGCCGGCGCCGGAAGGCTGGCGCGTCACCGATTATTGCGGCGGCGTGCATGCCTATGGGGAGGCGGTGTGAGCCGGCCTGTGGACGTGGATGTGGTGGTGGTCGGCGCCGGCGCGGCCGGGCTGATGTGCGCCATCGAGGCCGGCCGGCGCGGGCGCCGCGTGGTGGTGATCGACCATGCGGACGCGCCGGGCGAGAAGATCCGCATCTCCGGCGGCGGCCGGTGCAACTTCACCAACCGCGACGCGGGCCCGAAGAACTTCCTGTCGGCCAATCCGGGCTACTGCATCTCGGCGCTGCGGCGCTACACGCAGCACGACTTCATCCGCCGCGTCGACGCGCGCGGCATCGCCTGGCACGAGAAGACCCTCGGCCAGCTCTTCTGCGACGGCTCGGCGCGGCAGATCGTGGCGATGCTGACCGACGACCTGCGCGAAGCCGGGGCGGAACTGCGCCTGTCGACCTCCATTGACGGCATCGAGCGCACCACCGACGGCTTTTCGCTGGCGACGACGACGGGCGCGCTCGCCTGCCGCTCGCTGGTCGTCGCCTCGGGCGGCAAGTCGATCCCGAAAATGGGCGCCACCGGCTTTGGCTACGAACTGGCCGAACGGTTCGGCCTCAAGGTGCAGCCCACGCGGCCCGGCCTCGTGCCCCTCACCCTGGAGCCGGGGCTGCTTGGGCGTCTCACACCGCTCACCGGAGTTTCCGTCGAGGCACGTGTGCGGCACGGCAGGACCGCCTTCGAGGAAGGGCTGCTGTTCACCCATCGCGGCCTGTCCGGCCCGGCGATCCTGCAGATTTCCTCCTACTGGCGCGAGGGCGACGAGATTGCCCTCTCGCTCGCGCCCGATACCGACGTCTTCGCCACCCTGCGCGCGGCACGCTCCGCCAATGGCCGGCAGTCGCCGGTCACCGCGCTTTCCGCCTTCATTCCCAAGCGGTTGGCCCAGTTCGTCACCGAGGCCGAGGCCGGTCCGGCCAACCTCGCCGACCTCTCGGACAAGGCGCTGCGGCGCCTCGACGAGGCGGTGAACAACTGGCGGCTCAAGCCGACCGGCTCGGAGGGCTACCGCACCGCCGAGGTCACTCTGGGCGGCGTCGACACGGCCGGGCTCGATTCCCGCACCATGCAGGCGCGCGAGGTGCCGGGGCTCTATTTCATCGGCGAGGTGGTGGACGTCACCGGCTGGCTTGGCGGCTACAATTTCCAGTGGGCGTGGTCGTCCGGCTGGGTCGCCGGCCAGTTCGCCTGAACGCGTCAGACCGCGCGGAATCTGCGATCCACATAAGCCAGCTTGGCGCCATCCGGCCCGAGCGTGACCGCCTCGACCCGGCCGACGAGGACGTCATGGGTGGCGATGGTGCGCACGTCCACCATCGCGCACTCGAACACCGCAATGGCCCCGACAACGCACGGCACACCAAGCGCGCCCTCGTGCCAGCGCCCGGCGGCAAAGCGCTGCTCGCCGTTCAGGGCCCCGCGACCGCCGAAGATCTCCGCCATCTCCTGCTGCCCGGCGGCGAGCATGTTGACGGCGAAGCGCCCGGCCTGCCGGAACGCCGCCGCCGAGCTGACGCGACGGTTGAGGCAGACCAGCAGGGTCGGCGGGCTGTCCGACACCGAGGCGACCGCCGTCGCGGTGAAGCCGACCCGTCCCGCCTCGCCGCGCGTGGTGACGACATGCACCGCCGCGACGAGCCGGCTCATCGCCTCGCGATAGAGGCCGGGTTCGACATGCGTCTGCGCGCCGTGGTTCCGCACTTCATCCAAACCCGTTCCACCTTCCATTGTGCACAGCCGCCCGCACCGACCCGGCCGGGAGCGTCGCTGTGCATAACTCTCCCCGTGCGAATTTGAAAAGCCACAGGAATTCACGACCCCGGCATGGCCGGAACGTGACGAAAAGATGAACCCCTTCGCTACGACAGTGCCGTGCAAACGCCTCAATAAGCGCCTGAGTTGCAAGGGATTTCAAGAAAACGGTATCTTATTACCCATATATCATCTGTTTCGATCGATTGCATTTCGTCTTTCGATCGAATTGTATCGGAGCGCGGTGCAGGCTAAGAGTCAGAAGCGCATACGCTATGGGCACGATCATAAATTACGCAAAAGCCCGGCGCAGGCGCCTTCCGCAGAAACGGCTGAGGGGAGCCGGAGCATAATATGGAAATCTTTGTTCAGCAGCTCATCAACGGGCTGACGCTCGGCTCGATCTACGGGCTGATCGCCATCGGCTATACAATGGTGTTCGGCATCATTGGCATGGTGAACTTCGCCCATGGCGACGTGTTCATGGTCTCCGCCTTCATCGCGCTGATCTGCTTCCTGCTGGTCACGACGGTGATGGGCATCACCTCGATATTCCTGGCGCTGGCCATCGTGCTTGTCGTGGCGATGGTGTTTACCTCGCTGCTGAACTGGGCGATCGAGCGGGTGGCCTACCGGCCGCTGCGCGGCTCGTTCCGGCTGGCTCCGATGATCTCCGCCATCGGCATGTCGATCTTCCTCGCCAATTTCGTCCAGGTGACGCAGGGTCCGCGCAACAAGCCGATCCCGCCCATGATCACCGATGTGATCGTGCTGATGGACAACGGTTCCTATCAGGTCACGCTGGCCTGGAAGCAGGTGATCATCATGGTGATCACGGCGGCGCTGCTCGGTGGCTTCTGGTACCTGGTGCAGAAGACCTCGCTCGGCCGCGCCCAGCGCGCCTGCGAACAGGACCGCAAGATGGCGGCGCTGCTCGGCATCAATGTCGACCACACCATCTCGCTGACCTTCGTCATCGGCGCCGCGCTGGCCGCCGTCGCCGGCACGCTGTACCTGATGTATTACGGCGTCGCGAACTTCGCCGACGGCTTCGTGCCGGGCGTGAAGGCCTTCACGGCGGCCGTGCTCGGCGGCATCGGCTCGCTGCCCGGCGCCGTGCTCGGCGGGCTGCTGATCGGGCTGATCGAGACCTTCTGGTCGGCCTATTTCTCCATCGAGTACAAGGACGTGGCGGCGTTCTCCATCCTCGCCATCACGCTCATCTTCATGCCGCAGGGCCTTCTGGGGCGGCCTGAGGTCGAGAAGGTCTGAGGTCGCGCATCATGGCTGTCCAGACCGCCGAAACCGCTCCGCCCGCGGCCGCCAACCCCGTGCTGGGCCCCGCCTTCAAGGACGCGCTGATCGCCGGCCTTGTCGCGCTGGGCCTGTTCGGCCCGCTTGTCGGGTTCGAGACCGTCATCATCGACGGCGCGCTGGGGCTGGCCTACCGGCCTTCGCTGCTGGCCATCATGGTCGGCATCATCTTCGTCGGCCGGCTGCTGCTCAACCTCACCTTGTGGTCGCCGAACCGCAAACCCTCCACCCACACCGGCCCGACCCTGTTCGACCGGGCCGGCACGGTGATGGGCCCCGGCGTCAAGCCGGCGCTGCTGGCCTTCGCGGTGCTCTTCCCGGCCATCGCCACCTTCTCCCTGGGCGGGCTGAACGAGAGCCGCTACCTCATCGACCTCGGCATCCTCATCCTCACCTATGTGATGCTTGGCTGGGGGCTGAACATCGTCGTCGGCCTCGCCGGCCTGCTCGATCTCGGCTACGTCGCCTTCTACGCGGTGGGCGCCTACACCTATGCCCTGCTCGCCACCTCGGCCCCGATCAACGACTTCTTCGCCGGCCTGTTCGGCGCCACCTTCTGGGCCAACTGGGCGTTCTGGTTCTGCCTGCCGATGGCCGGCATCTTCGCCGGTGTCTGGGGCATGATTCTCGGCTTCCCGGTGCTGCGCCTGCGCGGCGACTATCTCGCCATCGTCACCCTGGCCTTCGGCGAGATCATCCGCCTGGTGCTCATCAACTGGGTGGACTTCACCAATGGCGGGGCGGGCATCGCCTCGATCCCGCGTGCCACCTTCTTCGGCATTCCCTTCAATGCCGGGCCGGATGGATTCGCGGCGCTGTTCGGGCTGCCCTTCAGCCCGATGCACCGCATCGTCTTCCTTTACTTCGTGATCCTGGCGCTGGCGCTGCTGACCGCCTTCGTCACCGTGCGCCTCCGGCGCCTGCCCGTCGGCCGCGCCTGGGAAGCGCTGCGCGAGGACGAGATCGCCTGCCGCTCGCTCGGCATCAACACCACGACGACCAAGCTGTCGGCCTTCGCGACCGGCGCCATGTTCGGCGGCTTCGCCGGCTGCTTCTTCGCCGTGCGTGCCGGCTTCGTCAGCCCGGAGAGCTTCACCTTCGACGTGTCGGCGATGATCCTGGCCATCGTCGTGCTCGGCGGCATGGGCTCGCAGATCGGCGTCGCCGTGGCGGCGGCGGTGATGATGGGCGGCATGGAGATGCTGCGCAATCTCGGCTTCCTCAAGCAGATCTTCGGTAACGACTTCGACCCCAGCCTCTACCGCATGCTGATCTTCGGCTTCGCCATGGTCGCCATCATGGTGTGGAAGCCGCGCGGCCTCGTCTCCACCCGCGACCCGACGATCTTCCTCAAGGAGCGCAAGGCGGTTTCCGGCGATCTCGTGAAGGAGGGCCACGGCTGATGGCAACCTCTCCCGCAAGCGGCCTCCCGCGCTGGGAAGCCGACCCCATCCTCATGGTCGAACACCTGTTCATGCGCTTCGGCGGCCTGATCGCGGTCAACGACCTCAGCTTCAAGGTCGGGCGCGGCGACATCACCGCCCTGATCGGCCCCAATGGCGCCGGCAAGACCACGGTGTTCAACTGCATCACCGGCTTCTACAAGCCGAGCGAGGGCCGCCTCATCCTGGCGCATGGCCGTGCGCCGACGCCCGACGAGATCGCCGAGGTCACGCGCATCGGCGAGCGCTCGCTCGTCGGGCGAGACGCCGGCGTGTTCCTGCTGGAGCGGATGCCCGACTACCGGGTGTCCGGCGAGGCGAAGGTCGCCCGCACCTTCCAGAACATCCGGCTGTTCACCGGCATGACCGTGCTGGAAAACCTCATGGTCGCCCAGCACAACGCGCTGATGGCCGCCTCGGGCTATTCGCTCAAGGGGCTGTTCGGGCTGCCGGGCTGGACGAAGGCCCAGAAGGCCGCGACCGCGAAGGCGGAATACTGGCTCGACAAGGTCGGCCTCACCGACCGCGCCGACGACCCGGCCGGCGACCTGCCCTATGGCGCCCAGCGCCGGCTGGAGATCGCCCGCGCCATGTGCTCGGAGCCGATCCTGCTCTGTCTCGACGAGCCCGCCGCCGGCCTCAACCCGCGCGAAAGCCTCGAACTCAACACCCTGCTGCGCGCCATCCGCGCCGAGCACGGCACCTCGATCCTGCTGATCGAGCACGACATGAGCGTGGTGATGGAAATTTCCGACCATGTGGTCGTGCTGGACTACGGCACCAAGATTTCCGACGGCACGCCGCAGGCGGTGAAGAACGACCCGCGCGTGATCGCCGCCTATCTCGGCGTCGACGAGGACGCCGTGGAGGAAGTCGAGGCCGAGCTTCACATGGAGCATTCCGCGCCGGGAGCGAGCGCATGAGCGATAGTCTCACCGCCACCACACCCGCCCTCGCCACGCCGGCCCGCACCGATGCGCCGATGCTCCAGGTGCGCGGGGTCAAGACCTTCTACGGCAACATCATGGCCCTGCGCGGCGTCGATGTGGACGTCTACAAGGGCGAGATCGTCACCCTGATCGGCTCCAACGGCGCCGGCAAGTCGACGCTGATGATGACCATCTTCGGCCAGCCGCGCCCGCGCGAGGGTTCGATCCTGTTCGAGGGGCGCGACATCACCAAGGTGCCGACCCATGAGATCGCCCATCTCAAGATCGCCCAGTCGCCCGAGGGCCGGCGCATCTTCCCGCGCATGAGCGTGTTCGAGAACCTGCAAATGGGCGCGGCGGTCGATGGCTTCGCCCATTTCGACGCCGATCTGGAAAAGGTCTTCGTGCTGTTCCCGCGACTCAAGGAGCGGATCAACCAGCGCGGCGGCACGCTCTCGGGCGGCGAGCAGCAGATGTTGGCGATCGGCCGGGCGCTCATGAGCCGGCCGCGCCTGCTGATGCTGGACGAGCCCTCGCTCGGGCTCGCGCCGCTGGTGGTGCGCCAGATCTTCGACGCCATCCGCGAGCTCAACCGCACCGAAGGACTCACCGTGTTCCTGGTCGAGCAGAACGCCTTCCACGCGCTCAAGCTCGCCCATCGCGGCTATGTTCTCGTCAACGGCGCCATCACCCTCTCCGGCGAGGGCCGCGAACTGCTGGAGCGTCCGGAAGTGCGCGCCGCCTATCTCGAAGGAGGGGCGCACTGATGGCTCCCGTTTCCGGCACCCTCGTCTCCAAGGGCAGTTCGGCAAGCCTCGCCGTCGCCCTCCCCCTGCTGGTGGTCGCCCTCGTCCTGCTCTCGGCAGCGTTCATGCCCGAGTTGGTGGTCGAGGTGTCGCGCGCCGACTTCGTGCTCGTCTCCCTGTTTCTGGGCGGCGGCGCGGCGTGGCTGACCGGCCGTTCCATCGCCACCACCTGGCGGCCCTACCGGCAGGCGGTGCTCTATGCGCTGCTGCTGGGCTGCGTGGTGCGCTTCTTCCATTTCGCGCTGTTCGAGGGCACGCTGCTCTCGCTGCACTATTTCCTCACCGATACGGCCTTCCTGGTCGCCATCGCCACCCTCGGCTTCCGTGCCGAGCGGGCCCGGCAGATGGCCACCCGCTATGGCTGGATCTACCGCCAGTCCGGGCTGTTCGGCTGGCTCGAAGGCAGCGCCGGAAACCGTTCCGGCGAGTCGCGATAGGCGCCTTCACCATGTTTCGCTTGCTCGTCGACAAGAGCACCGAAAAAGGCATGATACCGGCCCGGGGCGATCGTCGCCGAGCCGTAAAGGCCCTGCTTTCCACCCTTCCAGAACCAGGAGAGACGTTCATGAAGAAGCTTCTGATTGCCGGCCTCGCGCTCGGCGCCATGGCGGCGCTGGCCGCTCCGGCGTCGGCGCAGATCAAGGTCGGCGTGGGCGGTCCCATGACCGGCGCGAATGCCACCTTCGGCGCCCAGCTGAAGAACGGCGCCGAACAGTGGGCCGCCGACGTCAATGCCAAGGGCGGCATCCTCGGCCAGAAGGTCGAGCTGATCATCGGCGACGACGCCTCCAAGCCCGAGCAGGGCGTCTCGGTGGCCAACAAGTTCATCTCGGACGGCGTCAAGGTCGTCCTCGGCCACTTCAACTCGGGCGTGTCGATCCCGGCCTCCGAGCAGTATGCCGAAGCGGGCATTCTCCAGCTCACCCCGGCCTCGACCAACCCGACCTTCACCGAGCGCGGCATGACCACCGTGTTCCGCGTCTGCGGTCGTGACGACCAGCAGGGCGCCGTCGCCGGCGACTACATCGCCAAGAACCTGAAGGGCAAGAAGGTCGGCATCGTTCACGACAAGACCCCCTACGGAAAGGGCCTTGCCGACGAGACCCAGAAGTCCATGAATGCCGCCGGCATCAAGGAAGTCGTCTATGAAGGCATCAACCCGGGCGAGAAGGATTATTCCGCGCTCGTGTCGAAGCTGAAGGCCGCCAATGTCGACGTGCTCTATTACGGCGGCCTGCACACCGAAGCCGGC
Organism: Ancylobacter sp. TS-1; assembly: GCF_009223885.1. Taxonomy (NCBI): domain Bacteria; kingdom Pseudomonadati; phylum Pseudomonadota; class Alphaproteobacteria; order Hyphomicrobiales; family Xanthobacteraceae; genus Ancylobacter; species Ancylobacter sp. TS-1. The sequence goes on from NZ_CP045144.1 coordinate 1,141,748, forward strand.
CTGCTCGTGCGCCAGATGCGCGACCAGGGCATGACCACCGTCCTGTTCTCGGGCGACGGCATCACCGACAAGGAGTTCTGGACCATCGCCGGTCCGGGCGCCGCCGGCACCCTGATGACCTTCGGCCCCGATCCGCGCAACAGCCCGGCTGCCGCCGCGGTCGTCGCCGAGTTCAAGAAGAAGGGCATCGATCCGGAAGGCTACGTGCTCTACACCTACGCCGCCGGCCAGGTGTTCCAGCAGGCTGCCGAGGCGACCAAGTCGCTCGATAACGCCAAGCTGGCCGAGTACATCCACTCGGGCAAGACCTTCAAGACCGTTCTTGGCGACCTGATCTTCGACAAGAAGGGCGACCGCACCACCCTCGACTACGTGCTGTACGTCTGGAAGGACGGCGGCTACTCGCAGATGTGAGCCGCACCGCCGCGCTTCGCCGCGCGGCGTCGGTTTTCACCGCGCCTATGACGAAACCCGCCGGAGCGATCCGGCGGGTTTTCTTTTGGCCATGCCGTGGAAGCGGCGTACCGCTCAACCGATGGCCGAGAGCGCCGGGAACGTCTCCAGCAGCCAGAAACTCATCTCCGACATCCAGCCGGACAGGAAGCCGATGCCGGTCAGCACCAGCAGCGCGCCCATCACCTTCTCGATGATCGGCAGGTAACGGCGCGCATGGCCGAGCAGGCCGAGCGCCGGGCGCGCCATCGCCGCGACCAGCAGGAAGGGCACGCCGAGCCCGGCGGAATAGGTCGCCAGCAGACCGGCTCCGCGCGTCAGCGTCTGCTCGCTCGCCGCCACGGCGAGGATCGCCGCCAGCACCGGGCCGATGCAGGGCGTCCAACCGAAGGCAAAGGCCAGCCCCATCACATAGGCCCCGGCCAGCGTGGTCGGCGCGTCGACATGCACGCGCTTGCTGCGCGTCAGCCAGCCGAGGCGCAGAATGCCGAGGAAATGCAGGCCCATCAGCAGGATCGCGACGCCCGCCACGATGGCCAGTTCCTGCGAGTAGAGCCGCAGATAGCCGCCCGCCACCGAGGCGCCGGCGCCAAGCGCGACGAACACCGTCGTGAAGCCAGCAACGAACAGCCCGGCCGCGCCCAGCGTGCGCCACGCGGCGACATCGGTGGGCGCCTTGTGGGTGATCTGGTCGAGGCTGGTGCCGGCGAGGTAGCACAGGTAAGGCGGAACCAGCGGAAGCACGCAGGGCGAGGCGAAGCTGGCGATACCGGCCACGAAGGCGGCCGGAAGAGTGACGTCGGCCATGAAATGCGCAACCTTGCCGTTCCCGGGGAGCTTCCCAATGCACGCCCGCATCGGGTTGCGCAATGCGGTGCCTTGGCCCTCCCCGTGATGTGATGCCCGTGCGCGAGGAAAACGATGCGTAACCTGATCACCGACGTCGCCGGCCTCAGGGTCGGAAACGCCACCGACCTCGACCTCGCCTCCGGCGTCACCACCGTCATCTTCGACGAGCCGGCGGTCGCCTCCGTCGATGTGCGCGGCGGCGGGCCGGGCACGCGGGAGACCGATCTGCTGGCGCCGGACGAGACGGTCGGCGCCATTCACGCGCTCACCCTGTCCGGCGGCTCGGCCTTCGGGCTCGACGCCGGCGGCGGCGTCATGGCGGCGCTGGCGGAGCGCGGCATCGGCTTTCCCGTCGGCGAGGCGCGCGTGCCCATCGTGCCCGGGGCGGTGCTGTTCGATCTCATCAATGGCGGCAACAAGGCCTGGGGCCGGTTCTCGCCCTATCGCGAGCTGGGCTACCGGGCGGCAATCGAGGCGCTCGAGGCGGCCGACGACGCCGCCGGACGCGACTTCCCGCTCGGCACGTCAGGCGCTGGAACCGGCGCGACGACGGTCGATTTCAAGGGCGGGCTGGGCTCGGCCTCGGCGCTCGCTCCCTCCGGCCACACGGTCGGGGCGCTGGTGGCGGTCAATGCCTGCGGCACTGTCAATCTCAACGGCGGGCCGCATTTCTGGGCGGCGCCCTTCGAGCGCGGCGGCGAGTTCGGCGGGCTCGGCCTGCCCTCGCCGCTGCCCCCCTTGCCGGAGCGCCCGCTGCTGAAGGGCCTGCCGCCCGGCGCCAACACCACCATCGCCATCGTCGCCACCGACGCGGTGCTCACCAAGGCGCAGTGCAAGCGCCTCGCGGTGATGGCGCATGACGGCTACGCCCATGCCATCTGGCCGGTGCACAGCCCGCTCGATGGCGACACCATCTTCGCCGCTGCCACCGGCAGGCGCCCGCTGGCCGACCCGATCTTCGACCTCGCCCTGATCGGCGACGCAGTGGTGCGCGCGCTCGCCCGGGCCTGCGCCCGCGCCGTCTTCGAGGCCACCGCCCTGCCCCAGCCCGGCACGATTCCCGCGTGGCGCGACCGCTGGCGCGGAGGCTGAGCCGCGCGGCGGGCGCGACGTCATTGCGGCCGACGCAACGGCGCTGTTGAGGCGAACGCAATAGCGACGGTGTCCTGTCACCCTCCTGTCGTCTTTGCAGCCCCCATTGTCGCATCTGTCCAATCGGCATGGCTGCCATGCGCCCGACACTCGCCTCTAGACGAGGGGAGCGCATGAACGACGCAAAGCCACGCATTCGGGTTCGGGGTCTGACCAAGATCTTCGGCGACAAGGCCGGGGCGGCGCTGCCGCTGCTCCAGGCCGGGCAGAACCGCGCCGAGGTGCAGAAGCAGACCGGCGCCGTCATCGGGCTGCACGATGTGAGCTTCGACGTCGGCGAGGGCGAGATCCTTGTCGTCATGGGCCTGTCCGGCTCCGGCAAGTCGACCTGCCTGCGCTGCATCAACCGGCTGATCGAGCCGACCTCGGGCTCTGTCTTCGTCGACGAGACCGACGTCACCGCGCTCGGCGAGCGCGATCTGATGGAGTTCCGCCGCACCCGCTTCGGCATGGTGTTCCAGCAATTCGCGCTGTTCCCCCACCGCACCATCCTGCGCAATGTCGAATACGGGCTGGAAGTGCAGGGCCTCGCCGCCGAGGCACGGCGCGAGCGCGCGCTGGCGGCGATCGAGACCGTCGGCCTCAAGGGCTGGGACCAGCATTACCCCTCGCAGCTTTCCGGCGGCATGCAGCAGCGCGCCGGCCTCGCCCGCGCGCTGGCCCTCAATCCCGACGTACTGCTGATGGACGAGGCCTTCAGCGCCCTCGACCCGCTGATCCGGCGCGACATGCAGCAGGAACTCGTCGCCCTGCAGAAGCGGCTCAAGAAGACCATCGTCTTCGTCAGCCACGATCTCGACGAGGCCATCGCCCTCGGCGGGCGCATCGTGCTGATGAAGGACGGCCGCGTCGTGCAGGAAGGCACCGCCGCCGATTTCCTCGCCCATCCCGCCGACGATTATGTCCGCCGCTTCGTCGAGCATATCGACGTGCTGGGCGTGGTCACGGCCGGCGACGCCATGCGCGCGCCGGCGGCCGTCAAGCCCTGGCAGAGCACCGCCGCCGAGGCGCTGGCGAGCCTCGTCCAGTCCGGCGAGCCGGTGATGACCGTCGTCTGCCACGAGGGCCGTTTCCAGGGCACGGTCGACGCCGACACGCTGCGGCGCGCCGGCGACACCGAGCTGCGCCTGCTGCTGAGCGACCGCGAAGCCTGCGTGCCCTCCTCCGCGACCCTCAACGAAACTGTCGCCAAGCTCGCCGACGGGCGCGGCGAGATCGCCGTGATCGACGCCGAGCGCTTCCTGCGCGGGGTCATCGCCAATGCCGACCTCGTGGCCGCGCTGGCGCGCCGCCGCGCCGACACGACGCATTAGGGGGACACGGGCATGGCGTTCGAGATTCCGCGCATTCCCCTCGCCGAATGGTGCGACATCGCCCTCGACTGGGCGACCGAGCATTTCTCCGGCGTCACCCGCGCGGTCAGCGCCGTGGTGGGCTCCGGCATCGAGGGTACCACCGACTTCCTCGTCGACCTGCCGCCGTGGCTGGTCATCCTCGCCTTCGGCCTGCTGGTCTGGCGCCTGACCACCGCCCGCATCGCCATCGCGACGGTCGTCGGCTTCGCCTTCCTGTGGAATCTCGAACTGTGGCGAGCGACGCTCCAGTCGTTGGTGCTGGTGCTCGTCTCCACCGCCTTCGCGCTCGCCATCGGCATTCCGATCGGCGTCTCGGCGGCGCTCAGCAAGCGTTTCTGGCGCGTGGTGGCACCGGCGCTCGACATGATGCAGACCATGCCGAGCTTCGTGTACCTGATCCCGGCGATCCCGTTCTTCGGGCTCGGGGCGGTGTCGGCCTGCTTCGCCACCATCGTCTTCGCCATGCCACCGACCATCCGCCTCACCGCGCTCGGCATCATGCAGACGCCGCCGGAACTGGTGGAGGCGGCCGACGCCTTCGGCTCCAGCCGCTGGCAGAAGCTGTTCAAGGTGCAGCTTCCCCTCGCCATCCCGACCATCATGGCCGGCATCAACCAGACCATCATGCTGGCGCTCTCCATGGTGGTGATCGCAGCGATGATCGGTGCCGGCGGCCTCGGCGGCGAGGTGTGGAAGGCGATTCAGCGCCTCGAGGCGGGACAGGGCTTCCAGGCCGGCATCGCCATCGTCGTGCTCGCCGTCATCCTCGACCGCATCACCCAGCACATCGCCCGCCACATCCGGCAGGACCGGCAGGCCGCCGACCGCGGCTGATCCCTCACCCTCAACGGAAGCAGCGCAACGACTTCCGCCCCCCGAACCCTTCCAACGTGGAGCCTCCCGACATGTCGTTTCTCGGAAAATTCGTGAAGAGCGCGGCCCTCGCCGCCACCGCCCTTGGCCTCGCGGCCGGCGCCGCCCAGGCGGAGAAGAAGGACCTGACCATCGCCTATGTCGAATGGTCGGACGCGGTCGTCGCGACGAACATCGTCAAGACCGCGCTGGAGGAGAAGGGCTACAAGGTCAAGATCGTGCCGCTCTCGGGCGCGGCCATGTGGCAGGCGGTCGCCACCGACGAGGCCGACGCCATGGTCGCGGCCTGGCTGCCGGCCACCCACGCCGCCTATTACGCCAAGCTGAAGGGCAAGGTGGAAGACCTCGGCCCGAACGTGACCGGCGCCAAGATCGGCTGGGCCGTGCCGACCTATGTCGACATCACCTCCATCGAGGACATCAAGAAGGATCCGGCCAAGTTCGGCGGCAAGGTCATCGGCATCGACCCCGGCGCCGGCCTGATGAAGGCGTCGGAGAAGGCGATCAAGGATTACGGCCTGCCGGTGAAGCTGGTCGAGGGCTCGGACGCCACCATGGTCGCCGCGCTCAAGGACGCCTACTCCAAGAAGGAGCCGATCATCGTCACCACCTGGACGCCGCACTGGATGTTCGCCGAATGGGACCTCAAATACCTCGATGACCCCAAGGGCGTTTTCGGTGGCGAGGAGACCGTGAACACCGTCGTCTCCACCAAGCTGAAGACCGAGGCCCCCGAGGCCTACAAGATCCTCGGCAACTTCAAGCTCTCGCTGGACGACGAGCAGAAGGTGATGGTCGAGAACAACAAGCCCGGCGCCGACCCGGCCGCCACCGCCAAGGCCTGGGTCGCCGCGAACAAGGACAAGGTCGACGCCTGGTCCAAGTGACGGGTCCAAGTGAGCGGTCCAAGTGACGACGGATCGGCTCTTCCGGGAGCCGGCGGAGCGGATGGGCTCGGCGGCCCACCCTCCTGAACGGCCGGGGCCGGACATGATCCACCCCCGGTGTTGCCTCCACTCAGGCGGCCGGCTCATCCCGGCCGCCTTTTCTTTGCGCCGACCTCGCGGCCGGCGTCGGCTCACGCCTCAGGGGCAGGGTTCCCAGAAGCCCTGCGTGCGCTGGGGATTGGTGTAGAACCAGCAATAGTTCGGCTGCGGCGGCGGGCCGGCGAGGTTGGCCGCCGCCACGCCGGTCAGGAAGCCGAGCGCCGCTCCGGCGGCCACGGCACCGCCCGGCGGCCAGTAGGGGCGCGGATTGACCACCACCACGCCGCCGCCGCGCGGCACCGGGCCGTAATAGCGGCCGGGACCGTAATAATGGCCCGGGCTGCGCCAGCCGCCGCCCCAGGCAACGCCGCAGCCGCGTCCGCCGCAGCCGGCCGCCCGCCATGCGCTGGCCTCCTGCACCGTGCCCATGAGGCCCACTGTCGACAACACCGCCAGCGCGGCGAGCATGCTCTTCTTCATCATGAGACGTTCTCCACTCGATCGCCGCTTCCCGCGCCTCGCGCACGGACGGATTCGACCCCCATATGCTTGGCCTTTTCGCCTGCCCGGACAATACGCAAGTTCCGCAAGGGCGCCGGGCTGCCGCCGCAGCGCGCTTCTTCCCCCGCGCGGCGCGCCATTGCCGCCCCGGTCCCATGATGCTACGCCCCCGCGAAACGCCGGAGTTCCGCCATGACCGACCGTCCGCTGATCATCTCCCCCTCCATCCTCGCCTGCGACTTCGCGCGCTTCGGCGAGGAGGTGCGCGCGGTCGACGCCGCCGGGGCGGACTGGATCCATATCGACGTGATGGACGGGCATTTCGTGCCCAACATCTCCTTCGGCCCCGACGTGGTGAAGGCGATCCGCCCGCTCTGCGCCAAGCCCTTCGACGTGCATCTGATGATCGAACCGGCCGATCCGTATCTGGAGGCCTTCGCCAAGGCCGGTGCCGACCACATCACCGTGCACGCCGAGGCCGGCCCGCATCTGCACCGCTCGCTGCAGGCGATCCGCGCGCTGGGCAAGAAGGCGGGCGTCGCCATCAATCCCGCCACCCCGCCCGACGTGGTGGAACAGGTGCTCGACGTCATCGATCTCGTCATCGTGATGACGGTGAACCCCGGCTTCGGCGGGCAGGCCTTCCTCCCCTCCGTGCTCGACAAGGTGCGCCGGCTCTCGGCCATGATCGACGAGCGGCCGATCGACATCGAGATCGACGGCGGCGTGACCCGCGACACGGCGGCCGCCTGCATCGAGGCCGGCGCCAACGCGCTCGTCGCCGGCTCCGCCGTGTTCAAGGGCGGCGCAGATTCCTATGCTGGAAACGTGAAGGCCATCCGTGACGCGGCACTGCGCGCGCGCGGCGAACTGGTCTGAGCGTCGGCGCCACGGACGGGCGGGATTTGTCCCGCTCTCGCCTATCTGCTAGAGCGCGGGCAATCCTGTCGCTTGCCGAAAGAGCCGCCCGTGATCCCGCGCTATACCCGCCCCGAAATGGCTGCCATCTGGGAGCCGCAGACCCGCTTCCGCATCTGGTTCGAGATCGAGGCGCACGCCACCGATGCGCTCGCCGGGCTCGGCGTGGTGCCGAGGGAGGCCGCCGCGAAGATCTGGGAGATGGCCAAGGACGCCACCTTCGACGTCGAGCGCATCGACGAGATCGAGGCCGTCACCAAGCATGACGTCATCGCCTTCCTGACCCATCTGGCCGAAATCGTCGGGCCCGAGGCGCGCTTCGTCCATCAGGGCATGACCTCCTCCGACGTGCTGGACACCTGCCTGTCGGTGCAGCTCGTGCGCGCCGCCGACATTCTGATCAAGGACGTCGACCGGCTGCTGGCCGCGCTGGAGGCCCGCGCCTTCGAGCACAAGCTCACCCCCACCATCGGCCGCTCGCACGGCATCCATGCCGAGCCGACCACCTTCGGCCTGAAGCTGGCGCAGGCGCATGCCGAGTTCCAGCGCAACCGCGCCCGCCTCGTCGCCGCGCGCGAGGAAGTGGCGACCTGCGCCATCTCCGGCGCGGTCGGCACGTTCGCGCAGATCGACCCGCGCGTGGAGGAATATGTCGCCGAAAAGCTCGGGCTGAAGGTCGAGCCGGTGTCGACGCAGATCATCCCGCGCGACCGCCACGCCGCCTATTTCGCCGCGCTCGGCGTCGTCGCCTCCTCGATGGAGCGCGTCGCGATCGAAATCCGGCACCTGCAGCGCACCGAGGTGCTGGAAGCCGAGGAGTTCTTCTCCGCCGGCCAGAAGGGCTCCTCGGCCATGCCGCACAAGCGCAACCCGGTGCTGACCGAGAACGTGACCGGCCTCGCCCGTCTCGTGCGCGGCATGGTCACGCCGGCACTGGAGAATGTCGCCCTCTGGCATGAGCGCGACATCTCGCACTCCTCGGTGGAGCGCGGCATCGGGCCGGACGCGACGGTGACGCTCGACTTCGCGCTGAACCGCCTCGCCGGCGTCATCGAGAAGCTGGTGGTCTACCCGGAGAACATGCAGCGCAATCTCGACCGCCTCGGCGGCCTCGTGCATTCCCAGCGCGTGCTGCTGGCCCTCACCCAGAAGGGCGCCAGCCGCGAGGACGCCTATCGCCTCGTGCAGCGCAACGCCATGCCGGTCTGGCGCGGCGAAGGCGAGTTCCAGACCCTGCTGACCAACGACCCGGAGGTCCGCCAGTATCTGACGGCCGAGGAGATCGCCGAGAAGTTCGACCTCGGCTATCACCTCAAGCACGTCGACACGATCTTCCAGCGGGTGTTCGGCCGGAGCTGAGCCCCGGCCGGATCGCCGCCGTCGCGACTAGCGGCGGCGGAAACCGGGACGGAAGTAGACCGGGCGGCCACGGAAACCGGGGCCGCCACGCCAGGCCCGCCCGCCGCGCCAGCCGGGACCGCCGCGCCAGGCCCGACCGCCGCGCCAGCCGGGACCACGCCAGCCCGGGCCCCACACGGGACGCGGACGCCAGCCGGGACCGTACCAGCCGCCACCCCAGCCGGGGCCGTACCAGCCACCGCCGCCCCAACCGGGACCCCAGGTCGAGCCGACCGCCGCGCCGAGGGCGAAGGCGCCGACGCCCAGAGCCACGTCGTTCGCGTAGTAGTTCGGGTTCACCACCACGGACGTGCCGCCGCCGGACAGGAAGCCCGCGCTGACCCAGCCGCCCGCCACGCGGCACCAGTTGCCGCTGCAGCGGCCGACATTGACGCGCGCGCCCGCCGGAAGCGAGCCGATGACGCGATAGCCCGTGCCCGGACCGCTGCGAATGTTCACATTGCTGGTGACAACGGCCGCAGCCGCCGCGTTCATGGCCGCGCCGGCGATCAGCAGGCCGGCCGCCAGCGTGAGCGACTTCAAGAGCTTCATCACATCCTCCCGCGATGTGCGTGCCGCACGAAGATGCAGCACCGACGTCCGGCGTCGAACGTCCTTTTGGGCGCCGTGCCGGTCGACATGTCGACCGGCCTCGTGCTCGCCTCATCCTCGATAGCAATCGATTCCGGCGGAATTGGTTGCATTACCTACGGAAAGGCGCGGTCGGACGAAGATGTGACCGCGCTCACCACACGCCGCTGCGCGGGCGCCAGACCACCGGCCGACCGTTATATTCGGGGCCCTCGGCATAGGGACCCTGCCAGCGCGGGCCGAGGCCGTAGTAAAAGCCCGGCGATTGCGGCAGGCGCCCCTCGCCCTTTCGCGACCAGTACATGTTGCCGCGCCGGTCGCCGGCATAGGCCCGCGTGGGATAGCCCGGATGCACGTTCCAGAAGGTGGTGCGGCCGCCCCAGTAGCTGGGGCGCGCGCCCCAGTTGGACGTCGCGTTGCGCCCGCGAAGGGCCGGCCCCCAGTAGCCGGGTCCCCAGCTCGTGCGCCAGTTGGTCCAGCCGGTACCCCGCCCGTAGCCGTCCCGGCTGCTGCCGATGCCGGACAGTGTGTCCTCGACCGGCAGGCTGGCGGCGGTGGCGTAGCCGGCCTGCGGAGTGAGCGCGGGATCATAAACGGCGGGAAAGGCCTGCGCCGAATAGCCCCGGCTTGATGCGGGCTCGGCATAGCCGGTCCCGGGATAGGCGCCGGCCAGCGTCGGCGCGGCGTAGACGCCGGTGTCGCCCCCCGCCGGTTCGAGCAGCCGGGCGCTGACATAGCCGTATTGCGTCTGGCACCAGCCATCCGCGCAGGAGGCGAGGTCGACCGGCGAGCCGCCCGGCAGCGTGCCGAGCACGTCATAGGCCGTGCCGGGGCCGCTGCGCACATTGACCGTCGTCGCGGCGACGGCACTCCCCGCCGCCCCGGAGGGCGCCAGCGCGGGCGTCACCGCCGAGCCCATGCCGGGCGCGCCGAGATAACGCGGCGCCTGCGAGGGCGAAATCGGCACCGTGCCGATGCTGGTTCCGACCGGATAGGGACGTGCGGCCGGAACGGTCACGCCGGTCCGCCGGCGCGGCGCCGGGGCCGGGGCTGCGCTGGCAAAGGCGCCGCCCTGGTCGACATGGCGCGCGCTGACATAGCCATATTGCGTCTGGCACCAGCTCCCCGTGCAGGAGACGATCTCGACCGGCGAGCCGGCCGGCAGCGTGCCGAGCGTGTCGTAGCCCGTGCCGGGGCCGCTGCGCACGTTGACCGTGGCCGTCGTGGTGGCCGTGCCGGACACGCCATAGGTGCCGACCGCCGTCGAAGGCGCATAGGCGCGCGCCGCCGCCGCATAGTTCGGCACCACGCTACCGGGAATGGCGGCGGGATAGCCCTGCGGCACGATGCCGGCCGCGCCGTAACCCATGGCGGCCTGCGCGGCGGGGTTCCAGGAAGCGGAGTCGCGGGTGTTCGAGCCGGGTATGCGCGGCTGCGCCGCCGGGCTCAGCACCTGCTGCACCGAGCCCCGCGAGAGCAGATAGAGGCTGATATATCCCTCATTGGTCTGGCACCAGCTGTTGGCGCAGCCGGTGACCTCGACCTTGGTGAAGTCCGGCAGCGTCTTGACCACATCGTATTCGACGCCCGGTCCCGAGCGCACATTGGCCACGCCGATTGTCGTGCGCGGCCCGGCCATGGTGGTGTCGGTGCCCGGATGCACCGCCTCGGCCGCCGCGTGGGCGACCGCCCCGGCCGGAGCCGTCGGCGAATAGACATGGGTCTGGGCCGGCGCCGCCAGGACCGGAGGCGCCGCATAGATCGGCGCCGGCGCGGCCAGAACCGGCGGAGCCCGATAGGTCAGCGCCGGCGCACGATAGGCGGCCGCCGCGCCATAGGCCCCGCCTTGCCCCAGCAGCGAGGCGGCGATGTAGCCGTACTGGGTCTGACACCAGCCGCCGGTGCATCCCACCACATCGACCGGCGAGCCGGCCGGCAGCGTGCCGAGGGCGGGATAGGATGTCCCCGGCCCGCCGCGCACATTCGCCGCCGTCCGCGTCGATGCCGTGCTCGCGGCGCCATAGCCCGCCGGTGCGGCGGCGAGCATGGAGCGCGGAACGGCAGCGGTGCGCGGCGCCAGGGCGGGATAGCCCTGCGGCACGATGCCGGCCGCGCCGTAGCCCATGGCGGCCTGCGCGGCGGGGTTCCAGGAAGCGGAGTCGCGGGTGTTCGAGCCGGGTATGCGCGGCTGCGCCGCCGGGCTCAGCACCTGCTGCACCGAGCCCCGCGAGAGCAGATAGAGGCTGATATAGCCCTCATTGGTCTGGCACCAGCTGTTAGCGCAGCCCGTGACCTCGACCTTGGTGAAGTCCGGCAGCGTCTTGACCACATCGTATTCGACGCCCGGTCCCGAGCGCACATTGGCCACGCCGATCGTCGTGCGCGGCCCCGCCATGGTGGTGTCAGTGCCCGGATGCGACGCCTCGGCCGCCACGTGGGCGACCGCCCCGGCCGGGCCGGTCGGCGAATAGACATGGGTCTGGGCCGGCGCGGCCATGACCGAGGGAGCCGGCGAGGCGGCGAGCGCGGGCGCGACCGGCCGGGCGGGAGCGGCCGGGGCCGCCCCCGACGACGGCGCCGAGCCGTAGCCGAGCGCGGCGGCGCCGGCCACGGCGGCCGGGCCGGCATAGGTCGGGGCGGAATAGGTGGGCGGCGCCAATGGCGAAGACGGCAGGATGGGCGCGGCGGCGGGAGACCGGTAGGCGGTTCCGGGACGCGCGGCGGGCAGGCCATAGGCGGCACCGGCCTGGCTCAGCAGCGAGGCGGCGATGTAGCCGTACTGGGTCTGGCACCAGCCGCCGGAGCATCCGACCACATCGACGGGCGAGCCGGCCGGCAGCGTGCCGAGCGCCTGATAGGAGGTACCCGGACCACCGCGCACATTCGCCGACGCCGTCGTGACCGCCGGCGCCGCAGCGGCGCTGAGCGCGCCGGCGACGGTCAGGCACGAGGCCAGTGCGAAGGACGTCGTGAACCGCATCGGCTCCTCCCCTGGCGCGGCGGTCCGGAGCGGACGGCAGCAGCCAGCGTCAGGGATGCCGCGAATGCGGTTCCTTCGCAATCAAATGACAGAAAGATGGTTGCCAAGATGCAACCGCCGTGATCCGCGCCGAAGCGTGATTCGCCCGCTCCGGCGCCCGGACCGACCCGGAATCAGCCTTCGTTCTTCAGCGTCTCGATGGCGGCGGTGAGCAGCTCTTCCATGGTACGGCGGATGCGGTGCTCGGAGACGTCGAGGCCCTTGGCGTCGAAATCGGCCTTCAGCTTGCGGTAGACATCCTCGTCGCCGGCCTCTTCGAGGTCGGCCTCGACGATCGTGCGGGCATAGGTGTCCGCCTCGGCGCCGGCGAGGCCGAGCTTCTCGGCCGCCCACAGGCCCAGCGCCTTGTTGCGGCGGGCCAAGGCCTTGAACCGCAGCTTCTGATCGTGGGCGTACTTGGCCTCGAACGCGTCTTCGCGGTCGTTGAACGTGCTCATGCTTGCTCGCCCTGTGTCTCGGAAAGTCGCGGGCTTGATTATCGCGTGCCCGCCCCCAAATCAACGCCCGTCGACGTCACGACACGCCCCTACGTCAATGTGACGCTCATCGCCCCCGTGGCCGCGGGACCGCGCCAGACGCGCAGCCGATACGCGCGCCGGTGTTTGTATCCGCCCCCCCGATGGGCTAGTGTCCGGGTGAGGGCGCCGGTGCCACGCGAAACGAATCGACAGAGCGCGAACGTATCGCGCATAAGCGGCGCCCCAGCCGTGAACCCGGAACCGGAGCCCCGGCACCCTAATGGACTTCCTCAACCGACGGTACCCACCCATGAGCCGCCGCCGCCGCATTTATGAAGGTAAGGCGAAGGTCCTCTATGAAGGCCCTGAGCCCGGCACGCTGATCCAGCACTTCAAGGACGATGCCACCGCCTTCAACAACAAGAAGCACGACGTCATCGACGGCAAAGGCGTGCTGAACAACCGAATCTCGGAATACATCTTCCAGAAGTTGAACGAGATCGGCGTCCCCACGCACTTCATCAAGCGGCTGAACATGCGCGAGCAGCTCATCCGCGAAGTCGAGATCATCCCGCTGGAAGTGGTGGTGCGCAACGTCGCCGCCGGCTCGCTGTCGACCCGCCTCGGCATCGAGGAAGGCACCCAGCTTCCGCGCTCGATCATCGAGTTCTACTACAAGAACGACGCGCTCAACGACCCGATGGTCTCGGAAGAGCACATCACGGCGTTCGGCTGGGCGACCACGCAGGAAATCGACGACATCATCGCGCTGGCGATCCGCGTCAACGATTTCCTCTCCGGCCTGTTCCTCGGCGTCGGCATCCGCCTTGTCGACTTCAAGATGGAATGCGGCCGCCTGTGGGAAAACGACCTGATGCGCATCGTCGTCGCCGACGAGATCAGCCCGGATTCCTGCCGGCTGTGGGACATCAAGTCGAACGACAAGCTGGACAAGGACCGCTTCCGCCGCGACATGGGCGGCCTGGTCGAGGCCTATTCGGAAGTCGCCCGCCGCCTCGGCATCATGTCCGAGAACGAGCGGCTGCAGTCCGGCGGCCCGGTGCTGGTCAAGTCCGAACCCGAGAAGTGAGTGGATGCGCAGCCCTCGGGTCTGCCATTCCGCAATCGAGCATTGAGCCGTTCGCGGCCAAGTGATAGGCGGGGGCCGCAAAGCCCCCGTTTCTATTTGTCCCGCTTCCGTTTCGCTAGAACGTCCCCGAGAGTGGTTCCATGAAGGCGCGAGTCCTCGTCACCCTGAAATCCGCCGTGCTCGACCCGCAGGGCAAGGCCATTGAGGGCGCCCTGCGCTCGCTCGGCGTACCGGGCGTGGCCAGCGTGCGCCAGGGCAAGGTGTTCGACGTCGAGCTCGACACCGCCGATCCGGCCAAGGCCGAGGCCACGCTGAAGGATGCCTGCGAGAAACTGCTCGCCAATACGGTGATCGAGACCTACCGCATCGAGCTCGTGGGCTGACGACCATGAAAGCTGCCGTCATCGTCTTTCCCGGCTCCAACCGCGAGGGCGACGTGGCGCGCGCGCTGCAGCTCGTCACCGGGGTGAAGCCCGCCCTCGTCTGGCACGCCGACACCGCCCTGCCCGCCGGCACCGATCTCGTGGTGCTGCCCGGCGGCTTCTCCTATGGCGACTATCTGCGCTGCGGCGCCATCGCCGCCCGCGCCGCCATCATGGAGGCCGTGCGCGACCATGCCGCCCGCGGCGGCCTCGTGCTCGGCATCTGCAACGGCTTCCAGATCCTGTGCGAGAGCGGCCTGCTGCCGGGCGTGCTGGTGCGCAACGCGCGCCTGCGCTTCATCTGCCGCGAGGCGCTGCTCAAGGTCGAGCGCAGCGACACGCCGTTCACGCGCCGCTATTCGAAGGGCGCCATCGTGCGCTACCCGGTGGCCCATGGCGAGGGCAACTACACCGCCGACGCCGAGACGCTGAAGCGTCTGGAGGACGAGGGCCGCGTGGTGTTCCGCTATGTGCTCCCGGACGGGCGCCGCGACGACGCGCAGGTGCTCAACGGCGCCGCCAACTCCATCGCCGGCATCGTCTCCGAGAAGCTGAACGTGCTCGGCCTGATGCCGCACCCCGAGAACCATGTCGACCCGCTCGTCGGCCCCACCGACGGGCGAGCCCTGTTCGAGAGCATCGCCGGGGTTCTGGAGCGGGCCTAGGCCGCGCCACGCCCTCCGCCTGTGCCCGCCCGCGAAACGGAATGACGGCCTTCGCATGACCTCCGCCGAACCGAAGATCTCCCCCGAGCTCGTCGCCGAACACGGCCTGAAGCCCGACGAGTACGAGCGCATCCTCAAGCTCATCGGCCGCGAGCCGAGCTTCACCGAGCTTGGCATCTTCTCCGCCATGTGGAACGAGCACTGCTCGTACAAGTCCTCGCGCCTGCATCTGCGCGGCCTGCCGACCAAGGCACCGTGGGTGATCCAGGGCCCGGGCGAGAATGCCGGCGTGATCGACATCGGCGACGGCAAGGCCGCCGTCTTCAAGATGGAGAGCCACAACCACCCGTCCTATATCGAGCCCCACCAAGGCGCAGCGACGGGCGTGGGCGGCATCCTGCGCGACGTGTTCACCATGGGCGCGCGCCCCATCGCGGCGCTGAACGCGCTGCGCTTCGGCGATCCCAAGCACCCGCGTACCCGCCATCTGGTGTCGGGCGTGGTCGGCGGCATCGGCTCCTACGGCAATTCCTTCGGCGTGCCGACGGTGGGCGGCCTCGTCGGCTTCCACACCCGCTATGACGGCAACTGCCTCGTCAACGCCATGGCGGTCGGCCTCGCCGACGCCGACAAGATCTTCTACGCCAAGGCGACCGGCGTCGGCCTGCCGGTGGTCTATCTCGGCTCCAAGACCGGGCGGGACGGCATCCACGGCGCCACCATGGCCTCGGCCTCTTTTGGCGAGGACGCGGAAGAGAAGCGCCCGACCGTCCAGGTCGGCGACCCCTTCGCCGAAAAGCTGCTGCTGGAAGCCTGCCTCGAGATCATGGAAGCCGGCTGCGTCGTCGCGATCCAGGACATGGGCGCGGCGGGGCTGACCTCCTCGGCGGTCGAGATGGGCGCCAAGGGCAACCTCGGCATCGAGCTCGACCTCGACAACGTGCCCTGCCGCGAAGAGGGCATGAGCGCCTATGAGATGATGCTCTCCGAGAGCCAGGAGCGCATGCTCATGGTCATCGCGCCGGGCAAGGAAGAGCAGGCGGAATCCATCTTCCGCAAATGGGGGCTCGACTTCGCCATCGTCGGCCACACCACCGACGATTTGCGCTTCGTCGTGAAGCACAAGGGCGAGATCAAGGCCGACCTGCCGATCAAGGAACTCGGCGACGAGGCCCCGCTCTATGACCGCCCCTGGGTGGAGACGCCCAAGCAGCAGCGCATCGACCCGGCCGCGCTCGACATCCGCGCCACCATTCCCGGCGCGCTGGAGCGGCTCGTCGGTTCGCCCGACTTCGCCTCCAAGCGCTGGATCTGGGAGCAGTACGACCACCTGATCCTCAACAATACCGTGCAGCGGCCGGGCGGCGACGCCGCCGTGGTGCGCGTCGAGGACGGCCCCAAGGGCCTCGCCATGACCTGCGACGTGACCCCGCGCTACTGCGAGGCGGACCCGTTCGAGGGCGGCAAGCAGGCGGTGGCGGAAGCCTGGCGCAACATCACCGCCGTCGGCGCCACGCCGCTGGCGCTGACCGACAATCTGAACTTCGGCAACCCCGAGAAGCCGGAGATCATGGGCCAGCTCGTCGGCTGCCTGCGCGGCATCGCCGCCGCCGCCAAGGAACTCGATTTCCCCGTCGTGTCCGGCAATGTCAGCCTCTACAACGAGACCAACGGGCGCGGCATCCTGCCGACCCCGACCATCGGCGGCGTCGGCGTGCTCGCCGATGTCGAGAAGATGGCCACGCTGGACTTCAAGGACAACGGCGAGATCATCTTCGTCATCGGCACCACCACCGGCTGGCTCGGTCAGTCCGCCTTCCTGTCCGAGATCCTCGACCGCGAGGACGGCGCCCCTCCCCCGGTCGACCTTGCCCTGGAGCGCCGCAATGGCGACTTCGTGCGCGCGCTGATCACTGAGGGCCTTGTCACCGCCGTACACGACGTCTCCGACGGCGGCCTGCTGGTCGCGCTGGCCGAGATGGCGCTGGCGTCGGGAATCGGCGCCAACCTCGTGGCTCCGCCGGCGGAGACCAATCCCTACGGCTTCTGGTTCGGCGAGGATCAGGCCCGCTATGTCCTCACCGTCGAGGGCAGCTCCAAGGCGCTGGTGCTCCAGCGCGCGGAGGCGGCCGGCGTCGCCATCGCCAAGCTCGGCACGACCGGCGGCGACCGATTGAATATCCCGGGCGAGCGCCCAATTGTAGTGGACGCGCTGCGTGAGCGGCACGAGGCCTGGCTGCCCATCTATATGGGCGCGGGCCTGATGTGAGGGAGCACCGCTTATGGCGATGGAAGCAGCCGAGATCGAACGGCTGATCAAGGAGGGACTGCCCGGCGCAACGGTCGAGATCCGCGATCTCGCCGGCGACGGCAATCACTATGCCGCGACCGTCATATCCGCGAGCTTCCGCGGCAAAAGCCGCGTGCAGCAGCATCAGATGGTCTATGCGACGCTGAAGGGCCAGATGGGCGGCATATTGCACGCCCTCGCTCTTCAGACCAATGTACCCGACTGAAAGCGGCCCCCGTCCCCGCCCGGTGACGCATCGCCGCGACAACCACTCGCGAGGCCCGCAAGGGCGAAAGGCCAGGCCATGAGCATCCACGATTTCATCGACAGCCAGGTGAAGAGCAACGACGTCGTCGTCTTCATGAAGGGCACCCCGCAATTCCCGATGTGCGGCTTCTCCGGCCAGGTCGCGCAGGTCTTCGCCCTGCTCGGCGTCGACTACAAGGGCATCAACGTGCTCGATTCCGACGAGATGCGCACCGGCATCAAGGAATACACCAACTGGCCGACCATTCCGCAGGTCTTCGTCAAGGGCGAGTTTGTCGGCGGCTGCGACATCGTCCGCGAGATGTACCAGTCCGGCGAATTGCAGACTCTTCTGGAAGAGAAGGGCGTCGTCGTCGCCGGCCGCGCCACCGCCTGATCGCGCCCCGGCACGCACCGAGAATGCAAAAGCCGCCCTCCGGGGCGGCTTTTCTGTTTCCGTGCCATGGCCCGTTCCAACAAAAAAGCCGCCCTCCCGGGCGGCTTTCCGTCTCGGCGATCCCCGAAGGTATCAGCGCGAATAATACTCGACCACGAGGTTCGGCTCCATCACGACCGGATAGGGCACCTCGTTGAGCTCGGGCACGCGGGCGAACTTCGCGGTCAGCTTGTGGGCGTCGACCTCGAGATAGTCCGGAACGTCGCGCTCGCCGGAAGCGGCGGCTTCGATCACCAGCGCGAGCTGCTTGGAGGCATCCTTCACCTCGACCACGTCGCCGACCTTGACCTGGTAGGACGGGACGTTGACGCGGCGGCCGTTCACCTTGACGTGGCCGTGGCTCACGAACTGGCGGGCGGCGAACACGGTGGGGACGAACTTGGCGCGGTAGACGACGGCGTCGAGACGACGCTCCAGCAGGCCGATCAGGTTGGCGCCGGTGTCGCCCTTGAGGCGCGAGGCTTCCACATAGACCGCGTAGAACTGCTTCTCGCCGATCGAGGCGTAATAGCCCTTGAGCTTCTGCTTGGCGCGCAGCTGCACGCCGAAGTCGGAAAGCTTGCCCTTGCGGCGCTGGCCATGCTGGCCGGGGCCGTACTCACGCTTGTTGATGGGGCTCTTCGGGCGGCCCCAGATGTTTTCGCCCATACGGCGGTCAAGCTTGTGCTTGGCCGAAACGCGCTTGCTCATTGCGCTGGTCCTCTCGCAAGGTTGCGGTTTGGATCGCGCCCCCTCCTCTGTCCCCTTACAGGGGCCGACAGGCAGTGCTCGAACGCGCCGAGCACCACCACGGGTGCGTGAAACGTCTCACGGGGCCGTTGCCAGCCCCGCGAGTGGGCGGGTGTTAGGAGAAAAAGGCCAGAAGGTCAAGGGCGGCGTCACGGGAGCGTCATCCCGGACGCGCCACCGGCGCGATCCGGGATCGCGTGACGACGGTAGAGCGATCCCGGCTCTTCGCTGCGCGCCGGCCGGGATGACACCCGGATGGAGGCTAGCGCCCCTGCCGCAGCGCCGCCAGCACGTCGAGCCCGGCATAGCCGTCCGGCTGGACACCCATCCTGCGCTGGAAGCCGGCCACGGCGCGCATGGTCATGTTGCCCACGCGCCCGTCGACGCCGCCGGTGTCGAAGCCCGCCTTGGTCAGCCGGCGCTGCACTTCCTGGATCTCGGCCAGCGTGAGCGCGCGCTCGCCGCCCGGGAACGGGGTGATGAAGGGATCGCCGCCCAGCACCCGGTCGCCGAGATGGCAGACCGCCAGCGCGTAGTTCATGGAGGGGTTGTAGCTGCGCACGGCGTAGAAATTCTGCGTCAGCAGGAAGCACGGCCCGTC
Organism: Ancylobacter sp. TS-1; assembly: GCF_009223885.1. NCBI lineage: Bacteria > Pseudomonadati > Pseudomonadota > Alphaproteobacteria > Hyphomicrobiales > Xanthobacteraceae > Ancylobacter > Ancylobacter sp. TS-1. Next base: position 1,160,822 of record NZ_CP045144.1, read on the forward strand.
CGTGCCGACCGGCGCCCACAGCCGCGCCTTCGCCTTGGAAAAGGCGAACCTGCCCCCGCCCGCCGGCTTCACGCCGAGCTTCGCCCAGTCCTCCACGGTGCGCCAGGCGCGCGCGTCGGCATATTTCTCCGGCACGCCCTGCATCGTCACCTCGAAGCCCCAGGGCAGACCGCGCTGGTACTTGCCGCGCTGGATCAGGTAGCGCGAGGAGCCGGCCAGCGCGTCGGCCACGCTGTAGGGCGAAGGGTGGCCGTCGCCGTCATAGTCGACGCCGAGATTCAGCCAGACCTCCGGCATCCACTGGGTGTGACCCATGGCGCCGGCCCAGGAGCCCAGCATCTCGTCCGGCTCGCCCCAGCCGCGCTGGACCACGGCCAGCCCGTTGAGGAACTCGGTCTCCCAATATTTGCGCCGGCGCGGCTCGCCCCAGGCGAGCGCCGCCAGCGAGGGAAACACCGGCTTCATGTGGTCGGGATCGGTGACAAGCTCGCCGAAGGCGCTCTCCATGCCCCACAGGCCGAGCAGCACGTCCGGCTCGACGCCGAAATCCTTCTCCAGCCGCTTGAGCAGCGCGGCGTTCTGCCTGGCGGCGGCGCGCCCGGTGTTCAACCGCCACTCGGAGATGCGGCGGTTGAGATACTGCCAGAGCTGCTCGCGGAATTCCGGCTGCGCGCCGTCCTTGGCGTAGACCGAGGTGTCGGGCTTGAGGCCCGAAGTCACGCGGTCATAGATCCCGTCGGAAATCCCCCGCGCGCGGGCCCGGGCGCGAAACTCCACGACCCAGGTGTCGAAGGACTGGCGGGCGCTCTGCGCCGATGCCGCGCCCACGCCGAACGGACCGGCCGCGACGAGGCACATACCGGCGCCCGCGAGGAAGGCGCGCCGCGTCGGCCCCGTGCCCGGTCCGGGGCGGCGGGCTCCGCCGTCGAGGGAATCGTCGCTCACATCACGTCTCCTGCCGTTCCGGCATGCTGGGCAGGGATCGCGGCACAGGCAAGGCGTATCCTGATCCGCCTAGACCGGCGCCGGCGTCAGCGGCACCAGTTCGCCGGCCCGCGCGCGGCGGCCGACGATGCGCTCCACAAGCGCGGCGTCGAGCGGCGTGCCGGTGGAGAACAGGCGCAGCGGCGCCGGGCTGGAGGCGAAGGCGACCGGGCCGAGCAGCGAGGATAGCCGGCGGGCGATCGCCGCCGCCGGATCGACCCAGCGCACCGGCCAGGGCGCCACCTTCTGCAGCCGGTCCAGCACCAGCGGATAATGCGTGCAGGCGAGCACCACCGTATCGGTGCGCGCCTTGCTCTCGCGCCCCTTGCCCTCGCGGACGAAGGCCGGGGCGATTTCGGCCGCGAACGCCTCGTCGGGCACCTCGGCGCCGGACAGGGCGAGCTCGGCAAGGCGCGCGAGATCGGTACTGCCGACCAGCGTCACGCGGCAGTCCCCGGCAAAATCGCGAATCAGCGCCTGCGTGTAGTCGCGCTTCACCGTGCCGGGCGTCGCCAGCACGCTCACCTGCCGCGTGAGCGAGCGCTCGCAGGCCGGCTTGATGGCCGGCACCGTGCCGATGAAGGGAATGGCATAGCGCGCCCGCAGCGCCGGAAGCACCAGCGTCGAGGCGGTGTTGCAGGCGATGACCACGGCATCCGGCGCGAGCCGCGCGGTAAGCGCGTCCATCACGGCCACCACGCGCCCGACGAGATCCGCCTCGCTGCGCGGGCCATAGGGGAAGCCGGCATCGTCGGCGGCATAGACGAAGCGCGCATCCGGGCGCGTGCGGGCAAGCTCGCGGAAGACCGAGAGGCCGCCGAGGCCGGAATCGAACACGATGATGGTCGGCGCACGATGCGCGGCGACAGGCGGTTGAAGCGGCAGCGACGACACGACGGACGGCCCCGTTGACGAAGCGAGAAGCGAGACGCCGGGCGTGCCGGTGGAGCCGGAAACGGGAGAAGCCTCGATACGCATCTGATGTCCTCCATCCCGGGCATCATTGTGGCGCATCTTGGTGAACGGAACGTTGCGGAAGTCCCCTCCCCGTCCCGCCGTTCCGGCTCAGTCCGCCGTCTCGTCGTCCGTCGACGTCCTGCGTTCCCCGGCAAGGCGAGCGGCGGTGCGCTCCTCGCGGGTGCGCCGGCCCTCCACCAGCGCGGTGACCATGCCGTGCAGCGTGGCGATATCCTGCCGGGTGAGGCCGACGCGGTGGAAGATGTTGCGGATGTTGCGCGTCGTCACCGGCTTCTTCTGCTCCGAGCGGAAGAACAGCGCCTCGTCCAGCTCGCGCTCGATATGGTCGAAGAAGGCGAACAGGTCCGCCTTGTCGGCGATCGGGTAGCGGTCGGGCTGCTGGAAGGGCAGCGCCCCGCCCGACGCCAGCTTGAACCATTCATAGCCGACCACCGCCACCGCCATGGCGAGGTTGAGCGAGGCGAAGGCCGGGTTCACCGGCAGAGTGAGGATGACATCGGCGAGCGAGACCTCTTCCGTGTAGAGCCCGGTCCGCTCGCGCCCGAACACCAGCGCCACGTTCTCGCCGCCGGCAATGCGCCCGGCCATCTCGGCAACGACCGCATCCGCCCCGAGCACGGTCTTCTGCATGCCGCGCTCGCGCGCCGTGGCGGCGGCGACGAAGCTGACGCCCGCCAGCGCCGAGCGCAGATCCGGAAAAAGCTCGGCATTCTCGAGGATGCGGTCGGCGCCGGAGGCGAAGGTGACGGCCTTGGGGTTGGGCCAGCCCTCGCGCGGATTGACGAGGCGCAGCCGCGACAGGCCGAAATTGCCCATGGCGCGCGCAGCCGAGCCGATATTCTCGCCGAGCTGCGGCTCGACGAGGATCACCACCGGCCCGCCTTCCGGCCATGCCTTGGTGCTGTCGGTACCGGCGCCGGACATCGCGTTCCCCGCTGATCGTCGTTCTCGAAGGCCGCTGATATAGCCGCGCGGCGCGCAATTGCGAAGCGTTCGGGCGCGCGAGCAAGGCCCTATGGCCATACCGCATACCAGATGCCAGGAAAGCTGGCGTGGAGAAGGCCGGACTCCGGGTCGTTTGGTCGAAAATTGGCCCGGGACCTGCTTTCCCTGAGGGGGACGGCGCGGTATCACCCGCGCATCCGGCGTCTGCCCGCGCGGACACGCGCCGCGACCCCTCCGACAACGATTGCCGTGCGAGGTGAATGTTCATGGCGAAGATCAAGGTGGCGAATCCGGTCGTCGAGCTCGACGGCGACGAGATGACCCGGATCATCTGGCAGTACATCAAGGACAAGCTGATCCACCCCTATCTCGATGTGCCGCTGGAGTATTACGACCTCAGCGTCGAGAACCGCGACGCCACCGGCGACCAGGTGACGATCGACGCCGCCGAGGCGATCAAGCGGGTGGGCGTGGGCGTGAAGTGCGCCACCATCACGCCGGATGAAGGCCGCGTTGAAGAATTCGGCCTCAAGAAGATGTGGCGCTCGCCCAACGGCACCATCCGCAACATTCTCGGCGGCGTGATCTTCCGCGAGCCGATCATCTGCAAGAACGTGCCGCGCCTCGTGCCCGGCTGGACGCAGCCGATCATCGTCGGCCGCCACGCCTTCGGCGACCAGTACCGCGCCACCGACTTCCTGTTCCCCGGCAAGGGCACGCTGTCGATCAAGTTCGTTGGCGAGGACGGCGCGGTCATTGAGCACGAGGTCTACAAGGCCCCGAGCGCCGGCGTCGCCATGGCGATGTACAACCTCGACGAATCGATCCGGGAATTTGCCCGCGCCTCGCTGAACTACGGTCTGGCGCGCAACTTCCCGGTCTATCTCTCGACCAAGAACACCATCCTCAAGGCCTATGACGGGCGCTTCAAGGACATCTTCCAGGAAGTCTTCGACGCCGAGTTCAAGACCGAGTTCGACAAGCGCAAGCTGACCTACGAGCACCGGCTGATCGACGACATGGTGGCCTCGGCGCTGAAATGGTCGGGCGGCTATGTCTGGGCCTGCAAGAACTATGATGGCGACGTACAGTCCGACATCGTGGCGCAGGGCTTCGGCTCGCTCGGCCTGATGACCTCGGTGCTGATGACGCCCGACGGCCAGACCGTCGAGGCCGAGGCCGCCCATGGCACGGTGACGCGCCATTACCGCGAGCACCAGAAGGGCAAGGAGACCTCGACCAACTCCATCGCCTCGATCTTCGCCTGGACACGCGGCCTCGCCCATCGCGCCAAGCTCGACGACAATGCCGACCTCGCCGCCTTTGCGAGCACGCTGGAGAAGGTGTGCGTCGACACGGTGGAGGGCGGCGACATGACCAAGGACCTCGCCCTGCTGGTCGGCGCCGACCAGAAGTGGCTGTCCACCACCGGCTTCCTCGACAAGATCTCCGAGAACCTGTCGAAGGCGCTTGCCTGATCGGTCCCTGCCTGATCGACCCTCCCGGGGCGCCTCGCGCGCCCCGGGGCCTCGCCCCGGCGGGCGGTGTCAGTCCCGCGCCTCATCCTTCTTCAGTTCATCACCGGCGATGTCCGCCCGGCGGCTCAGCGCGTGCGGGCCCTCCTCGTCCCGCGCCATGGCGCGGACGCGCAGGCCGATCTCGGGATGCCGGCGGATCACGTCGGCGAGGTGCTCGGCCTCCAGCATCAGCAGCATGCAGCGCGTGCGGGCCCGCGCCGTCGCCGCGCGCCGCGCGGAATGCAGCAGCGCCATTTCGCCGAAGAACTGCCCGTCGCTCAGCACCGTCGTTTCCTCGGCGAATTCCAGCACCACCTCGCCCGAGGCGATGAAGTACATGGAGCGCGCCGGGTCGCCGCGCCGGGCGATGATCTCGCCGGGCTGGGCGGTGTGGGCCGAGAGCACCTTGTGAATCTCGCCGATGCCGGCGGCGTCGAGATCGGCGAACAGCGGCACGCGCGCCACCATGCCCCAGGTGATGATGAAGTCGCGCCGCTTGATCACGTCGACGAAGGAGGTGGCGATGATGCCGACCGGCAGCGCGATCATCACGATGCCCGTCACCATCGTTATACCCGCGATGATGCGCCCCGCCGCCGTGACCGGATAGACATCGCCATAGCCGACCGTCGTCACCGTCGCCATCGCCCACCACATGGCGGCCGGGATCGAGCCGAGATGGTCGGGCTGGACGCTGCCCTCCGCCACATACATCGCCGAGGCGGCGATGAGCACCGCCGCCGCCAGCAACCAGAAGCAGGCGATGAGCGACTGCCGCTCGCGGTGCAGCACCTCCAGCAGCGACTGCATGCCGGGCGAATAGCGCACCAGCTTGACGAAGCGCAGCAGGCGCAGAATGGCCAGCGTGCGCAGATTGACGCCGAACAGGGCCGAGATGACGAAAGGCAGCCAGGCCAGCAGGTCGATGATCGCCACCGGCGTCAGCATGTAGCGAAGCCGGGCGCGCACGGGCTGGGGGCCGCGGTAGCGCGGATCCTCCACCGACACCCACACGCGCAGCGCGTATTCCGAGGCGAAGACGATCAGCGACAGCAGTTCGAAGGCGTGAAAGAGCGCGTAGTCCTTCAGCAGCAGGCTCGGGACCGTCTCGAGAATGGCCGCCAGCACGTTGATGACGATCAGCACGATGAGGCCGAGATTGACCCATTCGGACCAGCGGTCGCGCGCGGAATCGCGTTCCAGTATCTCGTAGAGGCGCCGTCGGCGCGCGCGCCATCCGGCGGCGGTGAACCAGCGCCTGTCGTGCCTGCGCGCCGTCATGCCCGGCCACTCCCCCGACCGGAAACGCCCGGCAGCGCGGCCTCAGCCGGCGAGCGCCTTCTCGATAGCCGCCAGCGCTTCGCCGGCGCGGGCCCCGTCCGGGCCGCCCGCCTGCGCGAGATCCCGCCGCCCGCCGCCGCCCTTGCCGCCCAGCGCCTCGGCGCCGTGCCGCACCAGCGCCACGGCATCGTAGCGGTCGGTCAGGTCATCGGTCACGCCGACGACGAGGCCGGCGCGTCCCTCGTCGGTGACGCCGACAATGGCGACGATGCCCGAGCCGATGCGCTTCTTGCCCTCGTCGACGAGGCTCTTGAGATCCTTCGGGTCGATGCCCGTGACCTCGCGGGCGAGCAGCTGCACCGCGCCGACGGTGCGGGTCGGCTCCTCGGCCCCGGTGCCGCCGCCCATGGCGAGCTTGCGCCGGGCCTCGCCGAGCTCGCGCTCCAGCTTGCGGCGCTCCTCGACCAGTTGCGCGATGCGCGCCTCGACCTCGCCGACCGGCGCCTTGAGCAGGCCGGCCGCGCCCTGCAGCGCCCGGCTCTGCCCGTTCAGGTGATGGCGGGCGCCATCGCCGGTCAGCGCCTCGATGCGGCGCACGCCGGCGCCGACCGCGCTCTCGCCCAGCACGCTGACAATGCCGATGTCGCCGGTGCGCGCCACATGGGTGCCGCCGCACAGCTCGACCGAATAGGGCGCGCCATTGCCGGGATCGGTGCCCATCGCGACGACGCGCACCTCCTCGCCATATTTCTCGCCGAACAGCGCCCGCGCGCCGGAGGCGATGGCATCGTCCACCGCCATCAGCCGCGTCACCACCGGCTCGTTGCGCAGCACGATGCGGTTGGCGATGTCCTCCACCTGCCGCAGTTCCTCGTCGTCGAGGGGCTTGGGGTGGCTGAAATCGAAGCGCAGCCGGTCGGACGCCACCAGCGAGCCCTTCTGCGCCACATGATCGCCGAGCACGCGGCGCAGCGCCTCGTGCAGCAGATGGGTGGCGGAATGGTTGGCGCGGATCGCCTGCCGGCGGTCGGGGTCCACGGTGAGCACGACAGGCGCGCCGACGGTGAGCGTGCCCTCCTCCACCTCGACCTCGTGGACGAAGACGTCGCCGAGCTTCTTCTGGGTGCCCAGCACGCGGACGCGCAGGCCCGCCTCGCCGGCCAGCATGCCGGTGTCGCCGACCTGGCCGCCGGATTCGCCGTAGAAGGGCGTCTGGTTCAGCACCACCAGCCCGCGCGCGCCGGCCTTCAGCTCCGGCACGCGGCGCCCGTCCGCCACCAGCGCCGTCACCGCGCCCTCGGCCGCCTCGGTGCCGTAGCCGAGGAACTCGGTCGCCCCGACATCCTCGCGCACGCCGAACCACACCGTATCGGTCGCCGCCTCGCCGGAGCCGGCCCAGGAGGCGCGGGCCTCGGCGCGCTGGCGCTCCATCGCCGTGTTGAAGCTCTCGACATCGACGCTGATGGCGCGCGCGCGCAGCGCGTCCTCGGTCAGGTCGAGCGGGAAGCCATAGGTGTCGTAGAGCTTGAAGGCGGTCTCGCCGGAAAACTTGGCGCCGGCGCCGAGCCCCTCGCTCTCCGCCTCGAGGATCGACAGGCCGCGCTCCAGCGTCTTGCGGAAGCGGCTCTCCTCCAGGCGCAGGGTCTCGGCGACCAGCGTCTCGGCGCGCACGATCTCGGGGAAGGCGCGCCCCATTTCGCGCACCAGCACCGGCACCAGGCGGTGCATCAGCGGGTCGCGGGCGCCGAGCAGCTGCGCGTGACGCATGGCGCGTCGCATGATGCGGCGCAGGACATAGCCGCGCCCTTCATTGGAGGGCAGGACGCCATCGGCGACCAGGAAGGTCGCGGCGCGCAGATGGTCGGCAATGACACGGTGGCTGGCCTTTTGCGGGCCGTTGGCCGGCACGTCCGTCATCTCCTCGACGGCGCCGGTCAGCGCGCGCATCAGGTCGATCTCGTAATTGTCGTGCGTGCCCTGCAGCACCGCCGAAATGCGCTCCAGCCCCATGCCGGTGTCGATGGACGGGCGCGGCAGGTTCACGCGCTCGCCGCCCGGCAGCTGCTCGAACTGCATGAAGACGAGGTTCCAGATCTCGATGAAGCGGTCGCCATCGGCATCGGGCGAGCCGGGCGGGCCGCCGGCGATGTGCGCACCGTGGTCGTAGAAGATTTCCGAGCACGGGCCGCAGGGGCCGGTGTCGCCCATCTGCCAGAAATTGTCCGAGGTGGCGATGCGCACGATCTTCGAGTCGGGAAGTCCGGCGATGCGCTTCCACAGCGAGAAGGCCTCGTCGTCCTCATGGTACACGGTGACCATGAGCTTATCGACCGGCAGCTCGAATTCGCGGGTGATCAGGTTCCACGCGAACTCGATGGCGTTCTCCTTGAAATAGTCGCCGAAGGAGAAATTGCCGAGCATCTCGAAGAAGGTGTGATGACGGGCGGTGTAGCCGACATTGTCGAGGTCGTTGTGCTTGCCGCCGGCGCGCACGCATTTCTGCGAGGTGGCGGCGCGCGAATAGGGACGCTTCTCGATGCCGGTGAAGACGTTCTTGAACTGCACCATGCCGGCATTGGTGAACATCAGCGTGGGGTCGTTGCGCGGCACGAGCGGCGACGATTCGACGACCTGATGACCGTTCTTCGCGAAATAGTCGAGGAAGGTCGCACGTATCTCGTTAACGCCGCTCATGAAACCCGGATCCACCGATGAGAAGTAGCGGCGCCTGTGGCGGCGCCGGCCCGCGCCGGCGCGGGCGCAACGGTTCTAACGAGGCACCAATCCCTTGTCCAGAAAGCGCCACGCGCCCGCGCCGGGCCCGCCGGCCCCGCCCTTCCCGGTTCCCTGCCTCACAAACGCGAACGCCCCCGCCAGACGGCGAGGGCGTTCCATTATCGCGCTCGCGACCGTCGACCCGGCGCGTGCAGGCCTGCCCGCCACGCGCCCGCCGGTTTCCGGCCTCGCCAGCCCCCGGCCATCCCCGCCCGCATCGGGCGAGGCGGTGCCGGGCTCAGCCTTCGGCCTCGCCCTCGTCTTCCTCGCCCGCCTCGGCGCCGGCGAGGATCTGCTCGGCGATGAGGCCGGCATTCTGGCGGATCGTCGCCTCGATGCGTCCGGACACGTCGGGATTCTGCCGCAGGAAGTTCTTGGCGTTCTCGCGGCCCTGGCCGAGGCGCTGGCTGTCATAGGAGAACCAGGCGCCGGACTTCTCGACCACGCCGGCCTTGATGCCGAGGTCGATGAGCTCGCCCATCTTGGAGACGCCCTCGCCATACATGATGTCGAACTCGACCTGCTTGAAGGGCGGCGCCAGCTTGTTCTTCACCACCTTCACGCGGGTCTGGTTGCCCACCACCTCGTCGCGCTCCTTGATTGCGCCGATGCGGCGGATGTCGAGGCGGACCGAGGCATAGAACTTGAGCGCGTTGCCGCCCGTCGTGGTCTCCGGGCTGCCATACATCACGCCGATCTTCATGCGGATCTGGTTGATGAAGATCACCATGGTGTGGGAACGGTTGATCGAGGCGGTCAGCTTGCGCAGCGCCTGGCTCATGAGCCGCGCCTGCATGCCGGGCTGGTTGTCGCCCATCTCGCCGTCGAGCTCGGCGCGCGGGGTCAGCGCCGCCACCGAATCGACCACCAGAACGTCCACCGCACCGGAGCGCACCAGCGTGTCGGCGATCTCGAGCGCCTGCTCGCCGGCGTCCGGCTGCGAGATCAGCAGGTTGTCGAGGTCGACGCCCAGCTTGCGGGCGTAGATCGGGTCCAGCGCATGCTCGGCGTCGATGAAGGCGCATACGCCGCCCTTCTTCTGCGCCTCGGCGATGGTGTGCAGCGCGAGCGTGGTCTTGCCCGAGGATTCCGGCCCGAAAATCTCGACGACGCGTCCGCGCGGCAGGCCGCCGATGCCAAGCGCGATATCAAGCCCGATCGACCCGGTGGAGACCGTCTCGATCTCCATGATCTTGTCGTTCTTGCCGAGGCGCATGATCGAGCCCTTGCCGAAATGGCGCTCGATCTGAGTAAGCGCGGCGTCCAGCGCCTTGGCCTTGTCCATGGAAGATCCTTCAACGAGTCGCAGAGACGCTTGAGTCATCGCCGGGCTCCGGGCTGTATGCAAGGGGAGGATCGGGGTTTGCCGAATGTTGGCCGAGTTGTACCCGTTTTGTTCGATGTTCGCAATATGTTCCACCAACAAATACCGGCATTCGCGCGATTTCTCTCAGCGGCTGCGCGCCGTTCCGGGCAGCCGGCCATCGCCCCTCGTTGCCGGAGCCGCCGCGCGCCCGCCTGCGGGGCCGAACCGCCGCCCCGCCTCGATGGACAGGCCGATGCCGACCGAGCCGAAAGTATCGCCCTCGATAACCCTGGCATGGGGCAGTTCGCCGATGATGGCGCGGCGCACATGCGCCAGGCGCGTCGAGCCGCCGGTCAGGAACAGAGCATCGATGTCGCCTGCCCTCAGCCCCGCAAGGGCGAGACAGGAGGCGATCCGGCCGCTGATGCGGCTCGCCAGCGCCCCGGTGCGTTCGGCGAGATCCTCGGCGCTGATGTCGACGGCGACGTCCGGCCCCATCCAGTCGAGCGCGAGGCGGGTACGAGGGTTGGAGGCAAGCCGGATCTTCGCCTTCTCCACGGCACCGACCAGCGCATGGCCGCGCCGCTCCTCGATGGCGCGGATCAGCCGGTCGATCAGTTCGGGCCGGGCGGCGTCACGCCGCACCTGCCGTACCTCGGTCAGAACCTTGGGGTCGTAGAGGCGGTTGATCCGGTGCCAGGTGGCGATGTCGTGGAAATAGCTCGACGGCACGTTGAGGTCCGCCCGCTTCATCGGGCTGTTGTGCCCGAGCAGCGGCGTCACCGACCGCAAGGCCAGCACCCGGTCGAAATCCGTGCCTCCGATATGCACGCCATCATTGGCGAGGATGTCCTCGCCGCGCTCCACCCTGCGTCGCCGGTCGGGGCTGAGGCGCACGATCGAGAAGTCCGACGTGCCGCCGCCTATGTCCGCGATGAGGGCCACCTGCTCGGCGTCGATATGCTGCTCGTAATCCAGCGCCGCCGCGATCGGCTCGAACTGGAAGCAGACGTCACGGAAGCCGATTTCATGGGCGATCACGCGCAGCGCGTCCTCCGCGCGGCGGTCGGCGGCCGCATCGCCATCGACAAAATGCACAGGCCGCCCGTGCACGACGGAGGTAAGCTCATGGCCGAGACAGCCCTCGGCCTGCTCCTTCACGCCCTGCATATAGGCGCCGATCACATGGCGGAAGGCGACGCGCCGGGCACCGATCTGTGTCTTCTCGTCGATCAGCGAACTGCCGAGCACGGATTTGAGCCCGCTCATCAGCCGCCCCTCCACACCCTCGACATAGGCGTCGATGGCGGCACGGCCGAGCCGGCGGGCGCCTTCGCGATCGAAGAAGATGGCGCTCGGCAGCGTGGACTCTCCGCCCTCCAGTGCGCACAGCACCGGGCCATCCCCCCGCGCCACACCGAGCGTCGTGTTCGACGTACCGAAATCCAGTCCGCAGGCTGTCATGTCAGTCTCTCTGCACGTTCAGGAAATGTGGAAGCGGAGCGGCGCACCCGTCGCCGCTCCGCAGGTCACCCCACAAGGGGGACGGCGCCTCACGCCGCCGCCACCGCCCGCGCTCTCCGGAAGCGCCGCCACAGCGGCGACAGCAGGATCAGCAGGGCGATCACCAGCAGCACGGCGGAAATCGGCCGGTCGACGAGGATGATCGGGTCGCCTACCGACATCGCCAGCGACTGGCGGATCGCCCGCTCCATCGGCTGGCCCAGCACGAAGCCGAGGATCAGCGGCGCCGAGGGGAAGCCCCCCTTCGGCAGGAGGAAGCCGATCAGGCCGAAGATGAGCAGCAGCACGATGTCGAACAGGTTGCCGGCCGCTCCATAGGCACCGGCCACGGCAACGCCGAGAATGGCCGGGTGCAGGATATAGAGCGGCACCCGCAGGATCTGCGCGAACACGCCGACCAGCGGCAGGTTCATCACCAGCAGCACGACATTGCCGATATAGAGGCTGGCCACGAGGCCCCAGAACACGTCCGGGGACTCCGTCATCATCAGCGGCCCGGGCTTCACCCCCCACAGGATCAGCGCGGACAGAAGCACGGCGGTGGACGAGCCGCTCGGTATGCCGAAGGTGAGCAGCGGCAGCAGCGCGCCGCCGGTATCGGCATTGTTCGCCCCTTCCGGCGCGGCGAGCCCCTCCGGCGCGCCATGACCGAAGCGCTCCGGATGCTTGGAGACCGCCTTCTCGATGCCATAGGACACGAAGGAGGCGACGGTTGCTCCCGCGCCCGGCAGCAGGCCGATGATGAAGCCCGTAACCGACCCGTTGAGGAAGGCGAAGCGGCAGGCCTTGAGCTCGGCCCAGGAGGGCAGCAGGTTGCGCAGCCCCTTCGGTACCGTCAGCAGCTCGCTCTTCTCCTTCGCCTCGATGTTCAGCAGTATCTCGGCAATGGCGAAGACACCGATGGCGACCGTCATGAACTCGATGCCGCCGAGCAGTTCGCTGTGTCCGAAGACAAAGCGCGCCTGGGCGGTGAACAGGTCGGTACCGATGGTGGCCAGCCACAGGCCGAACACCAGCGAGAGCGCCGACTTCGCCATCGACTTGCCCGACAGCAGCACCACCAGCGACAGCCCCATCACCATCAGTGCGAAATATTCCGGCGAGGAGAAGCTGAGCGCGAAATTGGCGATCGGCGGGGCGACGAAGGTCATCAGCAAGAGGCCGATGGTGCCGGCGACGAAGGAGGCGATGGCGGCGATGCCGAGCGCGGCGCCGGCGCGCCCGTTGCGAGCCATCTGGTAGCCGTCGATGCAGCTCACCACCGAGGAAGCCTCGCCCGGCATGTTGAGCAGGATCGAGGTGGTCGAGCCGCCGTATTTCGCCCCGTAATAGATACCCGCCAGCATGATGATGCCGCCGGTCGGGTCCATGGTGTAGGTGAGCGGCAGGAGCAGCGAGATGGTCGCGGCCGGGCCGAGGCCGGGCAATATGCCGATCACCGTGCCGAGAAAGCAGCCGACGAAGCACCAGAAGATGTTAGCCGGCAGCATGGCGATGCCGAAGCCATGCAGAAGTCCATTGAGCGCTTCCATGTCAGAAACCCCAGATGGTGCTGGCGGGCAGCGGCGACTGCAGCAGGACGGAGAAGCCGAGATAGAGCGCCCCGACGATGCCGGCTGCGACGACCGCCGCATTGAGCGTCGGACGGCTGAAGACCACCCGGATGATGAAGAACAGGACGAGGCCGAACCCCACGAGGAAGCCGAAGGCCCACATCAGCGGCACGCTCGCGACGAGCGCCGCCAGTGTGGCGCAGGCCTCCATCCGCCCGGCGGTGTTCAGCTCGTCCTCCGGACGGGTGGCGGCAACGCCGCCGGCGCGGATGGCCTGCAAGGTCAGCCACAGCGCGAACAGCAGCATCGCACCGCCATAGATCAGCGGGAAGAAACCGGGGCCCGGACCGTCGCGCTCATAGACGACCCATCCGAGCGATTGCTGCACGATGTACAGCCCGAGTATGGATAGGCCGGATCCAAATATGATATTCGGATCCCTCAAGTATCTCAGCATTATTACCTCCCTATATTGTTTTTATGTTTGTTATGGCTGATGCCGACCCGCTTCCCGGCGGCGCGGCGGTTGTCTTGGATTTCAGGTGGGGCTCAGGAAGCTCCACCCGGCGAACAGGGCGCCGGCCGCCATCAGCAGCAGCATGGGCGGGATCTGCGGGCGCGCCAGCATCACTGCGCCGGTCGCTGCCGCGACCAGCCAGGAGGCCGGGCCGGCATCGGCGATGCGAAACAGCGAAAGCACTCCGGCGCCGACGAGGCCGGTGCCGACCGGGGCCAGTCCCTCATGCACCACGGCGTGCCAGGACTTGCCCTCGTGGCGCGACAGCGTGCGCATCACCACGAGGCAGACCAGCGAGGACGGCACGAAGATCGCCAGCATCGCGACCAGCGCGCCAACCCAGCCCGCCACCTGCCAGCCGATCAGCGTGGTGAGCATCAGCCCCGGCCCCGGCGCGGTGCGGGAGATGGCGAAGAATTCGAGGAATTGCTGCGCGTCGACCCAGCCATGAAGGTCGACCGCCTGGTGCTGCACCGCCGGCAGGACGCTGACGCCGCCGCCGAACGCCACCAGCGAGAGCGGTGCGAAGGCCAGGGTGAGCGCGACATAGGGATTGTCAGACATGACGCGCCCTTCTGCGGGCCGCCAGCGCGATGCTGGCCGGGGCGGCAAGACACACCACCGCGATGAGCGGCAGATGCAGCACCCCCACCGCGACCATGGTCGCGGCGATGACGGCGAGAGACCCGGCATGCCGGGCCGCCTGCGCGCCGCGCACGGTCATCATCAGCATCAGCCCCATGGCGGCGGCGGTGACGCCGCCGAGCCCGGCCGCGACGAGAGGCAGGCCGGCCAGCCGCTCATAGGCCAGCATGAAGCCGATGATGATGAAGAACGGCCCGCCGAGCAGGCCGGCCAGGGCCACAACGGCTCCCCTTGAGCCCCGCAGCCGCTGACCGACATAGACGGCCAGGTTGACGACATTGCCGCCCGGCAGGATCTGGCAGATGGCGAGCCCGCTGAGGAACTCGGCCTCCCCCAGCCAGCCTCGCTTCGTCACCACCTCGTGGTAGATCAGCCCGGTCATGCCGCCGCCGAAGCTGAGGCAGCCGATCTTGAGATGGAGCGCGGCGATGTCCGCCAGCGACACGTCGGCACGCGATGGCTGTATGTCGAGGGAATGCATGGTGGTCTCCGCAAGGCGGGGAGCGGCGGACCGGCACCGAGGGACGAGATGCCCCCGGCTCATGCCGTTCGGTCGCGGGTGCGGGGCGGAGGGACGGCGCTCCCACCGGGGGCGCCGTCCCGCGCTGCGCGGCTTCCCGGCGGCGCTAGCGCACCACCTTCATACCCGCCTGTGTGAGCAGGTCGCGGATCTGGTTCTCGTAGTCGACCACGAACTTGCGCGTCTCCGCCGAGCTGAGCGGGGCGCTGATGAAGTGGTTTTCCTCGATGTATTTCTGCCAGGCCGGCAGCGCGACCAGCTTGGCCACCAGCCTGTCGTAATAGGCGATCACGTCCGGGGCCATGTCGGGCGGGCCGAGAATGCCGCGTGTCTGGGCGAAGGTGGCGACATCGAAGCCGGCCTCCGCCAGCGTCGGGACGTCCTTGAAGGCCGGCAGGCGCTTCTCGCCGATCTGAGCCAGGACGCGGATCTTGCCGCCGCGGATCAGCTCGGTCGCCTCGCTCGGGTCGAGGATCATGATGTCGACATGACCGCCGAGCAAAGCGGAGAGCCGCTCGCCGCCGGACGGGAAGGACACGAAGGCCCAGCTCGTCTTGGTGGCGCCCATCAGCTGCTGGCGCAGGATGTTCTCGCGCGAGGAGGCGTTGCCGCCGGACTGCTTGAGCTGGTCGGGCTTGGCCTTCGCCGCCGCGATGAAATCGCCCAGCGACTGGAAGGGCGAGTCGGCCCGCACCGTCACCAGCGCCGGCTCGAAGATCAGCCGGGCGACGGGCGTCAGGTCGTTCAGCCGGGTGGTGGCCGCCTCCTGCAGAAGAGGATCGATGATCCAGACGCTGGTGAAGATGCCGAGCGTGTTGGGATCGCCCTTCCGGCTGAGAAGGTAGGACGAAGCATTGGTGCTGCCGCCGCCCGGCTTGTTGACGACCTGAATGCGCACCGGCGAGAGCTTGGCCTGGTCGATCATGGCAACGACGGCGCGAGCCAGAAGATCGTTGCCCGAACCCGGCCCGCCATGCACCACCAGTTCCAGCGGCCGGGTCGGCACGAACTCGCCGGCAAGTGCCGGGGTGATGCCCGAGATCGCCAGCGCGAGCGCGCAGCCGAGAGCATGGCGTCTGTTCAATTGGCGTTTCATTGTGGGTTTCCTCCCTCATTGTTTACTTCGGGACGGCCCGTCGAGCAGGCCGCCCCGAAGGGCAGGCACGGCATCGGCTAGAGATGCGGCGCGGACGCGCTCAGGCAGCGGTGAGTTCGGCCTGGTTCCCGTCCGGGCCGACGAACTTCACGGAGGTGGCGGCGCCGCTGACGATCTTGCCGCCGCGCTCGGTGACCTGCTCGGCCACAGCCTTCGGATCGGCCACCTCCAGCGTCCAGTATTCGATCGCCGGCTGGTCGGCCTTGACCAGCGAGAGCACCGTCTCGCCGTCGGTGAGGTTGTGCACGGTGCCGTTGGAGCCCGGCGCGGGCTCGAAATCGAAGACGTTGCGATAGAAATTCGCAGCCTTCTCCAGGTCGTTGACGTACAGCGTCACCTGCGAGATGCGCGAAAGCTTGCTCCTGTCCTTCTTGAGATAGCGGCCGATGCCGACGATCTCGCCGAGCGTGCCGTCGGCGGAGCGATACTTCAGCGCCCCCTCGGCCCGGTCGGAGTAGATCGAGCCGCCATTGTCCTCGATCTTCTTGATCATGCTCGGCCGGTCGTCGACCTCGATGCCGATATGGTGGATGCGCGGACCGGCGCCGGCGAGCTTGGCTTCCTTCTCGTCCTCGCTGTCGTAGAGCATGAGCGCGAGGTCGATATTGCCGTCGGTCATGTGGCGCGAATGATGGCCGCGCGCATGGGTATTCTTGGTCTGGTAGATACCGAAGATGTCTTCATAGAACTTCGTCGCGCTCTCGAAGCTTTCCATATCGCCACACTTCAAGGCGATGTGCACGATTCTCGACATGACATTACTCCTCATTTTCGCGAACGCGTTGTCCGCAAATCTTTGGTCATCATAAATATGTAGAGTTGAAACCGCGCATGCCATTCAGCAGGCAAACGCACGCCGTTGTTCCACCGTCAACAGACGGCGGCGCATCGTTTCTCCCCCATTTCGCCTCGGATTTCTTTTGCTACACTTCGTCGAAGCGGTTCCGTGCGATATATCGAAGCTAGGCGCGCCCCATGGGGTTGACAAGTCTGTTTCTTACAAATAAAATACGAGGTAGCTCGTAATATTGACTACCATCATGAATGATCGAGGCGCCGCCACGTCGCGATTGAAGTATACCAAGCAAAAAGAACGCCTTGCATCGCGCCATACCTCCGATCAGACAGTCGAATCGGACGCCATCTCCCTCCCCGAACCTCTCTGAAATTCATAATAACAAGACAAACGGCGCGTTATGCACGCCGAATTCCGCTTTTTTCTTCGATGAGGACGCCCGTCAGTGACTGAAATTCGTATTTTTTCTGCGGGCGCGGCGAAGGGATATGTTGAAGCCCTCGCGGCGCGCTTCGAAACCGAGACGTCTCATACCGCCCTGCGCACCTATGGTCCGGTCGGCGCCATCGTGGAGCGGCTGAGGGGCGGCGAAACGGCCGATATCGTGATCCTGAGCGAAAAGGCCCTGCTTTCCCTTGCCGCCTCCGGTGCCACGGCTGCCGGCATCGCCCCGATCGGCTACGTCGACACCTGCGTCGCGGTGCGCGCCGGTGATCCGCCGCCGCCGCTCGGCACGGTCGAGGATGTACGCGCGGCATTCGCCGGAGCCGATGCCATCCATCTGCCCGATCCGGCAGTGGCGACGTCGGGCGCGCATGTCATGGACATGCTCCGCGCGCTTGGACTGGCGGAACAGATCGCGGATCGCCTGCGCATCGCTGCAAACGGCATCGTCGCCATGACGGAAATGGGCGCATCGACCGCCGCGAGGCCGATCGGCTGCACCCAGGCCTCGGAAATCGCCCTGGTTGGGAGCGTCGGCATCGCCGCTCCGCTGCCGCCTCCCTATGCGCTGACGACGCTCTACGCCGCCGCACTGACCCCGAACGCCGCGAACTCCGCCCCGGCGGCGCACTTCATGGCGCTGCTGGCGGGAGCCGAAACCGCGCCGCTGCGCGCACGGATGGGCTTCCAGGCGGCATAAGCCGGCCTTGGCGATCTCGACGGAATTTTTGAAGAATATCGGCCGAGGCCCGTACGGGTTCGGCGGCGCCGCTCGGCGGCGGATCGAAACCGGCTCAGCGCGCGGCGGGCCGACGGCGCAGGCGGATCAGGACGTCGACGCGGCTGATGACCGTTCCCTCGAGCGGCATGGGCAGGCCGGCGAAGCCGACCGTCTCACCGCCTATATCCACAAGCCGGTTCTCGTCCTCGAGCAGGAAGTGATGGTGATCGGACACGTTGGTATCGAAATAGGTCCGCCCCCCTTCCACCGCGATCTCGCGCAGCAGGCCCACCTCGGTGAACTGGTGCAGCGCGTTGTAGACCGTGGCGAGCGAGACCGGAACGCGGGCCGCGATCGCCTCCTCATGGAGTATCTCGGCGGTGATGTGGCGGTGCCCCCGGGCGAACAGCATGCGACCGAGCGCGATGCGCTGGCGCGTCGGCCTCAACCCCACCTCGCGCAGGAGCCCTTCGACGTTGCACCCCACGCAACCGCCGGTGCGCAGCGCACAGGCGAGCTTCACCGGTGCAGCGGCATGGCCGCTGCAGGCGTTTGTCTTGATCATGATTCAAACCTTCGATGTGCTGTGGAACGACCGGCGAAAACGGCCGGCCGTAACGGCAAGCTGGCTTAGCCCCACGAAGTTGACAAGACTGTTTCTTTTGGGTAAACTACGAGGTATCTCGTAATATTGCCTGCAACCAGCTTGCAGAGGCTTTCTGTTGTCGTCTGCACGGTCGTGTCGATGGCGAGAACAGCTCCCCCACGGCCGCAGTCCCGGCGCCGCCTCCTCACGAGATCGCCCGCATAAGTCTCGGGCTTTCCGGGGCCCTACTGGCCGCACTCGTCGTAATCGGCCCGCGCCATCATCGCGGCGAGCGCCCGCACATCGACCTTCGGCTCCCAGCCGAGCCTGGCGCGCGCCTTGGCGGCATTGCCGACCAGCAGGTCGACCTCGGCCGGACGGTAGAAGGCGGGATTGACGCGCACGGCGACCTTGCCGCTGCGCCGGTCCACCGCCTGCTCGGTTTCGTCGGCACCCGACCATTCGAGATCGAGCCCGAGCGCCTCGGCGGCGAAGCCGGCGAATTCGCGGATCGAGGTGGTGACGCCGGTGGCGAGCACATAGTCGTCCGCCGATTCCTGCTGGAGCATGCGCCACATGCCCTCGACATAGTCGCCGGCGAAGCCCCAGTCGCGCTTGGCGTTGAGGTTGCCCAGTTCCACCGCCGCATGGTCGCCACGGGCGAATCGCGCGAGGCCGACCGTGATCTTGCGGGTCACGAATTCGGTGCCGCGCAGCGGGCTCTCATGGTTGAACAGGATGCCCGAGGAGGCATGCAGCCCGAAGGATTCGCGGTAGTTCACTGTGATGTGGTGGCCATAGACCTTGGCCACGCCATAGGGCGAGCGCGGGTGGAAGGGCGTCTGCTCGTCCTGCGGCAAGACCCGCACGAGACCGAACATCTCCGAGGTCGAGGCCTGGTAGAAGCGCGTCTGCGGCGTGTAGGTGCGGATGGCGTCGAGCAGGCGCACGACGCCGACGCCGTTGACGTCGGCCACATAGACCGGCTGTTCCCAGGACGAGCCGACGAAGCTCTGGGCCGCGAGGTTGTACACCTCGTCGAACGCATTGCCGCGGATCAGCCGGGTGATGTTGTTGGGCTCGCTGAGATCGAAGTCGACCGTGCGCAGCTCGCGGGCGATGCCGAGCTTCTCGAGCCGCACCATTTCCGGCTGCGAATTGCGGCGGATGGCGCCGGTGACGTCATAGCCCTTCGCGAGCAAAAGCCGCGCGAGATACGCGCCGTCCTGGCCGGTCGCTCCGGTGATCAATGCCCGTTTCACGCCATCGCTTCCATCTTGTCCGGTCGCCCGTTGGTAGCCAACAACAGAGTGCGCGTCCAGTTGAGGCGGGGCCGGTCCCGGCTCTGCCGGAAGGCGCCGGCCACGCCTTATCGTGGCGGGCTGCCGGGATGCAGGCCGGTCGGGGCGTGCCCCTCCGCTGCGAGCCGGCCATCCTCGAAATGGACGACACGGTCGAACAGGTCGGCCGAGCGCGGATCGTGGGTCACCACCGCCACGGCGCCGCCCTGCGTCACGGCGATGCGCCGGAAAAGCTCCATTACCTGCCGTCCACGCACGCTGTCGAGCGCGGCGGTCGGCTCGTCGGCAAGGATCAGCGGCGGCCCGTTGGCGAGCGCCCGCGCCACCGCGACGCGCTGCTGCTCACCGCCCGAGAGCCGCGACGGCAGGTTGTCGGCGCGATGGGAAAGGTCGACGAGCGCGAGCAGGCGGCGCGCATGCGCCTGCGCGTCGCGCGGCGCGACATCAGCCAGTTCGAGGCTGAGCGCGACATTCTCGGTCGCCGACAGGAAGGGAATGAGATTGGCCTTCTGGAAGACGAAGCCGATCCGCCGGCGCCGCAGCGCGCGCAGGCGGTCCATGTCGGCGCCGGGATATGAGACGCGCTCGCCGGCCAGCCACACCTCCCCGGCGCTGGGCGCCTCCAGAAGGCCGGCGAGCATCAGGAAAGTGCTCTTGCCCGAGCCGCTGGGGCCGAAAATGCCGACGAGTTCGCCGACGCCGATGTCGAGCGACACCCCGTCCAGCGCGCGGGTGATTCCGCCCGGGCCGGCATAGTGGCGCGTCAGCCTCCGTACCGACAGCACCGGCACGTCCGTCACGACAGCACCTCGCGGGCGCTCACGCGCGAGGCCCGGGCAATGCCCACCCAGGCCGCCACGGCGCAGATGAGGGCGAGCGCCAGCCCGAGCAGCACCATGTCGGAGCCCTGCATCACGACGCGCCGGGGAAACAGCGGGAAGACCAGACGGGAAAGGCCGAGCGCCAGCCCGAATCCGGCGAGGCCGATCAGCCCGGCCTGCTGGCCGATCATGCCGGCCACCACGCTCTCGCGCGCGCCGATGAGCTTCAGCAGGGCGATCTCGTGCAGCTTCTCGACGGTCATCGTGTAGATGATGAGCGAGACCACGATGGCGGTGATCAGCAGGATCATGCCGGTAAAGGCGAGGATCTGGAGCCGCAGCTTCCACAGCCGCGCGTTCAGCATCAGGTCGCGCTGCTCGGCGAGGGTCAGCACGCGCACGTCGCCCCAGCGCGCCATCGCCGCTGCGACCTCGGCGGGCTCCGCCGACGGCTCCAGCCGGACCAGCACGGCCGCGATCTTGCTGTCCTGCGCCACCGAACTCGCATCGGCGGAGACGGCGACGGCGCCGCGCGCCGCGCGCGCGAGGTGTACCTCCTCCGAGGTGCGACGCTGCGCGATGGCGGTCGCGTCGTTGATGCCGACGAAAAGCAGCCCGTCTCCCGCCGAATCCACCATCTGCCGCGTGAGGCCCACGATCTCATAGACATCGTGGGCGAGCTGTACCCGATCTCCGACCGCAAGGCCCGTGCTCGCATCCGCGACCGCCTCGAAGCGCCCCCCGCCCAGCCAGCGCCCGGCGGCGATCTCGACCCAGCGCCCGTCGTCCCGCGGCATGTCGATGCCGGTGATCGTGGCGCGGCGGGTGGCCCCTGCGAAGGAGAATTGCTGGCTGAACTGGGTGAAGCGGCGGACATCGGCAACGCCCGGCACCCCTTCCACGCGGCGATCCATGTCCGCCGCCACCGCCGAGCCCTCGGCGAAGGGGCCGGCGCGCGCGCCCTGAACCACCCACAGGTCGGCGTCGATGCGCTCGATGATCAGCAGGGCATCCTCCACCACCCCTCGATAGAGGCCCGTCATGCCGATGACCGCAGTCATCAGCAGCGCGACCCCGCAGGCGGTCAGGATGAAACGCGTCGGACTGTGCCGCGCGTCCTTGAGGGCAAGGTTCACGGGCGCGCCTCGGTCGGGCGCGCTTCGGTCGGCCTGACCCGGGCGCGCGGATAGAGTCCGGCCGGTTCGAGGATCACCGCGCCGGCGCCGGGCCCGCTCACGACCTCGACGCGATCCGCGCCACGGGCACCGAGGGTGACGGCACGCCAGCGCGCGCGGTCTCCTTCCAGCACCCAGACGCCGGGCTTCCCGTCTCGACGGGCAAGAAAGGCGTGCGGCACCGTGAGCGCATCCTCGCGCCGCTCCACGGCGATGCGCGCGATGCCGCGCTGGCCCAGCGCCCAGTTTTCCGGCAGCCGGTCGAGCGCGATATCGACCTCGAACTCGCGCGTCTCTTCGTCGACCTGACGCCCGAGCCGCAGGACGCGGCCGGTGACGGGGGCCGCCGAATGGCCGAAGGTCATGCGGGCGGCCTGCCCGGGCCGGACAAGGTCGATCACGCTCTCGTCGAGCCGCGCGGTCAGGACGATCCCGGCGGGATCGACGATGCGGAGCAATTCCTCCCCGGGCGTGAGCATGTCGCCGAGATTGTGCGCCCGCGACACGACCACGCCGCCGATGGGAGCGGTCAGCACGGCATCGGCAAGCTGCGTGCGTGCCACCGTTACGCGGGCGCGGGCGGCGGCGCTCTCCGCCTCGGCCCTCTCGACCGAGCGGTCGGCGTGCGTCAGCTCGGCCTCGGCCTGACGGAGCGCCGCGCGCGTGTCGTCGAGGCCGGCCTGGCTGGTGACGCCGCGTCCGAACAGCGATTGCTGCCGGTCATGGGCGGCCTGCGCCTTGTCGAGAGACGCCGCCGCGCGCCCGCGATCGGCCTCGGCGGCCCGGATCGCCCGCTCGCTCGCCTCGGCACTGGCCTCGGCCGCCGCGACCTCGCCGGCAAGGTCACCAAAGGCCAGACGCGCCAGCACATCGCCCTTCGCCACGACATCGTTGCGGTCGACCGGCAGCTGCTCGATGCGGGCCTGTATCCGGCTGCTCACCGTCGCCTCGGAAAGGGCAGTCAGCGTCCCCGGCCCCTTCAGCTCGACCACCAGCGGGCCCGGGCGCAGGGGCTCCGCCGGCACCGCGTGGGGAAAGCCATAGCGCCAGCCCAGCAGACCGAGCGCCAGCACCGCCAGCGCGACGAGGGCATGGCGAAGGCGCCCCCTGCCCCGCTCGCGCGGTGGCGGCGGCGCCAGCGGGGCAAGCGTGCCAGGCATACCGATGGGCGACTGGACGTTCATCGCGCGTCGCCGGCGTGCGGCTCACTGCGCCTGCGCGGCCTTCGCCGAGGCCAGGGCGTCCTTGCACCCCTGGGAAATCTTGTCCGGGTTGGCGCGGATGCACTGGAGCAGCCGGCCGCCACCCGGCTGGATGCCGGCGCAGACCGAGCGGATGTCGGCCTCGCACGCCGTGCGCAACGCCTGCTGCTGGGAACGGGTCAGGTTCTGCGCGAAGGCGGCACCGGCCATGGTGGCGAAGACGACGACGATGAGGCCACGGATAAGAAGATCACGACGCATGGTAGCGGCTCCGGTTGGAAGGCAGGATGTGCCATGGAGCCCGCCCTTTTGGGGGGCGGTCGGCCAAGCGGGCTCCATGGCACGGGATCAGACGGGTTGGGCACTGATCCCCGTGAAGCCGGGATCGGGTGAAGCTCCGGCGCCACGGACAGGACGATGGCGGGCGCCCATTGCAGCGATGTCTCGGCAGCAGGGAGTTTTGTTACAGTTTGTGTCGGCCGCCGCCCGGCCCCTTGCCGGCGCGACACGGGGCTGCGATGGCGATGGGCATGAGCGTGGAACGACTTCTTCTGGTCGAGGACGACCGCGACATTCGCAGCCTGCTCGTCGATTTTCTCGGCGCCGAGGGCTATGCCGTCGAGGCGGTCGAAAGCGGCGCGGCGATGGACCGTGCCCTGCTGCGCGGCATGCCGGATCTCGTCATCCTCGATGTCATGCTACCGGGCGAGGACGGCCTGTCGATCTGCCGCCGCCTGCGCGCCCGCTCGCGCGTCCCCATCCTCATGCTGACCGCCAAGCATGACGAGATCGACCGCATCGTCGGGCTGGAGATCGGCGCCGACGACTATCTCGGCAAGCCGTTCAATCCGCGCGAACTGCTGGCGCGCATCCGCGCCCTGCTGCGCCGCTCCTCGGGCGCCCTGTCGGCCGGCGTGCCCGAGCGCCGGCGCCGCGGCTTCTGCGGCCTCGTCGTCGATCTCGACGCGCGGATCGCCGAGGATGCCGGCGGCCACCGCATCGGCCTCACCACCGCCGAGTTCGACCTGCTGACCTGTTTCCTCGAACGGCCCGGCCGGGTCCTGTCGCGCGACCAGCTGCTCGACTGGACGCGCCGGCGGGCCGCCGATCCCTTCGACCGCACCATCGACGTCACCGTCTCGCGCCTGCGCGCCAAGCTGGCGCAGTGCCTGCCGGAGAGCGAGCAGCCGATCACCACCGTGCGCAATGTCGGCTACCTGTTCTCCGCCGACGTGCGCGACGCCTGAGGGAACGCCATGCGGCTCGGCCTGCTCGCGCGCATCATCCTCATCGTCGCGGTGGCGCTGTTCGCCATCCAGCTCGCGGTGCTGCTGCTGAACTTCGGCGTTTCCGACGGCCGGGCGCCGGCCGGGGGGGCCTCGCCGGCCTTCTCCCGGCAGGTGGCCTCGCTGGTGAAGCTGGTGGACGAGGCCCCGCCCGCCCTGCGGCCCGCCATATTGGAAGCCTTCAGCGAGACCGGCCGCACGGCGTCGATCGTCCCCGCCCTGCCCGATGGCCTGACGAGGCAGGCAACGCTGATCCGCGTCGAGCGGGCCATCCGCGCCGCCCTCGCCAGCCGGGATCTGGCGGACCGGGGCGTCTGGGTACGGCTCGACGAGAGGGACGGCGACCGCCGGCGCGACACGCTCAGCGTCTTTGTCCGCCTCGCCACCGGCGACTATCTCTGGCTCGATGTCGAGGACCGGGTGACTGTACGCGTGCTGGGCATCCCCATAGGCTTCTTCGCCGGGCTGTTCGGCGTGCTGGTCGCCATTGCCGCGCTGCTGGCGGTGGCGCGCGAGACCCGCCCGCTTTCGCACCTCGCCCGCGAGGTCGACCGGATCGGCGAGAATGGGGATCCCGTGCCGATTCCCGAGCGGGGCGCGCCGGAACTGCGCACGCTGATCCGCGCGGTGAACGCGATGCAGCTTCGCATCGCCGCCCTGCTGCGCAACCGGACGCTCACCCTCGGCGCCATCTCGCACGACCTGCGCACCTATCTGACGCGGCTGCGGCTGCGGGTGGAGATGATGCCGGAAAGCCGCCACAGGGCCGGCGCCGTCGCCGATGTCGAGGCGATGCAGGCTCTGGTCGAGGACACGCTGGATTTCGCGCAGGACGCCTTCTTTTCCGGCGAGGCCAGTTCGACCGATCTCGCCGCGCTGGTGCGCGACTATTGCGAGGGGCACGCCCAGGCCGCCCGGATCGTGGTCGACCTTCCCGCCGGCCCGATCCCGGTGCGGGTCGACGCCAAGTCTCTGCGGCGGATCTGCGTCAATCTGGTCGAGAACGCGCTCGCCTATGCGGACCGGGCCTTCCTGCGGGTGGAGCGTACGGCACAGGGGGTCGATCTCGTGATCGACGATGACGGCCCCGGCATTCCCCCGGAGGAACGCGAGCGCGTGTTCGAGCCGTTCTACCGGCTGGAGGGCTCGCGCAACCGGGAAAGCGGCGGCACCGGGCTTGGGCTGACCATCGTCCGGCGCATCGTCCAGCGCCATGGCGGCGCGGTCGCCCTCGACCGGAGCCCGCTCGGCGGCCTGCGCGTGCGCGTGAGCCTGCCGGCGGGCTGAAACAAATCGACATGCCGGCGTGCAACCGCCGAGACGTGGGCCGCCTAGCCTCGCGCCATCCTCAACGGCAAAAGGATGGAAAACCATGAGCCGAATGACCCTCAAGCATCTGGCCGGCGGCCTCGCCGCCATCGCCATTGTCTCCACTGCCGCCCTGCCTGCCGCCGGGCGCACCTGGGGCCCGGCGGAAGGGCTCACCGAGCCGGCCGAGTCCGCCGGTCCGTTCATGTGCGAACCGGCAATGTCGGACGACGAGGCATGGCCGGCCCTCGACCCTGTCATGGTGCGGCTGTTCGTCGGCGTGCTGCTCTCGGCGCAGGAGACCGCGCTCGGCATTCGCCCGGACCAGCAGGAGGCGTGGCGCGCCTATACGGCGGCGCTGATCGCCTTCCTGCCGACAGGAGAAGGTATCGAACGCTGGGCCGACCCGGAGAAGCGGGCGAAGGCCGGCGCGTTCGATCTGGCGGACGACATGGCCGGCATCGCCCTTGCCCGTGCCTCAAAGGCGCAGGCGCTCAGGGACGCCACCGCGCGCCTGAAGGCCGTGCTCACGCCCGAACAGACCGAGACCGCCCGGCGGATGCAGCAGCGTCTCGTCGAGCGGGTGCTGCATCTGGTCGAATGGCGCCGCGGCATGGACTTCGGCGCACCGCTCTGAAGGGGTCGAACGACAGGGCCGGGAGCATGCTCCCGGCCCTGTTTTTATCGAATCCGGCGTTCCGGGCCGTTCCCTACCAGCGCTGCGCGCTCCGGGTGGCGGTGCACCCCTGCCCGGCCGTGCAGTTGCGCGTCCGCGTGGCGGTGCCCCCGCGCGGCCCGGCCGTGTAGCGCGTGGCCGTGCAACTCCCGTCGGCGCAGCTGCGGGTCTGCGTGGTCGCGCCGCCATAATAGCCGGTGGCGCTGCGTGTCGCCGTGCAGGCCCCGTTGGCGCAGTTCACCTGCCCGCTGCGCGAGGTCACGACCGGCAGGGGCGGCGCGTAGGGGCGATAGACCGGCGGCGGATAGGCCGCCCAGCGCCCGTACCAGGGATAGGCCCTGTAGTAGCTGTCCCAGTAGGTCCGGTTGAACGACACCACCGTGATGCCGATGACCGGGGCGACCGGGGCGGTCAGCACCACGGGCGCCCCGCGATAGATGACCTGTATGTAGCTCGCGGCCACCCAGCCGCGATACGGGCCGAAGCCGATGTCGCACCAGCTGTAGCCGCTGACGCAGCCATGCGTGGTGAAGGTGGCGCCGGCGGGCACGACGGTGACGGCCGGATAGGCGGTCGACGGGCCGGCGCGCAGATTGACGTTCGCGGTCGCGACCGCCGTCGTCGCGGCCGCGCCCGCCGAGGTGCCGGCGACGACCAGCACGGCGGCAAGGATGAGCTTGCGGAGCATTCCGAGGTCCTCATGTGGTGTCCACCTCGCTGACACATCAGGAGGCGGGGTTTTCCGGGGACTTCATGGCTAGCGGCCCGCTGTCGCGTGCCTGTCTCGCCCGCGTTTCAAATTGTGACAGCGGCGCGCGGCCGAAGGCGCGCGGCGGCGTTGACGGCAGGCCGGCGGGATCGGAAATTTCAGGCCAGCCCACAGCCGAGGAGATGCCGATGGCCCAGTTCCACATGATCGCGGGCGCGCCGACGCCGGTCGCCCCGTTCAGCCATGCGGTGGAGGCGGATGGCTGGGTCTTCGTGACCGGCCAGATGCCGACCTGGCCCGACGACGATTCCCGCCCTCTCCCGGAGGGCGCGGAGGCGCAGACCCGCCGCGTGATGGACAATCTCGTGCTGGTTCTGGCCGGGATCGGCCTCGACCTGTCGCATGTGGTGCAGGCGCGGGTGTTCTTGACCGAGTTCAAGCGCGACTACGCCGCCATGAACGCCGCCTACGCGTCCTATTTCCCGGCCGACCGCCGGCCGGCACGCACCTGCGTCGGCGTCACGGGACTCGCCCGCGACGCGCTGGTGGAAATCGACTTCATCGCCCACCGCCCGGGGTGAGACGGCACGCGGCGCGGTGCCGGCGTGCCAAGCTGCGCCGGGCTCAGATCTTGACGTCCGGGCTGGTCGCCGTGCCGGTCGGGGGCGTCTCGGGGGCGGAAGTCGCCGGCGCATCGGTCGCCGCGCCCGCGTCGGGCTTCTGCTTGCGGATGACGATGTCGCCGTTCTCCTGCACCTCGGGCATGGCGTAGGGGATGTAGCTCTTCACGAAGTCGATCGCCTCGGACGCCGCCTCGGAGAGCGACTTCTCGATGCGGTCGAAGGTGCTGGGCGGCTCCGTCGACTGACCGGACGGCTGGGCGAGAGCGCCGGGCGCGGCTGCCATCAGCATCGATCCGGCAAGGACGGCCGCCGTCAGGCGATGGGCGATGTTCATGGCCATTCTCCTCATAGGGCGGTCTTGACCGCCTTAGTTGATCTTGAGCACCACGCGCTCGGAGCGCCGGCGCAGGAAGCCCACGATCAGCAACAACACCAGGAATATCCAGAAGTTCAGCCGGTTGGCGAGCCAGCCGGCATAGAAGAACAGATAGACCGTCGCCCAGGCGCCCCAGACGACGATCACCACATTGCGCAGGCCATGCGCGAAAGCGCGGCGCGTGCGGTATTTGAGCACGGGCACGTAGAAGACGAGGCCGGCCAGCAGCAGCACGGCAAGACCCGCCAGACTCGGCAGCCTGCCCGAGAACGGCCAGACCAGAATGGCCGACAGGTCGTAGGCGAGCGGATTGGCGGGGCCCGCGAGGAACTGGCCGAAGCTCATGTCCCACGGCCCGCCACGGCGGAAAATCTCGCCCGGGTCGAGCAGCGCCCAACGGACATTGGCGTGTATCACGATGGCGCCCGCGCACACGCCGATGGCGATGGCGATCAGTTCGACATAGGGCGTGGCGGGGAGCTGGCAGTCCTGCGCCGCGTTGATCGCGCGGCACGAGGCGGCAAGCAGCGCGAACGGAAACACGGCGAGGGCCGTTGCCTGCACCGCGAGGGCGATTGCCGTCAGCGCCAGATCGCTTCCCATGGCCCGCTCGCAACTTCCCCTTCGACAGCCCGCGCCAGCATGCCGGATTCATCCCCTCCGCGCCATCCCGGCGCGCGCGATACGCACTGCCCGGGGTGTCGCATCGTGGTCGCCGGAGCCTCTCAGAGCCGGCAATCCTTCGACTCACCCTGCCCCGGACCGGCGCAGTTGCCGGGCATGGACAGTGCCGGCTCCTGCGGATCGAAGGTGCGCTCGACGATGTCGCTGGCCTTGAGCACCATCCAGATCAGCACCAGTAGCAGGATGATCGCCGACAGGCCGATGACGAGGAAGCGGGCACGGTAGAGGATGAGGACCACGGCGATCGCAAGCGGAAGCAGGACGAAGCCGATGACGAACAGCGTCTCTAGCATCCCGAGGCGACCCCAAACGGCCACGACCCCGCCGCGACCCACCCTTTCTCCTTAAGGCGCCCGCCCCGCGAAAGGAAGGCCGCAGGACACGTCACATCCGGCCCATTACGTCCGGCCCGTCACTGCACCGCCGTCGCCGGCAGGTCCTTGACGCCGTAGTCCTTCGACTTGTCGAAATAGGCCTGCGAGACCGGATCGAGCTTCAGCGCCTTCTCCGCCTGCGCGGCGGCGTCTTCCTTGCGGCCGGCACGCTCGTAGAGGCCGGCGAGCTTCGCGTGCAGTTGC
The DNA here is from genome assembly GCF_009223885.1 of Ancylobacter sp. TS-1. Taxonomy (NCBI): domain Bacteria; kingdom Pseudomonadati; phylum Pseudomonadota; class Alphaproteobacteria; order Hyphomicrobiales; family Xanthobacteraceae; genus Ancylobacter; species Ancylobacter sp. TS-1. The sequence continues at coordinate 1,189,809 of NZ_CP045144.1, forward strand.
GCGTCGTCCGGGTTGATCAGCACCGCCGCCTCGTACTGGAGGATGGCGTCGTCGACGAGGCCCTGCTCGTCCAGCATCTTGCCCCAGGCGGTGCGGGTGATCAGGTAGTTGGGATGCTGGCGCACCGCGCGGGCGAAGAAGGCGTCGGCGCGGGCATAGTCCTTCTTGCCGGCGTAGATGATGCCCAGATTGATCAGCGGATAAAGGAAATCCGGCTGCTGGTAGAGCGCCGCGTCGAGCAGGCGGATCGCCTCGGCATATTCCGCCTCGCGCTGCTCGGGAGTCAGGGTGGTGTCGCGCTCGGCGCGCAGCATGTGGGTGCGCCCGAGCAGGCCATAGGCCAGGAAGTGCTGCTCGGCCGGCTGCTTCTCCAGGAACATGGCGATGGACGCCCGGGTCTTGGGGAAGTCGAACTGCTTGGCCTCAAGCTCGTTGCGGCGGTGATAGAGCGCGATCACATAGGGGTTGATGAATTCGAGGATCTGGATCGCGCCTTCGTGCAGCAGCCCGTCGATGTCGTCGACCTTGCCGCGCACCACGATCAGCTTGACCGGCTCGTCTTCCTTCTTGGTGTAGACGCGGATGACGAGCTGCGTTTCCTCGCGCTGCTCGGTGATCTCGCCATTGATGTAGTACTTGATCAGGCCGAGCACGTTGCGCGTGCCGTTGATCAGCAGGCCGACCTCGAAATAGTCCTCGAAGGCGGAAATGCCCTTCTCGACACCGCCTTCGTCGATGTTGATGGCCTGAAGCTCCGAGGCGGCGGCGACGCTGAGTTCGCGCAGCTCATCGGTCAGGATGCGGGTCGCCACCGTCGAGGTATAGCCGCTCCACTCGCGGACCTCAGGCACATAGACCTTCTCGATCACGATGTCCTCGCCGACGAACAGCGCCGCCACGAACACCATCGCAGCCGCCACCGCCGGCAAAGTGAATATGCCGAAATCCAGCATCTAAGCCCCCGCCTCGAATCCCGCGGCCCTCATGCGCCGCGGCCGAAAAACCGTCTCACACGTCATCGGAAACTCCCGGAAGATCTTCGGAAATTCCGAAGCGGCCGAGAAGTTCCCGGTATTCTTGCACCTTGATAAGCGACAGACCGGCGGCTCGGAACGCGTCGAACTCTGCCGGCGTCGGATATGTATTCGACTTTACCTTGGATTGTCCTTGCGGAACAGACGGCACCGCCCGCCCCCCGATCAGGTTTTCGACGAGTTCGTTAATCAGCCGGTTGCCCAGCAGATGGCTGTCGAGATTGTGGGCGAAGGCCGAGCGGCCCGGGCGGATCGGCACCGCGCCCTCGGCGATCAGCGGGCCGCTGTCGATGCCGGCATCGATGTGGTGCAGCGAGCAGCCGAGCGATTCCTCGCCGGCCAACATCGAGAAAAAATGCGGATAGAGCCCGGCATAGTCCGGCAGGCTCCCGGGATGCACATTGACCACGCCGTGCCGCGCGACGTCGAAGAGATGGCGCGGGATGAGAAAGCTGAACCGCGCCGAGACGATGAGGTCGGGCACGAACTCCTCAACCGCCGCCACGAAGGCGGGATCGTCGAGACCGCGCGCCACCGACAGGTCGACGCCGTGATGCGCCGAAAGCTGCGCGGGCGTCATCAGCTCGCCCGCATGCCCCGGCGCGCCGTCGAGCTTCGGAAACAGCATGCCGAAGGGCAGGTCGCGCTCGAAATGCTTCATGCGCGCCAGTTCCGGCACGTCCAGTTCCACCGGCCGCGTGCGCTCGGCCAGCACCACCCGCAGCCGGCAGTCGGGCAGCGGCGCCAGCCGCGCCAGAAGGTCGTTCAGCAACACGGTGGCGGTCAGGTCGCGCTTGCTGAGGATGAGTATCCTCATAAGAGGCCCCTCCTCATGGCGCGGCGCCGGCGGCAGCCGCGTCCGCCGGCGGTTTGCCGGTCTTGATCGCCTCGATGGCGTTCAGCATCAGCAGCGGCGGGTAGAGGTTGAGCTTGTGGGCGACCTCCATGTTGACGATCAGCGAGAAGCGGCTGAGCGCCTCGACCGGAATGTCCTGCGGCTTGCGGCCCTCGACGAGAATCTGCTCGGCGCGCGTGCCGGTCAGCTGGCCGACCGTGTAGTAGCGGCTGACCAGTCCGAGCAGCGCGTCGGCCTCCACCACCGGCACCTCGCCGGCCGCCGCCACCGGCAGGCCGCGCTCGACCGCCGCGCGGGTGAATATCCCGCGATTGTTGAGGATGAAGGAGCTGGAGCCGATATAGATCAGGTCGACCTTCGCGTCGGCGAGCTGCTGCACCACCTCGGGCAGGCTGGCGGCGATCGGCTTGCCGGCGGCGTCCCGGGGCACCGGCCGCGCCACCACCTCGAAGCCCATCTCGTCGGCGAGCGCCCGCACCCTCTGCACCGAGGAGACGGCGTTCACCTCGTCCTCGTTGTAGGCGATGCCGACGCGGCGGAACGGCAGATAGGAACGGATCGCCCGCAGCTGGGTCTCCTCCGGCACGATGACCAGCGTGCCGGTGACGTTGCGCCCGGGCCGGTCGAGGCTCTCCACCACGCGCGCCGCGACCGGGTCGGTGACGATCATGAACAGGACCGGGATGTCGTGGAGGTAGCGGGCCGGATCGGCATTGTCGTACTCGCCGACCATGCCGAGCGTCGCGGTCGTGCCCCAGGTGACGACTAGGTCGACCTTGAGCGCCCGCGCCTCCGCCACGAGGTCCGGGAACTTGAGGTTCAGCGTGCCGGCCTGACGGATCAGGTACTGCACCGGCACGCCACGGAACGACAGGTAGTCCTGAAAGCCCCGGCAGGCATCCTCGCAGCCGCGCCACAGCACCATCATCACCTTGAAGGGCTCGCGCCGGGTCTCCTGCGCGCTCACGCCGCCGGCCGCGAGCGCCAGAAGGGCGAGCGCGAGGACGAGCCTCAGGCCGGCCGTGCATAGGCGCGAGGTGCCCCGTCCGCTCATGGTGCCGCCGCCTTCCGCGTGGAGCGCTGGGCCAGCAGCAGGATGGGCGCACACAGCGCGATCATGCCGCCGATGACCATCAGGCTTGCCGTGTAGCCGAAGCGCACGGCGACCGCCGCGACCAGAATCGGCCCGATCACGCTGCCGATGCGCTCCAGCGTGCGCAGGGCGCCGAGTACGGTGGTCTGGCCGACGCGGGCGATCTCGTCGGCGCAGATCTCCGGCACCAGCGCGATCTGCGGCGAAATCGAGATGGCGTGCGCCACGGCTACCGCCACCACGGCGGCGGCGACGCCGTAGGCGTCCGCCCGCACCGCCAGCAGGAACATGGCGAGGCCCGACAGCAGCGTGCCGACGATCACCAGCGACCAGCTGTAGCCGCGCTCGTCAGCCATGCGGCTGACCCACGGCCCCAGCAGCACGATGACCAGCGAATACAGGATCATGACGCGCGCCGTCTCGGCCTCCGAGACATTCAGCCCGGCAAGATAGAGCGGCACGGCATAGAACAGGAAGCCGGTCAGCACGATCTTGTTGGGAATGGCGGCGAACAGCACCAGCGCCAGGAACCGGGGATTGCGCAATGCGATGCCCAGATCCGACAGCTTCACACGGCGGGCCTGTTCGGCCGGCATGCCGCCCGCCATCATGCGCAGGGCCAGCACGCCGGCGATCAGCGCCAGCACGGCGGCGCAGACGAACACCACCCGATAGCCGAGCCGGTCGGCGATGATGCCGCCAATGGCGGTGCCGCAGATGCTCGCCGACATGAGCACGGTGACGAAAACCGAGACGCCCCGCGTGCGCTCGTCCTTGTCCGTCACCTGCACGATGAAGCCCTGCGCGGCGATGGTGCACATGCCGTAGCCGATCGCGCCCGCAGCGCGCGCGGCGACCAGCTCCAGCACGCTATGGGCGGCGGCGGCGGCGAGGAAGCCGACGATGGCGACCATCAGGCCGGCGATAAAGATGCGGCGCGGGCCGTAGCGGTCGGACCAGGAGCCGGAAATCGGCGTCGAGAGCGCCAGCGTCGCCATATAGACCGAGATAGGTACGCTGATGAGCAGTTGCGGCGACAGCCAGGAGATATTGGCGTCGAGCGAGGCGATGTAGAGCGGCAGGAAGGACTTCTGAAGCTCCTCCGCCATGACGAAGACGAACAGCGGCAGGCGCACATCGGTGACGGCGGCGCGGATGCCGAAGCTGTCGATCGGCCCCTCGGTCAGGCCGAAGCGCGCACCGATCGCCGCCACCTGCTCGCGCAGCGCCGGCAGGTCCGTCGTGCGGGCGGCAAGGCGGCGGTAGCGTTCGTTGAGCCCCTGCACCAGGCTGTTGAAATGCCGTACCACCCGGCCGATGCCGTCATTGGCGCGGTAAGCGATGCGCCGGTGCAGGTTGCCCTGCCCGCCCGCCTCCACCGCCTCGATAAGCTGGTTCAGCGGGCGCAATGTGCGCCCGGTCAGCAGCACCACCGCCATCTCGAAAGCGAGGAACAGCGCTACCAGCAGCACGATGAACACGTCCTGCGCCAGTTCCTCGAACTGGCGGTCGACAAAACGCGAATCGAGGCTCACCGCGATCACCGCCGCCGTCGTGCCGTCGGGCCCCTCGGCGCGGCCGAGCACCATCTGGCGGCCCTTCTCCCACACGATCTCGCGGTCGATGCTGCCGGGCGCGAAACTCGCCACCGGCTCTTTCAGTTCCTCGGCGATGTCCCCGCTGTCCGCGCCGGCCGCGAACTGCAAACGCCCCTGCGGGTCGAGCACGGCGGCGTAGGCGAGTTCCTCGTGGGTCGCGAGCAACTGATCGAGATAGGCCGGCACGCCGACCATCCGGTCGAGCGGAATGCCGAAGCCCAGCGCCCGCTCGACATCCTGCGTCGCGAGTTCGGCGACGATATCCGCCTTCTGGGTGATTTCCGGCGACAGGACGTCCTTGAACAGACGGTGCGTGCGCAGCGACAGCAGGGTCGCCGCCGCCAGCGCCAGGGTGAGCGTGATGATGAGGATGCGCGTGCGCAGACGCGCCATGTCGCTTGCCGCTACCGCCTCGCTCATGGCCGATCCTCCCCGGCCGGGGCTGGCACTGGGTCGGCCGCCACGGGCGCCGGCGCGGCGCCCAGTTCCTGCTCGACGCCGGCGAGTTCGATCTCGGCCGCAGCCACCGCCTGCCGGAAGGCGATGATCGGAGCCTGCAATTCCGCCGGTACGCGTGTCTCGGCCGGGCTTTGCGCCGTCGGATCCAGAGCGTCCGTCAGGCCGCGCAGCGTGCGCCGCATGCCGCGCGTCGCCAGCAGCGCCAGCGCCACGGCCAGCACCGCGAAGATCGCGAAGACGCCGAACGCGGTCATCAGCAGCTCGTCGCGCATCTGCGCCATGCGGGCGCGGGCCTGCGTCGTGGAGTGAACGATGGCGATGCCGCCCAATCCCTTGAGGAAGCTGGAATCGAGCCGGATACCGGCAATCGCCGGGTCGTCGTCGTCAATGTGCCAGGTGGGCTTGAGCGAATGCGCCTGCGCCTCGAGCCAGGCCGGCGGGGTCGGCTTGCCGGCGAGGTCCGGCGAGGTCGAGTAGAGGATGCGCCCGCTCGCCGTATCGAACAGCGAGATGCTCTCGATATGGGGGTAGCGGGTCTTGGCCTGCTCCAGAATCGCGGGCGCGGCGTGCAGGCCCTTCAGCTCAAGCCCGAGATTGAGCAGCACCTCAATGGAATCGCGGGTCCACGTCGTCACCAGCGCGACCCGCCGGTCGGAAAGCTCGGTATAGGTTGTGAGGAATTTCGAGTAGTTCAGCAGCGTCGCCAGCGCCAGCACGAAGGCCAGCGACACCAGCAGCGACAGCGTAACGAAGGTCGTGGCGTGCAGCGAGGCTCGCAGCGAACGAACGAACGAGCCCGGACTGGCCGGGCGGCTAGGCGCGCTGTTCGGCACGTCGGCCCCATGGTGGACGCGGGCCCGCGACCGCTTATACTGGATTCGCGGGCGGGAATTGCGAGAGCCAATGTTTAGCCCAACTCTTTCGAAATGCCAGCGAATGGACGCATTTACGTCACCCTCGTCTGGCCGCGCGCGGACCGCGGAGATCGCCTGAACCATGCATGAGTTCGGACCGGTAGACCTTCTGGCCCGCCTGCTCTCCGGCCTGGCGCTGGTGCTCGGCACCTACAATCCCTACGCCATGTCCTATTTCCACTGGATCACCGAGCATTCCGGCAATGTCTCGGCCAAGATTCTGGTCGGCGTGCTGCTGCTGATTCTCCATGTGGTGGCGATCCTCTCCAGCATGCGCTCGCTGGGCCTGATCGGTATCGGCCTGCTCACCGCCACCTTCGCCTCGGGCGCCTGGGTGCTGATCGAGAACGGCCTGCTTCATGTCGAGGACCCGCGGGTGTTCACCTTCACACTTCTGGTGATCCTCGCCTGCGTCTACGCGTCCGGCCTGTCCTGGTCGCATCTGCGCAACCGCCTCAGCGGCCAGGTCGACTCCACCGATGTGACGTTCAACTCGCCGGTGTGAGATGGCACGGCTGGACATCAACCCGCCGGTCGACTTCGTCCGCCTGTTCGCGCGGCGCGGGCTCATGGCAACCACGCTGGTGTTCGCCACCTACAATCCCAGCGGCTATTCCTATTTCCACTGGGTCACGCAGGGCGGCGAGCTGACGACCTTCCAGTTCTTCGTCGGCGTCGGGCTGTTCACCTGCCTCGTCGCCTTCGGCCGCATGGCGTTCCTGACCATCGGCTATTTCGGCGTCACCGCCCTGTCGCTGCTGGTCATCATGTCGCTCATCGCCGGCGTCGGCCTCGGCTTCTTCGCCTTCGACGACGTGCACATCACGACCTATTTCGTGCTGTTCTGGATCGCGCTGGTGATCGGCGTCGGCACCAGCTGGTCGTTCGTGCAGAAGCGCATTTCGGGCGAGCGCGACGTGCTGCGCACGCCGCCCTGATCCTGCGGGTCGTGCGCCTCAGCCGCGCGCCCCAGTTGCGCGCCTCAGTGGCCGGCGGTCACGAAGAGCGGCGGCGTGCCCTCGGGATGCTCGTCCGGCCCCTCGGTCTCGATGGTCACGTGATCGATGCCGAAGCGCTCGGCCATGCGCGCGCGGACGCTGGCCTTCACCTCGCGGGCGCTGGCGCCCTCGGCCAGCACGAGATGCAGCGAGGCCAGCAGGCGCTCGCCGGTCAGGCCCCAGACGTGGAAATGATGCACACCGGCGACGCCCTCGATGGTGAGGAGTTCGTCGGACACCGCCGTGCCCTGCATCTCGTCCGGCACGCCCTCCATGAGAATGTTGAACGAGGAGGCGATCAGCGACCAGGCGCTGCGCAGGATGAGCAGGCTCACGAAGACCGACAGGATCGGGTCGATCGGCATCCAGCCGGTGGCGAGGATGACGAGCGCGGCCGAGATCGCCGCCACCGAGCCGAGCAGGTCGCCCACCACATGCAGCAGCGCGCCGCGCATGTTGACGTTGCGCCGGTCGCCGCCGCGCAGCACCAGCACGCCGCCGACATTCACCAGCAGGCCGATGACGGCGACGATGAGCATCGGTCCGCCCAGCACCTCGACCGGCTCGGCGAAACGCTCGATCGCCTCGTAGACCACCCAGATGGCAATGAGGAACAGCGTCGCGCCATTGGCCAGCGCCGCCAGCACCTGGAAGCGGTGATAGCCGAAGGTGCGGCGCTCGTCGCTCGGCCGCCGGCTCAGCCGGAACGCCATCCAGGAGAGAAACAGCGCGATGGTGTCGGAGAGCATGTGCCCGGCATCGGCGATCAGCGCCAGAGACCCGGAAAGCCAGCCGCCCGTCGCCTGCGCGATCATGTAGCCGCCGGTGAAGATCATCACCCAGAAGACGCGCATCTGGCTGTCGTCGGTCACGGCGATGCCGTGGTCGTGGCCGTCGCCGGCCCCATGGCCGCCCTTGCCGCCGGAGGCGTGCGCGCCCGGCGGGTGGGCGTGAGGCTCATGGTCGTGCGGCGGGTGCGCCGGCTCGGCGGAGGCGTTCATCGGGATGTCCGTCTGGGCTGGCGCGGGCGGGTTGGGAAAACGTTATGCGGCAGGGGCGTGACGCGGGCGTGTCGGCCCCGGCCTCCATGCCGGACCCGATGCACAGGCCCGGCCGGCAGCACGTGGCCACCGCCCGGACTGTGCGCCGGGGGACGGGCTGGCGGGCCTGCCCGCCAGCCGGCGTCAGTTGACGCGGATCACGCCGCCGAGCGGGCTGGACTTCAGCTCGGCCGCGGGAATGGCATCCGTGCAGAGCTGCTGGCGGAAGGAGAGATAGTCGGCCCGCGAATCCTCGTAGCTCGGGGCGACGATGGTGGCGGCCGGCGCGTCCGCACCCGGCGCGGCGGGTGCATCGCTCGGGGTGATCGTCACCTCGGTCAGCGGCAGGTCGCTCGCCGCGGCGACCGCGCGGTCGGCGACGACATAGCCGAGCGTGTAGTCATGGGCGACGCCATAGGTGATGCCGTAGGTCGCGACCGTGCCGGCCGCCTCGCGCGCCGTGGTCGGGCCGACGAAGGGCAGGACCAGATAGGGGCCGGTCGGCACGCCGTAGCTGCAGAAGGCGGCGCCGAGATCCTCGGGACGCGACACCCAGCCGATGCGGCTGGCGACGTCGAAGATGCCGCCAATGCCCGCCGTCGTGTTGATGGCGAAACGCCCGACCGAGAGGCCGAGATTGTTAAGGTCGCCCTGCACGCCGCTGGAAATGGCGGTCAGCGGCTCGCGCAGATTGGTGAAGACGTTGTCGATGCCGGTCTGCACCGCCGTCGGCACGCCGGCGCGATAGGCGCTGATCACCGGCTCGGCCACCACCGCCACGAAGGCGACGTTGAAGGCATAGGTCGCGCGGTTGAGCGGCTCCAGCGGGTCCCACGCCGCCGAGGTGGCGGCGGTCTGCGCCGAGACCGGCGCCGCCGCGAGAAGCACCGCGCCGGCGAAAGCGAGCGGCAGATAGGTCTTGCAGGCCCGGATCATACTACGCCTCCTTCAGTTCCGGGCGGCCCGTGCCGCGCGGCTGCGATGTGACAGGTGCGCCCGTCAGGGCAGCACCGCGTAACCGATGGCCATGGCGCCGGCGGCGCCGAGGGCCGTGGACAGCGAGCCGGTAGCGGCGAGGCCGAGGGCGAAGGCGCCGCCCAGCAGCGCAGCCCCGAGAATCGCCTGCTGCGTCGGCAGTTCCAACCCGGACTCCCCGGCATCGGTTCCGGCCCGCGCCGCATGTTCGTCCGCCGTCGGCAGGCGTGCCGGCTGGCCGAAGGACACCGCCGGCGTGAGCGCGGCGACGCGAATGACGGACTCGGTGGCGGCAGCCGGCGCGCCGACGCCCGGCGCGGTGGCCAGCAGCGCGGCGGTCAGCAGAATCACCAGCCTCGCCACCCGTGCCCCCTATCGGATCTGGTTGAGCAGGCTGGCGCCGTCGGTGACGACGCGCGCCCCGTCGGCGAGGCCGGACTCGACGACCATCTGGTTGCCGGCGATACGCGTGGCGCGCACCTGGCGCGGCATGAAGGTCTCGGCGCCGGTGCGCTCCCAGACGATGGAGCGCCCGTCGGCGTCGCGTATCACGCTCGAGGCCGGCACCGGAATGCCGGCGATGGTCTTGTCCTGCTGCACGATCACCGTCACCGGCTTGCCGACCGAAAGCCCCTCATGGGCGCCGACGACGCGGAAGCGCAGCGGGATCGCCTGATTGCTGAGCGTCATGCCCCCGCCGATGAAGGCGAGCGCGAAGGAACGGCCGTCGCCAGTGATGGCCGTGGCCGAACGCACGCCCTTGGCGATGGCGGGATCGTAGGCAGCCGCCTCGACCCACAGCGCGTCGGGATCGACGATCTCGAACACGATCTGGCCCTGGCTCACCGTGCCGCCGACCACGGCGGAGACCTTCGAGATCACGCCGTCGGCGGTGGAGCGCAGGCTCTCGCGGCGGTCGAGCGCGCCCTGCAGGGAGATCAGCTCGCGGCGGTAGCCGTCGATCTGGACCTTCATCGCCTCGATCTTGTTGGTGCGGTAGCGCACGAAAAGAACGTCGCCGAGCCGCTCCATCTGCTTCTCGGCGAGCGAGATCTGGTTGGAGAGCTGCTGGATGCGCGCCTCGATCTGCGCACGCTCGGAAACCGTCACCGTCGGCTGGAGATAGGCGAGAAGGTCGCCGCGCCGCACCCGCATGCCGAGATAGGGGAAGGTGCCGGCGTTGGCCTCGATGATGCCGGCCAGCGGCACGGCCACCGTGGTGCCC